>JBNKFV010000019.1:0-58855 GCA_050289485.1 Cellvibrionaceae bacterium
CGTGCAGATTTGCCGGCTGAAATTAACGAAAACCTCATTGTTGAGCTTTACTCCAAGTAAAGGGACTAACCGCTAACAGGTGTGGCTATGCAGACTGCTGTAACAGAGCTTTTAACTCCGCGTCATATTGACGTAACAGAACTTGCACCAACCCGTGCAAAAGTTGTACTGGAACCGCTCGAGCGTGGTTTTGGTCATACTCTAGGTAATGCGTTGCGTCGTATCTTACTGTCTTCTATGCCCGGCTGTGCCGTAACTGAAGCAGAAATCGATGGTGTATTGCACGAATACAGTGCCATTGAAGGTGTGCAGGAAGATGTTATTGAAATCCTGCTGAACCTCAAAGGTATTGCTGTAGTGATGAATGGTAAGGACCGTGCTGTATTGACTTTGTCAAAGAAAGGTCCTGGTGTTGTTACAGCCGCTGATATTCAGTTGGATCATGAGGTTGAAATTAAGAACCCAGATCACATTATCGCGCACATTTCTGGTGATGTTGAACTGAACATGAAGCTCACTGTGGGGCGTGGTCGTGGTTACCAGCCAGCCGATGCTCGTGCCAGTGATGAAGATGAGACTCGTGCAATCGGCCGTTTGCAACTGGATGCCTCGTTCAGCCCAGTTAAGCGTTTGGCGTATTCGGTAGAAAGTGCGCGTGTTGAGCAGCGTACAGATTTGGATAAGTTGGTTCTCGATCTGGAAACCAATGGCACCATCGAACCTGAAGAAGCTATTCGCCGTGCTGCGACCATTCTGCAGCAGCAGTTGGCTGTATTTGTTGATCTCGAAGGTGAGAAAGAGTCTGAGCCAGAACAGAAGCAGGAAGAAATTGATCCTGTACTGTTGCGTCCGGTAGACGATTTGGAGCTTACTGTTCGTTCTGCAAACTGCCTGAAAGCGGAAAACATTTACTACATTGGCGACCTTATTCAGCGCACAGAAGTTGAGCTGTTGAAGACGCCAAACCTGGGTAAAAAGTCTCTGACCGAGATTAAAGATATTCTTGCCTCGCGCGGTTTGTCTCTCGGTATGCGTTTGGAGAACTGGCCACCAGCCAGTTTGCGAAACGACGACTAAATACGACTTGTTGTGGCTGGGAGTAAAGCCAGTTACGACTTAACAATAATTGCTGTGATAGCAATGAGTAAGTGAAGGATTTGAGTTATGCGTCATCGTCATAGTGGCCGCCAGCTGAATCGTAACAGTTCACACCGTAAAGCCATGTTTCGTAACATGACCGCTTCATTGGTTGAACATGAATTAATTAAAACTACTTTGCCAAAAGCTAAAGAGTTGCGTCGTGTGGCTGAGCCACTGATCACTTTAGCGAAGAGCGACAGTGTTGCTAACCGCCGTTTGGCGTTTAGCCGTTTGCGCGATAAAGATAGCGTAAGCAAGCTGTTTAACGAGCTTGGTCCTCGTTATGAAGCTCGTCCGGGTGGATATATTCGCATTTTGAAATGCGGCTTCCGCTCAGGTGACAAAGCTCCAATGGCGTATGTAGAGTTGGTTGATCGACCAGTTGATGCGGTAGCCGTTGAAGAAGAGTAAGTCTTCTAAAAAAGCCGGGTTCTCCCGGCTTTTTTTATGTCTTAGCGTTTTCCCCGATTACTAACTTTGCCTTAAATCCGAGATGACAAAAGCAAGCAATTCCGCTTTAGAGCTGGAGTTTGTCTTTTTGAATATGTGCATCAAATGAGTTTTTACCTTGGCAAGTCCTAATGCCAGGTCTTCAGCGATCTGTTTGTTGCTAGCCCCCGCAATGATGAGTTCTATTACGTCTAACTCTTTTTGAGTGAGTGCATACTTCTTTTGTAGAGATCGTCTTTGGCCAAGCCTTTTCGGTAGATAGAATTCAGAGTGAATTGCAGTGTACGGCACTGAGTAGCTCCAGCTCCTGAGGGTTATAAGGACCCGGACACTGTTGCTTGAGCAGGCTTAACACAGCATTTATTTGGCCATCCCGGCGTAAAAAATGTCTGCACGTATCGGTGATCATAGGGCTTCATGAAATTTCGATAATAGATGGTCTGCCCCAAAATGTGAAAGGGCTTCTGTGAGTCTATTATCACCACTTTTTCGGCAGACTTCCCGAATTGACGCGGATCGAGAGGATCAAGGGTAGAAAAGTGCTGTTGATAGTCGGAATACGCTTCTTAATGGAACTGAGTAGGAAAGTCTGCAGACGTTTGTCTGCACTCTGTCCTCATTGTCGCTATGGTCCGGCCGGGTTAATAAGCCGCAAATTTGGTGTGATAGCTTCTATAGCTTTGCAGCACTTCACGCGGTCGTTGGTTTAGGGTCAGGTGTTTTGATTTCGCTGTCATTTACCGCTGTTGGTCTCACTGCTAACCCTGATCGTAATTTTGGTCGGCTGGTGACGTGGGTGCTTGTTTACGGTCCATTGCTTTTCTTTTGATGTCTTACCTCTACGAAGATAAGGGATTTTCTGGCTTTTCGCTGTGCTCGCATTCTAAGCTCCATGTGAGAGCGCTTATATCAAGCGTAGGTGTGATCTGAGACATTGGTTCTCTTTATGGGTTGTCTATAAGCTCCCAGAGCCATATGCCAATGTGCTATTTCAGTAGTCTCTGTTTAGTATTTGCCATCCCTTATCTCTTCCTAGATTGATTGCTATACTCATTCTTTAGATCCCGCTTGAGAGCGGCTTATATTAACCTCACTGGCTTGCAGCGAGATTGGTTGTCTGTAAACCTGCCAGATTTGTAAGCAATAACTTTGCTTGTAGGGTTGGGGCCATCTGCTCCAGACAATAGTAGGACAGGAACATGTCTGATAATAAAAATTCTGATACTCAAGGAATGGGGAGCTTGTACCAGCGGCTGAGAAAGCCGTTGATGCGCTATGTCTCGCGTTATTTCAAAAAGCCTCAAGAAATAGAAGATGTTGTGCAGGAGGTGTTTGTCAGAGTGCTGGAAGCCAAACAGCGCCGCAATACTCAGGTCAATGCGTCTTACCTTTATCGGGCCACCCGGAATCTTGCGCTCAATACGCTAGATAAAATGGAAAATAAGCTTACGGATACAGTAGGGGATTTTGAGTCCTCGACGGTTCTATTTGAGAGTAGCCTGTTGGAAGATGATTTTGAATCGCGGGAGCGATTTGAACTCTTTTGTCGGGCAGTAAGACAGCTGCCGCTGAAATGCCAACGAGTATTTATTCTACGCAGAGTCTACGGTCTTAGTCAGAAAGAAATTGCTCAGCGTTTGGGTATCAGCATTAAAACGGTAGAGGTTCATATGTCGAAAGCGATAGTGCGTTGCACTGACTACATGGATGCGCATGAGCAGGCCAATCCTGCCGAAAATGTTGCGCACCATGATGTACAGGGGCGCAGGTAGGACGCATTATGGCCGATGAACATCAACTGCCCGGTAACGTGACCGCCTTTCCCAATCGAGCTGCCATAAAGGTAGAGGCGGGTGATTGGCTAGTGCGTATGGATCGGGAGCCATTAACCGAAGCCGAGCTGGCCGAATTGCAGCAGTGGATGGGGCAAAGTTCGTTTCACCGTGATTACCTGATGAAGCTGGCAGCCAATTGGGATGCAATGGCTAGATTGCAGGAGTTGGCTGAGTTGTTTCCGTTACCTGAATCCGAAAGTTCTGTGTATGCCCAGTCATTTGGTTGGGCTATGTGGCTGCGTAGGCCCTGGGGACAGGGGGTTGCAGTCGTGTGCACCTTGGTGCTGGTAGTCGCGTTGGGCTGGCTCGTGAACGGCATTATGCCTACCGATTTGCGTACCACCGTTGGTGAACAGGGCAGTTTTACCCTGCCTGACGGCAGCGTTGTGAACATGAATACTGATACTCATATCGAAGTTGACTTTAGCGAGTCGCGCCGTGCAATTACCCTGCTTAAGGGAGAAGCCAGTTTTGATGTGAGGAAAAACCCCGAACGCCCCTTTGTCGTTTATGCGGGCGGTGGTTTGGTTTGGGCGGTGGGTACTGCTTTTAATGTGCGCTACTTGGGTGATTCAGTAGATGTATTGGTCACGGAAGGGCGCGTGAAGGTATTTAGTGATACCAATATTAACCAGCGCTCTGCGCTGGATTTGAAGAAGGCACCTGACGAAAGCAAAAATGTTGCGGCTGGTTTGTTGGTGTTGGCAGAGAACGAATTGCAGGAGGCTCTGGTAGGCGCTGGTCAGGCGCTGCAGTATGCCCAAGTGATTAAGTCATTACGCCCTGTGGAAGTTGATGAATTTGAACGAAAACTCGCTTGGCAACAGGGAGCACTTATCTTTAAAGGCGAGAGCTTGAAGGAAGCTATCGCCGAAATTGGACGTTACACCGATAAAAAACTGGTTATTGCCGACCCCGAGTTAAATACGCTGAAAGTGGGTGGGCATTATAAAACAGACGATATAAAGTCTTTGTTGGTAAGCCTTGGTGAAGGTTTGAATATTGACATTCAATACGACAATCATAACCGCATTTTATTAACCAGCCGCTAGGCGTGGCGGGTTTCTGTCCCATAGATTTCCCTCACTGCTTGCTTGTAACAATATGCATTGGTCAGGCCCTCATAAAAATAATTTTATTCGCTAGTAGGGGTATTGCATGGTCCACCGGTTATCTACATACGTGGTGAAGATAAAACACACTCAAAGTCGGTGTTTTGTCTGCCACGTATGCCGTGCGCTATTGGCGATGCTGCGGGCAATAAAAATAATTGCAATTACCCTTTGCATGATTGTAGGCCTCTTTGTTTCCAACCTGACTGCTGCTGCAGAGGAAACCATCGCATTTGATATTGCACGGCAAAGTGCAGGTGAGGCGCTACCTGTGTTTGGTCAACAAGCGGATATCACAGTTATCTATCAATATGACCAGGTAAAGCCGTATACCACTAACGCATTGTCGGGCAACTACTCAATGGCAGAAGCGTTAGCAGCTTTACTGAAAGATACCGGATTAAACGCAAGCTTTAATGGTAGCCATCACTTGATAATTACAATAGATAATGTTCAAGAGAGTTACGCTATGTCTTCGAAACAAGTAGGACAGAAAAAAAACGTATTAGCGGGTATTTTAGGCGTCTTAGCAGGTTCCGGTGTGGCAACCGCTGGTGCAGAGCAACCACGTATGCTGGAGGAGGTAATAGTCACTGCACAGAAGCGTGCTGAAAGTGTGCAAGATGTGGGGGCAGCCATCACGGCCTTGGGCGGTGAGCGCCTGGTAGATGCTGGCGTTAATAATATTCAGGATCTGGGGACTATGTCACCGGGCCTGACACTAGGTGAGTCGTTTGGTTTTGCACAGATCATGATTCGTGGTGTGGGTACCGATAATCCGTTTGCCGGCGGTGATCCATCGGTAGCCATGCATGTTGACGGTGTTGTGACCGGTCAGTCTTCCGCACAGTTAGGTTCGCTTTTCGACATTTCACGGGTTGAAGTATTGCGTGGTCCGCAGGGTACGCTTTATGGCCGCAACACTACTGGTGGCTCTATTAACGTAATTACCAATGACCCCACTGAAGAGCTCAGTGGCTACGCGCGTTTTACTGGCGGTAGCTACGATCTGTTGCAATTCGAAGGTGCCGTGGCAAATTCGCTGTCTGATAATCTACTGGGTCGTATTGCAGTGAAAATAGTTGATCGAGGTGGTTATGGCGAAGACATTGCTACGGGCAAAGACATTGACGATGCGCAGCAAGAATCAGTACGTGTAAAGCTCAAGTGGCTTATCAACGATTCGATGGATTTAATGGTGCAGGCTGAGCGTCACCAAGAAGATGACCGCAATTATATGCCGAAGTATCGCTCGGATTCTTACGATATCAGCACGATTAATGCGACTAACTTTCCTGATGCTTCAGCCGGCGCCTTGGCTGCGGCTCAAGCGGGCTTGGTATCGCGTTTTGCGTCTAATGGTTTAGGTGCACCAGATCCTCGTGATATCAGTTCGGGTATCGATTTGCAGAATGAGCGTGAGCAGAATTCTTACACGGCGACCTTCAATTGGGCGATCAACGACATGTTTAGTCTCGTGTCTATTTCCAATTATCAGGATTTTGAAAAAATTCCCCAGCAGGATTTCGATTTCACCAGTGAAAACTTTTATATTCAGTCTGAACGTGTAGAAAGCGAGCAATACAGCGAAGAGCTGCAACTGCATTTTACTGGCGATAGTTATAATGGCCTTGTGGGTTTGTTTTACTACAATGACGAAATATTAGCCGACAACCGTTTGCACCAGACAATTCCTGTGCCACCGTGTGCTGCAGGTGGTTTTACGAATATTATCGATGGCTTTGATCCAGCTGGTTTATGTTTCAATTTTTACGGTACTGCCGAAGCAGAAGCTGCAGGCCTGTTTACCAATGTGAACTTCGACTTGAGCGAAGCGTGGCGGTTGACGTTGGGTGGTCGCTACAGTTATGAAAACCGCAAAGGTGACACTACTCATTGGCATGCGCCGGCATCACCGATTCTGACCTTCCAGGACGAAAAGAGTTTTAATGACTTTACACCCAGTGTTCGCTTGGAGTGGGCAGGCGTAGAGGATGTATTGGTATACGCTAGTTATACAGAAGGTTTTAAAAGCGGTATTTTTCTCGCTGGCCAGCGTAATCCTGTACTTGAGCCAGAGAACATGAAAGCTTACGAAATTGGTATGAAAGGCCAGTTTCTGGATAACCGTTTACAGGTAAACACGGCTGCATTCTTCTACGATTATACCAACCTTCAGCAAGGCCGCAGTGTGCCAGCCGGTGCAACGGGCTTTACTTTGGTATATGACAACGCAGCCGGTGCAGAAGTAAAAGGTGCAGAAATGGAAATCACCTGGCTGGCTTCTGACGTGTTGCGTATTGACGCTTCAGCAACCTACCTGGACGCGACGTTTACTGACTATATCAGTACCGATCCATTCAACACGGTATATTCACTGTACAATTTGTATGGGGATGGGGTTTCTGCTCCAGATTCAGATCTTTCCGGCAACACTATGGTTCAGTCACCCGAGTGGGCCTACACCCTGCGTGCACAAATCGACTTTCCAGAGTTTGATAATGGTTGGTACGGTCAGCTGGTGTTCGAAGGTGCTTACAAAGATAAGATCTACTTCAGCCAGTTCAATCACGAGTCTATCTCTCAGGACTCTGTTACCACTTATAACGCTAACCTGAAGTTCACATCACCAGACGACAAATGGTCCGTTAATCTGTGGGGCAAAAACCTGACAGATGAGGCCGTCTACACGGGCATGTTTATTATTAATGGTTCGCGCACCAACTCTGGCATGTTGGCGCCTCCACGTACTGCCGGTGCGACGCTGGCGTACAACTTCTAAACCTTGCCTTTCTTTTGTCGGCGGCTTTTTGCCGTCGACATTTTTCTCTTTTTACCACTTTTATTTAGATCGCCTTCTTATTGCAGTTTTTTGACATTGTCACTAAATCGTCATGCTTATTTCCTAGACTATTGGTACCTTCTATATTTAGCCGTTGGAATGGTTAACCTTATGTCTCTGTGTATTCGCCACAAATTATTTGTGCTGATTCTTGTTCCTATTGCTGTCGCATTAGTGCTCGCATCCATTGCCTGGTGGGAATTGGAAAAAGTTACCGACAATGCCTCGCACCTGGTGGAAGAGCGCATGGCTCCAATGATTACGTTGCAGGCATTAAGCCGAGTTTACGCCAAAGACGTGATAGACATTGCACACAAATCACGTGCGCAAATGATTTTTTGGGATGAGGCTAAGCAATCCATTGATACAGCGATAACTGACTCCGAGCGCTTATGGCAGCAATATTTACAGCGTCAGCATTCCGCTGAAGAGCAGCAATTGATTGCCGCAGGCGAGCCGGCGCGAGTGGAAGCCGATAAGGCCCTTAAAATACTAAAGCAATATATTGAAGAGCAGTCTACTTACTCTTTGGGTAACTATATTGATTTGGAAATGTATTCAGCGATTGATCCGGTAATGGATCATTTGCAGGTGTTATTGCAACGGCAGGTCAGTTTGGCAGAGAGGACTCAGCAGCAGGCCCAGAGTGAAGCCCAGTCTGCCATTGAGGCAATGGCCATTGTGCTGGTGTGTTTAATCGTTGGGATTGGTGGATTTGGTTATTGGATCTTGCGTGGCATTGTTAATCCATTGCGAAAAGTGCAGAAAACAGTTGAGTATGTGAGTTACCAGCAGGATTTTACTGCACGTATCAATTTGCAAAGCGACGATGAACTTGGCGAACTGAGCAAAGCCTTTGACGGCCTAATTGCCAACCAGGCCGATTTGATAAAACAGTTGCAGGCTACGGGGCAGGGGCTCGCCGACGATAGTCAGGTATTGCTTGATACGACGGTAGAAACCCAGCAACAAACCGACGAACAGGAAGCGCAGTTGCAAGCCATGTCGCAAGAGCTTGACCGGGTGAATACGGCATTGGGTGATGTGGTGCGTATTGTCGAACAAACCTTGTCTGCAGCTACCAATGCAGACAAGGTTGCCGGGCAGGGCAATGCTGCAGTCAATCACACGATTACCGCGATTGATGCCGTAGCAGCCCACGTGAAATTGTCAGTACAGAGTATTAGTGTATTGGCAACACGCAGTGAAGAAATTGGTCAAGTACTATCAGTGATTAAAGGTATTGCTGAGCAAACCAACTTGCTGGCACTGAATGCAGCAATTGAAGCTGCGCGGGCAGGTGAGCAGGGCCGCGGCTTTGCAGTGGTGGCCGACGAAGTGCGACAGTTGGCTGGTCGTACTGCGGTGTCTACCCAGGAAATTCAGGAAATTATCGGCAATATTCAGGCGGGTACACTGGAAGCAGAAAAGCGTATGCAGGTGGGCGAACAGTCGGCGGAGTCGACGGTGACCGTTGCTCGTGATCTATTGCAGGCGCTGGCAGATATCCTTGTCTCGGTGGCGTCCATTCGGACTCAAAGTGAGCATGTATTATCTGCCACCGCAGAGCAGCAAAGTATGTCGACTGCGGCAGGCGAACGCGCTCAACGAGTGGTCAGTATTGCGGCTACTACGGCCGCAGTGTCGCAGAATGCAGCCAAAGCCAGTACCAAGGTAGCCGATAAATCAGCCACCTTGCTTGATACGTTAAAAGCTTATCGTTGTTGATGGCAGCGATAGTTAATCGTCGTCGCTGCCAGCCATTCCCAATTCTTTTAATTTGCGGGTGAGAGTATTTCGACCCCAGCCCAGCAAATTGGCAGCATCGCGTTTACGCCCCGCGGTATGCTTTAGTGCAGTTTCAATCAACGCTTTTTCAAACGTCGGCACGGCTTCGGCGAGAATATCATTTTGGCCTCGCGATAGCGCCTGGTCTGCCCAATGGCGCAGCGCTTTCTCCCAGTCACCAGAAGGCTGGCTGCCAGCTTCCAGATGGGTTAGCTCTGGGGGTAAATCCTGCACGTGTATTTCACGGCCTGAGGCCATCACGGTGATCCAGCGGCAGGTATTCTCTAATTGGCGCACGTTGCCCGGCCAATCAAGACTGCCTAAGTAGTTTTCAGTAGCTGGCAACAACGTTTTGGGTTCTACACCCAGTTCGCCCGCGGCTTTCTGGAAAAAATACTGTGCCAGTTTAGGAATATCTTCACGACGGTCGGCAAGCCGGGGGATGTGAATCCGAATCACGTTTAAACGGTGAAACAAATCTTCGCGGAAGCGGTTGTCGGCCACCAGGTTTTCAAGGTTCTGATGCGTGGCGGCAATAATGCGCACATCCACTTTAACGGGCGTGTGGCCACCAACACGGTAAAACTCGCCGTCGGCCAGCACGCGTAACAGTCGCGTTTGGGTTTCGGCTGGCATATCTCCAATTTCATCCAGAAACAGGGTGCCGCCATTGGCTTGTTCAAAGCGCCCCTGGCGCTGTGCGCCTGCACCGGTAAAGGCACCTTTTTCGTGGCCGAACAATTCTGATTCGATAAGGTCCTTGGGAATGGCCGCCATATTGAGCGCAATAAACATGTTCTGTCGGCGCGGGCTATGTTGGTGTAATGCACGAGCAACCAGCTCTTTACCTGTACCCGATTCACCATTGATTAACACGGTAATATTAGATTGCGATAAGCGCCCAATCGCGCGAAACACTTCCTGCATGGCAGGGGCTTCACCAATAATTTCACTGTTGATATTGGCTACTTCCGGTGAGCGCTCGGTCGTTTTTTCCTGTACATGAGCCAGTGCGCGCTGGGTGACTGCCAGTGCTTCGTCTACGTCAAAAGGTTTGGGTAAATATTCAAATGCGCCACCTTGATAGGCGGCAACCGCACTGTCGAGGTCGGAGTGCGCGGTCATGATAATAATGGGAGTGTCAGGCTTGATGCTGCGCAAGGTAGAGAGTAGTTCGAGGCCATCCATACCAGGCATGCGAATATCACTAATAATTACATCCGGCAGATTGCCTGGCTGTTCCTGGTTTAGATGAGCCAGTGCAGCATCGCCGGTTTCAAAACTGTTGGTCTGAAGATCTGCCTGTTGCAGGGCTTTTTCCAATACCCAGCGAATCGAGCGGTCGTCATCAATAATCCAAACGCGGTTAGGCTTCTGCATGGTGTTGTTCCAGTGGTAAATAGATTGAGAAGGTGGTTTGTCCGGGGCGGCTTTCACATTCAACCAGCCCATGGTGTTGTGCAATCAAGTTTTGTGAAATCGAGAGGCCGAGGCCTGTGCCTTCTGCCCGCCCAGAAATCATGGGATAAAAAATATTTTCTATCAGGTCTGGTGATATGCCCGGGCCGTTGTCTTTGATATCGAGGCGACACACCAACGGATAATGTTCGCGGCCAATGGTGAACTGGCGTTGCACCCGTGTTTTCAATTCTATAGTGCCTTGTGGAATTTTTGCCTCCAATATTGCCTGCATGGCATTGCGTACAATATTGAGTACAGCTTGTATCAGCATTTCGGTATCAGCCGGAAACTCGGGAATACTGGGGTCGTAATTGCGAATGAAAGTGACGGCACCTTTGCTTTCGGCCGTAATCAGTTTGGCAACGCGCTCGAGTACTTCGTGAATATTGATAGGGCGCCGGTTAAGGGTTTGCCGGGGCCCCAGCATTTTGTCGACCAAATTACGCAGGCGGTCGGCCTCGTCGATAATGATCTGCGTATATTCTTCCAGGCTGCTATCCGGTAGCTCTCTGGCCAGCAGTTGGGCAGCACCACGAATACCACCCAAAGGGTTTTTGATTTCGTGGGCCATGCCCCGCACCAAATTGCGAGTTGTTTCTTGTGCCGAAATAAGCGCTTCTTCACGGCTGATGCGCAACAGGCGATCCAGAGGCTGAATTTCGATAGTCAGATGGTTCAGTTCTGGCACTTGCGTCACCGAGTAGTCCACAGTAAGTATGTGGCCATTGTGTAGCCGCCAGCTGGCGCGACGTTTGGTGTAAGGGTGGTGGTAACGCGATGCATCTTGCAGCGACGAGATTGCACTTTCTGATTCAAAGAAATAGTTGGTAATGGGTGTTGCGTACACCTGAGCCCGACTGATGGCCAGTAAGTCTTCCGCAGCAGGGTTCAGATAAAGAATGTTCAGCCCACCGTCCACCACCACAATGGCAGTGTTTAGCCCGTCCATTAATGACTGGTAGTTGGTTTCGGTGTTCATGCGTTTCCTGTTTTATACCACAACGGTATTGTGAGTCGGATTAACTGAGTGCGAGGACATACAGTCTTGCACTGCAAGTTTTAAACCAATATAAATAGGTATGCGCAACTATGGTGCTTTAACAGTGGTGGTGTGCCTGAAGATCAGGCGTATGGTTGAATTGCCGGAAAAGTACGCACCCTGCGTAACCAATAATAGTGCGTTAATAGGTTTTTTGCTCTATTTTGGTGCGGTTGGCATGCTATTTTGCTTTGGCGCGATGGACGTAAACGGTAATCGGCTCGCCTGTTGAGAGGTTGCGACCTGTATTGGTGACGACACTGGCAGTGAATGTATGGCTGCCTGGGGCAATGTAGTTAATGTTGAAAGTGCCGTTTTGCTGAGGCTCTCCTACGGGGCTGCCATTGTCGGTGAGTAGCAGATAATGGTTTTCCTGTAGCTGCGGTGTCACGCTTATGTTTACTGTCAGGTGCCATTCGCCGGGCATTAGATGGGTTTCCGGTGCGGGGCTACTAATGGCAACGTGGTAATTTGTGTTGCTTTTGGGGGGCGTTTTTTTTGCATGGGTTTGCGTGGTGGGTTTAATGGCTGGCTGTGTGTTGGTTTTGGGCACCTCCACGGTCTCTGCCTGCTTGTCGTTACCGGGGCTATCGGTATACGTCACTTTGCCATTTTCGTCGACCACTTTATATACCGTTTGGGCGAACAACGGCATCGATACCATCATTGTGAAGGTCAGTGCCAGCATGCGGGCTGCGTGTGCTGTTTTTTCCATGTTTAGATCACCGTGGCGTCTTTTTCAGGCTGATAACCAGTATAGCGTCTTGTGTGTTTGACCACACCTAGCGCGCTTGGTGCCGATGGCGTTTCAGATTTGTGGGCGCTGTCCCTTTATTTGGTCTGGCTCGTGTCAGCCAGCAGGTAGGTGTGTTGGAAAACATCTTTGGGCATCGGTTTATCGAAAAAGTATCCTTGGTAGAGAATGTCTTCGTATTGATTGAGCCAGGCGGCTTGTGCGTCGGTTTCAACCCCTTCTGCCACTACAACCAAATTAAAGGTTTTGGCAATCGCGATAATGGATGTTGCCAGAGCCTCATCCTGCGCATCAACAGTAAGGTCTTTGATAAACGACTTGTCGATCTTCAGCTTGTTAATGGGCAATCGCTTCAGATAGCTCAGCGAGCTGTAGCCGGTACCAAAGTCGTCCAATGCGAAGGTAATGCCCAGGCTTTGTAGTACACGAATTTTCTCCACGACTTCGTCGAGGCGAAGCAATGCGGCACCTTCGGTAATTTCTAACTCAATACAGCTGCCGGGAATGTCATGGCGTTCGAGAATGGTTTCAATCTGCTGTGCAAAGTCGTGACGGTGCAATTCTCGGGCGCTGATATTTACGGCAATACGAAAGCCTGGCGGCAAGGTGTCGTGGGTACGTAGTTCGCGCAAAAAGATACATACTTCTTCGAGTACTAACTGATCAACCTCGTTGATCATATCGGTGTTTTCCAGAAAATCGATAAAGTTTACTGGTTGGATCAATCCTCGCTCTGGGTGAATCCAGCGCACCAGTGCTTCGGCACTGACCACACGTCTGCTTTTACTGTCGACAATAGGTTGCAAGTAAAAGGTAAATTGTCGCTCTTTAATAGCATTGTTGAGCTCGGCTTCAAGAATTACGGCGCGATCAATTTCTGCCGCCATGGCCGCTTCAAAAAAGCGATAGCAGCCGCGCCCGGCTTTTTTGGCCTGATACATGGCGGTATCGGCAAAGCGCAGCAGGGTTTCCGTGTTATCGGCGGCATCCGGGTAAATAACAATGCCGATACTGGCCGCAATATAGTATAGCTTTCCGTCTACCCTCATGGGCTTGCTGATTTGGTGCATCAGGTTTTCAGCAAATTCACGCGCGTACTTTCTGGCAACGTCGAGAGAATTTGGCAGGTTTGGCAGGCTGAATACAAACTCGTCGCCACCGAGGCGTGAGAGGGTTTGGCTTTGATTGATCTGACTTTTTAATATGCGTGAAATTTTTAGCAGTACTTCGTCACCAATAGAATGCCCCATGGTGTCATTAATACGCTTAAAGTCGTCCAGATCGATAAATAAAATAGCACCAAACGTATTGTTATTTTTAACCTGTGCCAAGTCGCGGCTCACATTGCTGATAAGCATATTGCGATTGGGTAGCCCGGTGAGGGCATCGAAATAGGCCAGATTTTCAATGCGTTGTTCAGCTTTTACCCGGTCAGTAATGTCGCTGGCCATGATCAATACATAGGTCTTATCAATACAAAGAAACGGCACGAGAGACATTTGCATAATGTGGCTATCACCCTGGGCATCAGTCAGGGTTAGCTGGGCGTTTAGCAGTGGTAGTTTGTCTGTTGCAATGTTGTCAATTTTCTTTCGTACTGCGTCACTTTCATCTTGCTTCAGGGTGTATATCGCGTCGAAGAAGTTTTTGCCGATCAGCTGCTTGGCATCTTGAGCGTAAAACTCAGCAGCGCAGGCGTTAATAAATAGTATATTGCCGCTGTAATCGAGTGCAAAAATGTGGTTGGGGCTGGAGTCGAGAATAATCCGCAACTGCTTTTCATTTCTTTCGAGGCTGGTGCGGTGTTCTTCAGATTCTTCGATAAATTCGTTAGCCGCGTTAATAATAAGGCTTAGTTCGTTATTGCGGTGCTGTGGAATATGTTCAATCCGTTGGCCGGGTTCGCGATTGTTTTTAATCGTCTCAAAACGGCGGGCCACTTCGGTCAGTGGTCGGGTCAGCATAAAGTGGTATAGCAACAACAGCACCAATGCCAGGCTGAAGTTGCGGGCAATACCGGTTAGAAAAATAGTAATCGCGCGCTCGTAAAATGGTGCCAGGGCAATATCTTTGTTTATCACCAGGCTGATACGCCCTTCGTAGGCACCGTCGGAATAGATGAGGTCTTTGTTGTATTTTACGTTTGCTTCAGCCAGCAGCGTACTGATCAGGAGTGTACTGGAGAGGGTTGTTGGCCGCATAAATGTGGCCATGATACGGTTTTGATCGTCGTAGATGGTTGCTTCAGTGATATAGTCGTAGTATTGCAGCCCTTTTACCACTTCCATTGCGAGTTCGTTGTCGAGCAGGTGCACTGCTCGGCCGGCGGCATTTGAGGTTACGCGAAAGATCTCGTTAATGCTGTTATCGAGCGCCGCGCGTTGGCTGCGAAAATCGATATAAACTTGCAGCAGGGCAATAGCAACGCCCAGTATCAGTGCCAGCGCAAGGCTGGATTTCATGATTTTGAAGGCGAGGCGTTTAAAAAGGCTGATGCTCATTGAGAGTCTTGTATTCCCGTGTTTCTGGCAGCATTGTTACTACCCTGATACCAATAAATCCTAGATACTGACAACGATTTTACCCCCTTGCCAAGGATAATATGGTGCGAAAATCCCTAGGGTTTGCTTTATTGTTATTTTAGGTGACAATTGAAGGGGCCCTCTGATTCTTGTATAGGCTGGTTTTATCTCAAATGTGGCTTTAAAGGTCAAGTTGTCCTAAAGTGTCTCGCTCAACGTAGATGAAATTTATGGGTCATAAGCTCTTTGTATACTCGAAAGAATCATTGACACGACATATCTACTGCGGACCGGGGTTGCTGGTATGGTAATGACAGGGGTTGGGATCAGCGCTGTTAAAAGGCCTGTTCAGAATATATTAAACAACATCCGAGTCGAAGGCATCGAATTATGAACATCTTCGGATCACCTATCCGTTTGCGTCCCCCTCGATTTGTCCTGCAGAAGGGGTGTGCCTGCCTGATTTTGGCGTTGTTTAGCGTTGCCTTACGTGCCGCTGAGCCGGTGCAGGTGTATGCAATTGCGCTTGATTATCGGCTAAATGAAGAGGGGACTAAGCATTATAATCGCTTGCTAAAAGCCGCTCAGGAGAAAGGCTTGAATTTTGAGGTCACGGTCAGACCTTTAAAACGTTCTCATTCAAGTTTTAAGTCAGATGATAGCAGTTGCCTTTTTCCGGGAAGTATTCATGCACTCATGGCTAACGATCCAGATTATGCTGGGCTAAAGCTTATAGCATCTGATCCTGTCGACTATGTGAGCTTAAGAGTGCTAACAAATCGAAACCGCAAAGTTATTAGTTCCACAGATGAGATTTCTGGCAAACGTGTAGCGATTTTGAATGGCATGAATTTGGAACAGTTACTGGGTCATGTTCGTGTTGAACTCGAATCTACTCCAAGTGAGTACATTAGTTTAAAAATGTTAGAGGCGGGTCGATTAGATGCTTTGTTGAGCTTTACGCCAGACATACTCTTGGCTGCAGAGGATCTAGGTTTGCCGGTTCCACGTTTTGACGAAAAACTGGCGTTACTAAGGGATGAAGGTGCATCACTGATTTGCCGCGATAATTTAGTCAATCGAGAATTTGTTAAGGGATTCAATAGCATTCTAAAAAATTTAAAAAAGTCTGGCGAGTTACAACGTATTTTGGGGAAGTACGCAGTAATAGCTCCTTACGAATAAGAAAGGTTAAATTAATACCTTTCTGCAAAAATAGAAAGCTATTTTCAGTGGATTTCATCTAAATCAAACCTCCTTCAAGTAGTGCTAGAAGGAGGTTTGAACAGATTGGATGGCTAGAAGGGCCTAGTTCTCATTATAGTGTTCTTGCCGGAACACCTGTGTAAAGAACATCTGTAACCTGTAGTGGAGAAAATGTACCATGTTCACGTTCTGCAGCGTCGGTATGGCAGGCAGTGATTCCACTAAAAACTAAAACGGTCAATAAGCGATAAACATCCTTTGGACTGTAGCCTTGATCGGAAAGGAAGGCTGAAATATACATTGCGATGTTCATTGATTCATCGAAGCGCTTTAAAATAATCTCTTCTATTTCAAATGCTAGTTGTAAATGTGGCCCAATGTTAAACCCAAGATTTTGGGTAACCCGTGTCATTGCTTTAATACGTTCATCACCTTTTGCTACAGGTCTGGCATATCCCATAATGCGTAATTTCCCATTATGCTTCTTGATGTTCTCATTAATAATGTCGTTGATGTTTTCTCCGTGCTGCGTGGCCTTATATACTTTTTGGATAAATGCTACTGAATCTTTGAATGGCTTTATGCCATAGATCATAGAGTCAGCACTAAGAACGCCTGCACATGTAGATGCTACCACGCTCGCTCCGGCCGAGCCTCCCAGTGCTCCTATACGATTGCACCAAATGCGGGGGTCAGGCCAGCTTAGGCAAATATGTGCGGCCTCCAACCAGTCTGCAAGTGCCCGGCTAGGCATTCTCCCTGTGGCGTTTAGCATAATTATTTGCATATAACTGTGCTTGCCGACAAGATCGTTCATCATGTCGTAGCCATGGCTATTGATTGCTTTGCCGGTAATCCAACCACCTTTTTTACTTTTAATCTTTCCTCTATAGCTATCCCATAGTGTGTAAGTCATAGCGTGACCTCCGATTCTTTATATATTGCTGATTTTAGTGCCGCTTCGCCTTCAATTTCATAGCAGTCATCTGATTCAAAAAGCATGCTTGTTAGCGACTTTTCGCTATACTCTAATCCGTGAGCAAGTAGGCCTGGCGCACCTATTAACTGCATTAGGGCTCCACCGTGTTCGGGGTGAAAACCTAAGGCCGTCAGTACGGCGGCACAGACGCCTGCTTTAGTAATGCCAATATTTTTCTTGATTAATTCATTATTTAAAGTAGTGACCCATTTAATGATCGGCTGACTGCTTGAGTTGTCGAAACTTTCCAATAATGTTGTAGCGTAAGGGTCTATATCACCATAGACAGTATCAAAGCCGGGGATGTTATTCTTACGTCTTCTGTCTAACGAGTCCAAAACCTGTTCTACAGGTTTTTCGGGGGCTGTTAAAAAATAGCGCATAATATGCGCAACCTTTCCGACACCATCAAAATCACCTCCGTAAACTGAAAGTGAAATCGGTAGCAAATGTATTGCCAGCGTTTTGCTTACCCCTGCAGTGATGCTTGCCTGAGTTGCCGTGTTTCTAGGTCCCGGATTTATCATCGCTATGCAAAGCTTTCTAAATAAGTGACTCTGTTCCTCATTTGGCATTTCGCCGCGAAATAACAGATAAATAACGTCTGAGAGTTCGCATTTTTCCATTAACTCCAAATGCTTGTATCCGTGTATTCTCATGTCCTCTATAAGGTAAGGGTTTTTTGGAGAAGCTGTTTCCTCCGTTATGGTCGTTGTCAAGCAAGTTGCAAATTTTAATCCGCGACTGCGGACATCGATCGGTTCTTTTGTCATGGTTGTATCCTGCCTTTAATAGTTAATAAATAAAGTTGTTATCAGCCGCCGGGTGTTGCTGAACCGTTAACGGCCAAGCCTTTTATACGGTCTCCCATGGGAGGGACTTCATCGCGATCTATGCGTACATCGAGTAGTGTGGGGCCATTGCGTTGGAACAGTTCGTTAAAATTAATTTTCTCCATTTGTTGTGGAGTGTCGATTACGATACCGTTGATGCCCATGCTTTGCGCAACGCCAGCATAGTTAATGGTATTGAGTTCCCAGCCTATCGATTCTTGATTTCCCAGTTTCTGACCATGCATGACCATGCCCAGCGCCGCATCGTTAAGAACGAGAAAGACCACCGGCAATTTCTGTTGTGCGGCTACAGTAATTTCCTGCGCACTCATGAGATAGGAGCCATCACCCACCAGACATAATGTTGGGGCTTTCGGATTGCCCACTGCCGAGCCTATGGCTGCCCCTATGGCCCAGGCCATTGACCCATAGCCCATGGCAATACGGTATGCACCGGAATCATTGCTCAGGGTGAGGTAATGTGTAGCCCATGACCAGCTGTTGCCAGCATCGACAAAAACCCGGGTGTCGTGTGGCAAACGTTGGCTGAGAATGGCCATAAGGCGTTGTGGCTTTATGGGGCTTTCCTGCGATAGACATTTTTCTGGTTCACGCAAGGTCACATAGCCGCCAAGAATATTGCGCTGGTGATTTTTGCTGGGAATGGTGTCCCACTTTCTTCCCCAGCTGCGAGCGGTCTTTACGTGTTTAATGAGGTTGTCGAAGATGGTGTCGATATGCCCGAACACGTGCAGGTTAGCCATGGGCGATCGGGTAAAGTGTTCCACTGATGCATCAATATGAACCAGCTTGGTATTGAGCAATTCGTGTTTCCAGCCACCGGTATCGAGTTCACTCAATGACGCACCCACGGCTATGATCAGATCAACTTTATCACTTTGAAACAATTGCGCAGCACTTTCGTGACCGGCAAAACCGTATACACCGCGATAGAGAGGATGAGATTGATCAACCCAGGCTTTACCCATGGGGCAGGTGACAAACGGACTGCCGGTTAACTCGGCGAATTCGACAATTTTTTTACTGCTATGCCCGACGCCATAACCAATAAACAGTGCAATCGTATCAACTTTGGCGAGTTTCTCGCACAACCGCTGAATGGCGTATTCGTCGGCGATAGAGAAATTGTGCAACAGTAAATCTGGGTGTACACGGGCCTTGGGGCTTGCCTGCGCTCGTAATATATCAGACGGAATACTGATATGTGATGGGCCCTTGGGTACCCGGTGGGCAGCCATGATGGACGACACCAGTTTACTTTCGAGTTGTTCATGGTGGGACACCAGTGTGCTCATCTTGGTGCACAGGCGGAACATGCCCACGGTATCAATGGCAGTGCAACTGGATTCCTGTAGTGCGCGTTTGCCAAATTTCGGTAGTGGCGTTTGTGCGGTAATCACCAGCATGGGGATTTCATCGGCCGTGGCTGAGCTGACGCCGGTTAGCAGGTTAGTGGCTCCAGGGCCGGTAGTGCTGCACACCACACCCATTTTACCGGTCTCGCGATAATAGCCGTCGGCCATAAACGCGGCGCCCGCCTCATGCCTTGCAACCACCAGACGAGGGCCGTTGCGTCGCGCACTTTGTGCCAGTGCATTGAACAGGGGTTCGATGGCACCACCCGGCACACCGAAAATGGTGTCTATCTCTAGCTGCCTGAGATATTCGACTATAATGTCTGCGCAGGTTGAATTTTCGAGCTGCGGTGTAGGTACGGATTCAATTTTGATCACGGGGTTATCGAGAACTTTTAGCATAGCGCTAATCCTTTTTTGATGGGGTTGAACGGGGGTTTAACAGACTGAAAGGCAAGAATTGGTAACGCCAGGTACGCAATAGTATGATATTTTGTGCGCCACATTTTCAGCGTTACATGCTAGGGATTGATAGTTAAGGAGGTTTGTAACGTGCTTGGCGCGATTTTTTGCAATTTGAATAGAAGTGTTCTTTTTGTGTCAAATCTCGCGTAAACAAGGACTGTGTAGCGATTAAACTACAGTGCCATCTGCGCACGTTTAACGATTGGACAACACTACTTGTCAGCACAGACACCAGGTAAACCTATATGAGAAGTCAGGCTTTCTCTCGAGCGGTTTCTTACTCGCTTTGGTCTTTGCATTTTGCCATCGCCCCTTATTCAGTCGCTGCCACAGATTCCGCGCAAGATGCGCACTCGCTTATTGAGGCAGAAATTGTTGTTACTGCACGTAAGCGAGAAGAAGGGTTGATGGACGTACCTGTCTCAGTGACAGCTTTTTCTGAATCCCAGCTTCAGTCTCCTTTGATTAGTGATATTTCAAGTGTAGGTGCTTTGGCACCGAATGTAGACTTTAATTGGACCGCACCATTGGCTGGCAGCAGTAATGCTGCCAGTGTTTTCATTCGTGGTATTGGGCAAAATGATTTTCTGTTAACGACCGACCCTGGCGTGGGTATCTACCTCGACGGCGTTTATATTTCCCGCTCTGTGGGCGGCGTACTTGGGCTGATGGATGTTGAACGGGTCGAAGTATTACGCGGGCCGCAGGGTACGCTGTTTGGTAAAAATAGCATTGGTGGTGCTGTTCAGGTTGTGACGCGTGCACCATCAGAAACATTTGGTGGTTCAGTTGGTGTCACGTTGGGTGATTTTAACCGCCGCGATGTAAGTTTTAGTGTCGAAGGTGCTTTAGACGACAATATGCAGGCGCGCTTTAGTCTGGTTACTGAACAGCAAGATGGCTACGTTACCCGTGTGCTTGATGGCAAAAAATTAGGCGACACGAATCGCCGTACGGCGAAAGCAGTGATTGCCTATCAGCCTGATGAAGCAACGAATATCCAATTGGCGATAGATCATACTTGGCAAGATCAGGAATCTATTGCGCAAAGTTTGTTAGAAGTTGTTCAGACACCGGGTGTTGATTTGTTTAATCTTTTTGTCGCTGATCCTGCTGCGCCCTATGATGAGCGATGGGTTACGGGCGATCCGTTCACAACGTATCAAACTGGCCCGAGCCAGGATGATCTGGAAATCAACGGTTTGGCGCTGAATATTGAGCACGACTTCGAGACAGTGTTGTTCACGTCTATTACCGGTTATCGAACATTAAATGCGGTGTATTCGCGCGATCCGGATGGTTCGCCCTACGTGTACGCAGAAGGTACTAACTGGGACGACCATTCGCAGTTCTCACAGGAGTTTCGTTTTCAGGGTGGTTCTGATCATCTTGATTGGCAAGTGGGGCTTTATTATTTGCGCGAACACGGTATTAATCGTACCGATGTCAATATTTACGAGGGTTTGTACGATGCCTTGGTGGCCGCTAACAACCCGCTCGCGGTATTCTTTGATACACATTTCAGTGTTAACAATGACCAGATAACCACCAGTGCAGCGGCATATTCACAAGTAACCTGGTTTGTAACCGACGCATTAAATGTAACCGCCGGTGTGCGTTTTACCCACGAAGAAAAAGAGTTTGGCATTAATAACTATTCTGCGCTGACGGGTTTGCAAATTCAGGGGCCGGCAACGGTTAACGAAAATTGGGATGATGTGTCGCCTATGTTGAGTGTCGACTACCACTGGTCTACGGCACTGATGACGTACGCGAGTATCAGCCGGGGCTTTAAAAGTGGTGGTTTTAATGGGCGGCAGATTTTCCCCTTGCCGCTGGATGATTTCGAACCAGAATATGCCACAACCGTTGAACTCGGTTTAAAGCGCCAGTGGGGTGCCGGTATCAGCGCGCGGGCCAGTGTATTTAATACAGCCTATGACGATATGCAATTCAGTGCACTGCTTGATGTGGGAGGGGCGCTATTGCCTGTTACCAACAATGCTGCAGAGGCAACGATTAAAGGGCTGGAGGTTGAGGTGTCGCTGGCCGATTTAAACGGTTTAAGTGCCAATGTTGGCGTTGGCTACCTGCATGGCGAATATAATTCGTTGGACGCCGAGGCTTTGGTAGCCATAGGCTCTGAAGATGTAGATCTGATTCGTGTGCCAAGATGGAATGTGAGTGTCGATGTCGCTTATCGCTGGGCAATTGAGCAAGGTGCGATTCGTGTAGCGGCTAATACCAGTTACAAAAGTAAGGTGTACAACGACCCTGCCAACATCGACAGTATTGCGCAGGGCGGCTATACCCTTTTTAACGCGTCTGTCGATTGGATAACCCCGGCAGAAAAATGGAAGGTGGGTGGTTTTGTTACTAACCTGGGCGACAAGCGCTATCTGGTAACCGGCGCGACGGCGTTAGGTTCTACCGGGTTTTCTGAAGCCCACTACGGCAAACCTCGGGAGTGGGGTGCGCGGGTGACGTATCAGTTTTAATGATCGGCCCGATGAGTAGACAATAAAAAAGGCCGCTAAGCGGCCTTTTTTATATTCAGCAAAGAGCGCCTTGCGGCGCTCAATGTGAAAGCGTCATTAAACGCTATAGTACATGTCGAACTCTACTGGGTGAGTAGTGTGTTCCACACGGTAAACGTCGTCCATCTTCAGTTCGATGTATGCGTCGATCATGTCGTCAGTGAATACACCGCCTTTGGTCAGGAACTCGCGATCTGCATCCAGACTGCTCAGTGCTTCACGCAGTGAGCCGCTCACCTGTGGGATTGCCGCTGCTTCTTCTGCTGGCAGATCGTACAAGTCTTTGTCGGCTGCGTCGCCAGGGTGAATCTTGTTCTGAACACCGTCGAGACCAGCCATCAGCATGGCGGCAAAAGCCAGGTATGGGTTGGCAATTGGGTCTGGGAAGCGCGCTTCGATACGCTTGCCTTTTGGTGAGGCAACGTAAGGAATACGGATAGAAGCAGAACGGTTGCGGGCAGAGTAAGCCAGCATAACCGGTGCTTCAAAGCCAGGAATCAAACGCTTGTATGAGTTGGTGCCTGGGTTGGTGAATGCGTTCAGTGCTTTAGCGTGCTTGATGATACCGCCAATGTAGAACAAAGCGGTTTCGCTCAGGCCTGCATAGCCATCACCGGCAAACTGGTTAGTACCGTCTTTCCAGTAAGACTGGTGGCAGTGCATACCAGAACCGTTGTCGCCTACTACTGGCTTGGGCATGAAGGTAGCGGTTTTGCCATAAGCATGAGCAACGTTGTGTACGCAGTACTTCAGAATTTGTACTTCGTCCGCTTTTTTCACCAAGGTGTTGAATTTAACACCGATTTCACACTGGCCAGCAGTGGCCACTTCGTGGTGGTGTACTTCAACGTCCAGACCCATTTGCTCCATAGCGGCACACATTGCAGAGCGCAGGTCGTGCAGAGAGTCTACCGGTGGTACAGGGAAGTAGCCGCCTTTAACGCGTGGGCGGTGGCCCATGTTGCCATCGGCGTATTCGGAGCCCGTTGACCAGGCAGCTTCTTCTGAATTGATTTTTACGAAGCTACCGCTCATGTCGGCGCCCCATTTGATGTCGTCAAACACGAAAAACTCGGGTTCTGGACCGAAGAATGCGGTATCGCCCAGGCCGGTTGATTTCAGATATTCTTCCGCACGTTTGGCAACAGAACGTGGGTCACGCTCGTAACCTTGCATAGTAGAAGGTTCTACGATGTCGCAGCGCACGATAACGGTAGGCTCGTCGGTGAATGGGTCGAGAATAGCAGAGCTGTCGTCTGGCATCAGAATCATGTCTGATTCGTTGATACCTTTCCAGCCTGCGATAGACGAACCGTCGAACATTTGCCCGGTTTCGAAGAAGTCTTCGTCTACATAACGTGCAGGAATGGTAACGTGTTGTTCTTTACCTTTGGTATCGGTGAAGCGCAAATCGATCCAACGCGCTTCGCTTTCTTTGATCAGGTTCAGAGTGTTCTCTGACATTTGGAATCCTCCAAAATGGCAATGCCAAAATGATTGGTTAGGTTATTGTGAAAAGCCAAGTCCAGCTTGCTCTGCTATTCAGTTTTCGTACGACCCTAAAGAGCCGCTTGAAGACTCGAGCCGGGTGGTATGAGGGAAGCAAACTGTGTGCCACAAAATGAGGCGGCTTCGCTTTCCATAAAACCACCGTTTTTGTGCGCTATGCGATGATAGGGTACTCAAGCGCGGCCCCATTTTGGAGCGCTAGCTTTTTGTCTGCACCAAAAAAGTGCATCCTGTTCATTGTGATGCGTTGCAATGCTAGCCGGACTCGTAGCTGTGTGCAAATACTATTGGTGCCTTATAATCCCCCTTTTTTGTCGTCGGCATTGTCCCGTTGTGAAGGTCGGCCTCTAACTGTGAGTGAAATACCCCAAGATGCATTTTGTCGTAAAGCTTTTCCCGGAAATCGTGATTAAAACTGGCCCTGTACGGAAACGTTTTGTGCGCATGCTGCGCGATAATATTCGCACGCAATTAAAAGCCCGGGGTGTGAATGCCAAAGTAGTGCGTCACTGGGATATGCTCGAAGTCATTGGTTTTCCTGATGTTGCCTATACCGCCAGCGACATTGGCCTGGCTGCAGAAGTGCTGGCGCATACGCCAGGTATTGCGCATTTTTACCAGGTTGAGCCACATTCATTTACATCGATGCACGACATTTACGAACGCACGGCAGAGGTATGGCTTGATGCGCTGGCGGGTAAAACCTTTTGTGTGCGGGTAAAGCGCCACGGTAAGCATGAGTTTACGTCTACCGACGTGGAGCGCTATGTCGGTGGTGGCTTGAACCAGCATAGTGAGGCACAGGGGGTGCGCCTGAAAGATCCTGATATAACGGTGAATCTGGAAGTGCGTGACGATACGGTCTATATCATTCAGCAGCGGCGCAAGGGTATGGGTGGTTATCCCCTGGGTACTCAGGATGCGGTGCTGTCATTGGTTTCTGGAGGATTTGACTCCACGGTTGCCAGTTACCTTACCATGAAGCGCGGCTTGCTAACCCACTACTGTTTTTTCAATCTGGGTGGTCATGCTCATGAGCTTGGGGTAAAAGAAGTCGCTTTTTACTTGTGGAACAAGTTTGGCTCGTCGCACCGGGTGCGCTTTGTGAGTGTGCCGTTTGACCGGGTGGTGGCGGAGATTCTGCAAAACGTTCATCACTCGCAAATGGGGGTGGTGCTCAAGCGTATGATGTTGCGGGTGGCGGCAAAGGTGGCGGAAGACCTTGAAGTGCCAGCACTGGTGACTGGCGAGAGTGTGGCTCAGGTGTCGAGTCAAACCCTGCAGAACTTGTCGGTGATTGATAGTGTGACTGACACACTGGTGCTGCGCCCGTTGGTGACCAGCGATAAGGAGAGCATTATCGCCACCACTCGGGCGATTGGTGCCGAAGAGCTGGTGGCCGGCATTCCTGAATACTGCGGTGTGATTTCGCAGAAACCCACTACACGTGCAAAAAAGGCGCGCATCGAGGAAGAAGAAACCCGGTTCGATTTCACGGTGTTGGAGCAGGCATTTGCCAACCGCAAACTGCAAAATATTGATGAAATCGTTAACGATCTTGAGGCGGGTGAAACGCCGGTATTGGTGAGTGAGTTGCCTGAAGGTGCGGTAGTTATCGATATTCGCCACCCTCATGAAGAAGAGTTGAAGCCGCTGGTATTACCGGAGCCGTTGGTTGTGCAGCGGTTGCCGTTTTATCAGCTCGACAGCGAATTTGCAGGCTTGGATCCGCTGAAAACCTACTACTTGTATTGCGATAAGGGAGTTATGAGTCAGTTGCATGCGGCTCACCTGCTGGCAAATGGGCGGCGTAATGTCGCCGTTTATCGTCCGCAAAAATAGTGGGCATGGACGCGAGCGAGCGAACTTGCCATAGTGCGGGCCTGGGGGCGGGCTTTGGGCTGCCTGGCGCAAGGTTTCTGAACAGGTAAACATGGCAAACGACAATAGCGAGCACAACAATAGCGAGCAGGACAGTGGCGAGCGCAAGAGCCTGAATCCAGCCACACGCAGATTTATAGAACTGGGCGTGGTTGCATTGGTGGTTGTGCTGCTGTCGATTTTGGGTACGTTACTGGCGCTTGGTGTTGTCAAACTGCCAGGTATGCAAGGAGGGAGTGACGATGGCAAGCCGGGTAGGGCCAGTATTTCGTTGACGGATGCGTTCCTCGAATGTGAAGAATATGCCAAAGACGAGCTGGGTTCGCGGATTAAATATATGTTTATCGACAACCACTCCAGCCGCTACGACGAGCGTTCAAACCGCTTTAAAATCTTTCTTGAGGCTGATTTGTTTGCCGAAGGGGCGAGCAGCGGCACAACTAAACACTACTACATCAACTGCTTTTCACGCGCAAATCGCCTGTCGATTACCACGTTTGAGATAATGGAAGACCGCACCTTGCCTGCGCGTCCGGTGCGGGAATCAAAAAATACTAATGCCTTCGGTATGTGACGGCACCATGAATATTTGCGCTTATTAGCATTTGGTCGTTTCGTAAGCGCTTGCGGCAGAGTATAATGCGCGGCCTTTATTCTCTGCGGTATCTATAGCACCTGTCTGGTAGGCCCCTTTCGAGCTGGTAAAACCCTTTTCGAGCGAGTAAGACCTTTCCGAATTGTTCGTTATTAGCGCCAGCTGCTACCACCATCTGGCTGGCGCTTGCAGAGATTTTAACATTGTGAAACAGAGACCTTCGTTGTGATCGAGAACTTAAGAAACATCGCCATTATTGCCCACGTTGACCACGGCAAAACCACCCTTGTTGATAAATTGCTGGGCCAGTCTGGTACGCTCGACCGCCGTGACGAGGGCGCGGAACGTATCATGGACTCCAACGACCAGGAGCGTGAGCGCGGCATTACTATTCTTGCCAAAAACACGGCGATTCGCTGGAACGACTACCGTATCAATATCGTTGATACCCCAGGGCACGCCGACTTCGGTGGCGAGGTAGAGCGTGTGCTGTCGATGGTGGACTCTGTCCTGCTGCTGGTGGATGCGGTTGATGGGCCTATGCCGCAAACCCGGTTTGTGACCTCAAAAGCCTTTGAGAAGGGGCTGAATCCGATTGTAGTGATCAATAAAATCGACCGCCCTGGTGCGCGCCCGGATTGGGTGATGGATCAGGTGTTTGACCTGTTCGACCGCTTGGGCGCCACTGATGAGCAACTCGACTTCCCGGTGATTTATGCCTCTGCGATCAATGGTATTGCTGGTTTGGACCCAGACGAGATGGCAGAAGACATGACGCCGCTGTTTGAGATGATCGTTGAGAAAGTATCGCCACCCGCGGTTGAGGTCGACGCACCCTTCCAAATGCAGATCTCAGCTCTGGACTACAACAGCTACGTGGGCGTTATTGGGGTGGGCCGTATCAAACGTGGTTCATTGCGCCCAAATCAGCAGGTAATCGTGGTGGATCACGAGGGTGGTCGCCGCAAAGGCAAGGTGCTGCAGGTGATGGGCTATCATGGCCTGGAGCGTGTGGATACTGCCGAAGCCACGGCGGGCGACATTGTGTGTATTACCGGTATCGACGGCTTGGGGATTTCCGACACGCTGTGTGACCCTAATAATGTGGAAGCGCTGCCAGCACTGACGGTAGATGAACCTACGGTAAGCATGACGTTCCAGGTAAACGATTCGCCGTTTGCCGGTAAAGAGGGCAAGTTTGTTACCTCACGTAATATCAAAGAGCGTTTGGATCAGGAGCTGATTCACAACGTGGCCCTGCGTGTTGTGCAAGGTGATAGCGCCGATAAATTTATTGTATCGGGTCGCGGTGAGCTGCACTTGTCGGTATTGATCGAAAACATGCGTCGCGAAGGCTTTGAGCTGGGGGTGTCACGCCCAGAGGTTATTCAGAAAGAAGTAAACGGTGAAATTCATGAGCCGTTTGAACAAGTTGTCATTGATGTTGAAGAGCAACATCAGGGCTCCATCATGGAAGAGCTTGGCTTGCGTAAAGCGGAAATGACCAATATGGAACCAGATGGCAAAGGTCGCGTAAAGCTGGAGTTCCTGGTGCCATCGCGTGGTTTGATTGGTTTCCGCGGCCTGTTTTTAACCCTTACCTCGGGCTCCGGCATTATGACCAGTATTTTTGACCACTACGGCCCGGTAAAAGACGGTGACGTAGCTAAGCGCCAGAACGGTGTGTTGGTCAGTATGGTGAAGGGTAAAACACTGGCTTATGCACTGTACAGTTTGCAAGATCGCGGTCGTTTGTTCCTGGGCCACGGTGTTGATGTATACGAAGGTCAGGTGATTGGTATTCACTCGCGCTCTAACGATCTAGTGGTTAACCCCACTAAAGCCAAGCAGCTAACCAATGTTCGTGCTGCTGGTACCGACGAAGCGTTGACGCTGTCGCCACCGATTCGCCACACCTTGGAGCAAGCGCTGGAGTTTATTGAAGACGACGAGCTTGTGGAGGTCACACCGCAGAGTATTCGCATTCGTAAAAAACTGCTCTCGGAAAATGAGCGTAAGCGCGTGAAAAAATAAGTCCCGCTTCGAAGCAAAAAAACGCATCACATGATGCGTTTTTTTATGCGCGGAGTTACTGTGTATACAGAAGTCAGTCTGCTGCAGCAATATGCATGGCTTGTTGCAGTACCTTGGTATCACCAATATGGTTGGCCAGCAGTAAAATCAATTTGGCGTTAATCAATTGAACTTCGCTGTCTGACTTGTCCCTTTGCATATCAATGAGTTGCTCGTAAAAGTCGTCAGGGTTTTTCAGATTAGGTTGGGTATTCAATGGCATGATGGGCCTCCTCAGTGCTGACAAGTAGTTTTGGCAATGGCGTTTTTAATGTTGTCGACATCAAATGTGCGCCAGCGTGCGGCCACATGCTGGTCTGGGCGAAGTAAGTAAACTGTGCCGGGCTTGCCGTCATAGCGCTCGGTTAACAAACCGTCTTGGTCTTCGATATCGCGGCCTACTACGGTAATTTTTGCTTCAATGCCACCTTGAGAAACGCTGTCCATTTGTGGCGCGTCACCAAACACCAGAAGGTCAAAATGTCCGCCAATATGGTTTAGTAACCAGGAGCTTTTGCCGTCTTTTACCACGGGCGCATCTGCACAGTTGGTACCCGGTACCATGTTACCGTTGAAGGTATCCTGGTCGGGTGTATTCAGGCTTGAGTGGGTATAGGGTGTTGGCGTAGACAATCGGCCACTGTTGACGAGTGGGCGAGCGAATTCACAAGTCTCGGCAAGCTTTAATACGGCGTCGCGAAAATAGCGGCTGCTGGCACTTTTTGGTGTAATGAAATCGGTTGATCGCGTTGAATTTTTCAAGTTGTCATCAGCAGCAAATACGCGTTCTTCTGAATAGGTGTCGAGCAATTCGACAGGGGCTTTGCCGTCCAGTACCAGCTTGAGTTTCCAGCTGAGGTTGTCGATATCCTGTACCCCGGTATTTGCGCCACGGGCACCAAACGGAGATACCTGATGCGCAGCGTCGCCGGCAAAAAGTACTCTGCCGTAACGGAATTTATCCATGCGACGGCAGGCAAACTGGTACACGGATACCCACTCAAGTTCGAAGTCGGCATCCTCGCCTAGCATTTGTTTGAGCAGCGGAATAACAAATTCAGGCTTCTTCGATTCTTCTTGATCGGCGTCCCAGCCCAGTTGGAAATCGATTCGCCATACGTCGTCAGACTGCTTATGCAGCAATGCCGACTGGTTTTTGTGGAACACAGGATCAAACCAAAACCATCTTTCTGTTGGGAAATCGTTTTTCATAACGACATCCGCAATCAAAAAGCGGTCTTGGAAAAAGTGGCCGGAAAATTCGCCATTGACCATTTTTCGTGTGTCGCTATTGGCACCATCACAGGCAATAACCCAGTCGGCTTCCATTTTGAAAATACCGTCGGGGGTTTCAACAATTAGGGTGGCATAATCGTCGTGTTGGGTCAGGCTGAGCAGTTTGTGTTTCCAGCGCAGGTCGATATTGCTTTGGCGCCCACACTCATCAACCATGTATTCTTCGAGATAATACTGCTGAAGGTTAATCATGGCTGGCATCTTGTGGCCAGCCTCTGGCAGCAGATCAAATTCGTAGGCGAGTTTTTCCTGGAAAAACACTTTGCCTAATTTCCAGCTGATACCTTTTTCAACCATGGGTGCGGCAACGCCAAGGCGATCCCAGATTTCCAGAGGGCGTTTCGCGTAACATACGGCGCGCGAACCTATACTAACGGTGTTGTTATCATCCAGCACAACACAGGGAATATTCTGCGCGGCGCAGTCAAGTGCGGCGGTTAGTCCTATCGGGCCAGCCCCGATAATAACGACGGGATGGCGCTTTACTTCGCCGGCTTTTTGTTCTGGCGACTGCACGTAATCAAAGGTTGGGTAAGCGTATGTTTGTAGCATGCGGTAGCTCCTGTTTTTATTTGTAGTGGGCGGGTAAGTTAGTGGCTGAACTCTTCCTGATGCAGCCAAGCCGCTTGCTTGAGAGTGGTTTTGTGTTGGCTCCATTCGTTGAGCATTTCATCGGCCATGCCATTTAGGCGTTCAATTTGACCAGGTTTATCGGTGCGTACGGTGAGTTCGAGTCGATGACCGTTGGGGTCAAAAAAGTAAATCGACTTGATGATTTCGTGGTTGGTGGGGCCTACGACGCTGATGCCTTTGGCCTCCAGTTCTGCTTTGGCTTCCAGTAGCTCTTCTTCAGTTTCGAGTTCCAGGGCAATATGCTGCACCCATTCTGGGGTATTGGGGTCTTTGCCCATTTCCGGGGAGTTGGGTAGCTCGAAAAAAGCCAGAATATTGCCGTTACCTGCATCCATAAATAGATGCATATAGGGATCAGGCTCCTTGGTTGAGGGTACTCTGTCTTCAGAGATTGCCAGAATGAAGTTCATATTGAGATTGTCGCGGTAAAAATCGACGGTTTCTTTCGCATCTTTGCATCGATAGGCGACATGATGGATTTGTTTGATATTCATGGTTGCTCCTGGGATTTTTAATTAATTAGTTTTATTTGAAATCGATATTGCTCTCAAATGAGAATAAATTGAAGGTTTTTTGGTCGGATATCGGTGAAAAGCGGCTATTTCTTGATCTATGTCAAGAAAATATGGGGTTTTGGGGTGAGAATTGACGTGCTTTGATAGGTTTTGATTGCGAAGCGACAAATTTAAGGTTGAAATCATGCCAGTATGATTTCATTTGAAACAAAATGTAGGCCGGCGCGGTGTTGTTTGCAATTGTTGTAGCCAGTCCGCAATAGGCCGTATGGCGACCTGAGCAAGACCAGCGTCATCCACTGAAATGCTTCAGTATTAAAGAGGGGGGAGAGGTGATTCAGTTTTCAGGTGTAGAAGTAGTACTAAATCAATTTATTCCTTACCGAGTTGTGAATCTTGCTCGCCGGATGAGTGATTCATGTGCGGAAAGCTACCGCGAAGAGTTCGATATTTCAGCGCCAGAATGGCGTGTGCTTGCGCACCTGGCTGAAGTGGAAGAGCAAAACTCTCGGGATATTGGAGACATTGCGGTTATGAATAAATCTAAGGTGTCGCGTGCTGTCAATGCATTGTTTGGTCGTGGCTTACTGGCGAAGCGAAAAGATGCGGATGATCAGCGGGTAACGTATCTGTCGTTAACAGACTCTGGTCGCGCCCTTTATCAGGCCATTGCCTTGCGTGCGCTGGATTGGGAAAAACAGTTGATCAGTGCATTGGATGCGCATGAATACCGCGATTTTATGAGAGTACTAACCAAGCTCGATAGCCGGCTGACTGAAATGGGTGTGGCAGGCAGAAATGAGGGGGCGATGGAGGATCTTGAGACCGCATCATAACGTTGGATCATCTTGAATGGTGTACAAGCTCTTCATGCTTGTTGTCGCATTTGTGTGGTGAGAGCATTCGTATTCGTAAAAAACTGCCGCAGGAAAACGAGCATAATCGCGCGAAAAAATAAGTTAATTTGCTTGAGAAAAATGCATCATTTGATGCGTTTTTTTTTGCCTGTTTTGGGTCTACGTAAAAGCTGCCGTTGGTATGAGAGTTGCGCATGCCTCAGATAATGTGCAGTGGTTGTGAGCTGCCGGTAGGGCATAGGTTACCTGTGTGCCGATGATATCGTGATAGGTGGCGTAGAGTCAGTATAGCCAGGGGCTGGTAGACCTCAAGTGCTTGCTTTTACTCGATAGAGCAGTGCATAGAGCACCGGCACAACACCTAGCGTTAAAACGGTTGAAAATAACAGCCCGGCCATAATAGCAATCGCCATGGGTTGCCACATGTCGCCGCCACCGAAATACAGCGGCAGCATACCCAGTATGGTAGTGGCGGTGGTTACCAGTATTGGCCGTAACCGCTGCTGTGATGCTTCCAGAATGGCCTCGTCGGGCGGCAGCTGATTATCCTCTTGCTCAATTTTAATGCGCTCGAGCAGCACGATGGCATTGTTAATGACAATGCCCGAGAGTGAGACAATGCCCGAGAGTGAGACAATGCCTAGCAAAGTCATAAACCCAAATACCGAGTTGCCTGCCAGCAAACCAAAAATCACGCCGATAATGCCGAGCGGTATCGTGCTTTTTTGTGGGTGGCTGGGGTGGGTTGCCGCATATTCTGCCATCGCCCTATGGGTATATGGTGGAATCATCTATTGGCCTCTTTGCGTCATTTTGGTGCGCGCATGTGTTTATTTGATGTGTTCGCCATCAGATTGGTTATAAGGTGTCCGTTTTGGTGTTTTTTGCGCGTAGATGACCTATATATTAAAGGCCAATACTTGTAGTTAGTAAATGTTAATGATTATTGTTACTATTTTTAGGTGGCGATATTTTCTTGTGATCGGCAGAAAATGCCAAATTTGCATTGTGGTTAAAATTTTTCGCTGCCTTCGCTTTGAAATTCGAGCCATTATTTAAAATGCATAGGTATAGACTCAATTAAGAACGAACAAGAAAAATTGCCTTTGTAATATTGTCGTGAGTAGGGAATCGGCAAGCGCGCCAAAAAGAAGCATGCACAAAGGCGAATCCGACCTACAACTAAGTAAACGTTCTATCGGGAGAGTCGTTATGAGTAAACACCAATATTTTAGTCGCAAGCTACTGGCCAGTGCTGTATTGCTGACAGCAGCGAATGTTCCATTTGCCGTTGCTCAAGGAGGGCTTGGAGAGCTTGAAGAAGTTACGGTATTCGCGCAAAAAATTCCTTATCGCGGTGATGTGCCGTTAGAGTCGCTGCCACAACAGGTACAAGTGCTCTCCAGTGACCTGCTGGTACAGACGGGGAAAATTGAATTTCAAAATGCACTGGATCTCGCAGGTGGTATTGCCAGACAAAACAGTTTCGGTGGCCTGTGGGACAGCTTCGCCATTCGTGGTTTTGCCGGTGATGAAAACCTGCCTTCCGGTTACCTGATTAATGGTTTCAGCGGTGGCCGTGGTTTTAGCGGTAACCGCGACACGTCTAATGTCGAGACCATCGAAGTATTGAAGGGCCCTGGCTCAGCGCTTTACGGCCGTGGTGAGCCTGGCGGTACGATTAACGTAATCACCAAGAAACCTCAGTTTGCGCAAGAAGGTTATATCAAGGCACAAGTGGGGCGTTACGATATGTATCGTTTGGAAGGTGACTACACCAATGCACTGACAGAATCCGTTGCTTTCCGTATTAACGGTTCATACAAAGATTCAGAAAGTTTCCGTGATACGGTTGAAATGGAAAAAACGACATTGACACCGTCTTTCCTCTTTTTGATATCTGATAAAACATCCCTTAATTACGAGTTGGAATATCTGAATCAAGAAGCCCCATTTGATCGCGGTATCGTTGCGATTGATGGTGATCCTGAAGTAGTTTCTATTTCTAATTTTTATGGTGAGCCTGGTGATGGCCCTATCGAAATTAAGGCTCTGGGCCATCAATTTCTGTTGCAACATGATTTAAATAGTGACTGGTCGATTTTGGCTGGTTTTGGTTACCGTGAGTCGTCGTTCGAGGGTTTTTCCACCGAACCAGAATTATCGGGTGGTCGGCAGGTACTCACCCGCGCAAGTATTCAGGCCGATCTTGGGGTTGGGCCAAATGAGTTTTTAAATCGCCAACGCCGTTATCGAGACTATGATGCAGAAGATTTGTCTGGCCGCCTGGAAGTGACGGGTACCTTTGATACCGGTAGCATGAAACATCACTTTCTAGCGGGTGTTGATGCCTACAATTACGAGTTGGATAGTCTGCAATTGCGTGGACGCGATAACTTCAATGATTCGACCTATTTTGTCGATGTATACAATCCTGTGCACGGTGCAACTCGTGATGTGCCGAACACGATTACTAATCAAGTTGAAGAACAGAAAGCCTGGGGTGCCTATTTTCAAGATCAAATTGATTTATCTGAGCAGTGGAAAATGTTGCTGGGCTTGCGTTACGACGATTTTACGCAAGACATCGAATTTCGTGAGTCTGTTAAGGAGCCCAGTCATCAGTCGCCAACAGCTACGAGTCCCCGCTTTGGCCTGGTTTTTGAAGCGACTGAAAACCTATCTTTTTACGGGAGTTATGCCGAAGGGTTCCGCCCTAACAGTGGTGCGGGCTTTGGTGGTGTAGCCTTTGAACCGGAAGAAAGTAAATCATACGAACTGGGTATGAAGTGGGCATCGGCAAACGGTGGTGTAACGGGTACGTTAGCGCTGTTCAAAATGGAAAAGTCCAATATCGTAACAGCTGACCCGGTTAATTCTGGCTTTTCGGCAGCGTTGGGCGAAGCAGAAAGTAAAGGTGTTGAACTGGATATTTCTGGCAAGCTGACTGATACGTTGAGCCTAATGTTCAATTATGCTTACGTGGATGCAGAAACAACCAACGAAGTGATCAATGCTGACTGGGGTGTTACTATTCCAGCGGGAAGCCCATTAATTAACATTCCTGAGAACAGTGCCAACCTGATGCTGACGCAGGCGTTTGAAATCGGCGGTTCGGCGGCTACCATTGGTGCATCAATTAACTATGTTGATGACCGCTTGGGTGAAACTATTGATCCCACTTACACCTTGCCGTCTTACACGTTGTTGAATGTGTTTGGTTCTTACCAGGCCACCGAAAAGGTTAAGTTGAACTTGACCATCGACAACATTACCGACGAAAAGTACTACGTGAGCTCTTATCACAAGTGGTGGACTACACCCGGTACGCCTGTTACCTACACCCTAGGTGTAACCTACAGTTTCTAGTATTGGCTGATACAGTAGAGTGTAGTTGCTAGACAAGAGGGGCTTTGCCCCTCTTTTTCCTTGCGATATAGCTAATCACTGTATTCTGGTGGTCTTATCACATGACATTGCGCAATACATCAACAGCTTACGGTAGCGTGGCAAAAGCTTTGCACTGGCTAGTCGCACTGTTTGTTCTTGTTGATTATATTTCCGTTTATTTTAAATATTGGTTTACCGAAGATGGCTCTATGGTAAACATGTTGGCCCTGCATGTGCATGTTGCGGTGGGGGTGTCGGTAGGGGGAGTTGTTGCTCTGCGTGTGCTATGGCGTTTAACCAGTTGTGTACCCGCGCCCTTAATTGAGCACAAGCTAGAGCTCCTTACAGCAAAAATTGCTCATGCTGCCTTGTACTTTCTTATGATTGCCATGCCGTTAACGGGTTATCTCTTTTCCAAGACTGTGCCCGACTTTGGGCTGTTTACGCTGCCAGTATTTGGCGAAACAGGCCTTGGGCAGTGGTTGGTTAACGATATGGGGCTGGCGCTGAATGAAGATATCCGAAATCCTATGCGTACCTTGCACCGGGATATAGGCGGGCGATATGTTTTTTGGATTTTGATTCTGGTGCATGTTGCGGCAGCGCTGTATCACCATTTCGTCAGGCGCAATAATACTCTGGTGAGGATGCTTCCGGGTAAGCGCTAGAAAGCTGAATGTCTTGCTCGAGGGTATTAACCGATTGATTGAACGTGCAGTCCGAGGCAATATGGCCTTGGGAGAGCAGGTTGCGACAAGATAATTGCGCAAGACAATAACGACAATCAAAGAGTTAATGGTTATGGCGGGAATAAAACTGGATCGTATCGATATCAACATACTGGCCGAGCTACAGCGGAATGGGCGCATTACCAATACTGATCTGGCAGATGCCGTGGCCTTATCGCCAAGCCCCTGCTTAACGCGAGTGAAGCGGCTGGAAAAAAATGGTTATATCACCAGTTATAATGCGCATATCGCATTGGAGAAGCTGGGCGAAACGGCGACTATTTTTACTGAGGTGACCTTGAGTGATCACCACATGAAAAACTTTGCCAAGTTTGAGCAGAAAATCAAAACCGTTGATGAAGTTATCGAATGCCATCTTATTAGCGGTGGCTACGATTACCTGCTCAAATTCATTACTCGCGGCATCATTCACTACCAAGAGCTTATCGAACAAATCCTCGAGGGTGATTTTGGTATTGCCAAATATTTCAGTTACATCGTACTCAAGTCGCCGGTAGTGAAATTGCATTACCCGCTGACCACGTTATTTAAAGATGAGCGTTAAGTGAGCATTGTTTATAAATCAGAGGTTAATCGTGGGCGTCATTGGCAGGCAATATTTGCCGAACAAATGCCTGATATGCCTTTTCACCTGTGGCCAGAAACAGGTGATCCCGCCAGTGTAGAATACCTGGTGGCGTGGGAGCCACCGGAAAATTTTGTAACACTGTTTCCTAATCTTAAAGTTGTTTTCTCGGTGGGGGCGGGCATTGACCAGTTTGATACCCGTGCTTTTCCTGCACATGTAAAACTGGTTCGTATGCTGGATCCTAATATCACGCAAGGCATTGTTGAATACACAACGATGTCGGTGCTGATGCTGCATCGCAAAATGCCCGATTACCTGAAGCAGCAGCAACAAAAGCAGTGGGCTTACCAGCCCTGGGTGCCAGCGCCAAAACGTACTGTCGGTGTTATGGGTTTGGGTAATCTGGGTAACGCGGTGGCGCAACAGTTACGCAGCCTGAATTTTGTCGTGAGAGGATGGAGTCGTACCGCAAAAGAACTCGAAGGCATTGATTGTTTTGCTGGCCAAAACGGCTTGCCGGCTTTTTTGAGTGATGTCGATATTTTGCTTTGCATGCTGCCGTTAACGGAAGAAACCCAAGGTATTCTGTCTACGGATTTATTTGCCATGTTGCCCAAAGGTGCCATGTTGGTGAATGTGGGTCGCGGCAAGCATTTGGTAGAGTCTGATTTGCTGCAAGCGTTAGACAGTGGTCAGCTAAGTGCTGCCATGCTGGATGTATTACAGGTAGAGCCTGCCGAGGCCTCCCACCCATTCTGGGTCAACCCCAATATTATTCTTACCCCGCATATTGCTGCTGTAACCTCAGCAGAAGATGGTGGCAGGTTGTTATTAGCCAACTTGCGTCGCCACTTGGCAGGGCAGCCAATGGAAGGTGAGGTGAACTTGTCGGTAGGGTATTAGGCCTTTTCGAATGCGTGACAGTGGATGCGGAGGAATTACAGCGTTATTTGCAATAAAGCGGCAAATAACCCGATTAAAACAGCATCATATTTGCTGGCGCTCTTGTAACCTGAAACGACCACTGTGAATAATGCTGGATAGTAAGGGGATTGTATGACTGCCTCAGTAGAAACCGCTTCGACCAATAACCCATCTGTCGCGAGCGAGACTAAAATCAAATCCCGCATTGCCTCCATTGATGTTATGCGGGGCCTGATTATTGTATTCATGATGATAGATCATGTCAGGGAGCGGTTTTTTTCTCATGTGCCCCTGGCGGATCCCATGGATGTTGAAACCACCTCGCCTGCTTTGTTTTTTACCCGATATTTCGCGCACCTATGTGCCCCGATGTTTATATTTCTCACGGGGCTGTCGGCCTGGCTTTATGCGCATCCGTCGAGTGGTTACCGTTCTCCCAGCAGCTTTCTGTTTAAGCGCGGTCTGTTCCTTATTTTTCTTGAAGTCACCGTGATTTACCTGGTCTGGGCCAGCTCCATACATACTCTGTTTTTGCAGGTGATATGGGCTATTGGCTTATGCATGATCGCGCTGTCTTTGTTGGTAAAACTCAACTATTGGACAATCGGTGCGATCGGTTTTGTGATCGTTTTCGGCCACAACCTGCTTTCGCCTATTGCGTTTGCCCCCGACGAATTTGGCCACGGGCTTTGGACTATTCTTCACGACAGAGGTTTTCTAACGCACGAAGGGCCAATACCGATCAAAATTTCGTATCCAGTATTACCGTGGATAGGTGTTATTGCTCTTGGCTATTTTGCGGGTCCACTCTATGCTCGAACGGTTGACATGATAACCCGACGCAAACTGCTTGTTGCGTTAGGGTCGGCGTGCCTGCTGCTTCTGATCGTTCTGCGGGGCTTTAATATTTATGGTGAAACCCTGCCATGGAGCCAGCAATACACCGCCATTCAAACGGTGATGTCTTTCATGAACTACACCAAATACCCACCCTCGCTGGACTTTGCTCTGATTACGCTGGGTATCGGTTTCTTTCTATTGGCGCTGTTTGAGCCGATGAAAAACAAGCTGGTAGATGCCTTAGAGGTGTACGGATCAGCACCAATGTTTATTTACGTCGCGCACCTTTACGCCTTATTGGTTGTTTATAGCATTGTGTTCGCCGTATTGGGTGCTAATCATGGTGAGCGTTTTGGTTTAGATCATGTTTGGCAGCTGTGGGTTGCTACGCTGACTTTGGCGGTTGTACTCTTTTGGCCGACCAAAGTTTTCGCCAGCTACAAACATAAGCATAAGCATAGTAAGCCTTGGTTGAGCTATTTATAAGCTTGTGGCCGGAGTATTCTCAATACTCTTGATCCGGCAATGAGCTTGTTGAGTTAAAAAATCCCGGACTTGCCGGGATTTTTTCATATTGATGTGTAATAAAGACAGTGCTGCCAGCTGCTGTTATTCCCAGCTGTGTTTTCCGGATGTGATAGTATCGAGAGGGTAGCCACGTGGTTCCAGTGGCTGTCGCAAAACGATACGGCTGGCAAACTTTTCGATGCCGATATCTTCTTCGAGTAGTTGCTCTGTAAGCTCCTGCAAATAACTGATACTGGGCACGACGATTTTCAGTAGATAATCGTAGCCTCCGCTAAGGTTATAGCAATCAACAATTTCTGGATATTTACAAAGTCCGGTTTCGAATTTACGGAAGTCTTCTGGGCGGTGGTTGCTGATGGTCACTTCGGTAAACACCACCACGTGATTGCCTAGCTTTTCCAGCGCAATATCAGCGCTGTAGCTGCGGATGATACCTATTTCCTGCAGTCTTTTGGTGCGGGTAAGGCAGGGGCTTTCGCTCAGCCCCACGGCTGCAGACAGCTCGACATTCGAGCAGCGACCTTCGCGTTGAAGGTGCGCAAGAATTTTGATGTCGTATCGGTCAAGTGATGTCGAGCGCATGGGGCCTTTCTACTCTTGTAGACGTTGTTATCGAGACTTGGTTACTTGTGCGAACGTTAGCGCCTCGTCGATCGTTTCGATCACCATGCCTGCCTGTTCGGCGGACAGTACCAGTGGTGGGCGAATCTTGAGTACATTGTGACCCATGGCACAGGCACTCAGCAAGACACCTTTTTCACGCATGCGGTTGACTACCCGGCTGGTGAACTCTCGATCAGGTGCGCGTGTTGCGCGATCAGACACCAGTTCTACGCCTACAAACATGCCTACGCCGCGCACATCGCCAATGGCCTCATGCCGTTTGGCAAGATCAGTGATGCCGTCGCGCAAGATTTTGCCGACCTTGGCCGCATGTTGTATCAGGCCTTCTTTTTCAATGGTATTCAGCACCGCCAGGGCTGCCGCACAAGAGACGGTATTACCGGCAAAGGTATTGAAATATCTCGAATTCTGGCCGAATTCCGCCAGGGCGTCATTGGTTGCCATTAGGCCCGCAACTGGCTGGCCATTGCCCATGGGTTTGCCCACGGTGACAATATCCGGGTTAAGGCCGTGGCGTTGAAAGCCCCACATATGTTCGCCGGTTCGCCCGAAGCCCGGTTGCACCTCGTCGGCAATGAACAGGCCGCCGGCGCGCTTGATAGCGTCGACCGCACCCTGCAAAAAGCCGGCGGGCTCAGGGAGGATGCCGTCACTGGTAAAGACTGAGTCCACCAGAAGCATCGCAGGCTTAATGCCATGGCGTTTGAGGTCGGCAATGGCTGCTTCTACATCGCGGGTAAAACGCTCGGCCAGGTCGGCGCCTTCGGCATGATAAAGGCGCGGTGCCGGTACCAGGCGAACGTGAGCACCGAGATCAACGGTAGGGCCGAGCGATGGCGAAAATTTCGCTACTGCATCGGTAAAACCGTGGTAGGCGGTTTCGGTGACGATAACGCCTGTGCCGCCGGTGCGAACCTGTGCAATACGGTAGGCAACGTCGTTTGCCTCACTGCCGGTGCACGTTAGCATGAGGTGCGCGAGATCTGTTTCTGGTACGGTTGCGAGCATGCGCTCGGCCAGCTCCAGAATAGTGTCGTGCAGGTAGCGCGTATTGGTGGCGAGCGTTTTTACTTGCGTACAAATCGCCTCTGTAACCGCTGGATGGCAGTGCCCCAGCGACGCGACATTATTGTAAATGTCGAGATAGCGGCGGCCTTCCGGATCGATCAACCATACACCTTCGCCGCGGACAATGTGCAGCGGATGCTCGTACATCAGGCGATAAGCCGGGCCAAGCAACGCGTCACGTCGCGCAATCATGGAGGCAGTGGCAGGGTCTACGTTGGCCCGGCCGGGAATATAGGCGTTGACCATATTGAGGTCAGTTGTGCTCTTCATTGGCTTTTCCTCTTCATACTTCGGTCAGTAATCGGTCGCGTGCTTCATCGCGGGAAATCTCTGCCAGCTGCGACAGAACTCTCCATGCTCCTGGGTTGTGCTTCATGATGTAGGCGCGGTTTTCGGGGTGCCGCGCAGCGCGCCACTCCGTGATTAAAACAGTGATAAGGTGGCGAGTTGCGACCAGGTCGGCAACAATCTCGAGTTCTGCGTCGGTCAGCGGCAGTGTCTGGTGATAAGCCCCAATGAACTGCGCCGGCCTCTCGAACGGGTCGTCGTTGCCCGGCATTTGGAAAGCCGCCGCGGTAGCGACTTCTCCCACCAGCGGCGCATGCACCATATCGCCAAAGTCGATAATCCCCACGATGCGTTCATGATCTTCAGGTGCAACCAGCACGTTGTAGAGGTGATAATCGTTGTGAATCACCTGTGCCCGCATTGATGCCAGGCGCGGCTGCACGTACTCAGTAAAACGGGCCATGAACGATTCAGCAAGCGCGCGGCGTGGGGCGTCTGTAATGGCTTCAAGCTTGTCTATCAAGCGGTGCGCGGTAGAGACATTCCAGAGCAAATCCTCGTGCGCTGCTGCAGGATGGCTAAAATCGCGTAACGCCAAGTCCAGGTTGGCAAGCACGGTGCCCATGGCACGCTGCTGAGTAACGCTACGGTCTGTATCGCGAACCTGAACACCGTCGAGATAGGTTAGCATGCGCACGGCGGTGGTTATCCCGCTGGCGAGCGTTACCTTATCGCGTGTGTTTCCTTCCAGTGTGCGTACTACATGGGGCACGGGTTGATCTGGTGAGACTTTGGCAATGTGGTCAAGCGCTGCAATCTGAAAATCTACCACCGACACCGGTTCTGATGGATTACTGATTTTAAAAACGTAGCGGCGGTTGTCGGCAGTTTCTATGCGGCAGTTCTGATCGCGCTCACCGGCCAGCGGGGTGATCTTGCCGGTAATACCGTATAGGCGCTCAACCAGCTCTGCTACTTTGTCGAGAGCCAGATCGGGCACGGCTGTGTTCGACGTTGTCGCTGACATTGGGGATTCCTCCAGCATCTGGTGCCTCACTTCATCGATGCGGTTTGGGGTAGAGGATCTAGCCCAAGCAAAGTGGTAAGCTGGCGAACATCGGTCAGTCGATTAACGTTGTAACCATCACACACGGGCTCATGGTTGCGGTCGATAAAGGCTTTGGCCATAAAACCCAGGGCAGAGGCTGTGGCCAGGTCGTATTGAAAGCTGGATGACACATGCATCATCTCTTCTGGCCCACAACCAAGTTGGTCGAACATATATTCGAAAGCTTGGGCGCGAGGTTTGTAGGCTTGGGCTTCCTCGGCAGTATATACCGCGTGGAATGGCGCCTTAAGATGAGCAATGCTATGAGGAATCAAATCCACCATTGAGTTTGACAGAATCACCAGCGGCACATGCGGTGCGATCGCCTCCAGTGTTTCAACCACATTCGGATGTGGCTGCCAGGTAGGCACGGCATCATACAAAGCAATCGCATCAGATGAACGATATTCTACGTTATGGGCCTTACAGGTACGCTGTATCGAATTCGCAACGACGTCAAAGAAAGGTTTCCAGTCACCAAGCACTTCGTCGAGGCGATAAAAGCGAAAACTTGCCAAAAAGGCTGGCATTTTTTCTGCCGGAACGCGATCGGCAAAAAGCTTTTCTGCCGTTGGTCCCATTTGAAAGTTGATCAAGGTACCGTAGCAGTCGAAACTGATAAATTTAGGTTTGTAAATCATATGATTCCTCTCCGCTAGGTTGGAGTCTGTTGATAGGTAAAAGTTTATACACATCGCTGCCACAGAGATGCTTTATTGCTGTAGAACGCAAGCAGTTTCCTTTTTGATCAGGAACCGGCGTGATATTTTCTGCGGAGTAGATAAAGTCGGCCCACTGTTTGGGTTTAAGTGTCCGGTGTTTTACACGGGTGTGGTCGGCTTATTGGTTTGCAAGGGCTAGTGCGAGGACGGGATAGGGTTAAAGACCGCGTGTGGTGAATTGGGTTTATGCCTCAGGGCTGGCAGTCCTGAGGCATCTTCTGCGTTCAGCTATAACCTAATCAATACTTCTCGAGTTTACCCAGGCGAACCACGGTAACCCCAGGGCGCAGCTGGCGCAGCGATGGCATCACCAGCACACAATTGGCGTAGGGGGTTGTCAGTGGCTGGCCATCGCGGTAAGCAAAGACGGCGCCGCTGTGAGGAAATATTTCAAGGCCGCGGTAGTCTTTGGCAAAGTGAAAATCCATGCTGCTGGCAACCACCGCGTCGGTGACACGAATGACTTTCGGGCGGCGCTCTGGTGTACCTTTCCAGCTAAACGGTAGATGCTGCTCAAGTACTACGCCGGTAAGTAATAAAAAGCGACCAGCACATTCTCGGGCCACTTTTTCTGCTCGTTTTTCCCAATGCTGCCCGCATTCAACCAGTAGTGCGTTTTTGCAACTGGCTGAATCGCCGAAGCCGGCGTAGTCGCGCAAACGTCTACCTTCGCTATGGCCTTCGTCAACAATAATATTGCCGGGTATGCCTAACTGCCGTGCCAGCGTAATGCCTTTGTTCAGCGGGCCTGAAAGTAGCAGTGGATCACTGCGTTCGTGCATGGAGTGAATGTCGAGCAACATATCAACCGTATCAATCACCGGACGCATTTCACGGGCACGACGCAACTCAATAGAATCGTTGCTGGTGTCATCGAGTACGTCTTCTTTCCACACCCGATTAAAGTCTTGGTCAACAAACCGTGATGCATCGGGGTTGTCGTGATTGAAGCGTTCGAACGCTGCCACGTTGGCAAACGCGAGAGTCAGCTTGCCGCGATAAGGTCTTACCCCAAGGTCGAGTAATTCTTTTACTGCAATTGCGCCGCAGATTTCGTTACCGTGGGTGAGTGCGTTAATCATTACGTGCGGGCCGGGTTTGCCGCTATCGAAGGTATACACATAAGGGATACCGGTATTGCCTTCGGCATAACGGCTGATATCCGGTGCACTGATTTCGATAGGATAGGGTTCAAACGCTGGCGCTGATGTAGTTGCGCTGCTCATGGTTAAACTCCTGATGTGTCGTTGTGAACAAGTCGTAGCAGGATGTCAAAAACCATCTACGTGGTATTTACTGCTTAAAACGCGTTGAAAATATTTTTTCGACACCCGTGTGGGGCCAGTTAACCGGCCCTACACTGGTTGCCAGAAATATCGATCAGAGATTGCCCTGACAGATATATTTAATGTGAGTGTAGTCGTCGAGCCCGTGTTGCGAACCTTCACGGCCGTAACCGGATTCTTTAATGCCACCAAACGGCGCTGCTTCACTGGCGACCACACCTTCGTTCATGCCGATAACGCCAGCTTCCAGGCGGCCAGGTAAGGTAGTGGAGCGTTTCAGGCTCTGCGTATAAAAATAGGCAGCCAGCCCAAAGGGTGTGTCGTTAGCCATTTCAATAACGCTTTCGTCATCGTGAAAGCGAACTAATGGAATCACCGGGCCAAAGGTCTCCTCGTTACACACTAACATATCGCGGGTAACGTCTGTCAAAATCGTAGGCGCATAAAAGTTGCCGCTAGTGGCTATTTCGTTTTGTACACGCTGGCCGCCACAGACCAGGGTGGCGCCTTTACTAACGGCATCATCAACATGGCGCTGAATTTTTTCGATAGCGCGGCCATTAATCATTGGGCCAATCGTAGAGGCGCTGTGTGTTGCGGCACCCACCACCAATTGTTGAACCTGGGCATGCAATTTTTCGACAAAGGCGTTATAGATACTGTCATGTACGTAAACACGATTAGGGCTTACACAAGCCTGCCCAGCGTTGCGGAATTTGCCAGCCATTAATCCGCGTACGGCAGCATCGAGATCGGCATCATCAAACACAATAAACGGCGCATTACCGCCCAATTCCAGCGATAATTTTTTCAAGGTTTCTGCCGATTCCCGTGCAAGTAACTTGCCCACCGGCGTAGAGCCGGTAAACGTAATTTTGCGCACGCGGCTGTCATGTAACCAAGTATCACCCACCGCTTGGGTATTCGTGCGTGAGGCAGTCACAATGTTCATAACGCCGGCAGGAAAACCTGCTTCTTCTGCCAGCTTGAACAAGGCCAGTGCGGTTAGCGGCGTATCTTCCGACGGCTTGGCAACCACGGTACAGCCAACGGCCAGTGCCGGTGCCAATTTGCGTGCGATCATAGCCAGTGGAAAATTCCACGGCGTGATAGCAGCAATCACACCCACAGGCTCTTTAATAGCAATCTGGCGGCGGCCTTGTTGTAGTGTTGGCAAAATTTCTCCGTTTGAACGCACGGCTTCTTCGGCAAACCATTCTACGTACGATGCACCATAAGCCACTTCACCACGGGCTTCAGCAAGTGGCTTGCCCTGCTCCGTCGACATTAAGCGCGCAAGATCTTCACCATGTTTCAAAATAAGCGCATGCCATTTTTTTAACAGTGTTGCGCGCTCTCTTGCAGTCGTCGTGCGCCACGTTTTAAAGGCGGCTTGTGCTGCATCGACTGCAGCCCGTGCGTCGTCTGCGTTACTGTCGGCAACGCGAACAACCGCTTCGTCGGTAGCCGGATTAATAACGTCGTGATGTTGGTCCGAACTGCTTGCCTGCCATTGTCCGTTAATAAAATTTTGCGTAATTAACAGATCGGTACGTTCCAGCGTGAGTGATTGATTCATGGTGATACCTGTAAAACGTTAGAAAATATGTTGTTAACTTGCGCTTACCAGTTTGGCAATGGCTTCGCCCATGGTTTGAGTAGATGCTTGTCCGCCCAAGTCGGTTGAGTGTGGTCCGTTAGCCAATACGGTTTCAATGGCGTTAACAATGGCATCGTGAGCTTGCTTCGCGCTGCCGCTGTGTTGCCCGAGAAAATCCAGCATCATCGCGCCAGACCAGATCATGGCGATCGGGTTGGCAATGTTCTTGCCACTGATGTCGGGTGCTGAGCCGTGCACCGGTTCAAACAACGATGGAAATTTACGTTCCGGGTTAAGGTTTGCCGAGGGAGCCAGGCCGATGGTGCCGGTACAGGCGGGGCCCAAATCTGACAAAATATCGCCAAACAGATTCGATGCCACGACAACGTCGAAGCGCTGTGGTTGCATCACAAAACGCGCACATAAAATATCGATGTGCTGTTTGTTCCAGGTAACGTCAGGGTATTCGTTGGCAATCTCTGCCGCGCGGTCGTCCCACCACGGCATGCTGATGGCCATACCATTACTTTTGGTCGCAACCGTTACGTCTTTGCGTGCACGGTTTTGTGCCAGATCGAATGCATAGCGCATTACGCGCTCGGTGCCTACGCGGGTAAATACCGATTGCTGCATTACGACTTCGCGCTCGGTTCCGGCAAACATGATGCCGCCCACCGAAGAGTATTCACCTTCGGTATTTTCACGCACGATCATAAAATCGATATCGCTGTTGTTGGCACTTTTTAATGGGCAGTTAACGCCATTAAATGTACGTGCCGGACGCAGGTTAATGTACTGGTCAAACTCACGGCGAAACTGCAGTAGCGATCCCCACAATGAAATGTGGTCGGGTACTGTGTCTGGCCAGCCTACGGCGCCGAAATAAATAGCATCGACGTCGGCCAGTTGTTGTTTCCAATCGTCGGGCATCATTTTGCCGTGGGCTGCGTAGTAGTCACAGCTGGCCCATTCAATGTGGCGGTAGTTTAGTGTTAAGCCAAAACGCTCGGCTGCTGCGTCGAGCACACGTAAACCTTCAGGCATCACTTCTTTGCCAATGCCATCGCCGGGAATTACTGCAATCGTAAAAGTGTTATTTGTCGTCATAATTAGGCAACCGAATTTCTGATGTCGGATTCTTTTAACAGGGTATCCAATGACAGCGTGAGCTTGTCGAAGAGGAATTCGAAATCGTTTTGGGTGAAACATAAGGCTGGTGCAAAACCCAAAATAGCATCGCCAAAGGCCCGGAATATAATGCCGTTGTCATAAGCAATACGGCTGAGGCGTTCTGGTACATTCAGCGCCATATCGAAGCGTGCTTTCGTGGTTTTGTTGCTTACCAGTTCAAGGCCGCCGAGTAAACCGCGCTGGCGCGCATCGCCCACCAAGGGGTGATTAAGCATGGCCTGCATACGTTCGGCAAAATAGGGCGCTACGGCATCGGCGTTTTTCAGCAAGCCGCCTTCTTCGTACAAGCGCAGTACTTCCAGTGCTACCGCTGCACTAACAGGGTGTGCAGAATACGTTTGGCCGTGGCCAACGACAGCGGCACGGTTGGGGCCGTCGGCGATGCCGTTGTATATTTTGTCAGAAAACATCAATGCGCCCATGGGGGCGTAGCCAGAGGTTAAGCCTTTGGCCATGGTCAGCAGGTCTGGCTCTACGCCTTCTGTTTCACAGGCAAACATGGGGCCGGTACGTCCAAAGCCAGTAATGACTTCGTCTACCAACAATAAAATGTCGAGCTCGCGACAGGTTTTTTCCATGGCTTTTAGCCAGCCCTTCGGTGGCACGATGACGCCGCCGGAACCAATGATGGGTTCGCAGAAGAAGGCCGCGACTTTGTCTTGCCCGAGTTCCTGTACTTTGTTGCGCAGTGCTGCTACTGAGGCATCGATCACTGCCTGCGGATCGTTACCTTCGGGGCTGCGGTACGGATAGGGGCAGGGAATATGATGCTGGTTGGCGCGGGGCAAATCAAAATTCATGTGAAAGGCTGGCAGACCTGTCATACCGGCACCCGTCGACGTTGAGCCGTGATAGCCGCGTTCCAGTGCAATAAATTGCTTTCGCTCAGGCTGTCCAATGGCATTGTAGTAGTGGGTAATGTAGCGGATTGCCGCATCGACGGCATCGGAGCCGCCCAATGAAAAGTACACGTGCTTGAGCGACGCCGGTGTAAGTTCTACCAGTTTGGCGGCCAAGCGAATAGCGGGCTCAGAACCAAAGCTGAAATAGCCGGTGGCGTAGGGCAGTTTGCGCATTTGCTCGGTGGCGGCATCAACAACGCTTTGTTGCCCATAACCCACATTTACACACCACAGGCCGGCAAAAGCATCTAATAATTTGTTGCCGTCAATATCGCGCAACCAGGCACCTTCTCCCGACTCCAGAATAGTCACACCTTTTTGTTCGTGTGCCCTGAAACCGGTCACAGGATGAATAAGGTGGTTGCGGTCAAGATCCTTTAATAATGACTTAGACATGATTTACTTCCACTAAGTAAGGGCTGTTCGGCGCACCGGTACAACCGTGATTGCTAACGCGCTGTGAAGTTAACGCGATGGTAGGTTTATCTTAGCGCGAGGCATAAAACAGTGTTGTTGTTCGACAAGATGCATCGGCGGTGAAATATCGTTTTTACTGGGTTATCAGCATTTTCTGCCGTCTTGGTTGTCGACTTTTCCTGCGGTAAGGTTAATAAGTGAGCTTTTATTAAGTAAAGGGTGGGTTTTTGCAGCACAGTTTGCTGATTGCCGAGATAAAACAGGTTTTTTTATGTCTGCAAAAGGTTTAAATCAGACATATCTTTTGGTCATACCGTGCTGTAATAACTCATAGCAACCTACCGCTGACTGGCTAATTAAGAGAGAGAGGAATCATGAGCGTTTTCAAACCTAAATACATAACCTTTGATTGCTACGGCACCTTGATTTATTTTGAAATGGCACCGATAGCACAAAAATTATTTGCTGACCGCATTACCCCCGCGCAAATGCCGCAGTTTGTAAAAGATTTTTCGGCCTATCGCCTGGATGAGGTGATGGATGCATGGAAACCGTATTCTGAAGTGGTACGCAATGCGGTAACCCGTTTGTGTAAACGCTGGGGTATCGAATACCGCGATCAGGATTCTATCGATATCTATAATGCTGTACCAACGTGGGGCCCACACCCAGATGTACCAGAGCCCTTAAAAGTGATTGCCAAAGAAATTCCGTTGGTGATTTTATCGAACGCTGCTAATGAGCAGATTCAGAGTAATGTGAACAATCTTCAGGCGCCGTTTGAGCATGTGTTCACCGCAGAAGATGCTCAATCTTACAAACCACACTTTCGCCCATTTGAATACATGCTCGATAACCTGGGGTGTAACCCAGAAGATATCCTGCATGTATCGTCGAGCCCACGTTACGATTTGATGTCGGCCGAGGACCTGGGTATTAAAAACAAAGTGTTTGTGAACCGTGGTCACGAGCCAGCAACGCCGGGTTATAACTATACTGAAATTAAAGATATAGGCGGCTTGCCAGGCGTAGTCGGCCTTTAAGCGCCGGTAAGCGTATCGTTTTGGCCCCGTGAGTACGGGTTCTTTTGGCGCTAAGGTAAGCGAGCCTGATGTTATGAAGCAGGAATCCTATTGGTTAGAGAGTGCGCCGGCATTTACCGGCGGTGCGGCAGGTAACGCCGAGGGCAAGGTTGATGTTGCTATTGTGGGTGGCGGTTTTACCGGTCTGTCATCGGCGTTGGCCATTACCCGTCGCGGCGGTAGTGTTGCGTTGTTTGAGGCCAAGCGGGTATCGGGTGAGGCATCAGGCCGTAACGGCGGCCACTGCAGTAACGGTACTGCGCAGAGCTATAGCGCACTGGTAAAAAGCCACGGCGAAGAAAAAGCCCGCCGCTTTTTTCAGGCGTATAACGATGCGGTTGACTCTGTGGAGCGCTTGGCCAAAGAGCATGCTATCGACTGTGACTTCGAGCGTTGCGGCAAAATCAAACTGGCGGCCAAGCCAGGGCATCTTGTGGGGTTGCAAAGCGCGTGCAAGGCGCTGCGTGAATCCGGGCTTGATCCCGATGCCGAGGTGATCAGCGCTGAAGATCTGGGCCGGGAAATTAACACCCCCGGCTTTTACGGTGGTTTGTTGCAGCCTCGCGCTGCCAAGCTGCATGTTGGTCGCTTTGGTGTTGGCTTGGCTGAAGCGGCAGCCCGCGCCGGCGCTGCTATTTATGAAAACGCCCCCGTCACCGGCTTACGTAAAGTAGCAAACGGTTGGTGTGTGAGTTCTCCTCGCGGTGAGGTGGTGGCACGCCAGGTATTGGTGGCTACTGGCGGTTCAGGTGCTGGCCCCTTTGGTTGGTTCCGCCGCCGCATAGTACCGGTGGGCAGCTTTGCCGTGGCGACCGAACCTTTGCCGCAGGCTTTGGTTGATGAGGTGTTTCCCGGTGGCCGCAACTATGTTACTTCCCGTCATATTGGCAATTACTTTCGGCTTACCCAAGACAATCGCTTGCTGTTTGGCGGGCGCGCGCGCTTTGCCGTATCCAACCCCAAATCGGACGAACAAAGCGGCGATATTCTGCGCCGTTCTCTGGATGCCATGTTTCCTCGCCTGGCTGGCGTAAAGATCGACTACTGTTGGGGTGGTAGTGTTGATATGAGTGCTGACCGCCTGCCACGTGCTGGTGAGCAGCAGCGAGATTTGTATTACGCCATGGGTTACAGCGGCCATGGGGTGCAAATGGCCGCCCACATGGGCGAGATAATGGCAGAGGTAATGGCCGGTAACACCGAGGCTAACCCCTGGCGAGGATTGTCGTGGCCAGCGATTCCGGGTCATTTCGGCAAGCCGTGGTTTCTACCGTTTGTTGGCGCTTACTACCGTGCGCTGGACTATCTGCAGTAAGTTTCTGCGCTGCATGGGCAGTGGAGTCCGGTTAAATCCATCAGCAACAGAGTTAAGACAGCATGACAGATAATGAGAAGAACGGAGCGATCCTGACCCGGCGCAACACCCTGCGATTGATGGGTGCAGCGGGCGCAGGTTATGTGGGGTGGCGTCTGCTGGGTGGCAGCGGTGGGCCAGCGGTGCCGGCCTACGACTTGAGTACACTAAGCGATACGCCTAAGCGTGGTGGTCACATAAGGGTAGCGAGTATTGCCGCCTCCACCGCGGATACACTTGATCCGGCCAAAGGCTCAACCGCCACTGACTATATTCGTCATAACATGATTTACAGCGGGCTCACACGCTTTAACGAGCAGTTAGAGGCATTACCTGCGCTGGCAGAAGTTTTTAGCAGCGACGACCAGGCGACCTGGTACTTTCGTTTGCGTGATGGCGTGACATTCCATGACGGTAAAAGCCTGCATGCCGACGATGTGGTTTACTCGCTGATGCGCCACAAAGATAAATCGGTGGCCAGTAAGGTTGCTGCCGTGGCGCAGCAGTTTGTCTCGGCACGGTCGCTGAGTGCCAATGAAGTCGAGCTTCAGCTGGACGGCCCGAACGCTGATTTGCCGAAGGTACTGGCAACCTCCCATTTTCTGATACTGCAAAATAACACCACAGATTTTAGCACCGCTGCGGGTACCGGCCCTTATACGTTGCAAGAGTTTATTCCTGGGGTGCGTACCATTGTTGAACGTAACGAGAGTTACTGGGTTCCCGGCAAACCGTATCTTGATTCTATCGAACTGATTGGTATTTCTGACGAAACCGCGCGGGTAAATTCGCTGTTGTCGGGTGATGTGCAAATGGTTCTGGCGGTAAACCCGCGGTCGATTCGACAAGTCGAAGAAACCTACGGCTATGCCGTGAAGGAAACACCGTCGGGCCTGTTTACCGACCTTATTATGCGTGTTGATAACTACCCCGGAAATAATCCGGATTTTATCAACGCGATGAAATACCTATTTGACAGAGACGTGGTTAAGCGAGCCTTGTTTCGAGGCTATGCCACGGTGGCCAACGACCACCCAGTGCCACCCAATCATCCGTTTTACAATACCGATTTACCCCAGCGTGAATACGACCCCGACCGCGCAGCCTTCTTGTTGAAGCGTGCAGGCTTAGGCGGTGCACGCTTGCCTTTGTTCTGCTCGCCGGCTGCCTCCGGTTCGGTGGATATGGCCGCACTGTTGCAATTATCAGCCGCTGAGGCCGGCTTAAAGCTGGGTGTTAACCGAATGCCCGCCGACGGCTACTGGTCTAACCATTGGGGCAAGCATCCACTGAGTTTTGGCAACGTAAACCCGCGCCCTAGCCTCGATTTATTATTCAGTATTTTCTTTAAATCCGATGCGCCCTGGAATCTATCCCGCTGGAACAACCCGCAATTCGATCAATTGCTGCTGGCCGCGCGCGCTGAAGGCGACCAAGCCAAGCGCAAGCAGATGTATTACGACATGCAGACACTGGTGCACGATCACAGCGGTATTGGTATCCCGGTATTTATGAGCTTTCTCGATGGTTACGACCAGCGCATTGGCGGCTTAGGTGCAATTCCTGTGGGTGGCTTGATGGGTTATGCCTTTGCTGAACACGTATGGTGGCGCGCATGATGCCAGCCAATCATCAAACGGGAGAACACCAATGAATACGTTATTGATAATGGCGGGCAAGCGTGCAGGTGTGGCGCTGGTGACTTTGTTACTGGTGTCTGCCGTTGTATTTACTATTTCCAATATGCTGCCCGGCGATGCGGCTCAGGCTATGTTGGGCCAGAGTGCCACGCCCGAAGCGGTAGAAGCCCTGCGTGAAGCCATGGGCTTAAACAAACCCGCCGTGGCGCGGTATTTTAGCTGGCTGGGCGGGTTGATCACCGGTGACGCGGGTGTGTCGCTGGCAAACAATATGCCGGTGGCCGAATTGATCAATACGCGCTTACCACGCTCGCTTTTACTGGCCGGTATCGCTGCCATTATTTCAGTGCCGGTGGCCCTGACTCTGGGTATTTATGCAGCGATGCACAGTGGTTCTCGCCTCGACCGTGTACTCAGTACGTTGACCTTAAGTTTGGTAGCCGTGCCGGAATTTCTGCTGGCAACCATTGCCGTACTCATCTTCGCCGTGGAGTTACACTGGTTTTCGGCCTTGTCTTACGCGCCGCCAGATGCGTCGCTGGGTGAGTTTCTCAGTGCGTATGCCTTGCCGGTAATGACGTTGCTGTCGGCACTGGTTGCACAAATGGCACGTATGTCTCGTGCCGCAGTGATCGACCAGTTGAACCAGCCCTACGTGGAAATGGCCATGCTCAAAGGTGCCAGCCTGGGGCGTGTGGTATTGCGCCATGCCTTACCCAATGCCATTGGTCCTATTGCCAATGCGGTGGCTCTGGGGCTGTCGTATTTACTAGGTGGCGTGATTATTGTTGAAGTGATTTTCAACTATCCCGGTATTGCCAGCTTAATGGTCGACGCGGTTACCAACCGTGATATGCCCTTGCTACAGGCCTGCTCAATGATCTTCTGTGTGGCCTATTTGGTGCTGGTGCTCATCGCTGACCTGGTTGCCATTATTTCCAACCCCAAACTACGGACTCAGGAGTAATCTGCCTATGTCACTGTTAAAACGCCTGTCGAAAACCGGCTGGGTTGGTCTGACCCTGGTAATTTTTTGGATATTTATGGCGGTATTTGGGCCGCTGTTGGCACCTCACAGTGTGGGTGAAATTGTTGCCTATGGAGTATTTGAGCCGTTCAGTGGCAGTTACTGGCTGGGCACCGATTACCTGGGGCGCGATGTGCTTAGCCGTATTCTCTATGGTGCCCGGTTTACCATCGGGCTCGCTCTGGCCGCGGTAATGATTGCTGGCACGGCTGGCATCGTACTGGGTATTTTTGCGGCGGTTAGTGCGCGCTGGGTTGATGAAAGTATCAGCCGCTTTATGGATGCACTGATTTCAATTCCCAACAAAATCTTTGCGCTGGTAATGATTGCTTCATTTGGTTCATCGCTGCCTATTCTATTGGTGATTACCGGTATCAGCTATACCCCTGGCTGCTATCGTATCGCCCGCTCGTTGGCGGTTAATTTGAATCAAATGGAATTTGTGCTGGTGGCCCGTGCGCGTGGTGAAGGTCGCTGGTATCTGGCCTGGGCTGAGATTTTGCCCAATATGATTTATCCCATGCTGACCGACATTGGTTTGCGTTTTGTGTATGTGGTGTTGTTGTTAAGCAGCCTGAGCTTTCTGGGGCTGGGCGTGCAGCCACCCGACGCGGATCTGGGCTCGCTGGTACGCGAGAACGTATCAGGCTTGGCCGAAGGCGCACCTGCCGTGCTGATGCCTGCATTGGCGATTGCCACCATCACCATCGGCGTAAACCTGTTGATTGATAGTTTGCGTGGTCAGATCAGACATCTGGAAGGGGGCAAGTGAAGTGAACAAAGCCATACAACCCCATGTAAGTGTTAAAAACTTGCAGGTAACTGCTCCTACCGATAACGGTGCCGTGGTCATTGTCGATGATGTAAGTTTCGATATTACGCGCGGCGAAGTGCTCGCACTGATAGGTGAGTCGGGCTCGGGTAAAACCACCATCGCTTTGTCATTAATGGGCTACGCTCGCGGTGGCTGTCGTATCAGCGGCGGTACGGTAATGCTCGGCGATACCAACGTGACTGCGCTGGGCGGTGACGCCCTGGAAGACCTGCGCGGGCGCCGTGTATCGTATGTGGCACAAAGTGCGGCTGCCGCGTTCAACCCGTCGAAAACCATTATGGATCAAGTCACCGAGGTGGCGGCTATTCACGGGTTAATGTCACGCGCTAAAGCCGAGGCCAAAGCGGTTGAACTGTTTAAGGCATTGTCTCTACCCGATCCGGAAAATATTGGTGCACGTTACCCGCACCAGGTATCGGGCGGCCAGTTGCAGCGCTTGATGGCTGCTATGGCCTTGATGTCGGATCCCGAGTTGGTGATCTTCGACGAGCCCACCACAGCACTCGACGTGACCACCCAAATTGATGTGCTCAAAGCGTTCAAGCGTGTGGTGCAACAGCTCAACATTACTGCTGTGTATGTGTCTCACGACTTGGCCGTTGTCGCGCAAATGGCCGACAAAATCGTCGTGTTGAAGAAAGGGCAGGTGCGTGAGTTGGGGGAAACCCAGCAGGTGCTCACCAGTCCTGGGGATGACTACACCAAAACATTGATGGCGGCGGCTCGTCATCCAGAGCGCTGCGACGCCGCCAAGGCGGAAAGCGCCACGCCACTGTTGGAAGTGCGCGGTTTAACGGCCGGTTACGGCAAAGTGGTTGATGGTATGCCTGCCATCCCGATCCTGCGTGATATCGATGTGACATTGGAACAAGGTGCAACGCTGGGGGTGATTGGCGAATCGGGCTCGGGTAAATCAACCCTGGCGCGTGTGATTGCCGGTTTATTGCCTGCCGCCACAGGCGATGTGCGCTTTAATGGCGAGGTGCTGCCCGGCAGCTTGGCTGCGCGCACCAAAGAGCAATTCCGCCGCATTCAAATTGTGTTTCAAAATGCCGACACGGCTTTGAACCCGGCCCATAGTATCGAAAGCATCCTGGGCCGCCCGCTCACGTTTTATCACGGCCTGCGCGGTAAGGCTCGCCAGCAGCGTATTGCCCAATTGCTGGATCTGGTAAAACTACCCAGCCAGCTCATGAAGCGCCGCTGTAGCGATTTATCCGGTGGCCAAAAGCAGCGTATTAATTTGGCGCGTGCCCTGGCCGCAGAACCCGATTTGATTTTGTGTGACGAAGTTACCTCGGCATTGGATACCGTTGTAGGTGCCGCCATTCTCGAATTGTTGACTGAACTACGACGCGAATTGAACCTGTCGTACATTTTTATCAGTCACGACATTTCAACGGTGCGTTCGATCTGTGACGACATCCTTGTGCTCTACGGTGGTCAGCGGGTTGAGTACGGCAGCCGCGCCAGTTTTAGCGCACCGCCGTTTCACCCCTATACCGATATGCTGATTTCGTCAGTACCGGAATTACGCATGGGGTGGCTGGAAGAAACCCGCGATCGTGCCAGTATTCAGCCCATCGCGTCAGTCAACCAAAACCCAATGATTTGCCGCTTTGTTGATCGCTGCCCGCGACGTATCGAGGGGGTGTGCAATGCCGAGGTACCGCCTAAGCGTACTCTCCTCGATGGTAGTCGGATTCTTTGCCATTTGACAGAGTCGCAACTGGAGCACGATGCCGGTTTGATCAGTGTAGTCGAGCTTGAGGGAGCCAATTAATGACAGCCCTGATTGCCGCTGGCCAAGCCTCGCTCGATTTATCTGAAAACCACACACGCCAGTTTTACGCCTGAGGTTACTATGAGCGATGAACAACGGGTAGACGAGCATGCACAAAGTGTGCGTGTAGAGCACGACATGCTCGGCGAGCGGGAGCTGTCGAATGATGTGTATTACGGCATCAACACACAACGTGCCGTAGAAAACTTCCCCATCAGTGGTATAGCTGTTTCTCAGTACCCGGAGTTGATTCGTGCGCTCGCCGCCATTAAGCAGGCGGCCGCGATTACCAATCGCGACCTGGGTTTGCTCAATCCTGCGAAAGCCGGTGCCATTGCCACCGCCTGCAAAGCGTTATGGAATGGGCATTATCATCACCAGTTTGTGGTAGACGTGATTCAAGGTGGCGCTGGCACCTCCACCAATATGAATGCCAACGAAGTGATCGCCAATTTGGCATTGGAAGTACTTGGGCACCATAAAGGCGAATACCAGCATCTGCATCCCAATGAGCACGTTAATATGGGGCAGAGCACCAATGATGTTTACCCCACCAGCATAAAAATTGCCTTGTGTTTTGGTATTAAAACCTTAATGCAGCGAATGGATAGCCTGCGTGAAGCGTTCTCCAGCAAAGCGATTGAGTTTCAAGATGTAATCAAAATGGGACGCACCCAATTGCAGGATGCAGTGCCCATGACACTCGGGCAAGAATTTGAAACCTATTCCCTAATGCTGCATGAAGATATTCAGCGCCTGGCCGAAGCCATGGACCTGGTATCGGAAATTAATTTAGGGGGCACGGCCATTGGCACTGGCATTAATGCGCACCCAGCCTATGCCGAGCGTGTATGCCAACACCTGCGTAATTTAACCGAGCTCGACTTGCGTACTGCTCCTAACTTAATCGAAGCCACGCAAGACTGCGGCGCGTTTGTACAGCTCTCTGGGGTATTGAAACGTGTGGCCATTAAATTATCGAAAACCTGCAGTGATTTACGTTTGTTATCCAGCGGGCCACGAGCCGGTTTAAATGAAATCAATCTGCCCGCCGTACAAGCAGGCTCCAGTATTATGCCGGGCAAAGTAAACCCGGTGATTCCCGAAGTGGTTAATCAGGTTGCTTTTGAAGTGATTGGCAACGACCTTACCGTAAGCTTCGCTGCAGAATCCGGCCAATTACAACTCAACGCTTTCGAACCCATCATCGCCTACAGTTTGTTTAAAAGCATTACCCATTTAAGCCAGGCATGCAGCGTACTGGAAGAGCACTGTGTAGTGGGTATCACCGCTAACAAACAACGTTTGCGAGAAATGGTAGAAGACTCCATCGGCCTGGCCACGGCACTCAACCCGCACATTGGCTACCGTAATGCCACCATGATTGCCCGCGAAGCGTTAGTCTCTAACCGGCGAGTGTATGATTTGGTGCTTGAGAAAGAGTTAATGACCAAGCGCCAGCTTGATGAAGTACTAGGGCCTTTTTATATGAAGTCGGTAGCTGCAGGTACAAACACAACGCTGCCATAAACCTACACCTATAGCAGAGCTATTGGGCTTATTGCTGTAGCCTTTCTCACCGATTCTGAAAGGTTCGAAAAGACCCTGATAATGTGTTGATGCCAGCAACGCGTTAGGGGTTTTGCCTATTTTGGCACCCCGGCTTCACCATTTGGTTGTTTGCCACCACATGGCACTCCTTATAAGCCCCTAGCGGGGGCGCACCATCTATTCGCGCATAATCCGATAAACCCTAAGCCTGGGTTGATGCGTATTACCCCTATTTCAGCGTAAGGGCGCACGCAACTCCTTCATAACGCCAAGAGCCCCCCCCCCTCTGGTAATATGTGTTTTTATACAGTATTGCCTAAAGCGCTTAATCTGTCAGAATTTTGCAGATAGGTCTAATCAACTGGGCGCCAGCACGCGATATGGAATTTGAATTAAAGGGCTAAAAGGGAGTTTTTATACCTTTACCCCGTCTTTCGTGGATATACGTCACCTCGACGCAATTAATCACGTCTATAACGCTGCCATTAATATAACTTATTGAAAATTAAAAAGTTTTTTGGTTTTGCGCCAGGTGGGTTTGTGAAAATGCGTCACACTGACGTAATTGAACACGTCACCGTGACGTATACTAAGCTGTTAAATGTTCAGGGAGTATCCGACTTTGAGTATGAAAAATAGAGTGTTACTTCAGCGGTCTGGACGAGATCAGTTTGGGAATAAGGGAAATTCCGAATTTATTCGATATGAACCTAGTGAAGAACAAAAGGCAATAGATGCAAAGTTCGAAGAAGAGCATAAAAAACTAAATGATCTATTCGTACAAAAGTATAACAACGAATGGCTGAAATTATTTGAAGGTTTCAATAAAAGGCAAGTCTGGGAAAAGGTTTCTCCTTATGGCAGACCTTCGTTGAGTACTTTTTATGCTTCCGCACGGGAGCACGAGTCTTTTAATCATTTCTTAACTTATTGGTTGGTTGCAAATAAGCGCAAGGCCATGAAATTAATGGGCCACTCCGAAGAACAGATAAAATCCGAACTTTCTAAATTCAGTGAATGTGGGCGTTATTATGTTACGTATGGGGCAGGTCGAATGTTCGGCACTAATGGCATTTAACAAGGCCAGCCAGAGGGATGCCAAAACCGCCGCTTCGCTCTGGTTTTGTCACCCCTGCTGGCGGCGTTAACTGCTGAGGGAAGAGATTGCCAAGATTCTTGAGTTATGCGTTTCTATTGTTTGCCTTTTCTGACGCTAGTCAGTCCCATTCAATGAACTATGAAGTATTAAAGAATGGGAATCATGCATTGCAGATTGTAGTAAGTAGTACATCTGAACTTGATGAAGCAAAGCAAGCATGGTTTCGGAAGGCGGATGAAGTCTGCGGCAGAGATAATTATGAGCGTACAGAACTAGTAGTGTCCCAGGGCGGGTTTGGTGATGTGTACATTATTGATAAAGCTACTGGTAAAGGTTTGGAAAACACTGTGCCACCCTCAGTTAATGGTGGTTTTAGGTGCAAAAATGCAGTTAACAAGTAAAGGCAAACCGACGCGCAAAATACGCGCGCGGTTGCTTTAGGCGTTATGTGTATGAGGTAATTCATGGATTGGATTGAAGGGCAGGGCTCAATATTCGTATGGATTCTTGCGGCGTTGATAGTCCATATAGTACTTGCTGGGTTAGAAACTGCGTCTATGCGTTGGGTGCCGTCACTTTCA
>JBNKFV010000020.1:0-150357 GCA_050289485.1 Cellvibrionaceae bacterium
CTTGAGCGGCCACTACACCCTGGCAGAGGTGGGCGCGGTGTTTTCTAAGAGTTACGCCACTGTAAGTCGGGCGGTTAAAGCATTTGAAGCGGGAAAAGGTATATTTGAATAGTGTCAAATGTAAGACCTGACCCTCCGTACTCTAGTGTCAAATGTAAGACCTGACCCTCCGTACTCTAAAAACGGTAATATACAGGGTGTTTTCGCAGCGGATATCAATGAGCAGGTAGATCTGTTTTTTGTGGAATATCAGCAGTAAAACCGTAGGGGAAGGAGATGTAGTCTGGGAGGTCAGGGGCAGGCTGACCCCGACACCCCTATGGGGCTATGAATCTAAATACCCAGCCTTAGAGGGTTTAGCAATCCACTTTTAGTGGCTTCTTTTGATGCGGAAATCTATTTTTATATAAGAAAATAAAGATATTCCTTAACGTCGCCTTTACTCTTTTGTTCATATACTTTATACGTTCATTAATAATGGACATGCTTATTGTTGAACATTGACCGAATGCGCTGGTAAGTGCGTTTAGTGCACTCCTGAAAGAAAACGTTAAAATATAGACCATTGCCGAAGCCTGGGTGTGAGAAATAGCACGTTATAAAATGACCATTGTGCGGGTTAAGCCCGTTTCTATAAAAACAATAAATTTCCTTAATCACCCTTTTAGAAGATATCACTCATATGGAGTTTGCAGTTTTATTTAAATCGTACGTTATTCCCGTGTGTTTGTTTTCCGTCATGATGGGGCTTGGTTTAAGCCTGTCTGTACGGGAGTTGCTCCAGATATTTCAATCACCAAAAGCCATGTTGGTGGGGTTGACTGGGCAAATTATTCTGCTCCCATTGCTGGCTTTTGGCACGGCTTCAGTATTAAATGTAGCGCCGATTATTAGTATCGGAATGATTTTGCTGGCAGCCTGCCCCGGCGGAATTACCTCAAACGGCTACGTTTTTGCCAGCCGCGGTGACACAGCACTTTCTGTTGCGCTAACGTTAGTCTCCAGTATTCTTTGTATTGTCAGCATACCCGTGTTTTTAACGCTGGCACTCAAGCTTTATGGTGCGAGCAATATAACGCTGACCTTGCCTGTTGAATCTATCATGTTGGGGTTGGCAAAGCTGACGCTATTGCCAGTAATTATCGGTATGCTGCTTCATCACTTTCAGCCAGGCTTTGCGAAAAAGATGATAGAGCCTCTGAGAATAATTACGCTACTCATTTTAATTTTTGTGATATTGGGTAGCTCCTGGTTAGCCATTGACACCATTAAAAAACATTTTTTTAGCATTGGCTTGGTTGCTGTAGGTCTAAATGTTCTTGCAATGGGTATGGGTTATGGTTTATCGCGCCTGACGACATTAAATGCAGCGCAAACGGTGGCCATTACCTATGAGGTAGGTATACAAAATTTAGCCTTGGCCTTGTTGTTGGCGAATACGTTATTGCAAAAGCCAGAATATGGGATTTTCGCCATTGTGTATGCATTTATGATGAAGTTTTCGGCGCTCAGTTTTATGGCTTATAGCAAGAAACTACTACAAAAAGCGCATGATTAGTTGTACTAGCAAATTCCAGCTCTGAAAACATGCGCACGGTATCGGAAATTTGATGGCTCAAAAACAACGCAAAGCAGGGGGCGTCAGCTCCAACAGGTTTGAGATACCTGATAACCCTGCGCTACCCGGAACAAATGGCAATGCAATGGAGACAACCCGGCTAATGGTATGAAGTTGTCGCGGCCATTCGGGTAAGACTCCCGGCGCGGGGGGGCTTTCTTAACGCCGGTTGCAAATCACTTAGGTACATTTAGGTAGTGGGTAACTCTTTCAATAGATTGGCATAAAAACCGCGTGCTTTTACCAGTGCTGAATGAGAGCCGCGTTCGATAATACGGCCTTTATCCAATACCAGAATTTGGTCCGAGTGCTGGATGGTACTGAGCCGGTGCGCAATTGCGATAACAGTTTTTTCGTTAAAGACGTGGTCGATAGCTTTTTGAATCAGGCGTTCAGTCACCGAGTCTACAGAACTGGTTGCCTCATCCAGTAAAACCACATCCGACCCCGATGCAATAGCACGCGCGAACGCAATCAGCTGGCACTGGCCAGCGGAAAGGTTGTTCCCATTACCTTGAATCTTAAAGCTATAATCATTGGGTAACTTTTCGATAAAGCCGTCTGCATAAACATAGCGGGCTGCTTCTACGACCTGTTCGCGAGTAATACCGTCTCTGTCTAAGGCAATATTGAACTCCAGTGATTCATTGAACAGAAAAACTTCTTGTTGCATCAATGAAAACCATGTGGCCACCTCGGCCACCGGGATATCACGCAATTCTTGTCCGTTCAGCTTTATAGAACCTTCGTAGTTGTCATAGGTTTTGGTGAGCAAGCGCAGAATGGTAGACTTGCCGGAGCCCGTGCTGCCAACCAGCGCAATTTTCTCACCTTTGTTGAGCGTAAAGGACACATCCTCTAATACTAAGGGGCCATCTGGGTTGTAGCGAAAGCTGACGTTGTCAAAAACCAGCGAGTCAAAGGCTTGATCGGTGGATTGCCGGATTTGTTTTGGTTGTTCCCTTGTTTCTTTCTTTGGTTCTTCCTGCAGTGGTTGTTCGAAAACTTCTTCAATATGCCCAAACGCTGCGAGGGCTCGTTGAATAGAGGCAACCTGTGATGTGAAATCACGAATCGGAACAAAGATTCGATCCAGTGTTTGCGTAAAGCCAATCAGTACACCGTACGTGACGGTTGCCGCCAGTATTTCTTTCGCACCAAACCAGATGATTAACGCCATCGCGATGGTGGTAATGCCTTCGATAATGGCAAACAACGCAGAGTCATACAAATTTGAGCGTGACTGGGCATCATAAAAGCCCTGAGTTGATTCGCCGTATTTTCTTTTTACTTGTTCTTCTGCGGAATAGAGTTGAACCGTTTTAATGCCGTTGAGGCATTCTTGCAAATAGCCGGTACCTTGCGACAGCACAACCCGGCCACGGGTGTATGAGTCACGCAGTTTGCGTCGTAAAGATTCGGTGATCAAATAGGTCGGTGGGCCAATCAGCAACACCATTAACGCTAGCTTCCAGTTGATCACAAATAAGAAAATCAACAGTGCCAGGGTGGTAAAAATATCGCGCACCATCCCCAATAGGCCTTGGGCAAACGAATCGTTAACGGCTTCAAGGTCGCTGGTTAAACGGGTTAGCGTTACGCCTATGGGGGTTTTGTCGAAATAGCGCCGCGGAAACTCGAGTATTCGGGCAAACATATCTGCACGCATATCGGTTAATGCTTTGATGGCAGACTTCTGCAATAAGTAGCTGAATAGTGCATCCGCCAGATAGTTGCCTATTAAAACCAGCAATAACAGACCACACCACCAATACAAGCCCTGGATATGGCCGGGGATAATTTGCTTGTCGATAATGTGCATGATTAACCAGGGAAACAGCACACTAAATCCAATGGTAAATGGGATAGCCGCTGCGCCTGTAATAACCTGGCGCCGATAGGGCTTTAGATACTTGAGAAAACGCTGAATCAATTGCCAGTCAAAGGTAGGTTCTTTAGGGGTAGGGCGATGAGTATCAGCATTCGCAGGCGCGGCATTATGTTTAGCAAACTCTCTCATGCGTCTTGCCTTCCTGGTGCTGTTGATAGTGTGGATGGCACAGCAGGGTCGGCAGAGGAGATCTCGTCATTGCCCTCAGATTGCAGTTGCCACGTTTGTCTATATAGCGGTGAGTGTTGTAGTAGTTCTTCATGGGTGCCGCGGGCAACAATTTCGCCATTTTCCAACACCAGAATGTAGTCCACTCGCTCCAAAACGGTGGCGCGGTGCGACACAATCAAGATACTTTGGCTTTGCATGTTTTCGAATATTTGATTCAACAAAAAGCGTTCGGTTTCGTTGTCTACGGCAGAGAGTACGTTATCCAAAATCATTAGTTTGGACGGCGTATACATGGCGCGGGCCAAGCTTAGCCGTTGCTTTTGTCCGCCAGATAATAAAATACCTTTTTCGCCAACGAGCGTGTCTTCTTTACTGGGAAACTTCTGTACTTCCTTGAGCATATCACTCGCATACAACACATCGCTCAGTGATTGTTCGTTTTGATCGCCAGCACTGAAGCGAATATTGTTTGCCACCGTATCAGAAAATAGAAACGGATCTTGGGTAATGGTGCGCACCGCACTGCGTAAATCTTTGCGCGACAGTGTGGTGATATCATGATGGTCGATAAAAATGGTATTTGGCTCAACATCCAAGTGTCGATTCAGGCAGTTTACCAGTGTGGTTTTACCAGAGCCTACTTGCCCCAAAATACCAATGGTCTGACCAGGGCGAATGTCAAAGCTGACATTGTTTAACGCGGGAGTCGTTTGGTTTGGATAGGTGAAACTCAGGTTTTTAATGCTCACTCCGGTACTAAACAGTTTCTGCTGCTCTACCTCAGGCAAGTGTTTGTCGTCTTGCGCTGGCGTTTCCTGATCCAAGATTTTACGTAAGCTTTCCACACTTACCATACCGTTTTGTAAACCTGAAAAAATCATCGCCAACGAGAAAAACGGCATGGCCAGCAAGGTGGCGTAGGTTAAAAATGCTACCGTGTCGCCAAGGGTTAACTGAGATTGAATCACATAGGTACCACCAACGGCGATAATGAGTACCTTCATAATGCGGTCGGTATAGCCCAAAATTGGAATAACCAAGGTACGGATTTTTGCCAGTTTTACCGACCGTGCTGCCAGCAGCTCGTTGTCTTTTGCAAATTCTGAACGAGCCCAGCTGTAAATTTGGCTCGACTTAATCACTTCGATACCGGTTAGCAATTCGACGGAGCGCGTCGACAATGTTTGCAGCTCCACCATGCGCTGCTTCATTATCTGCCGCATTCTGCCGATTGCCCGGTGTGATACCAGAAACGTAGTCAGCACGGGTACCATGCAATAGAGCGTCAAGTGTGGTGACAACTGCCACATTTTGTAGGGTGTAAATGACAAGGCAAAACTGATATTAAATACCTGTAACATCACCACGCCGGCCAGAGCACGAATACCGTTGATATCGTTGTTCACAATAGAAATCAGTGTGCCGGTGGGATATTGCTCATGAAAGCCACGCTGCAGCCTAGTGAGTTTTGCAAACGCTTCGTTTTTTAAGTCGCGCTCAATGGCTCGGCCTGGATTGAAAAAGAGAATTCTGGAGAGTGTTCGCGTAACCATCATGGCGAGCGCCAGAAAAATAATCAACGCCACTAGGGTGTTGAATTGGGTTTGGTTTTCCAATAACGAGTCTTTTAAGAGGTCGATAGACGTCCCGACTTTTTGCGGTATGCTAACTGCCAGCCAGTTAGAGGCCAGTAGCATGACCACCCCAAGGCCGTATGACCCTTTATGTTGGGCAATGTAGTGCAGAAAAAAGCGAAAGTTACTTTTTTTAGATACGGATAGATTCGACAAGGTATTTCCAGAGTTTACAGGCTAACGGCTAAGGTAAAGGCGCTGCATAGACAGTTGTATCAGAATACTGCGGGCCCAGAATGTGCCCAGCTACAGCAAAGGAGGGGGATTCTAACAGTTTTACCGGTTTAGATCATGGTTAGGGGGTAGAGACCGTTGGTTTCACATACCGGGCAGCGGCCTGGCGTGCATTGGACGTGACAGTTTTGTGAACGCCAGTTTGTGAATGCCAAATGGGCACTGCAAATGGCGGGTAGCAAAGCAGTATTTGCTGGTGTTAGCGTAAAGTTGGTAAGCGTTATACGGTATTAATACCCAATTTTGAGGGTATTTAATGTGTGATATCGGCAAAGGTTTCTAAGGTAGCTATCTTTGCCTCGGCTGGGCCGGCTTGAAGATGAGAGGCTGCCGGCTCGCTCACGCTGGGCCCTCTGCATGGCTGATTGGGGATATATCATGTTTATATTTTCGGATTTTTCGACATGTTGTGAGCATATGTCGATTTTTCCAGATTATTTCGACACATTGGGTAGCATGTACAGGGTTTAGGAGGCAGGTCTTGAATCTTGCATCAAGTACTTCAAGAACTGAGAAGCACCACAAGGCGACACATTTAGCAATGTTGTCGCTTTTTTAGATTTCTTTTGGAATCAATGACTCTGACCCTATTGGTTTTTAACAGGCAATTTTAATCAGGGATAACGGGGTTTTGGGGTCAGGTTGAATCTTGCATCAAGTACTTCAAGAACTGAGAGGCACCACAAGGCGACACATTTAGCAATGTTGTTGATTTTTTAGATTTCTTTTGGAGTCAATGACTCTGACCCTATTGGTTCGATCTGTCCCCATTTCTCAGAAGGAGGCTTGGCGAGCTTATTCATAGCTGAAAAATAGATCTGTCCCCATTTCTCATGGAATCAATGACTCTGACCCTATTGGTTTTCTATTGGTTTTGACCCTATTGGTTTGCAAGAGTCGGGTTGTGCGGTCGCTGTAGCTGGCGTGTGCCGGTTTAGGCTGTCATAGCCACATGCATTCGGGTGAGAAGTTGCCGTGCGTATGCCGAATTTAAGCGAGGATTTCGAGGAAGGGGTTCTTGTCTATAACGGCGGCTTGAGATTTTCTTTTTAGCAGGTTCAGCAGGTCGTCCTGTCTTTGCAAGAGCATCACTATCTCTTGGAGTGAGCATAAAAACATCGTCCGCTGATTAAGTGCGTTTGTGCATTCTTTCAAAACAGGTTCAGTGAAGCCATTAGATGCGATAAATATGCCGTGAGCATTTGCTCTACCAAATAAGCGCACCAAGTGTGGTGAAAACTCGGCGATGCCTACTGGATCTTTAAGCCATTTCATTTCGACTAGATACACGACGCCATTCAGCTCGATAATGCCATCAATTTGTTCAAGTACTACATTGCTATCTGGGTCTTTGCGGCGGAAGTCTTCCCGAACCAGAATGCCGTAAGCCTTAAATAAATCATTCAGAACGGATTCTAGGATCTTGCCGCGCTCTTGCGGTTTGTCGTTCATCCCAAAGAGTGAAGTCAGGCGTCTATTAACATCATCTATCTGTGACTTACGTTGAGCAGTAGCTTCGCGCTCCTGTCGTGCTTTAGCTTGTGCTTCTTCACGCTCCCTGTCCCGCTCTTGCTTCATGCGTGTAAATGAGTCTTTCGTATTAACGGCTTCGCGGATACTGGCAATAAGTCCCTTGGCTATTAGTCGGTCGTTCTCCCAGCACGTTTCAAAGTTTTCAAACTCGACTACCCGCTTGATTATCTCTCTTCGTGCTCGTAAACCGCTGTCGCCTCGGGCATTAACTTTCTCAAGAATATTTCGGGCGATTTCAAACTTGTTTGTTGAGGCGGGATCAGTACGGACTGTGCGATCCATTTCGGCCAGGTCTTGCTCGTCAACACCGGCTCCGCGGAGAAACAATACCACTCCCTTTTTGGCTTTATTTAGGCGTGCAATTGCATTGACCAATAACTCAAATAAATCCGGAGGGTAGTGAAATTCGTCAGCCACGATCGATTGCATCCTCGCTATGTTTATTAGATTTTACATCATGCCCATTGAGCTTATGTAAGTCCGTGTAATCATTTTTCAAGAGCGCTTGCCGCAAAATAAAAAGCCCCGAAAACCTTATGGCTCGGGGCCTTGATATGGTGGGCCTTCCCAGACTTGAACTGGGGACCTGCCGATTATGAGTCGGATGCTCTAACCAACTGAGCTAAAGGCCCTTTAACTGTGTGCAGCCCCGAGCGGGGCTTAGCTTGGCCGGCATTATACGTATCAACAACGCTATACGCTAGTTTTCTAACACTTCAAATTTGCCTATTTATCAATTGGTTATGGTTTAACCTGTTAGATTTTGCTGGCTAGCACGGTGGCTTGATGAATAGCGCGTTTGGCGTCGAGTTCGGTGGCTACGTCGGCGCCGCCAATCAGGTGGTAGGGCTTGTTGAGGCCCTCGCAGAGGTTGCGGTTAGGCTCTTGCCCGGCGCAGATCACAATATGGTCAACGGCAAGGCATTGTTCTTGGTTGTTACGCCGCAGGTGCAGCCCTTGATCGTCTATCTTCAGGTATTCGCAGCCGTTTAAAAAATGCACGCCTTTGTGTTGCAGTCCTAGCCGGTGTGCCCAGCCGGTGGTTTTACCCAGGCCTGCGCCCATTTTGCTGGCTTTGCGTTGCAGCAGGTAAATAGTGCGTGGTGACGGTGAGGGTTGTGGTGTTACCCCTTCGATGCCGCCGCGGGCGTGGAGTGTCATATCAATACCCCATTCGGCCATAAAACGGGGAATGTTCTCGCTGCTGTCGTCGCCGTTATGGCTTAGTAGTTCTGCTGTGTCGAAGCCGATACCCCCAGCACCAATAATGGCCACACGTTTGCCCACGGTTACCTTGCCGCTGATTACATCGATATAGCTCACCACACTAGGGTGGTCTATGCCCGGTATGGCGGGCGTTCGCGGGGTGATGCCGGTAGCGAGTATCACGGCGTCGTAGTGGCTGTGGTTGAGCATGGCGGCCGTTACCTGGGTGTTGGTGTGCAGGGTTACATGATGCGCTCTGAGCATTTCGTGAAAGTAGCGCAGGGTTTCGTTGAACTCGGCTTTGCCGGGTATTTTACGGGCTAGATTAAACTGTCCACCCAGGGTAGGGGCCGCATCGTACAAGGTTACCTGATGGCCACGTTCTGCTGCGGCAGCAGCAAAACTGAGCCCTGCTGGCCCCGCGCCCACCACGGCCAGACGTTTGGGGTGGGCTGTGGGCTGAAGGGTTAGCTCGGTTTCGTGGCAGGCCAAGGGGTTGACCAGGCAGCTGGCCACCTTTTGTTCAAATACTTGGTCCAGGCATGCCTGATTGCAGCCTATGCAGGTATTGATCAGGTGGCTTTGGTTGTGTTGCGCCTTGCGCACAAACTGTGGGTCGGCCAGAAATGGGCGCGCCATAGAGACCATATCGGCGTCGCCGCGGGCGAGAATGGCTTCGGCGGTGTCGGGCATGTTGATACGGTTGGAGGTAATCACCGGTATGGAAAAATGCTGTTTAAAGGTGGCGGTTACCCAGGTAAAGGCCCCTCTGGGCACTTTGGTGGCAATGGTAGGGATGCGGGCCTCGTGCCAACCAATACCGGTATTGAGTAGGGTTGCACCGGCTTTTTCGATGGCCTGCCCCAGCTCAATGATTTCATCGGCGCTACTGCCGCCCTCTACCAGGTCGAGCATGGAAAGGCGGTAGATGATAATAAAGTGGCTGCCAACGGCAGCGCGAACTTGTGTTACCACTTCGATCGGTAAACGAATGCGGTTGGCATAGCTGCCGCCCCAGTCGTCGTTGCGCTGGTTGGTGCGCTGGGCGATAAACTGATTAAGAAAGTAGCCCTCTGAGCCCATGATTTCTACACCGTCGTAACCCGCTGCTTGTGCGAGTTTGGCGGTGGCAACGTAGTCGGCTATTTGTTGTTGAATTTGTGCTTCGCTGGCGGCTTCGGGCTTGAATGGATTAATCGGCGCCTGAATAGCCGAGGGAGCAATGGGGGTAGGGTGGTAGGCATAGCGGCCGGTATGCAGAATTTGCAGGCAGATTTTGCCACCTTCGTCGTGCACGGCTTGGGTGATAAGCCGGTGTTTGGCTTCGGTGTCGTTGTTGAGCTGGCTCGAATGGGTGCTGATGCCGGCGCGTTCATTGGGGCCAAAGCCACCGGTGACGATCAGGCCGGCGCCGCCGCGAGCCCGTTGGGCATAAAAAGCGGCCATACGGGCAAAGCCATTGGGCGCTTCTTCAAGCCCCGTATGCATTGAGCCCATCAGTATGCGGTTAGGGAGGGCAGTGAAACCCAAGTCAAGCGGAGTAAACAGGTGAGGGTAGTGGGGATGCATGAGCGACCTTGATGCTATAAATGATTAAAACTCTATAGCACAGGTATGGGCGCAAATAAAACAAAAGCCAGCATAAGCTGGCTTTTGTGGGGTGGGGAGTGGCTTCTCGATTATTCGTCGAGGAAGCTACGCAGGTGGTCAGAGCGCGATGGGTGGCGCAGTTTGCGCAGCGCTTTGGCCTCAATCTGACGAATCCGCTCGCGGGTTACATCAAACTGTTTGCCTACTTCTTCCAGCGTGTGGTCGGTATTCATGTTAATACCAAAACGCATACGCAACACTTTGGCTTCGCGGGCGGTAAGGCCAGAAAGCACTTCGCGGGTGGCTTCGGTAAGGCCTTCGTCGGTGGCTGAGTCTACCGGTGAGGAGATGGTAATGTCCTCGATAAAGTCGCCCAAATGCGAATCTTCGTCATCACCAATGGGGGTTTCCATGGAGATCGGCTCTTTCGCGATTTTCAGTACGCGACGAATTTTATCTTCCGGCATATCCATGCGTTCGCCCAGTTCTTCCGGGGTTGGCTCGCGGCCCATCTCCTGAAGCATTTGGCGTGATACACGGTTCAGCTTGTTAATGGTTTCGATCATATGTACCGGAATACGAATGGTACGTGCCTGGTCGGCAATGGAGCGCGTAATGGCCTGCCGAATCCACCAGGTGGCATAAGTCGAAAACTTGTAACCGCGGCGATATTCAAATTTGTCTACCGCTTTCATCAAGCCGATGTTGCCTTCCTGAATCAGGTCGAGGAATTGCAGGCCGCGGTTGGTGTATTTCTTAGCGATAGAAATCACCAGGCGCAGGTTGGCCTCAACCATTTCTTTTTTCGCGCGGCGAGCACGGGCTTCGCCAATCGACATGTTACGGTTGATTTCTTTGATTTCTGTGAGCCCAAGCTTGGCTTCTTCTTCAATGATTTTCAGGCGACGCTGGGCGCGCACAATGTCATCTGCCTCAAGGGCAAGGGCGTCGGAGAAGTCTTTGCTGGTTTTCAGCAGTTTTGGAATCCAATCTTCGTTGGTTTCGTTGCCTGGAAACTCTTTGATGAACTGCTTGCGCGGCATTCTTGCTTTGCGTACACAGGCGTTCATGATGCTGCGTTCTTCATAGCGCACGCGCGCCAGTACACTGCGCACATAGTCGTAGATAGGGTCGAACTGACGCGGCGGCAGTTTGAAAAACTTGAAGATTTCACCCAGGGCATCAAGCTCTTTACGGGCTTGCTTGCTGGTGCGACCGTGTTTGTCTTGCACCTTAACGGTTTTTGCCAGTTGCTTACGCAGCGCTTCAAAGCGGGTACGTGCCTCTTCTGGGTCTACGCCACTTTCGTTGGCATCGTCGTCGTCTGAGTCAACGTCGTCGCCGTCTTCATCGTCGTCATTGTCGCCATCTTTCTTGGCCGCTGCCGCTTTATTGGCCGCTGCTTCTTGCGACATTTCTTTGATCTGTTGGGCGCTGGGTACTTCGTCAGCGGGGTCGAGCCAGCCGATAATGACGTCGGCCAGGCGGCGCTCCTCTTTCTCAACGAGATCGTATTCGTCGATGATTTTTTTAACGGTATCTGGCCAGAATGCCAGCGAGTGCATCAGTTCGCGGGTGCCTTCTTCGATGCGCTTGGCAATGGCGATTTCGCCTTCGCGGGTCAGCAGTTCAACGGTACCCATTTCACGCATGTACATGCGCACTGGGTCGGTGGTGCGGCCTGCTTCGGTTTCTACTGCCGCGAGAGCTGCTGCCGCTTCGGCGGCTGCGATCTCGTCTGGCGAGGCGTCACCATCGGTCATTAACAGGGTTTCTGCGTCTGGCGCAGTCTCATAAACGCGGATACCCATGTCATTGATCATTTGAATGATGTCTTCGACCTGATCTGGATCGGAGATATCTTCCGGCAGGTGATCGTTCACCTCTGCATAGGTGAGATAACCTTGCTCTTTACCAAGAGCAATCAACTCTTTGATGCGGGATTGTTGTTGCGATTTTCCGGACATTCGAGCCCCTGTTTAAGCTAAATTGTGCGCGAGTAAAACGCGCAATTATACTGCATATATTGCCTTGTGTTCTAGGAAATCAAGGTTTTATTCACTAGTTAGACCATAAATCTCATTGTTTTCCCCTAGCAGCGTAGACCCATCGCCGCATTATTTCGAATAGAGGGTGTAAAAGTTGTAGTTATAAACGCGCTAAAAACTGCTGAGCCGATAAATATTGCTGCTTTTCGTCATCTGTGAGGTCGCTGATGCGTTTTTTGCTGAGGTTTTGCAATGTTTGCAAATAGTCACTTTTTTCCAATTCTCGGCTGATACGGCTTAAGGCGCCCAGTAGTTCAGCTTTGGTGTCGTGCTCGTCCAGCGACTTGGCTTCGGCGTAGAGTTCGGCTTTGTGTATTAGTTCAATAATCGGGGCGGCTGCATCGGTGCCATAACGGCCTTGCCAGTGGCCAATAATATGGTTTGCCTTGAAATGCGGGCGCTCTTTTAGCAAGTGGCAAATGGTAAAAAACCGTTGGGTAGCGGGGTCGTTTATTTCATTAAGTTTGTTAGGTATTTCTAGCTCGGATGCCAGCTCTGGTGAGTGTAACAACAGCGCTGTCGCTTTGATTACTAGTTTTAGTTGCCGATTGACTACCGGTGCGGTTGGTATTTCTGGTGTGGTCAGGTAGTCGGGCACGTCTTCTTCGTCAGGCAGCGGCGGTGCTTCAGGTATGGCGGCCCACTGGTAGGCTTCGCTGGTAAGGGGCTGCGGTGCCTGGGGGGCGGCGGTTTGAGGCTGGTGAGTCGCCTGCTGGGTAGTTGGCCGCTGACGGTCTTGCTCTAAGGCTTGTTCTGGGTTGCCTTCACGCGTGGCAGGTTCACTAAACAGTTGTTTTTCGATGGCTGTTTGGGTGAGATCGTGCAGGGTGTCGCGGCTTAGACCGGTGCGGTTGGCCAGGTTGTCGAACATCAGTTCGCGGTAAACCCCTTTGGGGAGCTTTTCTAATAAGGGTGCGGCACGCTTGCTGAGGCGGGCGCGGCCCTCCATGGTTTTGCAGTCGATATCTTCGCTGATGGCCTCAAACAAGTACTCCTCTAACGGTACCCCGTTGTTGACCATGCGGGTAAATTTCTCTGGGCCTATCTGGCGCACGAGTGTGTCGGGATCTTCGCCTTCGGGTAAAAACAAAAAACGAATCTGGCGGCCATCTTCCATGCTGCCTAGCGAATTCATCAGGGCGCGGCGCGCGGCGCTGCGTCCGGCGGCATCGCCATCAAAACAAAAGACTACTTCGTTGGTGTATTTAAAGGCACGTTTCAAGTGTTCTTCTCCGCAGGCGGTGCCCAGTGTGGCAACGGCGTAGCGAATGTCGAACTGGGCCAGTGCCACTACGTCCATATAGCCTTCTACTACCAGTAGCCGGGGGATAGTAGATAGCGCCTGGCGGGCTTCGTAGAGGCCGTATAGCTCTTCGCCTTTGTGGAATACCTGTGTTTCTGGTGAGTTAAGGTATTTGGGCTTGCTGTTGTCGAGTACGCGGCCACCAAAACCGATGACGCGGCCGCGCACATCACGTATGGGAAACATGATGCGGTGGCGAAAGCGGTCGTAGGTTTTTTTGTCTTCCGGGCGTTCGATGAGTAAACCTGCATCGAGTAGGCCTCGGCGTTCTTCGGCGCTGGTGCCGAGGGTTTTCAGCAGATTGTCCCAGCCGGGGGGGGCATACCCCATGGCAAACTGTTTGCAAATTTGGCCGGTTAATTCGCGGCGCTTCAGGTAGTTTACTGCCTGTGCTTTGGTGGGGTGTTGACGTAACTGTTGTTCGTAAAACTGGGCCGCCTGATCCAGTAGCGAGTAGATTTTTTTACGTGTGCGTTCTTTGGCTTCTTGCTCGGGGGAGCGCTGATTTTCTCTGGGTACTTCCATACCCGCTACGCGGGCCAGGCTTTCTACTGCGGCGGGAAAATCGAGGCGTTCGTACTCCATGATGAATCCCAGGGCGTTGCCGCTGGCACCGCAGCCAAAGCAGTAATAAAACTGTTTGTCGGGGGTAACGGTAAACGATGGAGTTTTTTCATCGTGAAAGGGGCAGCAGGCGGCGTAGTTTTTGCCGGTTTTCTTTAGCTTAACCCGGCTGTCTACCACATCAACAATGTCAACGCGTTCGAGCAGGTCATCGATAAAGGCTTGTGGGATTCTGCCTTTCATCTGGTCTGGGCTCCGCATGACAAGTGGTATCTACCGCGATAGAAAAGGGGTAATGGAACGTGATTCTAACGCAAACTACGCTGTGCGCTAGTAAAAGAAATCGAGAAGGTTAGCTGAGTTTGGCTTTAATCAGCTGGCTTACTTTGCCCATGTCGGCGCGGCCCTGCACTTGTGGCTTGATAATGCCCATGACCTTGCCCATGTCTTTTGCAGATTCTGCACCGCTGTTGGCAATTGCCTGGTCGACCAGTGTGTTGATCTCGTCTTGGGAAAGCGCGGCAGGTAAAAACTCTGAAATAATGCTGATTTCGAAGCTCTCTTGTTCGGCCAAGTCTGTGCGGCCGGCATCGGTGTACTGCTTGTGAGAGTCGCGACGCTGCTTGTTCATTTTATCGAGCACAGCCAGCACGCGAGCGTCATCGAGCTCGATACGCTCATCTACCTCAATGCGTTTGAATTCAGCTTGAATCAAGCGCAAAACACCCAGGCGCGGCTTGTCTTTAGCGCGCATGGCATCTTTAACGGCGGCTGAGATTTGCTGTTTGAGGTTGTCAGACATAGCGTCAGTGTGTTGCCAAGGCCCAATACACTATATTGGGCCAGGTAGCAGCAGAAACGTAGCGATTAGTACAAACGCTGAAACTTGCGGGTTTCGCGCTGAACTTTCTTAGCGTGACGCTTTACTGCAGCAGCAGCTTGGCGCTTGCGAACGGCAGTTGGTTTCTCGTAGTGTTCGCGACGACGAACTTCAGCCAGAACACCGGCTTTTTCACAAGAACGCTTGAAGCGACGCAGTGCAACGTCGAATGGCTCGTTTTCTTTAATCTTTACTGAAGGCATGCTGTTACCTGTGTTTGTTAAACCAATAGGGCCTGATATCGTCGATTGAGAACCACAGACCCATAATTCGAGGGCGCAGATTCTAGCGCTTTCATTGTTCACTAGCAACACTCTAAAGCCGCATAAATAGGCCTGGAACCCACATTATTTTGTGTTTGTTGCCAAATAAGGGGCGCGCTACCCAAAAAAGGGGCTTTTCACCGGGTGTCTGGCATATTTCTGGTCTAATCGGTGGAGCTTGGCCGGTGCTGTGTTTAGAATGCGCCGCTGACAGATGAATTTAGGTTCTGCTGCAATAATTAGCGGCAGACAATAGGTGTGAAAGCGTTATGCGGGTATTGGGGATTGAAACCTCGTGCGATGAAACGGGTGTTGCCATCTACGACAGTGAGCAGGGGCTGCTGAGCCATGCCCTGTATAGTCAGGTAGCCGTGCATGCCGAGTACGGTGGCGTGGTGCCGGAATTGGCATCGCGTGACCATGTACGCAAATTGCTGCCATTGATTCGCGAGGTAATGTCGGCCAGTAATACCGGCGCCAGCGATATTAACGCGATTGCCTATACGTCGGGGCCCGGTTTAATTGGCGCCTTGATGGTCGGCGCTTGCGTGGGGCGGGCTCTGGCCTATGCCTGGCAAATTCCAGCAATTGGTGTGCATCATATGGAAGGCCATTTGCTGGCACCCATGCTGGAGGAAAACCCGCCTGCGTTTCCGTTTGTGGCGCTGTTGGTTTCGGGAGGGCACACGCAGTTAGTGCAGGTTGATGGTATTGGCCAATATACTATTTTGGGTGAGTCGCTGGACGATGCCGCCGGTGAGGCTTTTGATAAGGCCGCGAAAATGCTGGATCTGGACTATCCCGGTGGGCCGCGCATTGCCAAACTGGCAGAAAAAGGTGAGCCTGGGCGTTTTGTTTTCCCTCGCCCTATGGTTGACCGGCCAGGCCTGGATATGAGTTTTAGTGGCTTGAAAACCTATACAATGAACACCATTGCCGACCACAAACAACCTGATGGCCTACCCGATGAGCAGACCTGTGCTGATATTGCCTGTGCTTTTCAAGAGGCCGTGGTGGATACCTTGGTGATCAAGTGTCGCCGCGCCCTTGAGCAAACCGGCATGAAGACTCTGGTGGTAGCGGGTGGTGTATCCGCGAATGTGCGTTTACGGGAGGCCTTGGAAAAAGCTTTCAAGAAAATTGGAGCTCGCGCTTATTATGCCCGCCACGAATTTTGTACCGACAACGGTGCCATGATCGCTTACGCTGGCTTTCAACGCTTGCAGGCCGGGGCTAATGAGCCCTTGGGTGTGATGGTGCGCCCACGCTGGCCAATGAACGAACTCGGTGCTATTTAGCGCTGGTTGCGTTGAAGAGTTTTTACAATAACAAGGTTTGCCCTGCGGTTTAGGGTGGGATGGCACCAGTAGAAGAAGGCTATTGAATGGATATTGTTTTTATCAGTGATCTGCGCATCGATACCATTATTGGTATCTATGACTGGGAGCGTGAAGTACGCCAAACGGTGAGCCTTGATCTGGAAATGGCTACTGATATTCGCCAAGCAGCCGCCACTGATGATATTCAATATGCACTCAACTACAAAGCTGTGTCTAAACGCTTGATTCAGTTTGTGGGTGAGAGCGAGTTTTTGCTGATTGAAACTATGGCTGAAGAAGTTGCCCGTATTGTGCGCGAAGAGTTTGGCGTGTGCTGGCTGCGTTTGCGTTTGAATAAAGGTGGTGTACTGCGGCAAGCGAGTAATGTGGGCATATTAATTGAGCGTGGCGAGCGGCCTTCTTCTGGTTTGCCCGAGTTGGGGTAACGACATGATGAATACAGTTTATTTAAGTCTGGGCAGTAATATAGATCGTGAACGGTACATTGTGGCAGCTCTGGATGCATTGCAGCATCACTTTGGCCAGCTGGTTATTTCGAGCATCTACGAAAGTTTACCGGTGGGGTTCGATGGCTCCAATTTTTATAACCTGGTAGTGGTCATTGAAACTGATTTGGCGCTGGCAGATTTATCGAAGCTGCTGCGTCAGATTGAAGCCGATAATAATCGTTGCCGACGGGATCCGAAGTTTGGTCCGCGTACCCTGGATATTGATATTCTGCTTTACGGCGATTGTGTGGGTACCTTTGGTGGCATCACCTTGCCGCGCGGTGAAACCACCAAAAATGCGTTTGTATTGCTGCCACTGGCAGAAATAGCGCCTAACCTTGAACACCTGCCAAGCGGTAAAACCTATGGGCAATTGTGGGCCGAGTACGACACGGGCTCACAAAAACTGTGGCCTGTTGATTTTATCTGGCAGGGTAAAATCCTTTCAAAACACGCAGCGCAGTAACGTTACATACCAAAGTTGCTAGACTGCGCCGCCATACCATCTACCAGCGCACGCAAGCTGCGGGTAATTGTCTCATCTACGTTGATTTGCTCGGCAATGTAAGGCATTTGCTGACTCTGATAAAACGTTGACCAGCCCAGAATTAATGCCTGTACGGCAGATTGAGCTTGCATACCGGCCGGCGTGGTGAGGCCATGTTTCTGTAGGTGCTGAACCAGCGCCTTTTTCATGTTGTTGCTGATGTCGGGATGGTATTCCATGGCATTGAGCAGTGCTGCCGAGTCGCGTACGGAGCATTGCATGCGCCACAGGGCATTACCGAATTCCAGCAGCCAATCTCTAGCGTTGGTGCACGGCGGAATCGTTTCGAATACCCGATAAAACAAACTTTGATTCATAAGCGCCAGTAACGTGGATTTATTGGTGATATGCCAAGCCAGCGAAGGCGCTTTTACCTTAAGTAGTTCGGCCAGGTTGCGCAGCGATACGCCACTAAGCCCATTGTCGTTAAGCAACGTAAAGGCTGCCTCAATAACCTGCTGTTGGTTTAGTGCCATGTGTGTTCTCAGTGCGTGTTAGTTGACTTGGCCTTACAGTGTAAGGTAATTTCGTTTGCAGTACAGTGCCTGTTAACGCTTATTTGAATTGGCGGCTTTACCCGTAACAGGTCTTAAAGTTGTTGGCCTTGTAGCAGGCCAGCAACTTATAACGATAACAATGACAAACGTAACAGGATTTAATCTATGAAGCTTCTTATCACAGGCGCCTCTGGCGAGTTTGGCCGTTTAGCGGTGCAACAATTACTGCAGCAGGTGAATCCAGCCGATTTAATACTGATTTCGCGCAGCCCAGACAAGCTGGCAGCGTTTGCCGAAAAAGGGTGTGAGATACGACAAGGGGACTTTGATGAGTCGCCTGATACTCTGCAGCACACCTTTGCCGGTGCCGATAAAATGCTGCTGATCAGCACGCTGGATATTGGCACGCATCGCCAGCAGCAGCATAAAAACGCCATTGAAGGTGCAGTAAAAGCGGGGGTAAAACACATTGTGTATACCTCCAGTGTGGGGGTTAATCCGCAGTGTCCGGGGTTGTCTACTGCCGACCATTTGTATACAGAAAATCTGCTGCGTGATAGTGGCATCACCTATACCAATTTGCGCAACAGCCAGTATGCCGAGGTGTACAGTAATATGATTGCGCCGGGCGCGATTGCCGAAGGCAAGCTGACCTTTTGCAGTGAAGGTGGTAGTTTGGCAATGATTTCAAAAGCCGACGCCGTTGCGGCGGCGGTTGCCGTATTGGTGACGACTACGAATAAGCACGACAACTCTACGTACGAAGTCAGCGGGCCGGAGTTGTTAAGCTTCAGAGATGTGGTTGCGCTGGTCAACGACTTAACGGGTAAACATATTGCCTGCGATGAAGTAGACGATGAAGGTAAATTAAAATACTGGGATTCATTGGGGGTGCCGCGTGATTTTGTCCCCGGTATGCCGGGGTGGGCGAGCCTGGAAATGGTGTCTTATGAGCGCAGCGTGCGTGAGGGGTATTTTGCAATTTTATCTCATCACTTTAAATTGATTACGGGGCGTAACCCGAAAACCTTACGCGAGGTTTTTCTGGAAAATAAATCAGCATGGTCAGCGGCTGGTTAATCAATAAAAAGCCGTCGTTATTCGACGGCTTTTTTGTTTGTGCTTAACGGTTTAGTAAGCCAAGTAGTAACTCGCAGAGCTCAGTTGGTGCTTCGATAGAGGGTACATGGCCTGCGTCGGCAATAATAACCGGCCCGCTGGTTTGCAGATTTTCTGCTAGTGTAGCGAGGGTGTCCGGTGGTGTTGCTACATCGCCGGTACCACCGATTAACTGTAACGGCAGGCTTTTATCGGCAGTCTGGCCGCTAAAATTGACCCGCCCCAGCATCTCGCACAGTAACGCGTAGCTGCGTTTGTCGCCTTGGCCCATGGTGTATTGCCAGCCTTTGAGTAGTGCAGGCTGTGCGGCTGCAGTGAGGGTGCTGAACCAGCGTGGCACAATATCAACCGCCATGGCTGCTAACCCTTTTCGCATAATACTTTCGGCGCGTTGTTGCCAGCCATCAGCAGTGCCAATCGTAGCACCGGTATTCGTTAGCGTGGCAGATAATAAACGCTCACGGTGGTGGTGCAGCAATTGCTGACCAGCAACGCCTCCGATCGATGTGCCAATAAAATGAAACGATTCGGCCTTGGCCAGTGTTGCTAAGGCAATGACTTCTTGCGCTAAATCTTCGGGGGTGATCGCTGGGCTATCTGTGGGCCAGCCTTCGCTGTTGCCATGCCCGGGTAGATCCCATGTTAATACACATAGGTGCGGCAGTAGCGCGGGAAGCATTGCATCCCATACCAGCTGACTCATGCCCAGAGGGTGGGCCATTATCAGCAAGGGTTTATTGCTATCGCCTAGCAGGCGATAGCAGATGGTGCGCTGGTTGTGTGAAAAAAAAGCCATAAAATTAACCGTTAAACTTTTTCAATCATTAGGGCAATGCCCTGACCCACACCCACACACATAGTGCAAAGAGCATAGCGGCCGCCGGTGCGTTGCAGTTGATGTGCAGCGGTCATGGCCAGGCGTGCACCAGACATGCCCAGTGGATGCCCTAATGCAATCGCGCCACCGTTGGGGTTTACGCGTGGGTCGTTGTCATCAATGCCTAATTCGCGCATAACGGCTAGGCCTTGTGCAGCAAAGGCCTCGTTAAGCTCGATAAGGTCGAGATCTTTCACCGTGAGTTGCATACGCTGTAACAGTTTTTGTGTGGCAGGTACTGGACCAATACCCATGATGCGTGGTTCAACCCCCGCCGTTGCCATGCCCATGATTCTGGCCAAGGGCTGCAGGTTGTGGGTTTTTACCGCCTCTTCACTGGCAACCAACATGGCGGCAGCGCCATCGTTTACGCCTGAGGCGTTGCCAGCGGTAACACTGCCACCTTGGCGGAACGGGGTTGGCAGGGCTGCCAGTTTTTCCAGTGACGTAGCACGCAGGTGTTCGTCGGTATTAAATATGAGAGGCTCTTGTTTGCGGCGTGGAATGGCTACCGGGGTAATTTCCTCCGCAAAAATACCGGCTGCCTGTGCTGCCGCAGCCTTGCTTTGCGATGCCAGTGCAAACGCATCCTGGTCTTCGCGGGAAATGGAAAATTGTTCTGCCACGTTTTCTGCCGTTTCCGGCATAGAGTCAACGCCGTACTGTTGTTTCATCAACGGGTTGATAAAGCGCCAGCCGATGGTGGTATCTTCAATGGATTGGGTGCGTGAAAACGCGCTGTCGGCTTTGCCCATCACAAAAGGTGCGCGAGACATCGATTCAACACCGCCAGCCAAAGCCAATGACATTTCGCCAGCACGAATGGCGCGAAACGCGGTGCCGAGCGCATCCATCCCCGAACCACACAAGCGGTTCAGTGTGGTGCCAGGTACAGAGGTAGGTAATTGCGCTAACAGAGCGGACATGCGCGCAACATTGCGGTTGTCTTCACCGGCCTGGTTGGCGCAGCCCATAAATACTTCGTCGATAGCGGCGGGATCTAAATCGCTGGCTTGGGCTAATACGGCTTTAAAAACCGTCGCGGCAAGGTCGTCTGGACGCACGCTGGCCAGCGTGCCGCCGAAGCGGCCAATGGCAGTGCGACGTGGATAGCAAAGATAAACGTTAGTCATAGTCGTGCTCAGTGTTGGCCTTGGTGGTGTGCGGTAGTACGAGCTTTTAAATCACGCAGCACATTAAGCTCCTGCTGTGTAGGTGCAGGTGTGGTGTCGAGCGCATCCGCAAACTGAATATCCCAGCCGGTGGCCTCAATGACTTGCTCTTTTGTCACCTCTGGGTGAAGCGATGTAACGACCAGTTCTTTGGTGGTTGCATCAGGTTTTAAAATGCACAAATCGGTAATCACCTGGGTTGGCCCTTTGCCGATATTGGGTACATTGTCACGGGCTTTACCGTCGCGACCAAAACCAACGGTAGTAATAAAGTCTACGTCTTTTACAAACGTGCGTTTGCTGTGTTTTACGGTGATAAATACCTCTTTGGCATTGGTCGCAATTTCGGGAGCACCACCGCCGCCAGGCAGGCGTACTTTGGGCTCGCGGTAATCACCAATCAATGTGGTGTTTAAGTTGGCAAAGCGATCAATTTGGGCTGTGCCTAAAAAGCCCACGCTAATGTGGCCACCTTGCAACCAGTAACGAAACATTTCGGGTACCGATACCGTGGTCAGTGCAGTATTGCACAGCTCGCCGTCGCCAATTGACAGCGGCAAAATATCGGGCTTGGTTTGCAAGGTGCCTGATTCATAAATCAGAGTGATATCGGGGGCGTGCGTGAGGCGTGCCAGGTTGGCAGCTTCACTGGGCAAGCCAATGCCTACGAAACAGGTCATGTTGCTGTTTAGAGCCCGGGCCGCTGTGATGCTCATCATTTCTGCAGAAGTAAACGCTACACTCATGTTAATCGGCTCTCTTGTTGAACACGTTTTCGTTTATCCACGCCTGAAAACTGTCGCGGTCGCGAGCGATGGCATCCCACTCCAAATAAAATGCATTGCTGCGTTCGTAATAGCCCAGCGCGTAAGAGGGCATAGCACCTTTGGGGGCCAATGCAATAGCGCTAACCGACCAGCTAGGTAAAACGCAGGCATTGATGTCGGCGTTGAGGTCGTCAACGATTTCTTCAACGGTGACGATGCTGTGCCTGGCAGCCAGTACGGCTTCTTTTTGAACGCCGACGATACCTTGAATGAGAACGTTGCCTTGATGGTCGGCTTTTTGCGCATGAATAACCGTCACGTCTGGTCTTATAGACGGCACTGCCGCCAGGTGTTCACCGGTAAACGGGCAGTCAATAAATTTAATCTGTGAGTTAACTTTGGGCAGGTCGCTGCCAATGTAACCACGAAATACCGCAAGGGGAAGCCCTGCTGCACCGGCTTCATAGGCGTTAGCCATGGCCGCGTGACTGTGTTCGAACAGTTCGAGCTGCGTGGGCCAGCCTTTTTCGACTGCATCGCGTAAGCGGTGTAGCGAGCCAACCCCTGGGTTGCCGCCCCATGAAAATACGAGCTTTTTCACACAGCCGGCACCAATAAGTTGATCGTAGATGAGGTCGGGTGTCATGCGAACGAGGGTTAAGTTGCGTTTTTGCTGGCGAATAATTTCGTGCCCAGCGGCAAAGGGAATCAGGTGCGTAAAGCCTTCCATTGCGACGGTGTCGCCGTCGTTAATGAACTGATTTACTGCCTCTGCGAGAGAGACAAACTTGGCCATCAGGCGTCTCCTGTTTTATCGGATAAATAATGTCAAACGGAAAAAAGGGTCTTCCCCCTGACTGTGGAGGAAGACACAACGTGCAACTTTATGAAAAATTAATTTTCCAAGGCGCGCTCACGCAGATGGCGTTCTTGCAAATCTTTTGCATCGGTTGCCACTAACTGAATATTGAATTCCACTTTTTTGAAGGGGCCAGTGATATCGTATTTAGCGCCTTCTGCTGGATCACCTTCAATAGCAGGTACGACCAGTTCTTCACGAGTACCAAATGCAAAATCGTCGTAGGTGTATTGGTCACCCGCAAGGTTGATTTGTGTGGTCAGGTGAACGAAGCCTGGCTTTGCTACAAAGTAATGAATATGTGCAGGGCGATTGCCGTGACGACCCAGCAGGGTTAACGCCGTATCGGTTGATCCACCGGGTGGTACCGCGTAGCCACTGGGAATAATGCTTCTGGCTGTATAGCGGCCGTTGGCATCGGTTTTAATTCGGCGGCGCAGGTTGTAATCGCTTTGGGTTGGGTCGAAATAGGAGTAAGCGCCTTTGGTATCCGCGTGCCACAGGTCAACCATTGCACCAGCTACTGGGTTACCATTAGTGTCGGTTACCTGGCCGGTAAGGAGCATCACGTCACCATCTTGTGTACCATCGTCCATACGGGCAAACGCGTCGGATTCGGGTGCACCGGCAACATACAAAGGGCCTTCAATTGTGCGTGGCGTGCCGCCATTGAGTCCTGCTTGTTCGGCTTCGGCATCCAAGCGCAGGTCGAGGTAGTGATCAAAACCAAGGCCAGGAGCAAGCAATGCAGCTTCAGGTACGTTTTGACCCAGCTCATTCAAAAAGTATACGCCGCGCCAGAACTCTTCTGGGGTAATGTCCAGGTCTTCAATGGCTTGATATATATCGGTAACCAAGCGTGAGATAATTTCTTTTGCGCGTGGATTGCCTGCGTTGTTATCAAAGCCTGCAACGCGGTGCAGAAGGTTTTTTACTTCTTCAGATTGCATTATCTTTACAGTCATAGCAGCGACTCCTCGGTCGGTTTCTTTACATTTATGTTTATTTTTCACAGCCCTGCAGGTTGTTGCTTTAGCAATGGTCGACGCATTGTTATGCGTTCAAATTAGTATTAGCTGTCGTCTTCTCTAATAGCAGAAGGGTGACGACACAGGGGGGCTACTGAAATTTCCATGTAGGGAAACAACGGTAGTCCCAACAAAATTTCGTGTAATTCCGTATTGTCTTTTACATCAAAAATACTGACGTTGGCGTATTGGCCGCTAATTCGCCAGATATGTCGCCACTTGCCTTGGCGCTGTAGATCCTGCGAGTAGGCTTTTTCTTTGGCAAGCGTCTCTGCTACCTGTTCACTGGGCATGTCTTGGGGAATTTTGACAATCATTTCTACTTTAAACAGCATGGTGGCTCCTTGCGTTTGGTTTATCGGCGTTGGTAATGCGCCAGCTTGTCTTCGTCAATCTCAATACCCAGACCTGGCCCGGTAGGCAGGTCGACGCCATTTTCATGAAAGTTTAGTGGGTTGATGACGATGTCGTCTTTGAGCAACAGTGGGCCAAACATTTCGGTACCCCAGTGGAGGGTGTCGAGCGTGGCCCAGGCGTGTAATGAGGCTACGCTGCCGATGGTGCCTTCCAGCAGTGTGCCACCGTATAGTCCCATGCCTGAGGCACTGGCTACGGCTGCCAATTTGAGCGCGCCGGTAGGGCCGCCAGCCTTGGCAATCTTTAGTGCAACTGCGCCACTGAAGCCTTCTTTGGCCAGTTTGAAACCGTCGGTGGCATCGGCTACAGATTCGTCTGCCAGAATGGGCAGATAAAATTTTTGTGACAAACGCACCAGTGCTGAAAAGTCTTTCATCGGTGTAGGCTGCTCTACCAGATCAATGCCGGCCTCTTGCAATGCAGCCATGCCTCTAGAGGCCGTGTTTTCATCCCACGCTTGGTTCACATCAACACGCACACTGGCGCTGTTGCCTACGGCCTCTTTGATAGCCGCTACGTGGCGAACGTCGTCCATCAGCGGGCGTGATCCGATTTTTAATTTGAAGTCGCAGTGGCGTTTGCTGGCGATAAGGCTGTGGGCCTCTTCGATATCGCGTTGGGTATCGCCGCTGGCCAGGGTCCACAATACAGGGATGTGCTGGTGCACAGCACCGCCGAGCAAATCGGCTACGGTGCGGTTCAAACGTTTGCCTTGTAGGTCGAGCAAGGCTGTTTCGATCGCCGACTTTGCCAATGTATTGCCGCGCAGTATTTTGTCGAGAGTTACCTTTAAGGTATTGATATTATCGGCCGGCATGCCTTTAATGAGGGGCGTGAAGTAGCGGTCGATATTGGTTTTGATGCTTTCGGGGCTTTCGGGGCCGTAAGCAAGGCCGCCAATGGTGGTGGCTTCGCCTAGCCCCTCGAGGCCGTCGGAATCTTTGATTCGAACGATAACCATGGTTTGAACGCCCATGGTTGTCATGGATAGCTTGTGCGGGCGTATCGTTGGAATATCAACGAGAATGGCGTCGACCGAATAAATAGTTGCCGGCATGAAAGCTCCGTAAGTCATGTAATCGTTAGGCTGGCGTTCACAGTAGGCCTTTTGCGATACCCGAACAAATATTGAATAAGTAGTGATCGATACCTTGGAGGTATGGATGGAGTTGCGACACCTTCGTTACTTCTGTGTTGTTGCAGAGGAACTAAACCTTACGCGGGCAGCAGAAAAGCTGTTTATTGCTCAGCCGCCCCTGAGTCGCCAGATCAAGCAACTGGAAGAAGAGGTGGGTGCTGAGTTGTTTGTGCGCCTGCCACGGGGGCTGGAGTTGACCGAGGCTGGGCAGTATTTTTTGGCTAAAGCCCGACAGCTTCTCGACAAGCTGGACGCTGCCGTAGACGATACCCGGCGTATTGCTCAGCATGGTAAAACCGTATTTTCTATTGGGTTTGTGCCGTCGGTGTTTTACGACGAATTGCCGCTGATGATTCGGCGTTTGCGCAAAAACAGTAATTTGGAAATCGTTTTGCACGACCTGAAAACCCGCGAGCAAATTGAGGCGCTCAAGAGCGGCAAGATTGACATTGGTTTTGGTCGCTTGTTTATTGATGACCCTGAAGTAGAGCAGGAGTTGCTTTACCGCGAACCTTTGCTGGCGGCGTTACCGGCTTCACACACGCTGACCAGCCAGCCATTGGCCATGTCTACTCTGGCGACCATGCCTTTCATTTCGTTTCCTGCTACCCCGGGGCCAAACTTTTCCGACATTATTCTTGGTATGTTCTATCAACGTGGTTTGAGCGTAAACGTTATTCAGCAAGTAAACGATGTACAAACGGCTCTGGCGCTGGTGGCGTCGGGTATGGGGTTTACCCTGGTGCCCCAGCGGGCGCGTCGTTTGCAAAACGAAGGGGTGGATTACGTAGCTCTACAAGATCAAAGTATCTCTACTGCCGTGATTGCGTCGCGCCGTAAAGATGATTCACCCAGCCCGATTATGCGGCTTACCGGTACGATTTTGTCTGAGTTGATTGGTCAGCGGCATACGGCCAGGCCCTAGTACAAAAGGGAGACCCCCCAGCTTTGCTGGGGCGGCGGGCATAGTTTGACATTTAAAGAAGTCTCACAGTAACTCCAATGCGTGAGCCGCCAAGCACCACGCAAAGGAGAAACCATGAGACAGGTAGAGAGTTTAAATCACACCCGATGGGAGTGTAAGTACCGCATAGTGTTCATTCCCAAATATCGCCGTAAGGCGATATTTGGTCAGATACGCCGAGATCTGAAAGAGGTATTTCATCGGCTGGCCAAGCAGAAAGAGAGTCAGATAGAAGAAGGTCATTTAATGCCGGATCATGTGCATATGATGATCTCGATACCGGCGAAGTATGCGGTGTCGCAGGTGGTGGGTTATATCAAGGGCAAGAGTGCAATCCATATTGCCCGAACATATTTTGATAGAAAAAAGAACTACGTCGGTCAGAGTTTTTGGGCGAGAGGGTATTTTGCCTCGACGGTAGGTCGAGACGAGGAAGTAATCCGAAATTATATCCGGCACCAAGAGCAGGAAGATCGTCGGTTAGAGCAACTGAAATTGATGTAGACCCCTTCAGGGGTCTCAAGGAACCGTAGGTTCCGTAACGGCCGCTTTGAGCGGCTCACAAAACTAAAGCCCCCGGCTTTGCCGGGGGATACTTACAGTTATCAAACTGATAAATAGCGGGAGCCTGAGCTGGCTGTTAAAACGATGGTCAGACACGGTTTTCCCTTTGGTTAAAAGGCGTGATCGCCCATGGCTTCCAGATAATCCTGAAGCGGGTCGTAGTCGGGAGGTGTATATGCGTATTTGGTATCTTCAAGATCTTTAAATGGTCCCAGGCCCAGTGCCATACGCTTTGCTTCCAGGTCGTTGTAGATGGTTTGGGCTTTCTGACGAATATAGGTTTTGTCGTCTTTGGTCAGCTCAAGGGGGGTGTCCAGGCGATGGTTATATTTCTTAATGACCCAGGGAACCCGCTGATATTTTTTTGCTTGCAGCCCCCGCATGGCGGCGAATTCCCAGTATGCCAGCTCGTCCAATGCGGTGCTACGAACCTGTGCCGAGTCGCGTGGGTCGTAAGAGTCAGGCAGTATAGAAGCTGCTATCTCCAGGATTTCCATGTCGCCATAGATCAGAGACAGTTCGTAATAGCGATTCCTTTTTTGTCGATGCTCTTTCGAGCGTCTAAGATTTTCCTCTTCCGTAAGGCTGGGGTCATAGGGGGCGGGGTGATCTGTCAGTCGCTCAGCCAGTACCTTCATGGCCAGAATATCCCCCCCTCTGCGAGGGCTTCCAGCGTATCATCATAGGCCTGATAAACCGGGGCATTTTGGCCATAGGCACTGGTATCGGTTGTTTTTACATAGTCGGGGTATTCAATTGCCGGGCCATTGTTGGTTGTCGGGTGGAGCCGTTCATGCGTACGAGTATTAGGAGCCGCTGTGCTGGTATCGTTGCCTAGGGGTTTTACCGAGTGGGGAGGTTCGCCCCTCTGAGCAGGCATTGGGTTATTATCGCCTGGGCTGGTTGCATTATGCAGCGTATAGGCGCTAATCGTCAGGGCTGCGATAACGGCAGCACTGGCTAATAAACGGATATTTTTTATAAGCATTATCAACCCGTGCAATCCTTTGAATGATATAAGCCTGTTAAAAGGCGTTATCGCCCATGGCTTTTATATAGTCCTGGAAAGGGTCAAGGCCGGAGAAATGCGGCTCTTCAATATCCTTAAAAGGCCCCAGGCCTAACGCGTTGCGCTTTGCCTCCAGATCATTGTAAATATCTTGGGCCTTCTGGCGAATATAGGTTTTGTCGTCGTCGGTCAGCGTGATGGGTGCGCCCAGTTGTTCACCGTAGATCTGAATAAGGATAGGGGCCAGTCCATATTTTCTTGATTGCAGCCCCCGCATGGCGGCAAACTCCAAATATGCCAGTCTTTCCAATGTGGCGCGGCGAACCTGTTTCGGGTCTCTAGGGTCGTAGTCTATAGACTGCTCTGTCACACGATCAAGCATCTCCATGTCACCATAGACCACGGGTAACTCAGTATACCGATGTATTTGTTGTAAATACTCTGTTGAACGTCTATGGTTTTCTGCTTCTCCAAGAGTGGGATCGTAGGGGGGGGGATTTTTGCCCAATCGATGAACCAGTACTTTCATGGCCAGTACATCCCCCCCTTCTGCGAGGGTTTTCAGTGTATTGTTATCATAGGCTTTATAAACCGGGGCATTGTCGCCATAGAGGCTGTTATCGGTTGTTTTTACGTAGTCGGGGTATTCAATGGCAGGGCCATCGTAGGTTGTTGGGGAGCGCTGCTCGGCGTTACGGGTATTGGGAACCGTTGCGCTGGCTTTGTTACCCGCGGATTTTGCTAAGCGGGCGGGCTCAGTTCTCTGGTTTGCAGGCCCGGCGTTGTTATCACTGGGGTTGATGACATTGTGCCGCAGCGTATAAGCGCCAATTACCAAGGCGGCGATACACGCCGCACCGCCCAATAAACGGATATTTTTCATCAGCATTACCAACCCGTTGCCCCAATACACTCGCGACTTTCTTGTATGGCCAAGTCAAAGTTACTATCACACTCCCTTTTTAATCCCTCGGCTTTGACATTCGTCTTCTCAGCGCAAGCTGTATATGAGTGAGTGGGGGCCGAGAAAGTGACGGTTCCTCCCAGTAATGGGTGACCAATAGAAAGGGAATAATCGATACTTCTACCGCTGGCTATATCATCACAGAGCTCAAGGCCGTTTAACTGGAAGTTTGTCACCGCGGTTTTGCAGCTGGCTTGACTTTTCTTCAGGCTCATCATCTTTTGACCGCACTGTTCATTCCACTGCCTCATTAGTTGTGAATACGGGTGCTCACCTGTGTAAGGGTTGGCAGGACCACCGAGTAGGGCTTTTCTCTCCGAATCACTCATTAACAGGCCTTCGACATAGTTATAAAATCCTAAGGGAAATTGATGGCCGTAGACCCAAGTGTAATCCATTGCAGAGGCATGGGAGGCTACACCAACCAAACACATGGTTAGCTTGAACATAATGATCGTTTTAAGTTTGATAGGCCTAAACAACCAGCTTACGGGGCTAAGAGGCAGTATGGAGGGGTTGTTGGCCGATTGTGTTACCGCTGTGTGCGGGGGGGGGACCGTTCAATGGTTTGATTCATCCTGAATCTCCTGATTTTTAAATAAGTATTATTTTATGTTTTTATGCTTGCGCGTGAGGGATTTTCCATAGTATGAAGATATTGTCAAGCGATAGGCCTGAACGTTAAGTGCTGGCGACTCATGAATTAGTGTAATTGTTGTTAATCGCATCCGTTTGCACTATTGACGAGTTTGCGGGGCCAATAAGGCAGGCACAGCGAAGAATCATCATTGAAGCCAAGATATTTTGTTGCAGCTTTTTGCGCAACGTTTGTTTTTTGTTGTCATACATCCTGAGATGTTTGTGGTTTGCCTGTTTATCATGATGAGTGCGGCATATTGTCGAAGAGTTTTTCGAGTACCTCATTCAGTAGCTGTAGCTGCCCTTCGGTAAGTCCTTCGTACATATTGTCAAACAGGCGGCGAGTAGACTGAATAATGTTATTCAGTGTGTCGATACCTTGCTCAGTAATTTCCACGATGGTGACGCGGGCATCTTTTTCCTGCTGATAAACCTGCACCAGGCCCTGATCGCGCATTTTGTAAACCGTGCGAGTAATAGTAGGCAGGCGGCTGGCGGCGTGATTGGCAATTTCCGATACGCTAAGTGGCCCATGTTCCTTTAATAGCATGGCGGTACGCCACGATGTGGTGGTCATGTTGACCTTTTTCAGCTGCAGTTCCATGTTGTGCGAGTACCGGTTAGATACCCTGGCAATCCAGTAAAACGGAAAGTTTTTCGCAATAAAAGGTTGCGAATCGGGCCGGTATTTCGACAAATCGTTGCGTTTAGATGTTTTACTCATAACAAAGTATTGCTTTAGGAAAATGGCTGTAAACCTGCATGATTAAAGACATTGCAGGCTGTTTAATAACTAAAGTTGGCTAATCATACTGGCTTTTGGGAAGAATTTCTTTTAAAAAATTACTTTACAAATCAAGTGAAAAATCATACTGTTTTTGACATAAATCAAGACAACAGCGTCAAACATAAAGACAAAGCGGCAAAAGGGGTTGAGTGTGAGCGGTGGTGTATGGGTAAGCAGAATGGATCTTGGTGACTCTGGCCTTGCGGTCGGCATCAAAGATTCCATTGATATTGCCGGATACCAAACGCGCCTGGGTAGCGAGGCATATGCCCGTGAGCCTGTGCCTCGCACCACGGCCGTGGTTGTTGAACGCTTACTTGAAAAAGGGTTTCGCGTAACGGGCAAAACTAATTTGCACGAGCTGGCTTTTGGTATGACGGGCGTCAATGGCTACTTTGGTACGCCGGTTAACCCGAATTTTCCCGATTATATTCCCGGTGGTTCATCCAGTGGCTCAGCTGTCGCAGTAGCTCGCGGCGACGTTGATGTCGCTTTGGGTACTGATACCGGTGGGTCTATTCGGTTGCCCGCTGCCTGTTGTGGTGTGTTTGGTTTAAAGCCGACTTTTGGGCGTGTGTCTCGGGACGGTGTTTGGCCTGCTGATACGTCGTTGGATTGTGTGGGTGGCTTTGCGCGTAACATGCCAGACCTTATTCGCTTGCAGGCAGCGATCGACCCGGCCTTTCAACCGATGGGTGACGTTAATCTTGCTGACGTGGCTGTGGCATTGCACGTGCGCGATGCATCGCCCGCAATCGCTGCGGCGGTTGCTGAGGCACTCGCCCAAAGTGGCGTCCATGTTGATGCCGTTGAACTGCCATACATAGACGACGCCTTTCACGCTGGCATGACCGTGATTGGGTATGAAACCTTCGGTGCTTATTCTCATTTAATGGGGCAGGGATTACTTGGCGCCGACGTTGAGTTGCGTCTCGAAAAAGCAAAACCGCTAACGCCCCAAGATATTGATGCTGCCGAACGTGTGCGAGCAACTTTTAGCGCACAGATTGATGCATTGCTGGAACAGTATTCAGTGATTGCGACACCTGCATTACCTGATTTTCCGTTAAAGCGCGATGCCGCTTTGGCGGGTGCTCAAGACTTAGCGGTGAGCCGTTACATTCGCCCGTTTAATTTATCGGGTCACCCAGCCATTGTGGTGCCTTTGCAAACTGATCTTGAAGGGCCGTGCGCCATTCAGTTGATTGCACGCAAAAATCACGATGCCTGGCTGTGTGGCGTAGCCGCTGCCTTAGCTGAAAAGAGTTAACCGGAGGAAATTGATATGAGTGCCTATGTACTGGATAAATCACATTGGGGTGGCGAGGCAGTATTTGATGCATTGCTAGCCGACGTAAGAAAGCGCCGCAAGGAATTTGAAGCACAGCGCTATATTTCCCAAGATATTGTCGACAAGTTTAAAGAAGTAGGTATTTACCGCGCCTTCGTACCGAAAAAATTTGGCGGTGACGAAAAAAGCCCAGTCGACTTTTTGCTGGCGGTAGAAGCTATTTCGGCTGCAGACGGCTCTGCCGGTTGGGTAGCGAGCTTTGGGATGAATCCAACCTATTTGGCAGCACTGCCGCATGAAACCCTCGAAAAAATCTGGCAAGACACCCCCGATATTGTCTTCGGTGCGGGTATTTTTCCTCCACAAAAAGTGAAAAGCGTTGACGGTGGTTATCTGGTCAATGGCCGTTGGCAGTTTGCCAGTGGCTGTAAAGGTACATCGTTGTTGGGTGCAGGGATTATCACCGAAGAAAAAACTGCCTTGCCGCGTCTGGCGGTGATGCCCTCAGAAAAAGTAGCTATTGATGAAGAAAGCTGGAATGTACATGGCATGACCGGTACCGGCAGCTTCGACATTATCGTGAATGACGTGGTAGTGCCCGAGGAATGGACCTGTATTCGAGGTGGCAAGCCAAATCTTGATGGAGCATTTTTCCATTATCCGGCATTGTCTTTTGCAACACAGGTGTTGTCTGTGACCACCGCCGGTATTGCCCGCGAAGCATTAAACATCGTTTATCAAATGGCAGAGACGCGAAAATCAGTCACCGGTGCACCGAATATTTCCGACCGTAGTTACGTGTTGATTGAAATGGCCAAAGCGGAAGCCAGATTACGCAGTGCGCGTGGGTTTTTCTTTGACTCTGCTCAAGCTGCTTGGGATTGCGTCAATGAAACTGGCGAGCTTACGCCCGATGTGATCAGCATGTTGCGCTTGTCATCCAGTCATTTAACCCGCGAATGTGCGGATGTCACTGCCACCGCTTACAAAATGGTGGGTATGACCAGTGTTTACTACGATCACCCTTTGTCACGCTGTTTCCGCGATGTGCATTTGGCAACGCAGCATGCCTTTATGGGTGAAATTACTTTCCAAAATGCTGGGGCGATGTTGTTTGGTAAAGAGCCTCTCCCCGGTTATCTATAACTTTCTGAAATGGAGCTAATTATGGCTGATTCAACATCATTGCGCGTTTTGTTTTGTATTGGCATTAATCAAAACTTTATGAGTGCAAAAAAAGAAGAGATGGGTGATGTATGGCAAGCATTCAGTGCCATGATGAAGGGTATAGATACACTGCCGGGGGTAACGGTTCTTGGCATTATGGATGATGATCGCATTCAGGTAGGGCCTTCTACGTCGGCTCCCTGGACGTGCTACATCATGGCCGATGTGCCCGATTACAACACGGTAGTGGAAGCGTGCAACCTGTTTCGTACTACCCCTGTGGGCAATGGCGACTACGCGCTTTGGAAATACGCCAAGGTGGAAGCCCGTATTGGTCGTGAACTGGTTGTACCAGAATAATTTGTGCCAGAGTAAACAGCCATGAATGACACGCAGCTGAAAGATATATTGGCCAGGCTGAAACGACTGGAAGACGAAAAGCAGATTCGTTCTTGTATGAACAGTTATATGCGTCAGTGCGATACCTTGAACGAGCATTCATCACTGGATGACTTGCTCGCCTTGTTTACCGAAGATGCCGTTTGGGAAGGCGTTGGTGAGTTGTACAGTAAACGCTTGGGCCGCCATGAAGGTGCTGCTTCAATCAGAAAGATGTTTTCCAAATATACGCAGCCCCCAGCACACTTTCATTTTAATTTGCATATATTGGGCAATGAGTTGATTGATGTGCAGCAGGCAACCGCAACCGGAAACTGGGTATTAGTGCAGCCTTCAGACTTTATCGATGGCCGCTCGCATATCACCAGTGCCAGAATTACAGCATCTTTTCGTATTGATGACGACGATGTATGGAAAATATCGCATTTTCAAACAGAAAATCTGTTTAGTCGCGTGATGAATAAACCGTGGTCTGAATCGGCAAATTTGCCGGTTCCAGAGTGATAATAGTCAGGGGACAATACCATGTCTGAAGTAATCGCTAGATCATCAACGAACGTTGCTGATCTTGTATTTGAAGAGAAAGTACACAAGTCGTTGTATACCAACCCGGAATTATTTGACGAAGAACTGGATAAGGTATTCAACAATACCTGGGTGTGGGTGGCGCACGAGAGTGAAGTGCCTGAGGTAGGCAGTTACAAGACGGCAATGATTGGTCGTCAACCTGTCATCGTGGTACGCGATCGCAAAAAAGAGATTCATGTTCTGGAAAATCGTTGCCGCCACCGAGGCGCCACCGTGTGTGAAGGAAAAAAAGGCAAAACTCGCGCATTTACTTGCCCTTATCACGGTTGGGGTTACTCGCTCGACGGTGATCTGCGTGCATTGCCAAAGCCTGAAGAGTACGAAGGTATTTTAGACAAAGCAGAATTTGGCTTGGGTAAACTGCGTCACGAAAGTTACCAGGGTATGATCTTCGCTACGTTCAATAAAGATATTGAACCACTCGACGATTTCCTCGCTGGTGCTAAGAAATGGATCGATCTGTTTATGAAACAGGGTGGTGGCTATCCGGTAAAAGTACTGGGCGATCATCGCTTTCGTTTTCCCGGCAACTGGAAAATTCAGTTAGAAAACACCACTGATGCTTACCATTTTCCAATCGTGCATAAGTCTTTTATTTCGTCTATCGACGATCAAACCGCCGAAGTATTTGATTTTCTTGATGGCGAAGGTTTTGTAGAAGATCTGGGTAATGGTCACAGTGTGATGGTGATGATTCCCGAGTTAGTTGACCTGGAAGCCAATCTCGATGATCCGATTCCAGAACGTTTTGAAACGCTGGCACAACAGTTACGCGACGAAGGGCACGACGAAGAGCTGGTTCGTCGATTGGTACGTGCGGTAGGCGGTAGCGGCTTCAACTTGAATCTGTTCCCTAATGTATCCTGCTCCATGGCGTTCTTCCGCGTATTGACACCGGTAGCGGTAGACTCTACCGAAATTCACCACGTTGCCATTGGTGGTGAGGGTGCGCCGGAAGCATTCAACGAAAAGCGCATGCGTTTGCACGAGCATTTCCAAGGGCCTATGGGATTTGGTACGCCAGACGATGGTGAAGCCTGGGAGCGCGTACAGAAAGGCGCTAACGCCGGCCCGGACGGTTGGATCATGGTGAACCGCGGTATGTCTCGTTTGACAACCTCTGGTGACGGTAATGTGAAAGGTGCTGTGTGCTCAGAAACCGGTATGCGAGCAGCGTATCGTCAGTACCGCAAAGTCATGCTCGGCGAGTATTGAGTGGGGAGTTTTATGAATACAGATATTACGTTATTGACACAGGTTCAGGCTTTCCTGGCGTTAGAGTCAGATTTGCTCGACAACAAGGAATACCATGACTGGTTGCAACTGTGGGACGAAAAAGGCTTGTACATTGTACCGGTTGACCACGATGTTGAAGATTATCGTCAAACGTTGAACGTCGCTTATGACGACGCTGAAATGCGCTTGTTACGGGTGCAGCGTTTAACCAGTGGTGAAGCAGTATCGACCATCGGTGCGCGTAAAACGGTACGTACGTTGTCGCGTGTTCGCGTACTGAGTGACGAAGATGGCGTGGTTACGGTGCGTGCTGCCTATTGCTTGTTTGAAGACAATAAAAACGGCATTCGGCAGTTTCCGGCCAACCTGCAATTCAAGCTCGTGCGTGATGGTGACAATTTCAAACTGTTGGAAAAAGTGGTGAAGATCATGAAATCTGATCAACACCTCACCACTATCAGCTATCTGTTTTAGGGGATAAATATGTCTAAAGTCGTCGTAGTAACCGGTGCGGGAAAAGGTATTGGCTGGAGCCTGGTGGTCAGTTTTCTTGAGGCAGGCTTTAACGTTGCGGCTACCGATGTGGCCGTTGCGTTGGTCGAGAAAAATATAGCTGCCCTGTCAGCGTATCGCGATAACGTGATGGCATTGCCATTAAATGTAACGCAAAAAGAAGACTACACGGCTGCTTTAGACAAAGTACTGGAAAAATTCGGGCGTTGTGATGTATTGGTTAACAATGCTGGCATTACGCCTACCACGCCGGTGATGGAGATTACGCCCGAAGAGTTTTCATTGGTGACAGATACTAACCTGAAAGGCTGTTTTCTCGGGTGTCAGGTATTTGGCAAGCATTTTGAAAGTGTTGGTAATGGTCGCATCATCAATATGGCGTCGTTGGCTGGCCAGATGGGCGGCACGGCGTCGGGTGCGCATTATGCTGCATCGAAGGCGGGCATTATTACGCTCACCAAAATTTTTGCCCGCCAGTTGGCAGCTACCGGCACTACTGTCAACGCTATTGCGCCTGGCCCAGTAGATGTGGAATCTATAACCGAAAAAGTACCCGCAGAACGCTTGAAAGAAATTATAGAGACCATGGTGCCGGTGAAAAAAATGACCAACCCAGCATTTATCGGTTCGATGGCTGTGATGTTGGCTAGCGATGCAGCAGCAACGGTCACCGGCGCTACATGGGACGTAAACGGCGGCATTTACATGCGCTAATGAGGTAAACCATGAGTGATTTATTAGAGGTTGTGATTACATCACGCCAAAACCAGGGCGACAACATTGCCGTGTTGGAGCTTAAAGCCGCCGATGGTAAACCATTGCCCGCTTTTCAAGCGGGTGCACATATCGATGTGCATGTGGACGATGATCTTGTTCGGCAATACTCCCTAAGTAATGATTCTGCAGAGTCTGGTATTTACCGCATAGCGGTATTAAAAGACCCCGAATCTCGTGGCGGCTCAGCAGCTATTTTCGAAACCTTTACGCCGGGTAAGAAAATTACCATCAGTGAGCCGCGTAATATGTTTCCTTTGGCGCCGGTTGCCAAACGCAGCGTGTTAGTGGCGGGCGGTATTGGTATTACGCCCATGCTGTCGATGGCGTATGAGCTTAAGCGTCGGCAACAGGATTTTGAACTGCACTACTGTTTAAAAACCTTGGCCAGTGGTGCGTTTATTGATGAGTTGAATGCGCAATTTGCTGATGAAGTTACCTATCATTGCAGCCGCGAAGGTGACCGCCGTCGCATTGACTTGGCTGCGGTGTTAAGGCCATACCACCCTGACACCCATGTTTACGTCTGCGGCCCTGGTAGTTTTCTCGATAGTATTGTTGATTACGCTAAACGATCAGCGTACAGCAGTGAGCAGATTCATTTTGAATACTTCAGTGCAGAGGTGGACCTTACCGGTGATGCGTTTGAAGTGTATTGTCAGGCCAGTGATAAAGTGGTTCAGGTCGCCAGTGGAGAAACCATTGCGAATGCGCTGAAGCGTGAGGGTGTGGAAGTCAGTGTCTCTTGTGCCGAGGGAATTTGTGGTACCTGCATCACCGACGTACTCGAGGGCGAGCCAGATCACCGCGATCACTTTTTAACGGACGATGAAAAAGAAGATAACGATCAGATGGCGTTATGCTGTTCACGCAGCAGATCGGCACGATTGGTTCTTGATATTTAATTTTACGCAGCTGAGCATTCGTTGCGTGATGTTTATACAACATAATGGTGGGTATTATGACTGAGACTGCCTTTGACGTACGAGACTTTAGACGCACCTTGGGACAGTTCCCTACCGGTGTTACCGTAATCACTGCCCGCACTGAAAGCGGTGAACCCATTGGTGTTACTGCCAGCAGTTTTAATTCAGTATCTGTCGATCCGCCACTTATCTTGTGGAGCGTTGATAAAGGTGCTTACAGTGCGGCGGTATTTGAGAACGCTGAGTATTTTGCCGTGAACGTATTGGCTAAAGAACAAGTGGCGCTTTCTAACCGTTTTGCTGGCCGCGGTGAAGATAAGTTTGCGGGCGTAGATTACGCGAGCGGTTTGGGTGATAGCCCATTGTTCGATGGCTGTGCGGCACAGTTTCAATGTAAAACGTGGAATCTTTACGACGGTGGCGATCATATTATCGTGGTAGGTGAGGTTAAAGATTACCAGCGTAACGAAGCTGCATCACCGTTGGTGTTTTCCCAAGGTGGTTATGCAGTTTCTGTGCAGCACCCTTCGATGGTAAACAAAGAATCGATGGCGCTTGATACTGATGTATTCCTGTCAGATTATTTGTTGTACTTGTTGCGCTTCTCTTATACGTGCTATTCGTCCAAATTGTATCCACTGTTGTCAGAAAATTATGGCGTGTCGCCTGGTGAGTGGCGCGTGCTTACCGTGCTGGCTGATAAAGGCTCTCTTTCTGTGGAAGAGCTGGCCTTGCAGGCAACTCAGCCTTATGTTGAGTGCCTGGAAACGGTAGAAAGTCTGGTTGCTAATAGCACTGTCTCTTATACAGGTAATGGTGGTCAGGTAGCGCTGACGACGCAAGGCAAAGAGCTCTGCGATAAAGTCAGGGTGCTCGCCAAACAACAAGAAAACGAAATTTTACAAGGCGTACCCGGTTTGGATACTGCGGCGTTAAAAGATGGTTTACGAAAAATTATTAGCGCGTTGATTTAGCATTAATCTGGCAGCAAAAAGCGAAGAAAATCTATTTTGTGGCTGGTTTAAGGAGGCCGTGTTGCAAGGGCTTCCTTGCCCTGATAGCACTTTACGTGCACGTCCTGTACGCCTCCCCCCCCTGAAACCAGCCTCTTCTCGGCAGCCTGAAAAGGGTTGGGGATGTGGAGCATCGATTGATTTGTGTAAAAGCAGCCCTGGTTTAGTCCTTTAAAATTTTGCTGATGATATTACTGGTTGAGCAGCCAGCGACCAGATCAATCACCGTTACCTCGCCACCGGCGTTGATGACTGTATCGTAGCCGACGATTTCTTCTGGTGTGTAATCGCCACCTTTAATCAGTTTGTCGGGCACAATGCTATCGATGAGGTGCGCAGGGGTATCGTCGGTAAACGGCACCACCCAGTCAACGCTTTGTAGTGCCGCGAGTACCGTCATACGATTTTCCAGGGTATTCACTGGGCGGGTTTCGCCTTTCAAGCGGCGTATAGACTCATCGCTGTTGATACCTACAATCAAACGGTCACCCAGTTTGCGGGCTTCCTGCAGGTAGTGAACGTGCCCTGCGTGCAAAATATCAAAGCAGCCATTGGTAAAAACAATGGTCTCGCCTTTAGCGCGGGCCAGTGCCACCTGTTGCACCAGCTCTGGCAGTTCGACAACGCCCATACGCGTAGTGACTTGTGAGTGTTGTTGCGCGGCGATGGCGACTTGCAGCTCTTGTTGCGAAGCTGTAGCCGTACCCATTTTACCGACGACAATACCTGCTGCCAGGTTGGCCAGTTTTACCGCGTCGTGCAGGCTGTAACCTGCTCCGATACCTGCTGCAAGAGTGGCAATCACTGTATCGCCAGCGCCGGTTACGTCGAACACTTCACGTACTTGGGCGGGCAGGCTGAATACATCGGCCTGGTGTTGAAACAGCGACATGCCTTTTTCGCTGCGCGTCACCAGCAGACTGTCGAATTTATGCTGCTGAATCAACTGTTGTGCGCGATTGGCAAACTCGTCCTCGCTGGCGGGCTTACCGGCAACGGCTTCGAACTCCGACATGTTGGGTGTTAGCAAGGTGGCGTTTTCGTAAATGGAAAAGTCGCTGCCCTTGGGGTCAACCAGTACGGTGACATTCTGGCGCTTACACGTGCTGAGCAGTTCACGCAAAATTGGGCGCAGAGTACCTTTGTTGTAATCTGAAATAATCACCACATCGGTGTGGGGCAGGCAGGCAAGCGCTGCCTCAAGCAAGGCACTGTGATTAAACTGATTGAAGCCATCTTCGGTGTCGAGGCGTATGAGTTGCTGGTTACGGCTCATAACGCGCAACTTGGTAATGGTTTTATCGGTGTCGGATACGACTAAGCGGGTGGTTACCCCTTTGGCAGAGAGGTCGTCTACCAGAGTTTTTCCTGCGCTGTCATTGCCAATCACACCCAGCAACGTGGCGTTGCAGCCGAGAGCGGCCAGGTTTAACGCAACGTTAGCGGCGCCACCAGGGCGTTGATAATGATCTTGCACATGCACAACTGGCACTGGGGCCTCCGGCGAAATACGCTGGGTATTACCAGACCAGTAGCTGTCGAGCATCACGTCGCCAATCACCATTACCTTGGCTTGATTAAGGGCAGTAAGGTCGAGACTTAGCGTCATTGCATAATTCCAAGAATAAAGTAACGATGATTATGAGTTTAACCAGTGCATATAGGCTTTTACGCCTTCTTCCACGGTTTTGAAGGTATGATCACAACCGGCTGCACGCAGTTGGGTGAGGTCTGCCTCGGTAAAACTTTGATAGGCGCCTTTCAGGTGATCCGGAAATGGCACATATTCCAATTTGCCGCGTTGATGGTAGGCGAGCACGGCATTGGCTACGTCGTTAAAGGTTTGGCTGCGACCACTGCCGCAGTTAAAGATACCGGAGACATTGCGGTTTTCAAAAAACCACAGGTTGATGGCAACCACGTCGTCAACATAAACAAAGTCACGGCGCTGTTCGCCATCGCCGTAGCCGTCGCAACCGGCAAACAGTTTAATGGTGTCGCCATCTTTCAATTGGTTGTTTAGGTGGAAGGCAACGCTGGCCATGCTGCCTTTATGCTGTTCGCGTGGGCCGTACACGTTAAAGTAACGCAGGCCTACTACCTGGGTGGTGAGTTGTTGCTGACGCACGTACTGGTCGAACTGAAATTTGGAAAAGCCATAAACGTTTAACGGTTTTTCAACGCTGCGGTCTTCACGAAACTCAGAGCTGCCGCCATATACCGATGCTGACGACGCGTAAATAAACGCTGTCTGTGTGCGTTCGCACCAATGCAGCAAGCGTTTGGAGTAATCATAGTTCACCTGCATCATGTACTTGCCGTCCCACTCGGTGGTGGTGGAGCAGGCACCTTCGTGAAAGATACATTCAACGGGTGGCATGTTGTCGGCATCAATACGAGCCAGCAGTTCGTCTTTATCCCAGTAGTCGGCAATATCGCAGTCGGCAATATTGGTAAATTTGCGACCATTGGTGAGGTTGTCCACCACAATGATGTCGGTTCTACCACGCTGGTTAAGCTGCTTAACAATGTTGCTGCCGATAAAGCCGCAGCCGCCTGTAACAATAATCATGATGAGGCTTTCTCTTTGTCTGTTCCGGCGGCAAAGTCTACTGAGCTGCCGCCGGTTTGCAATAACTCACGATAGAGTGCTAGATAACGGGCACTGATAGCGGCAGGGGTATACTGGTCTACCCGGCCAAGCCCATTGGCTGCCAGCTGCTGTGCAAGCGGTTTGTTGGTGTATAGAGTTTCTACGGCATCAACAATAGCCTGGCTATTGGCTGGCTCTACTAATAATCCGTTTTTTTCATGTTCGATAATATCGGGTATGCCATCGACATCGCTGGCAATAATGGGCACGCCTGCTTGCATTACATCCAGCAGTGTAGAGCCTAAACCTTCTTCCAACGATGGGAAGACAAACAGGTTAAAAATACTCAGATAGTCGGCCACATTGTCGTGGAAGCCAAGCAGTTTGATGGCTGGGTTGTTTCCAGCCAATTGTTCCAACATGGCCTGATCTTTCCCTTCTCCCAATAGCAAAAACAGCATGTTGGGGTATTTGGCCGTGAGTTCGTGGGCCGCTTCTATCAGGTATTGCTGGCCTTTGTGTTTGTTAACCAGCGCACCCATATGGCCGATGATAAAAGTACCCTGGTAGCGGTCGAGCAGGGCCTTTACCTCGTCTGGGTTGTTGCTGAGCTGCGCATTCATTGATGGAATAATATCGATAGCAAGATTGGGAACAACCTTGAGGATCGACGACTTGATCGCTCGTGACAGCGCCACAATACGTGAGGCATGCCGGTAGCTGCCCTTGGTAAGCAAGCTGTCTTTCAACGGGTTTGGCACTCGGCGAGTGACAATATAGCGATAGCCTCGCAGCAGTTTTGCCAGTCGGCACCAATGTACCGCTTTGCCGTCGTGAGCATGCAGCAGGTCGGCAGTGGGCAGTTTGAAAATGGTTCGCCAGTAAGGCTTGCTGCACAGAAGCAGGGTTACGTTCGGCAGGTTAGCAAGCCGCTCAGCCAGGGGGGAGCCATGGCGTATCACCACGGTTTGCTGTACGGCAGACTGTTGGCTTAAAGCGTTGATTAACAGTTGTGTCTGGCGTTCGCCACCACGAAAGCCCTTGGCTAAATTGACATGCACAATATGGATTGGCTGATTCGTCGCGTCATCCATGCTGGTGTCCTTTCCCTTGTTGTTCATCACGGGCTTGCTGCACAGCATGGGCTTTCATGTATTTGAAGAACACTCCATTGGCATTTGACCACGCGATAACCATACCGCGCCAGCCAGCCATGAAACCGCCTTGTAATAGATAGCTGCGCCAAAAGGCAAAACCGGCCTTTAGTAAGATGAGGCCAGCAGGCATGCGTTTGTTTTTAGCTAGAAGCTGTTGCTGACGAATGTCGGAATAGCGGTCAACTTTCTGTAAAAACTGGCCAATGTATTGTACGGCGTTGTGATCAATGGTGCCCTTGAGCTTTTTGATGCTGGCCTGCGGACTCAGTTGCACGGCTTCGTGCACCATGGCGCTGTTAAAACGATGCTGCTGGCGGTTAAACAGGCGTATTAGCCAGTCATTCCCCCAGCCGCCCTGGCGAACCGCTTTACCCATAAAGTAGTTGTCACGCAAAATACTGGCCGCATAGTGAGCGGGGGTATCAGGGCCCCATTGGGCCAAGGCCTTGTGCAGGGTGTCACTCACCGTTTCGTCGGCATCCAGTGACAGTATCCAGTCATTTTTCGCCAACTCCACTGCCCGGTTTTTGGTGGGGCCAAATCCTTCGAAGCTGCCGGTGTGTAAGTCGACATTAGTGTATTGGCGGGCGATGGCCTGAGTTTCATCGGTTGAGCCGTTGTCGTAGATAACAACATTGCTGAAGCCGGTTAGGCTGTCCAATGTTGCCTTCAGTGTGGATGCAGCGTTTTTGGTGATGATGGCAACGCTAATGTGGTCGATCATTCAGTGCCTTTCGGTCATTTGGGCGTTTGCAATGGCAGCGGCCTTAAAGCGGTGACCCACTGTATGCCGTGGGTGGAATAGGGTATCCTCTCGCGCTTGCTGCCAGCGGCAGCCAGTCTGTTTACTCACCCTGTGAATAAGTGCTCGGTATTATATGGGAATTTCCTGTCTTGCTGTAACCGGTAATAGTGATTTGCCGGAAACCAACCTCTTTATTGGCCTGCATCGTGCGGGTATCGCCCTTACCGTGATGCAGCCCGCCAATGCAACCTATCGCCGCTGGCTGGTTGAAGCGGGCGTGCCAGTGATAGACCTGGAGTTGAAAGGGCGTTTTGATAAAGCGGGTGTAGCCGCCATACGTCAGCAGTTACAGGTTCAGCGGCCTGATATTCTGCACGCCTTCAACAATAAAGCCGTATCCAACGGTCTTAAAGCCAGTAAGGGCATGGCAATCAAATTTATTGCTTATCGAGGTATTGAGGGCAATGTAAGTTATTGGGACCCTGCCAGCTGGACGACCTATCTTCACCCCAGGGTGGATGTGATTGTGTGTGTGGCGGACGCCATTCGACGCTATTTTGCCAATATGCGTTTTTTGGGTATTCCCGCCCCGGTGCGCAAAGCCCGTACGATTTATAAGGGGCATGATCCCGCGTGGTATCCCGCGGAACCTGCCGACCTGACTGAGTTCAACGTACCTGCGGGTGCGTTCGTGGTGGGTTGCACTGTGAATGATCGGCCGCGTAAGGGTTTGGATTATCTGGCGAGAGCAACCTACGACATGCCTGCTGATGCGCCTATTCATTGGTTGTTGATTGGCCAGATAGGCAACTCCAAACTCGCTAAACTGATCAACGATAGCCCGAATGCAGACAAAATTCATTTGACGGGCTTTCGTAAGGATGTGCCGGCCATTATGCGCGCTTGCGATGCGTGTATTTTGCCTGCCATTAAGCGCGAGGGTTTACCCAAAGGGATTATCGAAGGCATGATTCAGGAAACCGCACCGATTGTAACCAATTCAGGCGGCAGCCCCGAGCTGATTGAAGAGGGCGTGTCGGGCTTAATTGTTCCGCCCAAATCGTCGCAGGCGATCGCCGAGGCGGTGTTGAGCCTGTATCGCAGCTCGAGTAAAACTGCGAGTATGAAAGTTGCCGCGCGACAGCGCATTATAGAGTGCTTTAATATTCAGACGACTATTGATGAGCACGTGGCGTTGTATAGTGAGTTGAGAAAGGAGAAATCTTAAGTCAGAGTGTATTGAGGTGCCGTTGGCTGCAGAGCGTGACGTAGGGGATCTGCGCTCAATAATGTTACCGCATTAAAAGTCTAAAGTTTTAGTCTGCCGCTGAAGTCGCATTTGGCGCATTGTTTTGTTTTCAAATAAAAAGTTTTGAATCAAAATTTTATGAGTTTGGTTAAAAATTTTCTTTTCCAGTAACCGTTATATCCGCTACCGGATTTCAATTAAAAATAAGCCGAGAGTAGGGGGCTCTTCAACTGACGTGAAGTTCCCCTTGGTATTACAGGTCCAGCTTACGTTTGATTTCGCCGTGCTGTTCCGGGTGTAAGCGCGGTCCATAATCTGAAACCACTGCTGCAGCTGCCGCACTGGCGAGATTGCCAGCCTGCTCAACACTATGGCCGTGAGTAATCGCGTACAAAAACGCCCCGGCAAACATATCGCCAGCGCCGTTGGTGTCAACTGCTTTAACGGCATGGGGGGCTATGTTGATAAGACGTTCGCCGTCATACACTTTGGCCCCTTCTGCACCACAGGTGATAGCAAATTGTTTGGCGTAGCCTTTAAGGGCGTCTATGGCGTTTTCCAGTGAATCGGTTTGGGTAAAGCCAATAGCCTCTGCCTGATTGCAAAACAGCAGGTCAACCCCGTCACCGAGCATTTCCAGTAAACCGTCGCGGAAGAATTGCACCATGGCGGGATCCGACAAGCTCAAGGCAGTTTTTACGTTGTTCTGCTCAGCCAATTCGCGCAAGGCAATACTGGCAGCTCTGCCGCTAGGGGAGGTGACGAGGTACCCTTCCAGATAGACATATTCGGATTGCTTCAAGGCTTCAGCGGATACTTCGGTAGCTGAAACCGTTTCACTGATACCCAGAAAACTGTTCATGGTACGTTCCGCATCCGGGGTGATCATCACCAGGCACTTGCCGGTAATGCCGTCACCCATGGCATTGGTATTGTGAGCCACACCGGCATTGCGCAGGTCATTTAAGTAAAAGTGACCATTGTCGTCGTTGGCGACTTTGCAGCTGTAAAACGTATTGGCACCAAAATAGCTGGCTGCAATGATGGTATTACAGGCAGAGCCACCGCTGGCGCGTTTAGAGGCAATCAGGTGGTCAGAGAGTAGATCCATCAATTCATGTTGGCGGCCTTCGTCAACCAGTGTCATCACGCCTTTGTCGATGCTAAAACGCTGTAAATCATCGTCATGAATTTCTATTTCTGTATCGACTAAGGAGTTACCTATGCCATAGATGTGGTATTGCGCCATATTGAAGATTCCAAAATTAGTAAATACTGCCTGCTTCAGACGGCCGACTCGCGAGGCTACCTATTATCCAGGCTAGGGCCTGTTAACAATGTGCAGGGATGTTTGTCGCGAAAATGTCGGCATTATGCGTGCTGGGCTGCAGAAATCAAATTTGCCTTGAGCATAGTAGAGCGGACTGGTAACGTCTGCCGCCTTATGCCCAGCGTTCATGTGCCGCTTGTTAGCCCGACAATGTTGATTCTTGCCGGGTTAATAGGATTATTACTGGTGGTGCAACCGTTACAGGGCAAGGATTGGTCTCAGGAACTTAATACTGTTTTATCATGGCTCGCTCTTCTGGTAAGAAAAAAAATACGTCGAAAAAAAGTCGCACTTGGCGCGGTAAATTGTGGCGTGGTGTGTTTTATCTGGCATTCATAGGGGGGGGTGCTGGATTAATTCTGTTTGCCTTTATCGATTGGCAGGTGCAGCGCAAATTCGAGAATCACCAATGGGCGATTCCTGCCCAGGTTTATGCCCGGCCGCTGGAGCTCTACGAAGGCCTGCCAATTAATATTGCTCAGCTTGAGCAAGAACTTAAAGCCTTGAACTACCGTTTTGGCCGCCTGCCGGAAAAGCCCGGTGAGGCAGAGATGCGGGGTAAGTGGATTACTGTGTACTCCCGAGGCTTCACCTTTGCAGATGGTGTTGAGCCTGCAAAAATGCTGCGCTTTGGGTTGTCTGAAGGCAGAGTCGTTAATCTGCAGGAACGCACACCGTCTGGTGACTGGCAGCCATTAGGTATTTATCGGCTCGAACCACAGCAAATCGGCGGTATTTATCCCGCTCATGGCGAAGACCGCATTTTGGTCAAACTCGAAGATATACCGGTTGCCCTTGGCACGGCCCTTATTGCGGTAGAAGACAAAGATTTTAATGAGCATTTTGGTCTGTCGCCCAAGGCCATTTTGCGCGCTGCGCTGGCCAATCTCAAAGCCGGTAGCATTGTGCAAGGTGGCAGCACGCTTACTCAGCAGTTGGTAAAAAATCTCTATTTGAGTCAAGAGCGTAACCTGTGGCGCAAAGTGCAGGAAGCCCTGATGACGCTCTCTTTGGAGCTGCATTATTCAAAGGCAAAAATTCTCGAAACCTATATTAACGAAGTGTACCTGGGGCAGAGTGGGCCACGTGCCATTCATGGTTTTGCCCTGGCCGCCAACTATTATTTTGGTCGCAGCTTGCAGCAGCTTGATACCCATGAAATTGCCTTGCTGGTAGGTATGGTAAAAGGCGCTTCGTACTACAATCCCTGGCGTCACCCGAAACGGGCCAAGGCGCGCCGCGACCTGGTGCTGGATATCATGCAGGATGCTGGCTTGCTGACTAATTCAGAAGGTACGCGCTACCGCGCCAAGCCTCTGGGCATTCAGGATCGGGAAGATGTGAGTCAGTATGCCTACCCGGCCTTTATCGATCTGATTCAACGCCAGCTGCGCGAAGACTATCGTGAGGAAGATCTGAGCAGTGAGGGGTTGCAGGTCTACACCACGCTGGCTCCCAGTGTTCAGTGGGCGGCAGAGCAATCGCTGAGTACAACCCTGAATAAACTGGAGTCAGGTTATCGTTTGCAGAAAGACGGTTTGCAGGGCGCACTGGTAGTCACTGATACCAGTGGGGGCGAGGTATTGGCGCTTGTGGGCGACCGCAATCCTCGTTATGCCGGCTTTAATCGTGCACTGGATGCGCGGCGTCAGGCTGGCTCGTTGTTCAAGCCAGCCGTGTATTTGGCCGCGTTGCAGACTGGGCGCTATAACCTTGCTTCAATGTTGGATGATGGCCCAGTCAGTGTCGGTATGGCAGGTGAGAGTGTGTGGGAACCGCAGAATTTCGATCACCTCACACACGCCAATGTGTTGTTTTATCAGGGGCTGGCGCACTCCTATAATCAGGCAACGGCGCACCTTGGTCTCGAAGTAGGTATCGGTGAGGTTACTGATACGCTGCGTGCTATGGGGCTTAACGATGATGTCCCGCAATTACCATCTGTATTCCTGGGAGCAAAAAGCGTAAGCCCATTACAGATCAGCCAGATTTACCACACGTTGGCAACCGGCGGCAGTTATACGCCGCTGCGAGCGATTCGCAGTGTGCATACCCGCGATGGCCAAACACTCAAGCGTTATCCGCTGAACTCCGAGCAGCGCCTGCCACGACAGCAGGTTTACTTGTTGAACTACGCGTTGCAGGCGGTGATGCATGAGGGTACTGGTAAAGGCGCTTATCGTTACCTGCCATCCAATCTGGCACTGGCCGGTAAAACCGGTACCACCAATGATCAGCGCGACAGCTGGTTTGTCGGCTTCAGCGGCAGTCATCTCGCTACCGTATGGGTGGGACGCGACGACAACGGCAAAACCCCTTTAACCGGCAGTAGCGGCGCGTTGCCCACCTGGGCGCAGCTGATGCAGCGTATTGAGACCGATAGCCTGGTGGTGCCTGCGCCAGACGGTATCAGTTATGACTGGATTGATGCCAGTAGTGGCCGACTTACCGGTGAATTTTGTGAAAATGCCCGCTGGGTGCCGTTTATCGACGATCAAAAACCCACGCTTACAGAGCGTTGCCGCCCAACATTAAAACCACTGAAGGATTGGTTCCGTCGTCTGATAGGGTATGATTAGCATCGGTTTTGCTGCCCTCGTGGGCGGTTGATAAATGTTGTGAGAATAATGGTTGGTGAAGGACATGCGGGCAGGGTGGTTAGTGCGTTTATTGGGGGTGACCAGTATATTGGCACTGTTATCGGCGTGTGCGGTACAGACTCGCGCACCAGTAGAAGATGCCGGTCGTTACCCTGAACCTCCAAGCAGCTCTACGGCCTCGCCGGAACAGGCACCACAAGCCCCCGCAACTGCCACGCCAGCAGAGCCTGCACCTGCCTGGAAGCCTAATACCCAGGCTCGTACTACCTTGCCCGCCGTGGTTGAATTGCTAACCCGAGCTGACTCGTTGATGGCAACCGAACAGTGGAATAATGCCATTGTGGTAGCAGAACGGGGATTGCGCATCGACGCGCGTAATGCTGGCTTTTATCTGGTGTTGGCAAAGTCTTACCATGCTTTGGGTAACTGGGGGAAAGCCCGTCAGTTTGCTGAACAAGGGCGCTCTCTGGCGCGTTCAGGCACAGGCATCCGCGACGCATTTGATCGTTTGCTAACCGACCTAACGGCCGCATCTTCATGATTTTCTTTGAGATTTATTTGTTTTTGTCGTTCTAACGTATTATTTTGCCAACTGGTTCACAGTTTTGCTTCGGTGGACTGGGGTTTGTGTCTGCGTAAACAGGGATTGCTGGCGGATTCATTTTGTCGGCTGGTGGCCCCATTGATAGCGTCCTGATACCTTATCCTTTACCCGTAAGCTAGACTTGTAGTCCCCAACGCCTGTTGCTTGCTCATGAATATGGCTAGTGGGGTTTTCTCACGAGACAGATAAGAAGTCGCTCAAGAATTATCATCTATGAATACTAATGGAATGCATGCATCGCATCAGACTATACGCCTTACCGAAACGCAGATAGTTGATTGGCTAAAGGCCTCACAAAAACTGGCGGTGGACTTCTGCCACGAGCAGTTCACCGTGTTTGCCCGTGCCCTGGATGCACGCTTGGAAGCACTCATCAACGATGCCCCCACGAACAAAGAGCAAACCCGCCTGATCGAGATTCAACGTGGCTTGCAAAACAGTCGGGATGATTTTGAGGGGTACTTCTGTGGTTATCTCGGTGAGTGTTTTATCAAGTTCAAGAAAAAAGAGCTGTGTACTCATACCGGTGAGGAAAAGTTCGAGGGCGATATGCTCACCTTGGTTGACAACCAGGACTTGGAAGAAACCATTGCGATTTCATCGATTACCCGCCGTGCAGAAGCCAACTTTGGTGAATCCATTTGGGCGCTAAATCAGCGTTTTGCCATTCTTAATGGCGGTGAAAAGGTTGACGAAACCAACAACCCCTTGTCACCCGTACAGTTTTGCGTGGCGTTGCGTAAAGCACTGAAAATTCTTGCTTTCGATACCAAGGCCAAACTGACTGCCTACAAGGTGTTTGATACTGATTTTATTGTTAACCTGGGAGAGGTATTTCGTGATACCAATAACTTCTTGGTTGAGCAAGGTATTCTTCCCAATCTTGATTATTCTGTCAGCGGTGAACAGGCACCGCCCATGCCGCTGGTTGAAGAATACGAAACCGAATTTCGCACCGATGGTTCGGCTCCGCGAGAGATCAAAATGCCTGGCCCTATTCGCGCGCCTGATGCTGGTGTTCCCACAGGGCAGTATCAAGGTCGCCTGATGGACGCCATTCGGGTATTGCAAAACCATATGGGTGCCCGAGCACCTCAGCATGGCGAAGCGGGCGAAGTAGGGGTCGAGAGCCTGGTTGCCCGGCTTGCCGGTAATGCGCCGCAGCAAGGTGGTGCGGCGGCCCCAGGGGGCGCAGCCGGTGGGTATCAGGGGGTGCTTTATTCCAATCAGCAATTGGTGGGTGCGCTGCAAAACCTGCAGACCCAGGCATTGAGCCTCACTGCCGATTCGCAGATGGTTGATGGCGATTTCCTTAATTTACAGCCGCAGCAAATTGCCGATGTGAGTATTCAGCTGGCGAACCAATTGCGCCAGGAGTCGGACGATGGTGCTGTGGATCCCTCCGATATGCACACCATCGATCTGGTGGGCATGCTGTTTGAGTACATGCTCTCTGACGACAACCTGCCCAACTCCGTAAAAGCTCTGCTGAGTTACCTGCATACACCGTTTTTGAAAGTGGCGTTTATCGATAAAGATTTCTTCGAACAGTCTGAGCATCCGGCACGCCTGCTCTTGAACAATCTGGCCGAAGCTGGTGCTCGCTGGGTGTCTAATGATGGCACGTCACAGTACGATATTTATACCAAGATTAAAGATGTCGTTTCCCGAGTGCTGGAAAGCTTTAAAAACGACGTCCGCTTGTTTGCCGAACTGTTGTTGGAATTCAGCTCATACACGAAAAAGCTCACACGCCGCCAGGATCTGATGGAAAAACGCGCACTGGAAAAAGTGCAAGGCGAAGAAAAACTGCGTGAAGTTAAAATTCAGGTGAATGAAGAAGTGCGCAAGCGTACCGATGGTCGCGAGTTGCCATCGGCAGTATTGTTGTTACTGCTACAGCCCTGGTCTGATTATCTGGCATTTTTGTTATTACGTTATGGAGAAAAGTCAGAAAGCTGGGGAAAAGCGCTGGGTGTTGTTGATCAGATCTTGTGGTCGATAGAACCCAAAGAAGAGGCCAAAGAGAAAGCTCGTCAAGTTGAGATGCACGACGAGTTGATCGATACCATCGAAATGGGTTTTGAAACCATTGGTTACGATCAGGCCAAAGGTGGCAAATTGATTGAGGCATTGGTTTCGCTACAGAAACTGGCATTGCAAAGTCGCAAGGCGGAACCGGCGCCAGAGGCCATGCGCGAGAAGCTTGAGTCACTGGCGACCGAAAAAGCGGGTGGTATGGTCAATACCACTGAAGCGACGCCTGAAGAAAACAAAATGGTTGAAAACCTCAAGATGATTGAGTTTGGTACTTGGTTTGAGTTTGAAGGTGGCAAGCGCTTGAAGGTGGCATGGTATAACTCGAAAACCCTGCACTACATGCTGGTAGACCAAATGGGTAAAAAAGTGGCCATGAAGTCTGGTTTGGAACTGGCGCGCGAAATGATTGCAGGAAATGCGAAAGTGATTGCGGGCAGCACCAAGCCGTTCTTCGAACGCGCGCTTGAAAATATTTTCCAAAGTCTCAATGCCAAGGCAGAAAACATCGCAGAAACTGAAACGTCTGACGAAGCAGGTGAATTACGTGAGTGACAACACTGAGTTAACAAATAAGCGCCGTTTGAAGCGTCACGCTATTGATGGCAGTGTACTGGTTCGCGACGAAGTATCTGGCAAAGATATTGGTAAGCTGGTGAATATGCATGCGGAAGGCCTGATGGTGATGGGAGATGTTGCCCTAGTGCCAGAAAATCTTTACCAGTTATCGCTATGTTTACCTGAACCAATTGACGGACACAAGGTGGTAGGCTTGGGTGTGGATTGTTTGTGGGTGCGTGACTCTGGCAGTGACGGCATGCCAATGTATTGGTCGGGCTGTCAGATTATTGATTGTTCTGTTGATGCTCGCAGAGTGATCGATAAGTTGATTGCATCGATGGGCGAGAATTAATCGTTACTAATGTGCTGTCTAGTTTACTAAAAGAAAGCCACCGTTAAGGTGGCTTTCTTTTTTTACTTATTGGCCTTTGAGACAAAATTACAGTGTTTTAAAAACTCGCTCAGCGGCATCGAGGGTTAACTGTAGATCTTCAGGGGTATGCGCGGCCGACATAAAGCCTGCTTCGTAAGAAGCCGGCGCAAGATACACGCCTTCGTTTAACATGCCGTGGAAAAACCGATTGAAGCGCGCGGTATCACACGCCATCACTTGCTGGTAATTGGTGATGGTTTTCTCTTCGGTAAAAAATACGCCAAACATGCTGCCTACATGGTTGCTGGTCATGGGAATGCCAGCCGCCGCTGCGCGTTCACGCAAGCCTGTCACCAACGTATCGGTTTTGGCTGCCAGGGCATCATAGAAGCCTTCCGCCGTTATCAGTTCCAGGGTTTTTAAGCCGGCTGCCATGGCAATGGGGTTACCCGACAAGGTGCCTGCCTGATAAATCGGGCCGGTGGGGGCAATTTGTTCCATGATATGACGCTTGCCGCCGAAGGCACCTACGGGCATACCGCCACCAATGACTTTCCCCAGCGTGGTAATGTCGGGCTCAATGCCGTAATAACCTTGCGCACCGGCCAAACTCACGCGGAAGCCAGTCATCACTTCGTCAAGAATCAGCAGTGCACCGTACTGGTCGCAGACGTCACGCAAACATTCCAGAAAACCAGGTACGGGCGGTACACAGTTCATGTTGCCGGCTACCGGCTCAACAATAATACCGGCGATTTCATTGCCAATTTCAGCAAAGGCCTTACGTACACCCTCAATATCGTTATAGGTCAGGGTGATCGTATGTTGGGCCAGTGCTTCGGGTACGCCGGGTGAGCTGGGTACGCCCAGTGTGAGCGCACCAGAACCGGCTTTGATCAGCAGCGAGTCGGAGTGGCCATGGTAGCACCCCTCAAATTTTACGATTTTGTCGCGGCCGGTCGCGCCGCGCGCCAGTCGAATGGCGCTCATGGTGGCTTCTGTACCTGAGTTAACAAAGCGCACCAGGTCCATGCTGGGTAATAGGTTGCATACCCGGCTGGCTAATTGGGTTTCTATCTCAGTGGGGGCGCCAAAGCTGAGCCCTGCGTGCAGTTTTTCAGATACCGCAGCAATGACGTCTGGATGGGCGTGACCCAATACCATAGGGCCCCACGACAATACGTAGTCGATGTAACGTTTGGCATCGACATCGTACAAATACGGGCCTTGGGCTTTTTCGATAAAAACCGGTACGCCACCAACGGCTTTAAATGCGCGTACGGGCGAATTAACGCCGCCAGGAATAATGTGTTGGGCTTGTTGAAAGAGTTCTTCTGAGCGGGTCATGAGTAAAACGTCCACCTTGCGTATGTTGGCTGACGCCATAATGCATCAGCGGGGTAGTTCTGTCGAAATAAGGGGCAACAGTTAGCAGCTGCGCATTATGACGAATCATAAACGCTGCTGCCAGTGTGAGTGTTTTGGCGTTCGCTGGTTACTGCGGAGATTGGGAGTCTGGGGTGACGACTATCTCAGTAGCATAGTCTTTGGGGCTGTTTTTGGCCCAGTGCATACGGTTGGGTATGGGCATGCCCATGCCAAGCCGTTGGCTGCCTGCCAGTGCATTCCACGTATAGCGCAGCCCCTGATCTGCGGCTGAAGTCATACTTAGATTATGGGCTAGGTAGGCACTCACAGCGCTGGCCAATATATCGCTTTTGCCGTGACAGGTGATGTTCAAACGTTGCCAGCGTTGGCTAAACAACAGACCATTGCTCCCGTACAGGCGTGTCTGGCTGAACTGATAATTTTCCTGGCAGCCATTAACCAGCACATGTTCACAGCCAGTGTCGAGTAATACAGCAGCAGAGGCTTCCAGGTTGTCGGCGTTGGGTGTGAGATCGGTAATTTGTTTGGTGTAGGTAACGACCAGTTTGCTGATGGGAAAAATCAGATCAGCCAAGGCGGAGTAGAGCTGGCGTTCTGAGCTGGGGCGACGGTGGAGGTTCAGCATAGGATCAACCACAACAGGGATGTTCGGGTAGTCGCGCAAAATAGTGTACACCGCCTCTACGGTGTCGGGGGTTGCCAGATAACCCAGTTTGATGACTTTTACCGGCATATCTTCAAGGATGGCACGCGCCTGCTCTATCACAAACGTAGGGCTCATCAGGTATTTGTCTTTTACTGCCTGGGTGTCCCGTGCAGCCAAGCTGGTAATCACCGGTGTGCAATGGCAGCCGAGACTGGCCATGGTTTCTATGTCTGCCGCTAAGCCGCCACCACCAGAAGGGTCATGGTAAGACAAGCTCATCACGGTAGGGCGGGTGTTCTCCAGAACCGACATAGCAAACTCCAAATGATTAATGCGTTAGGTAATTATAGAACGATTGCACCCTGGCAGGCTAAAAGGGCTTTACCACCACTAAAATAACAATGGCGAGCAAGGCGAGTACAGGTAATTCGTTAAAAATACGAAAATACACATGGTTACGTGTGTTTTTATTATCTCTGAACGCTCGTAGATGGGCACCACAGATAAACTGATAAATCACCAGTAATACTACCAGCAGCAGTTTGCCATGAAACCACCCTGAGCTGAGGTAATACGTACTATTAAAACTGAACAGCCAGCCGCCCAGGGCCAGGGTGGCGATCATCGAGGGCATGGCAATGCCCCGATACAATTTGCGTTCCATGATTTTGAAGCGTTCATCGCTGATATCGTCTTTTGCCATGCTGTGATAAACAAACAAGCGGGGTAAATAGAATAATGCGGCGAACCATGTCACCACGGCAATAATATGAAAGGCTTTTACCCACAACATGTTTGTCCTCGCTTTGGTTTGTCTGTTGGCACTATGCCATTGTATTTCAAGGCTATTTGCGCCTAAAGACGTGGTTTTAACCGTTTTTATGCTAATATGCGCGCAATTTTCTCGCTGACTGGCTGCCGGGAGGCTATCTACTCATGCATTGTCCATTTTGCAGTACGGCAGACACCAAAGTGATCGATTCGCGTTTGGTTGCCGATGGTGATCAAGTGCGTCGTCGCCGTCAATGTCAATCGTGCCAAGAACGCTTCACAACGTATGAAGTTGCCGAGTTGTTAATGCCCCGCGTGGTCAAACAAGACGGCACCCGCGAGCCGTTTGATGAGGCTAAACTGCGGGCTGGGCTGCAGCGTGCGCTCGAGAAGCGGCCTGTGAGTACCGAAGCCATAGAATTGGCGGTTAATCAGATTAAGCACTATCTGCAGGCGACCGGGGAACGGGAAGTGCCCTCGCGTGTGATTGGTGAGCAGGTGATGAGTAACCTGCGTGAGCTTGATGAAGTGGCCTATGTGCGCTTTGCGTCCGTATATCGTCAATTCAAAGACCTCAACGAATTTCGCCAGGAAATTGATCGCCTGGAACGCTTTGAAAAACCTGATACACCTGCCTGATTATGCCTGTTTCGCGACTTGATACCCAATGGATGGCTCGTGCTATTCAGCTGGCGAAGTTCGGTTTATACACCACCTCGCCCAATCCCCGGGTTGGCTGTGTGTTGGTGAACCAAACTGGCGAGCAAGTGGCAGAAGGCTGGCACCAATGGGCCGGGCAGGGGCATGCAGAAGTTAATGCTCTGCGCGCGGCTGGTATCCAGGCGCAGGGCACAACCGCTTATGTTACGCTGGAACCTTGCCAGCATACGGGGCGCACTGGCCCCTGTTGCGAAGCACTTATCCAGGCTGGGGTGAGCCGCGTAGTTTATGGTATGCAAGACCCTAATCCACAAGTGGCCGGCGGTGGCTTGGCGCGCTTGCGCGAGGCCGGAGTGGTGGTTGATGGGCCCGTACTAGAAAGCTGTTGTGAGGCCCTTAATCCCGGATTTATCAAGCGCATGCGCGCGGGCAGGCCTTACGTACGCTGCAAGCTGGCGATGAGCCTCGACGGTAGAACGGCCATGGCCAGCGGTGAGAGTCAATGGATTACCGGCTCGGCTGCACGGGCCGACGTGCAGGCGCTGCGTGCCCGCAGTTGTGCAGTGGTTACCGGAGTTGATACCGTAGTACATGACAATGCGCGCCTTAATGTACGCGACGGTGTTTACCCTGCGCCGGTGCGGCAGCCGTTGCGGGTGTTGTTAGATACTACCGGTAAGGCACCGGCAAATGCCGCATTTTTTAGCCAAAACAGCCCTTTTTGGTGGGTGACTGGCGAGGGTGTTAATTTACCTGTGTCGGTACTCAAGCAAGAGGGCGCTGCCCATAAAACGTTGACCGTTAGCAATGATCGCCTCAACCTTGAGCAACTGTTGCAGTCTTTGGGGCAGGCACAGTGTAATGAAGTGCTGATTGAGGCAGGCGCCACCTTGGCAGGTAGTTTTGTGGCTGCCGGTCTCGTCGATGAGCTTATTATTTATATGGCACCGACCCTGATGGGCAGTGATGCGCGGCCTTTACTGGCATTGCCGCTGGCGCAGATGAGTGAACAACGTCCGTTGACCATTGCCGATATCCGCGCAGTGGGCAATGACTGGCGAATTACCGCCACGCCTGCACAGAATGATGTTAACAGACCCTAACGTTAGAGAGATTGAGATGTTTACTGGCATTATCGAAGCTGTGGGGCAGATAACGGCCCTTGAACGCAAACAGGGCGATGTACGGTTGCGAGTAAAAACCGGCAAGCTTGATTTGGGTGACGTAAAACTCGGTGACTCCATTGCCACCAATGGGGTGTGTTTGACTGTTGTTGGACTTCCTGGCGACGGCTATTGGGCCGATGTGTCGGTAGAAACCCTTACCCACACCACCGTGGGCCAGTGGTCGGTGGGTACACCGGTTAATCTGGAGAAGGCCCTTACGCCAGAAACCCGTTTGGGCGGACACATTGTCAGCGGGCATGTTGATGGTGTGGGTGAGGTGGTGGGGCGTCAGAGCGATGCCCGTGCTGAGCGTTTTCGCATTAAAGCGCCTGCGGCGCTGGCCAAATATATTGCCCACAAAGGGTCTATCACGGTTGATGGCACCAGTTTGACGGTCAATGCGGTTGATGGCGACGTTTTTGAATTGGCGATAGTGCCGCACACGTTGCAGGAAACCACCATCGCCGATTACAACGTGGGTACCCAGGTGAACCTGGAAGTAGACCTGATTGCCCGTTATCTTGAACGGTTGTTGCTCGGTGACAATGCGGCTGTCTCGACGTCGGCATCGGGTGTCACCGAACAACTGCTGGCGGAGCATGGTTTTTTAAAGTAATCGAGTAAACAGTACGATAATTATTACCAAATACTGGTTGAACATCGTGCCGGTATCAGCACAATGGCACCCGCATAAACGGTCCACATAAATAGGTTGGGTATGGAATTAAATTCGGTAGAAGAACTGATTGACGATATTCGTCAGGGCAAGATGGTTATTCTGATGGATGATGAAGATCGTGAAAATGAAGGCGATCTCATTATCGCGGCTGAACAGGTTAGACCTGAAGATATCAATTTTATGGCGAAGTATGCTCGCGGGCTGATTTGTCTGACGTTAACCGCCGAGCGCTGCAAACAGCTCGACTTGCCATTAATGGTGTCTGACAACCGTGCACAGCACAGCACTAACTTTACTATCTCGATAGAAGCGGCAGAAGGTGTGACTACCGGCATCTCGGCGGCCGACCGTGCACGCACGGTAAGGGCTGCGGTTGCCCGCGAAGCACGCCCGGTGGATATTGTTCAGCCTGGGCATATTTTTCCCTTGATGGCTCAGCCGGGTGGCGTATTGAACCGTGCCGGTCATACAGAGGCGGGCTGTGATCTGGCGCGCCTGGCGGGTTTTGAGGCGTCGTCGGTAATTGTTGAGATCATGAACGAAGACGGCACCATGGCACGGCGTCCGGATCTTGAGCAGTTTGCCAAAGATCACGGCTTAAAAATCGGTACCATTTCAGACTTGATTCATTACCGGTCGGTAAAAGAAAAAACCGTCGAATGTATCAATGAGCGCACCGTGGATACCCTGTATGGTACCTGCCAGTTGCGCACTTACCGCGATATCGCTCGTGATGAAGTGCACTTCGCACTGATTAAAGGTGAAATTAGTGGTGATGTTCCCGTGCCTGTGCGTGTACATGTACTCGACAGTGCGCGTGATGTACTAACGATTCAGCGTGATTCTGACAAACAATTCAAACCCTGGACTTTCCACGAAGCCATGTCGCATATCGGCCAGACAGGGTTGGGGGTTGTGGTATTAATTTGCCACCCGGAAACGGCGCATACCATTGAGCAAAGTATTGACTGGATTTTATCCGGCAAACGCTCGCGCCCCTCTCAGGAGATGGTGTATCGGCAAGTAGGAACCGGGGCGCAGATTCTCCGTGACATTGGTGTACGAAAAATTACCGCCCTGGCGGCACCGTTGAAATTTACCGGTATGTCGGGCTTCGATCTGGAAATTGTCGAGCGACTGGATTGCCCGCAATAGTCGCGGTTGTGACGAACACTTAAGTACAGAAAAACGAGACGATGATGAAAAATATACATGTAATTGAAGGTGATTTTAAAGCCTGTAGTGGTAAGTACGCGCTGTTAGTCAGTCGCTGGAATAGCTTCGTGGTGGAATCTTTAAAAGAAGGCGCACTGGATACACTGCGCCGCCATGGTGTGGATGAGGAAAATATCACCATCTATTACGCGCCGGGGGCGTTTGAATTTCCGCTCGCGGCACAAAAAATTGTAGCCACCGGCAAGTTCGATGCGGTGATTGCCTTGGGTGCTGTGATTCGTGGTGGTACGCCGCATTTTGATTATGTTGCGGGTGAGTGCACCAAGGGCTTGGCGCAGGTGTCTTTGAATGCAGGAGTTCCGGTAACCTTCGGTGTATTAACGGTAGATTCTATCGAGCAGGCGATTGAACGCTCTGGCACCAAGGCTGGTAACAAAGGTGAAGAAGCCGCGAAAACTGCCTTAGAAATGGTTTCTTTACTGGGTAAAATTGGTTAATCGCTTGAGTACCCGACAATCCATGAATATTAATGTTGCTACCCGCCGCAAGGCTCGCCACTACGCTATGCAGGCTTTGTATCAATGGCAAATGGCTCAGGCCCCCCTCAATGTGATTGAGACAGAATTTCGTACCGACAACGATATGAGTCATGTCGATGTGGCGTATTTTCACGATATTCTGCACGGTGTGCCTGCCAAGCTTGCAGAGCTTGAAGACGCTTTTTCCGGTTATTTAACTGAGCGCAGTGTGACAGAGCTTGATCCTGTCACGCTGGCACTATTGCGTATGGCGACCTACGAGCTGAAGTTTCGTATCGATGTGCCTTACAAAGTAGTGATCAATGAGGCTGTTGCCTTAGCGAAAAAGTTTGGCGCTACTGATAGCCATAAATTTATCAACGGCGTGCTGGATAAAGCCGCTGCCACTTTGCGTAAGGTAGAAGTTGCTGCTGCACGCAAGTAATAACGCTTAACGCCTATGACAGAATTTGAACTGATCGAACAGTTTTTCTCGGGTGAGTCCGGTGCAGCAGATGTCGCACTGGGCATTGGTGATGACTGTGCATTGTTGTTACCGCCACCGGGTGAGCAGCTGGCAGTATCGGCAGATACGCTGGTTGCCGACGTTCACTTTCCTGTCGACGGCGACCCTGAACTGATCGGGGAGCGGGCGCTGCGCGTTGCGGTCAGTGACCTCGCCGCCATGGGTGCAGCACCCCGCTGGTTTACCCTTTCTCTTACGCTGCCAAATGCTGATCCCCATTGGGTGGAAAATTTTGCTTATGGTTTGCAGTCCGCAGCTAAGAGCTGCGGCATTACCCTGGTCGGTGGTGACACCACCAAAGGGCCGCTGACGATCGGCGTGCAGGTGATGGGTACTCTGCCTAAAGGTAGCGCATTGGTTCGTAAAGGCGCGTTACCGGGTGATGTGGTATTTGTCAGTGGACCATTAGGCGATGCAGCAGCAGCGCTGGCGACCATAAAGCAACAGTGGCAGCCAGCAGCGGCCGATATTTCCTACCTGCTTGATCGTTATTACAAACCCGAGCCTCAATGGGTATTGGGGCTGGCCCTGAGAGGTCTAGCCAGTGCTGCCATTGATATTTCCGATGGGCTGTTGCAAGACCTCGGTCATATCTGTCGTGCCAGTGGCGTGGGAGCCATTATTGAATACGAGCGCCTGCCGTTGTCTACAGCTGTTGCGTCATGCCCAGATGCTAGCCAAGAGATCAGTTGGGCCCTCAGCGGGGGTGATGATTACCACCTGTGTTTCACGGTGCCTCGCGAAAGATTGTTGGCGTTTGAGGAAACCATGGAAGCTAACGGTTTTGTGCCAACGGCGATTGGGGAGATTGTTCAGGGTGATGACGTAACTTGCCTCAAGGATGGTCAGTTGGTGCAGTTAGCTCAGACCGGCTACAACCACTTTGGATAACGAAAACACCATGAACCAATCCGAACTTGTCAAAAACGTGGTTCGCCATCCGGTGCATTGGTTTGCATTCGGTTTTGGTAGTGGTTTGTCGCCGGTGGCGCCGGGTACGTTTGGTACCCTGATGGCGGTTCCGTTTTATTATTTCTTGCAAGATTTATCATTGTTGTCATACGCACTGTTTGTACTGATAACCGCTATGTTGGGTATTTATTTTTGTGGTCGAAGTTCGCAATTGCTGGGCGTGCACGATCATGGTGGTATCGTTTGGGACGAAATGGTCGGTTATTGGTTAACCATGATGTTTGCCCCAAAAGGCTGGCAATGGATGCTGGCAGGTTTTGTGCTGTTTCGTATTTTCGACATCGTAAAACCTTGGCCAATCAGTGTTGCCGACAAACGGGTACATGGTGGCTTAGGTATTATGCTCGACGATATATTGGCTGCATTCCTTGCCATGGCCTTTCTTGGGCTGGGCACTTATGTGTTTGCGGTATAACAGTGGGAATGGATGTCTATGAAAAAGTTAATCGCAGTTGCCCTGTGTTGTGCAAGCCTGGGTGCTTCTGTTATCACCTATGCGCTTGATGTTGAAGTTAAAGGGCTGTTTAAAAATGCTGCTGTACTGATTATTGACGGTGAGCAATATTTGTTAAAGACGGGCGCTAAAAGCCCCGAAGGCGTAAGGTTGGTATCTGCCAATAGTCGTGAGGCCGTGATCGACATCGATGGCGTTAAACGCACGGTAGGGGTGTCGCAGCGTATTTCCAGTCGGTTTACTGTTGCCCAGGGGCGCGAGGTCAGGCTGGCGCAGAGCCGTGGTGGGCATTACATCACCCCGGGGCGTATTAACGGGTTACCCGTCGAGTTTATGGTAGACACGGGCGCAACGTATGTGGCAATGAATTTATCCACAGCAAAAAAACTGGGGATTAACTATCGTGCAGGTGAGGAAGGTCACACACGAACAGCCAATGGCGTTGTGACCGTGTATAACGTTTTGCTCGATAAAGTGTCGGTAGGTGAAGTTGAGGTTCGACATGTACGTGCCAGTATCACCCTGACCGACTTTCCGCAGACTATTCTGCTAGGCAACAGTTATTTAAGCCGGGTAAACATGACCCGCGACCATGGGGTGTTGATTCTATCCACCCAAAAATAATCAACCGGTTCGTCTAATACCTGCCTGCTTACGTATAAGCCCGCAGGTAAATAAATAGAGGTCTTCAGTGACAGTAAATTACGTAGAGTCTTCGAAGTTGCCAACCCCTTGGGGCGTGTTTGATATGCATGGCTTTGAGGATACCGAGAACGGCAAAGAGCATGTTGTGTTAACCCTCGGTGATGTAAAGCGCGGTGGGCCGGTGTTGGCGCGGGTACATTCAGAGTGTTTAACCGGGGATGCACTGTTCAGTTTGCGTTGTGACTGTGGTGCTCAGTTGCAGGCAGCATTGCATAAGATTGCGGTAGAGGGGCGTGGCGCGATTTTTTATCTGCGCCAGGAAGGGCGAGGCATTGGCTTGCTTAACAAAATCAAAGCATATCACTTGCAAGATTGTGGCGCCGATACTGTTGAGGCCAATGAACAGCTGGGTTTTGGTGCAGATATACGCGATTACTCCATCCTCAAACCGATGCTGGAGCACTTTGGTATCAGCGAATTAAAATTGATGACCAATAACCCCCGCAAAGTGGCTGCATTAACTGATTTGGGAATCAAGGTATCGGAGCGTTTGGCGCACGAAACCGGGCGTAACCCACACAATGCCCGTTATCTGGAAACGAAAAAGGGCAAGCTGGGGCATTTGTTTAATGATGACGAGAATACATCTGGGAACGAGGAGTGAGTCGGCTAATCATTAACTAGCAATGCAAACAGGGTTTTATGCATCGGCGGCTATATAGCCGCCGATTTTTTTCCACCCAGATTAACCAGTCGGGCTTTGATTTTTTGCGTCATGCTTTCGGCAGTTAGCCCCGCTTGTTGAAGCAGCTGCTTGCGGGTGCCGTGTTCCATAAATGCATCTGGTAGCCCGAGTTGCAAGATGGGTATATCGATTCCACGTTCACGTAAAAACTCGCTTACGGCAGAGCCTGCACCGCCAGCGACAACGTTCTCTTCAAGAGTGACAAGAAGCTCGTGTCGGCTTGCGGCTGCCAGGATCAAATCTTCATCGATCGGTTTGACAAAGCGCATGTCGTACAGGCTGGCATTGAGTTGGTTAGCGGCACTTTCGGCCACAGGCAGCAGGGTGCCAAAGTTAAGAATAGCCGCGCCACCACCTTCGCGGCAGCAAACGCCTTTGCCCAATTCAACGGTTTGTAACGAGGGCTCTATAGCCGCACCTGTACCGCTGCCGCGAGGGTAGCGTACGGCCGCTGGGCCCTGGTGTTTGTATGCGGTTTGCAATAACAGGCGACACTCGCGTTCATCGCTCGGTGTTGCGACGACCATGTTGGGAATACAACGCAGATAACTTAGATCAAAGCTACCGGCGTGTGTGGCACCATCTTCACCCACAATACCGGCACGATCGATGCCGAAAGTAACGTCGAGATTTTGTATGGCGACGTCGTGTATCAGCTGGTCATAGCCACGCTGCAGAAACGTGGAGTAAATCGCTACCACCGGTTTGTGATCTTCACAGGCCATCCCGGCAGCAAGGGTAACCGCGTGCTGTTCAGCAATCGCAACGTCGAAAAACCTACCTGGGTACTGGGCGGCGAAGTCTACCATACCGGAGCCTTCGCACATGGCCGGCGTAATACCGACTACACGCTCGTCACAGGCTGCCACATCGCACAACCACTGGCCAAACACTGCCTGATATTTAGGTGCAGAGGGTTTCGCTTCGGTAGCATCCTGAACTCTGGGTTTCGGCTCGATTTTGTTCAATGCATGGTAGCCGACCGGATCTTCTTCGGCGGGCAAAAAACCTTTGCCTTTGCGGGTGATAATGTGCAGCAATTTGGGGCCTGGTATTTCCCGCAGGTTGCTTAAGTCGTGTACCAGACGATCCATGTCATGGCCATCAATCGGGCCAATGTAGTAAAAACCCAGCTCTTCAAACAGGGTGCCAGGCGATACCATACCTTTCATGTGCTCTTCGGTTTTTCTCGCCAGCTCCCACGCTTGGGGGATTTTAGAAAGCACCCGTTTGCTGCCTTCACGCAACGAGGTATAAAACCGGCTAGCCCAGATTTTAGAAAAGTAGTTGGCCAGCCCACCCACATTTTTTGAAATCGACATGTTGTTGTCGTTCAAAATAACGAGCATGTCGGTTTCGGTATGCGCCGCATGATTTAAGGCTTCAAAAGCCATGCCGGCGGTCATTGCACCGTCGCCGATAATGGCGACGTGTTTGCGTTCGCTGTTATTGAGGGCGGCACTTAAAGCCATGCCCAGAGCGGCGCTGATGGAGGTGCTGGAATGGCCAACGCCAAAGGTGTCGTATGGGCTCTCAGAACGCTTGGGAAAGCCAGACAGGCCACCCAACTGGCGCATGGTGGCCATATTGTCGCGGCGACCGGTTAAAATCTTGTGTGGGTAGGTTTGGTGGCCTACATCCCACACCAGTCGGTCATCGGGGGTGTTGTACACGTAGTGCAGGGCAATCGTCAGCTCAACAACACCGAGGCCAGCACCAAAATGCCCTCCCGTTTGCCCAACGGTATACAGCAGGTACTCACGCAGCTCTCTGGCAAGTTCAGGTAGACGTTCCGGCGGCAGCTGGCGCAAGTCACTGGTGTGATTAATGCCGTCGAGAAGCGAGGTGTGTGGCCTTTTATGAGGTATTTCGCTGAACATGCTTTCCAAAGCCTTGTTTGCCAAACGCTATTGGCTGCCGGAATGTCCGTCTGTTTCTGGCAGACTATGAGTGGTACCGAGCTGTGCATTGTATTGCTCGGTGTCTGTTCGCGCAATCAATGCAGCCGCTGAATAATATAGGCTGACAATTGTCGCAGTCGATCCGCGCGAGCATCAAATGCGCTCAATGCTGCCAAAGCCGTTTTGTGCAGTCCGTTGGCTTTAGCTTTGGCGCCTTCCAGCCCCAGCAGTGACACATAGGTTGGCTTGTTATGCTGGGCATCAGCACCCTGGGTTTTACCCAGTATTTGTGTATCGCTGATCACGTCGAGAATATCGTCTTGCACTTGAAACGCCAGGCCTATGGCCTGAGCGTACTGCTCTAGTTGCCGCAGTTGCTTGGTGCTGGCTAAGCCCGTAGCCGTAGCGCCCATGGCAACACTGGCTTCAATTAATGCGCCAGTTTTAGCCCGGTGCATACGTTCAAGTTGTGCCAGCGTAAGGGTCTGATTAACCGCGTTTAAGTCAATCGCTTGCCCAGCGACCATGCCCTCTACCCCAGAGGCATTCGCCAGCTGTTTAACCAACTGCAAACGGGTGGTGTCAGTGGCGGGGGCTTGTGTTAACAGTTCGAATGCACAGGTTTGCAGAGCGTCGCCCGCAAGAATGGCGGTCGCTTCGTCAAATTGTATATGACAGGTAGGTTTGCCGCGGCGGAGGTTGTCGTCGTCCATCGCTGGGAGATCGTCGTGAATCAGGCTATAGGTATGTAGCGACTCCACTGCTGCTGCGGTGTAGTCGAGTACTAATTGGTGGTCGCTGGTGGCGCCCACGGCCTCAGCTGCGGAGTATACCAACACAGGGCGCACATGTTTGCCGCCGCCGAGCGCGCTGTACTGCATGGATTCTGCCAGATGTGGCGCCGGGCAGTTCGCCAACAGCTCGGCAAGCAGAGTACGGTAGACCTTTTCGAAGTGGTGTTGCTGTCGTTTCAGGTACTGCTCAAATGTCAGAGGAGAATTACTCGTCATCGCCGTGTTCTTCGGTATCAAAATCAGCCAGTTTTATGTTGCCTTGTGCTTCGATGAGCTGCTGAACGCGCTGTTCTGCCGAGGTTATTTGCTGCTGGCACTCACGGGTGAGCTTGATACCGGTTTCAAATACCTGCAGTGATTCGTCTAAACTTAAGTCGCCGTCTTCTAGTGTTTCTACCAGCTCTTCCAGCTGTTCAAGAGCAGACTCAAGCGTTTGCGGTTTTTTTTTGGCAGCCATCGTTGTTGTTTCTCCGAAGATTGATACGGGTACGAAACCGGCAACACAGTACAGAAGGTTACATACTGGGTCAAACGTTGCTGAGAATACTGATAATGTGCCGTAAAACAACTACTTGTCGCATAGCTTTGCGAGATAGCATTGGGTAAACTCGGTTGCACGAGAATAAGCTGTTACGGCCTTGGTATGGCTAATGTCGACGCTAATGAAATGGTGATGGCGGCCGATGTTGCAATGAAAGGCTAAATAAGCAGACTGGCAGCCTGCGATCCAGTCTATTTAAAGGAGCACTCTGTGGATCTAGCAACAATAGTCGGGTTGATCGGTGCCTTAGGCCTGATCACTGTCACCATGCTTATGAGTGGTGATCTGGGGATGTTTGTCAACGCCCCGTCGTTGGTGATTGTCATTGGGGGCAGTATATTCGCGGTGATGGCGAAATACGGTTTGGGTCAATTTCTGAGTGCTTTCAAAATTGCTGGCAAAAGTTTTAGCAGTAAAGTTGTCGACCCCAACGAACTGATTGATCAGATCGTTGAGCTGGCCGATGCCGCTCGCAAAGGCGGGTTGTTGTCGCTGGAAGGGGTTGAGGTTGAAAACGTGTTTCTTAAGCGGGGTATACAGCTTTTGGTCGATGGCCATGATCCCGATGTAGTGAAAACCCTGATGAGCAAAGACCGCTCGCTGGCGGAAGAGCGGCATACCATTGGCGCGAAGATTTTTACGGATATGGCTGTAGTGGCGCCGGCCATGGGTATGATCGGTACCCTGATTGGTCTGGTAGCGATGCTGGCCAACATGGATGACCCCAAGTCGATCGGCCCGGCGATGGCCGTAGCACTGCTAACCACACTTTACGGCGCTGTGATTGCCAACGGCATTGCCGACCCTATTGCAGCAAAGCTCCAGCTGCGCGCAGGCGAAGAAGCCATGATCAAAAACCTCGTTATCGATGCCTTGTTGGCCATTCAAAGTGGCCAGAACCCCCGCGTTATCGATCAAATGCTGCGCACTTATCTGCCCGAAGGTAAGCGTGAAGTTGAAGCAGCAGCTGAATAAGACGCAGCAGGCTAACGAATGAGTGACGAAGAAGAACAAAAGTGTAAGTGTGAACCGGGTCTGCCTGCCTGGATGGGCACGTTTGCCGATTTGATGTCCCTGTTGATGTGTTTTTTTGTGTTGTTACTGTCGTTTTCAGAAATGGATGCCATGAAATTCAAGCGCTTGGCAGGCTCCATGGCCCAGGCATTTGGTGTGCAAAACAAGCTTAATGTGCTTGATGTACCGAAAGGTACCAGCATTATCGCGCAGGAATTCAGCCCAGGTCGGCCGGAACCTACCCCCATCAATGAAATCTGGCAAAAAACTACCACGGTCACTGAGGTAGAGCTGGATACCCAGTGCGCCGAAGAGTTTGATGTAGAACAGGGCGAGATTGAGCAGGAAGCCGGTGCGCAGATGCGTATCAAGGAAAAACTTGAGGAGTTGATTGAACAGACGCGGCAGGATTTTTATGAACTGGCGGCCAAACTTCAGGAGCAAGTGGATGCAGGCGAAATAGAGCTGGAAACCATTGGCCGTAAAATCATTATCCGTATTCGTGAAAAAGGCTCATTCAAATCAGGCACCGCCGAGCTTTCCGACGATTATTACGACGTGCTTGAGGAAGTACGCTACGTGCTGGAAGAGAAGCCTGGGAAGATTATTGTTGAAGGGCATACGGATAATGTGCCCATTGCCGGTCGTTATCGCTCCAACTGGGAGCTTTCCGCAGCTCGTGCAGTGACTGTGGCGCAGGAACTCATGAAAGGCGGCAAGATCAATCAACGCCGTTTTGTGGTATCTGGGTTGGCAGATACCAAGCCGATTGCGCCTAACGATTCTTCCGTAAACCGAGCGCGCAACCGTCGGGTAGAAATCGTGATTCACCAGGGCCTGGATGAAACCGATCTAAGTGCCGAGGATCAAAAAATACTGCGCGAAGACGGGCAGGATATTATGCGCGACCTCGATCTTGATCCTGAGTACCTGTTCGACCTTGATCCGGCAGAGATATTCTGATGGCTTTGCCTGAAGGTACGACCGAGCGCAGGCGCTACTTTCGCATCGACGATCAGATCCGTTTGCGCTACCAGCCAGTAACGGCTGAGCAGATGGCAATGCCTGCGGCAGAGAGTTTTCAATTAGACGATTTGCGCTCCTCACTGGCGCGCTTCGATACGCAGATTAACCACCTCTTAAGCGAATTACGTATCAAGGACCCCTTGGTTGGCGAAGTTTTGGGTCTGGTCAACCAGAAGTATTTTGTATTAGCTGAGCAGGCGATTGCCGACAAGGTTGCTATTGAGGGGGAGGCGCACCCCCTGGTTGAGGTAAATATCAGTGCGTGTGGAATGGCCTTTACGACTAATGAACCTGCTGATACGGACAGTTTTGTTCATCTGGACATGATTCTGTTACCCGGTAACCAACAAATTTCTACCTATGCAGCCGTCGTCGCGTGCGAACAGGCCGGCCCCAGTGCTTACCTGTGGCGTTTAGACTTTCGCCAACTCAAAAGTGCCGAGCAGGAGGTGCTGATCCAGCATCTGGTGAAACGGCAGACGCAGCTACGCAAAGCAAGGCAAGTTATTTAGAACCCTACAATAGGTAGAGTTGTCGCCATTTTCCTTTATTTTTTAAAAAAATGATATTGGTGACATTCTTGTAGGATATATCGCACAAAAAGAGAGGAGTTTGACGACTAGAGTGGTTACGTTTGTTTCCTCAATAATAGGCAGAATGGATAGAACTAAGGAATGAGACCAGGGGAGATATGGATGTCTGGTAGCATTACCACGGATTGGTGTTCATCCTGTGAGAAGGTAGGTGGTGAAAGGATCTCACCCCAACTCTACTGCACCGCTTTCTACGCCAAACCTTACCCATCGCGCTTTTTTAACATCTCTTGCATACAATTGCGGTTTATTCTTCGCCCCGGTTTCATCGGTATGTCATAAAACCGTGTTTTACTCAGCCTGATCCTAGGGACTATACTCAAAGTCAGGATGACGCTAATCTGTTGTCAGTAGGCGTTATCACTATGCGGAGGGAATAGATTTCACTCAGTTTATACCTACAGCGGCTTATCTCTCTGATAGCTGCCGACAACCAAAAAACCAGCGTGTAACAGCTACATGCTCCAGGCTTGTCTCTCTTCAAATTTCACCCTTGATAGTTCGCTATTCTTCTTTAACCTTTTGTTTTTATTCATCTTTTCGCTCTTGGTGCGAGGAAGTTACCTATGGATGCACGTATTCTTAGGGTTAATGCCATGGGGCAGCCGCTGGAATGGCTGAGCTGGCAAGAAGCTGTTTGTCTTTATGCTAGAGACATGATCACCTGGAGCCTGGGGGGAATTGTACGGCGTGTTTATGGCGGCCGTTGTCGTTTAACGGGTGAGCAGAGTGAAATTGAATTACCGGCGATTGTCGCTAGTGCCCAATACTCTTACCATCGCCCACGGTTTAATCCCGGTCTCACTAACCGTGCGTTGTTTGCCAGAGATAATTACCAGTGTATGTACTGTGGTGGGAGATTTACGGTGTCGCAGTTGTCTCGCGACCATATTGTGCCGAGAAGTCGTGGTGGCATCGACCGTTGGGAGAATGTAGTGGCAGCCTGCTTACGCTGTAATCAACGTAAGAGCGACTTCCTATTGTCGGAAATCAGCATGGACTTGCTCGCCTTGCCGTATCGACCCAATCAGGCGGAATATCTGGCACTGATCAATAGCCATCGAATACGGGGCGACCAAATGGATTTTCTGCGTACCCAGTTTTCTAAAAACAACCGCATCGTTGATTGTTCTATTCAGGCTTAGGTTATTTTTGTCATACTGGCAGCTTTACGCTGCCGGTTGCTTATGCGCTTTTTTGATACCCATTGCCATTTTGATTGCCCTGCCTTTGATCCTGATCGCGAGCAGGTGTGGGCTTCTGCGTTAGCACTCGGGGTCGAAAAAATAGTGATTCCGGGTGTTACGCCGTCTCAATGGAGTAAGGCAAGAGTCACTGCTGAGCAAATAGCAGGCTATTATGCTGTGGGGTTACACCCGCGCTGGGTTCCAACGTATGCAACAGCGTGCGAGCGCGACCAGGTTGAGCCGCTCGATCATTTGCAAAGTCTACTGACGAGCGCACTTGCACAGTGTGACGGTGCGTTGGTGGCCGTAGGGGAGTGTGGGCTGGATAAACCTTACGACTTGCCTCTGGTTACCCAGTTGGACTATTTTCGCTTGCAGGCACGTATTGCTGCAGAGTGTGGTTTGCCTTTGATGATTCACGCGGTGGGTTACCACGCTGAAATTTTACGCGTTCTAAAAGAAGTGCCGAATCCGCAGGGGGGCGTGGTACATGCATTTTCCGGTAGTTACGAGATTGCCCAACAATATTGGCAGGCAGGTTACCGCCTGGGAGTGGGTGGCGTTATTACCTATCCTCGAGCTAATAAAACGCGCAAGGCTGTCGCAGCCATGCCTTTAGAGGCGTTGGTACTGGAAACCGATGCCCCGGATATGCCTCTATCGGGCTATCAGGGCATGCGCAACAGCCCCGAAAAAATACCGCAGGTGGCGCGCTGTTTGGCAGAGTTGAAGGCTCTACCTCTGCAAGAGGTGGTTAATATTTGTTTTGATAACAGTGTTCGCCTGTTTTTGCCTTTAGCAACCGTTGCTGAGTAATGCTGTTGTCGTTGAATTCTTGAATTGTCTATGACTTTTGATCCCAATCTGTTTAAACGCCAGTTTCCTTTGTTTCAGCAGTCGGAAAATACCTCGTTGGTGTATCTCGATAATGCTGCAACAACACACAAGCCTGCGGTTGTCATCGATGCTATCTCAGCGTTTTATACACACAGCAATGCCAATGCGCATCGTGGCAGTCACCGCCTCGGTCGAGCGGCAACAGCAGTACAGGAATCGGCCAGAAAATTAACTGCGCAGTGGTTAAACGCCAGTACTGATGAAATTGTTTTTACTCGTGGTGCAACTGAAGCACTGAATTTGTTAGCTAATACCCTCACCGATGCTTTAAAGCCTGGTGACGAAATTGTGCTTTCCGAAGCAGAGCATCACGCCAATATAGTGCCTTGGTATATGGCGGCAAAACAGCGTGGTTTGATTTTGCGTTTTGTTCCGGTATCTCGCCATGAGCGGGGCCATTGGCAGCTAGATATCAACGCGTTGGCCGAACAGGTAAATGAAAAAACCCGTGTTGTGGCCATCACTGCTGCCAGTAATGTTTTGGGTGAGGCAGTCGACTTGTCGCAAGTGCGAGAGGTGCTCGCGTCTTTCCCTGAAACTAATCGGCCATTGTGGGTTGTCGATGCCGCGCAGTTGGCCGCGCATAGCCCCATCGACGTTAAACAAATTGGGTGCGACTTTCTCGTGCTGGCTGGCCATAAAGTATTTGGGCCTATGGGTATTGGTATTCTGTACGGCAAGCAGTCATGCCTGGCTGCATTGACGCCGTGGCAGGGTGGTGGCGAAATGATTACTCGCGTCACTACTGAGACGGTTGCTTACACAGATGGGGCCGCACGTTTTGAAGCGGGTACTTCGTCGCTGGCTGATATTGCCGCATGGAAAGCGTGTGTTGAGTTTTGGCAACACCTCGATCGTAATGCCATGGCTGTGTGGGAAAACGATTTGTTGCAGTACGCTTTTTTACAACTTGAGCAGTGTCCTTGGTTAGAGCCAATCAATGGTTCATTCAATAACGTGGGTATTATCACGCTGGCAAATCGTCACCCGTCGTTATCGTTGGGCGATGTAGCAGATTGGCTTGATCACAGTAATATCGCCGTGCGGACAGGCCATCATTGTGCCCAGCCGCTATTGCAGCGCATGGGTGAAGCAGAACTACTGCGAATTTCGTTGGCTGCTTATAACGTTTATGAAGACATTGATCGCTTGTTGGAAAGTCTGTTGAGTATGGCAAACAATGTTGTTCCAGACACTACCGCGGTATTTGATCGTTCGGTGAGCGGCGATGGTGCTGAACCAGAAATCGATAAGGTTGACGGTTTTTCTATTAACGATTTGAAAAACTGCAAGCATTGGCAGATCCGTTATAAGCTTTTGTTAAACTGGGGCGAAAGGTTGACTTTTAAACCCGAGCTTCGTAACGATGAGTATCGTGTGCAGGCTTGTGAGTCGGGGGCTTGGCTGGCAGTAGATGTGCTTGACGGTCGGCTGCAGCTTGCCATAGACAGCGATTCAAGGTTAGTCAAAGGGTTGGCAATGCTGTTGTTGGTGTTACTGCAAAATCAACCGGTTGAAATGCTGCGTACTACAGCGGTTGAAGAACTGTTTGTCGAACTGCAATTTGAAAAATATCTCAGTGCCTCTCGCAGTAACGGTTTTTATGCATTGCTCAAAGCCATACGCAACAAAGCCTGAATGTTATTTGATAGTGTCGGGGCAGTATAAGGATGTTGTGGCAGGCTGAGCTTGCGTAACCAATAGCATTAACCATTTGCGAACACAGCGTACCGGCGGATGAATATTAAGCGGTTGTCAGGTTATGCTGCTTTTGCAAAAAACGTTCTATCGCCCTTGAAGCAGCGATAAAACCGGCAGTTGCCGTGACCATGCTGATGGCACCAAACCCGCCGCTGCAATCGAGCTTTACACCGTCCATATTATCGGGCTTCTGCTGGCACACACTGCCGTCGCCGGCGGGGTAGGTCATTTGCTCTGTCGAATAAACGGCTTCTATGGAAAAGCGACGTTTTGGGTTGCGTGAAAAACGGTAGTCGCGGCGTAGGATATTACGCACTTTGGCCAGTAGCGGGTCGTTCACCGTTTTGCTTAAATCGCCGCTGGTCAATTGCCGGGGATCCAGTTTTCCACCGGCAGAGCCTACGGTAATCAGCGGTAGCTTGCGCCGTTTGCAGTAAGCAATCAGCGCGGCTTTCGCTTGTGCATTGTCGATAGCGTCGATTACGCAGTTAACGTGTTCGCCAATGAGCGAAGCCGGGTTTTCTTCATCAAGAAAGTCGTTCACACAATCAACATTGATGCCGGGGTTGATGGTGCGTAAACGATCTGCCATCACCTGGGTTTTCTCCTGCCCAATAGTGTCGTGCACTGTATGTATTTGGCGATTGGTGTTGGTAATACAGATATCATCAAGATCGAGTAATACAATATTGCCGACACCGGAGCGCGCCAAGGCTTCGGCCGTCCAGGAACCTACGCCGCCAATGCCTGCCACCAGAAAGCAACTGGTTGCCAAACGCAGGAGGTTGCCTTCACCGTACAGGCGGGCGACGCCACCAAAGCGTTGTTGGTAGTCGGCAGGCAATTGCTCAAACGATTTTGCTGTGGTCGTCATAGGGTGTGTTATTCAGTACTAGTAAGCGATACGGCGGTATTGGCGGTATTCCGGTGTCCAGAAATTTCGGGCGATGGCCTGGTCGATGGCTTCGTCGGAAATTTCTGCGGTTACGCCGTCGGCAATCGCCTGTTGAAACACGGCCTTGGCAATTTTCTGGCTTAAGGCCCGAATGCTTTGCAGCGGCGGAAGTAATAAGCCCTCTCCGGTTTCGGCTCTGGGAGAATGCGCGGCGAGTACCCGACTCGCTGCAATAAACATGGTTTCGGTGATGTGTTGCGCCTTGCTGGCGATAACGCCCAAGGCCACGCCAGGAAAAATATAGGCGGTATTACACTGGCTCACGTTAATGGTTTGACCATTCAGTTCGATGGCAGCAAATGGGCTGCCAGTCGCGACGATGGCGCGGCCTTCTGACCAGCGTAACAAGTCTTCCGGCGTGGCTTCTGCCTGCGAGGTTGGGTTCGACAGCGGTAATATGATGGGGGCTTCTTCGTAATGGAGTATGGCTTTCACGGCTGCTTCATCGAACAGGCTTGGTTGGCCAGATACGCCAATCAGAATGCTGGGTTGTGTATTGTCGATTACATCCAGCAGACCAACGGTTTCGCCTTGGGTAATTTTCCAGTGTTTGATCAGGCTTGCAGGCTTGCAGAGTCGTTCCTGAAAACCTTCCATGTTGGCACGGTTATCGAGCAATAAGCCTGAACGATCGAGCAGATAAACCCGGTCGCGTGCCTGAATTTCACTAAGGCCTTCTTCCTGCATTTGCAGAATAATTTTTTCGGCAATGCTGCAGCCAGCTGAACCCGCACCGGCAACCACCACACATTGGTCTTTAAGGCTTTCTTTTTTGCTGCGACACGCTGCTAGCAGGGTGCCCAGAGTGACGGCGGCTGTGCCTTGAATATCATCGTTAAAACAACAGGTATTGTGCCGATAGCGGCGCAATAGTGGTGTAGCATTGTGTTTGGCGAAATCTTCAAACTGAATCAGTACATTGGGCCAGCGGCGTTTACAGGCGTCAACAAATTCGTCCACAAATTCTTCGTATTCGATACCGGTAATACGCGGGTGACGCCAGCCGAGGTAAAGGGGATCTTCCAGCAGCTTTTCGTTGTTGCAGCCTGCGTCGAGCACGACGGGCAGCGTGTACGCGGGGCTGATACCACCGCAGGCAACATATAAACACAGCTTGCCAATGGAGATGCCCATGCCGCCCACGCCGAGATCTCCCAAGCCTTGAATACGCTCACCGTCGGTAACCACAATCGCTTTAACGTTTTTTTTGGTCACACTTTGCAGCATGTCGTCCATCTGTTCCATTTGTGGGTACGAGATAAACAAACCCCGGTGACGACGATAAATCCGCGAAAACTGGCGGCAGGCTTCGGCAACCGTTGGGGTATAAATAAGCGGTAAAATTTCGTCGAGGTGGTCGACTACCAAACGATAATAGAGCGTTTCGTTGGTGTCTTGCAGTGAACGCAAATACAGGTGCTTATCGAAGTTTGCGGTAAACGATTGCAACAGAGCATAGGCGCGCTCGGTTTGCTCGCTAATGGTTTCGGTAACGCCGGGAATAAGCCCCAGCAGATTGAATTGTTCGCGTTCTTCTTCGCTAAAGGCACTGCCTTTGTTAAGCAGTGGTGTTTCCAACAATGTTGGGCCTGCATGACGAACATAGAGCGGACGTTTTTTGCTCATGATTCCCTCGATGACAGTAACGTTCGACGTTATAGGGCGATACCTTGTGAGTATCAGTAGGCGAGCACCGGGAGTATGGGCTCGCCCGTTTAGGGTGGCCATTAGGGCCTATCTGTTATTAGCTGATGCTGCCGGTCGTGCGTACGCGCTTGCTGCCTTTAACCACCGGTTCGGTACGGCGGGCTTTTTCTCGGCGTTCCAATTCGGCATCAATAATATTTTTCAGCGCGATCAAAAAACCCACCACCAGAAATGCACCTGGCGGTAAGACAGCGACTAAAAAACCGGGGTAGTTGCTAAACAGTGTGATTTTCCAACTGGTAGCACCTGCACCAAACAGTAACTGCATATTGGCAAACAGTGTGCCGTTGCCAAGAATTTCTCGCATTGCACCTACGGTAACCAATACCAGCATAAAACCTACGCCCATCATCAACCCATCAATCGCCGACGGTAGAATGCGGTTTTTACAGGCAAACGCGTCGGCGCGGCCAAGAATGGCGCAGTTGGTAACAATCAGTGGAATAAAAATGCCCAGTATCTGATACAGCTCGAAGGTGTAAGCGCGCATCAGTAATTCGATGCAAGTCGTACAGGTGGCAATAATCATCACAAACGCTGGCAGGCGCACCGCATCACTCACGGCTGTTCGCACCAGAGACACCAACACATTTGAGCTAACCAGTACCAGCATGGTGGCCACACCCAGCCCCAGCGCATTCACCACCGATCCACTTACGGCCAGGAGAGGGCACAAGCCCAACAACTGCACCAGGGCAGGATTGTTGTTCCACAAGCCGTTATTAACGACCTCGCGATAATTTACGTTACTCATGATGCTTCCTTCGCTGCGTGTGCGCGTACCTGTGTGGCTGGGGTATTATCGCCAAACAGGTCGGCATGATGCTGCTGTACATACAACAGTACGTCTTTTACTTTGTTGACAACAGCTCTTGGCGTAATAGTAGCCCCCGTAAACTGATCAAATTGGCCACCGTCTTTTTTGACTTTCCAGTTTTCCAGTGTGGGTTGGCCAAGGGCTTTGCCGTTAAAGCTTAAAACCCACGGGCTTTTTTTAATATCGACTTTGTCGCCAAGACCGGGGGTTTCGTTGTGGTGTAGTGCGCGCACCCCAGCGACAGAACCATCGCGGTTAACCCCTACGATTAACTTGATATCGCCACTGTAACCGTCGGGGGCAACGGCGGGAACAATAACAGCAATCACTTTGCCGTTCTTTTTCGCCTGATAAATTTTTTGCTCTTGATCAACGCCCAGCGTTGCTTGTTGTTCCGGCGTCAATGCAATGGCGTCGGTGAGTATGTCGTTGTCATGGCGCTCGTCGGGTACGATTTCCAGCAAGGCTTTTTCAGCTGCGTGGCGTTCGGCCTCGGCAATTTTTTCGCGAGTACCCTGATACGTCGCGGCCAGTAGTCCTGCGGTGACAACGGCAAAGGCGCAAAGTATAAGACTGTTTTTACTGATTGATGTTTTTAGCATGTCAGTCGTCTGCCTTTTCAGTCGCTTTGCGTGGTTTACTGTGGCCATAGGTTCGCGGTACGGTGTAATAGTCGATAAACGGTGCGGCAAAATTCATCAACAATACGGCAAAGGCAACGGCATCAGGGTAGTTGCCCCAACTGCGAATCACGTAAATCAGCAGGCCTATCAGGGCGCCGTAAATGAGCCGTCCGCGGGTTGATACTGCGGAGGTTACCGGATCGGTGATAATAAAAAAGGCACCGAACATGGTCGCACCAGACAGCAGATGAAACACTGCCGAGCCACCACTGTGCGAGCCGCCATCGTTAAACAGGGTCGCAACAATGGCCAGTGTTACCAGCATGGCGACGGGCGCGTGCCAGGTAAAAACCCGCTTGTAGAGCAAAAACGCACCGCCCAGCAAAAAGCTCAGGTTAACCCATTCCCAGCCAGCACCTGCCCAACGCCCTGTATTGAAGGCGGGTTCGGTGGCATACAGTTGTTGCAATATAAGGCTGCTGTTTTGCTTCATTACATCCAGTGGTGTGGCGGCGGTGTAGCCATCGATAGGCGTGCCCAGCCAGATTTTGGCCAGCGCATCCAGTGGCCCTACTAACGATTGGCCATCGGTGAGCATGGTACGAGGTGCGGGCCATTGCGTCATGTCGACCGGGAATGAAATCAGCAATACCACATAACCAACCATGGCTGGATTAAAAGGGTTATAGCCCATGCCACCGTACAATTGTTTGGCAATCACAATAGCCACAACGGCGCCCACGACAATCAGCCACCAGGGCGCGAGTGGCGGAAGGGCAATGCCCAGCAGTACGCCGGTAACCACTGCACTGTAATCGCTAAGATAAAACCCCATCGGGCGCTTACGCAGTTTTAATACCGCCGCTTCAAAGCCTACACAGGCGGCAACCATCATCACAACATTGATCAGGGTGCCGGGGCCAAAAAAATAACTCAGGCTGATCAAGCCCGGAATCGTCGCCATTATCACCAGCTTCATCACGTCACCAGCGGTGCCGCGACGGTGTGCGTGAGGCGAAGAAACTTTAAGAAATGCCATGACGGTTTTGCCCTGAATTATTCGGTAAGTTGTGCCAGCTCGGCTTCAAGCTTTGCGCGCTTTTCCAGCATTTTTTCGACCCCGGTACGCAATGCATCGGCATTGGGGTCGTTCTCTGCTTCAGCGTTTGCCAACCGTGTTTGTGCTTTATCGAGCCGCTGTACCAGGCTCTGCAGTTGTTCCTGCAACTTTTCTTCTGGCGACATTGATGCTTGTGCGGCCGCTTTGGCTTTGGCCCGTTCGATGGCAGCGTGAGCTGCATCGGTGGGGGGCGCTGCGGGTTGTTCCGACGGAGCAGTGCTGTATTTCGCCAACTCTTCGCGGGCTTCAGCCAGTTTGCTTTCTAATTTGGTTACCCCTTGTGCCAGTGCATCGGCCGTGTGGCTACCTTCTGCCTTTGCTGCAGCGGCTTTTTCACGTGCTGTGGCCAAGCGTTTTTCCAGAGACTCAACATTGGCTTTGGCTTTTTCTGCCGGATTCATGGCCGCTTTAGCTTTGGCTCGAGCAATAGCGGCGACGACGGGGTCGTTGTCGGTTGCCACTTCTGCAGTCTGTGCGGGTGCTTGTTGTGGCGCAGTGGTGTCACTATGGGCCTTGGCCTCGGCGAGCTTTTTCTCGGCATCCAGCAGGCGCACTTCAAGTTGCTTGATTTGTGCATCAAGCATTTCTACACGCTCGGCAGTGGCACCTTCCTCTGCTTCACCATTGCGCTTATCGATGGCTTTTTGCAGGCGCGACTGGGCGCTTTCGTAGGCGCGTTCGGCTTTGGCCAATTGTTCTTCCGGTGAGGCCTGTTTGGCTTTTACGCGGGCCATAGCAGCGGCGACCATGTCGGCTTTTTCGGCTTCAGGGCCTTTGGTATCGGCAGCACCGCTGGCCTTGGCGTCGGCAAGTTTTTTCTTGGCTTCTTCGGCGGCTTTCTGGCGCGCAATGCGTTTGGCTTCTTTTTCAGCTTCGGCCTTGGCAATACGTTCTTGGCGGAATTCGAAACGCTTGCGCGACTGATCAGATTTTTCTTTTTCGGCTTGCAGGTGGCGAATGGTGGCCTTTGAGGCCCGGTAATATTGCACCAGCGGAATATTGCTGGGGCATACATAAGAACAGGCACCACACTCAATGCAGTCAAACAAGTTGTGCGCTTGCAGTTTGTCGTAGTCCTGCGATTGCGCGTACCAATACATTTGTTGGGGCAGCAGGGTGGCCGGGCAGGCTTCTGCGCACATGCCGCAGCGAATACAGGCCTGAGCTGGGGGTGGGTCGGGCAACTCGGTTGCAGTTGCAGCGATGATGCAGTTGGTGGTTTTAACCACTGGCGCGGCGGGCGTTTCCAGGCAGAAGCCCATCATCGGGCCACCCATAATTAACCGGTGGCACTGGTCGGCGTGAAAGCCGTGTGCCAGCAGCAGTTCGTGAATGGGAGTGCCCAAACGCGCTTCTACGTTACCGGGGTTTTCCAGCGCTTCGCCTACCAGTGTGGTAATGCGGCTGATCAGGGGCTCGCCGTATTTTACCGCGCGCCATACCGCGCGGGCGGTGCCCACGTTTTGCATAGTGATGCCGATATCTGCCGGTAATTTACCGTGTGGTACTTCTTTACCGGTAAGAATTTGAATCAGCTGTTTTTCCCCGCCTGACGGGTATTTTGTGGGGAAGACAGCCACCTCAATGCGAGTGCCTTCACAGGCTTTGCGCATGGCGGTAATGGCATCGGGTTTATTGTCTTCGATGCCGATAATGATTTCCGCGGGGTCTGAGAGCAGATGCGCTAACACCTGGGCTCCGGCAACAATGTCATCGGCGTATGTTTGCATCAATATATCGTCGGCGGTGATATAAGGCTCGCACTCGGTGCCGTTGATGATCAGTGTATCGATGTGCTTATTGGCTTTGGGGTTTACTTTTACTGCCGTGGGAAAGCCGGCACCACCCATGCCGGTGATACCTGCCTCGCGAATAGCCTGGGCCAGGTCCATCTTATCCATGCTCAGATAGTCTGGTAGTGGGGTGAGATCTACCCATTCATCTTTGCCGTCGGATTCAATCACGATGCAAGGGCCACTTTGGCCCGATGGGTGGGGTAGCACGCGGTCTTCAATGGCGATGACTTTTCCAGAAATAGACGCATGCACGGGTGCGCTGATAAAACCTTTAGCCTGTGCAATGCACTGGCCTGTGCGTACGTAATCGCCAACGGCCACAATGGGCTCGGCCGGGGTGCCAATGTGCTGGCTTAACGGCAGAATCACCTGTGAGGGCGACGGAGCCTTGTCTAAAGGGCGCTGCAACGACTGGGTTTTGTTTTCCGGTGGGTGGATGCCGCCGGGGATATCCCAGATTTTACGTGGCTTGTCTGAGGCGATGACACGGGTGTTCATTAGGCCACCTCCTGCGACGAATGCGTGCGATCGGTAGCGATGATATTTTTCGGATCGGGCAGATCCCACTTCCAGTCTGATAGCTGCCGCGGCCGTGGAACCATATCGATACAGTCCACTGGGCAGGGTTCTACACACAGATCGCAACCGGTACATTCACTGATAATTACCGTGTGCATTTGCTTGGCAGCACCCAAAATGGCATCTACCGGGCAGGCCTGAATGCATTTGGTACAGCCGATACATTCGTCTTCGCGAATATAGGCAACTTTGGGTACCTCTGATTCGGTGCCGTGTTCTTCGTCCAGGGTGGGGGCTTCTACATCCAGCAGATCAGCCAGTGCATTGATAGTAGTTTGACCACCGGGGGGGCATTTGTTGATGGCATCGCCGTTGGCGATGGCTTGTGCATAAGGGCGGCAGCCGGGGTAGCCACATTGACCACACTGGGTTTGCGGTAGCAAAGAGTCAATCTGCTCGACAATCGGGTCGCCTTCAACTTTGTATTTGATCGCAGCAAAACCAAGAATGGCACCAAACACCAGGCATAGCAGGGCCAGTGCAGCGACGGCGACAAGGATTGGATGCTCTGAGATAACGTCAAACATGCTCTTTTACCACCTGGCTTATACGAGTCCACTGAAGCCCATAAAGGCCAGCGACATTAAACCCGCAGTAATCATACCGATGGCCGCTCCCTGAAATGGCACCGGTACATCGGCAGCCGCCAAGCGCTCACGCATGGCTGAAAACAGTATCAACACCAGCGAAAAGCCCAGGGCAGCACCAAAACCGTACAGGCTGGATTCAAAAAAGTTGTGGGCTTTATTGGTGTTTTGCAGGGCAACGCCGAGTACCGCACAGTTGGTGGTAATCAAAGGCAGAAAAACACCCAATACGCGATACAACAACGGGCTGGTTTTCTCGATAAACATTTTGGCAAATTGCACCACTACCGCAATCACCAGAATAAAGGCGATGGTGCGCATATATTCTAGGCCCAGCGGCTCGAGTATGTAGGTGTGCACCAGATAGCTGCAGACCGAAGCAAGCGTGAGTACAAAGGTGGTGGCGCCGCCCATGCCGATGGCCGTTTCGAGCTTGTTAGACACACCCATAAACGGGCACAGGCCAAGAAACTGAACCAATACAAAGTTGTTTACCAAAATGGTACTAAGCAGAATAACTGCAAAATCGGACATGCTTTAGGTCTCAATCTATCGCTGTAGGGCCTCTACCGGCCAGTGTCTGCCAGGTGCCAAATTCAGAGATTTCCCTGGGGCGCGGAACTGCGGCGCGTATTATAGGGAAGCCAAGCCCTGTGCGCCATAAGCTACGAGAAACGCCGCCTGATGCGGTGCGTTGTATGCTATTGGCGCAGCCCGGCTTGGTTACTCGGTTATGAGCGAGCCGGGCTGCTTATAAGTTACATAACCCGCTGCCCAGGTTGGGCACCGCTATGGGGTTCCAGCAGGTAAATCTCTTTGCCGCCAGGACCGGCCGCCAGCACCATGCCTTCTGATATACCAAACTTCATTTTACGGGGGGCTAGGTTGGCCACCATGATAGTCAGCTTGCCTTCGAGGTCTTCTGGCTGATAAGCGCTTTTAATGCCAGAGAACACGTTGCGAGTTTCACCACCCAAATCCAGGGTTAAGCGTAATAGTTTATCGGCCCCTTCAACATGTTCGGCCTTGGCGATCAAGGCTACACGTAGATCCACCTTGGCAAAGTCGTTAAAGGTGATCTCGTCGGCAATGGGTTCATCGGCCAACGGCCCTGTGAGTGCAGGTTTGTTGGCTTCTGCCAGTGCTTCTTTGGATTCTTCCAGCATGGCGTCTACCTTGTCTTTCTCAATGCGGCTAAGTAAGGGTTTGAATTCAGCTATGGCCGCTTCACGACGGAAGGCGCCAGTGCTTTCCCAGCTCAGGGTTTCTTGCAGAAACGCCTCTGCACGCTCTACCAAAGCAGGGATCACTGGCTTTAAGTACGCCATCAATACGCGGAACAGGTTAATGCCCATGGTGCAAACGTCGAGTACTTTCTGCTCTTGGCCGGCTTCTTTGGCCAGTGTCCAAGGTGCCTGGGCCGCGATGTATTCATTGGCCGCATCGGCCAATGCCATAATCTCACGCATGGCACGGCTGAATTCGCGGTTTTCGTAGGCTCCGGCAATACTTTCGCTGGCTTCGGTAAACTGCTGCCACAACTCAGGGCTGTCGATGTTGCTGCCCAGTGTGCCGCCAGATTTCTGGATAAATTTGGCGGTACGGCTGGCGATGTTGACCACTTTGCCCACCAGATCGGAATTCACTTTTTGAATGAAATCGTCGAGGTTCAAGTCGAGGTCGTCCACCCCGTTAGAGAGTTTTGCCGCAAAGTAATACCGCAGATACTCAGGGTTCAAATGGTTGAGGTACGTGCTGGCGTTAATGAACGTACCGCGTGATTTCGACATCTTCTGACCATTCACCGTGAGAAATCCGTGTACGTTGACGGCGGTTGGTGTACGGAACTGGGCTGAATGCAGCATTGAGGGCCAGAACAGTGCGTGGAAATTCACAATGTCTTTGCCGATGAAATGGTACAGCTCTGCCGTCGAATCTTTGCCCCAATACTCGTCAAAGTCGAGGCCCTCGGTGCGGTTACACAGGTTTTTAAAACTGGCCATGTAGCCGATAGGGGCGTCGAGCCACACATAAAAGTATTTGCCCGGCGCGTCGGGAATTTCGAAACCAAAATAGGGCGCATCGCGGGATATATCCCACTCCTGCAGGCCACTATCGAGCCATTCAGCCAGTTTGTTGGCGACTTCATTTTGCAGGTGGCCGGCACGGGTCCACTGTTTCAGAAAATCAGCGAATTCCGGCAGTTTGAAAAAGTAGTGTTCAGACTCTTTTTCTACCGGTGTGGCGCCAGATAGTACTGATTTTGGGTTTAACAGTTCAGGCGGGGTATAGGTGGCACCACAGGCTTCACAGTTGTCGCCGTACTGGTCATCAGTTTTACAGCGAGGGCACGTGCCCTTGATGTAACGATCGGCCAAAAACAGGTTTTTCTCTGGGTCGTAGGCCTGGGTAATCGTGCGTGTAGCAATGTGGCCGTTGGCCTTAAGGCGATTGTAAATCAGGCACGACAACTCACGGTTTTCTTCCGAATGGGTTGAATGATAGTTGTCAAAGCTAATGCCAAACGCAGCGAAGTCGCGTTCATGCTCGGCCTTCACGTTGGCAATTTGCTGTTCGGCGGTAAGCCCCAGTTGCTCGGCTTTGAGCATGATAGCCGTTCCATGGGCGTCGTCGGCACAGACGTAGGTGCACTGATGGCCACGCATTTTTTGAAAGCGAACCCAGATATCCGTTTGAATGTATTCCACCAAATGGCCCAAATGAATGGCGCCGTTGGCGTAAGGAAGTGCACTGGTTACAAGAATTTTTCGCGCGTTAGTCATGAAATCTCATCTGCTTTCAGGTTAATGCTGGCTGCCCGCAGTGCGAATGGGCACAGGGGTTTTAAAGACGCGCAACTATAGCAAAAATTATTGCTATAAGCAGGGGTTGTGGCGTATCTGGTCGTTGTCAGTGGTTGTGTGTGCGAATCTGGTATGATGCGCAGGCTCGGCGGCCTGCCATTTCGTTTATTGCCGCGGTTTTTACAAGGTTATTGCTATGTCTACGTTGTTGCCCAGTGTTGAACAGATTACGTCTTTGGTTTCTACATTGCCCCTGCCTGCTTTGGGTAAAACCCTTGGCGCGTTGAAGGCGGTTGATCGGGTTGATCAGAGTAAAGACGGCAGTATCACGGTATCGCTGGTTTTCGCTTTTCCTGTTGGCCACATCGATGCTGACATCGCGCAGCAGGTTGCTACAGCCGTGCAAGCAGTCGAAGGCGTGGGGCACGTGACAGTGGATATTGATTGGCATGTTGAAGCACCGGAGCGCAACCAAGTACTAACTGGACTTGAGCAGGTAAAACATATTGTGGCGGTGGCCTCGGGTAAAGGCGGGGTGGGTAAATCGACGACGTCGGTGAATCTCGCGCTTGCACTCAGTGCCATGGGTGCCAAAGTGGGCCTGATGGACGCTGATATTTACGGGCCCAGCGTGCCGCAAATGGTGGGCGCGGCGAATCAGCGGCCAGCAGTTAGTGAGCAAGTGATGGCACCTGTGCCTGCATTGGGGTTGGCAACCAATTCCATGGGGTATCTGGTGACGGAAAATACGCCCATGGTATGGCGAGGACCAATGGCCAGCGGTGCGTTGCAGCAGATTCTCACGCAAACCCAATGGGGCGAACTCGACTATCTGATTATTGATATGCCCCCCGGTACCGGTGATATTCAATTGACGCTATCGCAGAAGGTGCCGCTGTCGGGTGCTGTGATTGTGACCACACCGCAGGATATCGCTTTGCTCGATGCCAAGAAGGCCGTTGAGATGTTCCGCAAGGTGAATGTGCCTGTGTTGGGTGTGGTTGAAAATATGGCCACGCATATTTGTTCAAACTGTGGCCATGAAGAGCATATTTTTGGCAGCGGCGGTGGTGAGCGTATTGCGCAAGCCTATCAAACCCAATTACTCGGTTCGCTACCGCTGGATTTGTCGATTCAGCGCCAGGCGGATGCCGGGCACCCTACGGTAGTGAGTGAGCCAGACTCATCCATTGCCGGTATGTATCGGCAGATAGGGTTACGTGTAACGGCAGAATTGGCCCAACAGATTCAGATGGTTCCGCACATAGAAATGGGTGACTGATCCCCTTGGTCACTTATCTGTTGCGGGCTTGGCGTAGCGTTTTTCCCATGTAGCCTCGAACTGGTCACCCTCTGCTAGAATGGCGTCTAACTGGCCGTTTTCCTTAATGGCTTGCAAACCTCGGGCAATAATTTCGTTAATCACCTTGCCGTGATCGTTTTTCGCAACCAGATAACAAACGTCATATTTTTTGAACAACGCTCGCGATATGTTGGAGGAAAGCTTTTCATTTTCGATCAGTGACTCTACTGCCATTAAAGGTTGAATGATGGCATCGATTCGTCCGCTTAGCATACGATGCAGGGTGGCGTTCGCATTACTGGCGGGGTATGTCGGATAGTCCAGCAAGTTGATATGAAAACGTTCGGTTTCAATGTGGTAAGGAAAGGCTGCTTGGGCAATACGGATTTTCTCATCTGGCAAAAGAGGCCGGTTAAAACGTTTTTCTACCTCATCCAGTAGTGCTTGTTTGCGATAAAAGCGTTGCGTGATGTTCGACAATATTTGCTGTTCTTCTGCAGGGAAACCTGTGAGGTGGTCGCTAATCTCAGCGTCAGTCAGTTGATAGGGTGTTTCATCCAGTAATTTACGATCAATCGGTTTGGATTTGTTGCTGAAAATGCCAAACACCACCGTGCCGACTTTTTCTCTAGAAAATTCCAGGTATTTCTCAATCTCAGGGTTGGGAACACACAACATAGGTAAATGAAAATCACTCCCCCCTTGGCTGACTTCACGCAGTGATCGTGCGAAAGGGCGAAGCTGAGTGACAATCTTTGTATCAGGCAACTCTTTGTCGATGGCTTCGATAATTTGTAGGTAGATTTGTTCTGCTTGTACTGGTTGATTTGGTCCACTGATATTAGGCACGTTGGCAACTATTTGGGATTGCGCATAACTGGTGCAAGAAAAAACCAGCAACGTAAAAATCCTGGCTAACAGCTTCTGAATTGTTGGCATAATGTCGTTAGTCTATTATCAACAGGATCATCCAAATTATTAACCAGGCAATTAAATAGGTCTCCTATCTATTTAATTGTGCGCCCTTCAAATACGGGCGGAAATGTGTGAATTTCCTTGTATTTTAAGGGCTTACACTGGCTTTGTGGCCAGTAGCGGCACGTCAATGTGCTGCATTAACCCGACATAAAAGCTTGCCGGGTTAATCGTGTCAACAGGCCTAAATCCGTGCCAACTTTATGAGTGTAGTCTATTTGTAATGGCATCTTAATAACCCTAGCAGCGTGTTGAAAAACTATCTGCGTGGGTTCTGCGGCGTTAAAATCGGACTCAAAATGCTCATTTATCACGCATAAACTCCGCTTTTTCGTTCGATTTTGCCTTGCATAACCTGCCTCGAAAACGTTTTTCAACAGGCTGCTAGTGGCTAAAGAACTGTCGCCCCATACTGACCAGACAGAGTACTAACAGGGCGTAACCCAGTACCCTATAGAACATAGGCGACTGCAACCTCAGCAAGTGGCCGTGGACTTTAAGCCCAAGAAAGTGGCCGAGGAAGGCGCAGGGTAATAACCAAAGTTGATGTACCAGCTGCAGGCTCACATCATAGGCATGCAATGTACCCAGCTTGATCACACAGACCACGGTCCATAGTACAAAAAAACTGGCTCTTATCTGATGTTTGTCGAGATATTTAATGCCTACCGCAGCAATAATCGGCGCGCCGGACAAGGATAGCCCCGACACATACCCGCCCAGCAGTAATGCCGGTACTTCCACCCATCGGCGCGGCGTTGATAGCTTTGCGGCGAAAATATAATTGAGCGAGTAACCGATGATCACGGCATAAACCACCAACAGCACGGTTTGCTCGGGTAGCGTAATCAGGCCAAAAACACCAATGAGGTAGGTAGGCATAATGGCGGCGAGCAAGCCGCAGACGACTTTCCAGTTAATCTGGTGCCGGTCTTTCACCAGCGTGACAGATGAAAACACCAGTAACTGCACACAGATAATGGGTACGAGAAACAGAACGGAATCTACCGCCAGCAAGGCAATAGGGTACATTAGCCCGGCACCGCCAAAACCCAGCCCGGCGCGCACAAAACCAGACCAGCAAAATGCCAGCATCAGTACCACAATGGTGTATATCGAGAAGTCCACAGTAACGCCGTCCAAAAAAGGCGTCAGTGTAGCAGTCTGCCGAGGAAAAAAAGACATTGCTGCTAAAGTATAGACTGTGGTTTTACAAACAACTGGTCATTTAAACTGGGCCAGTTATTGCAGCGGAGTAATATGATGATTACCTATTTTTATTGGTTTCTGGTGATACTTATCGCCGTCGGAGTGCTCGGCAGCCTGGGTAGGATGAATTACTGGAGGGCCGCAGTTCTGGGTTGCCTGGCAGTATTTTTAGTGGGCTCGCTGGCATACTACTTTCATTTTCAGCAGGTCTTTGTCAAACGCTATGGCGGAGTTATGGCGATAACCGTGCCCAAAGGCCAGCGCCATATTGTTGCGACCTGGAAAGACGACAACTTATGGGTCGAAAATTATGATCCAGCGACCAACATCTGTCATTTTAATGAATACTCCAAGGGCAATGTTTTGCAAGGGAAGGTCACCATCAAAGACTGTTTTCCGATTGCAGTACAACAGTAACCCTGTAGCCAAACGTTATTTCTAGGGAGCTGCCATGTATAACAAGGTTTTGGAATTCTGGTTCAATAACATTAATCGTTCCAGGTGGTTTGTTAAGGATGCAGCGTTCGATCAGGAAATTCGTGTACAGTTTTCTGATATTCACGCCCGAGCAACAAAAAGCGAACTGTGGCGATGGCGCTCTAACCCCTTGGGTAGTCTGGCCGAAGTGATAATGCTGGATCAGTTTTCACGAAATATGTACCGTGGCAATGCGGAATCTTTTCATCATGATTCGCTGGCGTTGGCGCTGGCTCAAAATGCAATAGCCAGCGGATTCGACACTGAATTAAGTCCAGAGCAACGAAGCTTTTTGTATATGCCTTTTATGCATAGCGAGTCTCTGCTTATTCACGAAGAGGCGGTTCGCCTGTTTACGAAGCTCGGTAGAAAATCCAATCTGGAATTCGAACTAAAACACAAAGCAATCATTGAAAGGTTTGGTCGCTATCCGCATAGAAATCAGATTCTTGGGCGTATTTCAACACCAGAAGAAAGCCAATTCTTGCTGCAGCCCGGATCTGGATTCTAAAAACACAGGATTAGTGACGAAATGGTACAAACACGATCAGTGACAGCAGGTTTTCCACCCTGCGCCTGAATGGTGCAAGAATCGTAGGGGGCTTCCTCGGCAGCGGGGGCAGACAAGTTGAAACCGCGTCGAAGGAAATAAATACGCAGCATTTGCTCTGTGGATTGTGGAAAAACTGTCCAAACAGCATAAAATTGAAAAAAAGCGCATATATCACCATTATTCCTTTATATTCTTCTTTATATTCTTTAAGGAATACCCAAAAATCCATGTCACCAAGTACGTGAGCAGTACATTTGCTACGCGAAATTAGACTGGGAACTACAATTTTTACATTTACTTGAGGTGATATATATGGATTCTTTAGGAGACCGATTACGCAAGGTCAGAGTAGAACTTGGATTGACTCAACCTCAGCTCGCGGAGAAGTCTGGAATTGAACAATCTTATTTATCCAAGCTGGAGAATAATAAATCCACGCCTTCTCCAGAGGCTCTCGATTCGTTATTGTCAGGACTGTCTATTTCTTTGGAAAACTTCATTTCAGGTATAAATACCGCTTCTTTGAAAAGAGATTTGAGTCACATCCCTAAAATTAATGAATACCTTAAGATGAAGGAAGATGTGAAGCTTGGTAAAGCAAAAATATATTGGCTCTTGCTTTCAATCATGTTTGCATTGGGAATAACCCTGGCTTTTTCTGGCTATTTTTCCCTAATCTTTAATAACTCAATCTATTCCTATAAATCATCTGGGGTTATTAAAGATGGGGAACCTTCGAATATTTTTACAAATTATTACCGTCTTCTAGCGGCACAAGCATTAGCGAAAAAGATTTCTTACGAAGAGCAGTATATTAGATCGAGTGAAATACAGAGTCGAATTGACGAAATGTATATAACGACTAACAGTTATCGTGGAGCAGCTTTTAATCAGCAGGTAGATGGCGGATATCGCCATTTTACTTTTGCTGGAGAAAGGGAGAAATTACGAACAGAAAATAAAGTTATCATAGCGTTAGGAATATTTATGGTTGCTTTTTCTGTTACCAGTATTGTCAGATTCAGGATTTGGTAACGATAATAATGATTGAGTAAACAGGCATTGCTCACTGCCGGCTTCGAAAAATTTTGTAAAAAGGCCGGCAAGGAACAGTTGCTGGACGATATGGAAAGGATCTTTCCCAGGTAAGAGCTCTGCGCAACCGTTAACGATACGAGCTTTCGTAGACAGGCCTTAATTGTTTTTCGGGCGAGCCGGTAAGAGCCTTCGGTAAACCGAGGTGAGCATCCACGGCACGTTTGGCAGAACTATAAAAATCCGCGCCAGGTGGAAGGCAGTGATTAAAGGCGCAGGTATACAGGCTATTGGGTTGTCAGCGCACCCGGTGTGGGCTTACGGCGTTGGGGCTGGCCGGTTCGCTCCTGCCATCCATTCAAGTACCGTTTTGCCCATTCTTCCTGCGCCTCGAAGCCTTCATGAAGAAACGTCACGAACATGCCTTCCTCTTTCAGGTTTTTCAGGGTTTTGTCCAGCATTTGCTTGATGGCTTGCCCGTGGGCGTTTTTGGCGACCAGATAGCATACGTCGTACTCTTCAAACAGGGCGCTGTGAATACGTGCATCCAGGTTATCTCTGGCAATGAGTGGTGCGATTGCCATAATCGGATAAATGATGGCGTCTATGCGGCCGCTAAGTAGCCGGTGCAGGCTACTACTGATGCTACTGCCTGGATAGGTAGGAATATCAACGAGATTTATCTGAAATCGCTCCATTTCGATATGGTAAGGGAAGGCTGCCCGGATAAGCTGCAACCTTTCTGCTTCGCTAACAGGGCGTGCGAGTTGCGCTTCTATGGCCTCTATAAAGGCATCTTGTGTGTCATAAGCACTGGTGACTTGTGCGAGCAGTTTGCGTTCGTTTGACGATATGCCTGCCAGGCTGGCCATAGTTGAAGGGAATAATTGATAGGGGGTTCGCTCCAGCATGTCGCGGGTAATCGGCGCATCTGCAGGGCTGAAAATAACAAAGTACACCAAGTCAACCGTTTCCGCGCCGAACATCAAGTATTCTTCGATCTCTGGGCTGGGCACACAGAGTGCGGGCATATGAAAATCACTGACGCCCCGACTGACTTCGCGTAAAGAGCGGGAAAAGGGTCTGATTTGTGTGGAGATATCGACTTCAGGCAGTTCGTTATCGATGGCGGCAATAATGTCGAGGTAGTATGGTTCGATCTTTACTTCCTGTTCCGGACTGGTCAGCAGAGGCACATTGCCAATCAGGGTTTGCTGCGCCTGGGTTTCGCTCGGTAAGCACCAGAGCAGCATACAGGCGAGTAGCCCGCAAGTACTTATATGGCAGTGATGATGCATTTGCTTGGTACTAGTGAAGGTTGCTGCTTGTGATGCCATAAGCCCTGTATCCGTTACTTCTCGTACAGTATTGCTTCGTTTTGGGCAGCGTCAAGGACAGACCCCATTTACGGGTTAGGGAGTTACCTGTTGATATTCGCCTTCTAAGGTCACAGGAAAACGTTTTCGGGCCGGTTGCCCCAAAGTGTTTTGCAGGGGGAGCCAGGCGAGGTTACTTACCAGAGTTTCTGCAATCTGAGTTAGTGTTGCGGCCGTTTGCTGAACATGATCTTGGGTGATAACGGGGTGTTGGGCGAGGTTGTTGAAGCATTGGGTAGCTTCTACGGCGGCATGCTCCCATTCGTCGTGGTAAGCACTGATCAGCCCGCCAGACAATATATCCCACAACGCCGTATGCTGGCGTAGTATTACTTTGCTCATATCAAGCTGTGCCTGCCACAAAGGGAGCATTGCCGTGGGCAGAAAAGCATTGGACGAAAAATAAAATGTGTTTTGCATCATTAAGCGCCGTTTCATAACCCGATAATGATAATAATCTATAGCATGGTCAAATACAGATCAAAGTCTATTATCGGCCAGTTACAATGCTGTTAAAGCCATATAGAAAGGCTTTAGTTGTCTTTGGATAGTGGCAGTAAGTGCCGTCGGCAAACCAAGGCGAGCATCCACGGCACGTTTGGCAGAATGATAAAAATTCGCGCCAAGTGGAAGGCGGTAATCAGTGCGACGTCTTCTTGCAGAAATTGCGCGGTGAGCGCCATTTCAGTGACACTGCCGGGGGCTGCACCGAGAACTAACGCAGGCCAGTGTAGTCCGCTTAAGGGCGCCAGGCAGATTGCCACGATGGCCGCACCACCTATCAGCAGCGCTGCGGTGATGCAGATACCGGAAATCAGGCGGCCTGCGCGTTGAAAAAGGTCGCGATTGAAGGTGGAGCCCAGCCAGGTGCCAAGGAGTATCTGGGCCATTGCCACCACTGCATGGGGGTAGGGCGACAGGGGAACCAGATCGGTGGCTGAGGCAGCGGCGGAAAAGGCCAGTGCCCCGAGAAAAAACGGGCTGTTGATTTTCAGGCGATAAAAGAGCGCGCAGGTGGCCGCTGCGCCCAGGCTGATGCAAAGAAGGCCGAGGTGATTGATGTCGGCGCTGACCCGTTTGCCCTGGTTCGTGGCGACTGCAGACAAGTCTTCGGAAAAGTAATACAGCAGCATTGGAATCAGCACGACAATTGCCGAGATCCGCAGTGTTTGCGCGAAAATCACCGGTCCGGAATCGCCACCATAGCGCTTGGCTAACGCACCCATCTCTACGGGGCCGCCGGGCAGGCAGGAGAGAAAAGCCGTGACCGGATCGGCGCCGGTCATGCGTTGCAGCAGTCGCGACAACATAAAGCCGAACAGAATAGTGGTCAGGGCTACGCCGACAATGGCTACGCCATGATTCAATATGGCATTGAGGGAGTCGGCGCTGACATACAGCCCTACTTGCACAGCCACGACCATTTGTCCCACAGGCCGGGTACGAACCGGCACTTCCACGGGTCGCAGTAGCATATTGACTGCGGCGGTGCTGAGTAGGGGGCCGATCATCCAAGGCAGCGGCAGTTTCATGAAGACAGCTGCATAGCCTGCCGCCAGCGCGAGCAGGTAGCACCCCGCTAATGGTATGAAACGTTGCACTCGCCCATTCATGGCGGTGCCTTTAATCAAGGCGCTCGATAATCAGTGCCACGCCCTGACCCACACCCACACACATCGTGCACAGTGCATAGCGACCGTCGATGACTTCCAACTGATTCAACGCAGTAGTCACCAAGCGCGCACCCGAGGCACCCAGTGGGTGGCCGAGGGCAATGGCGCCACCATTAGGATTGAGGCGTGGATCATCTTCTGCCACACCGAGGCGTCGGCACACGGCGATGGCCTGTGACGCAAAGGCTTCATTGAGTTCGATAACGTCCATCTGTGCCAGATTCAGACCACTGATGCGCATCACCTTTTCTACTGCCGGTACTGGCCCCATGCCCATTACTCGCGGTGCGACACCGGCACTGGTCATGGCGACAATACGTGCCCGGGGGGTAAGGCCGTAGCGCCCGGCAGCTTCCGGGCTTGCCAGCAGCAGTGCACAGGCACCGTCATTGATACCCGATGAATTACCGGCAGTCACCGTACCGCCTTCTCTGACCACACTGCGCAGTTTTGCCAGGACCTCGAGTGAGGTATCAGGGCGCGGGTGTTCATCGACAGAGATAACCTGTTGTGGGCCGCGTTTCGGTGTCAGGGTTACTGGCACTATTTCGCGCTGAAAAAAGCCTGAGTCCTGCGCTTGTTGCCAGCGTTGTTGGCTGCGCAGAGCAAGACTGTCCTGATCCTGGCGTGATATGCCTTCTTCGTCAGCAACATTCTCAGCGGTGAGGGTGAGCGCATCCACCCCATACATTGATTCCATCTTAGGGTTCACCAGACGCCAGCCGATGGTGGTGTCTTGCAGTTGCTGGGTGCGGTCGAAAGCAGTGTTGGCTTTCGCCAGCACATAGGGCGAGCGACTCATACTTTCCACGCCGCCAGCAATCATAAGTTGCGCCTCGCCGCAACGCAGGGCGCGAGCAGCGTTGCCCACCGCGTCGAGACCAGAGCCGCACAGGCGGTTAACGGTGGTACCGGGCACGGTGTCTGGCAAGCCAGCCAGCAATGCCGCCATACGGGCCACATTGCGGTTATCTTCGCCGGCCTGGTTGGCGCAACCGTAGATAACATCATCAATCTGGTGGTAGTCGAGATCGGGGTGGCGCGCCATCAGGGCCTGAATGGGCAGAGCGGCTAAATCGTCAGCGCGAATAGACGCGAGGGCGCCGCCAAAGCGACCAAAAGGAGTGCGAATGGCATCGCAAATCAAGGCTTCAGACATGATTTCACTCGTTTACTGGGTTAAAGGTTAATTGTGTCGGGTCACCACTCTGGTGTCCCTTACCACTGGCTTGTGCCAACTGGTCTAGCGCTTGCTGCAAGGCTTCACTGCCCATTTGCCGGGCGATAAATACAGGGCCGCCACGCCAGCGAGGAAAACCGTAGCCGTGCACCAGTGCGATATCGATATCTTCCGGTCGTTGACAGACCCCTTCGCTGAGCAGCAGCAAGGCTTCGTTGATCAGCGCCATCAGCGCTCTTTTCTGAATGGTTTCGGCGCTAAATGACTGTGGTTCGATGCCATGTTCTGTTCGGTAATCATCAATCAATCGGGCGACCTCGGGGTCGGCTTTGGGGCGTTGGTCATCACCATAGTGGTAATAGCCCGCGCCGGTTTTACGGCCAAACCGCTGCGCTTCGCACAACCGGTCTGGTATGCCTACATAGCGGCGCAGATGGCGACTGTCGGCATTTTGCTGGCGCATGCGCCAGGCGATGTCGAGACCTGACAAATCAGCTACTTTGAACGGGCCCATGGCGAAGCCGTAAGCTTCGATGGCGGCATCAATCTGCTCCGGACTGGCGCCTTCTTCTAGCATAAATTCGCACTGGCGGCGATAGGCCGCATAGAGGCGGTTGCCGACAAAGCCCCAGGCATTGGCCACCACTATGGCCTGTTTGCGCAGGCGTCGGGCCAGTTTCAGCGCGGCACTTAAGGCGTGTTCACGGGTGGCTTGGGTGCGTACCACCTCTAGTAGTGCCATGCGGTGGGCTGGGCTGAAAAAGTGTAGCCCCAGTACTCGCTGAGGGTTGTTTACCCCTTCGGCTATCTGCTCGATATCCAGGTAGGAGGTATTGGTGGCCAACAGGGTGTTGTCGCTAACCCGCTTGGCCAAGTCGTTAAACAAGGCACGCTTGGCCGCCAGATCTTCGATAATGGCCTCGATGACCAGGTCGGTTCCTGAGACGGCGTCTAGACTCTCGTCGGAGTGGAGGCGTGTCAGCATCTCGTCTTTTTCGTTGGCGCTAAGGCGCTGGCGCTCGACACTGCTTTCCAGTTCACTGTGAATCCAGGCTTTCCCTGCGGCGAGGGCAGTGGGATTCATTTCTACCATGGTTACCTGACAACCGCCTTGCAGCAGGCACAGGGCGATGGCACGGCCCATGGTGCCTGCGCCAATCACGGCTACCTGCTTTGGTGCATCGACCTGTAGCGGTTTGCTAGGGGTAAACGGTTGGGCGCGTTCGGCAAAAAACAGATAGCGCAGTGCCTGCGCGGCTTCACTGCCACGCAGTGCCAGAAATTGTGATCGCTCTGCTGCTATGGCTGTGTCGAAATCCATGGTGGCGGCGTGAAGCACCACCTCCGCGGCTACGGCGGCGGCTGGCAAACCGCGCGAACGGCCCAGCAGTTTTTGTGCTTGTGCCTTGAGTGCGGAGAGGTCTGCCGGTGCCACGGTGCGCTGCCGCAACGGTTGTTTTCCGTCGGCATACGCGCGAGCAAAAGCCAGCACGTCAGCGTGGCGGCTAGTGCCGTCGTTATCCAACAGTTGGTCTACCAGACCCAATTCCAGGGCGTTGGCGGCGCTGATCGGCCGACCGGATACAATCATGTCGAGGGCCTTGGCCAACCCCACTGCTCGGGGCAGGCGCTGGGTGCCGCCAGCGCCGGGGATCACTCCCACGGTCACTTCTGGCAAGCCGAGACTGGCGCTGGGGGTGGCCAGGCGTACATCGCAGGCCAACGCCAACTCCAGTCCTCCGCCCAGGGTATGGCCACTGATGACCGCAATCACCGGTACGGGGCAAGCTTCCAGCGCAGCGGTGACCTGAGGTAAGGTCGGTTCGGTGGGCTCTTTTTCCAGCTCGCGCAAATCTGCCCCCGCCATCAAATGTTCACCGTGCCCTTGGAGTACCACTGCGCGGGTGCGGGTGGCATCGACCTTACTCAAGGCGGCGAGTATGCCGCGTCTAATAGCATCGGTGCTGGCGTTGACCGGCGGGTTGTCGAGAGTGATAAAGGCAACGTCGCCGTCCTGTTGCCAATGCACCTCACCGCCTGGGTTACGGTCTGCGGCCATTAGTGTTCTCCATGGTGTGTGTCGGTGCTGTCCTCGTCCAGGACTAACACGGCGTCAGCAGCGACCACGCCGTGGCCTTTCGGGAGTACGAATAAGGGGTTAATTTCCGAAGTCACCACGCGGTCGCCGAGGGCTGCCATCAGGCGCGAGAAATTCACAATCACCTGTGCCAATGCGTCGGTATCTCGCGCTGGTGAACCACGGTAGCCTTCCAGCAGCGGCCAGGTGGTCAGTTCCCGCATCATGGTGTTGGCCTGGGCTAGTGACAGGCCGCCACTCTCGGGCAGCATGGCAATAGTAGTATCTTTGTACAGTTCAGCGGTAACACCCCCGGCACCTAACAGAATGGCGGTGCCCAGTGCATCTCGGTTGGCGCCGAGAATTAACTCGTGGCCGCCACTAACCATGGCTTCAACCAGAAACTGTTCGGGGCGATAGCCTACCTGTGCGGCGACGGTTTCGATCATTTGCTCGAAGCGTTCGCCAATGGTGTCGGCGTTGAGAAACAGGGCAACGCCGCCAATATCGCTTTTATGCAACAGCCGCGAATCCAATACTTTTAATACCACCGGCTCGCCCAGCTCACGTGCTGCCTCTTCTGCCTGTTCGCGTGAAGTTACGACTCTGCTGGCGGGCACGGGAATACCTGCTGCATCAAACAGCGCTTTGGCAGCTGCTTCATCCAGTGTACTGCCGGGTAGGTCGCTTAGGTCTACGAGCTCAGTAGCAGGTGCTGAGGCTTCTGGCTGTGGGTGATTGATAGACTGATTGCTGAAATACATGGCTGCCAGCACTGCGCTGCAGCTTTCCGGTGAACTGAAGCCAGGTATACCTTCGCGGTTGAGACGTTTTAAGGTCTCGGGTGCGTAGGGGCTGACGTAGGCGAGTACAGGTTTGTCGTTAGTATCCAGGCAGTCCTGAATGGCGCCTACCACCAGGTCGGGCATGGCCAGCCCGGAGGAACCGATAATAACCACCAGTGCATCGTAAGTGTCACTCTCCAGCAGTACTCGGATAGCTTGGCGCAACAGGTCGGGTTGCAGACCTGCCAGCGTAACATCGATAGGGTTGCGATCGAGTGTAGTGGGGGTATCGCCTTGTAAGGCACGCAGCTTGGCTGCCGTATCTGGGTCTGGCGCGGGGGTATCGAAATGGCTTACCCCAAGGGCATCGGCAATCAGGGTCCCGGCGCCACCGGTTGACGTGAGTACTGCCACCCGGCGGCCAGCCAGCGCGCGACCTGCAACCAATGCCGCGGGAATATCGAGAAACTCGTCGAAGGTGTTAGCCCGAATCACTCCCAATTCGCGGAAGAAGGCATCGTATACACGGTCTTCCCCGGCCAGCGCGCCGGTATGGGAGCTGGCGGCACTGGCGCCAGCTTCTGAGCGGCCAATTTTAAAGGCCACAAGAGGCTTACCGGCAGCGCGCGCGCGCGCTGCTACTTCGCGAAACCGCTGTGGGTTACGAATACTTTCCAGATACAAGGCTATGACCTTGGTATTGTCGTCATCGATCAAGTGGTCGATAAAGTCGCTCACGTCTAAATCAACTTCGTTACTGGTCGATACCAGCGATGACAGACCAATGCCTCGCCCTGCCGCGCGCGATAGTAGTGCGCCCAGAATTCCTCCGCTTTGGGAAACCACTGCCACATGGCCAACCGGTAGCTGGTCCACTTCCAGGGCGCTACTGGCAGACAGAGGAATACGAGCATTGAGATTGATCAGACCAATGGTATTGGGGCCGAGAAGGCGCATGGGGCCAGCGGCTTGTTTCAGCTCTTCCTGCAATGCCAGTCCTTCGTTTCCTGCTTCGGCAAAACCACTGGCCAGTACAACGGCGGCCTTACAGCCCAGGGTTGCCAGCGAGCGCACAGCGTCGATACTGCGTCGTGCGCTCAGCAGCACCAGACCGACGTCGGGTGCTTGAGGAAGGGCCTCAACGTTGGGGAAACAGGTGAGGCCCTGAATCTCAGTCGCCTTGGGGTTGACTGGGTAGATGCTACCGCTGAAGCCGTGTTTAAGCAGGTAGGAAATAGGGCGGCCTGAGGTTTTTGCGGGGTCTGCCGAGGCACCGATAACGGCGATGCTGTTGGGATTAAGCAGTGCGTTCAGTGCTGTCATTGTCCTGCCTCCTTTGCTCGGTCGAGAAACGCCTGCACCGATGCGCGGTGTTCTTTAGAGGTGTAGCAGATGCCTTGGGCCTTGCTGCCTTCCGCAAACACCTGATGTTCCGATAGTTCATAGCTGCGATTAAGAATCGATTTGGTCAGGGCGATAGCGGTGCGCGAGCCGCTGCTCATCTCGTCGGCCATGGCAAGGGCGCTGCTGAGCAGGTTGTCGGCATCGCATAATTGGTCGGCAATACCCAGTTGCAGGGCTTCCTCCGCGCCTACGCGACGGCCGCTGAAAATCAAGGCTTTGGCTTTACTTAAGCCGATACGGCGCGGCAAAAAGTACATGCCGCCGCCATCGGGAATCAGCCCCCGGGCAATATAGGCCCAGGTAAAATGGGCATACTGTGAGGCCACTACAAAGTCGCACGAAAGCGCCAGGTCGGCGCCAAGTCCGGCGGCGGCGCCGTTAACGGCGGCAATAGTGGGAACAGGGAAATTCAGCAGCAGGCTGGCCGCGTAGTGCACACCTTGCTGGCGCTGCCAGCCGTTGAACCCCACTTCGGCCGGGTCAGCGTCCATACGGGTTTTCATTCCGGCAATGTCGCCACCGGCACAAAAGCCTTTGCCGTTACCGGTGATAATCAGAGCGCGAATTGAGCGGTCTGCACGCAGAGTTTGCAAAAGTTCTACCAGTTCCGCGCGCATAGCATCGCTCATGGCATTGCGTTTTTCCGGTCGGTTCAGGCTGAGTATGGCAACACCGTTATTGTTCGTATACTGAATCAGGGGGAGTTCACTCATTAGTATGCCTCTAGGAAGGGTTATTAAAATAAGCGCAATCGCTAAGCCTTACGAACCGCCACGAGCATGAAGAGGGCAACGGTTGGAAACTGTGTCGCGGAGGCAGGTGATTCGCAAATCGCGATCACCCTTGCCACGATCATTAGCGGTAAAGCGTGTTGTGAGTGCTGGCATTATTGGTTGCGTGTTGTCACCGTTCAACTGAGTAAACTGGTTGTTTTATCTAACAAAAAGTTAGAACCACTCGGTGTGGTGGCAGTCAATGGGGCGTTCCTATGGTGAGATTAACGGAGGCAAACGCTTGTCGGATAAGTTGGGGAGGTAGGGGTAATGCTTTTTCTACCAAAACGTTTTTTTGTTGACCATACAATTAGTACTGACAGCACAGCATAAATTCTTAGTTCAGTCTTGGCAGGTATTGCGCCATAGTACGAGTGCCTAAAAGACTGCATTAAATAGCGGTAACTCAGAATAATAAGCAGGCCGGTGCACCCGGCCGCAACGAGGCTGAATAATGAATGAATCAGTAGCATCGCCGGAACAAAAGTCTAACGACTTATCTCAATCCACCAGCATACGGCAGGTTTCTATTGCTTGGTTGGAATGCATCTTTGGCGCCGTCATTGCCGTGGTATTCGCTGGTTATCTTTATGAAGCCACTCAGTTGCCGCCGCCCTTTAATCCTCGTGCGGTTGGACCTGCTGTTTTTCCTATTATCATTGGCATAGCAACACTGCTATTCGCCATTGTGCTTACCTTGCTGGGACTACTAAAAATTTACTATCGCAAGCGCTCGCGTCAGGTCACGTTTCAGCGTGTTTACTCGGTCTTGTTTGGTATGGCTTCACTGATTGGTGTGGGCATGGTGATGGAAGCCTTGGGTGCCTTTATCAGCGTAGGGCTTCTGTCGGGGTTGGTGTTGCTCGCTGGCGGTGAGCGGCGGCCGGTGTTTTTGCTGTTTATATCAGTGGCGGTAGCGCTTTTTGTTTACTGTGTTTTCGTGCTCGCACTTGGCGTGTATTTTCCCTGAGGACTCAATATGTTAGACAGCCTCTTACTCGGCTTTTCGGCCTTTGCCAATCCGTTGGTATTAATTGGCCTTGTAGCCGGGGCCTTGCTGGGTTATTTGTTTGGAGCAATGCCTGGCTTGGGGCCAAGCCTGGGTGTGGCGTTGTTGATTCCCTTTACCTACGGTCTGGATCCACTGGTATCCATGGTAACGCTGATTTCCCTCTATGTGGCGGCAGAGTACGGCGGTGCCATTGCTGGAATTTTGCTTAACTCGCCAGGCACTGCCGCTGCGGTCGCCACGACGTGGGATGGCTTTCCCATGACTCAGCAGGGCAAAGCGGGGCTGGCGTTGAATATTTCCATTATTTCCTCCGGCGCTGGGATTTTTGTTAGTACGGTGCTGTTGTTTCTCACGGCAGTGCCATTGTCTGAATTTGCTGTTGGTTTGGGGCCAGGTGCTTATTTTGGTTTGGCATTGCTGGGGCTAAGCCTGGTTTATAGCTTTTCATCTGGCTCGCCACTTAAGGGCATTATTGCGATGGGCATTGGCCTGGCGCTGGCCACAGTTGGGTTAGATGCCCAAACCGGCGTGCCGCGCTTTAGTTACAGCCCTGAGTTTTTTGAGGGACTGCCGCTGGTGCCGGTGTTATTAGGCCTTTATGCCCTGTCTGAAGTTATCTTTATGATCGAAGAGGGGCCTGCGGTGAAAACGCACAGCCAGCCTATGTCGGGTTTGTTGTCAGTGCCGATGAAAACTCTTTCGGCACTGAAATTTCACATCCTGCGAAGCTCAGTTCTTGGCTACATGATTGGGGTTATTCCAGGAGCCGGCGCGTCAATTGCGTCATTTGTGTCTTACGGTGTTGCGAAAAAAATGTCTAAAACGCCAGAACGTTTCGGGCATGGTAGCGAAGAGGGCATCTGTGCTTCTGAGTGCGCCAACAATGCAGCGGTGTCTGGGGCCTTGTCGCCGCTGCTGGCGCTGGGCATTCCTGGCTCCCCCACTACGGCGATCATGATTGGCGCGTTAATGATTCATGGTGTTCAGCCCGGTCCATTGCTATTTACCACCGCGCCGGAGATTCCCTACACTATATTTGCCTCCTTGTGGATCAGTGTGCCGGTGATGGTATTTATTGGCCTGGCTGGGGCCCGGTTGTGGGCCCGGGTTTCTGATATTCCACGACCAGTGGTGGCAGCGATTGTGGCTGCTATCTGCCTGATTGGTTCTTATGCATCTGAGAACTCTATGCACCCGGTGTACATTACGCTTGCCTTTGGTGTACTAGGTTATTTGTTGCGCAAAGCAGCTATTCCACTAGCCCCTATTATTCTGGCGTTGGTATTGGGTGAAATGCTCGAAACCAATTTTCGCCGCGCACTACTGATCTCAAATGGTGATCTTGGTATTTTCTATGCTCACCCGGTGACTTTGGCATTGCTGGTGACTGCCGTATTGGCATTTGTTTTGCCAACGTTTGGTATCTTGCGCACCAGCTGGCGCGCAAGATAGGTAGGCGCAGAAGATTCTAGTACCGTTCAATAAATCCTGGTTCTGTACCTTGACCCTTGGCGTTATTGCTAAGGGTTTTTTTTGATAGCGATGTGGTATTCAGGGCAGTTGGGTAGCGTTTAATCGTTACATCGCTTGGGAGTGCAGAGCCGTGCAGGATTAGCCGCCGCAGTTGTTGCAGGGTTGCTGGGGCGAGCACCGAACCGGCTAGCGCATCAATTTGCGATGACTTCCGTGTTGCTCAAGGGGTTTTCCGGGTCGCCTGCGCGATGGGGTTGGAAATGTTCCAGTGTGTCTGCAGCATGGGCTAAGTGAAACAACGGGTTTAACCTGCTCAGAGGGTGACTCCCTGCTGGCGCATGGCTTCTATATCGTCTTTCGAATAGCCCAGTTCGGTGAGTAGGTCGGTGCTTTGTGCGCCCACCGGTTGCGGTGGCAGATTCACCTCTGTCGGACTGGCAGACATACTAAAGCCGGCAACGGGCACTGTCAGGCCATCGGCAGGGCTGTTGGGTGCGTTGTGACGATGCAGCAGGCTACGGCTGGTAATTTGCGGGTCGGCGAGGCTTTCTTCGAAGCGCCGAACCCTGGCTACTGGGATGTTGCGCTGTTGTAGAAAGTGTTCCCAGTAGTCGGCCGACATGGTGCCAATAATGCTGCTGAGGGCGGCTCTTTCCTCTGCGTAGGCGTCTAAGCGCTGGTTGTTGTTCTGTTTGATCAGGTCTTCGCGGCCCAGTGCCGCCCAGAGTCGCCGTTGCTGTCGCAAGTTCGAGGCGGCAATCATCAGCGGTGCATCGGTGGCCTGGTAACAGCCAATGGTGGCAAAGGCAAAAGCGTTGCCGGTCTGTTGCGGATGCTTGCCACTCCATAGGTAGTCGGTGACGTGGGGGCTGCACAGCATGGTAGCCACATCCAGCATGGATACATCAATAAATTGCCCTTTGCCCCCATTGCGTTCACGTTGGAACAACGCGGTTGCGATAGCAAATGCGGCGGTAGTGCCGGTGGCGTAATCCACGACGGGTGTGCCACTTTTCAGCGGTCTGTCATCGCCGTGGCCGGTCATCGCCATCATGCCAGAGAATGCCTGAATAACACTGTCGTAGGCGGTCAGTTCGCGTTTGGGTCCGGTAGCGCCGTAGGCCGATACGGAACAATAGATAAGAGCAGGGTTAAGTTGCGACATGGCCTGGTAGCCCAGCCCCAGTGCGTCGAAGGCGCCGGGCCGGTAGTTTTCCACCAGTACATCGGCAGACTGTATCAAGCGTTGCATAGCCTCTCGGCCAGCACTTGTTTTCAAGTCCAGCGCAATGCTCTTTTTATTGGAAGCCTGGGTCATGAAAGCCGTGCCCATGCTGATGTTGTTGAGGTGGCGGTCAGAACCCTGCAGGCGCGCCTGGTCGGGGGTGCTGGGCGATTCAACCTTGATCACCTCGGCACCGAGAACGGCCATCTGGTAGCTGGCAAAAGGGCCTGCCAATACGTGCGTGGCATCGACCACACGAAGGTTGTCAAAGGCTTTCGACATGGTTACCTCTACTTAGAGCCTGTTAACAGGCTCTAGTGTTAGCAGGCCTTTAGGCCCTAGCGGAGAACGCCTGCCGTTTTGAGTTGCTTTTTAGCGACCTTGGATACGTTTTCGACGAATTGTGTGTAGGCTTCGGGGCCTTTCCATGAATCTACGACGCCAGACGCGCGGGCATACTGCTGATAATGTTCACTGCGCATGGCTTCATGAAACGCAGCGGCAATTTTTTCCTGGGTTGCCTTAGGAATGCCGGCCGGACCAAAAACCCCACGTACCTGCACCCAACTGGTATCTACCTGATAGCCTTGCTCGCCAAACGTTTTGACGGCCGGCAACCCGGTGAGCCGCTCGGCCCCTAATACCCCTATACCCTTGAGACGACGAGCCTCAATAAATGACAACGTTGATCCCAGGTTGGATACCCCCACATCGATATGCCCGCCGAGCAGTGTGCTGATGATATCCGGGGTGGAATTGAAACCGATCCAGTTGAATTTAACGCCGGCTGCGTCCTCCAGCATCGACATACCAATATGTTGCATGGAACCAACCGGTCCGTAGCCGCCGACACTGACTTCACCATCACCCTTACGGGCTTTAGCAATCAAGTCATCGACATTGTTGATGTCGGAATCGGCGCGCACAAACAGCAGAATGGCATCTTCCTGGGTAGAGGCTATCCAGGAAAAATCCTCGGGGCTGAAAATACCCTTCAGGTTGGTCAACATGCTAGTCAGGTGAGTGACCGTGTTGATGCCGAGGGTCTGCCCATCGGGGGTAGCGGGGCGCACCTTATTCAATTGACTGGCACCACCGCCGCCGGGCGCATTGATGACGATGACATGCTGGCCAATCAGTGGTTCCAGGCTTTTGGCCAGGGTACGTATGAAAACGTCAGACGATCCGCCGGCTTTGGTGTTGAGTACGATCTTTACCGGCCCGGTAGGCCACTCGCTGTTCTCAGCGGCATTACTGACCGTGCTGAGTAGTGCACTCCAGGAGACCAGTGTAATGGCTAGCAGTCGGCGAACGCCGGTGATGATATGGCAAACCTGCATTAAAACGATCTCCGTGAATAGGCACCGTGATTATGGATTTATAAGGCGGTTTATAAAAAACGGATACTGCAGCCAATATCCCAAAAACGAGGCCGGGCCACGACTGAGCATTTGTCAGTGCTCAGGTTACTTTAGGTTAGCCAAGGGGCTGGTGCTTGGGCTTATCAACTATTCACCCGCAACAAAATAGACCTACTTATCTATTTTGTTGCACGCCTTGGCATTTTGTTAGACGCCTTGGAAAGGCCCGTGGAATTTTACGAAACCCCTTGTATTTTCAAGGCTTACACAGGCCTGCGGCCAATGGCGGCGTGTCCGTGCGCCGCTTATTAACCCAACAATAATGGTTGCCGGGTTAATACGAATGGGCTGCCGATGGCAGCTTGACGGCGCTCTCACTCTCGGCCATTACTTTTTTCATCCATGCCAGAAATTTGAGCAGGGTGCGCGACGGCTCGACTTTTTGTGGCCACACCAGGTAATAGCCTTCTCCGGTTTTGCAGGTTTCATTGAACGGTGCAACGAAACTGCCATTTTGCAACTGGCGTTCCACGAATACTTTTACCGCCATGGCAACGCCAATGTCCATTGAGGCTGCTTCGTATGCCAGTGCCGATGTGTCGAAACGCAGACCGGCAGTAGGGTCGAGCTTTAGCTTGCTATTGGTGGCTTTGATCCAGCTTTCCCAGTCGTGAGGGCGTGCGGTGGAGTGTAGCAACCGCGAAGACGTGAGATTGTTGACGCTTAACAGGTGGTTGGTTTCAAAAAAGTGTCGCGAGCAAATTGGCAGCAGTTCAATATCGACCAGTTTCTCCACGTTCAGGCCCGGCCAGTTGCCATAACCTGAGCGTATGGCTGCATCAACGTTCTGGGTTTCGAAGTCAGGAACCTGTAATGAGGAGGTGAGGCGTACTTCTATGCCTTCATTCTCAGCGTGGAACTGCGCCAGGCGCGGAATCAGCCAGCGCTGTGAGAAGGTGGTATAAGATTGAATAGACAAGATGTCGCGCCGACCGCGACGGGATACCTGCCGCGCGGCCAGGCCGATATCCTGAAACGCATGGCCAATACCCTGATACAGCTCCTTGCCTTCATGCGTCAGTTCAATGCCCCGGTGCAGCCGGCGGAACAGTTTCACGCCCAGGTATTCTTCCAGCACTTTTACTTGTCGACTCACGGCTACCTGAGACACGTGAAGTTCGTCGGCGGCAGCGGTTAAACTGCACAGCCTGGCAGCGGCTTCAAAGGTGCGTAGCGGGTTGAGTGGCGGGATCGGATAGGTCATGCACTTGCCCCTGGTTGTCTTGCTTATTGGTAGGGAATCTCAAAAGCGAATGGCGTTGCGATGGCAGCGTTGCAGTTTGCCGGAGTCCCTTTATGTTCTTTACTTTATTATTCGGTTTTGCCGGGCCCTTTGCAAATACTGATTGCTCGCCTTGGGTGCGCGTGTAGCTGAACCCCCTCTTGTGTCTCTCGCAGCATCGATTGTTTCGCGTGTAGCACCACCCGGCTGTTGCCTCACTGCTGGCCGGGCTTCGGCCCTGTTGCCCTGACTTTTAGTTAGCGCAGTTGGCAGTAATTCTTAATTGTGACTTGCATTTCGAGTTCCGATAATGGAGCTGTAACAATTTTAGGACCTACACGCTTCCCTAATCTGTATATACCAGGTGTCGCAATAGCCTGATGGGAGAGCCAAGGAATACACATAAACAATAACTATTATCTATTAACGTATGTCTTTGAAAGACAGTAATGTCCGAGAGGGAATCTGAATGATCAAATTAAAACCCTTACCATCCCTGATGGCAGCAGTAAGTAGTCTAGTGGTCTCGGTCGGTGCCAGCGCCCAGGCCGCTCAAGATGATAGCGCGCGCTCGGCTCTCACATTGGAAGAGGTTGTGGTCACGGCAACCAAAAGAGAAACATCGCTGATGGATACGCCGGTTGCTGTTACCGCGTTTAATCAGGAAGCATTAACGCGTGCGGGTATTAACGACGTTACCGGTATGTCGGCGATGGTTCCCAACTTTAAAATCTCTGTCGATGGTTTTCGTGGCGCAGCCCAGTTAGGCATGCGTGGTGTAGCCAGCACAAACTTTACCGAGGTCGGTGATCCAAATGTGGGTTTTCATGTTGACGGTGTTTATGTCCCGCGGCCTGAAGGTGCACTGACCTTAATGTACGATCTGGAACGGGCTGAAGTGTTGCGTGGCCCACAAGGTACTTTGTTTGGTCGAAATTCAACGGTGGGTGCGATCAACCTGATTACCGCTAAACCCGACTTTTCTGAGTTTTATGGCAATGTTCAGGCGGAACTGGGTAATTACCAGCATAAACAGCTTCGTGGCACTTTAAATATTCCAATTACAGACACATTCGCAATTCGTCTGAATGGATTTGCGAACCAGCGCGATGCCTACCAAACCGTACTGCCAGATTTGAGCCGCTTAGATCAGCGCCGTGCCGTTAACTATGGCAAATCAGATCGTTATTCCAGTAAAGACCAGTGGGCTGCCCGTTTGTCTGCTCTGTGGACGCCGACAGATGATTTTTCCTGGCAGATAGCCTTAGAGCGTTTTCAAAACAACAATCCTGGCGCAATCCCGGCCCCGGATTGTAACAAACTGGCGGGTACCGCTGACGCCTGTGGTGACATTGATACCTTTACTGCTAACACGACAGGTGCAACCGACATGCGTGTTGACAGTTTCCGCTCGATGATCAAATACAGCCTTACCGATTCAATGGAATTGAGCTACAACGTGGGTTACTCCACGCTGGATAGATTTCAACAAGTAGATACAGACTTAGGTGTCGGCACTGATCAAACGTTTCAGAATACCTCCGACTTTGAATCCAACTCTCACGAGTTGCAATTGCAATCAGTGGGTGATGGCAATTTAGAGTGGACCGTTGGACTGTTTCATTTTGAAGAGGATAACTGGGTAAAAGCAGAACTTGATCGCGCCTATTTTCGAACCAACGGGGTAGACGCTGATAACAATCCTATTTACGAACACATGGGCTTGCGGTTTTTACAGCCTGAACGAACAGCGACGTCTGACGCCGCCTTTGTTCAAGGAACCTATTCTTTTACTGACCAACTGCGTTTGACGCTGGGTTATCGGTATACCAAAGACGAAAAAGAAGATGTCGATGGTGGCAACTATATCTGTGGTCCCACCAGCGATATTAATGGTTGTTATCTGCAAGGCGAGCCGGTACCGAGTCTGACCAATGGTGTGTTCTCTGGTGAACCATTCCCCCGTCTTACTGATAATTCGGTAAAAGGCGAATGGAGTAAAGGCACCTATCGCGTAGGCCTGGATTACGATCTTAATGCAACAACACTGTTGTACGCTGTTTATGCTACTGGCTTTAAAGGTGGTGTATTTACTGATGTGGTCACAATTCGCCGAACCGGTGAGCGCATCGATGTTCTGGCGGGCCCTGAAGAAGTAGGTACCTTTGAGATTGGTATGAAAGGCTCATTTTTAGATGGCAGTATGAACCTGAATGCGGCGCTATTCTTCAGTGATTACTCCGATATGCAGGTGACTACCAACAAGAATTTTGGTCCTGAGCGTGATCCGTTGCCGGGTGAAGATCCTGCAACTATACCGGATCAAACGCAGTTGGTGACTGAAAACGCTGGTGAATCCTCGATTAATGGCTTAGAAGTAGAAGTTGATTGGATACCCGTAGAAAACGGCCGCTTAACCGGTTATGTGAGCTGGCTGGATGCAGAGGTTGACGACTGGGTAACTAAAAATACTAATTTCTGCGGGCCGCGCTATGGCAGTGCAGGTTGCCCGGAAATTAACCTAAAAGGTAATAAATTGCCACGTGCTCCGGAATTTGCCTTTACCGTAGCTTACGAACATACGTTCTACCTTGGCAATGGATCTAAACTAATACCTTGGGTTTCTTATCATTGGGAAGATGATCAGTATCTGCAGGCGTTTAATGTAGGCACTGTAACTGATCTTGATACCGGCGAATTAACTGATCGTTACAGCGATGAAATCGATGCGTTTGAAACCGTTGATGCTAGCTTGCGTTATGAGTCTGCCGATGATAAGTGGTTTGTTTCGCTTTATGGTAACAACCTAACCGATGAACGAGTCAATACACTTTTTCGCCGGGTAGGTAATGTGATGTTTGCTAACTATACGCAGCCGCGTACCTACGGTTTGCGTTTTGGTTATAACTGGTAATTACTGCTATTGCTCTCGATTTGGCTGGCGGAATTTTCCGCCAGCCACTTTTTTCTGAGAGTAAGCGCATTACCAGGTTTCATAAGGATAGGCCCTGACCAATAGTGCTCGGTAAATAAGGCTTCTTAATGGATGTTTTAAAAAAAATTGCTGTTCTTTTCTTTTTCAGCTTAGGCATACTTTTTCTAAGTAGTTGTTCTTTTGATAGTAGCCATAGCGAACCCTTCGAAAATAAGATTGTCCAAAAGTTACTGTCCTATCGCACTATCCCCTTGCTGTCTGAGCATGGCTTGCAGTTTAAAGATTTGAACAAAAACGGAAGGCTCGATATTTATGAGGACTGGCGGCTGACGTCCGAGCAAAGAGTCGCTGATCTTGTCGCAAAAATGACACTGGCAGAAAAAGCCGGTGCCATGATGCATGCTAATCCACCCGCTGACGCATTGTCTGGAGTGCCTGGCTCGGGTTCTCAATGGAACCTCGACACCTTCCGGGAACTACTGTTGACAAAACATATCACGTTTTTTCTCAACCGGTTGAAAACCAGCACTCGTGACCTCGCTGAGCAGCATAATCGCGTGCAGCAAATGGCTGAGGAAGGGCGCCTGGGAATTCCTGTTTCACTGAGTTCTGATCCCCGCAACCAGTTCCGCTCGTCACAGGGCGTTAGCACTGGGGTGGGTGACTTTACGCCTTGGCCTGATCCCATAGGCTTCGCTGCCATGGACGATCCACAACTGGTTCAGGCATACGCTGACAGTGTGCGCCAGGAATACCTGGCGGTGGGGATACGTATCGCCTTATCTCCCCAAGCCGATGTAATGGTGAATCCACGTTGGCATCGCGCTAATGGCACTTTTGGCACAGACCCTGAAAAAATCAACCGTTTGGTTACTGGCTATGTAACAGGCATGCAGGACGGCAGCAACGGGTTGCATGAGAGTAGCGTGTTGTCTGTAGTGAAACATTGGGTAGGTTATGGTGCTACTGGACCAGAGGGTTTTGATGCGCATAACCACTACGGACGACAGCTTTACTTCACCGCGGACGAGATTGAACAACATATTATCCCGTTTACTGGGGCGTTTTCCGCAAACGTTGGCGCGATCATGTCATCTTATGGCCTGCCACCCGAAAATATTGTTATTAAAGGTGTATCAGAGCCTGTTGAACATGTTGGTATGGGGTTCAATCGGCAGATATTGCAAGCGCTGTTACGTGATCGTTTCGGTTTTGAGGGCGCAGTGATTTCAGATTGGCATATCACTGACGACTGCTCTTCAGGCTGCCTGAACGGCGTTAGGGAAGGGGAGACACCTGGGGTACACGACATTGGCATGCCCTGGGGTGTCGAAGATTTATCTAAACCGTTACGTTTCGCAAAAGCGATAAGCGCCGGTATTGATCAGTTTGGCGGTGTGGATACGCCAGAAATTATTGTGTCTCTAGTTGAAGATGGAACGGTGGATATCGAAGCCGTTGATTTGGCAGTAAAAAGAATTCTAATACAAAAATTTCAGCAAGGGCTTTTTGAAAATCCGTATGTCGATGTTGATAAAGCTATAGACATAGTTGGCAATTCACATTTCAAGAGTATGTCGCAGGAAGCGCAGCAGCGTTCGTTGATTCTGATTAAAAATGAAGCATCCTGCTTGCCTTTATCGGTGGAAAAAACTGCTAATGTTTATCTTTATCATGTTGAACCATCAATATTGCAAGAGCGGGGATTCAATGTTGTAGACTCACCTGATGAAGCCGACTTTGCCATTGTGGCGTTGTCGACACCGTTTGAAAAATTGCATCCGAATTTCTTTTTTGGTCGGCGTTACCGCGAAGGCTCAACGGGCTTTAAAGACGGTAATGCAGACTTCGAAGCCTTTAAAATGATCAGCCAAAAAGTGCCGACGATAGTATCTGTCTATTTGGAGCGGCCCGCGGATTTAAGCAGGGTGACAGAGAATGCCACGGCAATCATTGGACATTTCGGTTTACTTGACGATGTTTTAGTCGACGCTATAACCGGCCATTTTTCACCGTCTGCACGATTGCCTTACGATCTGCCATGGACAGGGCCAGTACCTGGGCAGATTGCCCACAAATCCGGGCAAGGTTTGACCTTTTAATGAATGATTTATTGATAACATAGATATGTTGGTGACTATGAAAGTTCGATATTTATTGGTGTTTGCGGGTCTTGTGAGTCTGGCTGGTTTCTGGATGCAGCAAAATGTACTGCATGCTGGTTCATTACCCGCGGCTAACGCAGCTTACTACAACGCTTTTTATGTAGGTGGTCAGTACGTCGAAGAAAATGGTCAGAAGTTGATGGACGGGCAGATGTATGTTGAAGCCTGGGCACCGGAAAAAGTTACTCGGAAATATCCGGTTGTATTTATCCATGGCTTAGGACAGACCGGGTTTAACTGGTCTGGCACGCCCGATGGTCGTGATGGCTGGGCAGATTATTTTCTGCAGCAGGGCTTTGCGATTTATCTGGTAGACCAGCCCAGCCGCGGCCGCTCATCCCGCTTGCCGGAAAGTGGCGGCAAGTTGCGCACCAGTCCTGTAAGCCTGGTTGAAAAGTTATTCACTGCATCGAAACAATACAATGCCTGGCCACAGGCAAAATTGCATACCCAATGGCCGGGAGAGGGTGTTGCTGGCGACCCTATCTTTGACAATTTTTATCGCTCTATTGTGCCATCGTTAGCCAGTAATAAAGAGAGCGAGCTTCTGGTACGTGAGAGTGTTTCTGCACTGTTGGATAAAATTGGCCCGGCAATTATCTTTGTCCATTCTCAGGCTGGCCTATTCGGCTGGTCTATTGCCGATGCGCGCCCCGGGTTAGTGAAAGCCATTGTTGCTATCGAGCCGTCTGGTCCTTCCTTTCAAAATGCCACTAAAACGGTACGTGAACTTGATTGGGGCTTAACCAATATTCCCGTGGCCTACACGCCGGCAGTGAAGAACCCAGAGGAAATCGAAATAGAATTACAGGCACAGGCAGATGGCGAAAACCTTGTTAAGTGCTGGTTGCAAAAAGAGCCTGCTCGGAAGTTGACGAACTTACAGGATATTCCGGTGCTAATGGTAACCGCTGAGGCTTCTTACCACGCGCAATACGATCATTGTTCAGCAAAGTTTCTTCAGCAGGCAGGGGTGGATACCACTTTTTGGAGACTGGAAAACAGGGGTATTCACGGTAATGGTCATTTAATGATGCTTGAGAAAAACAATCTTGACATTGCAAAACAGATTGCGAACTGGCTAAAAAATAGTGAAGAGTAAAGGGCTGATTGAAACGCTCATTTTTTAACAACCAAAGTAAAAGGTGTGGCTATGAAAAGGGAAGTAGAACGATTGTTAGCGGTGGGTATTGCTCTGTTTTTAACTGCCTGTGTAAACGCGGATGTCAGCACCGTGCCCACGGAAAAGGTGGGTGTGACGCCTAAAAGCCTGGAGAGTATTGAGTTAGATCCTGATTTTGATGTGAGTCAGGGGCGTAGTTTGCGCATGCGTGAGGCGACAATTTTGCCCGGCGGTAGTCTACCCATGCACAGTCATGCCAACCGGCCTGCTGTCGCGTATATATTGCAGGGCGAATTGACGGTGTATATTGAAGGAGAGCCTACCCCAATTAATTATCGCGCCGGTGACTATTATCGGATTTATAAATCCAGCCACGCCATGCGTAATCTAGGAAGTGTTCCCGTAGTATTTATTGAAGTTGATCTGTATTAAACCAACAATAATTATTGCCAGGTTAATAAAAAACGGTGATTTCTTTTTTTCGGTTTTTATTGGTTGCTGGCCAATGTAAGTACCGAATAATTCAGCGTATTCCTTTGTATTTGGCAGCTTGAATTTCCGTTAACGTTAAAGGCTGTTGGCGGTGATGGATTTGCTATCTCGCTTGTTGACTTAACGTTTTACATGCGAGGAAAGGGCACAGTGGATACTGCAACTGCTCTAAACCTGTTGGGTTTCGATAATCGATACCAGCAAATGTGTGGCAACGCGGTTAATGTGAAGCATTAAGCGTGCTGATATGGGTATTGGTTAACTGCCGGTTGTAGCTGTCCATCAGCTGTTGCATCAGGGTTTGGGCGTCGTGGTTAGCGCGGGTGCTCAGTTTGATAAAAAACGGGATGCGCGACAGCGTGCTAACAGAAAACTGTTTAAGAGCCTCTGCCTGCCGTTCATTGCTCTTGTCCAGGTTCATCAGGTATAACAAGGCGTAGTCGGCCCGGCGGGCTCGTACCATTAGCAGGGCTTGTTCGGTAGTGGCGACATTGTCGATATGAGGAGGCTCCTGGCTGTTTAGCAACGTTTGGCGGGCGCCGCCGTAACTGTAGTTTTCCAACATTACCAAATGCCTGGCTTGAAGATCCTGTAGGCTTTTAACCCTAGGTATCTCAGGTCGGTGGTAGACATTCAATACCAAATAGCCCACCGGGTAGGGGCTGGAAATAATGGTCTCGGGCACGTTGAGCTTCGGGTGGTCGACCATGATCGTCATCTGTGCCTGTCCGCGTAGTATTTTACCAAAACTCTCATCTACTGGGGCCAATTCGATATCCAGTTGGTAGCCTGCGCCACTGGCTATATCTCTGGCAAGGTCGGCAATCGGTCCTTGTGGTCGGTTGTTTTCGCCAAGGTAAAAGGCCGGTGGAATACTAGCGCCAATAAATTTGAGAAGAGGGCGCTCTGTTGCGGTATCAGCGTGATTTTTACTGCTCGCTATTAGTAGTATGAGGTAGATGGCTACCCTTTTTATCAGGCTTTTAGTGACAGGTGAAGGTTTTTTTGGCTCAAAATAGGGATAAAATTTCACTGTTGCCTTAGCTCTGATAACGTCAAATCGTATAGCGCCCTCGCACAGACAAAAATGCTGGGCTATCAAGAGGATAGACTATGCACAAGCATTTTTGCCAGTTATCGCCAAACCCAGTATCATCACGCCGCGCCTGCGCCTCCCCCTCCCCCATTGAAGCGTGCTGTGGTGATTGAAGCGTATAGTGGTGCCCGTCAGCCAGTTAATGGAAGGTTTTGTATGAGTATTAAGTCAGATAAATGGATGCGCCGTATGGCCCAGGAATACGGCATGATAGAACCCTTTGAACCTGGTCAGGTACGGTATAATGCTGGCGGTGAGCGGTTGATTTCCTATGGCACATCGAGCTACGGCTACGACGTGCGCTGTGCTAACGAGTTTAAAATCTTTACCAATGTTCACTCGGCTATCGTTGACCCTAAGCATTTCGACGAAAACAGTTTTGTCGATATCCAAAGCGATGTGTGTATTATTCCTCCTAACTCCTTTGCCTTGGCTCGCACTGTCGAATATTTCCGCATTCCGCGCAATGTGCTGACGGTATGTTTGGGTAAGTCGACTTATGCGCGCTGCGGTATTATTGTAAACGTAACGCCGCTGGAACCAGAATGGGAAGGCCATGTAACGCTCGAATTTTCCAATACCACGCCGCTACCAGCCAAAATTTACGCCAACGAAGGCGTTGCCCAAATGCTGTTTTTTGAATCTGATGAAGTGTGTGACACCTCATACAAAGATCGCGGTGGCAAATATCAGGGGCAAACTGGCGTAACCTTGCCTAAAACCTGATGCACAGGTGTAAGCGATGAAATACCAATGCGCCCATTGCCAGGCAATCTTCGACGATGCCGATGCTCTGTGCGAAAACTGGGAAGACCCCAATCGTAATTTTATCTGCCCGCGCTGCAAAAATTACCTGCGCCGAGGCGAACCTGCCAAGCCTAACTGGCGGCAGCGAGTGGCCAATATTCGCGGCCGCCATCTTTTGTGGGTGTTGGCTTTCGCCTTGGGTATGGTACTGCTAAGCCGGCGCAGTAGCCTGCCTTTTGCTTTTCCCTATATAGCCACCTTGCTGGCAGCATTAGTGGTGATTATTCGCGGTTGGTTTACCGTTGACATTCCCAGCCCTACTGAAAAAGGCATGGTGGCAGAGCGTATTGCTGATACGGCGAGTTCTGCACCAGAGCGGGGCAAAGTGGTACAATTATTTTCTGATAAGCCACCGAGGAATTTACATTGAGCGGTAGTGATATCATTCCGGCTGGTCGTGTTAGTCCGGCAGAGTATTCGTTTACCGCCATTCGTGCTCAAGGGGCGGGCGGGCAGAACGTTAACAAAGTATCCAGCGCAGTACAGCTGCGATTTGATATCAACGCCAGCTCATTACCACTTGTGGTAAAAGAAAGGCTGCTTGCCTCGGGCGACCAGCGTATCAGTCGTGAAGGGGTGTTGGTTATCAAGGCACAAACGGCACGGACACAACTGAAAAACAAAATAGATGCAGTGCAACGGTTGGAAGCCCTGGTGGCTGCTGCATCGAAACGGGTTGCGCCACGTATCGCCACCAAACCCACCAAAGCCGCAAAAAAACGCCGGGTAGATGCGAAAACCCGGCGCGGTGAGACTAAAGCTTTACGGGGGAAGGTAAAGCTATAGCGAGTGACTTTATTGCTCTACAAACGCGCGCTCAATCACGTAATGGGCTTGGTTACCGTGGCGAGATTCCTTAAAGCCGCGAGCGTCCAGAATCGCACAGAAATCTTTCAACATGCTGGGGCTGCCACACAGCATAAAGCGGTCGTCTTCAACATTGGGGTTGGGTAAGCCAATGTCGCGGAAAAGGCGGCCCGTGACCATCAGGTCGGTAAGGCGGCCATTGTGTTTAAACGCTTCGCGGGTAACCGTGGGGTAGTAAATCAGTTTCTCGCGTACCAGATCCCCAAAAAACTCATTGTTTGGCAGTTCATTTTCGATGTAATCGCGGTAAGCGAGCTCCGATACATGGCGCACGCCATGGGTCAGAATGATTTTGTCGTACTGCTCGTAAATTTCCGGGTCTTTAATAATGCTCATAAATGGCGCCAGCCCCGTGCCCGTGCTAATCAGGTAAAGGTGCTTGCCACCCAGCAAATGGCCATTGACCAGCGTGCCGGTGGGTTTGGTGCTCAGCAGAACTTCATCGCCCACCTGAACATTCTGCAGGCGTGATGTTAACGGGCCATCTGGCACCTTGATGCTGAAAAACTCAAGCTCTTCTTCGTAGTTGGCGCTGGCAATACTGTAGGCACGCATCAGCGGGCGACCTTCTACTTCAAGGCCTAGCATGACGAAATGACCATTTTCAAAGCGCAAAGACGTGCCGCGGCTGGTGCGGATAGAAAACAGCGTATCGTTCCAGTGGTGTACATGGGTGACTCGCTCTTTAACTAGGTTTGCCATGTGTCTTACATCCTCTGCGTAAAAATCGTCAGAGTGCACTTTACTTGCTCCCTTTAAATCGGTAAAACGGGTAAATGTGATTAACGTTATCGATTTATTGGATAAGGGGGCGCTGTGAGGTACAGTTTTCGGCAGTTGGAAGTGTTTCTGGCAGCTGCACACCATGAGAACATCACACGCGCGGCGGAGAGCCTGGCCATGTCGCAATCGGCCGCCAGCAGTGCGTTAAAAGAGTTGGAGTCTCAGTTTGACTTTCAGTTGTTTGACCGGGTGGGCAAACGCTTACAGCTCAATGACTTGGGGCGGTCGCTGCGGCCTAAGGTGGAATCGCTGATGGAGCATGGTGAAGAGCTGGAGGCCTTGTTTCAGCAGCGGCGAACGCTGGGCGAGATTAAAGTGGGCGCCACTATGACTATTGGTAACTATATTGCAGTGGGCCTTGCCGCCGAGTTTATGGAGCAGCATCCGGAAACCCGCGTAGAACTGGTCGTAGTGAATATGTCGACAGTAGCCAAAAAAGTGCTCAACTTTGAGTTAGATGTGGGCCTGCTGGAAGGTGAAATACAACATCCAGACTTGGATATCTTACCGTGGCGGGAAGACGAGTTGGTGGTGTTTGCCCATCCAGACCACCCTTTGGCAAAAAAGACAGAGGTGTCAGAGCAGGATCTGATCGAGGCGCAATGGATTGTGCGCGAGCCGGGTTCTGCCATGCGCCAGGCGTTTGAGCGTAGTATGCATGGCATCTTGCCGCAGCTGAATATTCGGTTGGAATTACAGCACATTGAGGCGATCAAGCGTGCGGTAGAGGCTCAGCTGGGCATTGGCTGTTTGTCTAACATTTCCTTGGTTGAGGCCTTTGCCCGTGGGAGTCTGGTACCACTTAACGTGCCCCAGCGCGACTGGCGTCGGCAATTTCATGTGATATTACACAAGCAGAAGTATCGCAGTGCGGTGATTGAGCGCTGGCTAGCCCTTTGTCAAAAAACAGCCGGTCAAGTTGATTGACTGACGTGTTGATAGAGTTGAGTTTTGGTCGCTGGCTGGTAGCATGCGCGCCTCCTTTCCGTTGAATTTTGTGTAAACCCTATGAGTGAATTACCCGCAAACGTTGATGTGGTTGTGATAGGTGCTGGTGCCGCCGGTTTAATGTGCGCACTGACTGCCGGTGGTCGCGGTCGGTCGGTACTGGTTATTGATCACGCGAACAAGGTGGGTAAAAAAATTCTTATGTCGGGAGGCGGGCGTTGCAACTTTACCAATCTCTATTGTGCGCCGGATAACTTTCTCTCTGGCAACCCACATTTTTGTAAATCAGCGTTATCACGTTTCACACAATGGGATTTTCTTGGATTGGTAAACAAGCATCATATTGCTCACCACGAAAAAACACTGGGGCAACTTTTTTGCGATAACAAAGCCCATGAAATTGTCGATATGCTGGTAAAAGAATGCCAGCAAGCGGGGGTGAGAATTCAAACCCGTTGCTCCATCAATAGCATTGAACATGATCAGGTATTTAGCGTGAATACCGCAATGGGCACGGTAAAAGCGCAATCGTTGGTGGTTGCCACCGGAGGTTTATCCATACCCTCCATGGGCGCTACCGGCTTTGGGTATCAAGTGGCAGAGCAGTTTGGTTTGCGTGTATTAGCACGTACTGCTGGTCTCGTGCCTTTTACGCTGAGCCAACACGATCTTGCTATGCTCTCGCCATTAACGGGCAGTTCGTTGCCTGTTGCCCTAACGTGCGGTGATACCACGTTTCGTGAAAGCCTGCTGTTTACGCATAAAGGCTTAAGTGGGCCGGCGATTTTACAGATTTCTTCCTATTGGCAACCCGGTGATAGTGTAACCATTGATTTATTGCCAAACATAAGGTTGAGCGAGTGGATAACCGAGCGGCGGGAGCAGCACCCGAATCAATTGCTATCAACAGCGCTGGCGCAGCATATGACCAAAAACATGGCGCAGTTATTTGTCAGCCTCTGGTGTGAAAATAAATCCTTGGCTCAGTACAGTAACAACGCATTGGCGGCATTGGATCAAGCGTTTCACCATTGGCGCATTATACCGTCAGGCACAGAAGGTTATCGAACAGCTGAAGTTACTCTGGGTGGCGTTAGCACCGATGAGCTTTCTTCCAAAACTATGGAGGCTAAAAAGCAGCCGGGCCTGTTTTTTGTGGGTGAGGTAGTGGATGTGACTGGCCATTTGGGTGGTTTTAATTTTCAGTGGGCGTGGGCCTCAGGTCATGCAGCCGGGTTGTTTGTGTAGCTGTTAGTGTATTCTCGAGCTATTTCTTGCCCGCCGAGGCGAATTTGTCGCGGGTAGGGTACGTTCAGCCGGGGATTGGCTCTGGAGCAGTGATCGCGCAACAGCGAGAGAATCTGAGGTTCCGCAAGGTTAAAAAAATCGTGTACGGCTGGTTACCCCGCAAGTGCTACCCAGTAAGCAGCAGTGAGTGAAGGCTTATGTTCGAAAAGACAGCGAGTCAGCTGGTTGATGTTGCTTGATCATTTGCTGAATTAAACCTAGGCTAAAATGAACATGTTGACCTTTTGAAGGGGGCATGTATGGAGCCTGTCTGTTGTCATGTGGCCGTTGTGGGTAGTACTCCCTCAGTTGCTGAGCACTGGTGCGAAATCTTAAATACGTGCGTACGCAATAACGCCGCAGATCACTCTGCCCCTTTTACGATAATTTTTGTGGCTTGCGGTGCGGTGCAAGCTGCCTTGCAGTTGGCCCGTGATGATGTTGAGTTGCAGAGTGTTATTATCACTGCGGGTGACGATAATAATGCCGCACAATGGGCGTGCGATATAAAAGCCATTCGTTCGGAGCTTAGCTTCTTTTTGCTCAGCACCACTGAGGGTATACCATTAGTGGCCCCTTTTGCAGGCAAATTTAGTCCACAAGATGCTAACGCGATAGGCGTCTTTAATGCCGTTCAACGTGAGTTGCAAGTGCAGGCTCAAACCCCCTTTGCAGATGCGTTGCGTGACTATATATACAGCGCGAAAGATTCCTGGCATACCCCCGGCCACAGCAATGGCGACAGCCTTCGCAATAGCCCATGGGTGGGTGATTTTTACCACATGTTGGGTGGAAATATCTTCAATGCAGATTTGTCGGTGTCGGTGCAAATGCTGGATTCACTGCAAGATCCTCACAGTGTTATTCGGCAGGCACAAGCATTAGCTGCGCAAACGTTTGGTAGTCAGCAAACGTTCTTTATTACTAACGGTACCTCTACGGCGAACAAAATTATCGTTCAATATTTACTGGGTGGCGGCGGCAAAATATTACTCGACCGAGGTAGTCATAAGTCGTTGCATCATGCCGTGATCATGTTTGGTCTTAACGCGGTTTATTTAAATCCATCGGTACAAGCGGAATATGGCTTATATGGGCCGGTTAGCAAGCAAACCATTTATGCCGCTATTGAGGCTAATCCGGATGCATCATTGCTGGCATTAACCTGTTGTACCTATGATGGTTTGTACTACGACCTGCAACCCATCATTCAGCGGGCGCATGCTAAAGGTATTAAAGTGCTGATCGACGAAGCTTGGTATGCTCATGGCTATTTTCATCCCGCATTGCGACCCACGGCTTTGGAGTGCGGTGCAGATTATGTAACACAAAGCACTCATAAAATGCTGTCGGCATTTTCACAGTCGAGCATGTTGCATTGTAATGACCCTGATCTGAATACGGATCGGTTGCGCGAAAGCATTAATATGCACACATCAACCAGCCCTCAATATGCCATGATCGCTTGCCTCGATGTGGCACGGAAGCAGGTGCGGATGGAGGGCTATAAAAAAATATCACAGTGTCTGGATATTTCCCGGTACCTGCGTCAAGCAATTAACTGCATGGGCGTTTTTCGTGTGTTAACGCTAAACGATATGCTGGCAGATGATATGCGTAAAGATGGCATTCGGTTAGACCCTACTAAGCTTACGGTAGATATCTCAGCATCGGGTTATTCCGGTGAACAGTTACAAGGTTTGTTGTTTCAACACTATGGTATTCAAGTAGAAAAAAACACTAACCGCACAATTTCCATTCTTGTTGCATTAGGTGCAACCGTGCCTAAAATGCAGCGGCTGATTGATGCATTAGAAAAAATTACGCAAACAGTAGCAGCTCCCCAACTTCACCGTATGGCGCCGTTACCGTTGAGCAGTGAGATAATCTGCTTGCCTCACGCCGCCTATTTTGGCCGTACAGAAGAGCTGGTATTGGCGACCGATAAACGCCAGATTAACCTGGATATGGTAGGGCGGGTGAGCGCCAATATGGTCGTACCTTATCCACCGGGCATTCCGTTGCTGGTGCCTGGGCAGGTGATTAACCTGGAGATTGCCGAGTACCTTTTGCAGTTAACTCAGTGTGCAGAACATTCAGAAATTCACGGCACATTATCTCGCGACGGTAATTTGTATCTTCGCGTGTGTCTTGATTTATCCCATTAATCCTAAACAAACTGATGGCAAAAACTGTTAGCATTGTGTGATGGAATTTATAACCACAATCGAACAGGCGCTGGCGGTTTTAGCTGGTATGTTATGGGGACCACCGCTGGTAACATTGCTGGTAGGTGGCGGTGTCTTTTTTCTCTGTTATTCGCGGTTTTTGCCCTACCGGCATCTAGGGGAGAGCGTGCGGCTTTTGTTGCGGCGCGCCGATAGCAATGATCCGGGGCAACTGAGTCACTTCCAGGCATTGAGCACTGCCCTGTCGGGCACGCTGGGCATGGGCAACGTCTCGGGCGTGGCGATTGCTATCGCAGTCGGCGGGCCCGGCGCTATATTCTGGATGTGGGTTAGCGCCTGCCTGGGCATCGCCACTAAATTCTATACCTGCTCTCTGGCGGTGATGTATCGCGGTCAGGACAGCGAAGGCCAGTGGCAAGGCGGGCCTATGTATGTCATTCGCGAAGCCATGGGGCCGCGCTGGCGGCCGCTGGCATATTTCTTTGCCGTGGCGGGCCTGCTGGGTACGATGCCCATTTTCCAAATCAACCAACTGGTGCAGGTGCTGCGTGAGAGTATTGCCATACCCACCGGGTTTATCAACGCAAACCAACATTTGCAGTTTGATCTTACGGTCGGCTGCATCCTCGCCGCCTTCGTATTGCTAGTCGCTTCAGGCCAACTAGCCCGACTGGGACGCGTTACCAGCTGGTTGGTACCCAGCATGGTACTGGGTTATTTACTGCTAACCAGCAGTGTATTAATCAACCACTGGCAACAAATTCCTGCTGCGTTTACTCTGATACTAACAGATGCATTCAGTGGCAAAGCTGCTGCTGGCGGGGTACTGGGAGCCGTTATTGTTACCGGTATTCAGCGCGCAGCCTTTTCCAATGAAGCGGGTATCGGTACTGAAGCTATGGCGCACGGTGCGGCTCGCACCAGAGAGCCGATCAGGGAAGGATTGGTCGCTATGTTGGGCCCGGTTATTGACACTCTGGTTGTCTGCACGTGTACCGCGTTAGTCATTCTGATTAGCGGCGTCTGGCAACAAGGTGATCACAATGGTGTTACGCTGGCTGCGCAGGCGTTTGAACAGCTTTTTCCTGTCGGCGGCGCCATCATTCTTGCGGTAGTGGTGAGTCTGCTCAGCCTGAGTACCGTTTTGACTTTCTGGTATTACGGCAGTAAATGTCTGGGCTTTTTAATTGGCGCCCGCTTTCAGCATTATTATATTTGGTTTTATCTTTTACTGGTGGTGGCGGGGGCTGTGGCGTCATTAAAACTGGTAGTCAATCTGATTGACGCCATGTATGCGCTAATGGCCATTCCCACCATGACGGCGGCATTGTTGCTGGCACCAAAGGTCAATGTTGCGGCGAGGCGGTATTTTTCTACCAATAAACACGGCTAAGTTATTTAAACTTCTAATTAGTGGGCATTGGCGCACCGCCCACTAACAGACCATCCACACTATCGCCAAAAACGGCATGAGAAAGTTAACCTTGGGTATAAACGGCAGTAACAATAGCCTCAAAGATATTGTCACGCCACCGTTTATGAAATAACAGCGTTGTTACTGCGCGCGATTTACGCCATTGATTAAGGCTTTAATGGCGGCTGCCACAATGTTTTTGTCTTTCGCTACCCCAAATACCGGTTTGCCATTGTTCACTTTGACTTCTACGTAAGAGACTGCGGCTACGTCTGATCCTTCTCCAATGGCATGCTCGGTGTAATCAATCACGATTACTGGTGTATCAGTAAGATGACTTAACGCATTGGCTGCTGCATCAATGGGGCCGTTGCCGGTGCCCACCACGGTAATCACCTGCTCGCGATATTGCACCTCTATGTTGATGTCAACTTTATGCTCGCTATCGTCGTAGTTTTGCAGGGTAAAGTTTTTGTAGCTGTAGGGCGTACTCACCGCAAAATATTCCTGCTCAAACAGCTGCGCGATATCGCTGCTTTTAACTTCTTTGCCGGTTGTGTCACTGACTTTTTGTACCACGGCGCTGAACTCGATTTGCAGTTTGCGTGGTAAGTGCAGGCCGGCATCTTGCTGCAATAAGAAACTGATACCCCCTTTGCCAGATTGGGCATTTACTCGCACCACGGCATCGTAACTGCGGTTGAGGTCTGCTGGGTCGATAGGCAAGTAGGGCACTTCCCACTGGCTGCCTTTTTCTTGCACGGCAAAGCCTTTTTTAATGGCATCTTGGTGTGAACCCGAGAACGCAGTAAACACCAATTCACCGGCATAGGGGTGGCGTGGGTGCACTGGTAATTGGGTGCATTCTTCGACCAGTTTGCGCACCTGGTCGATGTTTGAAAAATCCAGCCCAGGGTGTACCCCCTGCGAATACAGGTTCAATGCTAAAGTGACCAAGTCTACATTGCCGGTGCGCTCACCGTTGCCAAATAAGCAACCTTCTACACGGTCTGCGCCTGCCATTACTGCCAACTCTGCGGCGGCAACCGCAGTGCCGCGGTCGTTGTGAGGATGCACGCTGATAATGACCGAATCGCGTTGATTGATATTGCGGTGTATCCATTCAATTTGATCGGCATAGGTATTGGGTGTGTTCATTTCCACCGTGGCCGGTAAGTTCAAGATCATTTTTTTCTCTGGCGTAGGTTGCCAGATGGCAATCACCTCATCGCACACTTCTTTGACAAAATCGATTTCGGTGCTCGAGAATACCTCTGGTGAATACTGAAAAGTCCAGTCTATTTCCGGTGCTTTTTGGGTTAAGTCTTTGCACCACTGTGTACCTTGCAGGGCTACTGCTTTAACGCCCGCTTTGTCGGTTTTGTACACGATTTTTCTAAAGGCTGGTGCCAGCGGGTTGTACATATGCAAGATGGCTTGTTTAGCACCGCGTAAACTCTCTACGGTTTTTTCGATTAGGTCGAAGCGGGCTTGTACCAATACTTCGATGGTGACATCGTCGGGAATATGGTTACCCTCAATCAGTAAACGGGTGAACTGGTAGTCGATATCGCTGGCGGACGGGAAGCCGATTTCGATTTCTTTAAAGCCAATGGCGACCAGTTCTTTGAAAAGTCTCAACTTGGTTTCAACCGACATGGGGTCGATCAGTGCTTGGTTACCATCGCGCAGGTCGGTGCTCATCCAAATAGGTGGCTTGGCGATATGCTTATTGGGCCACTGGCGGTCGGGCAATTGCACGGCGACAAAGCGCTGATATTTCGTGGCGGGGTTGGTAACCATGATGAGCTCCGTTTGAGTATGGGCAAAAACTGTTCTTAGCAACGATAACCGTGGGTGAATGCATAGGCTTGGCCTGGTTGGGCTTTGCCGGTTTGTCTGGCGCGGTAACGCCATTTTTCGCTGTGCACTGGCTTGTGGCCTGGCACCCTGCCTGCTGCTACCGTGAGTTGGCTCAGCAATGTGGTTATCAATGAGGGCTATTATAGGGAGATTGATTTGGCAGTTTATTGCAAAAATTGCTCTTGTTTTTAATGGTTGGCAACTTTATGCTCTATTCTTTCCTTTTGTTGGAACGTTATAGCTGGGAAGGTTGTTTTGCCTATTGAACTTGATCGTTACGATCGTCATATTCTCGAACTGCTGCAGAAAAACGGCCGCATGACTAATCAAGAGTTGGCTGATGCCATCAATTTGTCGCCATCGCCCTGTTTACGGCGGGTGCGGCGGTTGGAAGAGGCCGGTTTGATCGATGGTTACGTGGCGTTACTGAAGGCGCGGGAGCTGGGGTTAACGTTGATGGCGTTTATTCAGATTGTGATGGATAAACATACCCCGGAGCGGTTTGAGAAGTTTGAGGAAACTATTCGCTCGTTTCCTGAGGTGCTTGAGTGCCACTTGATTACCGGGCAATCGGCCGACTACCTGTTAAAAGTGATTGTTAAGGATATGGACAATTACCAGCAGTTTCTCCTTCAGAAACTTACCCGTATCGAAGGGGTGAGCGGGGTGCATTCGTCGTTCGTACTGAAGTCGCCTCTCAATACTACGGCCTTGCCGCTGGGGTAGGCTCTCGATGCTTAACTATCTCTGGCTGGCTTTTTTTCTGCTTGCGTTTATCAGTGCATTGGCGCAGTGGGTGTTTCTGGGCAATCATGAGATTTTCAGCACCCTGGTGACCGCACTGTTTGATATGTCGAAACTGGCTTTCGATATTGCGTTGGGTCTCGTCGGTATTCTTACCTTATGGATGGGCATTCTTAAAATTGGCGAACGGGCCGGCTTGGTGGAAAAACTGTCGCGGTTGTTGTCACCGTTGTTTGCTCATCTTATGCCGGAAGTGCCCCGTAACCATCCTGCGTTGGGGCATATCTCTATGAATTTTGCCGCTAATATTTTGGGGCTGGATAACGCCGCCACACCCATTGGCATCAAGGCAATGCAAAGTCTGCAGAGTATTAATCCTAAACCGGATACGGCTTCCAATGCGCAAATTCTGTTTCTGGTGCTGAATACCTCGTCGCTTACCCTGTTTCCCATCACCATTATCATGTACCGGGCCCAGCAGGGGGCGGCTGATCCTTCCAGCGTGTTTCTGCCTATCTTATTGGCTACCAGTGCATCGAGCTTGGTGGGATTGTTGATGGTGGCATGGGTGCAAAAACTACACGTGATGAATCGAGTAGTGCTGGGATATTTGGGTGGGATTTTTGCTATGTTGGCTGCGCTCATTGGCTACCTTAGCCAGCTGCCCCCGCCTGAATTGGCAGAGGTATCGTCACTGATCGCCAACTTTCTGCTGTTCTCCACTATTATCGGTTTTATGCTGGTGGCTATGATCAAAAAAGTGAATGTGTACGAAAGCTTTATTGACGGTGCTAAAGATGGTTTTCAGCTGGCTATCACTATACTGCCGTATTTATTGGCTATGCTGGTAGCTATTGGTGTGTTTCGCGCTAGTGGCATGCTGGATTACCTGTTATCAGCGATGCGTTGGTTGTTTTCAGGGTTTGGCTTCGATACTCGCTTTGTTGACGCCATGCCTACTGCACTGATGAAACCCTTAAGTGGTTCTGGCGCCCGTGCCATGATGCTCGAAACCATGAATACACAGGGCGTAGACTCTTTTGCCGCACGGGTAGCAGCCGTTGTGCAGGGTAGTACGGAAACCACATTTTACGTGCTGGCAGTGTACTTTGGGGCTGTGGGTATTAAAAAGGTTCGCCATGCAGCCGCCTGCGGCTTATTTGCCGATATCGTAGGTATATGCACCGGTATTGTGGTGAGTTACTGGTTTTTTGGTTAAGTCTGCAAGGTGATTCCTGGAGATAAGAACGATGTGGAGGATATTGTGCAACGACAAGATATTTTAATAACAGCCGAGCAGCTACAGGCAGAAATGGGCGTAAAGCCTATCAAACTGTTTGATGCGAGTTTTGTGATGAATCAGGTTGCTGGTCAGCCGTCGGCTTTTGATACCTATGTAAAAGGGCATATACCTGGTGCTGCATTTTTTGACCATTTACAGATTTCTGATGGCAATAGCCAGTACCTTTTCGCACTCCTGGAAGACAGTGCATTAGAAAAGGTGTTGGGCAATATGGGTGTCGACAATGCGTCTGATATCGTGGTTTACGCCACCGGTGATATTCCGTGGGCAACCCGCGCTTGGTGGGTTTTACGCTATGCTGGCTGCAACCGGGTGCGCATACTTGATGGCGGCTTAAGTGCCTGGGTTGCTGTTGGTGGCGAGCTTGAGCAAGGCATTAAAATGCATGCGCCTGCTGTTTTTGTGTTAGCGCCGCGCAAGGATATGTTTGCCGACAAAAGCGAGGTGTTGGCAGCTATAGAAGATGGGCAGGTGTGCACGCTGAATGCACTGCCCCAAGCGTCTTATGCGGCTAATCATATTAAGGGCTCGGAAAACCTGCCTTGCGGCAGTCTGTGGCAGGGTGGCGGTAGCTTTTTACCCGATGCTGTACTGTCAGAGCAGTTAAAACCCTACGCAGATAATAAGCGGGTGTTGAGCTATTGTGGTGGGGGTATTGCTGCCACATCGAATGCGGTAGCGTGCTTGTTAGCGGGCTATCCTAATGTAGCAGTATACGACGGCTCTATGTCGGAGTGGACGGGCGAGCAATTACCTATATCGTCATTGTAGACAGGCCCTAGGTTAAGTACATTGAAGGTGGTGTTTAGCGTACGACACTATTAACCCGGCTAACCCGGCAACAAAATAGGTCTCCTGATTTTTTGTTGCACGCTTTGGGAAGATCGGAGGAATTGTACGAAATCCCCTGTATTTTCGATGTTTAGATCGACCTGCGGCCAATGACATGCAGTCTTATCGTGAGACTGCCAACTATTAAAAATGAATGAGGCGACTCATGAAAAAGATCACAGATACTTACCAAAATATTGCTGGAGTTACCGCTTTGAGCGTGGTTTTACTGGCATCTGCTGGCGCTTGGGCGGAGAAGCCAGACAATGAGGCAGCGGGAAAGGCTAAAGCCGAGATGATGAAGGAGAAAGCCAAAAAACATGCTGATATGGCGGGTGACCATCGCGATATGGACATGGACCGTGATCACGCCATGACGCATGAGAAAGACGAAGAAAAGCTTAAAAACAAGCACAAAGATGGCATGGAAGATAAAGAGGCTGCAGGCTTGGAAAAACAAAAGGCGAAAAAGTCTGAGCAAATGCAAAAAGAAGCTGGCAAAGGTAGCGAGCAAGGGCAGGCTGCCCGTGAAGAACATAGTAAAAAATGGTGGAAGTTCTGGGAGTAGCCTGCACTGGCCAAAATCCAAGGGGGTAAGGCCCTTTTGGCTGGCTAAAATAGAGTGTTATATTGGTTACACTGAGATTGCCGCGCTTTTGTTGTTGATCGCTTCGTGCTTATCTCGTTGATAGATTATTCATGGAAAGTTGGTACTATTTGCTTAAAATTGCTTGCCCTCATCTCCAACTTTTAATACTTTTAATACGCAAAACAACAGGCAAACCTTGCTTTGGTTTAAATGTCGAGCGGATGCGTATTTATTAAGCTGTGGCAAATTGGGTCGGCTATACTGGTAACTTAGTGGTACTTGATACAGCGATATTGCCAAATAGTAGCTCCCCTAAATTGGACTTGTTTGCCCTTCGATCATGTAATTCTGAGGCCGGTATTTGTATGAAGCACAAGTTTGCTCTCTGTGTGTGTTTGAGTGCTTTGATTTCTGCGGGCTCTGTACAAGGTGCAGCTGAATCCTCTATAGATGTAACAGCGCTGTCGATCGAGCAGCTGTTGAATACCGATTTTATTCCCGCCAGCCGTATCGCTCAGCAAATCAGTGATGCGCCTTCTGCTGTATCTGTGGTTACCGCAAACGATATTAAAAACTACGGCTATCGCACCCTGGCAGACGTGCTCAATAGTATGCGCGGTTTGTATGTAACCCGTTCTTTTGACTACGAATACCTGGGCGGGCGCAGCTTTGGTGTGCCGGGGGATTATGCCGGCCGCATTATGCTGGTGATAGACGGCGTGGTTGCCAATGAAAACGTGTACGATCAGGTTTTTTTGGGGGAAGACGCTTATCTTGATATTGACATGATTGACCGAGTTGAATTTGTGCCGGGGCCGGGTTCAACGACTTATGGTAATAGTGCTTTTCTGGGTAGCGTGCACGTGACCACGAAAAGTGGTGGCGATCTTAATGGTGTAGAGGTAGAAGCTGATTTTGGTAGCCATTCGAGCCAGCGGAAGCGTATCTCTTACGGTAAGCAGTTCGATAACGATGTGGAGGTGCTTTTATCTGCCTCTCGCTATGAAGACGATGGGGTTCATGTATTGTTTCCAGCACTTGACGGCTGGGAGCCTGCTTCTGGCGACCCATATAGTAATCAGACGGTAGGCCCGTTTAAGAAGAATAAAAATGACCGATTGTTTCTTAAAGGCCGCTATGGGAATTGGTCAATTGAGGCTGCTTCAGTATCGCGGGATGTTGACAACAGTACGTTTCTGACATTTCTTGAACCTGCGGATTTTGAAAATAACTCAAAAATCCGAGACAGAAATAGCTTTGTCACCTTGTCTTACCATAGTGATTTTGGCGCAGCGCTGAAATCATCTACGCAGCTTTATGCAGGTCAGTACCAGTACGACTCCAGTGAGGTTACCAGTGCTGATTTTTTGGAGCAGCATTCTACCGGCCGCTGGCTGGGCGTAGATGCAAAGTTTATTGGAACCTGGTTTGAGCAACACAGAATTTTATTTGGTGCAGAATACCGCAATAATTATCAGCAAGACTTCAGTGAAACACTAACTGCGGATTATTACGAAGGCTATGTTGATGGTTTTAATTCCAGGCGCGAAATATATAGTGTCTACTTGCAGGACGAATATCGTGTTGCTCCACAATTTACCGTGACCACTGGGGTGCGTTACGACGATAGTTCTAAAAACGGCGATGCACTTAGCCCACGGATAGCCTTTATCTATCAGCCTTTTAGTCAGACTACGCTGAAGTTGTCATACGGTAAGGCTTTCCGCTATGTGAACCCTTGGGAAGTGTACAGTGGTTTTACCCCGGAGGAATACGACAAAGAGCAGGTGACAACAAGTGAAGTGGTATGGCAGCAAAAAATTGCCACTCATTTGCAGCTCACTGCAGCTTATTTTCGCAACGATATTGATGACGCTATCAACTTCTTTTTCAACGAACAAAAGACCAATGGGCATGAGTTGGGTGTTGATTATCTGACCGAGAAGGGTTGGTCTGCGCGTTTCAGTATCGCCCATCAAGATACGCGTGTAGATCTTGGCGATGATCCGATCAATGCCCCACATTTTTTGGGTAAGCTCAATCTGTCTACCCCAACCTATGGTAATACATTCATTGGGGGGGTTGAGGTTCAGTACCTGGGTCAACGCATGTCTACCGATACCACGGAAGTTGATTCAGAAATTATCACTAATCTGACCTTGCGTTCAGAAACACTGATTCCTAATGCCCGTATATCATTGACTGTACGCAATGTGTTTGCAGAAACCAGAGAGGACGTTCTCAATGATTGGGTGCTATTGTCACTGCCTGATAACGATCGCAGTGTTTGGCTGCAGTTGGAGTATAAACTGCAATGAAAACACTCGCGAAATTATTACAAGTACTGGTGACGGTGGCAGTGAGCCTGGTTCTTTGTACCGGTGCCTCGAGTGATTTGTGGTCGCGTGATGCATTACCAGAATATGTCATAAAAGCAGGTTATCTCTATCACTTTGGGCAATTGACAGAGTGGCCGCAGCAGACAGAAGCCACAGAATTTACGTTGTGTTACTACGGGAGTGAGTTGGCTGGTAAGGCCTTGGCTGGTTTAGTCCACAAAAAAATTAATGGTCAGCCGATTAATGTACGTTACATTGATGATGCTGCCAGCGCAAAAGCATGTCGTATGCTGTTTATTGCGGAAACAGATGACCTGCGTTCAAAAAGTATCTTGCGCGAAAGTGCACGGTTACCGGTGCTGACAGTGACAGATAGCCCAGCATTGGCCGATCAGGGTGCTGTAATTTTTTTACGCCCAGAAGGCCAAAAACTGGTTTTTGAAATCGATAATGAGTTGGCAAAGCAGGCTCAGCTTACCATTAGCTCCCGCTTGTTGCGCTTAGGAAAATAAAGGGTCTATAAATGGCAGTGGGTTGGTTTTCTGATCTGAAGATTCAGAAAAAACTGGTGCTAATTAATATTGTCACCATCCTTTTTGCTATCATGCCTGTTGTCGTTGCCATGTTTAGCTACGAATACTTTGCGGTTCGGCAGGCGGTATTGCAGGAGTTTAGAGTGCAGGCCGATATTGTTAGTGATAATGCTGCTGCCGCGATGGCCTTTAATGATGCTGATACCGCTTATGAGGCCTTGTCGACGTTGCGGGCTGCCAGTGATATGCAACGGGCAACGATTTTCTTGCCTGAGGGATCTGTGTTGGCAAGTTACGGTCGCGACAATATGGCAGCAAATTTATTGCCATTTAGTGCCCTGGAAAAGCGTGCAGAATTACTAACATGGGATCGCTTTCAATTACAGGTTCCCGTGTTTCTTAAAGATAACTTTGTTGGCGCTTTGGTTATCGAGGCGCACTTAAGTACATTTTATCAGCGTATTCAGTGGTACGCGCTGGCGATTGTCCTTGCAGCGGCTGCCTCATTTTCCTTGTCACTGTGGGCAGCTATTGTACTTAAACGCTCTATTACCCTGCCGCTTGAGCGATTAATGGCATCGGTCAATCAGGTGACTATCAAGCAAGATTACAGTCTTCGCCCCGATGTGAATAGTCGTGATGAAATCGGTGATTTGTCACGAGCATTTGGCAATATGATGGAAAACCTGCAGGAGCGTGATGACCGCCTGCAAGACCTGGCTTTTTATGACGAAGTAACAGGCTTGCCTAACCGAAACTTTTTTAAAGAACGTATACAGCAGGTAGTGGGAAGCGCACTGCGCTATAAACGCCGGTCGGCACTTATGTTTATTGATCTGGATGATTTTAAACAGGTAAACGATTCGCTTGGGCATCACGTTGGTGACGACTTATTACATGTGGTAGGGCTGCGCTTACGTACGCTACTGCGTAATAGCGATTTGGTATTTCGCATTGGTGGTGATGAATTTGCGGTAATTGTCGAGCATGTTGAAGATGATCATGTGCCCACTATGCTTGCTGATAAAATTATCCAAGCAGTTTCAAAACCCTGTCAGTTGCGCGGGCAAACGGTAAAGGTTGGAGCCAGTATCGGTATCAGCTTTTGCCCAGATCACGCGCGTGATTCTTCGGGTTTTTTAAAGGCCGCAGATACGGCTATGTATGCGGCTAAATCAAACGTGAAAAATACTTATCGAGTCTATAGCGATAATATGGAAGAGTAAGAGCTTGGGTGAAAAATGTGCGTGCCAATGTGTATTTTGGCGCACACAGAGTTGCCCCAATCTCTTAATCGGATGATATTAACCCGGCAAGTATTATTGTCGGGTTAATAAGCGGCGCATGGATGCGCCGCCATTGGTCACCGGGTTATATAGTGTCTGCAGAGTTAGTCGTCAGCCATTAAATAGCGTTTTTCCAGCGCGGCATAAACCGCCCGCACTCCAAATGCTTCGCCACCAATAGGCCGCCCCGGCAATTTACGATTGTTCCAGGCCATAATGTCGAAATGCGCCCACGTGGTTTTGGGTTCAACGAAGGCCTGCAAGTAGAGTGCTGCGGTAATGGCACCACCAAACGGACTGGCCGCGCAATTGACCATATCGGCGATATCGCTTTTGAGCATATCTTTATAGGGCGCATGTAAGGGTAACTCCCAGACTGGGTCGCCACTGCGGTTGCCGGCATCTTGCAGAGCTGTCGCAAAGGCCGGTTGATTACAGAAAAAGCCGGGTAATTCTGTTCCCAGCGCTACCCGTGCAGCGCCGGTGAGCGTGGCAAAATCGATTAAAATATCGGGGTTTTCGGTTTGTGCTTCTGCTAGCGCATCGCACAGGACCAAGCGACCTTCAGCATCGGTATTGTCTATCTCAACCGTGAGTCCTTTGCGGGTTTTTATCACATCGCCGGGCCGAAATGCATTGCCCGCCACGGCATTTTCCACCGCAGGTATCAATACCCGTAAGCGTACGGGTAACTGGTTAGACATAATTAAATGTGCCAGACCAAGCACGTGTGCTGCGCCGCCCATATCTTTTTTCATGTAGCGCATACCGGCAGACGGTTTGATATCGAGGCCGCCGCTATCGAAACAAACGCCTTTGCCAACGAGTGTGACTTTGGGGGCATGGTCATCGCCCCACTGCAAGTCGATCAGTCGGGGTGCATGTGTGCTTGCTCTGCCAACCATGTGAATGGTTGGGTAGTTTTGTGTGAGTAAATCATCACCAATAATTTGATCAACCTGTGCACCAAACGATTGTGCCAGTACCGCAGTTGCCTCTGCTAAATGTTCTGGCATCATATCTGCGGCTGGGGTGTTGACCAGGTCGCGCACCAGCGCGATAGCGGCGCTGGTCTTGTTGGCTTGCTCGGCAATTTCCGGGTTGTCGATAACCAGCTGTGCCAGTTCCTTCTCTGGGTTTTTATAACGTGTGTAACGATAGCTGCCGAGCGCCCAGCTTAATGCAATCCGTTGGGTTAAGTGTTTGTCAGTGGTTTGTAATTTATAGTGCCCAGCAGGTAGTTGAGTGGGGAGGTCGCCACAAATAAATGAATCATCAGTCTTACTGCTGCTATACACCACAGCAGCAAGTTCACCGGTAGCAGATGGAATCAGTGACAGCCCTTCGTCCTTAAATTGTGTTTGGGTTAACCAGTTTTTTGTAGTAGCGGATTGTTGCTCCATCCATTGATCGATACCTTTTGTGTTTATAACGAAAAGGGGGGTGCCTGTTTGGCCAGATAAAATTACATCACTCATTAAAAACTACCTTAGTGTATATTCAATGCTTGTATTCGTGTTCGATATTAACCTGGCAAGCATTATTGACGGGTTAATAAACGGCGCACGGATGCGCCGCCATGGGTCGCCGGGTTAATGGTAGCCAGGTACATTAGTGTCAACAGGCTCTAGCATTTTTGCACGCGGCGCTTCAAGTTTTTGTCCATAATAATATGCGTGCAGATTTCTTCGATAGAAATAGCCGTTGTATCGATGGAGGGAATGCCCCATTTTCGATATAAAAATTCGGCTTCGCGGGTTTCCCACTGGCATTGTTTAAGGCTGGCATAGCGCGAATCGGCGCGTCGCTCTTGACGAATTTTTGTTAACCGTGCAGGTGAAATGGTCAGACCAAACAGTTTGTTTTTGTGGGGTATGAGCGGTTTAGGCAAAACGCCTTGGTTCAGGTCTTCTTCGGTGAGTGGCCAGTTTGCCGCCATAATGCCATATTGCATCGCAATGTAGAGGCAGGTAGGCGTTTTTGCGCTGCGGGATACACCAATCAAAATAACATCAGCCTCTTCATAATAGCTGGGATGTACCCCGTCGTCGGTATCCAGTGCGTAGTTAACCGCATTCATACGTTGCAGCGCACGATCTTCAGTGGGGTTGTCGTGTGACTGGCCGGTCTGGTAGGAAGAGACGGCCCCAAGTTCTTTTTCGAGTGATGGTAAAAATGTACCGATGATATCTACCGGATATCCATTGGCACTGGCAATTTTAATGCGAATCTCCGGGTTCATGATGGTGTCAAAAATCAGAGGACGCTGGCCGGTTTCCTGGGCTGCATGATTAATTTGTGCAACGGCTTTTTCGGCTTTCTCCATCGTGTCGGTGTAGGGCAAAAACACCCGGCGGAAATCAGTGCTTTTAAACATCGGCAGCAGGGCATTGCCCAGCGTTTCAGAGGTAATGCCAGTACTATCGGAGATATAAAACGCGTAACGTACACCCATAACCCTGCTTCCATAAACGAATATATGGGCATTATGTCAGTGTTAGTAGTAAGGCTTCAATACGCACCGGCTTAGGTAAATACATAGAAAAACACCGCCGGAAGGCGGTGTTTTAAGTAGCAGAGTTAATGTGGGTTTTAGAACTTATAACCTACGGTAACGCCATACTGGCGCGGCGGTAAGTAGGTACCAGTAATCGTTCGACTGGTTGAGATGGCGAATGCCCCTGAAAGCACCATCTCGTCGGTCAGGTTTTTACCCCAGAAGTTAACGGTTGTGCGTTCATCGGCGGAGGTATACAGCAGGTTTGCATCGAGAATACCGTAGGCACCGGCGCCCATAACGGGGTTGTTGAACTCAGTGTAGAACTGTTCACCTTTGCGGGCATAGTTACCGCCCAGCGTGACCACGGCGCCGTTATCCAGCGTAACGTCATAGGTAGCATGGATGTTGTACGTCCACTCTGGCGTATTACGTGGCACATTGCCAGCTAGGCTTGTGGGTTGTACATCGGTGCTGTTGGCGCCAAACAGGTCTTCGTTGAGCGGATCCAGCGATTCGAACTCGTCAAACTCAATATCATAGTAGGTGGCGTTCATATCCACTGTTAGGGCATCGGTTATGGCCCATCGAGTTTCCAGTTCAATACCCTGGCCATCAGTTTTGGCCGCATTTTCCAAGCGTGCAGAAAAGAAGGGGGGTACAGGAATCGGGAAGGTTCGGTCGAACTGGGCATCTTCTACTTTGTACTTAAACAGAGCAACGTTCAGCTGCAAGCTGTTATCAAGGAACATGCCTTTAAGGCCCATTTCCAGGTTGTCGATGGTTTCTTCGTCAACCAGGTTAAGGAAGCTATTTTCTAACATCCCGCCGTTAATAATTCGTGTTCCTCGCTCTCCTAGATTTCCTGTGCCACTTTTGAACCCTTCGGAATAGGTTGCGTATAGCAGGGTGCCAGAGTCAAAACGGTATTCCACCCCAATTTCTGGTGTGGTTGCAACGTAGGTCTTTGATGCTGATTTGGGCTCATCATACTGGGGCGCTGTATCTACTGGCGATGCAACGCCAAATATATTATTTGTGTCTCGTGTTTCGTGAGAGTAGCGAGCACCTAACTTTACAGCAAAAGAGTCTGTTACATCGAAAGTGAAGTTGGCGAAAGCGGCATAGGCTTCAATGTCCATTGTGGCAAAGATGGCTACTCGAACCATATCAGGCAGGTTAGATATATCAGTCATTAATTCTGCTGGTACGATGGCATTGAAGTTGGGGCTTGTTGCGGGATTATCAGGAGTATAGAGAGGATCCCTGCCAATCAGTACTACGCTGTCAATATCTTCATTAAAGTAATAAAGACCAGCTACGCCACGCCATCTATCGCTATTGAAAATAAATTGTATTTCTTCTGAATATTGCTCTGTATCTATTGTTTGCAATTGTGTCGTTGAGGTTGTCGCTTGTGGGAACCCTCCGGTTACAGTGTCAGATACATCAAAGTCTTGCAGTAAAAGGTTAGAAAAGTCACGCCAGTTAGTAATCGACTTGATGGAAAGCAGATCATTGACATCGTAATTAAACGTATTGGTCAGTGAGGTGGTATCCAGTTGTGCTACAGGCACAAAGTCCCCTCCGGTGTTACGGGAGTTCCTTGATACATTGGGTAGGCCGGGTGCTACCAACCCCGGAATAGCGGTGTCTGGAAAAGATTCGCGTATAAACTTAACTGCTCTCGAGTTTTCATCTTCTTCGTAATATTCGGCAGCAAACAGATTGTCTGTTTTGTCGGAAATGATCCATTGCAGCTGACCCCGAATCCCTTGTTTATTGGCGTCGTCTATATCCTGACCGGTGCCGGTATGTTTGCCATAGCCATCGCGGTTTTGTACACGTACCGCAAGGCGCGCCAGCAGGTTGTCTGCTAGCGGGCCACTGACGGCACCTTCGCCGATCAGGTTGAGGTCGGGGCCGCCTACGGTTACATTGGTATAACCTTCAAATTGGTCGGTAGGCTTGCGGGTAATCAGGTTGATAGAGCCGCCGGTGGCATTACGCCCGTACAGGGTACCTTGCGGGCCGCGCAATACTTCAACCCGTTCCAGATCAAACAGAGACGTGAACTGTGCCGCTGCTTGCGAAATAACGGCACCGTCAACGTGCAGTGCGACTGAGGGGTCGATACCGGCAAAGGAGCTGCTCATACCCACGCCGCGCACGAAAACCTTGGCAAAGTTAAAGTCGTTACCAAACGTTAGTCCGGGTAACATGACCTGTAAATCTTCGATATTGTTGATTTGTGATTCAATCAATTGGTCGCCGCTGAATGCCGTCACTGCGGCACTTACATCTTGCAGGGTTTGTTCGCGTTTTTGTGCCGTTACCACGACTTCTTCCAACACAGCAGCATTGGCTGCGGCAGAGCCCAGTAAGGCGATAGTTAAGGGTAGAGTAGAGAGTTTGCTCACTTTGTTCATTGTCATTTCCTTAGCTTTTTATCAGAATCCTTCACCGCCGTTTTTTGTTTTTTTATCAGCCATAGAACGTTGGTGTCGTCATCATTAAGTTTTATAGTTATGGTTCGTAAGTACCGTTTGCGTTGAGGCCTATGGCTGTAGCCTACAAGCTGTGGTATTACGTAACCTATATTATTATCACGTACTTATATATAGGTGCTTGGCCTTTATCTGTCTAGCAGGCTGTTGAAAAACTATCAGCGTGGCGCCTACCGTGTTAAAAATGACCTCAAAATGCTTATTTGCCACTCGCACCAACAGTAGGCGCTGCTTCGAAGACGTTTTTCAACAGCCTGCTAGGGCCTGTTAGCACAATATTCAAATTGGGCTGACTTATCTGGCGTTAATCGTTTGGTTGAGTTTTGTAACAGACGATTGGTTGAGCCTTGGTTCTAGAATACTGACTAGCTATATTTTTTACGTGAATGTCTGGTATCCCTTGATTTTCGCGGCTTATGCCCTTGATTGCCAAGAGGAATCAATTATCATCCGAGCCTGCTAGCACAAGAACTAGCCACGACACAAACTTGAGGACACGAAGTGACTGCACAAATCCTACCCTTTGAACAATTAGGCATGAATGATGTAGATCAGGTAGGCGGCAAAAATGCCTCTCTGGGTGAAATGATCAGCAACCTGGCTAATTTAGGTGTATCGGTGCCAACTGGTTTTGCCACCACAGCCGATGCATTTCGCACCTTTCTGAGTCAAAGCGGGATTGATGCTCGCATTCATGACCTGCTCGATAGTCTGGATATCGACGACGTTAAATCGCTGGCTGAGGCTGGTAAGCAGATTCGACAGTGGGTGATTGAAACACCCTTTACCCCGGAGCTCGAGCAGGCTATTCGCGATGGCTACAAGGCACTTTGTGGCGATCTGGATGACATTTCTGTGGCCGTACGCTCTTCGGCAACCGCAGAAGACCTGCCCGATGCGTCTTTCGCTGGTCAACAGGAGACATTCCTTAACATTCGCGGTGTCGAGAATGTATTGCATTCGGTGAAGGAGGTATTCGCCTCATTATTCAACGACCGGGCTATCTCTTACCGCGTTCACCAGGGCTTTGATCACCGTGATGTAGCCCTGTCGGCGGGTATTCAGCGCATGGTGCGCAGCGAAACCGGTGCCAGTGGCGTGATGTTTACCATGGATACCGAATCGGGCCACCACGATATGGTGTTTATTACAGCATCTTATGGTTTAGGTGAGATGGTGGTGCAGGGTGCAGTAAATCCTGATGAATTCTATGTCCACAAGCCTACCTTGGCGCAGGGCTTTAAAAGCGTGATTCGCCGCAAACTGGGTAGTAAGCTGGAAAAAATGGTGTACGGTGCCGATGCGTCTGCGGGCAAATCTGTCGAGGTGGTGCCGGTACCAGAGTCCGATCAGGCCACATATTCTTTAACTGACGATGATGTCGTTGAGCTGGCCAAGCAGGCTGTGATTATTGAAAAGCACTACGGTCGCCCCATGGATATCGAATGGGGTAAAGACGGTGACGACAACAAGCTGTACATTCTGCAGGCGCGCCCTGAAACCGTGCGTAGCCAGATGTCTACCACCAGTATGGAACGTTATGTTCTCAAAGGTAAATCAGACGTGTTGGCGGAAGGTCGTTCCATCGGCCATAAGATTGGTGCGGGTACGGTACGAGTGGTGTCGGGTTTGGAAGAAATGGATCAGGTACAAAATGGCGATGTACTGGTCACTGACATGACTGACCCAGACTGGGAGCCGGTCATGAAACGTTGCTCGGCCATTGTGACCAATCGAGGTGGCCGTACCTGCCACGCGGCGATTATTGCCCGCGAACTGGGTATTCCGGCGGTAGTGGGTTGCGGTGATGCCACCGTGCGTTTGCTGAATGGTACACAAGCAACAGTGAGTTGTGCCGAGGGCGATACCGGGAATATCTACGCGGGGATCCTTGACTTTGATGTGATCACCAGCGATGTGTCAGAAATGCCCGCGCTGTCTATCGATGTAATGATGAACGTTGCCAACCCAGATCGCGCCATGAGCTTTGCCATGCTGCCGAATAAAGGGGTTGGTCTGGCGCGTTTGGAATTCATCATTAATCGTGAAATTGGTATTCACCCGAAAGCGTTGATGAACTATGACGCCCAGGATGCTGACACCAAAGCCATGATCGACCGAATGACGGCCGGTTATGCGTCACCGGTTGATTATTATGTGGAAAAAATAGTCGAAGGTGTGGCCACTATTGCAGCCTCGTTCTATCCACACAAAGTGATTGTGCGTTTGTCTGACTTTAAATCCAACGAGTATGCTAACCTGATTGGTGGCCGCCAGTACGAGCCGGAAGAAGAAAACCCAATGATTGGTTTCCGTGGCGCGTCGCGTTATATCTCGGAAGATTTCCGACCCTGTTTCGACCTTGAGTGTAAGGCCATGCACAAGGTTCGCGAAGAGCTGGGTTTAACCAATGTATGGTTGATGATTCCGTTTGTGCGTACCGTGAGTGAAGCGGAGCGTGTGACAGAAATTCTCGCGGAAAATGGTTTGGTGCGCGGGCAAGATGACCTTAACGTGATCATGATGTGTGAGCTGCCCTCCAACGCGGTATTGGCTGATGATTTCCTCAACTATTTTGACGGATTCTCTATTGGCTCCAATGATATGACCCAGTTAACACTGGGCCTCGACCGTGACTCCGGCTTGGTGGCGCATTTGTTCGACGAGCGCAATCCGGCGGTTAAGAAAATGCTGGCTATGGCCATCGAAGCCTGTCGCAAGCAAGGCAAGTATGTGGGGATCTGTGGTCAGGGGCCGTCAGATCATCCGGATCTGGCTAAGTGGCTGATGGAGCAGGGCATCAGCAGTGTGTCGCTCACACCGGATACCGTACAAGAAACCTGGATGTTTTTGGCTGAAAATACCTGAGCCTGAACAGTAAATTGTAACGTAAACGCCGCCATTGGTTGCAGGCTAAAGTCAGCCTTGGAAATGCCGGGGGTTTCGTAAAATTCTGCGGGTATTTTCAAGGCGTGGGGCAAAATGGATAAGGAGATCTATTTTGTCGCTGTGTTAATAGCAGGCTGCTAGGGGCTGTTCACACTCAACTTTGCTCATGGGCAGGCCGGGCCTGTTTTTTGTAGGCGAAGTCGTGGATGTGACCGGTCATTTGGGCGGTTTTAACTTTCAGTGGGCATGGGCGCCTGGCCATGCTGTCGGACTTTTCGTATAGGGCCTGTGTTGGTAAATGCATGTAGGGTGAACGCTGAATTTTGAACTATAGTGTTTGAATATGCTGACGGAATTTTGCGATGACGGCCGTTGAAAAGCTTCCTCAGGAAGCGGCTTCTTACCTAACATTTCATCTGGGCTCAACGTTTTATGCGTTACCTGTTGCCAACGTGCGTTATATCGTTGCGCGCAATACGATCAAGGTTCGCGAAACGCCAACCAGTGAGGGCAAAAATTACCAGCTGTTTGATTTTGAGGGGCAGGCGGTTCCGCTTTATCGATTTTGTGATATTGCCGGTTGCCATTCACAAGTTGATGAAGCGGCTGGACTCGGCGAGTTACTGTCGTTACGCCAGCAAGACCATATCAACTGGGTTGATGCGCTTGAGCACAGTATTCGCACCGGGGAAGCCTTTACCAAGGCAACCGATCCGCATCAGTGTGCGTTTGGTCAATGGTACGACCACTATCATCCTGAAGATGAAGAGTTAGCGGAAATCATGAGAGCCTTTGATGCGCCGCACAAACGCATACACTCCCTAGGGCTAACCCTCACCGACATGGCTCACAAACAAGGCAAGGTGAGTGAGGCCATTGAGATTCTCAATAAAGAAAAAAGCTCAACGTTAAGGCAACTGTTGGCTCAGTTTGGTAAAGCCAGTTCGCGGCTCGAAGACATGGTAAAACCAGTGGTACTGGTGTTGGGAGTGGATCAGCGGCTGTTTGCGTTGGAGGTGGAAACACTGGCGGATATCAAACCGTTTGGTCGCGCCGACTGGCTGTCGGATGAATCTGATTTTCAGTCGTTTTTTCAAGGTTATTTTCAGGGTGAACACGGACAAGTATTTTTAAATATTTCTGTTTCGTTGCTGCTTGCCTATGCCGAAAGTTTTGGCGAGTCAGTCGACGAGAAAGAGGGGTAGCTTCGTAATTTGGTCGCCAACAGTCTGTTAGTCTACCGTTGGTTTCACTATTTGGCTGCGCTCTATGCGCGAAAACATACTTTGCCGTTGCGCATTGCCGTGCTCTCTAAATAAGCTTTCTGCGCGAGTACCTTCACGGTTGCGAATGGCGTCGACAATGGCGTGATGGTGCCCGTGTGCCCGGAACAGCATGTCATAGGCTTTATCCAGCCCCACTTTATTAAATACCAGTACCGACGGTGCAATAAACGGTACTTTGTTGAGTCGCTCGATAAATGAAATAAGAATCGGTGAGCCACAGTGGTTAACAATGGTGTCGTGAAAGCGGGCATTGATCTGGCCGTAAGTGTCTTCGTCTTCAAACGTCAGGTAATGTTTTTTAAACAGTTCATCACCGTCGTTCAGGCACTTTTCCAACTCTGCCAGAACGCTTTGCGGAACACCGTTGTCGGCTAGCATTTTCGCTGCCATGCCTTCCAAGGCTGCCCGCAACTCTAGCGCCTGCAGACTTTCGTCGCCAACAAAGGCCTTTACCGCGTGGCCACGCTTACCCACAGGCTCGATAAACCCTTCTGCCTCCAGTGCCGGTAATGCATTGCGAATAGGGGTTCTGGAAACGCCCAGGCGTTCGGCGAGTGCAGATTCGGTGAGGCGTTCTCCGGGCTTCAGTTCGCCAGACAAGATCATCTCGCGTAGTTGGTGCAGCGGGCTGGAGGTCATTCGGTATCCTGTTATTACGACTATGAGGTTACGGCGTACCAGACTGCATAACCCGCTGATACACTTTTTGCAGCAGCGCCACGAGTTGCTGGCGTTCGTTTTGATCCAGGTCGGTTAGCAGTTTGCTTTCTTCAATCAGGGCTTGTTTTAGTACTTTATTATGCAGTTTTTCCCCCGCCGTTGTCATTTTTAATGCCCGTTGACGCCGGTCATTGGGGTTAGTCTCGGTGGAGATAAGCCCTTTATTTTTTAGTGAAAAGATATTGCGGCTAACGGCTCCCTGGTCAATGCAGGACAACTCGCTGATGCGTTTGGCGGTGGTTTCTTTTTCCAGCGCGAGCATGGATAAGACCCGCCATTCACCCAGGCCGATATTGAACTCCCGTTGATACAACTGGGATGCATTGGTGCCGATTTTATGGGTAATAATCTCCAGCAGGTAGGGCGCGAAGTTTTCTTTATCGAGGTGTTCTTGGGCCAAACTATCTCTCCAAACCGTAAAAATAGGCTACAGACGTAAAAACGGATAGCCGCCAAATTATATGTTGTCATAATTATTGATGCGGCAAGTATTTATGTGCAAGATAGTATACTTGCCGCTGAGTGTGCAAGCCCAAGCTATATGGGCAGACGAGTTATAACGACATAACGACGATAACGTAACAAGGTGAACAGTTTGAATAATTCCATTAATTTACATGACTACCCCTTCCGGCCGGTAGATTTCTTCCCCCCTGAGGTCACGCTGACCAAGCAAGCCGAAGGTGTCTATACCATGGTGTCAAATCAGCCTCTGGAGGCTTTCGACACCTGCATTGGCCAGTGGCTTGAGCGTTGGGCCAAGGCAAGGCCAGATCAGGCGTTTATGGTTGAGCAAACCGCCGCCGGTGAGCGCAGTATCACGTATCGTGAAGCTCTGGATAGGGTCAAGCTACTGGCAGAAGGTCTGCTGCGTGAGTCGTTGGGCGCTGAAGCCCCTATTTTGATTCTTGCGGAAAACAGTATTGAGCACGCGGTTGTTATGCTGGCAGCATTGCATGTGGGTATTCCTGTTTCGCCCTTGGCGCCAGCCTACGCCTTGCAAACGGTGGACTATGCCAAGCTGAAAGCCAATATTGAAGTGCTGACGCCAGGCATGATGATTGTCGATGATGGTGAGCGTTATGCCGAGGTTATCGCTGTTGTTTGTGGGGATATGCCGGTAATGGCCTTGCATAATCCCACTGAGCGCGCACGGGGGGTAGACCACTGGATGGGTGATCGCTCTCAGCAGGCCAGGGTAGATGCCGCTGCAGCAGCCGTTAACCGCGATACCATCGCTAAGTTTTTGTTTACATCGGGTTCTTCTGGCACGCCTAAAGCGGTCATTAATACCCACGGGATGCTGTGTGCCGGTTCCCAACAGCAGCGCCAGATTACCGCCAGTATTGCGACCACACCGCCAATTCTCGTTGATTGGCTGCCCTGGAACCACACGGCCGGTGGCAACAGTAATTTTCATATTGTGCTGTATAACGGCGGTACCCTTTATATTGACCCGGGCAAGCCAACACCGGCAATGATTGGTAAATCGGTGGAATTGCTTAAGCGGGTGTCGCCAACGCTGTATTTCAATGTACCCATGGGCTTCGATGCGTTGTTGCCCTATTTGGAGGCCGACGAACAGCTGCTGCATAACTTCTTCAAAGATGTCGAGTTTCTCTGGTATGCGGCGGCAGCCATGCAACCGGCTACGTGGGAGGCGCTGGAAACACTGGCGGTGAAAGCAACTGGCAAGCGAATATTGATTGTGAGTGGCCTGGGTATGACGGAAACCAGCCCCATTGCGTTGTTTGGTAATAAGCGTGCCAGCGGCCCCGGAGTTATGGGGGTACCAGCGCCGGGATTAACGTTAAAACTGGTGGATGCCGGGGGCGGGCAGTGGGAAGCACGTTACAAAGGCCCTAACCTGACACCTGGCTACTGGCGCAACGAAAAAGCCACTGCTGAGGCGTTCGACGATGAAGGCTATTTTATTTCTGGCGACTTGGTTAGCTTTATCGATGAAAACGACCCCGAGTTAGGGTTGCGGTTTGAAGGGCGCCAGAGTGAGGACTTTAAGTTATCTTCCGGTACCCGTGTGGCGGCTGGGGCCCTGCGCCTTCAGGCATTGGAGCAGATGCAGGATCTGGTCAATGATCTAGTAGTGGTTGGTGATGGGCAAAAAGACATACGTCTGCTGATCTTTCCCGACTGGCAAGAGTGCGTAAAGCGGGCAGGGCTGGAGGGTGCGCCAACCCCAGATGAGCTGGCGGTTGACACTCGTGTGAAAGCGCTGTTTGAGCCCTACATGCAGGCATTTGTTGCCAAGGGTACGGGTAGCTCCAATCGCCTGGTTGCGGCTGTGCTGGTTGCCACTCCCGCGTCTGAGGCGCAGGGTGAAATCACCCAGAAAGGCACGCTTAATCGGCGGGTGCTGGAGCGCAACCGGCCAGAGCTAATACAGGCCCTGTTTAACCAGCCAGATGATCCTCGGGTTATCACAGGTTAGTAAAGCGCTGTTAGGCCAGGCAGGCTGCACGATAGATACCGTGTGTTGTGCAGCCTGTGGTATGCTGCTGTTTCTTCTGTGAGTAAAGTTAGAACAATAATCATGGCGGCAGGAGGGAGCATGACATCCACTCTTAAAATTGATACCCGCAGCGTGAATCCCGTTCACCGGTTAGCCTATTGGAACGAAAATGTTGGTGGTATCTACGGCGGTATGACCGTCGATAGTAACGTCAGTCAGTTTCTAGCCAACTTAACCTATATCAAGGTTGGACAGGTTGGTTTTATGCGGGCCCGCTCGGTGCAATCATTGGTTAGTCGCAAAGGTAATAACCATCAGGCTGAAACATTGCTGCTGCATTTGCAGGCCCAAGGTGAAAGCATTAATACCCAGGGGCGGCAAAGTGTCTGCCTAAAACCGGGTGATTTCACGTTGTGTGAGAATCGGTCTGCCTACACTATCGAGACTTCAGCAAGCAGCGACGTTATTGCCCTAGAGGTACCCTACGCGATTGCCAAGGCCTATGTGCCTGATATTGAATCAAAAATTATAACCCCTTATTCAACGCAGTCGCTTTATGGGCGGCTTTTGTTTGCCACATTGCAAACTCTGCAAGCTGAATGTGACCTGCGTACTGCGAGCGAAGACGAGTTGGTGGGTTTGCAGCATTTGCTCATGGAACAGCTTGCTAAGCTGATTAGTGTGGCGGGCGATGCTGCAGCCGTACCTGCCAAGCGTGACAGCCAATTATTGGCCAAAGTAAAAGCAATCATTCAGCGATACCTAAGTGACGATAACTTGGGTACCGAGCAACTGGCGCAAGAGGTTGGCGTGTCTGAGCGCCGCATACAGACCTTATTTGCTGAATCGGGCACTACGCCCACTGCTTACATTCGCACGATTCGTCTCGAATGGGCGGCGCAGCGCTTACGCTATGACCCCTCTATGCCGATTACCCAGATCGCCTACGATGCCGGGTTTAGTGACTCTGCTTATTTTAGCCGTTGTTTCCGCAATGTTTACGGTGTAACCCCCAAACAATACCGCAGCGTCTGATTGCTGCGGTTTTCTCTGGTTATTGTTCGTTTTTGTCCCCGTTTGTAGCGGTTGGTATTCATAGAATATTGGTGATTACCTTCTAGTCCAAAATACCGCCTAAACAATAATAGTAAATGGGGATATCTATGAATCAACTATTAAGTAAACCGAAGACCATTGCAGCATGTTTGTCGGCTATCAGCATACTGGGTATGGATGCCTTTGCTGCGGATTATGCATTGGAAGAAGTTGTGGTGACGGCGCAAAAACGTGAAGAAAGTGTGCAGGACGTGCCCATTGCAATCAGTGCCTTCAGTGCTGATGCGCTAGCCGCTAAGGGCGTTACAAACATTGCCAATGTTTCCGATTTTTCACCCAATATCCAGATTGACCGCGCATCACCTTTTGCGGGGTCGTCGACAATTATTAGTGCTTTTATTCGCGGTATTGGCCAAAACGACTTTGCCTTTAACATGGAGCCCGGTGTGGGTTTGTACGTTGACGGCGTTTATTACGCCCGTACGGTTGGTGCAGCGATTGATTTGCTCGATGTTGAGCGGGTAGAGGTGCTAAAAGGGCCTCAGGGCACTCTCTTCGGCCGTAACACCATCGGTGGTGCAATGCATGTGGTAACTCGTAAACCTGGCGAAGAATTTTCGTCGAAAGTAGAAGTGACTGTTGGCGAATACAACCGCATGGATATTCGCGGCACGATGGATTTGCCACTGGTGGAAGATAAACTCTATTCGACGGTATCGTTTTCGTCGGTTGAGCGTGATGGCTATCAAAAGCGTATTCCTTTTGACCCCTCGGTTGTGACCGCAACCAACCCATTCTCTGGTGACTACACTGGTGATTCATTTGAAACCGATGCAGGTCAGTTTATCACTGCCCGACCCGGTGGTAACGGCAGTGATACCCAAGGCGGCGAAAACTCACGCAGTGCCCGCGTGCGCTTGCTGTATCTGCCTTCTGATTCGGTAGAAGTCAATTTCTCTATTGATGCCACGAGTGCGCGTGAAGAAGCGACAGGTGCAACGCTATTGAGCACTAATCCAATGGCGTTCCCATTCGCACTGTCGTACAACGCTTGTTTGGCTGGCGTTGATCCCTCCACTGTCAATTTAGGGCCAGCCGCACCAACCCCTGCGCTTGCAGGCATTTGTGATATTACCCGAGGCCCGGTAGGTACACCCCTGTCATCAGTAGATAATCGTTTGCCGTGGGGCGACCATTTTATTTCTGGTGATAAAGACAAGACGTATGCAACAGGTAGTAATTTTTCTGATGTTGATACCTGGGGCATCAATACAACGGTTAACTGGGATATATCAGAAGCATTGAGTCTGGTATCTATTACGGGTTATCGCGAGTTAGAGTCAGTTTTTGGTGTTGATATGGATGGCTCACCACTGCACTTCCTTGATACATCATTCACCATGAACCAAGAGCAGTTTTCACAAGAGTTTCAATTAAATATTGATGCGTTTGAAGGGCGTTTGCACTCTGTGGTGGGTGTGTACTATTTCCAGGAAGAGGGTGATTTGCTCGACACAGTAACCTTCGGTTCTGGTCTGTTGCAGGTGTATGGCCCTAACGATCTTGAAAACAAAGCGTACGCTGTATTTACCCACAATAATTTTGCCATCACTGATAACCTTGGTTTGACCTTAGGCCTTCGTTATACAGAGGAAGAGAAAACCTTTACCGGTGGTCAGCGCGATTTAAGCGGGTTTTCAGGCCTGTTTGTAGGAGGGTTGGGGTTTCCTCCCCAGGTATTCCCAGATCCATCTGACACCACACTATTGTTCCCTATTGGTGAAAATGAAAAAAACTTCGACGATTTGTCTGTCCGAGTTGGTTTAGAGTATAGCTTTGGTGATGCATCAATGGTTTATGCCTCTTATGCCGAAGGCTATAAGACTGGCGGCTGGAGTACCCGATTAGGTGCACCGGTGGCCGCTTCTAACTTTTTGGCTGACAACGTATTTGGCTTTCCTGGCGTAGTTGACCCGGTTAATCCGCCTGACCACGACTCAGAAGAAGCGAAAACCTATGAAATAGGTTACAAAGCTGAATTAATGGATCGTCGAGTACGTTTGAATGCAGCCGTATTTACGACTGACTATACTGATATTCAAGTGGTATCGGCGCCGGCATTTACTCTTGGTGTGCCGTGGTTCTTTAATGCAGGTGAAGCGACTATTAATGGTGCAGAACTTGAGGTGGATTTTGCTGCAACAGAAAACCTTATCCTTAATGCGTCGTTAGGTTATCTGGATGCAGAATACGACTCACTTGACGACATTGCGTTGGCTGGTGGAATCACCAAAGACCATATGTTAATGAATGTACCTGAAGAGTCAGCAAATATTGGTGGTACTTATACCTTCAACCTAGCGGGTGGTAATACCTTGAGTTTGCATGCCGACGTGATTCATAAAGGTAAGATGGCGCGTGATCTCATTAACACGCCAGAGCTTATCGAGAATGGTTATACCATCGCCAATGTTTCACTAGCGTTTGCACCGGCTGATGAGCAGTGGCAGGTAATATTGGGTTCAGAAAATGTTACCGACGAACGCTTTATCGTCACAGGTAACAACAATGTGGGTGTGGGTGCGATTACGGCAACCTATAATAAACCTCAAACCTGGTATCTAACGTTTCGCCTGAACCATTAATAGCGATTGATATCTCTGAGATTAAGGTAGTTAGGTTATGACAAATGTGACCGCTGCAGTACTGTGGCAAGATGAAAAAACGTTAAGTCTTGAGCCTGTAGAGATTACAGGACTTTATCCCGATGAGTTGTTGGTGCAAGTGGTAGCCTGTGGTGTTTGCCATACCGATATGGTGATGCGTGACCAACACCTACCTGTGCCCCAGCCGGTTGTGCTGGGACATGAGGGAGCGGGTATTGTGACGGCAGTAGGGGAGTCGGTGACTCGCTTTAAGGTGGGTGACCGGGTTGCTATGACTTTCGCCAGCTGTGGTCACTGTGCGTCATGCGACGACAGTGAGCCCGCTTATTGCAATGCCTTTTTTCCGCTCAATTTTTTGGGTACGCGCACGGATGGTTCAACCGCATTACGCCAGAATGACACGCCCATTCATTCTCATATTTTTGGGCAATCTGCGTTTGCCACGCATGCCGTGTGTCACGAGCGCAATGCCGTTAAAGTACCCGATGCGATGCCTTTGGCGTTAGCAGGCCCTTTTGGTTGTGGCTTTCAAACGGGCGCGGGTGCAGTATTGAATGCATTACAGGTTAAACCCGGTACCTCGGTTGTGGTGTTGGGTGCAGGCGCGGTGGGGTTATCTGCCATTATGGCTGCTGCAATTGCTCAGGCCAGTACGATTGTCGCGGTGGATATTCAGGATAGCCGTTTGGCTCTGGCCAAAGAATTGGGGGCAACTCATGTGATCAATTCTCGATCAGAGAGTTTCACCGATGCCATTAAAGGTTTGTTACCACAAGGTATGCAATATGCCATCGATACAACGGGCTACATGCCTATTGTTGAAGAAGCCATTATGCTACTCGGGCAGCGTGGCATTATGGGCCTGGTAGCTGCTACCGCACCGGGTGCAGCCATTAATGTGGATCCGGCATTTATGCTCAGTGGTGGTCGTACTATTACGGGTATTATTGAGGGCAACTCCGATCCAGATAAATTTATTCCAGAGCTGATGAACTACTATCAGCAGGGTAAATTTCCAGTAGACCGGCTGGTAAAATATTACGACCTGCAAAATATTAATGAGGCTATTGCCGATGGCGAAAAGGGAGTAGTGATCAAACCTATCGTTAAAATGCCTGCACTTTAAAACCCGCACTTTAAAAGTAGTATTCTTCGACACGTAATAGAAGGCCGCCGGGTTATCCTGCGGCCTTTTTTTCTGGTGATTCATCAAACTTCACCGTGGTTTGCGGTAACTGGCGAACGACAACTGTGCCCGCGAGTTTATCGTGCCAGCCCTGCTTTTTGGGGTCGATCGCGATCCAGAAAAATCCCAGCATGAACGGGATAGTTGACAGGTAGTAGGCGATATAGCGGCCAATAAATTGCCCCACACTGGGCTGCAGGCCGGTTTTTTCGTCGACAATCTTTAGTTGTAACACCAGTTTTCCTGGGGTGGCTGATTTGGCGATCCAAAATACGATAATGACCGCGGCGGGCAGCACATAGTTAAACAAAAATGGCCAGAAACCCAGCGTTAACATGTGGCTCGTCATCAGTACGTTGTGGCCCATAAACACGTTGATTGCCGGTATTAGTAGCAGCATCATCAGAATACTGTCGATGACAAAGGCCGCGAACCTGATCCAAAACCCCGCGTATTCCATCTTGGTTGACATTATTGTCCCCTTAACGTTTGTGCGTGATGTTATGGTACCTGAGCTGACCTCTCTTTTGCTACGTATGTAGGTTGTAACCATAAAAAACCTCGGCTTGTGCGAGGTTTTTTATGGGCGTTGATGGTGTCGATTAGAAGTGCAGGTTAATACCAGCGAAAACTCCATCGACAGTAATATCGCTTTCCAGATCGGTTGATTCATCCAGATCCAGGCTGGTACGGCGATAGCCTACTTCAAAACCTAAATCGACAACGGATTCGAAGTTATACATCACCGATGCCGTCATATCACTCAGGCTACTGCCGTCGTAGGAAACAAAGTTGCCATACGCACCGATTGCCCAGCCGCTGAAGGGCAGGTCGAACTGGGCGTGGGCATAGAGTAACGGCAGGGTTTCACCAATGTCGACACGTTCAAATTGATTCGTATCATCGAGATTAACAACCGTTATTTCGCCGTCGTACTTACGTGCTGTTAAGCCCAGGTCGAGTGTCACCCAGTTGTCTAGTATTTCGTAATACAGGGTGGCATCGGTGTGGCTCAGGTCGAGCTCTGTTGCCAGATTTGCACTGGTGGTAAAGGTTTCGTTGTCGAGGGTGAAGTCTTGAGAGATTGTGCCTTGGCCGTTAGTTTGCAGTTTGGTGTACTGCAAGCGGATATTGGGTATCAATGGAACCGGGTGCTCCAATGCGGCATAAATGTATTCATTACTCTCTTTCTTCAGGCCCAACTGCGTCACATCAATGCTGTCGGTGCCCGCATTGCCACTGTAGTCTGATTTCCAAAGGCCACCACCGGCGTAGACCCCCAGTACAGTATCTGCCTGGGTGGCAGAGACATTGAAAAGGCCTGCGCATAATGCCAGGGCAAATGGTGCGGTTTTTAGTGTCATAGTCGATTCCTTAGGAGTCTTGGAAAAATGCTGAGTCAGCAAACGGTGTTAACAGTAGTTCAGCATAACGGTTAAGGCTGTTAACGGAGTCAAAGTAAATAAATTTGGGTGCCAATTTTTTGTTGTTACGTGCAGTTTGGCGTTTTATGCAGCACATTGCGCAATATGTGTTAAATGCTCAATAAAATGCCTTGCCGCATTACTTAGGCTGCGATTGCGATGGTAAATAATGCCCAATTCACGGGTAAGCTGTACGTCTTTTATGCTTAATACTTTAAGTGGCGGTTCAATCATTAATTGGGGTAACACTGTCCAACCCAGGCCAATGCCTGCGAGCATTTTTAAGGTTTCCATATAATTGGTTGCCATTGCGGTTTGCAACGGTAACTGCTGTTTTATGAAGGGCGCCTTAACCAACCGTGATGTAATCGTATCAAGATCAGGCAGCAGAGCGGTATGTTGGCTCAAATCGGCTAGTGTAGGGACCGCCAGGTTTGCTAATGGATGTTGGTCGGCAACGACAAACTCCAGTGGATCTGGCCACAGCGGAAGGTAACTGATGTTGTCAGGATTATCTGGTGCCAACGTGACGACCGCCAGTTCGACCCGCCCATGAGACACCGCATCATAGGCATTCTCTGAGCCGATAAAGTCAATATCCAGTTTTACCGCTGGGTAGCGCTGATGATAACTCTGCAGCGCGGCTGGCAGCCGGTGTAAGCCAATATGGTGGCTGGTGGCGATAGGTAGAGGGCCGCGCACATTACCGCTCAAGTCGGTCATCAACCGCTGGGTATCCTGAACTTGCTGCAAAATGGCACGGGCTTTTGGCAGCAGCACGCGACCAGCCTCGGTTAAATGCACGCTACGGCCAATACGATCAAACAGTCTGCACGCCAGTTGGCTTTCTAATGTCGCGATGCGTTTGCTCACGGCCGGTTGGGTAAGGTGTAAGTACTCCGCCGCCAACGAAAAAGAAGCGCGGTTCGCAACGGCAACAAAGGCTTCAAGGTTTTGTGTATCCATTTCGCCATTTAAATTCATTCCATTTGGTTATGCAATGTATAAAAAAGATGAATTTGTTTTATTTTTGGCTGAAGCGTAAACTTTTCTTCAGTTAATTAGGGCTTAAAAACAAGCCCTTCACATGCTCCGTATAGCGGAGTTAAACCTGAAGACAGTAGAGAGTGTGTCATGGCGGGAAAAACCCTGTACGACAAATTGTGGGATGCCCACTTGGTGAAACAGCGCGATGATGGGTCGGCGTTGATTTATATCGATCGGCATATTTTGCACGAAGTGACCTCACCTCAGGCATTTGAAGGGCTGCGTCTGGCTGGCCGTAAACCCTGGCGGGTAGACAGTGTTGTTGCCACACCGGATCACAACGTACCTACGTCGGTGGTAGAGCGTGCCAGCGGTGTGGTGGGTATTGAAGACCCGGTATCGCGCATTCAGGTACAAACCCTTGATGATAACTGCGACGAGTTTGGCATTGTTGAATTTAAAATCAACGATAGTCGCCAGGGTATTGTGCATGTTATTGGGCCTGAAACTGGCGCCTGTCTGCCAGGTATGACTGTTGTCTGTGGTGATTCCCACACGGCTACTAACGGTGCATTGGGCTCGTTGGCACATGGTATTGGGACCTCAGAAGTTGAGCACGTGTTGGCAACTCAGTGTCTGGTGGCTAAAAAAATGAAAAACATGCTGATCAAGGTGGATGGTCAGTTGGGCGTGGGTGTAACCCCAAAAGATGTGGTTCTGGCCATTATCGCCAAAATTGGCACTGCTGGTGGTACCGGCTATGCCATCGAATTTGGTGGGCAAGTGTTCCGCGATATGTCGATGGAAGGCCGCATGACCGTGTGTAACATGGCCATCGAAGCGGGTGCCCGCGCAGGCATGGTCGCAGTAGACAACACTACCATTGATTATGTAAAAGGGCGTACCTACGCACCACAAGATGATCAGTGGGATGCGGCTGTTGCCTATTGGAAAACCTTTGTCAGTGATGCCGATGCAGTTTTCGATAAGGTAGTAGAAGTCGACGGTGCCAGTATTTTGCCTCAGGTAAGCTGGGGCACATCACCGGAAATGGTGTTGCCTGTAAGCGCTAATGTGCCTGATCCTGCCGCTGAAAAAGATGCCGTAAAAAAAGCGGGCGTTGAGCGTGCGCTGCAATATATGGGTTTGACTGCCGGCCAGAAAATTACCGACATTAAACTGGATCGTGTGTTTATAGGTTCATGTACTAACTCACGTATCGAAGATATTCGTGCCGCAGCCGAGGTTGCCAAAGGCCGCAAAGTGGCCGCCAATGTGAAGCAGGCTATGGTGGTGCCGGGTTCCGGGCAGGTAAAAGCACAGGCTGAAGCAGAAGGTTTAGACAAAATTTTAGTAGAGGCTGGGTTCGAATGGCGTGAACCAGGTTGCTCGATGTGTTTGGCTATGAATGCTGACAAGCTGGGCAATGGTGAACACTGCGCATCAACCTCTAACCGTAACTTTGAAGGTCGCCAAGGCTATGGTGGTCGTACGCATTTGGTCAGCCCGGCCATGGCCGCCGCTGCTGCGATTAAAGGCCACTTTGTTGATGTGCGTGATCTGTAAGGTCGATTAATAGGAAATTACATGATGAAAAGCTTTACTCAAGTAAAAGGTATCACGGCGCCGATGGATCGTGCCAATGT
>JBNKFV010000021.1:0-1696 GCA_050289485.1 Cellvibrionaceae bacterium
AACACAGCACCATTGCATTTAAAAGGAGTCTATCATGGCTAATATCGCACTTATCGGTGCAGCCGGTAATGTCGGCTTGCGTTTACTTAAAGAACTTACTTCACGTGGCCACCGTGTCACGGCCATTGGCCGAAATCCGGACAATATCCCATCGTTAGCGAACGTCACCGCCGTGCGCGGCGATGTTAAAGACGGTGCTGCCCTGGCTGATCTGCTAAAAGGTCATGATGCCGTTATCAGCACGGTACGCTTTTTGGATAGCAATCCAGCCGTGTTGATTGAGGCCGTACGGGCAGCAGGTGTGAAACGCTACCTTGTCGTCGGTGGCGCCGGCAGCTTGCTGGTCGCATCGGGCGAACGAGTCATTGATCAGCCCAATTTCCCTGCTGAGTACAAAGCCGAGGCGACTGCTGGTGCGGAGTTTCTAGCGGTATTAAATCAGATAGCCGACCTCGACTGGACTTTCCTTTCTCCTTCGGCCCTGTTCGTACCGGGCGAGCGCACTGGCAAGTTCCGTCTGGGTAAGGACGAGTTGCTGATCGGCGAAAACGGCAGCAGTATCTCCTATGAGGATTATGCCATTGCAATGGTTGATGAGGTTGAAAACCCTGCACACGTGGGTCAACGTTTTACAGTTGGTTACTGAGCCAGCTAGCGTTCTGTGCTAACCAGACAGTGTGGGCACCTCGCGTGCCCACGCGGAGAATCAGGGAGCACTAACGTTTTAGTGATATCCTATCTTACAGAAACAACTCCATCTGGATATTGCATCTATCGTAGGGTGATTTTTGCCCTGAGGTTCTCTTGAAGCCAAGTTTTTGATAAAGCTTCACGGCGGGGACGAGTACAGTATTACTTTCCAGATAGATGCGTGTTGCTCCCATAGCTTTGGCTTGCTCGATAATTTTACGCCCCAGCATCAAACCGATACCTCTTCCCTTCACTGAATCGTCAACAGCCATCTTGGCAAGTTCAAAACAGTCGTTACCCATATTGATCAGGGCGCAGGTACCTACCGGTTGCCCGTTGTAAAGGGCCATAATAATGCAACCGCCTTTTTTGATAATATTCTCACCAGGCTTATCAAGCGCCTTGTGATCAGCGGGTTCCATCTCCCAATGTTTCTTGATCCAGGCTTCATTGAGTTCTTTGAAGGCCTTTTTGTATTTTGGGGAGTAGGCAATTAACGCTATATGCTGTTTTTCACGCTTCTTCCGTACATCGCTCACACGCTCATAGAGACTTTTCTGCGCTAACGCTTCTTCCAAGGCATCGAGCTCTGACCAGAGGTTAGAATTTGCAGAGGCAAACAGTTCACCTATCGCTGTATTGACATCCTCACATTGGGGCGCAAGCTTTGTACCAAGGTTTTTTCCTTTCTCTGTTAATGAAACCTGGCTGACACGCGCATCTTCCGCACACTTGTAGGTATCCACTACACCGGATTTTGCCATATCACGAACTACTTGGCTTACCGCCGCATGCGTTTGACAAATATCGTCTGCCAGCTCGGATATGCTTGCGCTCTCTTTCATCGTCAGCATATAGAATACGGGAAACCAACGCGGATTGATTTCCACACCATAGAGTCGATAAATCTGCTCCGCATCGCTTGTGATCATATCGGCCATTCGACGCAAACGGCTACCCAGCGCCATCTGCCCAGCCAGGGAGTAAAAGTTCATTAAATGATACC
>JBNKFV010000022.1:0-7975 GCA_050289485.1 Cellvibrionaceae bacterium
CGCTTGGCGATGAGCCCGCAGGGTGAAAATAGCCCTTAGGCTATTTGAATCAATCCCGTCCGGTCCGCCACTATTCCCAAGAGCACCCTATTCGGGTGCTTTTTTTATGCCTGATAGAAACTCCCAGACCGGACGGGCGAGAACCCGCATGTTCGACAAAGGTGGCGCCGCCGCAAGCTTTGGACTCAGCGCTTGGCGATGAGCCCGCAGGGTGAAAATAGCCCTTAGGCTATTTGAATCAATCCCGTCCGGTCTGCCACTATTCCTAAAAGCACCCCTTTCGGGTGCTTTTTTTTTGCCTAATAAATACGTCAAACTGTGTGTGCGAGAACCAGGGGTGTTCTACAGGGGGCGCGCGGCGGCAATCTTTGGTTAAGCTTTGTGGCTGCGTGTTTGTATGATGGGCGAAGAAACTTTTCCATGTTTTTACATTATTTATGAAAAGCAATTTAGATAATAAGCATTTATTAGAACATGCAGCGGTTAGCAGAGTATTTCTGAAATACGCACTACCCAGCGTTGTTACGATGGTTTTTTTGGGTATACAGAGCCTGGTAGATGGCATTATCGTTGGAAACCATCTGGGGCCAGACGCGCTAGGTGGTGTTAACATCATTTTGCCGTTTTTCAGCTTTATTTCCGTATTAGCGCTCATTCTTGGTATCGGAAGCCAGACACTGGTCAGCATGGAACTGGGGCGGAAAAGTATTGAAAAAGCGCAAGATGCAATGTCTACAGGCTTTTGGGCACTGCTTGTGGTTGGCCTGCTGTTAACGGTTTTTCTGCTGCTGTTCGCGGAGTCAGTTGCTGAGCTGATGGGGGCAGACGACAGGCTGATGCCATTCTCGCTTGCCTACCTTGAAGGATTGGTGCCATTCGTCATTTCGATATTGTTATGCTTTTATTCTGACTTCATGCTGAAAGCGTTGGGACACCCCAGATTTTCAATGGTTATCATGTCGCTAAGCCTCGTGATTAATGTGTTACTGAGTGCCTATTTTGTCATCGTACTAGGGTGGGGTACGGCTGGAGCAAGCACTGCCACTGGACTGGCGCTCACGATTGGGCTGCTGATATCAGCAGTTATCACGTTTAATCCGAAACAGCGCTTGTCGATGCTGAAAGGACGTTTTCGCAAGAATCTCTTACGTCGCGCCGTTTACAATGGCTCGTCAGAAGGTATGTCTGACTTGGCTATGGCAGCGAGCATACTAATTATCAATCTTACGGTTGCTCGCCTCATAGGGGCTGACGGCGTGGCTGCCTTTACTGCCATCAACTATCTTAACTTTATGGGCGTTTTGTTGTTTCTGGGTATTTCCGATGGCTTGATTCCGGTGCTCAGTTATAACTACGGAGCCGGTAACTATGAGCGTGTTAAGCGCTTATTTCGTGTTGCCATCGTGGTTAATATGAGTATTGGTGTAACGGTGTTTATCGTGCTGCAGGCCCTGGGAGACCAGGCAATACTCTTGTTCTTTAATAACACTGAAAGCCAGGCATTCCAAATAGCCATCGATGCCTTGCGCCTCTTCGCGTTTGTGTTTTTAGTCAATGGGATTAATGTGCTGATTGTTTCGTATTTCACTGCATTGGGCCAAGCTGGCAACTCAATCGTTATTGCTGTGCTGCGTGGTTTGGTCTTCTTGTTGATTGGTATTACTGTGTTACCACTGTTTATCGGTATCGATGGTGTATGGGTAGCGATGCCTCTGGCGGAGTTGCTTGCGCTTGGTGTGTCCGTGGTGCTGGTTTGTAGAACCAACAAAAAATTATTTTTCCGTAGTTATTAACCCGGCAAGAATTATTGTCGGGTTAATAGATGAATAGCTGGGCTTAAGTTTTCTATAAGGCGATACAAAAAATGAATATATTGCGATATATTGAGCAGCCGTATAGTCAAACAATAGGGATAGAACATGATCGATTTTGAGAACTCCCCCGTTTTTAAGCTCAAGCCTATTGAAACCTCCGAAGCCCGAGAAGATTTCCATAAATTTTTGGTCGACGGCGAGAGTATTTTTGCAGCCTTTAAAACCGTACGCGACCAACTAGTATTTACCAATAAGCGAATTATTGCGGCCAATGTGCAGGGTATTACGGGATCTAAGGTAGATTATACCTCACTGCCTTACAGCAAAATTCAGGCATTTTCCGTAGAAACAGCGGGTACACTCGATTTGGATTGTGAAATTGAGTTGTACTTAAGTGAATTGGGTAAAGTGAAGTTTGAAGTGAAAGGCAACTTTGATTTGCTTACATTTAATAAGCTGATTAGTGCCTATGTGCTGGTCTAGCAGCCTGGTAAACGAGGGCTGCTGTTGATTATTACAGTGGGGTAATTGTTGGAGGTGGGTGCGTTGACCAATATGATTGTTTTTCCCATATTTTGCATGGTGTTTTTAACATTTATTGTGGGCATCTGTGTGGGCGGCTCACGTTTACGCAGTATTAAGAAACGGCAGGTAGATGCGCGTTATTACCGGCTGATGGCGGGTGATACGCCGCCAGAATATGTGGCAAAACTGGGGCGTAATTTTTCAAACCTATTTGAAGTACCTGTATTGTTTTATGTACTGAGCGTGTTGGTTATCGCCTTGAATATTACCAGTGTTGTAGTGTTGACGTTGGCTTGGCTATTTGTGCTATTGCGCGTGATACATTCGGTTATTCACATGACGTATAACCATCCTTTACACCGGTTTTTGGTGTTTTTGGCATCGAATGTTGTGTTAATGGTTGCCTGGGGTGTAGTGGTTTACCGGGTATCTATCGCTTGATACAGAATTTTGCTTACACCGTAGCGGCCTGAGTATCACCAGATAGCATATTAACCTGCTCTGGCAGGCATGTTGTACTCCCTGCCAGAGCAGTTTGGCCGTATTGCTTCGCGCCATTACTTCAATGTTTTACTCACCACCTCGTACACATCTTTAGAGATTTCTTCAGCCAAAATGGCTTCGAGTTTATCTTTAATCAATTGCTGACGGGTTTCATCCAGTTTTTTCCATTTAGTGAATGGAGTCAGCAGGCGAGAGGCAATTTGCGGGTTCATTTTGTTGAGCACCAATACTTGCTCTTTGAGAAACTGGTAACCAGCACCGTCTTCACGATGAAAGTTCACCGCGTTTTGATTACAGAAGGTGCCAATCAGTGCACGCACTTTGTTGGGATTTTTTATTTCAAACGCAGGGTGTTGCATGAGTGTCTTAATGTTTTCCAATGTGTCACGTGCTGGTGAGGTGGCCTGCACAGAAAACCATAGGTTAACGACCAGGTTTTCGTGTTGCCATTGGGTGTAAAAATCCTCAAGGCACTGTTTTCTCGCCGCGAGAAATTCACTGCTTTGCGATGCCGTATGGGTCATGGCGGTTAAGGCAGCCAGCTGGTCTGTCATGTTATTGGCGCGCTTAAACTGTTCCATACACGCTGCCAATACAGTGTGATCTTCAGTGCGCATCAAATAAGCCAGGGCGGTGTTTTTTAAACTGCGGCGGGCAATGTCGGCTGACGAAGGGCTGTACTCCGCAAATGACTGGTTTTGCTCAAACACGTGCTGCCACTGGTCTTTGAGGGTGTGGGCCAAGGTATTGGCCACAAAGTTTCTGGCAGTGTGAATAGTGTCCACTGCAATACGGGTGGCAATTTCACTAAGGTAGGCTTCGCTGGGCAGCGTTAGCATTAGCGCCAGTGCGGCTTTGTCAGTTTGGTTGTCGGCCAGTAATGCGGTAAAAGTAGTCAGCAGGTGTGAATCTAGCGTGAGTGTTTCGCCTGCTTTGATCTGTGCCATTACATCATGAATAGCGGCGACAGCCAGCTGTTGGCAGGCATCCCAGCGGCAGAAACCGTCTTCGTCTTTGGTGGCGAGTGTGCTCAGCTCTTCGCGCGTGTAGGGGTAGTGCAAACGCACGGGCGCTGAAAAACCACGCAGTAATGAAGGTACAGGCTTTTCTTTTACGCCGGTAAACGTAAAGCGTTGGGTGCTACCAGAAACTTCAATAACGGTTTGAGTGTTGTCGGCAGTTTCGGTATTGGGTTCAGCATCTTTTAATTGCAAGGGCAGGGTGCCAGCATCACCCAATAGGCCGAGCGCTACAGGAATCACAAATGGCTGTTTATTGTCGCATTCCGGTGTGGCTGGGCAGCTTTGTGCAAACTCCAAGGTGTATTCTTCTGCGTTTTCGTCATAAGTGCCGCTGACATTAACAGCGGGTGTGCCTGCCTGGGTATACCAATTCATAAATTGTGAGAAATCCCGGCCCGATACGTGACTCATGGCGGCGACAAAGTCTTGAATGGTAACGGCTTGACCGTCGTGCCGTGAAAAGTAGAGGTCGGTACCTTCACGAAATTTTTCTGGCCCTAACAGGTTGGCAATCATACGCACCACTTCTGCACCTTTTTCGTAAATGGTTAAGGTATAGAAGTTAGAGATTTCAATAAACGAGCTGGGTTGTACCGGGTGGGCCATGGGGCCTGCGTCTTCGGCAAACTGGTAAGTGCGCAGCAGGCTTACATCTTCCACACGTTTGACGGTGCGTGAGCCCATGTCGGCCGAAAATTCAGCGTCGCGGTATACGGTAAAGCCTTCTTTCAAACTCAGCTGAAACCAGTCGCGACAGGTAACGCGGTTGCCTGACCAGTTATGAAAGTATTCGTGGGCCACTACGCCTTCTACGCGCTGGAAGCCGGCGTCGGTAGTGGTTTCTGGTTTGGCCAGTACGCAGGAGGTATTGAATATATTCAGGCCCTTGTTTTCCATAGCGCCCATGTTGAAGTCGTCAACGGCTACAATCATGAAAATATCCAGGTCGTACTCACGGCCATAGACTTCTTCGTCCCAGCGCATGGCGTTTTTCAGCGACTGCATGGCGTGGTTGCACTTATCGATATCTTTTGCTTCTACGTAAATTTTAAGGGCAATGGTGCGACCGCTGCAGGTGGTGAACGTGTCTTCAATACAGCTAAGATCGCCTGCCACCAGTGCAAACAAGTAGGCTGGTTTTTTAAACGGGTCGTGCCAGGTAACACTGTGGCGATTGTTGTCGAGTGTTTGTTGGCCAATGGGGTTTCCGTTTGAGAGCAGCAGCGGGTATTGAGTTTTATCGGCCTCGATGGTGGTGGTGAATTCACTCATCACATCGGGGCGGTCGAGGTAGTAGGTAATTTTACGAAAGCCTTCGGCTTCGCACTGGGTGCAATACATTTTGCTGGAGCGATACAAGCCTTCCAGCGAGGTGTTTTCTTGTGGTTTGATACGCGTAACACACGTTAGCACAAAGCGCTCAGGTACCTCGCCGATGGTGAGTGATTCGCTATTAACAGCATAGTTCCCTTGCGCGAGCGCTTTGCCGTCGATAGCTACTTCTACCAGTTCGAGCTCCTGGCCGTCGAGGCGCAGGCGTGCTTTGGGCTGGTGACTCTTTGGATTACGGCGAATACTCAAGTTGGCGGTTACGGTGGTGGCCTCATCATTTAGCGAAAAGTGCAGCTCGGTTTTGTCGATCAAAAAATCGGGTACGCGATAGTCTTGTAGATAAATACTTTGGGGTTGCGCATCTTTCATGGGTAAATCCTTTGCGACAGCGAGTAGTGTGTTATTGCCATTTGACGGGCTTTTCTTCTGGCTCGGCAACATCGCCTTCACCACCACAATGTTCGTGTGGTTTGGGCGGAATATAGCCGGTGTGCTCTTCTGGCGGTAAGTGTTGTTGTTCGTAGGCAATCACGGCCTGCATGCAATGTTCTTTTTGCTCGGCGCTAAGCTTTTGACCATCGGGCCATTTGCCAAGTTCGATAGCGCGCTTGAGATTTTGATAAATCTCTGGGGTGATTGAATTCAGTAGTGCTTGAAAATCCATAGCGGTACTTGCTCATGTTGTGCTCAATGGTTATTGAGCGGAATTGTGTGGTGGTTGCTTACGCTGGCCATGAAGCCAGCCCAATGCCATGCCCGCGAGTAACCCGCCAACATGGGCGCCGTTGGCTACACCGCCTTGCATGAAAACTTCGGTAACCCCGGCAATGCAGGCAAATAGCCAGAGCAGCATAAAGATAATCATACCACTGGGCACAGCCAGTAACGGATGTGGATTGAGTTTCTGCCTTATCCAAATATAACCAAGAAGGCCGTAAATCACGCCCGACATACCGCCGAAGATAGAGGGGCCTCCAACCCAGTATTGCGTTAGGTTGGCACAAAGGCTCATGCCCATCACCATCAAAAAATAAGTGTAACGACTCTCTACCCGCTCGATACGGCGCCCCAGCTCCCACATCCACAGGCTGTTAAACAAAATATGCAACAGACTAAAGTGCAGAAACATGGGCGAGAACAAACGCCAGATCTGGCCTTCTCGCAGGCTTTCGCCAAGGCTAATATAGCCGGTCAAACCATGGCTGAAAAACGGCTGCTGAAAGGTAAACAGGCCTGTGATGCGCATGTAGGGGTCGATATGCACCAGCGCGGCGCCAGCGATCGAAAGGGCGATAAACAGCAGGGTAAGTGGTGTTAAGGTGAGGTAATCGGCATAGCTGAGTGCCTCGGGGTTGGTATTGACGGATTTCATCCGCAGGTTGGGCAAGGTGACTTCGCCAGTGGCTACTTTTTCGAGTACAGACATCACAATGGCGGCACTTTGCTGGTCGGTGCACCAGATAACTTGGTGGTTTTGTTCCTCACTGATGCGATGGGGTATGCCATGAACCTGCAGATAATGGGTAAACCGCGCAAGGTCAATACTGTGGGGTAAGGTGGCGACTCTGATCCAGTGGTTACTCATTATAGATAATTGCCTTCTCGGTCTGGGGTATTTACGTATACCCAAACAAATTTACTTTCGTCGAGGTGTTTCTCTGTATCCAGCCGATAGGCGGCCAAGCGGCCAAATTTCACGGCACTGTAGTCTAAGCAGGCAAGGTTGGGGCGTAATGGTTTGGGTTTACCTTGTAACCAGTAATGGCCGACAAACAATTTTTTTGCGTTTTGCGGATAGTGAATCAATTGCCTGCGTTCAAGATCTGACAACGGGCGATGAATAATGGTTTCCGGTAAGGGGTCGGGCTGAAACACTACATCGGCATAGGTTTCTGGTGTATGCGACCAGAATTTGGTGCGGAAAAAACGCCGCTTAACGCCGTCACGGCTGCGAATGTGTGCACCCTCTGGCAGTTTTAAATCGGTACCCCGGGTAAGCCGATCCATAAATAAACCCGAAAAGCTTTTCCGGTTGACCGAGGCTTTGATGAAGTCGAGCGAGACTTTGTTGGTGTCGTAACGGCGAACGTATTCGTCGATTAAGGCTTGATCCCAACAGGCATGTACCACGCGAAAATCGCGCATGTCGAGAAACACCGGCAGGTCGATAAACCATTGTATAAAATCTTGCCAATCTTGCGGGTGATTGGCGAATTGTTCTAATGTTTCGGCAATTAAACGGTTGTGGTGGGGGGTGTGTTCACGCAAATAGGTTTGCCCGCTTTCTGGCGGCGCTGCGGTATGGTAGCCAATGGCATTGTATTCGTGGTTACCCATCACACACTGAGCAGCACCGGTCTCGACCATGTCGCGCACAAGATGCAGCGCTTCACGAATACGCGGGCCGCGATCGATAATGTCGCCCACAAATATTGCTTGGCGGTTCACGTGATGATACGTACCGCCTTTTTTGCTGTAACCCATTTTGCTTAATAAGCGCACCAGCGTTTCGGCACATCCGTGAATATCGCCAATAATGTCGTAGCCAGAAAATTTACGGTGCTTGTCAACGCTGTTCATTGCCGTTGTGTATGGTTGCTCAAGGGCCTGTTAACACTAATTTGAATGGCCTGCTGAAAACCAGTTTGTTGTTCAGCCAGGCATTTTGAGTGCAGTTTGTTCAGCATATCCCTATGCTTCACCCCTTCGGGGCTTACGCGCAAAAACGCTCCCGGCGTTTTGGTGGTTATTCCAAATAAGCGAAAAATAACGCCGCAG
>JBNKFV010000023.1:0-71244 GCA_050289485.1 Cellvibrionaceae bacterium
CTTGAGCGGCCACTACACCCTGGCAGAGGTGGGCGCGGTGTTTTCTAAGAGTTACGCCACTGTAAGTCGGGCGGTTAAAGCATTTGAAGCGGGAAAAGGTATATTTGAATAGTGTCAAATGTAAGACCTGACCCTCCGTACACGGCAGGCGTTGATGTCCTGGTATCCAACCTGAAAGGAAATGCGTTCAAAAGAATCGTTGCTGCTTTCAGTGCAGGGTTACAACTACTCTGTTTCCCGAAATGCCGGGACAATATTTTTTTGGTTTTAGTTGATAAAAAGCCTAATGGGTGTCCATTGCCCTGTAGGCTAGTCATCATCAAAGGCGTACATCCGTATCTCCAGGTGTTCGCGTAGGGTTGCGATGCTGGTGATGTTGTTGCGGATTGAATTGTAGCCTTCGCATTCCATCCGTAGGTTGTCGACGTAACGGTCGATATTGCGTGCTTCCTGTTTTGGGGTGCTGGCGCTAAACCAGTCGTGAAACTGGGCGTAGAAGGGCTTTTCCATCAGTATGCTGTGTTTTTCATCACGCAATTGTTGGATTTTGTGGTTGATGATAGTGGTGAGTTTGTCGTAGTCACTTTTCGGAAAGTCTTCGGGTAGTTGGCCAAAGGTTTCGCTATAGCACCGCAGGATGTAGGCGATATCTTTTTCCTCGCGAGCGTGCAACAAGCGGCTCATTTGGGCGTGACGTGTTTGTTTTTCTTCTTCATCTTGTGCGAGATCGGGGTGAATGGCGCGGGCGATACGTCGGAATAGTTTGTTGATCGATGTCGCTTTTAAGAGTCTGGACAGTGTTTGTTCCTGTTCGCGCTGTTGATCTTGGAAAGCATCAAAGGCCTGTTCAAAAGCGTCTTCATTTTCGCCAAATAGAGATTCATCGAAGCCAAACAGGTCGTCTTGTCCGTCAAATTCGTTGTTGGCGCCGAAGTCAGGATCCTCTTCGAAGAAATCGTCAATGTCTTCACCGTTCCTCAATTTTTCAAACAGATCTTTGGCTTCAGCAATTTCCTCGTCGGAGTGTCCGGCCTTTTCCAATTGTTTGAACAGCTTTTCGGTTTTGAGGTCTTTGAGCTTGTCTAGATGCTGATGCAGAAAAGCTTCGATGTCGGCATAATCGATATCTTGTGCAAATGGGTTGCCGTTCAGGTGCATCAGCTGGCCTTCGATCCAGTCGAACAGCTCTTCGCGTAGGTATTCCGGCAGCGTCTTTTTGCTTAGAAATGGAATCAGATGCAGGCTCAGGGCGCGCAATGTTGAAAGGCGTTCAATTTCATAAGGCTTGATTTTTTGGCTCACTCGATCGACGAGTGCGTCGAGTTCCTCACGAAAACGATCATGTTGGCGCTCAATGCGGCCGAGGCGCTCGAGCGCGTCATTAAAGCGGCTTTCCGGTGTTGCTTTTTGGCGTTTGGTTTTGTTGCGTTGTTTCTTTAGTTTACCCATGGCTTCGGTTGTGTTCCGAGTGGTTGGTTGCGCAATTTAAGTTTGCGTAAGCTTACCACGCGGTCACTGAGAGCTGAACTTTCGTGACCGAGGCGAGGGCCTGTTGACACTAATTTGCGAACTTCGGGGTCACCCTGAACCTGCTATCGCTTGACGAACACAGTGACCCTGTGGCTGATATAAAAAATCACCTCCTTAACGTACTGTTCAAGGAGGTGAGGTGTAGTGTCCGGTAATTGGAGAAGAAATAATTAGTCTACGTGAGTGGCGATGAGGTCTCTGAGTACCTCTACAATTTTATCGATGTGGTGGGGTTCAATAATTAGCGGTGGCGACATGCACATGGCGTCACCCACGCCGCGAATCATCACACCTTTTTTCCATGCTTCCACTTGCAGTTTGGCGCCCATCAGGCCTTTGTTTTCGGCGTTGGAGCGAACTTCTACCGCGCCCATTAATCCATAGTTGCGCACGTCAATCACTTGCGGCAAGTCGGCCAGGCTGTGCAGGGCGTTTTCCCAGTGTTTGCCGATTTCGCCGCCAGCTCTTGTCAGCAGGCCCTCGCGCTCGTAGATATCCAGTGAGGCCATGCCGGCCGCACAGGCAACCGGGTGACACGAATAGGTGTAGCCGTGGAACATCTCTACTGGGGTTTTTGCCTGCTCCATACAGGTATCGTAAATTTTGTTGCTGACAAAGGTAGCCGACAGAGGCACGGCGGCATTAGTAATGCCTTTGGCCGAGGTAATCATGTCGGGAACAATGTCGAACTCTACGGCAGCAAACGCTGAGCCGGTGCGGCCCCAGCCGGTGATCACTTCGTCAAAAATCAGCAATATGTCGTGCGCATCGCAAATTTCACGCAGTCGTTTCAAATAACCTTTGGGTGGCAGCACCACACCGCCCGCACCGACAATCGGCTCAACAATGACCGCAGCAACGGTTTCCGGGCCATGAAAGCGCAGCAGGTTTTCCAGTTCGTCGGCCAGCTCAACGCCGTGCTCCGGCAAGCCGCGACTAAACGCATTGCGTTGCTGGTCCAGTGTGTGGGGCAGGTGGTCTACCATCAACCACTGGCCAAAGGTGCTGAAATTAGGAGTGAGGCCGCCGACAGAAATGCCGCCAAAGTTAACCCCGTGGTAGCCCTTTTCGCGGCCGATAAAGCGCTTTTTCTGGCCCTGGCCTTTGACTGCCCAGTATTGCATGGCGATTTTTAGCGCGCTTTCTACTGCTTCTGAGCCGGAGTTGCTGAAGAACACATGGTCGAGGCCTTTGGGTGTGTATTGCACCAGGCGTTCGGCGTAATTAAAGCCAAGCTCGTGGCCAAAGTTAAAAATGGAGCTGTAGTCCAGTGTACGTAATTGTGCGTTTACCGCATCGGCAATCTCCGGGCGGCAGTGGCCGAGGTTGCTGCACCACAGCCCAGCGGTGGCATCAATCACTTCGTGGCCGTCGCGCCCGTAGAGCATGACCCCTTCGGCTCGCTCAACAATGCGTGGGGCCTCTTTAAAGGCGCGGTTTGCAGTAAAGGGCATCCAAAAGGCGTCGGTTTTCATGATGTGCTACCTGGTTTTTTAGTGAGGGTTCTATTCTTACAGTGTAGCCAGAGGCTGAAAATAAGAGTGTATCAATAATAAAGTTGATAAAATCAAACAAAAGAACTGGTAACTATGGGCTGTATTTTATGGTATTAACGTGTAATAGTGTTTGTTTTATGTTCAGCCAGTTAAATTTTGATTGATAAAAACTACTTTTAAGGGGGGTAGGTGAAAGGTGTTGCACTGCGAGGTTCATTAACCGATCTGGATTTACGCTTGTTGCGCATCTTTGCCGCCGTGGCCGAGTCTGGTGGCTTCGCCGCGGCGGAGATCAGTCTTAATATTAATCGCTCGACGATCAGTATTCATATTGCCGACCTGGAAGCCCGTGTGGGCATGCGGTTGTGCAACCGCAGTCGCGGCCGGTCTGGGTTTTCGTTGACCGAGCAGGGTCGGGCACTCTATCAGTGCGTGAAGGAGATGGAGGTGTACCTTGAAGACCTCCGCTACCAGATTAATGCTATTCAGTCGGAGGTTACAGGTCAGCTGCGCATTGCGTTACCCGATGATTTGCTGGAAATGAGTGCAACCACCATTGATATGGCGCCTGTTATTGCGGCGTTCTGTGAGCAGGCCCCGAAGGTAGATTTGAGCATTATTGCCAGGTCACCCATTGAGCTGGATTTTGACATTCTTAATGGTCATGCAGAAATGGGTATTAACACGGTTTTTGTGCGCCGTCCTGGGTTGGAATATATTCCGGTATCGCGCCATACCAACCACCTTTATTGTGGTCCCAACCACCCTTTGTATGAGCAAGCTGCCGAGCAAGTGAGCCTTGAGACGGTGGTGCGTTACGAGCTGGCCGCTTCGGATTCGAAAGTGAACGCCGACGCCGATCGCTTGATTTCGCTGTTTCCCCACAGGGGCAGTGCCGGGCATATGGAAGGGCGGCTGTTGTTAATCAATTCGGGGCGCTTTTTGGGGTTTTTGCCAGACTATTATGTGGCCGCCAGGGGCGAGAAGTATCCGTTGCGCCGGGTATTGCCAGAGCACTTTTTCTACCACATGGAGAATGCGCTCATTTACAAAACCGGCGCCGATAAAAACCGCCTCGTGAGAATGTTTATCGAGCTGATGAAAGTTCAGTTAAGGCGTGAGCAGGTTTAATAACCGGCCGTGGTAGAAGGCTCTGCCACGGCTTTCTTCTTACCCCTGCCGCAGTGCTTGGCCAAACGCCTGGTAAAGCGCTGTGGAGAGTGCATTGTCTCTGAATTGCCATTCCGGGTGCCATTGCACACCCATCACAAAGTGGCTGCGGTCTTCCCCGCGCACTGCTTCAATCAGTCCGTCGGGGGCATTGGCCTCGGCCACTAAACCTTCACCCAGGGTTTTGATGCCTTGGCCGTGTAATGAATTCACTGTCACCGATGTGGTGCCAGCCAGTTGTGCCAACACGCCCCCGGTAACCAGTGTGATGTCGTGTGCCGCTGCGTACTGTGCCTCTCGTGAGCCGTTTTTGTCTTCGCGGTGGTCCATCATACTGGTGTGCGCATGCACCTGCTGGTAGAGCGTGCCACCAAAGGCAATGTTCAATTCCTGCATGCCACGACAGGCAGCAAGAATGGGCTTGCGGCGTTGCATCGCAGCGCGAATTAGCGGCAGGGTGGTGCCGTCTCGCTGGGGGTCGTGGTAGTCGGGTGTGGCACTGGCTTCGTTGCTGTAGTGCTTAGGCTCAACATTAGAGGGGCTGCCGGGTAGGAACAGCCCGTCGACAATGTCGAGAATATTGTCGCTGCTCATCTGCGCCATATACTCAAGATCACCGCCTGGGCCTTGCGCGGGAATCAGCAGCGGGATAGCACCAGCCCCATTGGCGACAGCATTAATGTATTTTTCGCCAACACCATGAAAAGGGTGTAAGCCATTCTGAATGACATCGCAGGGTATGCCAACAATCGGAAAACGCTGTTGGGCCATGAATACTTCTCCTTAAAAAACACCCCTTTAGGGTTAAGTCAATCTTATCGTAAATATGCGACCATATTTGATAACAAATCCAAGGTGCTTACTAATACCTCGAAGGTGTAGGTTTGGCGCGGCTGGGTTGAGGTTTTGTCACAGGTAGTAATCCTGTATTGATTATGGAGATTGATGATGAGCATTTCAAACCTGACGGCAGAGTTAAGAAGCCTGGATCGGGCGCATCACTTGCATCCGTTTACTGATATTGGCAAGTATCAAAAAAGCGGTGGTCGCATTGTCACGGGCGCTGAGCATATTTACATTAAAGACTCTGAAGGCTCTCAAATACTTGATGGTATGTCGGGGCTTTGGTGCTGTAATTTAGGGTTTAGTCAGCCAAAAATTGTTGAAGCTATCTACGAGCAGCTAAACGTATTGCCGTTTTATAACAACTTTTTTAACTGTTCTAACGAAGCCGCCGTGCGTATGGCAAAGGCCATGGTTGATGTAACACCAGCGCAGTTTAATCATGTGTTCTTTACCAACTCAGGCTCGGAAGCCAACGATACCAATATCAAACTGGTGCATCGTTATTTCGATATTTTAGGTAAGCCAGAGAAAAAGCATTTTATCAGTCGTAATAATGCGTATCACGGTAGTACCGTAGCAGCGGGTAGCTTGTCGGGCATGAGCTTTATGCACAAGCAGTTTGTCGGTCTTGATTATGTTCATCATATTCAGCAGCCGCATTGGTTCGAAGCCGGTGGTGATCTTAGTCCTGCCGAATTTGGTGTGCAGGCAGCGCGCGAACTGGAAAAGAAAATTGATGAGCTTGGTGAGGATAAGGTAGCTGCGTTTATTGCTGAGCCTATTCAAGGTGCCGGTGGGGTTATTGTTCCTCCAGATACCTATTGGCCAGAAATTCAGCGCATATGTAATGAGCGCGATATTTTATTGATCAGCGATGAAGTGATCTGTGGCTTTGGTCGTACCGGCAGCTGGTTTGGTTTTGAGACTTATGGTTACACCCCAGACCTGATCACCTTTGCCAAAGGTGTAACCAATGGCTTTCAGCCATTGGGTGGCGTGATGGTATCTGACAAGATCACCGACGTGCTGGGTTCCGAGGGCGGTGATTTTGCCCACGGGATGACCTACTCAGGCCATCCTGTTGCTTGTGCCGCAGGTATTGCGACCCTCGATATTTTGAAAAGTCAGAAAATTATCGAAACCATGGCAGCCGATGTTGGCCCGTATATGGAGCAGCGTTGGAAGTCGCTGGCAGAGCATCCGGTGGTGGGTGAGGCACGAGGCAAAAATATGATTGCCGCGCTGGAGCTGGTTAAAAACAAAGAAAGCCATGAGCGCTTGGCCCCCGATAATGAAGCGGCTTTATTCTGTCGCGATACTGCTATTGCCAATGGCTTGATGGTGCGTGCAGTGGGTGATTCCATGGTTTGTGCGCCACCTATCATTTGCAGTCGCGATGAAGTAGATTTGATTATTGCTCGTATTACCAGCGCGCTGGACGCAACCGCTGCGAAATATGGCATTGCCTGATCAATTCAGGTTAGTCAGCGGCGCATGGCGCGCCGCTCGATACTTTCTTTCGGGTTGGTAGTGGTGTTGTTACACTGTATGGGATGGCACTTCATACCTCTTAAGGGTTATTTTTTCCTGGCAGAAACGTCAGTACTCTTATTTTTTAGTCGGGTATTTTTCAATCGGGCCTCAGTGTTGTAATGAGCTTAACCTGATTTTAAGCAATATTACGTGTTGCTCTGTGGCGCTATGGTTTATTGAGCCCGGGTGTTGGTAGCAAAGGCGCGCCAATGTCTGGGCATTCGATGGAACGCTCAAACCAGTATCTGCAGGCCTAAACGTAATAATAACGGTAGCGGCAACGGCGTCAGCTATCCGATAGCAATGCCGCTATCAAAAGAACGGTGTCGTTCTCTGTATTGGGAAATAGACAAGCTCAGACAATACAGATATAAATCCCGCACAGTACTCGTTATAAATCGTCGCGCAGGCACCGGTTTGTGTTAGCGACTGTGTACCATCAACATATGTAGAGAGAGCGTATGGAAAACTACGGTATTATCAGCCTGTTGCCGACAATTGCAGTGGTTGCTACTGCGATTATCACCCACCGGCCAATTATATCTCTAGTGGTAGGGGTGATCTTTGGCATTGCAATGATTGATCCTACTAATATTATTGGTACCGTCTCAGAGATTAATCTAGCTGTTTTGCAAGACGAAACCATTGGCTGGATTATCATGGTGTGCGGCCTGATGGGTAGTTTGATTTACCTGCTGATTCTTACCGGTGGTGCCAGCGCGTTCGCTGAAGCGGTTGCCAGAAAAGCCAATAGTCGTAATAAAACGCTGATCGTAACCTGGCTGTTGGGTATTTTTCTGTTTATTGACGATTACCTCAATGCCATTGCCATTGGCTCGGCTATGAAAAAGGTGACCGACAAGTTTAAAATTTCTCGCGCAATGTTGTCGTATGTGGTGGATTCCACGGCGGCGCCAACCTGTGTGCTTATCCCTATTTCTACCTGGGCTGTATTTTTTGCCGGTATTCTTGAGTCTGCCAATATCGCCGCTGATGGTGAGGGGCTCATGATGTATATGTCTGGCATCCCTTATATGTTCTATCCGCTGATTGCCATATTGATGGTGCCGTTAGTTGCCACGGGTAAGATCCCATTATTGGGACTGATGAAAAAAACTGAGCAAAGTGCTCAGAAGGGTGTGTTTGCATTAACGCCGCTTGAGTATATTGAAGAAGCCGAAGCAGCTACCACCGAGTATGCGAAACAAAACAGTACGATGTGGATGTTTTTGATCCCTTTGACCTGTTTGATTGGGTTTACAATTTACTTCGACATTGATTTGTTAAAGGGCGTAATGGCTACATTGCTGATTACAGTTCCCCTGCTTGTAGTTAAAAAACTGGTTACATTGAATCAGGCCTTTGATGGCTTGATGAACGGTTTCAAAATCATGATTCCACCATTGGCAATTGTGGTTGTTGCTTTTATGTTTAAAAATGTTAACGATCTATTAGGCTTGCCCCAATATGTGATTGAATCGTTAACGCCGTTGATGTCGCCAGCCTTTATGCCCTTGATAACGTTCTGGGCAATGGCGTTTATCTCGTTTGCAACGGGGTCGTCGTGGGGTGTATTTGCGATTGCCATCCCCATTATTATGCCTTTAGGGCAAGCTGTAGGTGCCCCGGATGCGTTGGTTATTGGTGCACTGTTGTCGGCCAGTTCTTTTGGTAGTCATGCGTGCTTTTATGGCGATGCAACGGTGTTGTCAGCGCAGAGTAGTGGGCTTAGTGTTATGGAGCATGCGTTAAGTCAGCTGCCCTATGCATTGCTGGCTGCAGTTATTGCGTCGTTAGTATTTATTGCTTTCGGTATCGCGATGTAATACGGGGTGAGGGCGAGCCTTCCTAAACGCTAACATTGGAAAGGCTCGTGTTCAGCAAATGGTAATGACTGTTTGCGGTAATGCTTGCTACGGTGTTAAGGCGTTAAGTATCTTGGCAGCAGGCGGTTTAGTATTTCTGCGATATAACTCAGAAACAATGTGCCCATACTCGATTTGTAATAATTGGGGTCGCAGTTGGCAATGGCAAGCAAACCAAAGTGTTGGCCGTGAATTAATGGCGCGGCGGCGGCAGAACCAATACTGGGCGTATCTTTTTCAAATAGAAATTCGAGCTCGTGTTTTGGCAGGTGGCCGCACATGGCCCGTGTGGTTTTGGCCAATGTTGGCAGCTTGGTGCGGGCGTCGTCGAAGGTAATGATTTTGCCAGAGCCTGCCTGTAATGTCGCAGGATCGCCAAACAGAACCAAACGGGTAAAGTGAATTTTATATTCGTTGGCGAAGCTGTACATGAGGGCATCCACCAAATCGCCAAGATCTTGCGCTTCGAGCAGTGCCAGCGTGAGGCGTTTAGTTTTTTCAAACAGTTTGTCGTTATCGCGGGCGTTATCGAGCAGGCTGCTGAGGCGGTGGCGCATGTCCATGTTGCGTTCCCGTAATACCGATACCTGGCGCTCGATCAGTGAAATGGCCGAGCCGGATTCGTGAGGCAACTCGAGTTCAGTTAGCAGGTTGGGGTGCTGAACAAAAAACTCCGGGTGCTCACGCAAAAAGTCGACAATGTCGCTATCGCTAAGGGTATCGGTATTGCTGGTTTCGCTCATATGGTTATTTGTCCCTGAAATACAGTCACGGCGGGGCCTGTCATCATGACCGGTGCGTTTTCGCCAGCCCAGTGAATTTCGAGTTTGCCGCCCGGCAGTTCCACTTCAACGGTTGAGTCTAACAGGTTGCGTAAGCGACCTGCCACCACTGCTGCACAGGCACCGGTGCCGCAAGCCAGTGTTTCACCGGCACCGCGCTCATAGACGCGCAGTTTCACCTGGGTGCGTGAAATCACCTGCATAAAACCAACGTTAACACGAGCCGGAAAGCGTGTATGCTTTTCAATCGCCGGGCCTAGTGTTTCGACAGGTGCGGTTTGTACGTCGTCAACCACCATGACAGCGTGGGGGTTACCCATCGACACTGCGCTGATATCGTAGTCGTTGCCATTAACCGCGAGCGGATACGTAATACGCAGGGCATCGGCGGTAAATGGGATGTCGGCCGGCTGTAACCGCGGTGCGCCCATGTCGACCGTTACGTGGTCTTTGTCTACCACTTTCAGTAACAGATTGCCGCCTTTGGTTTCCACGGCAATTTCTTTTTTACCGGTGAGTCGGCGGTCGCGTACAAACTTGGCAAAGCAGCGCGCGCCGTTGCCGCAGTTTTCCACTTCGGAGCCATCCGCATTGAAAATACGGTAACGAAAATCCATCTCCGGGCTTTGGGGAATTTCTACCAGTAACACTTGATCACAGCCTACGCCAAAACGCCGGTCAGACAGCGCCCTGATTTTTGCGCTGTTGAGTTTGACGCGTTGGCTGATGCCATCGATAACAACAAAGTCGTTACCTAAGCCGTGCATTTTGGTAAAGCGAAGTCGCATTGTGATCTCGTTGGTACGGGTTTAAAAAAATAATTTAGGCCGGGAGCGTGCTTTCGCCACGCACCAGGTCGTCAAAGGTTTCTCGTGCTCGAATCCTGTAAGCCTTGTCGCCATCGACCATAATTTCGGCCGCGCGGCCGCGGCTGTTGTAGTTGGAGCTCATTGTGAAGCCGTAGGCGCCGCTGCTCATCATGGCGAGCAGATCACCGGGTTGCAAATCCAATGCGCGGTCTTTGCCGAGAAAATCACCGGTTTCGCACACGGGGCCAACCAGATCCCAGTGGGTGGTTGCCGCAGTGGTGGTCTGTGTTACCGGCAAAATATTTTGCCATGCCTGATACAGCGATGGCCGAATATTATCATTCATGGCGGCATCAATAATGGCAAAATTTTTGTGCTCGGTGGGTTTCAGGTATTCCACTTTGGTAAGCAGCACACCGGCATTAGCCGCGATAGAGCGGCCTGGTTCAAAAATCAGCGACAGTTTACGCTCGCCCAGTTTCGTTTTGATAGCGGCAAGGTAGTCGGCAACGGGTGGTGGCGCTTCCTCGTTGTAGGTGACACCGAGGCCGCCGCCCAAATCCAAGTGTTCAATATTGATGCCTTGTTCTGCCAGTGTATCAACCAGTTGCAGCACGCGATCCAGCGCGTCCAGAAAGGGAGCAAGCTTGGTCAACTGCGAGCCAATGTGGCAGTCGACACCCACGATATTGAGGCTGTTGTAGCTGGCGGCTTTTGCGTAGGCAGCAGGAGCCGCTTTGATATCGATACCAAATTTGTTTTCTTTCAGGCCCGTGGAAATATACGGGTGGGTGTTGGCATCCACATCGGGGTTAACCCGCAATGAAATATTAGCCACCATGCCTTTGTCCGCCGCTACCTTGGCCAAGATGTCGAGCTCGGCGGTGGATTCTACGTTAAAGCAGTGAACACCTGCGTCGAGTGCGCGAGTCATTTCTTCTGGCGTTTTACCAACGCCGGAAAACACCACTTTATGAGGATCACCGCCAGCGAGTAAAACCCGTTCCAGTTCACCGACAGACACAATGTCAAAACCGGCGCCGAGGCGTGCGAGCAGGTTCAACACCGCAATGTTGGAGTTAGCTTTAACGGCATAGCAGATCATGCCAGGGTGATCACCTAGCGCCTGTTGATAATCTTGAAAGTGGCGGGTAAACGCCGCCCGGCTGTACACATAAGTCGGTGTACCATATTGCGCGGCGATATCGCTCAGCGTAACGCCTTCGGCACAAAGCTGGCCATGTTGGTAAGCAAAATCTGTCATGGGTGTTCGCAGTCTCAAATTCGGTCGATCGACAAACCCTTATTGGGCTTGTTGTTCTTGTGTTGGTTGTTCCGGTTGCGGCAGATAGAGAGGGCCTTTTTGCCCACAGGCCGTCAGGGTAAGCAACGCAACAAGGATTACCAGGCTGCATTTGGCTAGTAGGTGACGTGTGGTGTACGGGTGTCTGGACATAATTACTGGGTTACGGCAGCCGGTTAATGAAAGTTCGCTAGTATAGCGATTGCGAGGTGGGGCGTCAGCTATTGTCGCCAGCGGCTGGACGCTACAGGCCGATACTTGGGATAATCCCCGCCTTTGATGCCTGCGAATTGATGTGAGAGTTGAGCCATGAATGATGCACAGTTTGATGAACGCGCCGAAACCTTGTTTGCTGCGATAGAAGATGCCATCGATGAAGGGGCCTGGGCGCTTGATTATGAAAGCGGTGCCGTCTTCACCATTGACTGTGAAGATACCGGTACGCAGGTGATTGTGTCGCGGCAACGGCCCATGCATCAGATCTGGGTGGCCGCCAAGTCGGGCGGGTTTCATCTGGGCTGGGAAGATGGCGACTGGGTGTGTACCACCACCAAAGAAACTATCACGGCGTTGTTGTCACGTGTTTGCACGGAGCAGTCTGCCGCGCCGGTTGAATTTGATTTGGGCGATCTGGACGCTTAACCGCCAGGCTAACCGGCGGCGCGTTCTTGATCGAGTATGTCAGTCATGGCCTGATTCAGGCGCTGCTCAAGCTGCAGTTTTAATTGCAGATACTGGCTGGTTTGCCAGGGCTGGTGGTCGTTGGTGGCGTCTTGCAAAGGGCTTATATCCACCGCACTGATATGGCAGGGGTAAGCCTCGCGGTTGGCGCGGCGGTCGAGAATCGAGGCCGCCACCTCATGAAACACCTTGGCCCCTAATTCTGCTTGGTCGAAGTGTTTGCCATCGTTGTCGAAGCGGTACATCCATTCCTGCTGTGGGCCCAGCCCCACCTGCACACTGATAGTAAAAATACTCAGCTGTTCCAGTTCGGTGGTGACAATGCGTTTGTCCACTTCCCACTGGTTGGCGTGATTGCGCGACATGGCAAAAAACTCTACCGGGTACACGCTCGCGCTGGACTTCTCTTCTGGCTTGATCACATTGCAGGTGTTGAGTACATGGCGAATAAACTGATGCAGGGGGCGCAGCAGCAGCTTGGGTGAAACATAGGGCTGTTGATATACCGTGAGTGTGTTGCGTTCGTCGATCACAAACAGCTCAGCGATTTTGTCGTGCACGTAGTAAAGTACATTGATGGTGCGGTTGCGTGTGTATAGGGCTAGCAAACTGAGGGGATGGTGTATCAGGCTATCCTCATCCACGAACAGGGCTCGGTGTTCCCGCGTGGGCTTGCTCATGTAATGAACAATGTCTTGCGGGTTAGAAAATGTTTCAAAAACCAGTGCACCGTCGCTGATAAAAAACAGATAGTGCTGACCGGCGAGGGTAATCAGAAAGCGATTGTTAAGGCTGTCGGCACTGTGAAAAAAACAGTTATTGAGCTGGCTGATCAGGCTGCTGACCCGCGCCTCGATGGGTTTGCCATAGTGCTGGTCGAGGCAGCGGCAGAGTGTTTCGGGCACTCGGGGTTGTTTGGCCAGCAGGCAGCGCTCCACAATATATTGAATCAAGCCGATTACTGCGTTAGCGGATTCGTCGTGGTGATGGCCTCTGTATCGCAACTGGGTAACGCGCACCTCCTGCCAGGTGCTCTTGTTGATGACTTCAATACTTTGCACCAGGTTGTGATTGTCGCCACTATAGTTCAACGGATCGGTGCTAGCGGTAATAATGTGTTCGTGAGCACTATGGGTTTTGTTTGCCAGGTTGATCATTACCAGCAGTTTGTCGGTTTTGGCCGGTTGACTGAAGGTGTTGTGAGCCGGTGCTGGCATGGGCAGCGGCAGCCAATTTTGCAGGGCTACCAAGGCTTGTTTGAGGACCCAGCTTGGCAGCAGGTTTTCATTTTGTGGGAGCAAACGGGTCTCGCTGGTGGCAATGCCGTTGCAGTAACACCACAGCAGTAATTCCAGCAGCGAGGGTGCACGTTTAAAACTGTAACTGTCGGCCCATTGCTCACTGTCATTGGGCAGGGCATTCACCTGCCAGCCGCCTGCGCCGCTGGTGCTTTTGGCAAACAGTAATTGCGGCTCGCTCATGTCACCGGAAATATTCAGGTTAATCCAGTCAACCTTGCCAGTTTCGCGGCCAAACGTGGTTTTGAGTTTGCGCCCCAGGATGTTCAGTTCGCGGGTGTTAATCGCCAGTCCATCGGCATGCGCCTTGGCAAAGGTGATCAGGCTGCGGTAGCTGGCCGTCAGCTCTTTCACCAGTTGCTGATATTCTGTGACGACTTGTTGCACTTTCCAGTGGTTCTGGCGGTCGAGGTGCTCAAGCTCGCGGCGGGTCCAGCCCCAGCTTTCCACCATCTCTTCCAGCAAGGTACGTTGCCAGCTCTTGGTATGCGAGGTCAGGGGTTTGGTCAGGCGTTTGTTGACCTTGATATAAAAGCAGCGGCGTACCAGGTCGAGCCGATCCAGCGCTCGCTGGTTTTGCAAGTAAGCCTCCAGCCGCCGGTAAATCATTACGTAGCCGTCGAGCTGCTCCGTGCGCAGGTCGCCCTGGTAAATACTGCGTTTAAAGTCCAAACACAACGGTACCATGCGCGTATAGTCGGCGGTGTAGCATTCCAGTACCAGCAGTTTCAGTACGGATTTATGGGGTGATTCAATGGCCTTATAGAGTTGCCAGATACTGGCGCCTATGAATTCTTCGCTGGGAATACGCGCCACATGGCCGAAATCCAGTATATGATCGCGGTTGAGAAAGCGTTTGTTGAGCAAAGTGTTGGCATAGGCTTGATACTCGTGCTCGCATTCGGCGGGTACATACCACCATAGCGGGTGCCGGCCCGCCAGCCAGATGGCGGTGCGGTAAAACTCGTCGAGCAGCAGGTAGTGTTGGGCACTGCCGCTGGACTCTTTATCGAGATGGGTGCGCTGGCCGGTGCGAAAGGCATCGCAATCCATTAAAAAGAAGTGAACCTCCAGCCCCTGGTCCAGGGCCCAGCGTGAAATCTGTTTGGCCTTGTGCTGCAGCATATCGAGATTATCGGTGCTAATACCCGGCCGGTGGCAGAGCCAGCAGTCGAGGTCGCTGCGCTCGCTGTGCGCTACGGTGCCGACGCTGCCCATGATAAACAGTGAATAAATATCAGCAGTTTGTTGTTTGTTGCTGTGATAACGAAAGCTGCGCGCTAAATGTTGGGCGTTCTGCAAACATTGTTTGTCGGGCTCGAAGTGTGAAATGCGTGCTGGTGTTTTGTGCGAGATATACCCCGGCAGCGAGGGGTGGTTGGTATGAAACAACAGTGGCAATAAATCGAGAATCAGCTGGTGGCGCTTGCTCAGCGCATTGCGGGTGCGGGTGAGTCGCTGCTCATTGACCTGTAAAAACCGTGATTTGAGGTCTTTTAATACTTTGCGGTCCAAGCCGTCATTGATGGCTTGTGTGTCAATGGCTTTGTTCATTACGTGAGTATAGGGCCGGTATAAGTAAATGTTAAGGACGGCAAAATGGTTCCAGCCCCTTGGGTTGTGGCTAAAAAGCCGCCACTCTGCGTTGCTCGTACCCAAAGCACTCGCGATGCTCGTGGGGCAGGCTCTCGTTCATTTGGAATAACCCCCAAAACGCCGGGAGCGTTTTTGCGCGTAAGCCCCGAAGGGGTGAAGCATAGGGATAGGCTGAACAAACCTCTCTCCTCAGGCCTCGCCTAAAGCGCCTACTGTTGGAAATTGGCGGCTTTTTAGCCACAACAGACTCATCCAAATTAGCGTTAACAGGCCCTAGAGTTCTTTAGCGGCTTCATCGGGCACAAACTTTAGCAGGGTTTTGTAGAGCAGATCCGGATTCACTGGTTTGGTGAGGTAGTCGTTCATACCCGCTTGCAGACAGCGCTCACGGTCTTCCTCCAATACGTGTGCAGTCATGGCGATAATAGGCAGGTGGTTATACTCGGCCATGCGACGTATGGTTTGTGTGGCCTCGTAGCCGTCCATCACTGGCATATCCATATCCATCAGCACGGCATCGAACGTTGTGTGTTGCGCTAGCAGGATAATGGCTTCCGCGCCATGGTTGGCAATGGTCACTCTGGCACCTTTGCGTGTTAGCAGGCCGTCGGCAATTTTCTGGTTCACCGGATTATCTTCAACCACCAGAATATGAGTTTGCGCCAGGCGCTGGTAGTCGGGTTCACCTCCTGCGTCGGGGCTGCTTAGCAATTCGTAGCCAAAGGTGTCGGCAATGGTATCGAACAGACTCGAATAGGTTATCGGCTTGTGAATATACCCGTCGACGTAGTCGGGGTGTTTCAAACCAAAAATTTCTTCGCGGTTGTGGGCCGATGTCAGCACAATTTTGGGTTTTATCGGCAATTTACCGCTACTTTTGATCAACTTACTGGCCATCAGCCCGTTGATGGAAGGCATGCGGTAATCCATCAATACCAGTCGAAACGGAGCGTTGGTGTCGGCTTGGTCGATCAGTCGGCGGATCGCATCGTTGGCGTTGGATACACACTCTGTGCGTAGTTTCAGGTGGCCGCATAGCTCGTTCACGATATAACTGGCAATGGGATTATCGTCCACAATCAAGGTGTGCAGGTCGGCAAAGCATTCGGGGTTTTCCTTGAGTCGCTGGGGGCTTTGCAGCCCGCGCTCGGTCACAATGCTGAACTGCACCGTAGTGCCTTTGTCGGGCACGCTTTGTATGTGTATCTGGCCAGACATACGTTCGATCAGCTGTTTGCAGATGGCCAGGCCCAGGCCGGTGCCGGGGTATTGGCGTTTATTGCTTTCGTCTTGCTGGCTGAATGCGTCGAACAGCCGTGTCTGAAATGCGGGTTCAATACCTGAGCCGGTGTCCGTAATTTCAAACTGCAAAGCGACCTTGTTATCGTCTTCGTCTATTGGGTGTTGCAGGCCAATATTGACCCGAACATGCCCGCTTTGAGTAAATTTAATCGCGTTATCGATCAGGTGTATGAGTACTTGCTTCAGGCGGCTGGCATCACCTCGAAGTGACAGCGGTACGGCCTGGGCAAAGTGGTAATGGATGTCCAGCCCTTTGGCTTCGGCCGCAGGCTGCATTTGGTTGGCAACCGATTTCATCACCAGGTCGAGATTAAAGTAGTCGTTGCTTAGGGTCAGGTCGTTACTGCTCAGGCGCGAAAAATCGAGAATGTCGTCGACCGAGCCCAAAAGGGTTTGACTGGCCTCTTCAATATCACGAAGACACTGGGTCTGCTGAGGGGTTAATGGTGTGTCGCGCAGCAGATACGCCATGCCGGTAATGGCATTGATGGGGGTGCGAAGTTCGTGGCTGATACGGCTCAGAAACTGGCTGCGGGCCAGGGCGTAGTCGTTGAGTTGCTGGGTAGCTCTATGGGTTTGCTGTTCAAGCGCGTTTTCAAGCTCAGCAACCCTAGACTGCAATGCCTGAATCTGTTCGTCTTTGTCTTGTGGTTGGCTGGCCGGTTGAGGAACGGGGGCAGGCTTGTCAGACATGTGGTGTTTTGAACTATCCTTGGGCATAGGTCACTGAGCCAGCAATTAAACTGTGTCTTAGGGTGGGCATTCCATGTTCGCCAACGCACACCTGATTCTGCCAGCTACAGGGTATTGTCGCGCGGAGAGAGCCATAGCATATAAGTTTAGTTGCAGATGCCGGTGGCGCAATTATTCGATAGAAAAATCGGCGCGACACACCGGAGTGTGTCGCATAATTCCACATATTTAGACGGAAGTGATCAGTTGGCGAGCGGTTTTAACGGCTGCGCGCACCTGATCTGGCGCGGTACCGCCAATATGGTTGCGGGCGGCGACAGAGCCTTCAAGCGTGAGCACTTCGAATACATCCTGGCCAATGGTGCTGGAAAACTGCTGCAATTCTTGCAGCGACATTTCCGACAAGTCTTTACCTGTTTGGATGCCGTAAGCGACTGATTTACCCACGATTTCGTGTGCGTCGCGGAAGGCAACGCCCTGCCGTACCAGATAGTCGGCAAGGTCGGTGGCGGTAGAGAATCCGCGTTTGGCGGCTTGGTACATGCTCGCTTTTTTGGCACGAATAGCTGGCACCATATCGGCAAAGGCGCGCAGGCTGTCTTTTACTGTGTCTACCGCGTCGAACACGGGCTCTTTGTCTTCCTGATTGTCTTTGTTGTAGGCCAATGGCTGCGATTTCATCAGCGTGAGCAGGGCAATCAGGTGTCCATTCACCCGGCCAGTTTTGCCACGCACCAGCTCGGGTACATCAGGGTTTTTCTTCTGCGGCATAATGGAAGAGCCGGTGCAGAAGCGGTCGGGCAGGTCGATAAAGTCGAACTGCGACGATGCCCACAATACCAATTCTTCACTGGCACGCGACAGGTGCATCATCAGCATACTGGCAAAGGCGCAAAATTCGATGGCAAAGTCGCGGTCTGATACTGAATCCAACGAGTTGCGGGTGGGGTGATCAAAGCCCAGCAGGCTGGCACTGTAGTCGCGGTCGATAGGGTAGGTGGTGCCTGCCAGTGCTGCAGCACCCAGAGGTGACTGGTTCATGCGTTTGCGGCAGTCGAGCAAGCGGCCGTGGTCGCGCTCCAACATTTCAAACCAGGCCATCAGGTGATGCCCAAACGTTACCGGCTGTGCGGTTTGCAGATGGGTGAAACCGGGCATGATGGTGTCGGCTTCGCGTTCGGCCAGGTCGAGCAAACCGGTTTGCAGGCGGCGCAGTTCGGCGGCAATCAGGTCGATCTCATCGCGCAGGTACAGGCGAATGTCGGTAGCCACCTGGTCGTTACGCGAGCGACCGGTGTGCAGCTTTTTGCCGGTAATGCCAATGCGTTGGGTCAGGGCCGATTCAACGTTCATGTGCACGTCTTCCAGCGTTTCCGACCAGGTGAAGTCGCCACTTTCAATATCGGTTTGTACGGCTTGCAAACCCTCGATGATCTGCTGTTTCTCGTCGTCTGTCAGCACGCCAACGTTGGCCAGCATGGTGGCGTGGGCAATCGAGCCTTGAATATCCTGCCTGTATAGGCGTTGGTCGAAGGCAACCGAGGCGGTATAACGGGCGACAAAGGCGTCGGTGGGTTCAGAGAAGCGGCCGCCCCATTGTTGGTTGGTTTTGTTGTCTTGGCTCATGAATACTTGCCTAACGGATAAGAAACGTGAATGCTATCCGCCTCGATCTTAGGCGGTGTTTAGGGTGGGCATTATAGCCAGCCCCCGCCGCGACATGAAGGACAGCACTGAAAATAGTGCGCGGATAATGTGCAAAACCGCACAATGCCGAGGTGGTATGTGCGTTATTCTCATTCGTTTATCTGAGAAAGCTTATGAAAGCAATGTCGCGAGCGCACATGCTGGGCATGGGCAAAACACGAGGCTTTTTGCCCAATCTTTGTCAGCCAACGGCTGTGTTTATATTGATGCTGGCAGGCGAACTGCTGGCCCTGGCCCTGGCGCTGGTGCATGCCGGGCTGCCCCGTTTCGACTGGGCCATGTTCGGGCAGATCTCCTTGCTGGTGCAGTGGATCATGTTATGCAGTGTGGCGCTCATCTGCCCACTGCGCCGGTTTTTGCAGCGAATGTCGCCTATTGTAGCGGGATCTATCGCTTATCTGTTGGTGTTTGCCGTTACGGCGCTGGTGAGCTGTGTGGTGATCTGGTTGCTCCAGGATGCCGAAGGCGAGTCTTTGTACGACGGTTACTGGTTGTTGAACAACCTGGTACTGGCAGCCATTTTTGCTGGTATCGCCTTGCGCTACTTATATGTGCACCAACAACTGATCAATCAGCAGCAGGCCGAATTGCAGGCCCGTATTCAGGCGTTGCAGTCGCGTATTCGCCCGCACTTTTTGTTCAACAGTATGAATGCACTGGCAAGCCTGATTACTATCGACCCCGACCGTGCCGAAGAGCTGGTAGTGGATTTGTCGGCCCTGTTTCGTGCAACCTTGGCGGAGCCTACCATGGTGACGCTGGCCAAAGAGCTGGAGCTATGCCGGCATTATGCCGATATCGAGCAGCTGCGGGTGGGCGACAGGCTGGCCGTTGAGTGGCAGATATCGGGTCCTGTTGAACAGGTGCAGATACCCAACCTAACCTTACAGCCTTTGCTGGAAAACGCCGTAGTGCATGGTGTTCAGCCGTTGCCAGAAGGCGGTGTGGTTGAGGTCGTCGTAAATGCCGAAGACGGCATGGTCGATATTTGCGTACGCAATCCGCTACCCAAATCAACCCGCACCGAGATTAGCGGCGGCAATCGCATGGCGCTGGACAATATTCGCAAGCGGCTCGAAGCTCACTTTGGCAGTCGCAGTAAACTCACTGCCGGGGCAGAAGATGGCAGTTACGTTACCCGCCTGAGTTACCCTTTTGCCTTGTAGCGGTCGGTGATACATTGTGTCTGCAATAAATTGCGACTAATTATCAAAAAGGCGTACAGCAGGGGTTTTCGCTGAACGAAGAATGAGCATAAAAGGCTCTGGTATTTAAGAGTAAAACAATAAAACCAAGAGGGTGAACATGGATATCCTGATCGTAGACGACGAAGCTTTGGCCCGGGAACGCCTGGTGCGAATGATCGAACCGCTAGAGTCCCACAGGGTGGTAGGTGAGGCGGCTACTGCCGCCGAGGCCATTGCCAAGGTTGGTCAGTACGATCCCGATATTGTGTTGATGGACGTGCGCATGCCCGGTGAAGATGGCCTTAGTGCGGCCGAGCAATTGTCGCAGCTAGAAGACCCGCCCACCGTGATTTTTTGTTCTGCTTACGATGAATACGCCATTCACGCGTTTACCGTAGAAGCTGCCGGTTACCTGCTTAAGCCAGTGAAGCGCGAGCAGCTTTACGAAGCGCTGGAAAAAGCCCAAAAGCTCAACCGCGTGCAGCGAGCGGCATTGGAGCGACCAGAGCATAACCCCAACCAGCGCAGCCACATCAGCGCTAAAACCCGTCGTGGGGTTGAGCTGATCCCCCTCAACAACATCTATTATTTCAATGCCGATCACAAATACGTCACGGTGTTTCACAAAGAAGGTGAAACCCTGATCGACGATACCCTCAAAGATCTGGAAAACGAATTTGGTGAACGCTTTGTGCGCGTGCATCGCAACGCCCTGGTGGCCGTGCAGTATATTGAGGGAATGGAGCGCGCCAGTGCAGGCCATTACGAAGTGAGAATCAAGGGCACCGAAAGCCAGCCAATCGTGAGCCGTCGCCACGTGGCCAAGCTGCGCGATTTGCTGACAAGCCTCTAGCCCAAGGGGCGTTGGCACAGCAGGGCTTCCTTGCCGTGCCAACACGTCTGCGCCTCGGCGTGGGCGGTAAGGCATAGGGTCTGATATCATAGCCCTTTATTTTGCCTCACATTGTCCAGAAAAGAGTTCTGCATGTCTCAAGCTGTTATTCGTATCGCAACCCGCCAAAGTGCCCTGGCCTTGTGGCAGGCCGAATTTGTAAAGTCCGAATTGGAAAAACACCACCCCGGCCTGCAGGTTGAACTGCTGCCGTTGGTTAGCCGTGGTGACAAAATTCTCGACGTGCCACTGGCAAAAGTGGGTGGTAAAGGTCTGTTTGTGAAAGAGCTGGAGCATGCCATGCTCGCGGGCGATGCCGACATTGCCGTGCACTCCATGAAAGATGTACCCATGGAGTTTCCCGAAGGGCTTGGGCTGGCGGTTATTTGCGAACGCGAAGACCCCCGCGATGCCTTTGTATCGAACGACTACCGCCGTTTGGCCGATTTGCCCGCGGGCGCGGTGGTGGGTACCTCCAGCCTCCGTCGCCAGTGTCAGATCATGGAGCAGCGCCCTGATTTGGTGGTTAAGTTTTTGCGTGGCAACGTGAATACCCGTTTGGCGAAAATGGATGCTGGTGAGTACGATGCCATCATTCTGGCCGCAGCGGGTTTGCTTCGCCTTGAGATGCATAGCCGTATTGCTGAATTTATCGCCCCAGAAACCAGCTTGCCAGCGGGTGGCCAAGGGGCTGTGGGAATTGAGTGTCGGGTTGAAGATGAGCAAACCCAGGCATTGTTAAAACCTTTACATCACGCACCCACTGCAACCCGTGTGATTGCCGAGCGCGCTATGAACCGCCGTTTGGAAGGCGGCTGCCAGGTGCCCATTGGCTGTTATGCCGAATTACAGGACGACAAGGTGTGGCTGCGTGGTTTGGTGGGTAACCCCGATGGCAGCGTGGTGCTACACGCCGAAAAAACTGCCCCCGCGAGCGATGCCGAAGCACTGGGTATTGCCGTGGCGGAAGATTTACTGCGCCAGGGTGCCGATAAAATTCTGGCTGCCGTTTACGCTAATGGCTAACGAGCTGACTGGCTTGCAATTGTTGGTTACCCGGCCAATCGTGCAAGCCCAGCAATGGGTACCCCAGTTAACTGCTTTGGGGATAGTGCCCACATGCGTACCCGTACTCGAGATTGTGCCGCTAACCGATGAGGAATCGGTGCAAACTATTAAGAATTCCTTGTACGATCTTGACCTATACAACAAGGTTATTTTTGTTAGCCAAAATGCGGTACAACACGGGATGGACTGGGTCGACGACCTCTGGCCACAATATCCGATTGAACAACAGTATTATGCGATTGGTGCCGCTACCGCTGCTGCGTTGATAGAGCGTGGTGTGCATGCTTGTGCAGGCGACAACGCTATGAATTCAGAAGCCCTGCTGGCCTTGCCCGAGCTGCAAGCGGTAGCCGGGCAGCGAATATTGATTATGCGGGGTAAAGGCGGGCGCACCACTCTGGGTGACGAACTGGCCGCCCGCGGTGCACGGGTAGATTATCTGGCCCTGTACGAGCGCCGCATGCCCCAGGATACGTTTGCCGACCTGCAACAATGGTTGGCAAAGGCGGCTACACCTAAATTGATCAGCGTGCATAGCGGTGAAAGCCTCGATAATCTCAATCACATGGTTGAGACAGCGCCCGAGCTCGCGCCGTTAAAAAACATACCGGTAGTGGTGCCGGGGCAGCGGGTGGCGGAACAGGCAAAAGCAAATCACTGGCCGGTGGTGAAGGCAGAAAATGCTACTCATCCTGCCATGGTGGCTGCTATGAGCAACTGGCTACAGAGCGCGCCCTAACTAAACAACTGGCCGGCCGGGTTTGCCCGGCGGTCGTCAGCTTTTATAAAGCTGAACAACTGACAGAGTAGGACAATGGACGAACAAGACAAAAAAACTGATACCCCGCCTGTGGCTTCTGTTGAAACTAGTGCCCAGAAATCTGAAGAGCAACCCGCAGAAAAAACCACAGAGAAACCTAAAGAGAAACCTAAAGAGAAACCTAAAAACAAGCCCAGCAAAAGCACTGCTACGCCGCCTGCCAAGGGTCGCGGTGTGGTGGGCACCCTGTCGTTAGTGCTGATTCTATTGGTGTTGTTGGCAGCCTTGGGAGGGGGTGGTTATTTTGGCTGGCAGTGGTGGCTTACTCTGCAACAGGGCCAGCAGCAAAGCGCGCAAACCCTTACACAGGTGGCCGATGAACAAGCTCGTTTAGAGCAACAAGTCGCAGCATTAAAAAAACAGCTCGCGGGGCAGGCAAAACAAGTACAAACCGCCGTGGGTGGTGTACGGGCTGAGGTGAATGCCATTGCTGAACGGCAAGACTCCCAAAACCAGCGTCTGTTATCACTGGCTAATACCAGTCGCGAAGACTGGCTGCTGGCCGAAGCCGAATATTTACTGCGGCTGGCTAACCAACGTTTGTTGATTGAAAAAGACACCCGCGCCGCGCAAGGCATGGTAGAAGCCGCCGATGGTATTTTGTTAGAGCTGGACTACGTAGACCTGTACCCCTTGCGCAAATCACTGGCCGACGATCTGGTTAAACTAAAACTGGCCAGCCACGTCGACAAAGAAAAAATTTACCTCGAACTGCAAGCCTTGGCCGACAATATCCAGTCGCTGCCTCTACTAATGGAAATGCAGCGTAAAGACGCCGTTGCCAGCATGCAAAAGAATACTGGTGACGCTAAACCGGCTGCAGCCAATCAAACCGTGCAGAACAAAATCGGCCAGTGGTTTAGCGATACCTGGCAGTATTTCTGGCAAACGGCTCAGCAATACGTACGCGTGCGTGACCACAGCAAAACTGTAGCACCGTTACTGCCGCCCGAAAGTGATTTATTTTTGCGACAAAATTTGCGCTTTTTACTGGCGCATGCGCAATTAGCGATGCTGCAAGAACAGTCAGTGATTTATCAGCAAAGCTTAGAGCAGGCGCAGCAATGGCTACGTGACTACTACCAGTTGAGTGAGCCCGCCGAAAACTTTATTGCACAACTTGAAACGCTCAAACAAATTAACATTGTGCAAAATGTGCCAGATATTTCTGCGTCGTCACGCGAGTTGCGCGCCTATATCGAGCGCTTACACAAAGTGGGTAAAGAGGCTGCGCCCGTGGAGGCACAGCAATGAAAAAGTGGCTCTTTTATCTGGTAATACTGGCGGTATTGGTTTATCTGGTCGCCGCATTTATACCGGCAGATAGTGGTTATGTGCTGATAAGCCTGGGCAGTGTCTCGATTGAAATGACCTTCTGGATGGCCGTAGCCATTGTGCTGCTGGGTATTGTTGGCTGCTGGCTGGTATTTAAAATTTTTCGCGGATTTTATCGCGGCACTACCGGCGGTATGCATTTTTTACTGCATGGCAGTGAGCGCAACGCACAGCGCAGAACATCGCAAGGGCTCATCGAATTTATCGAAGGTGATTGGAAACGCGCCAAGCGCCATCTGCTAAAGTCAGTAAAAAAATCGCCTACGCCCTTAATTAATTATCTGGCAGCTGCGCGCAGTGCCTATGAATTGGGTGAGCACGACGAGGCCATGGAGTTATTGCATAGCGCCGAGCAACAAGCACCGGAAAACACCCTGGCCATTGCGCTCACCCAGGCACGCATGCAGCTGGTCAATAAAAAATATGAGCAATGCGTAGCAACCCTTACGCGGATAAAAAGTAACGCCCAAAGCCATCCGGTAATCTTAGACCTGTTGAAACAGGCCTATATCAATTTGCACGATTGGGAAGGCCTGCGTCAATTGCTGCCAGAGTTGCGCAACCAACGTAATATATCGGAAGATGAGCTTAATAATTTAGAGCTGCGCATCAGTATTACTCTGCTGAATGAAGCCGGTGCACAGGCCAAGCGTGAAGCTACCAAGCAAGCCGTCGATATTTTGCAGGCTGCCTGGCAGAAAATCGACAAAGCCCAACGCCAAAATTCCCAGGTAGTGAACGTGTACGTTACTCAGTTGATGCAAGTTGGCGGTGATGCTCAGGCCGAGACATTGTTGCAAAAGTACCTCGCTAAATACTGGGATAACGCGCTCGCCCGCCTTTATGGGTTATTGCAAGGTGCAGATGTAAAGCAACAATTGCTGGCCGCCGAAAAATGGCTGCAAGAACGCCCCGGCTCGCATGTATTAATGCTCACGCTAGGTCGCTTGTGTTTGCGCAATGAATTATGGGGCAAAGCCAAAGAATATTTTGAGCACAGTCTGCAATTGCAGAAAGACCCGGAAGCCTTTGCCGAACTGGCGCGGTTACATGCGCACCTGGGCGACCATGAAAAAAGTACTGACCTGTACCAGCAAGGTTTATTGTTAAGCACGCACGGGTTACCCAAGTTACCCATGCCGCAATTGCATTAAGAGCCGGATTAAAAAGTGCCTTAACCGTTACATGAAAGTGCAGATATACCAATGAAAGGTATCTGCACTTGCTGGATAGACAGTTTATTAATGCGCGAGGACGCGACGATGAAAACAAAACGTGTTTTACCCCGGTCTCTGGTGTTGGGCGCTGGCATACTAGCACTAACCCTATTGGCCGGTTGCACTGCCACCGAATCCCATCAGACCCTTACGCCACAAACAACGGCAGCAGCGCAATCCGCAGCGTATGCGGGTGAGCGTGTTACTTTGGTGGTTGGCAACTTTCAAAACCGCTCAAATTACTTGCAAGGTGTATTTTCGTCCGGCCAGGATGTCATGGGCAATCAGGCAAAAACCATTCTTAAAACGCACCTGCAGCAAACCAATCGTTTTTCGGTGGTTGACCGTGAAAACATGGAACAGTTGAAGCAAGAAGCCCAATTCAGTGGTGATGCTCAGCAATTCAAAGGCGCACGTATCGCTATTACTGGTGACGTTACTGAATACGGCCGTAAAAATACCGGCGATAAACAGCTGTTTGGTATTTTGGGTGCGGGTAAAACCCAAACCGCTTATGCCAAAGTTGCACTTAATGTAGTAGATGTAACCACCTCGGAAATTATTTATTCAACTCAGGGTGCTGGCGAATATTCGTTAAGTGAGCGCGAAGTGGTGGGTTTTGGTAGCACTGCCGGTTACGACGCAACCCTCAATGGCAAAGTACTGAATCTTGCCATTATGGAAGCGGTGAATAACCTGGTGCGCGATCTGCAAAATGGTGTGTGGGCTGTCAAATAGGAAATCGCTAGATGAAAAAAGCCTGTTTTATTGTGGCAGCTTGCTTGTTGGCTGGCTGCGTGACGCAGCCAAAAGACACATACTATTGGGGTAGTTACGAGCAACTGATATACGACATGTATAACAAGCCCGGTTCTGCTGATCCCGCACTACAAATTGATAAACTTACTGCCGACATCAACGCAGCAGAGCAGGCCGGTAAACCGGTGCCTCCTGGTGTGCATGCACACTTGGGAATGATGTTTGCCATGCAAGGTAATGTGGAGCAATCGCAGGCGGCTTTTCTGCAAGAGAAAACTCTGTACCCAGAAGCTGCGGTATTAATTGATGGCATGATGGCTCGTGCTAAGGAGTTCGCCAAACCATGAAAATGTTGAACTCGTTATTACGCGCAACCGTTCTATTTGCCGCGCTGTTGTTGTTGGCTGCTTGTCAGAATGCCCCCTATGACTACACTGCATTAAATGCTGCCAAGCCGCGTTCCATTCTGGTATTGCCGCCGGTTAATAATACCGTAGAGGTGAATGCGCCTTATACCTTTATATCAACCATTAGCCGCCCATTGGCAGAAAAAGGGTACTATGTATTTCCGGTTGCCGTGATCGATTTGTTTATGAAAGAAAACGGCTTGCCGAACCCTGAAGAAATGAATGCGGTTCCACTGGATAAACTGTGTGAAAATATCGGCCCAGATGCCGTGTTGTACGTAACCATCAATCAGTGGGGACAAAAATACGAGCTCATTCAGTCGCGTTCCGTAACCGAAGCCTACTTGAAATTGGTTGATGCCAAAACTGGCAACGTACTGTGGGAGGCGAATGCTCTTGCCCAGCAACAATCTGGTGACGGCGGTGCTGGCCTAGTAGGGGCGCTGGTCGGTGCCATTGTTACCCAGGTGGCCGGAAGCATGGTGGATAACACCCCAGCACTGTCATCAATGGGTAATAACGTGGCTATTAACAACGCCCAGCGTGGATTGCTGCCTGGTCCTTACGCGCCGGTTGCAGCTAAAGAATAATCGATTAAGAGAGTTAAGCAATGAAAAAACTTTTATTACTACCAATCCTGTTCGCACTTGTTACCGCCTGCTCACCCGAAGTAGGTAGCGAAAAATGGTGCGCCGCCTTAAAAGAAAAACCCAAAGGTGACTGGACAGCCAACGAAGCCAGTGATTTTGCCAAGCACTGTGTTTTTAAATAACTTGGCAGACAAAAATTAGCTTTAAGCTGATATTGTTCCCTGATAAAGAATTATGTGGTGTGAAGCGCGTGTCGAATTGGATATAAAATTCACGCAAAATGATAGGTGTAGTAATTTTGATATGGGGTGTGCGCTTATTATTTAAATGCTGTGTAGTCTAAAACTAAGGAGAGAAAAATGAAATTAGTAAAGTTTACTTTTATTTTGGTTGTATGCTCATATCTCTGAGGGTGTGCTTCGGGGGCCAAAATGGAGAACATGGTCTTTCAAGGTGATAAAAAAGACTACTCTAATGAAGTAAGAGAAAATATAGGGCTTAGGGATGTTTCTGGCGGCAAAAAACTAACCCAGCGTGGACATCCGAAATTGATAATGCGTCATTCTCTGGTGCGGTAAAAGAGAGCCTCAAATCTCAGGGGCTTTATTCAGATAGTGGTAAATATCGATTGGAGGTAAAGATGCTTAAGGTCGACCAGCCGCTATTTGGTCTGGATCAGGAACTAAGCTGGCCAGTAGAAACATGGTTATACTAAATAAAGCGGTGATTTTTTAACAAATACCTGTCTCAATAGATGTAGGCCCACCTATCTACTCAAGGCAGATAGGTGGCCGCAATAGGTAGGCTAAGCCGCAGGCTGCTCGCCCCGCTGTAGGGCATGCACATCGGCTGCGGTTAGGGTTTGGCCGCCGATGCCGAATTCACCTTCTTTTACATCTTCAATATATACCCAGGTGACCCCACGCCTATTTTTGCCTTCGATCGATACCATGGTTTGGGTCACTTTTTGATAATCAGTTGCTTTGCTTCTTTGGGGAATACATTTTCGATTACTTTGATATTTACGATTGGCATGATGTTTTCCTCGTCAGTAGTTGGTTTTTTAGGTGTCGAGCAATGTTGCCTCGATGTGTGTAGATTACTGACGAAGGGTGCTGAAAAATACTGCCGGTTCTGTAGTATCTAGCTAAGTAAAGTGTGGTAACCAATTACTAATAATATACTCAACATCCCTAGCTCGGACCCATCATGAAATAAGGACAGTTCTGCCCCATTGTGAAAACATCTGAGCTGGTGGGGATAAAACATTCACCCGTATATACAGGTGTAGCTGGCCGACAGTGTGTTTGCTGAATTGGCACCAGCGCGCCAGAGGGCTGATTCAGGGCTATCATTGATAGAGGTCAAGTGGGTTGCTGGCCTTCAGGCCTACCCTAACTGGCCCTAGTTAAAATACGGTTTTACGAACATAAATACAGGTGACCACACGGGTGAAATGGTACGTGTAATGACAATGAATCTACCGCCCCCTCTCAATCCCTCTAATGCTATATCAACCGGCGGCCTTGCCATTGTGGATATGGGCATTGATACCCACTTCGAACCTATCGTGTATATGCGCCGGGATTGCCATATCTGCCGGGCGGAAGGTTTCAGAGCCAGCACCAGAGTGGCCTTGCAGCACGGCCACCGTATCTTGATTGCCACTTTGAATGTGGTGGACGAAAGCGTGCTGCCACCTGGCAAGGTGGGGTTGTCCAAGATTGCGATGATGCGCTTGGGCGTTGTGCAAAATGATGTGGTGCTGATATCCCATTCGCCGGTGGTGGATTCTCTTCGTGCGGTAAGAAAGAAGATTTTCGGGCATAAACTCAAAGAAGAAGAAATCAACAATATCATTACCGACATCAGTGCCCACCTTTACAGCGATGTTGAAATCGCCAGCTTTCTCACCGCTTGTGCGGGCAGTCGCCTGGATATAGACGAAATTATTGACCTGACCGATGCCATGGTGAACTGCGGTAAACGACTGCAATGGCCCGGGAAGCAGAAGATACTCGATAAACACTGTATCGGTGGGCTACCGGGTAACCGCACGACGCCGTTGGTAGTGGCGATTGTGAGCGCTGCCGGGCTGGTGATTCCCAAAACCTCTTCGCGGGCTATCACCTCACCGGCGGGCACTGCCGATACGGTTGAGGTGCTCACTAATGTTGATTTGAGCCTGGCAGAGATTCAAACAGTCGTGGCAACCACTAACGCCTGCCTCGCCTGGGGGGGGGCGGTGAACCTTAGCCCTGCGGATGACTTGCTGATTCGCATAGAACGGTCGCTGGATATCGACGGTGAAGGGCAGTTGATAGCCTCGGTATTGTCAAAAAAGATTGCCGCCGGAGCTACCCATGTGGTGATCGATATTCCGGTGGGAGCCACCGCCAAAGTACGTACGCAAAAAGAAGCGAATCGGCTTGCCTCGCTCTTCACTCAGGTGGGGGCTGCCTGCGGTATTCAGGTACGGTGCCTTATTACCGATGGTAGCCAACCGGTTGGTTGGGGTATCGGGCCAGTTGAAGAGGCGCGCGATGTGCTGGCGGTGTTGCAAGGTAGCGACGACGCACCAGAAGACTTGCGGGCCAGGGCGCTGTTCATATCTGCTCAGCTTTTCTCTCTGGCCGGTAACGAGGATGTTGGTCGCGGTTACCAATTGGCTGAAGAGTTGCTAAACAGTGGCCAAGCTTGGGAGCAATTTAAGCGGATTATGCAGGCCCAGGGCGGTAGCAAGGTGCTGCCCGTGGCGGCGGTTAGCCATGTGGAAGAGGCATCCCGCAGAGGTACAATTACCGCCATCGACAACCGCGAGCTGGCGCGGCTGGCGAAGTTGGCTGGGGCACCCTCAATACCGGAAGCCGGGTTGCGCCTGCATGTACGTGTTGGCGACAGGGTTGCGCGTGGTGATCCTATGTTCACGCTGTTCAGTGGCACAGAGGGCGAGCGTGACTATGCCCTCGACTACTATCAACAGTTTCCCGTGTTTACGATTGAGGAGGCCCCATGACGCAAGATGGAGGTCTTGCTGCCCCGCTGGTGTTTGCCTTGGCTCCGCATCCTGTGCATGAACCATTAACCCAGGCGGTACAGGGCGAGATTGGCACGTTTGTGACACGGCTGTTCCCCGATGGTGAATCGTTTTTACAGATCACCTCAGAGGTTGCCGGTCGGCCCTGCGTCGTGATTGCTGATTTGTCCCACCCCAATGGCAAGTACCTGCCGTTGTTGTTTCTGCTGGAAACGCTGCGAGAACTTGGGGCTACCAGTGTAGGGTTGCTGGCACCTTATCTAAGTTACATGCGTCAGGATTGTCGTTTTCACCCAGGCGAGGCACTAACCTCGCGTATTTTTGCCGCGTCGCTTTCGCAGCATATCGACTGGCTGGTTACGGTAGACCCCCATCTTCATCGTTACCATGCATTGGATGAGATTTACACCGTGCCTACGGCAGTGGTGCAGGGCGCGCCAGTGTTAGCAGAGTGGCTAAAAGCCAAGCGCAACCTGTTGCTGGTGGGGCCGGATGCAGAAAGTCAGCAATGGGTGGAACGCATAGCCGAGTATAGTGGCCACCCGTTTGTGGTTGGCAGCAAGGAGCGCCTCGGTGACCGGCAAGTTAAGGTGACCTTGCCGGCGCTCGATTACAAAGACCGAAGCCCGGTGATTATCGACGATGTGATCTCCAGTGGGCATACCGTGCTGGAATGTGTGAAGGCACTGAAAAAGTCGGGTATGAAGCATATTCAGTGCGCCGCGGTACATGGCATTTTTGCCAACGATATCGACGAGCAACTGCTGGCCGCCGGCATCGATTGTCTGATTACCACCAATACTATTCCCCATCGTTCCAATGCGGTTGATATCGCTGGTCAATTAGTTGGCCCAGTGTTGTCGTTCCTGAAATAAGTCGAGGTGAGCTTATGAGAATTACCCTGCTTGGCGGTACCGAAACGGTAACGGGCTCTAAATTTTTACTGGAAACTGACACCACCAAGGTGTTGATCGACTGCGGCTTGTTTCAGGGCTATAAATGGTTACGCGAACGAAACTGGCAAACCCCGCCTTTCGACATCGATTCGCTGGACGCCGTGGTATTAACCCACGCGCATCTGGATCATTCCGGGTATATCCCGGTGTTGTACAAACACGGTTACCGCCGCCCGGTTTATACCCACCATGCCACCAAAGCGCTGTGCGACATTCTACTGCCCGACAGTGGTCACATTCAGGAGGAGGATGCCAAGTATTTTGGCAAACATAAACTGAGTCGCCACGCCCACCCAGAACCCTTGTACGACCAGATGACGGCCGAACACAGCATGACCTTGTTTGAGGGCGTGAACTTTGGTGAGAGCTTCGGGGTGGGCGACATTCGATTCCACCTGCAACCGGCCGGTCACATTCTCGGGGCGGCCAGCATTATTGTGGAGTGCGAAGGCAAAACCGTGGGATTTTCTGGTGATGTGGGAAGGCCTGATGATCTGTTGACCTATCCACCGCAACCGCTGCCAGCAGTGGATATGCTGTTTTTGGAGTCTACCTACGGTAATCGCCGCCATGAGGAGCAGAATCCGGCGGAGCGCCTGAAAGATGTGGTTAACGACACGGTGCGTAATGGTGGGGTGCTGTTGATACCCTCATTTGCAGTGGGGCGCGCGCAGGCCTTGCAGCATTTGTTGGCGAGCCTGATGGCAGCGGGTGATATTCCCCGTCTACCGGTTTATCTCGACAGCCCTATGGCGATTGATGTGTCGGAAATTTTTTGTCGTTTCAGTGACATTCATCGATTGAGCCGTGAGCAGTGCCACCTGATGTGTGAGAGTATTACCTATACCCGCCAGGTGGACGAATCCAAGGCGCTGGCCGGGCAGACCTTTCCCCACATCATCATTGCCGGTAGTGGCATGGCAACGGGGGGGCGCATTCTGCACCATTTTATGCGTTTGCTGGGTAATCCAAGAACGACAGTGCTTTTCACTGGCTATCAGGCTGGGGGTACGCGCGGGGCCAAAATGCTCGCCGGGGCCGAGTCGGTCAAGATCTTTGGCAGTTGGATTCCGCTGCGCGCCAAGGTTGAGATGATTGATGGCTTGTCTGCCCATGCCGATTACGTTGAAATGCACCAATGGTTGAGTGAATCCGAATTGAAACCCTCAACCCAGATCCAATTAATTCACGGTGACCCGGACGCACTGGAAGGGCAGCGCATCTATTTGCAAGAGCACACGCCTTATACAATCCACGTGCCCGACTACCGATCTATCTTGCGGCTTTAAGCCTAAGCCGAGTCATTCACGTTCATGTAAACGGGCCTTAACATGGAAAAAAAACACCAACTCAATCTTTGGTACGTGCTGATTGCGGTGTGGTTGGTTATCACCTTGCAAGGCTTTTGGGGGCACCGGGCCAGCCTGGCCACACTGAGCTACAGCCAGTTTGAAAAATATCTGGAGCAAGGCGAACTGAAAGATATTACCGTGGGTGAGCAGACCATTCGCGGTACTTTCAAGAGCCCGATTGATGGCAAGGACCATTTTGTTACTCCGCGCATGGATGTGGACCTCGCCGAAAAATTATCCGGGCACGATGTTGATTACACCGCGGTGGTATCTGGTGGCCCTGTTGACACGTTGCTGTCCTGGTTTGCGCCTGCCTTTATATTTTTTGCAATCTGGTTTTTTCTGTTTCGAAAATTTGCCGACAAACAGGGCATGGGCGGCATGATGACCATAGGCAAAAGCAAAGCCAAAGTATTGGTCGAAAAAGAAACCGGTGTAACCTTTGCCGACGTGGCTGGTGTCGACGAGGCCAAGGCAGAGCTGATTGAGGTGGTGCAGTTTTTGAAAGAGCCTAAGCGCTATAGCCGGTTGGGTGCACACATTCCCAAAGGGCTATTGCTGGTAGGGCCGCCGGGTACGGGTAAAACGCTCATTGCTCGTGCGGTAGCTGGCGAAGCGGGGGTGCCGTTTTTTTCCATCAGTGGTTCTGAATTTATTGAAATGTTTGTCGGCGTGGGCGCCGCCCGGGTGAGAGACCTGTTTGAGCAGGCTAAACAGCAGGCGCCGGCGATTATATTTATCGACGAACTGGACGCATTGGGTCGTGTGCGTGGCATTGGGCCGGCATCGGGCGGGCATGATGAGCGCGAACAAACACTCAACCAGCTGTTGACGGAGTTGGATGGTTTTAACCCTAGCGAAGGGGTGATTATCCTGGCAGCCACCAACCGGCCGGAGATTCTGGATCCGGCGTTGTTGCGGGCGGGGCGGTTTGATCGCCAAGTACTGGTAGATCGCCCCGACAAGGTAGGGCGGGTGGCCATTTTGGCTGTGCATACCAAAAAAATTATGCTCGACGACACCGTCGAACTGGAAACCATTGCCTCGTTAACCACCGGTTTTAGCGGTGCCGACCTGGCGAACCTGGTGAACGAGGCCGCTTTATTGGCAACGCGCAGAAATGCAGAGCGGGTTACTGAAGAGGATTTTATTAGCGCTATCGAAAGAATTGTTGCCGGGCTTGAGAAGAAAAACAAACTGATCAACCCGCGAGAAAAAGCCGTGGTGGCGCATCATGAAATCGGCCATGCGTTAGTGGCCATGGCGTTAACACCTGAGCAGGCGGTGCAAAAGGTATCGGTGATTCCTCGCGGTATCAGTGCGTTGGGCTACACCATACAGCGACCCACCGACGATCGGTTTCTGATGAGCCAGAAAGACCTGCAAAACCGTATTGCCGTGCTGTTGGCTGGGCGTGCCGCCGAAGCGCTGATTTTTCATGAGATTACCACGGGTGCCGCCGACGACCTGGTGAAAGCCACTGATATTGCTAGAGACATGGCGACACGCTTTGGTATGTCTGGCGATATTGGCATGCTCGCGCTTGAGGCACCGCGTTCGCCGTTTCTCGATAACCGCTATGGGGATGAAACCTTAACCTGGGGGCCAGATATGGCTCAGCGTATTTCCAAAGCCATCAGCGGTTTTCTTGATGACGGCTTTGCTTTGGCAACGGCAATCCTCACTAACAACCAGGCGTTGTTAAGAGACTCGGCAACCTTGCTACTCGCCGAAGAGACGCTGAACCAACACCAGCTGGCCGGCATAAAAGACAAGATTCAATTGCCCGACGAGGTCGCGCCGGTTTGCACCGATGGATAAAAACGCGGCCCTAGTCAGGTTCATTGATGGTGGCAAACCCGGACACCACATCCAGGAGTTCTGCGGTAATGGCATTTTGTCTGGCATGCCGGTAGTTCAGAGTGACTTCGTCGCGGTGTTCATCAAGATTGCGCTGCGCCGCCTGCATAGCAGCCAGACGCCCCGCATGTTCGCTAGCCTGAGATTCGGCGCAGGCGCGAAACAGGGTAACAAACAGGTATTGGTGCAGCAGCTGCCGGAACAGCTGTGTGGGTTCCATGGTGAACGTGGGCAGACTGCGTGAGGGCCAGGCTTGTTTATCCAGTTGTCGCAAACGGGCAAGGTTAACCGGTAGCAACTCTACCGCCGTGGGTATGTAGGCCCGGCTGCGCGAGTGGCGATTGTAAAACAGATAGACGCGACCGACCCCGTGCTTATGGCGCCAGTCATCGATGGCGAGCAGTATGCGTTGCGCTGTTGCCGTGATCTGCCCGGCGGAACCGGGGGTTGGGTAGGTCGCCTCCAGGGTCTGGCCCTCTTGTTCCAGGCTTGCCGCCACGCGGCCGCCGATGGCGAGCAACCGGTGTTGATCTGTGCCCTGGGTTAGGGTGCCGAGCTGTTCTAACGCATAGTGGCTGATGTCTTCATTAAAACGACCACAGAGCCCATGATCAGAACCAAACACAACGGCCGCAGGTGGGCACGACGCATCAGTGTCATGATTAGGTGGCGAGGGCAGTTCTCGCAGTACCACATAAAGCCCGCGCTCCACGGTTTGGTAGTAGCTGGCGAGAGAGTCAGCGGCCTGTTCATACTGGTGGATACTGGCTGCCGACAACACTTTCATGGTTTTGACGATACCGCGCAGCTGCTCGAGGCTTTCCCGTTGTCTTTGCAGTTGCTCAAGGGTTTCCATGGCCCTAGTTCCCCATGTCGGACACGTCAGACAGGGCAACGCGGGCCGCGTCGAGCAGCTGCTGCCATTCAGCGTCGGTCAGTTTTGCCGATGCCTCCATGCGTGCACACAGTTCGGGCAAGTCAGTGAGTACCTGTTGCTGGATGGCGGCTTCTGCCTCGGCGATCTGTGCCACAGGCCAATCGTCGAGCAGTCCGGCATTGATGGCTTTCAGTACCGCCATTTGCGCACTGGCCCGCAGCGGCTGGTGCTCATGTTGTTTGAGTACCTCCCGCACCCGGCGGCCGTGCTCCAGGATAGCTCTGGTTTCATCATCCAGGCGGGTAGCAAACCGCGCGAAGCTCTCCAATTCTTCAAACTGGGAATAAGACAGCCGCAGGTCGCCGGATACATGGCGAAAGGCAGGGTATTGGGTTTTGCCGCCCACTCTGGATACCGATTTGCCAACGTCGATGGCAGGCAGCTGGCCCTTGTGAAACAGGGTAGGCGAGAAGTAGATCTGACCATCGGTAATGGAGATCAGGTTGGTGGGAATATAGCTGGAAATATCCTGGGCCTGGGTTTCGATCACCGGAAACGCCGTGAGTGAACCGCCGCCGAGACGCTCGTGCAGGTGGGTGGCCCGTTCCAGCAAGCGGGAATGAATATAGAAAATATCGCCGGGATAGGCTTCGCGGCCCGGAGGCCTGCGCAGTAACAGCGACAGTTCGCGGTAGGCGCGGGCGTGGCGGGTGAGATCGTCGTACACAATCAATACATCCCTGCCTTTTTGCCCGTTACCCGGCGCCATAAAGTATTCTGCCATGGTGGTGGCCGCGTAGGGGGTTATATAGCGCAGGCCCGGTGGGTCCTCGTCGGAGGCGACAACCACGATGGTGTATTCCAGCGCCTGATGTTGTTTGAGGGTGTCTACTACTCGGGCAACGGCGGTACCACGCTGGCCAATGGCACAGTAGATGCAAATGACGTCTTTGTCGCGCTGATTGATAATGGTGTCTATCGCGACCGAGGTTTTGCCGGTCTGGCGGTCGCCAACGATCAGTTCGCGCTGGCCCCGGCCAATGGGAATCAGGGCGTCGATGGCTTTGAACCCTGTTTCCAGCGGGACGGTAACTGGTGCCCGGTCGGTAATGGCGGGGGCTTCACGCTCTATCGGGCGGCGCTCGGTGTAGTGCAGTGGTTCGCCGCCATCGAGCACGCGGCCAGTGGCGTCAATCACTCGGCCCAATAGGCCCTCACCCACGGGGGTATCTGCCTCGCGGCCCGTCGCCTGTACGGCAACCCCCGCAGCCAGGTTGTCGCTGTCTCCCAACAGGATGACACCGGTTTCTGTCGCGTCGAGATTGACCGCCACGCCTAGTAGACCATCGGGAAACTGTACCAGTTCTTCATAAGTCAGGCTGGGCAAACCGGTGATGCGTGCAATGCCGCTACTCACTTGAATAACCCGTCCGGTTTCCTGCAATTGCAGCGTGGGGGTGGTGCTGGCAACGGCATTATCCAGGGTGGTCAGGGTGTTGTTCAGCAGTTGCTCTAGCAAGGTGTCAGGCCTCCCTTCCACTGTGCGGTGTTGAGAGGCTGTCGAAGGTTTTTTCAACCTGATCCGACAAAGTATCCAGGTAATCCTCCAGGCTCCAGCGCAGTACCCTGCCTGTCCCGTTCAGTTCGATGCCGCATAACAGTGCCGGTGATGAATGAAATTCTACCTCGACGGCAGGCGTCAGATGTTGGCGCAGGGCGCTGGTTAAGCGTTCGCGTTGAGTACTATGCAGTTCAAACGCGCTGTTTACCTGTAGCGGGCCGTCGTCGGGTATCAGTGCCTGCCGGGTGTCGCTGGGCAGGGCTGCCAACTGGTCGATAAAACGCTGGATAACCTGTTGTTCCAGATCGGTATCGGCCAGGTCTCTGAGTGCCTTGCGGGCAATGGTTTGTACGGCACCGGCGGTGCGGTGGCGTAGGTGGTTTAAAAAGCTGCTTTTTTCTTGTTCAACCTGCTGTTGCCAGTGGTTTTGTTGCGTTGTGATCTCGGCACGGGCTGCTTCCAGCAATTGATGTTTTTGTTCATCAGCCTGCTTATGGGCGTCTGCCATAATGGCATCGCGCTGGTTATCCAATTGCGTGGTTTTGGCGTTGTAGGCCTGCGCCTGTTGGTCGGCAAGCTGCTCGCGGTGTTGGGCCTCTTGTAAACGGCTGGCAATGTGCTGTTCGCGTTTTGCCATGGCCTCAAGTATCGGCTTATACAAAAACCGCTTGAGTAGCCACACCAGAATCAGAAAGTTGATGATCTGGGCAGATACGGTGATCCAGTCGATTGACATTGATCAGCCTCCTCCGGCTGTTGTGGTTACGTAGTCCCAGAAGGGGTTGGCAAAGATCAGAATCATGGCCACGACAAAGCAATAGATGGCGGTGGATTCGATCATGGCGAGGCCAACGAACAAGGTGCGGGTGAGTGTACCGGCTTCATCGGGTTGCTGGGCAATGGCGCTCAGGGCCTGGGCTACGGCTCTACCTTCGCCGAGGGCTGGGCCCAGAGAGCCAAAGGCAATGGTCAGACCAGCGGTAATGACCGATGCCATACCAATCAGCGAAATGTTGTCCATGTGCAGCTCCTTGGGTTATTGGTCAGGCGTTGCCTGTGGTGTGTGTTGTGGGTCCGTTCTCTGCTGGGCAGAGGTGGCTGAGGCGATATACACCGTGGCCAACACGGCAAAAATATAGGCCTGGATCATACCGGTGAGCATGCCCAGCAATTGCATGACGACCGGAAAAAAATAGGGCGTAAGGCCGAGGAGAATGGCGACAATAACGGTGCCACTCATAATGTTGCCGTAAAGGCGCACGGCCAGTGCAATAGTGCGCGACAGCTCGCCGATAATATTGAACGGCAACATCAACCAACTGGGTTTGATGTAATGCCTGAGGTAGTTCAACGGGCCTTCGCTGGTGATGCCGTAGAGAGGAATCGCAATAAATACGCAGATCGCCAGTGCCGTGGTGGTAGAGAGTGAGCCGGTAGGTGGTATATAACCGGGTACGAAGCTGAGCAGGTTGGCCAAGGCGATAAACAGAAACAGGGTGCCTATGAAGGGCAGGTAGCGCGCTGGCTGTTGGTGACTGATCTGCTGTATTTGGTCGCTGATGCCGGTAACCACTACTTCCAGCAAATTCTGCCAGCGTGAAATGGAGATGGTGGTGGAGAGCTGGCGTGTGACCAGCCATGAGATACCGGTAAGCAGTGCCATTATCAGCCAGGTAAACACAATGGTGGCATTCAGAGAGAATGGCCCCCATTGCCAGAATATCAGGTTGTCTGGTGAGATGGTCATGCGTCGTCTCCCGTACTGGCCGACTCGGCGCTTATAAATCTACTCATGGTAAGCAATCGCGCCAGGGTAAAACCGGCGGTGGCAGCGAGCACTGCCTGCCAGCCACCGACCTTGGCCGCGCTATACAGCACCGTCAGTACCAGCCCGAAGCGCAGCACCAAACTGCCCAGTAATAACGGTGCGGGCGAGCGTGCCGTGGGCAGGCGTTGCAGGGTTACCCATAAGCCAATAAAAAACACCAAACCTGCTATAACACCGGCTGCACCCGCGCCTAGCCATAACACCAGATCGTTCATGTTCGTGGCTCCGTTTTTTTCACCGTTTTACGATTGGGCAGGTCGCCCACTTTTACCAGTGTCCAGCGTGTAATGATAGGGCCGATCAGCTCAAAAAAGACGGTAGAGCCCAGAACGACCGGCAAAATCACATCTTTGATATTGGGAAAGTGTTGGCTGGCGAGTAAGGCCGTACCGATAGCAACACCAGCCTGGGGCAGCAGTGCCAGCCCCATCCAGTTGCGAATGTTGGTCGGGGTGCCGGTGATTCGGCCGCCCAGCCAAGCGCCAAACGTTAGCCCCACAATGCGCAGGCCAATATAGGCGGCGACCAATGTTCCCACCACGGTTAGCGCTTGTACGTGCAGTGCAGAGCCTGCCAAGAGGAAAAACAGAATCAGAAAAGGCCATTCAATACCTTCGATGGCCCTGAATGATCGTTCATGGTGTTTGGCGAGGTTGGCAACCACGGCCCCTAACACCATGGCAGATAAGATATAGGATACCCCGGCCCATTCCGCAAGGCCGGCACAAAGCAACACCAGCCCCAGCGCCTCTGCCTGTGAAGGTTCACCCGGATGGATACGGCCAGTCAGGTAGGCCATGGGCAGGCCGAGCAATACGCCGAGTACGATGGCGCCTCCCACGCCCCACAGGCCAGACAGCATAATGTCGGCCACGCCACTTTGGGCGTGCATGGCTTGGGCTGTCGCCAACAGCAGGCTGAATACCAATAATCCCCAGGCGTCATCAATGGCCACAATGCCCAGCAGGCTGTCGGTAAAGCGGCCTTTGGTGCGGTATTCACGCACAACATCCAGCGTTGCTGCCGGATCAGTGGCCGGTGCGATACCGGCTAGCAGCAAGGCAATATCGGCAGGTACGCCAAACAGCACCAGGACGGAAAACACCAATAGCGCCGTACCAACCACTTCACCTACCGACATGGCAAGTACCGGTCGGCCCAGTTCAGCGAGTCGTGCCCGGGTCATATTCTGGCCCAGTAGAAAGCCGATCATGGCGAGGGCGATATCGGTAAGTACGGGAAACCACTGGTGGGTAAAGTCTGGTAACCAGTCGAGCACCGACGGGCCAATCACAAAGCCAGCCATGAGTAGCAGGGTTACTCGGGGCAGGGCCGTGAAGCGGCCCAGCAGATCAGCCATCAGGCCGATGAGAAACAGTCCTCCAAAGGTTACCAGCACTTGGGCGATGGAGGTATCAGTCATCCCGGCTCTCTTGTTTTATCCAGTACCAGGCGTTCAGGCAGCCAAGGGCTACACCGATAATTAATAAGGTTAGCGTCCAGGATGGTTGACCGGGCCAGCGGCGATCCAGCCACAGGCCCAGGGTAATACCGAGTACGGTGGGAATCGCGACAGACCAGCCCACCAAGCCAAACATGCCCAGCCCGAACCAGGTGGAGTGATGTTGTTGCCGGGCACTTTGCTTGCGAGCGGCACGCTTGCCGACTTTGTCGCCAAGCGTTGTGCCTTGGTTGCGCTCGGGGGCTGGTTTAGCCACGGTGTCGGGCCTGTAATTCACGAAAGCCACGCAGGGCACCGGTTTCCAGTCGTACCAGAGCGCTTCTGGCGCGGCGTTCCTGTTCGTCAAGTGCGATAAACCGTTCTTCTACCAGCATTTGTAATTGGCTTATGTCGCTTCCCCGTACGCCGTTGAGGGTGGATACGGCAACATCGCGCCCGCATTTAACCAGTATCCCCTCATCGATAGCCGCATAGTGTTCTACACCGCTTTGGGTATAGAAATACAGCACGCCAGGTACCAGTGCAGCGACAAAATCAATATGCCGGGGTAGCAGGCAAAACTCGCCGTTGATGGCTTCTGCGATAATTTTGTTGACCGGTTCATCCACCAGTACTTCGGTTGGCAACAACACCTGCAGGTGCATGGGGGTGTCGATATTGTCTGCCTGCTGGTGCATGGTGCTGCTCTCCTTTCGTTCCATCGCGTTAGGCTGCCGGATTGATGTCATCAATGGCGCCAATCATATACAGGGCTTTTTCGTTCACCTCGGCAAATTCTCCGTTGAGAATACGCTCACAGCCGTCAATGGTCTGCTCCAGAGAAACCCGCTTGCCGGGTTTGCCGGTAAATTGCTCGGTGGTAACAAAGGGCTGCGTTAAAAAACGTTCCAGCCGCCGTGCCTTGTTGACGGTTTCGCGATCTTCCCGCGACAGCTCCTCCATACCCAGTATAGAAATAATATCTTTGAGTTCCTCATATTCGGCCAGCGTACTCCGCACAGCCTGAGCTACCCGGTAGTGGCGCTCACCGACGATGGTGGGGGTTAGCATTTTGGAATCGGTTTTCAGTGGATCGATGGCAGGATAAAACCCTTGGCTGGCACGTTTGCGCGACAACACAATCGAGGCCGACAAGTGGGCAAAAATATGGGTGGCTGAAGGATCGGTCAGATCGTCGGCGGGCACGTAAACTGCCTGCACGGAGGTAATGTTGCCAGAGTGGGAGCTGCAGATACGTTCCTCCAATTCTGCCAGCTCTGTCGCCAGCGTAGGCTGGTAACCCACCCGCGAGGGCACTTGCCCCAGCAGGCCCGACACTTCAGTGCCCGATTGCACAAAGCGAAAAACATTATCCACCAACAGCAGCACATCACGTTTAACCACATCGCGAAAGTATTCGGCAATGGTTAACGCAGCATGGCCAACCCGAAAACGGGCGCCAGGGGGCTCATTCATTTGCCCGTAGATCAGTACGGCTTTTTCCAGTACGCCAGACTCCTGCATGGCGGCATACATCTCTTGTGCCTCACGCATACGCTCGCCGATACCACAGAACAGGCTGACACCAGCGTACTGCTCAGCCATGTTGTTAATTAACTCGTTAATGACTACGGTTTTGCCCACCCCGGCGCCGCCAAACATGCCAGATTTACCGCCAAGTTCCAGAGGTGCCAGCAGGTCAATGGCTTTAATGCCAGTATTGAAGACCTGGGTACTGGTGGTGCGCTGTGACAGCGGCAGCATGGGGCGATGGATCGGCCAATGATCTTTTGCAATGATAGGGCCCGCGCCATCAACCGGGTCACCAAAAACATTTAACATGCGCCCCAGCAGGCCTTCTCCCACCGGTATTTGCAGTGCTGCTCCGGTCGCTCGCGCCAGCATGCCTCGGCCCAGGCGCCGGGTCGAATTCAGTGCAATGCAGCGAACAGTGTGTGGGGTTAAGTGAGCCTGAGCTTCTAACACCACGTGTTCGTCGTCACCGGCAACCACTTGCTGATAGCGCAGAGGTAATGGCGGGGAAAACGCCACATCGACGATACTGCCACGTATGGCAATGACTTCCCCTCTGGATGCAGGCGTTAACATAGGGGGGGGATTCTCAACAACCGTGGTGATCGCATCGGTATTTCCAATGTTGCCCATGTGTTCAGTCTATAACCAACATTCTCAGGCGGTAATTGATAGAAATCAATAGTACCCATTTGTTGTTGGGGCAGTGCGTTCGCTGAACTGACGCTAGCGCGGCAGATGCTGTGCCGATGGATTACCGGTATAGCGACAATGCCATCCGTTAAATGACGTCGGAACCACTATATTGCTGTGTATGTTGTTCAGCATCTGCAGTGGCTTGTCGAATGGTATCGAGTAGTGTGAGTGCGATGTTTTCTATCGTGGTACCGGGGCCAAAAACATGCCTAACGCCTTGTTGTGCCAATGCCGTGTAATCTTCAACGGGAATCACGCCACCGAGAAAAACTGGCAGCTGATTGAATTCACTATGCTGCAGTACCTGATTCAGTTCCTCTAATAAGGGCAGGTGAGCCCCGGAAAGCAGAGACACGCCGATGGCGTCGAATTGCGATGACTGCAATTGCCGTAGAACTTGATGCGGGGTGCTGAAAATGGGACTAAGCCCCACGTTGAAGCCTGCGTCGCTAAGCCCTGCCGCTACCACGCGCGCACCGCGGTCATGCCCATCGAGGCCTAATTTAACAATCAGTATCGATGGCGCACGTTTTTGCTGGTGTTGAAATTGCTGGACTTTGCGTTGCAGGCTACGCCATTGGGTATCGCAGTGGCGAACATCGTCATAAATGTTGTGGAGAAACTGGTTGCTGGCTTGATAGCATGGCCATACTTTTAACAGCGCGCGGGTGCATTCACCGACAGTCGCGCGGGCTTTTATGGCATTGATGGTAGCCTGCAGCAGGTTAACGTCGTGCCGCTGAGCGGCCCGAGCCAGGGCATTGAGCGCTTGGTTAACCTTATCCTCGTTGCGTGTACTGCGCAGTTGTCGCAGGCGGATTTTTTGCTTGTGCAGCAGATTATTGGCATCAATGCGTCGTGGCTGGGATACTTCTTGATGGTCGTGAGCAAATAAATTTACACCCACAATGGGTTTGGTTCCGTTATCAATCTGCGCTTGTGAACGGGTGGCATCTTTGTGAATTCTGTCGCGTACCCAGCCAGATTCAATCGCTGCTAATACGCCGCCTTGCTGGTCGATCTCGTCGAGTAGCCCTTTGACTTCGGTAACCATCTTATCGGTCAGTGCTTCCACCATATACGAACCGCCTAAAGGATCGGCCACATCGCAAAGCCCGGTTTCGTGTTGCAATATCAGTTGCGTATTTCTCGCCAGGCGGGCGGACGTGTCGGTAGGCAGCGAGAGGGCCTCATCATAGGCATTCGTATGTAATGATTGGGTGCCGCCCAAAATGCCTGCCATGGCTTCAATGGTGGTGCGCATCAGGTTGTTGCGGGGATCGTTTGCCGTGAGTGACCAGCCAGAAGTCTGGCAATGCATTTTCATACGTTTGGCTCGACTGGAAACCGCGCCTCTGCTTTCGACTTCTTCAGCCCACAGTAAACGTGCTGCGCGGAGTTTGGCAATTTCTGCAAAAAAGTTCATGCCAATGCCAAAGAAAAAACTTAAACGGTGGCAGAACGTATCAATGTCCAATCCGCGCGCCGACAGGTGATCAAGATATTCACGCGCATTGGCCAGTGTGAGTGCCAGTTCCAGTGCCGGTTCGGCGCCGGCCTCCTGAAAGTGGTAACCAGAAATTGAGAGACTGTTAAAATCTGGCAGTTCTTTGGTTAAATATTCCACCACGTCGGTGCAGATACGCATGGAATGCTCGGGTTCGAAAATATAAGTATTGCGAACCATGAATTCTTTTAAAATGTCGTTTTGTATCGTGCCGCGTAACTGATTGCGGGGAACACCCTGTTCATCGGCGGCAACAATAAAGGCGGCCATGATAGGCAGTACGGCCCCATTCATTGTCATCGACACCGATACGTCTTTAAGGCTAATACCCTGAAACAGCTGCTTCATGTCCTCGACACTATCGATGGCAACACCGGTTCTGCCAACATCGGCTTTGGCAGCCGGATGGTCTGAATCAAAACCAAGGTGGGTGGCCAAATCAAACGCAACCGATAAGCCTTGCCCGCCTGCAGCGAGAGTTTGCTTAAACGCTGCGTTAGAATCTTCGGCGCTGGCAAAGCCGGTATATTGCCTGATGGTCCAGGGTTTTTGGCGATACATTTCTGCAAATGGGCCTCTGACAAAAGGCGCTTCGCCTGGGTTACTGTGGGTGTGAGTAAGGTGCGCAATATCGTCTGCGGTGTAGTAGGGTTTGCTCTGTGTCATGGGGTATTCCTACTGTCGACTCTTGCAAGCGTGGCTGCCGGCCCTGCCCAGCGATACGGGTGATGACTAAGGCGTTGTTTACGGGTAACGATGTCGGCGATTTTTACGCCGTCTGATTCGCGTTTTACACTCAATAAATAGCTAAACGTGTGGGTTTCTTGTTGTAACAACATAAAATCGAGTATCAAGGCATCGCCAATATTGATATTGCCGTAGTAATTCAGTTGTCTATCGGTTGTGCTCCAGAGTGTTTGTTGCTGCCGGGTAATATTCCATTCGGCGCGATCAGCAGCTGCTTGAAAGCTGGCAAAGTAGAGAAAGTCGGCACCATTAAAATCAGTGTGGGGACAAGGGCAAAAAACAAACGGTTGCTCGTTACCTGAACCGTCTGTTGCGAGTGAATGCTGAGGCGTTAATTCATGCCAGGTTTTCCAGTCGTCACGGCGAAACGCTTTGGCAGAATTTGCCAACTCGAGGCTTTTGTTGAGCAGGTCATCCAGGGCGTTTGTATCGTCAGCCTGTGTTTCGCTCTTGGTTAAGTCGGCCCGCACCACACTCTGGTTGTTGCCCATTTCGAGCCGGGCAACCTGAGTGGAGAGCATTTCGATATGGGCACAAACTTTGCCGTTAAACACTAGCCGGTGCGAGCTGTAAAAACGTGCCCGGCCAGCGTTGGCCAGGCGCGTTTCTATGCTGAAGTGATGATTTTCTTGAATCAGGTCTAAACGCGCATCTGCCACTTTTACCGCAACAAATGCGGCATAAACGGGCAAGCCAGCGGCGGTAGTGAAATCAGGCACGGGTCTGTCAAACCATTCGGCCAATGCCATCCAGTGTTGATTGCCACACTCTTTAAGCAGCCAGTTTTCACTCAGCCCAACCAGCGACAGGTTAGGCATGCTCGCCAAAAAAACCGCATTCTTGGTGATCATCACAAGGCATCCAACCGTCAGGCCATTACCGGTTCAGAATCAGCGCGCTGTGCTTCTGCCTGTCGCTGATACGCGGCGATGTGTTTGGCCAAATACTCGGCATCTTGTTTAACACCGGAGAAACGACCAGAGCCCCACGTGTGCAACCAAGGTAAACCAATGAAATACAGCCCTTGCTGTGGTGAGACACCGCGATAATGTTTGGGATGCCCCTGGCCGTTAAATACGGCGGCATCGAGCCAGGCGAAATCGGGCTGAAAACCAATACACCACAAAATACTGGTGATGCCTGACTCTGCCAGGTTCAGCTGTGTGCGTTCCGCTTCAGGTTCCCATACCGGGGTATACTCGCTGGGGCCTTCTTCGGTTTCTATTCCCTGTGATTCAATCCAGGCATCGATACGTGCATTGATGTTATTTAAGGTGGCATCGGCTGTCGCCAGGTTGTCGACCAGATTGGGCTGGAAGACAAGGTTTTCACCATCATAGTCGGTCATAAGGCCGTAAAGCTCCATGCCCTCCAGTGCGAATTTACGCAGATCAATATCTCTGCCGCCATCGCGACCGGTAACATAATGATTGGTGTTGCTGCGAACATTTTTGCCCAGCGGATGGTCATCAACCGAAATTTTGTAGTAGCCCATATCTTCCAGCCAATCGACAACATCCCGGCCGCGATAAAAGCGTGATACCCGTGGTGCGTTGCCGGTGGCTAAATAAACCTTGCGCCCTTCCAGGTGCAGATCTTCAGCAATTTGGGCACCGGATTGACCAGAGCCGACTACCAATACGGCACCTTCGGGAAACTGGCTGGCATTTTTATACTGTGCTGAATGCATCTGGAAAATGGTCTCGGGAATACGCTCGGCCATTCTGGGGATAATGGGGCTATGGTAGCCGCCAGACGCCACAACAATCTGGTCGGCAGTGTAGCGGCCATCGTTGGTGATGACTTCGTAAATGTTCTCGTCATTCATTGAGATACTGGTTACTGCAACGCCTTCGCGAACAGGTGCCTTAACCTTGTCACTGAAGCGCTGCAGGTAGGCAATCACTTCATTGCGAGTCATAAAGCCATGAGGGTCTTCACCGTCGTATGGGTGGCCGGGCAGATCACATTGCCAATTGGGTGTTACCAGCGTAAAAGAATCCCAGCGTTCGTTCTTCCAGCCATGCATGATGGTGTTTTTCTCCAGCACCAGGTGATCAATATTGCTGGCCTGAAGAAAATAACTCACGGAGAGTCCGGCTTGCCCGCCTCCCACTACAATGACAGGGTAGTGGCTGGGTGTTGAGTTGATGTCATTCATAGTAAAACTCACAAAATATTAGGATTGATATTGGTGTCGATTGGTCTTGGTAGGCCTCAGGAAACGCTGATAATGTCGACCTGTTGATTATCTGGGTCGTCAAACTTACAGGCTTGCATTTTGATTCGGGATAATTGATCCATGGCGCTGGAGCAGAAGTAGCCAAATTTTTGTTGAACACGATGGCTGGCTGAATCCAGTGCAGTTTCTGCTGTATTGACGAATGTTGTCAGTGACATTTGTTCGCCGGGTTTAAAATGTTCACGCACCACAGTAGACGGTGAATAGCATTGTTCTTCTGAACCATCCGGCCAGCGAACGGTAAAATGGATAGCAGGCATCATTATTTCTCCATCACGTTGGGTAGTGCTCTCTGGTCTGAACACATACCGGTTAAAGGGGTTTTGCTCAGGTCTTTGAATAACAGGGTTTGTTCACCCTGGGAGACCCAAAGTTTTTGATCAGAGCTGATCTGGCCGATGGCCGACGCCGAAATATTGCGCGCTTGAAAACGCGCCAGCAGTTCGGGCAACGCTGTTGCGTTGGTTGTGAGTAAATAGCCAAAACTCGGAAATGCGCAGAGCCAGTCGGGCCAACTGACATGGCTGGGTTTGGCCACTGCATCCAGATTAATCGTTGCGCCCACACCAGAGGTTTCCATCAGCATAAGTGCCGTGCCTAAAAGCCCCGCCTGACTGATGTCTTTTGCGGCGTATGCCAGTTCGTTTTCGGCAATGTCGGGCAGCAGGGCGATGTCACCGCGCAGGCGGTTTGCCGGGGCCGAGGTGGCGGCATTCCAGTTAAGGTACGGTTTGCGGAATTCACCGCGATGATCAATCGCCGCGACCAGTATTTGCCCTGGCTCGGCAGCAAAGGCGCTGAGCAGTTTTTTCGCATGGCCAAGGATAGAGACGGCCAACTGCGGTTGATTGGCTCGCAGGTTGGTATGGCCACCAATGATGGGTACACCAAAGGTGTCTGCCGCTGCCCGCATGCCCTCAACAATTTGTTGCGCATTGGCAATATCATTGTTCCACAAAGCATTGACTACCGCGGTGGGGCGCCCGCCCATGGCGGCAATATCGCTGATGTTCACCATCACACCACACCAACCGGCAAACCAGGGGTCTTGCTCGACAAAGGCGTTCAGAAAACCTTCCATTGCCAGCAGAGTAAAACCCTGTTCAGTGGGGATTGCCGCCGCATCATCGCCATTAGGGTGCCAGCCAGCGGGTGGCACCGGCAGGTGTCGTGCCAGCTGGGCTATATCGGCCTTGTGCGCTATGCCGGGGTATTCCCCAACGGTTTTCAGAATACTTGCCAGTTTCATGAATTAAGCACTCTGTTGCAGGCTCGGACCCTGTGCCAGGGTGTGGGTGAGCAAGTGGGGTCCTATCTCGGCGCTAGGTTTACGATTGCGGCCACGCAATACGAAACCGCTATAGGGCGCGTAACAGGGTGGGTAATGATTGAGATCAGCTTGCATGATCACATGGGGCCGACCGCATACGATTTGCTCACCCACATTTAGCCAGTGCAGGCGCCGAAACAAGGTTTCATTTTGCGGTTGCACTTTGGCTAAAAACTGCTGGCAACCCAGTGCGTGTGCGCTGGATACCGCCAGTTTGATCAATGTTGCGCCTAAATAACCTTGCGTACGAAAAGCGGGGTCGACGGCGAGTCTGGAGCCATACCACACCCCGGGTACCTCTTCATGAATGCGAACCGTACCCACGACTTGATCATGCCAGCCGCCGTAGCCGCCAACCGCCACCAACAGTTGGGCTGTTTGGTCTGTCAGGTCGCGGTCGTCCAGTTCGAAGATTGCCTGTTCATCACAGAATACCCGGCGGCGCAATGTGTAGGCCGCCTCCGTTTCCCAAGGCAGATTGGCCCATTTAATGGTGTATTCCGAATAGGCCGGATGGCGGCTTGCACTACTCATATCAGGCTCCTCAGATTAGTGTTCGTACTTGGAGAGCGTTGAGCACGCCCCGCAACGCCCACAGCCTGCTTTAATGTCGCTGGAGCGCATGTTGGCCTGCTGCAAGGCCTGGCCTAGCGGCGCCAAAATGGATTCCATAAAGGTGCTGTCGGGCGGTGGAACATCTTCTAACGGAGTGCCGACAATGGGCACGAACGGCGCCACAAAGGGGTAAACTCCAATGTCGATCAGCTGCTTGCTGGTATCCAGGATGGCCTCTTTGCTATCCCCCAAACCGGCAAGAATGTAGGTACTGACTTGGCCGCGTCCAAAAACCGCCACGGCTTCTTTAAAGGCAATGAGATATTCTTCGATGGATATCTCTGCCTTGCCCGGCATGATGTCTTTGCGCAGTGACGGGGTCACCACTTCCAGGTGCATGCCCAAGGTATCGATACCTGCCTCTTTCATGCGTTTGTACCAGATAGGATCTTTGGGGGGTTCGCACTGGGCTTGAATCGGAATATCCACGGCAGCGCGTATGGCGACGGCACTGTCGCATAGCACTTGGGCGCCGCGGTCAGCCGTCGGCGGGGTACCGGTGGTCATCACCATATGGGCCACCCCGTCGAGTTCTACCGCTGCTTTGGCCACTTCAGCCAGTTGCTCGGGGGTTTTGTGCGCAACGGTGCGCCCCGCTTGCAGTGACTGGCCAATTGAGCAGAACTTGCAGGCTTTGCGTCGGCTTTCATAACGAATACAGGTCTGCAGCACCGTGGTTGCCAGCACGTCCTTGCTGTGCAGTGTTGCAATGTGTGAATAGGGCGTTCCGTCGGCCGTGGTTAAATCGTAAAACCTGGGGGTATCGACAAAGGTGATGTCTGCCAATGGAATCTTGTTTTCAACCAGCGTGTGGCCGTGGTCGGAACTTGCAACACTGAAGGGCGAGCGCCAAGCCGACTGGGTATACACCGGCACCATTACCGTGGTGCCGTCGACGGTGACGGCCTGATGGTCGGAAGGGCCTGCGCCCCCTCGGCGACTCACCTGGGACTGGCCGGTGTCTGGCAAGCGCAAACCGCGGGTTTGCAGCTCAGTAATCAACTGCTGGCGCGGTGCTGGTTTGGCTGTATTCATCATTGGCTCCTTGTAAGTTGTCATTCACTGACACAGGTGCGAGTGCATGGCTGTATTGCGCCGGGTGATCATTAATGGCCAGGCTTAGCAATTCTGGTCTGGCGTAGTGGCCCACTGAATCCATCATGCGTTTACGCTTGGTGATCAGGCTAAAATCCAGGTCGGCAATGACCATGCCTTCACCTTCTTTCAGGGCTGGGGCCAGATGTTTGCCTTCGGGTGAGATGATGGCGGTGTTGCAGCCATCGCGAAGGGCCTGCTGCAATTTTTCATCTTGGGTAATTGATTCGATCTGTTCATCGAACAGCCAGCCGGTTGAATTTACGACAAAGCAGCCGGATTCAAGGGCGTGATGTCGAATCGTGACTTCAATTTGATCAGCAAAAACCGGCCCCACCAGCGATCCGGGAAACTGGCTGCAGTGAATCTGTTCGTGCTGGGTCATCAACGCATAACGTGCCAGTGGGTTGTAGTGCTCCCAGCACGCTAACGCACCGACCTTGCCCACCTGGGTATCGGCGACTTTTAAGCCGGATGCATCGCCTTGGCCCCACACCATGCGCTCGTGATAGGTGGGCGTAATCTTGCGGCGTTTCAGCACAAGCCTGCCATCGGCATTGAAGATCAGCTGGGTGTTGTACAGGCTGCCGTGGTCACGCTCATTTACGCCTAACACAACCACCATGCTGTTTTTCTTGGCGCGCTCGGCGACGGCATCAGTGATCGGACCCGGGACGACCACCGCTTCGTTATAAAGTCTCAGGTGTTCAGCGCCACACGCCACAGCGGGATAAACAAAAGAAAAATAGGGGTAATACGGCACGAATGTTTCCGGAAAAACAATCAGCTCAACCCCTTTCGATGCCGCTTCATCCATTGCATTGAGTACACTTGCCAACGTACCGTTAGCGCTCCGGAGGTCCGGAGCGATCTGAACAGCAGCAGCGCGTACGACGCGGTTGTCGGTCATGGCCGCTGTGCTCCTTATACTGTCCAGGTGTCGATGATGACGGCGTTGTCACGCATGTGCAGCAGTTTCAGATCCATCACGTCGAGGGGATTGATCGGAATAATGCCCTCAACCAGTGAGGGTTCACCGTGACCATAAAGTGCCTGCAGTGCGAATCGACACGCGTAAACCTTGCCACCTTCGGCCATGAATTTTTTCAGTTGATTGGCGTAGTTTTGGTGGCCTGGAAATGCTTCGTCGCCCAGGGTAGGGAAGCCTCGTTGCAAGCCTAGGGTGACGCCGGGGCCGTACAGTAGAATGGAGGTTTCATAGCCTTTGCGCAGCAGGCGGGTTGCTTGCAGCATGTTAACCAGGCCAATAGAACCCTCGAAAGCAACCGTGTGAAAGGTTACCAGTGCCTTCTCGCCTGGATTGGCTTTTACATCCTCAAATACCTTTTCTTCGTAGTCGACAAAATAATCCCCGGCTTTGTGCATCGGTTGGGTAATCTTTGGCATTGTTTCTTGCTCCTTTTGCAAATGGGTGACATCACACCTAAAAGCGGGTTGTGATACATTCGCTAGAGCAATCGCTATGCCATACCTGATTTGGATAAATGCAATCAATCTCCAATCAATGATTGATCGGTAAGTTCAAAAAACGATAAATTTTTTCTTCACTAGACGTATGTACTTGCAGGAAACATTGATGTAAATCAACTAAATGGGCCTTATTTGTGCAGATATCTGCATATTGTGTCGTATTGGTGCGTGCACGGTTGATGCGTGTTCGCTGTCTGCTGGTAACAGTGGCGATAAACTTGTAATACAATTGCGCCCACCTAACTATCCAATATTTAGAGACTTGATTGCATTTATGGCCAGTATTGAGTTGCAGCGGTGGCGCAAGCGCCTTGAAGCCGATAAAGGAACGCCTGCGTATCGCCTGATCGCGGATTTAATTGAAGAAGACGTGGAGCGAGGGCTGCTGCAACCGCGAGACCGGCTGCCAGGCTTAAGAGATTTGGCCGCAGCCGTGAATATTAACTACACCACGGCAGCGCGAGCCTACAGTGAGGCTCGTGCACGTGGATTAATCGATTCTCACCCAGGGTCAGGCACCTTTGTGAGAGGGAAAACAGCTGCTGTGGAGCCGAGTCGCGGCAGTTATGAAATGAGCATGAATTTAGTAGTGGAGCCCGCTATCCCCACATTAGTTGAGGCAATTCGCGATACATCTATTTCGGTGTTAGCGCAACACGATATGTATTCCATGCTGCGTTACCAGGCCTTTGGTGGCAGCCCGCGAGACCGGGAAGCGGCATTACAATGGTTGGATCAACGTTTGGAGTCCGCGGTGATGGAGCAGGTCATGATTTGCCCCGGTATTCACAGTGCATTGGTTGGCCTGCTGAGCCAGTTGGCAAGTGGTGGCAAGCGCATCTGTGTTGAAAGTTTGGTTTATCCCGGTATCAAGGCGATTGCTGCGCAACTTGGTTTAACCTTGCATTCGCTTGAGCGTGACGCCAACGGGCCCTTAGTGCGCCCGTTTGAAGAGATATGCAAACAGGGCGATGTGGGTGCATTGTACTTGAACCCAACCATTCATAATCCCACGACTACCACAATCCCATTGGGGCGGCGGGAGGCGCTGGCCGATGTCGCACTGCGTTACAGCATTCCCATTATTGAAGACGATGCCTACACGCTATTGCACGAGGAACCCGTGATACCTATGGCCAATCTGGCCCCTGAGTTGACCTACTATATTATGGGTACCTCCAAATGTTTTGGTCCGGGTTTGAAATCAGCCTTTGTACACACACCCTCCAAGCGCATGGCGCAGCGATTCGGTGGTGCCATGCGGGCACTGTATGTCATGTCTAGCCCGCTCACGGATGCGCTGGTAACCCAGTTAATTATCGACGGTACCGCCGAGGCGATGCGTAAAGCTATCCGCAATGAGTCGATCGCTCGCCTTAAACTGGCGGAGCAATACCTTGGCCGACAGCGCCTGGTGAGCGCACCGGGTGCTTTTCACTTGTGGCTGAACTTACCGAAAGGCTCGTGCTGGCATCCGTCGGAAATGGCAGTGCAGTTGCGTGCGCAGGGTGTTAGTGCGGTTGCCAGTGCGGCGTTCAGTACCGACAATAACCCACCCAATGCATTGCGCCTTTGCTTTGGTGGCCCCATTACGCGTGACGCCTGGGAAGAAGGTTTACAGCATGTGGCTGACCGAATTGATCAGCCATCGTACCTGTATTCATCACTTCACTGAGTGGTATTGGTAACGCTGTATGGCTACGCATTATCGGTACCGGGAACTGGAAAACTGGTTGCTTGAGGGGATTGAGAAAGGGCGTTGGCGCTTGGGTGATCGGTTGCCCTCCATTCGCGAATTGTGTCGGCAGCGTGACCTGTCTAAAGCCACGGTGCAGCATGCCTTGCAGCGCCTGGAAGCACGCGGTGTCGTCGAGGTGCGGCCCAAGGCTGGCTACTTTGTGACCTTGCCATCTACCCACTGGAATGCGCCTGAAAGCCGGGTTGCCATTGAGGCACCAAAACCTGTCACTGTGAGTGAGTTACTGCTGGATATTATGCGCCGCAGTGCCGCCTTTGATTTATTGCCCGATCTGCAAGCTGGCGAGCTGCCTCAGGGGGTGGTGGCGCTGAATCGAGCCGTGGGCCGGGCATTGCGCAGGCTGAAGGGCGAGGGCCACCAGTACTATGACGAGCCTGCCGGTGATCGTGGTCTGCGTGAACAATTAGCGCTGCATAACCATCGGCGTGGGTGGGCAGTGACTGCCGACCAGTTATGTATTACCAGCGGGTGCCAGAATGCGTTATTTCTTGCCCTTAAAGCGTGTTGCCAACCGGGCGATGTGGTGGCGGTAGAATCTCCTGGTTTTTACGGCGTATTGCAATTGTTGGAGCAATTACAGCTACAGGTCATCGAAGTGCCTACGTCTATTGCCACGGGAATGGATATGGATGCGCTGGAGGAGGCGTTGGCTCGTTGGCAGGTTCGTGCTTGTATTGTTTCTCCGGCGTATGCGACCCCTGGTGGAGCACTGATGCCCCTTACTGCGCGACGGCGGTTGCTGGCCCTGGCGGATCAATACGACCTGGCGATTATTGAAGATGATATTTATGCCGATACCGCATTTGATGAGGTACCTGATCCATTAAAAGCATTGGATGAAAGTGATCGCGTTATTCTGTGTAGCTCATTTTCCAAAAGTCTTTCTCGCGACCTGCGTTTGGGCTGGGTGTCTGGTGCGCGCTGGCACGACAACATTGTTCGCCTAAAATTGGTCACGCAGCTGGCTAGCAGCCGCTTTATACAACAGGGTGTGGCGAGCTTTATGGAAGATGGCAGTTTTTCCGCTCACCTGCGCCGCCAGCGCATCGACTTCAAACAGCGGCTGGAACAGCTGGTTTTTTGCCTGCAGCAGTGGCCAGTTGATGTTGGGGTAGTCATGCCAACTGGGGGGTTGGCAATTTGGGTCGAGCTGCCCAAATCCATCAATACGCTGGCGGCTTATCCGCAAGCATTGGCCGATGGCGTGATTATCGCGCCGGGACCCTTGTTTTCTGTTTCTGGGCAATTCAAAAACTGTTTGCGCATCAGTTTCGCTCACCCCTGGAGCCAGCAAAGGCTGGCGGCGCTAGCGCGTTTGCCGGGCTTGTTGGGTATTGCCTCTGACTAGATCTGTACCGATTGTGTTTAATAATTTTGAGCCTGTCTCGCAGCCTTTCGTTTAGCTAGTATTCGGCCTCCATTTCCCGGAGTTGGGGGTATGCATGTATAAATACGATGAATACGATCGTGCCTTGGTACAGGCACGTGTTGAGCAATTTCGTGATCAGGTCGCCCGGCGCATTTCTGGTGAGCTCAGTGAAGATGAGTTTTTACCGCTGCGTTTACAGAACGGTGTTTATCTTCAACGGCATGCGTACATGCTGCGGGTGGCCATTCCCTATGGCACGTTAGCGTCCAACCAATTACGTTTATTGGCTGACATAGCAGAGCAGTACGATCGCGGCTATGGCCACTTTACCACCCGTCAAAATATTCAGTTCAACTGGATAACACTGGAGCAGGTGCCTGATATTCTCCAGCTGTTGGCTAAGCATGAAATGCATGCAATACAAACATCGGGCAACTGTGTGCGCAACATCACCACAGAGGCGTTTGCCGGTGTTGCCGCGGATGAGCTATTGGATCCCCGACCGTTTGCAGAAATCTTGCGCCAGTGGTCAACCGTGAATCCAGAATTTTTGTTTTTACCTCGCAAATTCAAAATTGCCGTATCGTCGTCAGAAACCGATCGCGCTGCGCTGCGAACACACGACATTGGTCTTTATGTTTATCACAACAGCCAGGGCGACTTGCGTTTGCGCGTGATGGTGGGTGGCGGCCTTGGGCGAACGCCCATTCTCAACCAAATGTTGTGCGACGACCTGCCGTGGGAACAGGTATTAAATTACGTAGAGGCCGTGCTGCGGGTATATAACCGCTATGGTCGTCGCGACAACAAATACAAAGCGCGCATAAAAATACTGGTAAAAAGCCTGGGAATAGAAACCTTCGCCAAAGAAGTTGAAGAAGAATGGCGACAGATAGCCGAAGGCGGCGAGGTGTTATCGTTTGCTGAGTATCGCCGGGTCAGCAGTTTCTTTCAGCCCCCCAAGTACGAACGTTTAGCTGCGGTGGATCTGGATTTTGGCACCCGCCTTGCCGCAGACCCTGCCTTTGCTGCATGGGTAAAGCACAACACGCAGGCACACAAAGTGAGCGGTTATGTGTCGGTGGTGCTGTCGACCAAGCCGGGCTCGGCTAGCCCGCCGGGTGATATGACTGCCGAACAGATGCGGGCCGTTGCCGATCTTGCCGATACCCTCGGTTATGGCGAGATGCGCATATCCCATGAGCAAAATGTGATTCTGCCAGACATACGTAAGTGCGATTTATACAACCTGTGGCAAGCCCTGCAGCCGTATGGGTTACGCACCCCAAATGCTGGACTGTTGACCGATGTAATTGCCTGCCCCGGTGGTGATTACTGCTCGTTAGCCAATGCGCGTTCACTGCCAGTCGCCCGCGCGATACAGACACGCTTTCAAGATCTTGCTCGTGTCGAAGACTTGGGCGAGCTGAGCTTGAACATTTCCGGCTGCATGAATGCCTGTGGCCATCATCATGTTGGCAATATCGGGATTCTCGGTGTCGACAAAAATGGCGAAGAATATTATCAGGTCACCATTGGGGGTGCCCAAGGTAAAAACAGCGCAATTGGTAAAATTGTTGGCCCGGCGTTTCGTGCCAATGAAATACCCGATGTGGTGGAAAAGCTCACGCAAACTTATGTGCAATATCGTGAGAAAGACGAGCGTTTTGTCGACACCCTAAACCGCCTCGGTATAGACGTGTTCAAAGACAATTTGTACGCACCCAAAAAATCTGCCAGCAAGGTAGCGGTATGAAAAATGTGATTGCAATAGTTGATGGTGTTTCTCAGATTGTCGTTAACGATCCGTGGAGCAGGCTGACATATAATATGCCTGAAGTATTGCCGCGATTCTCTATTATTAATGTGTCTGAATGGGTGGTGCGCGCCGACATCTTAATAAACAGCAACACAGAAACCGGTGTCATGCTCGCGCCAGATGACGACCCGGGCATACTGGCGGCGTGGCTTGATAACTTGTCTCTGATCGCGTTGAAATTTGATGATTTTAAAGACGGCCGCGCTTACAGCCAGGCATATCTGCTGCGTAAACGCTACGGTTTTAAAGGCGAATTACGTGCACTGGGTGACGTCTTGCGTGATCAATTGGCGCATATGCGACATTGCGGCTTTACCTCATTTGTTATTCGCGAAGATAAGTCGGCAGAGGATGCTCTCAAAGGCCTGGCCGGATTCGACAAAATTTACGCAAGTTCCGTAAAAGATCCTGTGCCGCTGCATAAAAAACGGCATCTCAGCGCGCCTGCCTGAGGCGACCATCGGCGTACTTTCCAGTACTACCGTTCACTCGGTTAAACACGCCTGCCTGCTAATAATCTGTACCCATTAATATTAAAAAAATTGAGTCTGCACCTGTTTGCTCTAAGTACGTACAGTGGCCGTGCGGTAGACCGCTATTCTGGTTTGCCGACAGCCTGGAGGAAACGCCTAAATGAGCAATCAGATACCTGTACGTAATCTGGATTCAGACACCAATTTTTTTGTCGACGCAGGTAAAAAAATTCAAACCAGAAGTTTTACCGGTGTGTATCGGCGTATTCGCATTGCAGCGGGTACGGCGTTGTTTGCACTGTATTTTCTAACCGCATGGCTAACCTGGAACGGCCGGCAAGCCGTGTTATGGGATCTGGGCAGTCGCCAGTTTCATATCTTTAGCCAGACCCTTTGGCCTCAAGATCTGATACTCCTGTCGGCGGTGCTGATTATCGCTGCCTACGGGCTGTTTTTACTGGCTCTGCTAGGCGGGCGAATCTGGTGTGGCTATCTTTGTCCGCAAAGTGTTTTTACCTGGGTATTTATGTGGGCCGAAAAAATTGCGGAAGGTGATAGAAACCAGCGCATCAAACTGGATAATGCATCCATGTCGGCCAACAAATTTATCCGCCGCGCAAACAAACACCTGCTATGGTTAAGTATCAGTTTTATCACCGGTTTTACGTTTGTTGGGTATTTTACGCCAATCCGCGATCTGGCTGTGCAGCTAGTTACCTTTGAAGCAGGTGGCGCTACGTATTTTTGGATATTCTTCTTCACCGCTGCTACTTATCTAAATGCGGGTTGGTTGCGTGAAAAAGTATGTTTTCATATGTGTCCTTACGGGCGCTTTCAGTCGTCTATCTGTGACAATGATACCTTATTAATCAGTTACGACAGCCAGCGTGGTGAGCCTCGTGGCAATCGTAAAAAAGGCGTCTATCGAGACCAAACACAGGGGGACTGTATTGACTGCACAATGTGCGTTCAGGTTTGTCCCACCGGAATCGATATTCGCGATGGATTGCAGATGGAATGTATCGGCTGTGCGGCTTGTATCGACGCCTGCGACAATGTGATGGATAAAATGGGCTATGCAAAAGGCCTTATTCGCTATGCCAGCGAAAACAGTATGACAGGGAAGTCCTCGCGCCTATTGCGGCCGAGCTTTGTAGGGTACGGCGCGCTGTTTATCATTATGCTGGGATTTTTGGCATGGGGTTTTTCCTCTCGCAGTTTAATTGGTCTTAATGTGGCGAAAGACAGGATGCTTTATCGATACAACACCGAACGCAATATTGAAAATATATACCGCGTTAAAATTTTCAATAAAGACCAAGTGATGCGTACTTATACTTTGGATATTTCCGGTATGCCCGGTGCAAAAATTAAAGGTGAAACGCGGTACGTTCTGGCACCGGGTGAAATGTATGACTTCAACTTGATTGTCGCCGTGGATCCTACTCAAGTTGGACAGAGTGTGAGTAAGCTCAGTTTTAACGTGAAAGATGAAGAAGATAATCTTCAATCTCATACAGTAAAGACTACATTTACGGCGCCTGTGCTTTAATTTATTGCCACGGTCCCATGCGTTTTTTAATACATTGTTAGACACTCGCTCACATTGGTATCTCTTGGCATTACCGATGTGAGTTACCTGCATATCCTACCTCAGCCCCTGCGGTACCTGTAGGGACACCCAGTACCGCAGAAGCATCATTTGGCCCTGTTCATCTCTTTATTGGGTTCCCCCCATTCTGGCTGTACTAATCATGCTGTAAAAACATGCTGAACCACGGATTGCTTTTTGAGTACTGCTGTCCATAGCTTGTCAGTCTAGCAGCGTGTTGAAAAACTATCTGCGTGGGTTCTGCGGCGTTAAAATCGGACTCAAAATGCTCATTTATCATGCATAAACTCCGCTTTTTCGTCCAATTTTGCCTTGCATAACCTGCCTCGAAAACGTTTTTCAACAGGCTGCTAGGCTAAAGGCGCTGACAGATACGGCGGAATCTGTTGTACTTTCAATGCTTTTTCTACGCCATAATCACGCGAGCCAGGCAACTACAGATAATACGGGTGGTAGCAATGAATAAGGTAATAAAGGGATTAGCCTACACTGTAGGCGCAATAGCGGGGTTGTTGCTACTACTGGTCGTGGTACTGGTAGTGTTTGTTGACCCTAACGATTATAAGGGCGACATTGAAACCATAGCCCGCGACGCCGGTGGTGTAGAACTGACGCTGGGTGGTGATTTGAGCTGGCGGTTTTATCCGGTGTTGGGTTTTGGTGCTGAAAAGGTCACCTTGGCTATGCAGCCGGATACCCCCACCCTGGTGGATATTGGCGAATTGAAACTGGGGGTAAAACTGCTGCCATTATTTTCAAAAAAAATAGAGGTTGATGAAATCTCCATCAGTGGTTTGAATGCCAATCTGCGTGTTGATGTGAATGGTAATAACAACTGGTCTGTGCCGGAAGGCGAACAAACTATTGACGATAGTGAAAATACCAAACCCAGTGCCACTGCGCCCGATATCAAGATTCCACGAATTAGTGTCAATGACTCTACCATCGTATACAGCGACAAGCAGTCTGGTACGGATTATCGCGTTGCGCTGGAACAGCTGGTGCTGGAAAACGTCGCTTTAAATCAGGCATTTCCACTCACTTTAAAAGCCGCGATTTCTGATGCCGCAGGGTTGCAAGTAGATACAACCCTAAACAGCCTGGTAAAGGTTGATCTAGACAACCAACAATACCAGTTGAATGATCTCGACTTAGTTGCAGACATCAAGGGTGTATTTGAAAAAACCGCACCACTCACGGTAAAAGGCAATGTGGTGGTTGACCAGAAAAAAGACAATGCCATCGTTAATATCAGTTCATTGTCGCTGGCCAATGCAGAGGCAAACCTGGCCGCCGAAGCAACAGGTTTGAGTGGTGAGTTGGCGTATAAAGGCCAGCTAAACAGCAAAACATTTGATGCGAAAAAATTGATGGCTGCCTTGGGTGTGCCCGCGATTGAAACGCAAGATGGGAGTGTTCTGAGCAAGGTAAACGTAGCGGCAACTTTTTCCGGTACGCCAAAAAAGGCTGCTGTTAACCCGCTAACGATAGTGTTAGACGATAGCACCTTGTCCGGCCAGGTTACGGTCAGTGATTTGCAAACCCAGTCCTTAAGTTTTGCCCTGGGGTTAGATAAGATCGATCTCGACCGCTATATGGCTCCTGTCAGCGAAACGGCCGAAAAGCCTGCCACCACAAGTGATGCCAATGCCGAATTAATTCCCGTAGAAACATTGCGCGGCCTTAATCTTCAGGGTACGTTCAAGGCCACTGAAGTGGTGATAAACAAAATACCCATGACCAATATTAACGTGGCAGTGAAAGCCAAGGATGGTGTGCTTACTGTCAGTGATATCAAAGCCAATCTACTCAAAGGTGACATGGGCGGTACGGTAACGGTAAATGCCAAAGGTGCAGAGCCGGCGATCGCAACCGACTTGGGCCTTAACAAAATAGAAATGGCCGAATTGCTCAAGCCGTTTACCACCCAAACATTATTTTCCGGGATAAGCAGTTTTACCCTGAATACGAAGACCACCGGCAATACGGTAGATACGTTAATTAAACAGGCACTGGGTAAAGCCACATTGAGTATGGACGACAGCGTGATTCACGGCGTGAACATTAATGAAGTCGCGTTGGGTGCAGTGAAAAACAAACTGGGTGATTTTTCGCAGCTGTACCCGGATTATCAACAAAAGCTGCCAAAAGCCTTAAAGAGCGATACCGAAATTAAAAACCTTTTGGCCAATATCAACATTGAAAACGGCCACCTGATTATGCCCCAGGTAAGCGCCGATACGAACCAAGGTAACTTTTCCGCCAGTGGCGATATCGACCTGCTCAACAAAGGTTTTGATTACACCTTTGGTGTGCAACTCTCGGCGTTGGCGGGCAATAAATATCTTAAGGGCACGCAGTGGCCCATTGTGTGTAAAGGCGGTGTGGGTATTTCGGTACTGAACTGGTGCAGACCAGACAGCAGTGCCATCAATAAAGTATTTGAACGTGCCGCAAAAAAAGCCTTGCAGGAAAAAGGCGCAGAAAAACTGGGCGAAAAGTTGGGCGTAACTGCTGGTGAAGGTGAAACGGCTAAAGAAGCACTGCAAGAAAAGGCCAAAGAAGAAGAGCAAAGAGCCAAAGACAAAGTGAATGAAAAAATTAATGAAAAGCTGAACAAGTTGTTTGGTAAATGAGCGATCTGCAACGCATCGTCTGGCAGGTGGTGGCCGCCATTCCCGCCGGGCAAGTCATGAGCTACGGCATGGTAGCTAAACAATGCGGTTACCCCAGCCATGCCCGTTATGTGGGGTGGGTGCTAAAGCAATTGCCCGCCGACACCCAACTGCCATGGCACCGGGTGGTGAATGCCAAAGGTGCTATTGCGTTTCCTGCGGGCAGTGCAGCCTATTGCGAACAAAAACAGCGGCTTGAAGCCGAAGGCCTCACCCTGATCAATGGCAGGGTGAGGTTAAGCGATAACGGCTATTAACCTTCCGGGAAAATTCCGAGCTCGTCCCATATCTCATCGACTTTCTGTTTTACGGCAGCGTCCATCTCAATGGGGGTTCCCCATTCGCGGTCGGTTTCGCCGGGCCACTTGTTGGTCGCATCCAGCCCCATTTTTGAACCTAGGCCAGAGACCGGCGAGGCAAAGTCGAGGTAGTCGATGGGCGTGTTGTCGATAAGCGTGGTGTCGCGTATAGGGTCCATGCGTGTGGTGATGGCCCAGATGACGTCTTCCCAGTTGCGGGCGTTAACGTCGTCGTCGGTCACAATCACAAACTTGGTATACATAAACTGGCGCAGAAACGACCACACGCCCATCATCACGCGTTTGGCATGGCCGGGGTATTGTTTCTTCATGGTGACCACTGCCATGCGGTAAGAGCAGCCTTCCGGTGGCAAGTAGAAGTCGACAATCTCAGGAAACTGCTTTTGCAGAATGGGCACAAACACTTCGTTAAGCGCTACGCCCAGCACGGCGGGTTCGTCGGGCGGGCGACCGGTGTAGGTGCTGTGGTAAATCGGATCTTTACGGTGGGTGATTCGCTCCACGGTAAATACGGGGAACTGGTCTACCTCATTGTAGTAACCGGTGTGGTCACCAAAGGGGCCTTCGGCGGCCATTTCGCCGGGGGCGATATAGCCCTCCAGAATAATTTCTGCCGAGGCGGGCACCTGTAAATCGTTGCCGATACATTGCACCACTTCGGTTTTGTCGCCGCGCAAAAGGCCTGCAAAGGCGTATTCGCTGAGGGTATCGGGCACGGGAGTTACCGCCCCAAGAATGGTGGCGGGGTCAGCCCCTAAGGCAACCGATACGGGGTAGTTTTCACCGGGGTTTTGCTTTTGAAACTCGCGAAAATCCAGCGCGCCACCGCGGTGGCTTAGCCAGCGCATAATCAGCGTGTTGCGACCAATCAGCTGCATGCGGTAAATGCCCAGATTCTGCCGTTCTTTGTGGGGGCCGCGGGTGACGACCAACGGCCAGGTAACCAATGGCCCCGCATCGCCCGGCCAACAGGTTTGAATTGGCAGCTGATGCAGGTCTACGTTGTCGCCTTCAATCACCACCTGTTGGCAGGGGGCTTTGCTGACCTCTTTAGGGCCCATGTTCAATACTTGTTTGAAAATGGGCATTTTATTCCAGGCGTCTTTGAGGCCTTTGGGGGGCTCGGGTTCTTTTAAAAATGCCAGCAGCTTGCCCACTTCACGCAGGGCTTCAACCGACTCTTCACCCATGCCCAGTGCCACCCGCTCGGGGGTGCCAAACAGGTTGGCCAACACCGGAATGGTATGCCCCACGGGGTTCTCAAACAGCAATGCTGGGCCACCGGCACGCAGGGTGCGGTCGGCAATTTCGGTCATTTCCAGGTTCGGGTCTACGGGCTGGCTAATACGCTTGAGTAAGCCACGCTCTTCCAATAGCTGCATGAAGTCGCGTAAGTCTTTGTATTTCATAGAGTATTTATATTCTGGCATGGACGTTTCGGCTACCTTAGCACATATTTTTGTTGGATGAGTGCTTCTTGTCGCGTGCCTTTATGGCATTTATCCCAAAATAGTTGGGAATAAATCTCTATACTCACCCGTCGTCTCAGATACAGATAGCCAATTAATTCGTTAAGCATAAACAAATGTGGAGTCGCAGGATGACAATAGAGAGCAAACTGCTTAAAAATCTATTCGTGAAAACCCTTTTGGCCGGTGTGATGGCCGCTGGCCTGGCTGCGTGTGGCGGTGGTTCCGGCTCCGGTGGTTCCTCCGGTTCGGGTGATGCCTCATTAACACTGGGGATTACGGATGCCCCAGTCGATGAAGCCGAAGCGGTAGTGATAACGTTTGACACGGTGGAGCTGCAAGGGCCAGAGCGCGAAACTATCACTTTTGATGAAGCAAAAACGATCAACCTGCTGGATTTACAGGGTACCGAACAAGAGTTGCTACTTGATAGCTACGTGTTACCCGCTGGCGAGTATCAGTGGATTCGTTTGGGTGTGATTGAAGATCCGGCTCTTACCTATATTCAAGTGGCAGGGGAGCAATATCCGTTAGAGATTCCCAGCAACGCGCAAACCGGGTTGAAACTGAACCGCGGATTTACCTTGGCGGCGGGCGGTGTGACCAGCTTTACTATCGATTTTGACCTGCGTAAATCAGTGCATCAGCAAGGCACGGGTGACTACAAGCTGCGCCCAACCCTGCGCATTGTTGATACCCTTGAGGCTAGTAATATCATGGGTACAGTGGCGGAGTCGTTGATTATTGACGAGAACTGTAACAATGGCGACAACAACGACATGGGTAACAGTGTTTACCTGTATTCCGGTGCTGATGTAACGCCGTTGGATGTACAGGGTGCTGAGACCGACCCATTAGCCAGTGCCAATGTGGTTTACAATAGCGAAACTCTCGAATGGGAGTTTACCCTTGGTTTTGTGGCAGAGGGTGACTATACACTGGCGTTTACTTGCGATGCCTCGCTAGATGTGAGCGACGAAGATAATAGTGATGTGGTGATGTTTCCCAGCACGGCCAACATAACAATTGTTGCCGACGAAGATGCCAATGTTGATATGGTGCCCGATACGCTTTAACTGTTGGGTCTGTGATTAAAAAGCCGCGCTTAATGCGCGGCTTTTTTGTATGTGCTCGATAGTGTTGTGATGACATCGACATGCCAATTAACATTAACTAACCGCTGTGCAAGTTAGTCATACCAATAGGCCGTCGCCCTAATCTCTACGCTCGCACGCGGCGCTGTGGTTGGGTTGCACAGAGGGTTATCAAACGCACCGTGAGGTACACAGTGGGGTTTTTGTCGATCGCTGTCGTTGGTCACAAAAATAATAGCTTCGTCGGTGTTCATGTCAGAAAAATAAATCCACCGGTGTCGCGGGTTGTATTTTAAAATCAGCCCGGTAAAAGACCAGTGTGGCTTATTGGGCTCATCAAATACGGCCTCTGCTTCTATCAAGTCATTGCGGTGTACGGTGCGAGCATCACACAATGCCAGTGGCACGTCTTGAGGTGGTGGCGTAATCACTCGCCAGATGTTCAGATGAGCAAATCGTTTTATCGTTTTGCCAAATGACATGTGTCGATTGGCAAAAGCTTGTGCAGTCTCATCATTGATATCGACATGTAAAAAGCGCGCCGGGTGACTGTTGTTAAACTGCCCGCTGAGGGGTGATTTTTCCCCAATCCCCACAATAAACGGCGACGTGACAATGACTTCGTCGCAGCCGGTTTTCTGCTTAAGCAGTTCTATAATTTCCTGCCGGTAAATGGCTTGTGCATTGTTGTCGTGCAGAAAGTCGCTGACAGATGTGTGGTGTGAAACCAGGCAAAACCCTTCGGCATCGAGGCTGGGTGGTTCGGCCAAATGCCGACCGTCTTCGATATCAACCTCTATCGATAGAAGCTCCAGAACATCCTTAGTGGTGTTATTCGCGTGATAGCGAGGGCGCTGCACCATATCGGGTGAGATGTGGTTCATTGACGCAGTAACCAATGCCATAAGCCGGCGTCCGGTAGGTTATTATTATAAAATACGCGTTCGAGTATAAAGAATTATCCGCTAGTCGTATAACGTCTTGCGTAACAGGGATTATGGCAAAAGATGGGGCTTAGTATTTAGAAGATTATCGTTGGGTGACGCTAATGTTAATGGCGATAAATTATTTAGGCATGTATACCTTGTAATATTGTAAAAAAAGGGGCCTGTAGGCCCCTTGCTGGTAATCAAAACGCTGCGTTAATACCAAATACCACGGCATTAGTGTTGGCGTCTGCGTTGCTATGGGTTTGAGTATTATCAATATTACCAAATCCATCGCGAATGCTGCCGCCACTGACAAAGTTAAGTGGCACATAGCCTTCTGCACGCACTACCTCGCCAAATAGTTTTACGCTGGGAGTAAGGAACATAGCCGAACCCAGCACGATTTGGTCTTGCAGCTCCCATGGTGAACCGCCGGGGCCTGCTACAAAGCGGCTGAAGTCGGCTGACCAGTCTACACGGTGCTCACCAAGGTGAGTGGTAATGCGCCCTCCAATGTCCCAGCTTTCTACGTTGCTGGCCGCAAACTGCGGAATGGATGGGTTAAACGTACCTGGCCATACGTCGCGGGTTTTGGCGTATTCCGCCTGCACCATCCAGCTGTTGCCGCTAAATTGTGCGTATATATCGTAAGCGCCATTTTTATCATCGCAGGCAGAAAAATGCGTGACCGGATAACCTTGGCAATAAGGGCTGCCTTTTAGGTAAGAGCTACCTAGCAATAATTGGCTGCTATCGCCCACGTCAAATGTATAGTTGATATCAACCGCAAAGTTATTCAGTTTGCTGGGTACGTTGGAATGATCAACGGGTACATTGGCTGCGCGGAACTGTGCACCACCCTGAATCCCCATGATATCAACATTCAGGCCATTGCTGCTAAAGCCCAGATTGGCACCATAAGCGAGGCCGCCAAACGCATGCCATACGGTCGAGGCAGTAAAAGGATTAGGCGTGTCGGTAAGACCAAACGGGGTGGCCATTTTACCCAAAGAGAAATAGAACGGCGACTCGTCGAGATTGCCCAGTAGCACATAACCGCGACGAATTTGCACTTGGTTGCGGTTGAGGTCGGTAATAGTACCTGCGCCAAAGCTTTGCTCGGGATCGTAAAGCATTTCAATATAGGTGGTTACCCAGTCGCCCATATTGGCCGTTAATGCCAATTGTGCAGAATGAATCACCGCTTCCGATACTTCGCGGGTGCGCTGGTTACTAGCCGTAGGGTGACGCATCAGGTAGCCAAACTTGCTTTCTTTGTTCGACTTTTGGTAGTCGGCTATAACAGTGGCTGCACCGCTCAGGTATACACTGTTAGCTTTTAACTCACCCTTTTGCTTTTTGGCGAGAATCAGCTGTTGCTTACGATTGATGTTGGTGGTTGGGTCGAGAATATCGTAGCTGTAACCGTGACTAACTTGCACAACTTGTTCAGAAACAGATTCTGAAGCAGTTGTACTTTCACTGGCCTGCTCAAGCTGGGCAACGCGTTCTTTCAGTTGTTGGTTTTCAGCCGATAGCGCTTCAAGCTTAGCGGCCAATTCTTCAAGTGTTACTGCGCCTGCGCCGGGCGAAATCGCAGTAGCGATTGCCAGCCATAAGATAGACTTTTTCAATGTAATATCCCTTTCTAATGGTGTTTTCATTCATATAACGTCGCCTAGGGTAGCAACGGAGAGCGATTATAAGGGAGGTTTGTTCCAGGTATAGACGTAGTTAGGGGCGTTGGAGCATCGGGCCGATAACTGGTTTCTTTTGGCGCGAATTACTTCTTTTTGATTTCAATACATCGAATAATTTAGATGGCTGGTTACTGAATGACTAGGTGCTGATTTCGCGGTAATCCAGTTGAATAACATTGGTGTGGCGAGGGTCCTCGAGTATGCGATGGTAAGTATGGCTAACATCACTGCGGAGCCTTCGAGGCACTGGAGGAAAAATTTCTTATTAAAATAGAGAATTCCAGTAATAACGGTCCTAGTACTGTGTTGTCGGGCCGACTCCAGAATTTTACCAATGTCAGCGGCAGTAAACTGTTCTGAAATGGAGCTGGTATAGATCAATCGTACCAGAGGCATGCGAGCCCCTCCAAAGGTCATGTGACGGTACCGTCAAGTCAAGTATGGACCTTTGGTGGAGAGTATTGTTTAGCCCTTTAGAATTGAATGGACAGACCATCTTCGATCACCGACACCCCTTTGGGCTGTAAAAAGGTGTTATTGCCGAGCACGTTTTTAATATCAAACAACACAATCAACGGCATGTGTTGACCAAGCTGTTGGGCGAAACTGCTGCGTAGCTGTTGTTGCAACTGTGGATCACCTTCGGTCACGTTAAACTGAGTGAGCGCCGGTTTGATTAATTGCAATTCTTGTGTCTGTGGGTTAAATCGCAGTTGTCCTGTAATAGTGCCGTTGGCTTTGGCCGAGCGCTGTTGGTCATTTACGTTAACGTTTACACCCAGGCTGATTTTCTGCTGGCTGGCCTGAAAGCCAGGGTAAGGATGGGTAAACTCAACCTGCCATTGGCCGAATGACTGCTGATGTGGAAATACACTGTTCAGCAGCAGCTGAATTTGGGGCCTGCCCAGTTCAACGTCTAAGGCTTGCGCGGGGAATACGCTGGTGGCTAACAGAGTAATGGCTAGGCATATGCGTTGAATAAAGGTAGTCAACATAATAAAACTCGTAAAGATTGGGTTGACCCAGTATACCGGAAAAAACTGAATAGCAGTTTAACGTAATGGCTGGCTTGGTTGGCATGAGCTCTGCCGGCAAGTGCGTTAAACCCAAACCGGCAGATTCTTTAAATTTATTGCATCTTTCCTTGGCGGTAGTGAGAACATTTGCGGTGTAAGTTTTAGTGAACTGTGAATAACAGGCGGTAGTAAATATTGGTATGAAAGGCGGTGTAATGCAGCGGTTCTTCTAATGCCCTTAACGTTAGGGCGATGGGTTGTGCGCCATCGTTAGGTTATTTTTTTCGTTGTTTTTAGCTATCTGGTTTTTTAGTGTCAAGTTGTGGCTTTATCGAAGCAGTCATTTGCGTGTAGCGCGGTTTGAGTACTACATCACAAATTTTTTTTATAGCGTTGTTAACCTCTCTGACTTTTCCGGTTACGTCACACAGGGGTGCATGCGCTTCGCGCATGCTTATATATGGTTAAAAAATGATAGATGTTTTCAGAAAACTGTTTGGTCGCGGAAAACCGCAGTGGGGGAAGCCGACGCCGCCGATAAAAGTGTCGCGTAAATTCCATGCGGTAGAGATTATTCCCGGCAAGCCGTGTTGCACTTTTGCTACACAAATAGCGGGCAGTCGTATTTTATCCTATGAGGCACCTCCGCTGCCCTTGGCTGCCTGCCATAATCATCAGGAATGTAAGTGCGTGTATAAACACCACGCCGATCGCCGAATTGGCCTCCGCAGAGACGTAGACATCGGCCTGCCCGAGCGCCAGGTGATGGAAAATCGGCGCTACTCAATGGGCCGCCGGGCAGAGGATCGATTGCGCGCGTGATTGGTGTGCGTGCTCTGTACCTTTAGCCACTTTTTACGGCAAGAGTACACATATAAATTACCAATAGTACGAAACATCCTAAGCCTATCAGAGAGGGAATATTTTTCTTGGCTAGCTCTTGCATATTCAGACGCATGAGTTGGCGCTCATGGTTATCGATGAAATCGCCACAGCCGTAACAGTAAGCATCGGTAATCGCTACATGTGCGCTGCAATGGATACAGCGAAATCGGTCTCTGGTATTCCAGGGCGTTGCACCTATTGAATAATGTACCTTCTGCCTCATCGTGGTTAAGTCGCTAGCGGTAAATGGCGCACCGCAGTGGCGGCAATACGTATGTTTATGGGCAACAGCGCCGTTACAAGCTATGCAGCGGTAAATATCGTTAATAGTTTTCATTGTCTTCAATCCGGCTTTTGTTTGGCTGCGCAACAACCATGTGATAAGCAGCAGATAATGTGGCCACTTCAAATACGATTAAACATGCACTGATGGCTGAAAATATAAAGCTGTTATTAGCTAATGGTTGCAGTAATAAATTAACGAGTGCTGTAGTGAATGGGTAAATCAAAACAACGAGGAACATCAATAGCTGGTGGTTTCTCGAAGCATTCCACGCCTCTTGTAACGTCATCGCTTTTTCTATCGCAATACTGGGTAAAGCCAGGCTTAAACGGCCGAATATCCATAGAGCTAAAAACGCAGCAAAAATAATCCCAGTCGCGTATGGGAGAGGTATTAGCGTAATTACCAGGAAGGGGGCTGCCATTAACGTGATGCCTACATACGTTAATAAGAAAATAGTTTCACGTTTTTTCCATGAAGTTATGCCCCAGTCAGGCACTGAATCAGCCCCAATTAATACGATACGGTGCGTGGTTACCGCGAACAGCGTGTAAAGGGCCAAGTCTGCAACATACATGAGAAATGTTTTCGTTGCGCTTGGTATGGCGAGAAGAAAAAGAAGCTTTAATATCAGTAATGCGAAAAACGGCAAAACCAGTACCCTAAGTAAGGTTTGACGCTCTTCTACCAAACGGGCTAACGATAGTTGGAGTACGGTTTTAAATTTCATACTGTCCTCTCTTCCTGAGTCGTTGTATTCCTACGTCGAGACTGCTTGTACCTAGATGGTTTGGTGAGCACTTTAAGGCTTTTTGCGACTATTCGCTATATCGGCAGCCTTTCATGCGAGCTGCTTGACCCTTTATGACATTAATCGCGCCAATGGCTATCGGTATTGCTAGACTTAACCATGATAAAACTTATAACGCGTTTGGGCTTAATAGCAGCGCAGAGAGAGGTGAGAGCATGATCAGCGAGTTATTAAAAAGTTTATTTGGCAAAAACCAGCCATCCAAAAGACATCGCATAAACCCACGCAGGTCCTCCAGGCAGCCGGTAAAAAGTGAGTGTCACGCGGTAGAGGTGGTGTCGCCAGTGCAGGTGTGTGATGCCGCCGCCAAACTTGCTGGTGTGCGGATCTTGGCGGGCGAAGCCCCCGTATTGCCCCTGGCCGATTGTACGCAAGGTGACAGCTGCGCGTGCAAATACAAGCACCACCAAGACCGCCGCGAAGGCCCGCGCCGCGATGCCGATATTGGCTTACCCAATACCTACCTCGATAGCGATAAACGCCAATCGCCAGGCCGCCGATCTGCCGACAAGTTGCATCGGCACTAAGCTGTGTGTACTGGAGAAGAATAAAGGCTGCCGCAAATAGTTGATACTTACCGAACGATAGGTTTAATCCATTATTGTTAAGTTTTTTAAACAGAGCATTATAGCCCTATAATCCAATTACTCATTCAGTGGCTAAAAAAAGGGCTTTTTAGTATTTCGCTTACCTAACTGCGAAACTGTATATAAATCCAGTATTGCCTAAAGCCCTTAATCTGTGAGAATTTTAAAGATAGGTCTAATCAACTGGGTGCAAAAACGCGATATGGACGTTGAAATAAAGGGCTAAAAGGGAGTTTTTATACTTTTACCCTCTCTTTCGTGGATATACGTCACCCCGACGTAATTAATCACGTCTATAACGCCGCTATTAATCTAACTTATTGAAAATGAAAAGATTTTTAAGTTTTTCGCTAGGTGAATTTGTGAAAAAGCGTCACACTGACGCAATTGAAACACGTCACCGTGACGTATACTAAGCTGTTATACGCACGAAGGATACTCTGAATGGATATATGGGACGAAAATAAGCTAATCATATTCATCGCTTTTGTGATTCCAGGGTTTGTCTCACTAAAAGTTTATGAATTATTGTTTCCCTCTGAGCACCGCGACTCATCGAAACAAATAGTCGATGCTATAGCTTACAGTTGCCTAAACTATGCGATCTTGCTTTGGCCCATCACGGTAATTGAAAAAAATAACCTAAATAGTACTCATCCAAATTGTTATGCGATTTTCTATTTATTTGTTTTATTTTTAGCCCCTACAATATGGGTCTTCGTTTGGAAGTGGATTCGAGAAAACGATAAATTTCAGTTTTTCGCTCCTCACCCAACACAAAAGCCATGGGACTTCGTATTTGGTAAAAGGAAAACATATTGGGTTATTGTTAATTTAAAAAGTGGTAAACGTATTGCCGGCATGTATGGAATAAACTCTTTTGCTTCTAGTGCGCCAGCGGAAGAGCAGTTATATCTTGAACAAGAATGGGTTTTAAACGAAGACGGCGGATTTGAAAGGGCAGCTGAACAATCAGCTGGGATTATCATCCTTGCATCTGAAATTGAAACAGTAGAACTTTACTTCAGTGGAGAAGATACCGATGACAAAGAAAAGAATCGATGAAGGCTATGTGCCACAAAAGAAAGGATATCAACCTGGAAAAGGCGGTGGTGTATCAGGTGGTCACCAGCCGGAGAAGGGGCAACAGACTCAGCCTTCAAATCCCCCAAAGAAAAAGTAATTAAGCGTATAACAATGTGCTGCAACGGATAAAATCTCCCTGCGGTCGATTTTCTCGCTGAGCACGGCGTTATGTGTGCATCAGATTAGGCAGAAATTGATGAAAAGGCTTTCTTTTTGGTTAGGGTTATTGAGCATTCTTTATGCTGGCCTTTATTTTCTAGGATTTCTACCCGTGAGCATTTGGCAATATGTTTTAGACTTATT
>JBNKFV010000024.1:0-162914 GCA_050289485.1 Cellvibrionaceae bacterium
ATCGCCATCCGTATCATAAATATCCTGCCGGGCATTGCCCCTGGAGGTGATGTGGTAAAGCGCTCCGGCATATTCAACGCGCAAGGGCCTAGCCATAAAGAATTCCTTATCTGAGACTTTCCCTAACCATAGCAATCAACGCTGTTTTCCTACCGGGATGAATGGGTAATTCCCCGGACAGGACTTTAACCTGCTAGATACCTTGCCGGTAACGGCGTACGACCTGACCCCAGAGCCTTTATGTTAATATACGCTTTCCCCTAAATCCCCATGAAAAAAAACTTCTATCTCATCACGCTTGACCTCAACAAAACTTTCTTCAATACCTCTTAATTTGTTTCTTTGAAGTTCATTATTCAACTCAATTAAAGCATCCTTGTCATTCTTTATAACCACCGAGCTAGTCGGATAACACTCCATTTTTATTCGATTAGCATAACGGTCTATAGGCATAGGCAAATTATGGCCTTCAAGACGAACATAACCAATAATAGATTTATGAGCCCGACTAACTACGTCAAACCGCTCAATTTTGATATCCAAAAATCGATCGATCCCTTCATACTTTCGTGAGTATTCAGCATTAATTCTTTCAATAGGCTCAAGACAAGCTTCATACAAAGGCATGGTCGCCACCTTCTCCCCAGCCCCGACACAACTGGACAATAAAAGTAACGCAACCGGCGAGTAAATCGTTCTGACCAATTCTCTATTCATATTACTTTGCTCTACCAACCCTTTCTGGAGGTCCAATAACTTTCTGATACCGAAAAACTTTATCTTGGTAAGTATTTTTTACAGCTGACCAAACATATCTAACAGTTTTCTGATGAAGTTGCACAGGAATCTGTGTCTCATAAACAGCCCACTTACTAACGTCAACTTGGTCCAGCGTTAAAGACACTGCCAAACCGAGAGGGTTACTCTTAGTCACTAACCCTACAGCAGATCCAGCCACTGAACTGAAGCCCCCATCAAACACATTAACACTTATGGGTTCATATTCATCTGGGCCAGCAACATAGGAAACTTCACCGACAGGTTTCTCATTCAAAGTATAGTAATAACAATCATCAAACCAGCAGGCTTCAGCACCTTCGGGAATATTATTAGAGTTCAGCCTCTCTTCATAAAGATTCTGCGTGTAGCGTTCCATCATCATTCTCTCGCCTGCACACGACGTATTATACTGACACGTAGAGGAGCCATCCCGCTGCGCGACAACCCCTATCTCTTCAGAGTAATCAACCCCGTCCAACCCCAACGGATCCACCATATTCACCGGATCGTTGCCCACATACGCATACCAGTTCATCCCATCCCCGTAACCAATCGGGTCGGTCTGCATAAAACGCCCCAGGTCGGCGTTGTACATCCGTGCTTTATAATAGTAGAACCAATGGGGTCAGAGTCATTGATTTCCAGGGAAATTTTTGAAAAGCGACGACCCTGTAGAAGGAGTGCCGCCTTGAGTGCTTCACAGTTCTTGAAGCACTTCATGCAAGATTCAAGAACTGACACCGGGACGTTGTTCAAAATCAACGGCTCTGACCCCACTGATTTCAACGGCTCTGACCCCACTGATTTCCGCTGCTGTATTCGTGTTGGGATGATGTGATATTTCAAGGTCAGATAAAAATCAGCGCTCATAACCATAGCGCCTCTGCCGCAACCACGCGCCCCACTCTTGTCGGATCCATCCCCCCTTTGGGTTATGTCCAGACTATTGGGGATCCTTTAGCCTACTCTTATTAATAACCAAACCAAGGTACACAGGAGCTAAAATGAACTCGCCCTCAACGGCAAACCCAGTCTTTCAGGCACCCAGCTTATACAGCAACGTATTCGGCTATCTGCAATGCCCGCTCAGCCGCGAGCTGGATAATGCCGATGTGGTCGTACTGGGCGTTCCCTTCGATCTGGGCACCTCCGGCCGTGCTGGCACCCGCGGAGGGCCTGCCGCCATCCGGCAGGCATCGGGCAATTTAAGTTGGGAGGAGAAGCGCTGGCCATGGCAGTTCAACCTCCGGGAGAAGTTGAAAATTATTGATTATGGCGACCTGGAGTATCCGGTCGGCAACAGCGAAGCCTTTGTGCACAATTTACAGGCCTGCACAAAACACATTCTGGATGCGGGTAAAACCCTGCTGACCTTCGGCGGTGACCATTTTATTTCGCTGCCGCTGATACGCGAACATGCCGCCAAGCATGGTTCGATCTCGATCATTCACTTCGATGCACACACCGATACCGACAGCTCAGAAAACGCCTACTATCACGGCAACATGTTTTATCGTGGCCCCAAAGAAGGCATCATTGATCCAGCGCATTCAGTACAAATTGGCATTCGCACAGAATACGAACAGGCCAACCATGGCTACCAGGTTATCAATGCTGACCAAGCCAACACGCTTTCGGTAGCCGAGATCGTTGCCTCCATCAAACAACGCGTCGGCAACACGCCGGTTTATGTCACCTTCGATATCGACTGCCTCGACCCAGCCTTTGCTCCCGGCACGGGTACCCCAGTGGTGGGCGGGATGGATACCAATAAAGTGTTGCAGATTTTACGTGGCTTTGTCGGGCTCAACATCGTTGGTATGGACGTTGTAGAAGTCGCGCCCGCTTACGACCACGCAGAAATCACCTCCCTGGCCGCCGCTGCAATTGGCATGGAGTTGTTGCATGTAATCGCCGCAGGGCGCTAACGGTAAAACAGGTGAGCTGTAGCCACCCCCGGCGCAACCGGGGGCGAACGAAAAAAACGAAGGGCTAGTGGTAACCCACTACGCCTTTGATTTCCAAAAAGTCGTGAAAGGCAAACTCACCCCATTCGCGGCCATTGCCAGACTGCTTATAGCCACCAAAGGGCGCATTGGGATCAAAATTATTGCCATTGAGAAACACATTACCGGCGCGCAGTTTGCGCGCTACCGAGCGTGCCCGATCAATATCACCCGATTGCACATAGGCCGCCAGCCCATAGGGTGAATCGTTAGCAATCTCTATGGCCTGCTCTTCACTGTCGTAGGGCATAATAGCCAATACCGGGCCAAATACCTCCTCACGAGCAATCATCATATCGTTGGTCACATTGGCAAACGCAGTGGGTTTAACAAAGTAACCACTGGTCAGGCCTTCGGGGCGACCAGGACCGCCGACAACAAGTTCAGAGCCAAGCGCAACCGCCTGTTTGACCATGTCGTTGACCTTGGCAAACTGTGGGGCGTTAGCCAACGGGCCAATATCAGTGTTTTCATCCAGCGGATCACCCACAGCCGTAGCCTCGGCCTGCGCCTTCACCACCGCTACGGCGCGGTCATGCAGGTGTGCGGGAACCAACATACGGGTAGGGGCATTGCAGGACTGGCCTACGTTGCGGAAGCAATCCACCGCCCCCCGCGCAACCGCATCATCGAAATCAGCATCATCGAGAATAATATTGGCCGATTTACCACCCAACTCCAGCGCTACACGCTTAACCGTATCAGCAGCGGCTTTCGACACCTGTATACCGGCACGAGTGGAGCCCGTTAATGACACCATCTCGATGTCTGGATGTTCACTGATAGCCGCGCCAACCCCTGGGCCGTTACCAAATACCATATTAAATACACCGGCAGGCACACCGGCTTCATCGAGAATTTCAGCAAACAATTGCGCCGAGAGTGGCGCCAGTTCACTGGGCTTTAATACCACAGTACAGCCACAAGCCAGCGCTGGCGCTACCTTACAAGCCACTTGATTCATGGGCCAGTTCCAAGGGGTAATAAAACCACATACGCCAATGGGCTCTTTGATAACCTGGCTGCTACCCAATGATTCTTCAAAACTGTAGTTTTGCAGCACCTGCCGTGCCGTTTTGAAATGGGTTAAACCAATGGGTGCCTGGGCATCCCGCGCCATATTAATGGCCACACCCATTTCTGCGGTAATAGCCTGCGCCATCTCTTCCATGCGCTTTTCATACACGGCGATGATGCGGTCAAACAATGCCAGACGCTCTTCACGGGCGCTAAGAGACCAGCTGGCAAATGCGATTTTGGCCGCTTGTACTGCTGCATCGACATCGGCCTTGGAACCCAATGCAACCTGCCCTTGCACCTGCTCTGTGGCAGGATTGATAATATCCATCAACTGGGGCTCAACGGGGCTTACCCACTCACCATTAATATAGAATCGATCGCACTGTTTCATTGGTATGCTCCTTCAACATGTCCGGCAAAATGCGTGCAACGTGCATTTTTGCCCATCATAAGCGGCATCGCTTAGGGACTGAATAACCCCATAGGGGAGTAAGTTAATTATTTGCCTAACCCATCGCCATTGCTTAATCTATGGACTCACCGCTTATTGAGGTAGTATCGCTTAATGTCTTTTCTTTCTGTTTTCGCCCAGCATTGTCCAGCACTCTACGACAACGTTCTAAAAGAGACGTTTATCCCTGCCGTGGTGGATATGTTTAAAGCGTTGCTGCCAGTAGACAACGTAGCGATTCTGGCCTACCCGCACAAGGATCTGCCCAGAGTGGAATACAACGAACCCCCGATGGGGCATCGTGAATCTACCATCGACACGTTTCGCAATGGGGCCTTTTTACTCGACCCTTACTACCTGGCGGCCACCAAACAGGGTAAAGAGGGCTTTTTTCAGTTAAATGAGCTAGCCCCCCCTGGTTTTCTTGACGGCGAATACAACCGCATTTACTACAAAGCCACAGGGCTGATCGACGAATGCGGGTACTTGATCAAGCTGGGTGAAAACACCAATGCGTTTATCAATATTTCACTGGGGCGCATCAAAATTCCAGAAACCTTTAACCAGGAAGAACTCGCCAATCTGGCCGCTATTACGCCAGTAATCAGCAATCTGGCCAGCCAGCATTGGCAAAGCGATGCTGAGCCAGCTCAGCAGCTGGACTTGCGTAGCCAGTTGGAGACAGCGCTGGAGTCGTTCGGTTCAAGCCTGCTGACCGAACGCGAACGGCAGATGGTAAAAATGATTTTGCATGGCCACTCCAACAAGGCCATTTCTGAGCGTTTAAAAATCTCTGTCGAAACGGTCAAACTGCACCGCAAGAACGCCTATTCAAAACTGGATATCGGCACCCTTGGTGAGCTGTTCCACCTGTTTCTCGGCTCACTGATGAGCATTAACGACTACGAAACCGGGGATCCTTTAGCGCACTACCACCAAAAGCAAACGAGCAGGCCTTAGGGGCCTGCTCGTTTGGTATTAGCTGTATCAACCGCTAATTGATGGAAGGCCGTATACCTACAGGTAGGCTTCGTATTCCATATCGGTAACATGCTTGTCGAATTCAGCCACCTCTTGCTCTTTGGCTTCACCAAACGCACGCTGAAATTCTGGCGAAAAGTACTCTGGAATAAATTGAGACTTTTTAAACGCAGAAACCGCATCAGGCCAGAAGTCGGGCAAGCTTGGATCAAACTGAGTATAGGCATCCCCTTCAACCGGCGGTGGCGCGTCCAGTTTGTTTTCAATACCGTAGATCATCCCTGCAAGAATGGCTGAAATTACCAGGTAGAGGTTGGCATCTGCACCCGCAACTCGATGTTCTATGCGCATGGCATTGTAGCTGTCGGTAGGCACGCGCACGGCAACCGTGCGGTTGTCGTAACCCCAGGTAGGTGCCATAGGGGCATGGCTGCCTGTCTGAAAGCGTCGGTACGAGTTCATATGCGGGGCAAACAGCAACATGCAATCTGACATGGTTGCCAGGCAGCCAGCAATCGCCTGCCGCAGCAACGGCGTACCTTCATCGGTGCCATTGTTAAAGGCGTTATTACCCTCACTGTCGAGCAGGCTGCAGTGCACATGCATACCGTTACCGGCCATATCACCAAACGGCTTGGCCATAAACGTTGCACGCATACCCAGCTTACTGGCAACACCCTTAATCGTACGCTGCAACAAAAGCCCTTGGTCAGCGGCAAGCAACGCATCGGCTTGGTGATAGAGATTAATCTCGTACTGCGAGGGTGATGCCTCACTGATCAACGTATCGATGGGCAGATCTTGTTCGGCACAGGCATCTCTTACACCATGAAGAAAATCATACATCTCCTGCATGGAGTCGATGCCGTAGGTTTGACCACCAATGGCTACTTCGCCATTGGCATCAATGCCGGTATGCATAGGGCGGCCCAGGTGGTCGTTCTCAGCCTGGAGCAGATAAAACTCCATTTCGCTGGCAACCACAGGGGTATAGCCCAGCTGCTTGCAACGATCCATCAACTGTTTAAGGAGAACCCGTGCATCGTAGCGGCATGGCTCACCGGTCGCTTCATTGAGCGACAGCAAAACCTGCCCGGTCGGCCTTTCAAGCCAAGGCACAATAGAGAGCGTCCTTGAGTCTGGCACGCAAATACCGTCGGCGTCGCCGTTGTCATAAACCCAGCTTTCAACATCGCGCCCCCATACATCGAAGCCCAGTGTTGTGAGTGGTAGCTTCAGCCCCCCGGCAAATGCTTTTTCCATGTTTTCGCGCGGCAGCCATTTGCCTCTTAACTTGCCATTCAAGTCTGGCAAGATCACTTCAAACATTTCTACATCTGGATACTTTTCCAGAAATTCTTTTAATTGTGCTAAATCATTGTTCAAGATTTACCCTCCTCATCGGAGCTCAATAACGTGACTACGGTTACAACCAGCTTTGCGTATGTAACCTAGGGCCTGACTGCACTAGGCTGGATGTGTTACCACACGCTGACCACCACTACTATCCTCAAATTCTAGCGGTTTGAGCAATGAATTTCGCTGACAATTCAAGGTTTTTAGTGATTTAAATTTATTGGCCAGTAACCTGTATTATGGCTGGGCCAGCTTGCCACAAAGCCAACAAATTAAGGATTAATAGATTGCAAGATTACAGCTGTTTACACCAATAAAACATAACCCCTATGGGGTGGCTTAAGATCTATAACATGGTGATTTTTATATAAAAAACTCGGCAGGAACACTATTACTATTAACCCGGCAAGCATGATTGTCGGATTAATAAGCGGCGTGCGACAAAATAGTGGTGCAAGAGAGCAGCAACACGAAGAACAAGACCAGCAGTATGAAGCAATTGGGAGAAACAGTACAAAAGATCACAAAAAATGGGTCTCTGGAAACCCAGAGACCCATTGCCCGTTCAGACAAGTAGAAGATTAGAAACCGTACTGAAACGACAAACCAATCGTACGTGGACGAAACGAGCGCCCTAAAATCTGGGTGGATTGACCAACCTTAACCTCGGTAGTTTCCGGGGATGCATCCGTCAGGTTTTCGACAAACAGTGACGCATCAAACGCCCCAAAGGTTGCACCCGCCCGTAACGACACGTTGTACACCGCTTCGGCATCGCGAATCTCGGGTTCGGCACCAAACACATCATCGGGAGGGCTGCGATCGTAACTGCCTGCATAGCTATAAGCCAGGTTGCCATAGGCTTCAAAGCCATCGAAGGCGTGGTTGTAGTACAAGGCAGCACTACCGCTAACTTTGGGCACGGCCAGAGGCTGACCTTTTTTGGTAAAGGTAATACCATTTTTAACCACAGTTTCGTCAAACTGGGCGTCGGTGTAGCCTACCGCGAAGGTCATTCTGAAATCTTTGCTCAGCTGCATGTTGATGTCGATATCGGCACCATCACTGGTCGCCTTGCCGAGGTTATCAGTGTACACATTGGCACAGCTGGGCAAAAAGACAATGGTTTGAATGTCTGACCAGTCAATATGATAGGCGCTGAACGACAACTCCATACGCCCATCTGCCAAGGTATTTTTGGTACCAATTTCATAGCTCCACAGCGAATCAGAGCCGTAGGTTAAGGGATTGCCACTTTCCGGTAGATCCGGACTACAGGGCGAGCCACGATAATCAGGGTTATTACCCCCTACCCGAAACCCTTTCGCTGCCGAGGCATAGATTAAGCTATCGCCATTGGGTTCATAACTAATATTCACTTTAGGCGTGATGGGCGATTCTTTTTGAATACCCGCGGCCGCCGAGGGCCCCCCAACGAAGGGGCCATCCTGGAAACGACTACCGTCAAATTTGGTTTTAGAGAAACGCGAACCCAGGGTAAGAGAAAGCTCGTCAGACAGCGCATAGGTTAGATTACCGTAGGCTGCCAATTCCTCTTCAACGTTTTTAACTTTTTCGTAGTAACTGACTGGCTCACCCAACTCAGCCGACAAAGGCCCCGTGAGGTTTGGGCCAAAAATAGTAAACGGTGGCAAAAAGGGCAACAGCGTATCCATAACCGCATTCACATCACCGTATTCGTTCCGTGTACGTTTAAGCTCGTTCTTGTGGAAGTATAAACCGGCCACCCAGGACAAGTTCGAATCCCCCTTGTCGGTGGAGGTAAAGCGGAATTCCTGGGTCACGGTTTCCTGCTCAATATCGACATTCATATAGCCAATATAATCAATAGGCAGATCGATACCGATAGGCGCATCAATTCCTAAAACTGAATTAGCAATCAGATTGAACGTAGACGCATCGTTGTCAGTCCAGTCGTTAATTTGAAAATTGTCGCGCGACAGATAAGACGTGATCGACCGGAATGAAAAACTTTCCGCGTCGTAGTCAAAGGTTAAACTGGTTAAGGTGAATTCATCGTTGTCGGGCTGAGCAAATCTGGTAAACGTGCGATCTTCAGAAGTGCCCAACCAATACAAATCCGTATCGTCGATATCGCGCTTTTGATAGAAGACTGATGGTGTAACCGTAAGTGCGTCGGTGGCCTGCCAAGCTAATGCTACGCGGGCAGCCAATGTCGTAGTGGAATCAACATCTTCATCGATGACCTCTCCAGTGGTTCGATCAGCACGATCAATATAACCACCTTCATCGCGGTAAAATATACCAGCACGAATACCCAACTCACCGTCGATTAACGGCATGCCACCAATAACCGAATACTGGCTGGTAAGATCGCCACCGGAAGTAGACGCCACTTCTGCACCAATATTCAGTGATGACTCACTCAAACTTGGGCTTGGCGTAATATAACGTAGCGCGCCCCCTTCGGCACTGCCGCCATATAAAGTACCTTGCGGGCCACGCAACACCTCTATGCGCTCTAAATCGAAAACGTGGGGTGAAACCGACGCACCCAGGTCGTCATTACGCTGTGCCAGCGGTACATCATCCAAATAAAAACCGGTGGTTGCGGCACCGGCACCGGGTGATGTAATACCGCGTATGGCTACATTGCCCCAGCCAAACTCGTTGCCAGAGACAGACACTAACGCGGGTGTAGAACGGGCGATATCGTCCAGGTCGCGGATGTTACGTTGGGTCAATGCCTCGCTGCTATAAGCCGAAAGGCTGATAGGTACATCCATAACGGTTTCGGCGCGCCGTTGAGCAGTCACAACAACCTCTTCCAGCATAAAACTCTCACTGTCGGACTGCGCCAAGGCGTCTGATGCACCCAGTGATACACAACTGGCAATAAACATTGCCAATGGTGCGCGACGAGATAATTCCATGAAACGTGGAGGTAACTCAGGTTTTTTTGAAGGCGATGATTTCATGATGTAGCTCTCTCTTTAACGTTGAAGTTTGCGGTCAAGGTGCCGCTTCAATGGACGCTCTTTGGCTCCCTTTAAGTGTAATAGACTTTTTTAAACTGCTTAGGGCCCGTAACAGGCCTGACTAGGGCCACCAGCGCAAGGTTTTAACTATCTTTAATTGCGAATTGCGCAACGACAGCCCCTCTATCTCCTGAACCTTAAAACGACGATGCGCGATAAACTTCACGCCCACCAATCACTGTTAGCAATACCTTCGTAGCGCCGATTTTTTCGGGTGCTACCGCAGTGATGTCTTGATCTATCACGATCATGTCAGCGAACTTGCCTACTTCTAACGAGCCAACATAATCATCCATTCCCAAGGCGTAAGCAGAGTTCAGGGTAATCGTGCGTATGGCCGTCTGCACGTCCAGGCCGGGATCATCACCCAAGCGGCCCTGATACTTGGGATCGGTTGCAGACGGATTGGTACGCGACACACCCACTTGCAACGCCATCCAGTCATTTAGGGGATCTACCGGCCAGTCGCTACCATAAGCAATACGAACACCGGCCTGTTTGAATTTTCCGGCCGTTTCCAAAAACAGAAAGCGTTCCGGACCAATATAATCTTTAACCGAATCAATCGTATCCGGTGCAGGTTTACCCCACTGAAAAGACAGCATGGGAATCACATTAAGTTGTGCAAAGCGAGAGTAATCTTCCGGGGCTACCAGCTCGTTGTGAGCCAAAGCCGGGCGAAAGTCTGCATCGGCATACGCAGCCCGCGTTGCCGCTATCGCATTCAATGCCACCTTAATCGCTTTATCGCCAGTGGTATGCATGTGGGCATCAATATCGTTTGCCGCCAATGCGTTGAGTAAGGGCGTTAACAGGTCTTCAGAAAAATACAAAGAACCGGTATTTTCACTCGGTTGCCAATGGGCATGACCAGCAGCACCGGTGTTGTGCAAATAGGGTTCGACCAGTGCACCCGTTTGCGCTGGAGCTTGAATCACACCATCAACAAACATCTTTGCAGTACCGACAACGATACCAGGCTCAGTAGCCACAACCGCTGTATTAAAACGGCTGGCGAAATCTTTAATGTTGGCAACGACTTTTTCAGGTTCGGCCGCGTCCTCAGGCGATATCACTGGCGCGAGGCTTGCCCGTACAGACAGCTTGCCGTTCTTCTGCAGCTGAGCAAACGACGCCATGCTCTCTTCCCTCGCCGCCGCATCAAAAATACTGGTAATACCTTGGGCGTTCAGTGCCTGTATTGCCGCTTCCAGATCAATCAGATTTTTCTTGTGTTGCTCTGCATCCGACAGTTTTGGCATGGCGCCGTTTACCATCCACATAGCGCCATCGAGGAAAATACCCGTGGCTTCTCCGTTATCATCTCGCACAATCTTGCCGTCACTGGGATCAGGAGTATCTTGAGTAATCGCGGCAGCCTCGATGGCCTTCGAGTTAGCAGCCATCGAGTGAAAGTCACTGCCAGTGACGACCACAGGCCGGTCGGTGGGTAAACGATCGAGAATTTCTGCGGTAAGATCAGCGCCTTCTGGTTTCATGGCCTGGCGGAACCAACTGTTGGCTTGCAGCCAACGATCGGAAGGCGCGCCCTTCTCCTCTTCCAGGCAGGCCGTGATCATAGCCAACACTTCATCAACGGTAAGGCTCTGATAACCCAGTGAGCAGCTAGTAAGCTGGGCGCCACCGGCGATGGGGTGCATGTGGCCATCCACCAAGCCGGGCATCAACATCCTGCCTTTTAGGTCGACCACATCTGTTGTCTTGCCAATAAACCCTTCAACCTCGGCATTTGAACCTACGGCAATAATTTTGCCATCTTTTACCGCCACGGCCTCAGCAATATCATTGTTACTGTTAACGGTATACACACGACCATTGTGAAAAACCTGGTCAGCCTGCGGTTGGTTGGCATCGGGGGCGGAGCTTTCAGAACAACCCGCCAGAACGGCGATTAGAAGGGTGAGACAAAAACGTTGTTTCTTTTTAAGACAAGCAGAGACGACGTGAAAATTTAAACAAAAATGCATAAGAAGAGACCCTATAGTGCTTACATGGTGAAACAAACTCTGGTTGGTTAACGCCCAAGCACAGGCTGCCTCGGGCCTCGAGGTTTTTTGGAAACAGTAAAAAAATACTAAACCCTGTGTTGGCGCGAGAATATAACCACTTTGGGGTATATGGGGCGATTTCTGTCAATTAATGTGGTATAATTTTGCAGTCAAATTGTAAGAGTACTGATTATATACCCTTGGGCGCTGCGCCCACAGGCGCTATTAGCCTTTAAACTTGGGCGGCGCAGTGCGGTATGTGACCGGCGTTTTCGAAAATTTCAAAGGATTCGCCACAGTAGGTATCTTTACGCCATCTTCACGTTCGAGAAAACGCAGTATTTGCCGATGCTGGACCTGTGGGTCGGCAAAGACCTGATCAATGTTATTAACCGGTCCACAGGGCACATTCACGCGCTCAAGGCCGGCAATCCATTCAGCAGTGGTCTTGTCTTTGAAAACGCACTTTATCTGCGCGACCAAACTGTCGCGATTTTTTACCCGTGCACCGTTGCTGCGGTAACGTTCGTCTTCTGCCCAATCGCTGCGACCAGCCAGCTGGGCAAAACGGGCAAACTGGCCATCGTTGCCCACCGCCAAAATAACGTACCCATCTGCCGTTTCGAAGGCTTCATAAGGCACAATATTGGGGTGGCAGTTACCAATGCGATTCGGCACTTGCCCACCCACCAGATAATTCATACTTTGATTGGCAAGCGCAGCTACCTGACAGTCCAGCAACGCCACATCAATATATTGCCCTTCCCCAGTTTGCTCACGGTAGTTCAAGGCAGCCAGTATGCCGGTAGTCGCGTACATACCGGTCATTAGATCGACCATGGCCACGCCCATGCGCATGGGGCCGCTTTCTTCGCTGCCGGTAATGCTCATCATGCCGCCCATGGCCTGAATCAAAAAGTCGTAGCCAGGCCTGTTGGCGTAGGGGCCTTCCTGACCAAAACCAGTAATTGAACAATAGACTAACCCCGGGTTAATTTCCTTAAGGCTGGCATAATCCAACCCGTACTTCTTCAGGCCACCCACCTTATAGTTCTCGATCAACACATCGCATTCAGTAGCCAAGGCGCGTATTTGCGCCTGGCCTTCTGGCGTGGTGATATCGATTGCCTGGGATGTTTTGTTACGGTTGGCACAAAGATAATAAGCCGCGTCGCCAACCGATCCATCGGCGTTGGTGACAAATGGCGGGCCCCACTGGCGAGTGTCATCGCCACCCGGGCCGGCAGCGTCGGCTGGGCGCTCGATTTTGATGACCTCTGCCCCCAAATCGCCCAACATCTGGCTGGCCCAAGGGCCCGCCAGAATGCGGCTTAAATCCAACACTTTAATATGTGCCAACGCGCCCGGCATCACTAAAACGCACTCAAACCGGTTTGAGCCCGCCCCAGAATCAGCGCATGCACGTCGTGGGTACCCTCGTAGGTATTCACTGCTTCGAGATTCAATACATGGCGGATCACATGAAACTCATCAGCAATACCGTTACCACCATGCATATCGCGCGCAATACGGGCGATATCAAGGGATTTGCCACAGTTGTTGCGCTTAAGCAGACTGATGGCATCGGGCGATAATTTATTACTTTCTTTCAAGCGTCCAGCATTCACACAGGCATGCAAGCCCAAGGTAATTTCGGTTTGCATATCGGCCAGCTTTTTTTGCACCAACTGCGTGGCAGCCAGCGGACGACCAAACTGTTTACGATCTAACGTGTACTGGCGTGCAGCGTGCCAACAAAACTCCGCCGCACCCAGCGCGCCCCAGGCAATACCAAAACGCGCATTGCTCAAGCAGCCCAGCGGCCCTTTCATGCCTACCACGCCCGGTAAAAGGTTTTCTTCAGGCACAAACACTTCGTCCATAACGATTTCGCCGGTAATACTTGCACGTAAGGAAAACTTGCCTTCAATCTTCGGCGCACTCAGCCCCTGCATGCCTTTTTCCAAAATAAAGCCGCGCACCTTGTCGTCATCGCACTTGGCCCACACTACAAACACATCGGCGATAGGGCTATTGGTAATCCACATTTTGGCACCACTAAGCGAATAACCACCCGCTACGGTGCGTGCACGCGTTTGCATGCCAGCAGGATCAGAACCGGCATTAGGCTCGGTTAACCCAAAGCAACCAACCAGTTCGCCAGTGGCGAGCCGCGGCAGATATTTTTCCCGTTGGGCTTCGGAGCCATACGCATAAACGGGATACATCACTAATGAACTCTGTACCGACATGGCAGAGCGATACCCGCTATCAACCCGCTCCACTTCACGGGCAATCAAACCGTAAGAAACATAACTCACACCGGCACAGTCGTAGCCTTGTATCGTCGCGCCCAACAACCCCATCTCACCAAATTGACGCATGATGTTACGGTCAAAAACTTCGTGACGATGTGCTTCGAGAATACCGGGCATTAACTCACTCTGGCAGAAGTCACGGGCACCGTCGCGCACCATGCGCTCTTCTTCGGTAAGAAATTCATCTAAAAGCAGTACATCTTCCCACGGTGCACTGGGCCAATTTGTATTTGCCATAACGGACTTAGCTCCACGATTCATCATCAACGGTTAAGGGGCTCGGCAAAAGCATCCGCAATCTTATAACCTGTTAACATCAGGCATAAAACTTACCTCTAGCCCGGTATACAGGTTTCTCTAAATGCATGAATGCTGTAGACATCAAAAGCAATTCGAAGGTATTGCGGGAAAAATGCCGACATGCCATTTACGTTTCAGCATATCACACCTCTCATCCAGCCAAACCACCACTTTGGGGTTAGGTGGTTCCTCAAGCCCATTGTTTAAACCAGCCTTTGCTTAAACTTTTCAGCAGGTTACAAGCACACTTGCTAAATAGCACCCTTACCTCAGCCAGGCCAGCTCTACACAAAAGAGGTATAGAAATAAGCATTTTTTTATACTAAATATGATCTTTATCTTGTATCGACGACGTACAACATCTATCTACACTTTATTCACTATTAATACAAAACGAAAAATATATCCATTAAATATCCTCTTAGAAGTGAGGCAGTCGCTTCCAAAGCTGCTCTGAATAGTTCATTCACGGATTATTCTTCATACGAGTATCCGCGCATATTTCAAAGGTACTCCAGGCACTAATGGAATAGCGGGTTAAAAAACAACACCGGAGTGCTACATGAAGCAAAACGACTTATTGCACCACCCATTGCTTAACAACGTAATGAATAACCTTTTCGTATCAGTTAGGCAAAAATTGGGTAGCCTGTTGCTTGGCATAGCACTGTTGACTACTGGTAGCGCTGTCGCCAAAGACCAAACGGAAAATACAGTAGACCTGAACCAAAGGTTCAGTGCTGAACAGGTGTTGCAGCTAAAGGTGACACTAGGCCCAACCGAATATATGGGTAAAACCGTAGACGGTACTCGAGTAAATTACCCGATTACCGGCGGCACGTTTGAAGGCAAAGGCGGTTTGAAAGGGACAATTGTTCCTGGCGGTGCCGATTTCTCGATTGAGCGTGAAGACGGCACAGTGATAGTAAGCGCGCTGTATCGAATCAAAACCGACGATGATCAGATTATTATTATTCAAAATGATGGTATCTGGCGCCCTAACCAAGAAGGCTTGGCAAGAATGGCTGAAGGTCTGGAACCGCTGCCCAGCCAGGTTTACGCCCGCACCACACCGGTTTTTCGTACCCAACCGGGAAAGTATGCTTGGTTAAATGACTATATATTTTTCGGCACTATCGACACACAAGACTACGGCGTGCTGATTACCATTTACAAATTGAATTAAACTCGTTCCGCCCCGCTGCCGGTTTAGCAAACCCTACCAGTACGGGTACTAGTTACAAAAAAGCCCCCAAATGGGGGCTTTTTTGATAATGCAGATTAGAAACTCATATCAAAAGTTACACCCACAGTACGCGGCTTGGCTGGCCACACCAGCGTGTTGAGCAATCCAAACCCTGCCGTATCATCTTCGTCTGCGTTTTCCCAACCACGTTCAAAGTATTCTTCATTAAAGACATTGGTAGCCCACAACGTGACTGACCAATTGTTGTTAGCTTCATAACCTAAACGCAAATCTACCTGATCCCACGAACTAACTTTGCTTAGTTCGTAGTTACCGGTACCACCGTACATATCGTCTTGATAGACATACTGCGCTGTGTAAAACATATTGCCACTGGAAAGCGGTTGATTATAGGTAGCAATCAACGAGCCACTGGTATCTGGCGCCATAGGCAGTTTATTACCTTTACTGCCATCGCCCTCTTCGATTTCCTCGGTGATCTCACTGTCTTGCACGGCAAAAGCCATGCGCAAATCCCAGTGATCGCCTGGAGTCCAGCGCGCGTCGACTTCCAGCCCCACGTTTTCGGCTTCACCCAGGTTCTTCACTAACTGTGAACCCGTTTCAAAAATAATCAACTGTAAGTCAGTATAGGTGTAGCTAAATACAGCAGCGTTCAACTGCAAGCTGCCATCAAGCAACCTTGTTTTAGCACCCATTTCAAAGCTGTCGACTGATTCCGGCTCAAATGACAATGGCTTACCACTTGGTAACAAGCCGCCAAACTCGTAAGTACCATCATTGGCGATACCAAATGTGGAGTAACCACCGGTTTTGTAACCCTTAGCGGCATTAAAGTACAGGCTTACATTTTCGTTAAGTGTGTAGTTAACGGCAAAACGTGGGGTAAACTTGCTCCACGAATCGCTGTCTTGCACAAAGCCGTCGGTATAGTATTCCCAGACAAAGGTATTACCCAAGGCACCACCGCCATCCGGTACGCTAATGGCCATGTCTTTTTTATCGTAGGTGTAGCGACTACCTACCGTAACATCTAAATTACTGGTCGCATGCCACGTGATGTCACCATAAATTGACCAGCCTTCGCTTTTCAATTTATCTATATTTATTTCTTCTTTGTACGTTAGAATATCCGCAGGATCGATATCATCTTCCCAGTAAGCCTCAAACACAGGGTCATCACATCCCGCTGCGCCACCACCTTCATCTGTTTGAATAACGGCTACACACAAATCATCTTCGCTGTATGAATTTACAAACGTTGCATCAATATCTTCTTGATACACACTAGCCCCCACAAACCACGTAACAGCATCACCGCCATCGTAATTCAAACGAAATTCCTGACTGTAATAATCTACATCCTGATCCTGGCCATAGTTGTTGGTAAATCTCGGCGTACCATCAAAGTCTTCAAGGTAATGAAAGGCGTAAGTCTTATAACCGGTAATGGATTCGAGCACATAACTTTCGGAAATATCCCAGTTAACATTCGCAGTAACAGACAAGACATGGCCCCGGTCGTAACCATCTGTGCTGAGATCGATAGCAGCCTTATCTTCTGCAACGCCATTGGTTGGTGTCCAATAAACAGAAGGCGCTTGGTCGTGATCTTCATAACTAACAGTAACCGTAGTATCCACCGAGTCGCCGGCATAACGTAGTGCTAAACGCGTAGAGGACAGGTCTTTCTCGCCTAACTCTTTGCCGTCGTAAGTGTTTTCAAGCCAGCCATCTTGTTGTGTCCAGTAGGCACTGCCCCGAAAAAACAGTTTATCGGAGATCGGCACATTTAACGTACCGACGGTTTCTATTTCACCGTATTCCGCCAGCGTGAGACTCACATTGCCTTCAAAGTTTTCCACCGGTTTTTTGGTAATAATATTAATGCCGCCAGCAATCGCATTACGGCCAAACAATGTGCTTTGCGGGCCCTTCACCACTTCTGCCCGATCCAAATCGTAAAACGCCATTTGCACACCACCCGTGCGACCGGCCCAAACGCCATCCTGGAAAATCGCTATGGAGGGGTCTCCACCAATCCCAAAATCGTTAGTACCAATACCACGGATAGCCAAGGCATCGATAAAGCTGTCTTCAGTTTTACCACTAAAGCCCGGTGTTAAATCTACCAGGCCTCGAACATCGCCAGCACCTAAGCGAACAATGTCATCACCCGTAAATGCAGATACAGCCGCGGGAACCTCTTGCAATGTTTGCTCTCGCTTTTGAACAGTAACAATCACTTCTTCAATAACTGCTGCAAGCAATGTTGGACTAAATGTAGAGAGCGCAAATAAAGAAGCAACGGCAGAATGCCGATATCGAGATATTTTCATGGTGTTCTTTTCCCTGAAGTTGAATGGATATTGTTTTTAAAATATGGAGTAAATCTAAGGTAACTTGAATCGCTAACCCTAGACCGTAAAGAAGAGAGAAAAAATACCCCAAAGGGGGTGTTTGCAACGTGGCTAAGCACTTTTTTCAGAAAAGAGTTTTTACACTTTAGTAAAGGTGGATAAATGCTTTGTTGAGCTCGAATATAAAACGCTTACGAGCAACAGCGTAGTCATTGTCAACGATTGGCGCCCTCTTATTTCTGCCACCTGCAACTACCAACGTAATACTGGCGACGAAGCAGGCGACCAATACATCCAAACTTATACAGTCAGCCTTACCAACTATATTGGTCGACTACCATAATTACTGGAAGGCTTCTTTGGAGGATCAGACGAAACATTCGCATCGACATTATTAATTTTTCCACCTTGCGCCAGAAAGGCTTCTACCTGCTTGGCCAGTTCATCGCGCACGCGGTTTTTTACTGCAATATTAAATGCCTCATCCGAGATCATTTCGATATCGGTGGTGGTGCCGGAATCGTCCGTTTCGACAAAGTCATCATCATCCAAAGCATCATCGTTAATTGCGTCTGCCATAGGTCACCTGTTCAAAACAAATCACATACGAAATCGATACTGCAGGCACTCATGAGTTACAGCAGTATTGGGCATATATATAGTCAAAAGTTGGCGTTACGCCAATCATTTTTCGTCGTTTTTTTTAGGCTTTTTAGGCATGAAGCTGCCAAAAACAAATCAAGTTAGTTATTAATCTCTGGGAGACACAGCAAGAAGCTTAGGAGGGAGAACTCAGTGGCGGGAAAGGCCGGATAACTGGTAGCCGGCCAAAGCAGAGCGACTAAACGGCATCAGGCCCGGTTTCACCGGTACGGATACGAACCACGTTATCAAGCCCGGTCACAAAAATCTTACCGTCACCAATTTTGCCAGTTTGAGCAGCCTTAGTAATCGCATCAATCGCCATTTCAACGGTATCGTCATCAACCGCTAATTCAATTTTCACCTTAGGCAGAAAATCAACCACATACTCTGCTCCACGATACAGCTCAGTATGCCCCATCTGGCGGCCAAAACCCTTTACCTCGGTAACGGTCATACCCTGAATGCCTACCTCAGAAAGTGCTGCACGCACATCATCCAGCTTAAAAGGTTTGATAACTGCTGTAATCAATTTCATTAATCAACATCCTACTTATTGTATGGTTATGTTTGACATCAGCGAGACAACCAGCGTTGACTATACGCCATCCATGCTGCAAGTGTGCCCGACTTTGGGTTGCTTTTCCAGACACGTATGCGACAGATAAAAAAAAGCCCGTCTTGCGACGGGCCAACAATAAACCAATGAAGTTACTAGCCGAAGTTACTTGGCAGTGGTGAACTCTGGGTATGCTTCCATACCACATTCTGACAAGTCCACACCGTCGAACTCTTCTTCTTCGCTCACGCGAATACCCATTACGGCTTTGAGTACTACCCAAACGATCAGGCTAGTGACGAATACCCATAGGAAGATGGTCAACATACCTACTAACTGGCCCATGAAGGTAGCGTCGGTATCAGTCAGCAGTACCGCGAAGATACCCCAGATACCGACCACACCGTGTACAGATATAGCACCCACAGGGTCGTCAATTTTCAGTTTATCCAGAGTCAGGATACTGAATACAACCAGCACACCACCGACGGCACCAATCAGAGTAGCGCTTAATGGCGTTGGGTCAGCAGGCTCTGCAGTAATCGCCACCAGGCCAGCCAGTGCACCGTTAAGCGCCATGGTCAGGTCAGCTTTACCAAACAGAATGCGGGCAACGATCAGCGCAGCAATCAAACCACCAGAAGCAGCAGCATTCGTGTTCAGAAATACGTTGGCCACTTCGTTGGATACCGCGATACCACCCAGTTTCAGAGTAGAACCACCGTTGAAGCCGAACCAGCCCATCCACAGAATGAAAGTACCCAAGGTAGCCAGTGGCAGGTTAGCACCAGGAATAGCGTTTACTTCGCCATTTTTGCCATACTTGCCTTTACGGGCGCCCAGAACCAGTACACCAGCTAAGGCTGCAGCAGCACCCGCCAAGTGAACAATACCCGAACCTGCGTAGTCGCTGTAGCTCAGTTCATACAAACCGAATACAGAGTTACCACCCCAAGTCCAGCCACCTTCAAACGGATAGATGAAACCGGTCATGACAACGGCAAACCCCAGGAATGCCCACAGCTTCATACGCTCGGCAACTGCACCCGATACAATTGACATGGCAGTTGCTACGAATACAACCTGGAAGAAAAAGTCTGACGCGCCTGAGTAGACAGAGCCACCGTCAAAACCTTCTTCGGCAGAAGCAGCTAACGCAGCGCTAACATCCAACGTTGCAACCGTTTCAACGCCAGACAAGAAGTAACCACCACCGTACATAAATTCGTAACCACAAATTAAGTACATGGTGCAGGCAACCGCAAACAGTGCAACGTTTTTGGTTAAAATTTCTGTGGTATTTTTCGCGCGAACCAAACCAGCTTCTAGCATGGCAAAGCCAGCGGCCATCCACATTACCAGTGCGCCCATGACAAGAAAGTAAAACGTGTCCATGGCGTACTGCAATTCGAAAATTTGATTTTCCATAGCAGATCTCCGGAGTTATTAAATTGATTTTACAGGGCGTCTTCGCCAGTTTCGCCCGTACGGATACGGATGACTTGCTCAAGGGAGGCAACAAAAATTTTGCCATCTCCAATTTTGCCACTGTGTGCTGCTTTACTCACAGCTTCAACTACGCTGTCTACCTGATCATCAGAGACAGCAACTTCCAACTTGGTCTTTGGTAGAAAGTCCACCACATACTCGGCACCGCGATACAGCTCGGTGTGACCTTTCTGACGACCAAAACCTTTGACTTCGGTGACAGTAATACCCTGAACGCCAATTTCTGATAAAGACTCACGTACAGCGTCCAGCTTGAAGGGTTTAATTATTGCCGTTACGAGTTTCATGATTTAACTCCTGGACGATAAAAGATTAAGAAAGGCGCCAAGGAAATCCCCAGCGCCCACTGGTAAAACTTAGAGGTCGAAAGACTTACCGATTGAGAAGACAATGGCTTCGCTTTCAGTAGGGTTACCGTTACTGTCTAGCTGATCAGACAACTCATCGCTACTAAAGATAAACGCTATACCAAGGTCAATTTCACTAACGGTGGTGCCATAGCCAAACTCGAAGTAATCACCATCGAAGTCTTTACCGAATGAGCCAAACTTGCCGTAAAAGCCATTTTTTTCGATAGTAACCTCTGAAAATGAATAGTCTTGATCACCTGCACCAAAATTGTCGTATGTGCCTACTGAATAGCCTACGCTTACAATTGAATAACCTAAGCCTAGGTTAATTTCCTCATAAGTATCATCGAACTCACCGGTGTAGTAGTAACCGGTGAAACCGATGCTTGCTGTAAGGCCTGAATCAGTTTCAATTCCATAACCAAAATAGCCATCAACTTCCAAACCATCGCCTACATCTGCGGTCCAAGCACCGGCATAAAAACCGCTCTCTTCATAATCAATACCAGCACTGGCAGAAGATTCTTTCTGCAGAATACCGCGATAGTAGTACTCGGATGCGTAACCAATATTTGCTGACACATCTGCCTGCGCAGCAACACCAGCAGTAGACAACGCGATAGCTGCGGCTAATTGAGTTAGTTTTTTCATTCTCGTTTCCTCCATTAAGGATTTGCTCTCTGTTTAAATCTTTTAACAACGGCTGTTGAATAAGACTTTTCTTTGTGTGGTTGTAATCGTGCTTGCTTTGTGACACGTATCACCTCTAGCCCATAGCATCTAGCACATAGCAGGCCAACTTTTTAAATCCCCGAAAACACGCACTGTTTTAAGCAATGCTTTTGTGTTCTGCGCCACAATTTGCTTTGTCAAACACCACTTTTGCACCAAAAAGCATCAAAAAATTCAAGCATGCACCATAAGTGGCGCGCTATTGGTGCATGCGTCTCTTGCACCAACTCAGGACATTCACACCGGAGTTCGGTAAACTGGGTAGCAACGATTTATGGTGTAACAACATGCTTGATAAGATTTCACGACAAATTGCCGAAGAGCTTCAGCGCTTGGGGAAAACCTCCGAGGTCAATACAGCCGAATACCTTAAACCAGTGATCGAACGCACCTTGCGCTCACTGGATCTGGTCACCCGAGAAGAGTTCGACGCACAAACAGCCGTGCTGCATCGCACCCGTGAAAAGATTGAAGAACTGACCCGGCAGATGGAAAATCTGCAGGCCCTTTGCGAGCAATACGAGCAGACGCAAACCACTAAATAGCCGCACAACTGGAACCTTTTTTCACCCAACAAGGAAGTTATATGTCACTCGCTCTCGTGCACACCCGTGCAAAATTTGGTATCGATGCCCCCGCTGTCACCGTGGAAGTGCATTTATCGAATGGATTGCCCGGTCTGAATATCGTTGGCCTGCCGGAAGCGGCCGTAAAAGAATCCAAAGATCGGGTGCGCAGCGCACTCATCAACAGCCAATTTGAATTTCCCACCCGCCGCATCACGGTGAGCCTCGCGCCTGCGGATTTGCCCAAAGAAGGCGGGCGTTTTGATTTGCCCATTGCCATGGGCATTCTGGTGGCATCAGGCCAACTGCCGCAGAGTGTATTGGAGGAAAGAGAGTTTATTGGCGAGTTGGGGCTTTCCGGCGATTTACGCCCGGTAACCGGCGTATTGCCTGCTGCCCTTGCCTGCCATGCCCAACAGCGCACCCTGGCACTGTCCGCAGGTAACGGCAGCGAGGCCAGCCTGTGTGACGACTTACCCTTAATAGCCGCCCCCACCCTGCTGGCATTGTGCAATCACTTAAGTGGGCAAACCCTCATTGCCGTACCAACACCTATGGAGCCCCCCATAGCGGACCAGCCAGCGGATCTGGCCGAAGTGAAAGGCCAGTTGCAAGCGCGTCGCGCCCTGGAAATTGCTGCCGCAGGCCAACACAATTTGCTGATGTGCGGACCACCAGGGGCTGGCAAAACCATGCTGGCCAGCCGCCTGCCTTCAATATTGCCACCACTTAGCCGCAAACAAGCTTTGAGCAGTGCTGCCATCTACTCAGTCGCCGGCCAAACTGCTAACCACTGGCAACAACCGCCGTTTCGGGCACCCCACCATACCGCTTCGGCCGTGGCGTTAGTGGGCGGCGGCGCCCACCCAAAACCCGGCGAAATCTCCTTGGCCCACGAAGGCGTGTTGTTTCTGGACGAGTTGCCCGAATTCCCTCGCACTGTGCTCGAAGTACTGCGCCAACCGCTGGAATCTGGACATATCAATATTTCGCGCGCCAGTTTTCAAGTCACCTTTCCGGCGCGCTTTCAGTTTATCGCCGCCATGAACCCCTGCCCCTGCGGATACTTTGGCGAGCCTCGCTGCCGCTGCACACCCGACCAGGTGCGGCGCTACCGCAACCGCGTGTCGGGCCCCTTACTGGACCGCCTCGATTTACATATCAACGTAAGCAATCTAAAGCCTAACGAGCTGCATCAGGCACCGGCAGGTGAATCCAGTACCGTCGTGCGGCAACGGGTATTGATGGCCCGACAGCGACAACAACAACGTCAGGGCAAACCCAATGTGGCACTAAACGTCGCCGAACTGGATGCATTAGTGCCCATTGGTGATCGCTTAGCCAGCCTATTGAGCGATGCTATCCAAAAGCTGGGCTTGTCGGCCCGCGCCTACCATCGCACCATTCGGGTGGCGCGCACCATTGCCGATTTGGCAGATGCAGAGCAGATAGAGCAGCCCCATTTGCTCGAAGCCATCAGCTATCGGCAGTGGCGGTAGGCCTTGCATTACGTTGTTAGCCCCTGCCTTGTCTTGGCCGGCGCAGGCAGTGGCAAAATCTGTGACCCGCAAACATTACCCACCTGATAGACAAGAGCGGTTGATTCGCTCACCATATCGCTGTACTGACGTTCAAGTAGGTTAAAATCTGTTTTTCATTGCCTTGTTTACGGCGTCCATCATCTTCTCCGAGCCACTCTTTACTCCCGAGCATTTGACCGGCAAGGTCCAAAGCGATGGGACTGTTTCGTTCGATGCTTCTATTTTTCGCATACATTTGTCTCCAACCCTTAAAGTTTCTTCGCCGTAGATATTGATGCTGGATTCAATGTACTCCTGTTTATTGCCGGAGCCCCCCCGCCCTTTTTTGCATAAGCTTTTCTCTCAAAGCGGGGTCAAAAATGGTTCCGCTCTTTGACGGTAATGTCGATGCAGCAGCAGGACGGCTGCGACGACTATGCTCAGATAAAACCTGCCTATTTGTCTGGGGCTGCATGTCTTCTTTTTCCACGGCAACAGATTTTTTATCCTGGTTTTCTAATGCTGGCAGCTTATTCTGCGTTTTGTTCTTTTCGTTGGCTTCTAATACTTTTTCGATCGGCTTGGGCGGTGCTACGTTTTTATTAATGGTGATTGAAATAGTTAAAGGCGTAGCCTGTTTTTTTGGCGTTTTAAACGCTACCGTACACGGAATTATGTAAAGTCCAACAGCATGTATCATTAATGAAACAACGATGGCCACAAATAGAAGGCGATGACTGCCAGTTAACTGACTACTTATTGTAGAACGGTTATCTATCTGCCTGAGGACTACTAATGATCTACCTTCGGTAAATAACTCCATACTTTATTTCCGGGCAGTTTTATACAAACATCCATCACCACTAGGGGTACCGCTTACCGCGTGAGGTACGACACCCATCACAATGATAAGTTCGCCATCTGTATCAAGTTGGTAGCGACCTGTCGGCCAATGGCAGATTCACCTGGGTACAACTTTTTATCGTCAATTAATAACTGCCACGGGCTCCGCATCTGCCTTATCTGCTCGCCTTACATTATGGTTTTCTAGAATCGGCGTCTCCATCATGTCTAAGTAAGATTCACTCACCGCATCGACGGACAAACGGAGTCTAACGGCATAAACCAACATCAAAATTGACTGAAAGATAATCACGTTGGAGACAGGCACTAAATGCTAAGAGAAGAAGGCCACCTGCGAGCCATACTTTAGCTTGCGCTGCTCCCCTGCGGCACTGTTACAATTGCACGTCGTTTTAACCATCCTATTTTGGCAGAGTCGTACCGTGTCGCAACTCAACCCTCGTCAGCGCCAGGCCGTGCATTACGTTGATGGCCCCTGCCTTGTACTGGCTGGTGCCGGCAGCGGTAAAACCAGCGTGATCACCCGCAAAATTGCCTACCTGATAGGCGAGTGCGACCTGCCAGCTCGTCATATCGCCGCACTTACGTTCACCAATAAGGCAGCCCGCGAAATGAAAGAACGGGTCAGCGGCTTGCTCAAAGGTAAAGGTGCCAATGCCAAAGGCCTTACGGTCTCTACCTTTCACAACCTGGGGCTCAACATCATTCGGCAGGAATACAAGCTACTGGGGTTCAAACCCGGATTTTCCATTTTCGATGCCGAAGACGCCCGCTCGCTACTGAAAGAGCTGATGTTGAAGGAAGGCGATATGGATGCTGACCGGATCGACGATGTTCAGCACCTGATTTCCAACTGGAAAAACGATCTGGTGACGCCCGACAAAGCCCTCAGTCTGGCCGCCAGCCGTGGCGAAGAGGTGATTGCGCTCACCTATGGTCGCTACAATCAAGCCCTTAAGGCCTACAACGCCGTCGACTTCGATGATTTGATTCTCACCCCAGTGGAACTGTTTTCCAGCCACCCCGACGTGCTCCAACGCTGGCAACGTAAAATTCGTTATTTGCTGGTAGACGAATATCAAGACACCAACTCCAGCCAGTACCTTCTGGTAAAAATGCTGGTGGGCAACCGTGGCAGTCTTACGGTAGTGGGCGACGACGACCAGTCGATTTATGCCTGGCGCGGCGCGCGGCCGGAAAACATGAGCCTGCTGAAAAAAGACTTTCCGTCGCTGCAAGTTATCAAGCTGGAACAAAACTACCGCTCAACCCAGCGGATTCTGAAAGTCGCCAACCACCTGATTGCCCACAACCCCCATGAATTTGATAAGGCGTTGTGGAGCGATAAAAGCATCGGCGAGCCCATTCGGGTCATTCACTGTCGCAACGAAGACGCTGAAGCCGAACGCGTGGCCACCGAATTACTGAGCCAACGCCTGCAGCGGGGCATTCGCTTTAAAGACTTTGCCGTGCTGTATCGGGGCAACCACCAGGCCCGTCTGATGGAAATCAAGCTGCAACAACAGCAGATTCCCTACCAGCTCAGCGGCGGCACCTCATTTTTTGGCCGCACTGAAATCAAAGACATCATGGCCTACCTGCGCCTGCTGATTAATGGTGACGACGACAACGCGTTTTTGCGCATAGTCAACACCCCCAGGCGCCAGATTGGTACCAGTACACTGGAGGCCCTTGGCCGTTATGCCAGTGAACGGCAAACCAGCCTGCTCGACGCCTGCAATGAGCTTGGCCTGCAAAACCAGGTTCCGGCTCAGAATCTGGAGCGCCTGCAACGCTTCAGCCATTGGATTGACCGCACCCGCGAACGCTGTGAGGGTGACAGTCCGGCTGCCGCACTACGGGACATGCTGGCCGATATTGACTACGAAAGCTGGCTGCACCAAAACGCCAGCAGCAGCAAAGTGGCCGAGCGGCGTTACGAAAACGTGAACTACCTGATCGACTCACTCTGCAACATGCTCGCGCCCACCGACCCCACCCGCGAACCGCTGTCGCTGGCCGATGCCATTCGTAAACTGGTGTTGATGGACCTGCTGGAGCGGCAGGAAGAGGAGGATTTGGGCGATTGCGTACAGCTAATGACACTGCATGCCTCAAAAGGGCTGGAGTTTCCTCACGTGTACCTGATTGGCATGGAAGAAGAGCTGCTGCCCCACCGCAACAGTATTGAAGACGACAACATAGAAGAAGAGCGGCGCCTTGCCTATGTGGGTATTACCCGCGCCCAGCAGTGCCTTACTCTGACCCTGGCAAGCAAGCGCAAACAATACGGCGAAAATATCGACACTCAACCCAGTCGGTTTCTCGATGAATTGCCAGAAGAGGATATAGAGGTAGAGGGCCTCGGCGAAAGCGACCCACTGGTGAACCAGGCCAAAGGCCGCGCTACTCTTAACAGCCTGATGCAGCTGTTTGACGACTGAGGCAGTCAATCCTCTCACACCAGGGGCGGAATTCAAGGTTCATCAAACCTGACAACCCATTGCCATGGTCACTGTGGTAGTCGCCAAATCAGAAGGTGAGCTGGATCTGCATACCTATAACGACCCTGCCGCAGGTATTATCAGCAGCGATGAGATTCGCGCAGAATGGTTGCAACGTGGCAAGTCGTCGGCGAGTTAACCACAATAGACCTTTGGTCGCCTGGTGACAATCTTAACGGTCGGCAAGTGGTAAAACTCAATATTTTATTGAAATACCATACTCTCCAAAAAGCTTCGTTGACTCAATAATGATGCTAAATTTAAGCAGTTATAAAATTGACGAGAAGGAGATGACTAACCTCTCAAATAGAGTTAGCGATGACCCAGAGAAATCTATAAAAATAGCTATTGACCCACCATTGCAACAAAGAATTCTAAGAGCAAATTGTTAATCCAAAGCGTACACTGTATGGCCGTTTTTTTTGGAGAGAATGCTAAAGAGGTAAAGGGCGGGTCTTGATTCTTGCGTCAAGTACTTCAAGACCTGTGAAACACTCAAGACGGCACCCCAGCGGCGGGGCTCGACTGGAAGCGCTCGAAGAGATTCCGGATTGAAGGCCCCTTATCGCATCCGGACAAGAGCATCAGGATAACCGGGCCTAACAACAGCCATAATATTTTCATGACGACCTCCACGTTTGTGCCCTCTGACTTCTTATAGTCTATTTTCGGGTTTTTGGCAGTTCACTGAGTGGTTCCTCCTGCAGGAACGTAAAACAATTTCGGCACCAGAAATACAGAGTACAACCAGCCTTTGCTCGTTACCTGTACCAGGGGCTTGCCGCCGATATATCACCTGTAAACAGATCATTATTTCTTGTATAAGTAGTAATAGCTGAATTTCTACGTTAGCGTAGTGATATTCATCCGTGTGGGGAAAGTTTTCAGTCCAAGCCTTATTTCGACAATAGTAGAGCGTAGCTATGCTAGCCATCTTCACAAGATTAGCCGATTGGCTGACATATTCTGTTCTGGGTTTAGTACCAGGCTCAAAGTTGGGCGGGTCAATTCAATTTTTTATTGAAGATACAACCAAGATATTTTTCCTGCTGGTGTTGATGATTTATGTGATTGCGCTTATTCGCGCTTCCCTGAATGTCGAAAGAGTGCGTGATTACCTGGCGAAAAATAATAAGTTTGCTGGCTATCTTATGGGATCGACCTTTGGGGCTATAACGCCGTTTTGCTCCTGTTCAAGTATACCGATTTTTCTGGGTTTCACCTCTGCCGGTATTCCCGTCGGTATTACCATGTCTTTTCTGTTAACGTCGCCACTGATTAATGAAGTTGCTGTATTGCTGTTATTGAGTTTGGTCGGATGGAAAACCACACTGATTTATAGTGTAGTGGGCATGGCGGTAGGTATTGCCGGTGGTGTTTTTCTTGACTTGATTCGTGCAGAACGACTTTTACAACCTTTTGCACTGAAAGCCTATCAAACTGCTGCGGGTACCGATGTCAGCCCGGCTATTAAACCGAAACTGTCGTTTCAGGCGCGTCATACGTTTGCTAAAGCCGAGCTGCTGGATATTTTAAGTCGTGTCTGGAAATGGGTATTTATCGGTGTTGGTTTGGGTGCCGCCCTACATGGTTTTGTACCGGATTCGTGGTTTACCGCCAATTTAGGTGACGGGCAATGGTGGTCTGTGCCAATGGCCGTTCTCGCCGGTATTCCTCTCTATTCAAATGCCACGGGCGTTATTCCAGTGATGGAAAGTTTAATTGTAAAAGGGTTGCCTCTGGGAACAACCCTGGCATTTTGCATGAGCACCGTGGCGGCAAGTTTTCCCGAATTTATTTTGTTAAAACAAGTGATGACGTGGAAGTTGCTCTCGATTATTTTTGTGCTTTTACTCTTGTCATTTACGCTGGTTGGTTGGCTGATTAATTTACTGTATGTGTTATAGGGCAGATTTATGAAAGAAGTGGAGGTGCTTGGCAGTGGTTGCACAAAATGTGTAAAGACCGCTGAGCTTATTGAAGCGGTTGCTAAAGAATGTGGGGTTTCGGTACACGTTGTTAAACAGACGAGTCCGGAAATTATGCTCAAGTATGGCGTAATGAGAACACCGGCAGTGGTTGTCGATAGCCAGCTGATGCACGCCGGGGCTGTACCTGACAGAGATACGGTAGCGGGCTGGTTGACGTCGTAAAAAGTACGCGCAGGCATGGTTATTATTCTGTTTTGTAGATTACCGTGTGATTTTCCAGATACGGACTACCGCTATAGCTGCATTGGTATATAGTAAAGCTAAGCGCGTCAGGGGTTTTAGCGCGCGGCCTCAAGTCATAAACCTGCAGTAATAATGGATACCTTATGGAATTCAAAGACTATTACAAAATTCTGGGGGTTGACCCTACCGCTGACGATAAAGCCATCAAGATTGCTTACCGCAAACTCGCCAGGAAATACCATCCGGATGTGAGTAAGCATGCTAATGCCGAGGCCCAGTTCAAAGAGGTCACCGAAGCCTATGAAGTGTTGAAAAATAGCGCCAAGCGGGCTGAGTATGATGAATTGCGCCAGTACGCGAACCAGCGGGAGGAGTTTCGTCCGCCGCCAGGGTGGCAGCCTTCTGGTTCTGCCGGGGGCGGAGGCGAGAGTTATCATCAGGCTGATTTTTCAGACTTTTTTTCTTCGATTTTTGGCAGTGGTGGACAACCTCGAGGCCAGCGTCGTCGAGACCCTTTTAGCCAGCGTGGCCAGGATGTTGAAACCGACTTGCCAATATTTCTAGAAGATACCTTGTCGGAGGAATTGAAAGAAATTTCCTATCACTTGCCGGGCTATGACAGTGACGGGCGCCTGACCGAAGTAAAGAAAACGCTCAAGGTAAAAATACCGCCCGGAGTCATGGACGGCGAGCGTATACGCTTGGAGGGCCAAGGCGGTCTGGGTGCGGGCAAAGCGGCCAATGGTGATTTATATTTGCGAATTCGGTTGGTACCACATCCGCTGTTTGATGTAGAAGGGCACAACCTGATTATTACCCTGCCGGTTGCCCCCTGGGAAGCCGCTTTGGGAGCCAAAGTGACTTTGCCCACCCTGTCCGGCAAAATCAAACTCACTATTCCCGCGAACAGTCAAAGCGGGCAACGCTTCCGCGTTAAAGGCCGCGGATTGCCAGGTAAACATATTCAGGGCGACCTTTATGCAGTCTTAAAAGTCGTGATGCCGCCTGCCACCGAGCCGGCCACCGACGCCCTGTGGCAGCAGTTAGCGGAACTTGCCCCGTTTGATCCACGGGCCGAATGGAGTGATGTGTCATGAGCAATGCTGAAGCCAGTTACCTGAACTTTACCGAAGTCTGCCTGCGAACCGGTGTGGCAGAAGATACCGTGATCGAAATTGTTGAACAGGGCATTATTGAGCCCCTTGGGACCACGCCTGAAGAGTGGTTGTTCAGTCCAACCATGTTAACGGTGACGCAAAAAGCCGTGCGCTTACACCGAGACCTGAATGTGGACTGGGCCGGGATTGCGCTGGCAATTGACTTGTTGGATGAGGTGGAGCAGTTGCGCGAAGAGAATCGCGCCTTGCGTCGCCGCCTCAGTCGCTTTGTGGATTAACCCGTCTTTTTTTAGGCATCAGGGTTTCTCTTGCAATGTTGTTGCGAGTGCAGTTTTGATAACGACACTTTTATTTGTAATTTTGCCGCCAGGGCCCCTGAGATGTCGCTACCTTTTGGATCTTATCGCTGGATAACGGTGTGGCTTGTTACTGTATTGAGGCAGAATCAGAGTTACTTGTGAGCTTAATGACCGATATCAAACGGTGTTCATGCTGGGTGGATTACCGTTCGTATTAGTGCTCTGAATAATTTATTCCTGAATGATTCAGAGCATGATAACTGACAATCGGACTACTGGTTCTCTTACAAAATCCATAACTTGTCGTTATCGATATGGCAGTGCATCCCTGTACTACGGGTACCTTTTGCGTTTTCAGCGGTACCCTAAAGATTGGCTATCACTATTTCGGGTATAACCATTGGAGTTGCCTATGCAGGATTTACCACACCACTACCATGTCGCCGCTACCGCCGCACCCACGGGCAGTATTGATTTAACCAGCCCAAAACTGCCAGCCATTGACTCTGCGCCACCAGCCGAATACGGCGGCCCCGGCGATTTGTGGTCACCAGAAACTCTCTTGGTGGCGGCTGTCGCCGATTGTTTTGTATTGACGTTTAGGGCAATTGCCCGAGCCTCCAAGCTGGAATGGGCGTCATTAAACTGCACAGCAGAAGGTACCCTTGATCGTGTCGACGGAACCACAAAATTTACCAACTTTGTGCTTAAGGTTGGGCTGACTGTACCGGCAACTGTGACCGAAGAAAAGGCCAGGCGAATTCTTGAAAAATCAGAAGCGGGTTGCTTAATTACCAACTCCTTATCCGGCCCGGTGCATTTGGATATTACTGTTAATTGGGTTTGATCTGATATGCTGGCCAAGCATCCGGCATACGGGTGTCCCTCCCTAAAAAGGCATCGCGTAAGAATCCAGCCAAATTTTAAAAAATATTAATGCAGTCCTGCGTGCCTCCACTGTTTAACGGCGGGGATGTTATACAGCCTTCCACGCGTGCGGTGGGAAAGCCCTTTACGCGCGGCGCAAAGAAACCGTCGAACGCAGCTTTGCGGATGCCAGAGAGCGTCTCCAGGCTTTCAGAGTGCCGATTCTGGATCTCCAGGGGCCGCGTGACTAAAACATCTCAAAAAGAAAGCTGAACACTCAGCTCCCCCTAAAAACAAGAAACCCCAGCAAAAATGCTGGGGTTTATCAGCAATCTGAGCCATGGAACATGATTTGATCCTTATGGGTGCCCCCAATGCTCAGGCTCAGCCTCGATTTGACGATCACCACCTCCTATGGAGGTGGTTTTAGGCAGACAATAAAAAAGCCGCATCAAGCGGCTTTTTATAAGAACAAAGGTGTTGGTTATAGAAGCAAAGTGATTAGTACAAGGGCCGACTACTTGCTGTTTTCAACCATGTAATCAACCGCGCCTTTAATCTCGTCTTCGCTACAGTCCATACACAGGCCTTTCGCAGGCATCATACCCTTATCACCGGTGAAACCATTCCAGGCATGGGTATAAAGAGTATCCACACCCTTGGCAATACGCGGAGCCCACTCATCAGCGTGGCTGAACTTAGGCGCACCAGATACACCTGCCGCATGGCAGGTAAAACAGGTTTTATCGTACACCTGCTGGCCAGTGCGGGGTTCCGCAGGAGCGGCGGCAACCGGTGCTGCCGCACAATCATCACCAGACATACACGTGTTGCTCACTGGCTTGATACGTTCAGCGACCGCGTCTTCCACCGAAGAGGCGCTGGTTGCAGATAAAGAAATCGCCAACAATCCCACAGCAGCGAACAGGCTTACAGGCTTAATGGTCCAACTCACGGTGTGTCCTCTCTTGCTTTAGCTTTTAAACGATATTCAGGTATTTATAGCCACAATAATTTGAGGCCGCATTATAGACACATTTGGCGAAGGGCGGAAATGCCGTGCGGGTTAAATTATCGCGCCAACACCCTGTTTAATGGTGTGTGCTTGATCTCGCGCAAACCGATCAAGGCTCCTCAAAGAGATTTTCCTTGTAATTCAGGGCATTACGGCAGCATGCGTTGTAATTCGTGCAACCACATGTCAGACTCAGCCCGCCGCTGGCGAGTAAAATGGCCCCGCAGCCCTAATTAAGGCATAGCCGCACAGGGCGCGCGCCACAACAAGCCCTATTACGGGCGTGCCTACCCATTGTTTGGAACAGCATTCAACACCATGGATTACTCAACTGTTACGTCATCTGCGTATATCAGCGCCTGCATTCTGTCGGCCATTCTTGCTGGCGTGTTTATTTTTCAGAGCACCAAACGGCTTATCAATCTCGGCCTTGCGTTTGCCGCTCTCGCCAACACCGTGTGGCTGGGGGGCATTGTCTACTCCCACTATCAGCCGGAGTTCGGTGTTCGCTGGTTGGCCTTTCTCGAAACACTGCACTACAGCGCATGGGTGTTCGGACTCAGCCAGGCCTTAATCCAGTCGGCCCATGCCATCGCGCCGCTAGGCCAACGTCTGCTACACGGAGCTAGCTGGTTGCTCTCAGGATTAATGCTGGCCCTATGTATTTTGGTGCCCGGTGCTGTAGAACCTCTGGGGCACTGGACAAACCTGTTGCTGGCGATCATTGCTATCTTCAGTGTTGAGCAACTCTACAAAAACACCTTTGTCGATCGCCAGATCAAACTGCTGTGCCTTAACCTGGCCGCCGTTTTCATTTACGACATCTACCTGCATTCACACAGCCTGCTGTTTGGCGAGTCGGGCAACAGCCTGTTGCAGGCCCGCGCAGCCATCGCGATGGCCACCGCATTTTTTATGGCGTTGGGCGCCGCACTGTTTGCAGAGCAAAGAGAACACCCGGCCGGGCTCGCGATTTCACGACCTATTGCGTTTTACAGCACCTCACTGATTGTTACCGGGCTATTTATTACCGTGCTGGCCATGGGTGGCTACTTCGTTAAAACCTACGGTGGCGACTGGAGTACCGTACTCTATACCTTTATCTTGTTCAGCGCGGTCATGGCCATTGCCGCGGTATTTATTTCCAGTACGATTCGTTCGCGTTTGTCGGTACTGATTAATAAACACCTATTCAGCCACAAATATGATTACCGCACCGAATGGCTGCGCCTGATTAACTATCTGTCACAACCCAGCGACTCAAAAGACTCGCGTCAGCGCGCCTTTTACGCGGTTGCCTCCATTTTTAACTGTCCCGGCGGTGCTCTGTGGATACGCAAGGAAGACAGCTACAACCCTGGGTACCGTGTAGACCTGCCAGCGACGCTCGAACTACCCAAGGAGCCAGCCTACAGCCCGTTTACCGAAGTACTGCGTGAAGCCGAGTGGGTATTCTCACCCAACAGCACCAGCGACAACGAGCTGAGCCGCTATAACGACCGTTTACCCGCCTGGACCAAAAACATTCCTGGTCTGTGGTTGATTCTGCCACTGGTAACCGCCAACGAACTGGTGGGATTTATGATTCTTACCCGCCCTGCGGTAGACACAGCGCTGAGCTGGGAAGATCTCGACCTGCTCAAAGCCGTGGGCCGCCAGCTGGCAGACTTTATCAAGCGCCACGAGCAGGCCGAACAGCTGGCCGAAAGCCGACAGTTTGACGCCTACAACAAGTTGGTGGCCTTTATTATTCACGACCTTAACAACCTGATTGCGCAACAGGCACTGGTGGTAAAAAACGCCGAGAAGCACAAGGACAATCCGGAGTTTGTTGAAGACACCATTCAAACCATCAGCAACTCGGTGGCCCGCATGACCAACCTGTTGGCGAAGCTCAACCGCCGCGAAACCGAGTTAGTGAAATCGCTGTCGGTGACAGAACTGCTGGAAAAAGCCATCAGTCACTGCAATCAAAATCAGCCAACCCCGCAATTTATCAATGAGGGCGAAAGCTGCCTGGTCAAGGCCGACCGCGACCGCCTGGGCATGGCCATTACCCACTTGATTAAGAATGCCCAGGAAGCTACTACCAAAGATGGCTGGGTAAAGGTCACCCTCAATAAGATTGGCAAACAGGCTGTCATTGATATCATCGACAATGGCATAGGAATGGATACCAACTTTATTCAGAATTCGCTCTTCAAACCGTTTGAAACCACCAAGTCAGGCAAAGGCATGGGTATCGGTGTTTACCAATCGAGGGAATACATTCAAAGTTTAGGTGGTTCATTGACAGTCAGCAGTACTCTGGGTAAAGGTACTACCTTTACCCTGAAACTGCCGATACAGGTCTGAGCAGTAGCATAATGCTTGAAACCAGTCCAAGGATAAGCAATAAGATCGACTATGAGTGCAAATAATACGGAAAAAACCTTACTGATCATTGAAGACGATCAGGGCCTGCAAAGCCAGTTGCGCTGGCACTTCGACCAGTACAAAACGGTAATCGCCGGCGACCGGGAAAGCGCGGTTAATCTGGTTCGGCAAATCAATCCGGCAGTGATTATTCAGGACCTCGGCTTACCCCCCGATGAAGACGGCGTAGAAGAAGGCTTTCTCTGTATTGGCGAGATTTCAAAAATCGCCCCAGCCAGTAAAATTATCGTGATGACCGGTAAAGCCGATCGCGAAAACGCCCTCAAGGCCGTCGCCATGGGTGCCTACGACTTCTATGAAAAACCCGTTAACACCGATATTCTCGATCTAATTGTGCAGCGCGCCTTCCACATGTACGAACTGGAAGACGAAAACCGCCAATTGCAACAACAGATTCACTCGCCGCTCGAAGGCGTTATCGCCTCCGATCCGCGCATGCTCAAAATTTGCCGCACCCTGGAAAAGCTTGCCCCCACCGATGTGACCTGTACTTTACTGGGCGAGAGCGGGACCGGTAAAGAAGTGCTATCACGGGCCATTCACACCCTCAGCCCTCGCAGAGACAACCGATTTGTCGCCATCAACTGCGCAGCAGTGCCAGAAAACCTCATGGAAAGCGAGCTGTTTGGCTACGAAAAAGGTGCTTTTACCGGCGCCGCAAAACGTACCGAAGGCAAAATCGAAACCGCCCAAAACGGCACCTTGTTTCTCGACGAAATTGGCGATATGCCATTGAATTTGCAGGCAAAATTGCTACGTTTTCTGCAAGAACGGGTAATTGAGCGCGTGGGCGGGCGAACCGAAATTCCCGTTGATGTGCGCGTAGTGTGCGCCACCAACAAAGACCTCGAAGCCATGGTCGCCGAAGGCACCTTCCGCGAAGACCTTTACTACCGCATCTGCGAAATGGTGATTCATATTCCGCCCCTACGGGAGCGTGTTGGCGATAAAATACTGCTTGCCAGGCACTTCCTCAAACGCTTCGCGCAGGCCCAGGGCCAGAAAGTCGTTGGCTTTAGCCCCGAAGCCGTCACAGCCATCGAAAGCTACCCCTGGCCTGGTAACATCCGCGAGATGGAAAACAAGATTAAACGCGGCGTTATCATGAGTGAGGACAAACACATTACCATCGAAGATCTGGGCCTGCCGACCTCTGGCGAGTTGGTGGTGTCCCTGCGCGAAGTCAGGCAACAGGCTGAAGTCGCTGCGATTTTGCAGGCTATGTCGATGGCCGATGGCAATATCTCCGCTGCCGCCAAGCTACTTGGCGTCACCCGCCCCACCCTCTACGACCTGATGAAAAAGTATGGGATGCAAATGAGCGACTAGCCTAACCCTTAAGGCTTGGCACGCAAATAACTCTCGCGTCTATTCGATATGCCACTATCTCAGTTTATAAAAAAGTTGATATATGTCGCATATCCCATAGCCGCACCATGCCAGCTCGAATCCACCACACTAAAGTGCCAATCAAATCACAGTAAAGAAGCTTAAAATAAAGAAAATAACCTCTAACGGTCATCAGCAGGAAACCACCCTTGACCAGAGGGGTTATCGTATGAAAAAGCCTATGCAAAATACATTAAGAACATCGCTATCACTGGCTACTCTCTGTGTCGCCTTAGCAGCTTGCGGCGGTGGTGGTGGCGAGGAATCGTCCAAGTCGACCGGCAACGAACAGATACCAGCCTCCAATACGAGTAATGAAACTGCTACCCCTGCTCCACAAGAGTCGTCTGCTGAGCAGAGTCAAGAACCACAATTAAAAACCGGGATACTGATAGACAGCCCAATGGCAAATGTGGGATATACCACCTCGTCTGGCCGCAAAGGCAGAACCGATACACAGGGTCAGTTTTTCTATGAGACCGGAGACAGCGTCGTATTTTCCTTAGGTAGCATACAGTTTACGGCCGTCGCCGGCGCACCAGTGATCACGCCGCTGGATTTATTCGGAACTACCGACCTCAACGAAAATAGCGTGATAAACGCATTAAGATTGTTTCAGTCGTTAGATGATGATGGCAATGTTGACACCGAGATCACCTTTTCCAACCTAACCATCTCAGCCATCAATGCTGCAGACCTGCGTATAGAGGATTTCGAACTGCCCAGCGAGGAATTTCAAGCTCTTCCATCGATACAACATATACTGGCCAACGGAGAGGTAGCAACCACTGAACTTGTTGCAGCAGAAAGAGCCTTAGCCCACTTTGCTCAATATGCCACCAATGCCGCCAACCTGGACTCTGATCACGACGGCATTCTCAATAGTGTCGACGCTGACGATGACAACGATGGCCTACCCGATATTAGCGATACCAGCCCTTTGGGAGAGCTGTCAAATGCTGTCGCAGACAGTGGCCAACCGTCTAATTCTGGCTTTACAGACACAAAGGACACATTGCCGACCGCAGACTCTACCGCCACAGTGGTAGAGCTTACAAGTCCGTCGCAGCCAAACCAGTCAACACAAGAACCCGAAGTAGAAGTAACCGACAATCAAAGCGACAGCCCGCAGGTAACAACTGAAGAAGAAGTAACAGACACCCAAAGTGGCAGCCCACAGGTAACAACTGAGGAAGAAACAGTATCTGATGAACTACCCGTGGATAATTCTCTAATCACCCAGGAAGAAGAAACCGTAACCAATGAAAACCCTGTCCTTGTAGACAATGAAGACCCAACTAAATATGCCGCTACGTTGTCGTGGGCCACACCTGACACCCGTGAAAATGGTGATACACTGGCCAACAATGAGATTGGCGGGTTCGAAATCAAATACCGCAGCGTTGATGATGCCAGCTATATGACTATCACGGTTCAGGGCGCTGACGTCCACGAATATACATTGGGCAATCTCAATCCCGGCACCTACGAATTCATGATAGCCACTTTTGATGCAGACGGAGTGTACAGCCAGTTCTCTGAGCCACTGCTCTACACACTTGGCTCCTAATTCTTTCCGTCAGGGCAACCAAAGGAAACAGGGGAAACATGATGTTAAATACTGGCGCTATCTGGCCCACATTGTTATGCCTATCCCACCGTAGACTTTGGTTCGCAACCTGCCTTTTGCTCCTCAGTGCCTGTGGTGGAGGCGGTGGCAGTAGCGCGGCACCTCCACAGCCTGATAATAATGAGGTTGGACAGGGAGAGAATACGACAAACAATGCAACAGGCAAATACACCACGACTCTATTCTGGAGCGCCCCCAAAACCCGAGAAAACGGACGCCTAATCCCAGTTGACGAAATTGGCGGATTTGAAATTAAATTTCGTAGTATTGAGGATACCGGCTATACCACAATAACCATTGAGGGTGCTAACATCAGCAACTACGCCCTTGGTAAATTGAGCGCAGGCACCTACGAAGTGATGGTAGCCACCTTTGATATCAATGGCTTCTACAGCGAATTCTCCGAACCACAACTCTACACAGTAGGCTCGTAACCGGCCTCCTACCCGTTTGCAGAAGACAACCAGCCAGCCAGCCAGCCACAACATAGTATTTTCTTTCCACTTCCCTTGTTAAACTACATGATCCGAACCTGCGGCATATTGCACCTTCGGTTTGTTAACACTAACTAACGTGATCACAGCTAGCAACCATTTGCCACGCCACACCGAATGTCTGACCGGCTTATCCGCCAGTCTGGGTCTACCGACAGCAGATGCAAAATAATTAATTGAATAGGGAACATGATGTTAAATACTCGCACCGCTTTTCAGCTACTGTTACAACATTCACGCCACCTACTGTGTCTGACAGCCAGCCTTCTATTTATCACTGCCTGTGGCGACAAACAGGCACAAGACGCCGAACAGAGTGCTATACATTTAAAGCAGGCCGAAGGCTACCGGCAACAAGGCCAGTACCGCCCAGCTATCATCGAAGGGCGCAATGCGGTACAAAAGAATCCACAAGACCCTGCCGGACACATTCTTCTGGCCAATATCTTTTTAGATATCAATTACACCCAGCAAGCAGCAGAACAATTAAAAGCCGTACCAGAAGCACACCACAACGACCTCAACTACTTGCTGGCTGAAGCCAGTATGCTGATCCACCGCAACAAATACGAAAGTGCCCTGAAAACACTGGCCAACCCGGTTACCCAAAACCAGCTTGAAGCATCCCTGCTTAAAGGCAAAGCGCTGCACGCACTCGGCAAACTCAACGACGCCATGACCGTCTACTCAAGCCTGCCACCGGATAACAAAGACGTACAATTGGGTAAAGCCAGACTTTATGCCGAGCAAAACAACTTCCACTCGGCATTTCAGCTACTGCTGGAACTGAAACAAACGGCGCCTGAAGATCCAGAGGTCAGTTTATTTGAGGCGCAGCTGGCAGTGAAAGACGGCAACCTCGAACGCACGGAAGCACTGCTGACCGAAACGCTCGCGCGACTGCCTAACACCGACATCATCACGCCGCTAAAAGCCAATGTCATGAGAAACATGGCCAGTATACTGATTCAACAGGGGCGGTCATCAGAGGCCATGGTTTACACCAAAGCCCTTTCTGAAGCCTACCCCGGAGCCGATCTGGCCCAGGCAAAGTTTAAAAAAGCCTTGGAACACCTGCAGCAGGGCGACCTGCCCCAGGCCAAAGCCAATCTCGAAGAAATGTTGCAAGACTACCCGCAATTTGAGCAGGGGGCGCAATTACTGGGTATCATCAGCTACCTGCAAGGCGACTATGAAAAAGCCGAAAGCTATTTCAGTGAAAACCTCGATCCGGAGACGGCATCACAACTGGCCACCAACGTGGCCGCACAAACCAGCCTGCGGCTCAATCAGCCAGACAAGGTTATGGAGTTGTTGGGAGGCAGTATCGACGAGACCGACGACCCCCAGGCCCTGGCTCTGTATGGCATGGCCGCCTTCGCCGCCGGCAAAGCGCAAGAAGGCGAACAGGCCCTACTCAAAGCGGTCAAAAGGCAACCCGACAATTATCGACTGCGGGTAGCACTGGCAGACTTGTATAGCAAAAACCTGAACAACCAAAAAGCATTGGAGCAACTACAGGCTGCCTATGGCAGCGAATCAGGCAAGCAGGACTCACAGGTTCTCGCACGCTTGGTCCGGCAATATTACTCTATGGGGCAAATAGGCACAGCCGATACCCTGCTCGAAAAAACACAACAAAACGATCCGAAAAACCCGAAAGTACTCAAACTCATTGCCGACACCAAGTTGTTTAAAAAAGACTACGAAGGCGCCCGCCAGATGTATCGCAAAGCCCTCACCAGCGAGCCTGACAATATTTCGGTGCTAACTGCTTATGCCGCAGCCAGTCTCCAAGCCAGCGCCTGGGATGATGCCATCAACGCTTTTGAAAAAGTTATTCAGCTGGAACCTGCTGGCATTAATGGCTATCGTGGACTACTACAGGCTTACCTGACGCAAGATAAAGCCGACATAGGTGAGGCCAAACTTAACGCCTTAAAACCACAGGTTGCCACCGTGCAGCCCTACTTGGTGCTCGCCGAGCATTACACTCGCCTGCAGCAGTTCAAACAAGCCCATAGTGAAATTGACCAGGCCCAAAAGTCATTTTCTGAACCCTTGTTGCAGCAAGCCGATGCATTGATTGCCTATCACGAAGCCGCTCTGGCCATGCGCCAGGAAGCCTATGGGCAGGCAAAATCAGTCGCCCTGGAAGGGCTGCAACAAGACCCAAGTAATGAGCGTTTGCTCGGGCTCCTTGTAGAAGCCGAAACCAGACTCGGCAATTATGACAATGCCCGCGAACTGGCCCAACAACTGGAGCAAACCAATTATGCGGTATCTCAGATAATGCGGGCTGAAATTGCCTTGGCACAAAAGAAAACTGCCACTGCACTGACCTACCTGCAAAATAGCTGGAACAAACAGCCATTCGAACTCACAGCCAAGAAAATTTATGGCCTCAAAGTGTCTGAACAAAGTGCGGACGAAGCAAATGCCTTTCTGCCAGAGTGGCTGGAAAAACTTCCCCAAAGCCCAACCGCATTGTCTCTTGCTGCCGATCAAGCCCTGGAAGACAACGACTACCAAGCCGCCATCAATTATCTTGATCGCGTTATAGCCCTTGCCCCCAACTCGCCGGTCACGCTCAACAATCTGGCATGGGCCTACCTGCAAACCAACAACAAAGAGGCCCTAAGCACGGCGCAGAGAGCCTACCAACTCGCACCAGAGCGAGCAGATATTGTCGATACCTACGGATGGATACTGGTAAAAAATAAACAAGTACAAGAGGGGTTGGCCATACTGGAAAAGGCCCTCGCACTGGCCCCCGATAATAAGGAAATTGAGCAGCATGTCACAGAGGCCAAAAAACTACTACAGCGCTAAACCAGCGCTTATCGCCTCAGCCAATGAGCAGCGAGTAAAACCCTAAACAACCACGACACAGCAGATCGCATTTTGTTGAGATAAACTGTTAAGGAAAAAATTATGACATCGGGCAAATCACAAAAGGCATTTAAACTGCTTTTAAAAGCCAGCACGGCAACAGCCCTGAGCCTGGCCATTGCCGGGTGTGGCGATCACTCCAGAGGTGGGCAGGAGCAGCTTCAGCAACACCTAAAGCAAGCAAGCGCATACACAATACAAGGGCAATACCGCGCTGCCATTATTGAAGCTAAGAATGCCATACAGGAATCACCCGACAGCCTGGACGCACATATCACTCTTGCCAACATATTGGTGGATATGGGGCAATACCATCAGGCTATACAACAACTGGAACAAATCCCGGAAGAACAACATACCGACAACTACCTTATCACCCTGGCCAAAGCCTATGCCGGCTATGGAAAATTCAAATCAGCACTTAACACACTCGCAAAGGTTGCCGACCAAACTTCTGCAGAAGCTAATTTGGTAAAAGCTGACACTTTACTCAAACTGGGTGAAGTAACCCCGGCTTTAAATACTTATAGTGCAGTATTAGACGTACAGCCGGACAACACACAGGCCAGGCTAGGCCTTGCTCAAGCCTACGCAGAGCAAAACCAGTATCAAAAGAGCTTCAAACTTTTGCAAGAGTTAAAAGCTGCACAACCAAATGATCCAGAAATTGCCTTTTTTGAAGCAAAGCTGGCAGCAGGTGATGGTGACTTAAACCAGGCAGAAGAGCTGCTTACCAATGCGCTACAATACCTCCCCAACACAGACGTTATCACGCCAGTCAAGGCCAATATTTTAAGAGCGCTAACGGAAGTACTTTCTCGCCAGGGACGCCCCAACGAGGCCATGATCTATACCAAAATACTTTCTGAAGCATTTCCTGGCATGGAAGTCGCTACCGGTCAATACGAGGAAGCCTTGCAACATGCAAAAATCGGCGAATTAGACAAGGCCTCCGATATACTGGAAAGCCTAATCGAAAAATATCCAGGCTTTTCAAAAGCAACCGAACTACTGGCAACGATTAATTACCTTCGAGGCAACCAAGAGGAAGCTGCAGAATATTTTGAAAAAGATTACGACCCAGAGTTGGCTACGGATACGACAAACCAAATAGCACTGATCAACAGTATCAAAATGAACAATCCGAACGAGGTCGTCAGCATCCTGGAAAACGCCGACGACCTCGAATCAAACCCAACCAAGCTTGCACTATATGGTACAGCACTATTAAAAACAGGTGCTACCGACAAAGGTGTTGCTACACTACAAAAAGCTATCAATCTTTACCCTCAGGATACCCACGCCAGCATCCTGTTGGCGGATTACTACAACAGCATCTCACCCCCAAAACCTGAAACTGCACTCAACATTTTAAATGCTGCCTATGCGGAAAACCCAACTGACATTAATATTTTGCGTACGCTCAGCCTACAACTTTTGCTTATCAAGCAACCAGATTCCGCTGAACAAATCATCGATAGGGCGTTAAAAAATTCACCAGATTCGGCTGATACTTATGTATTGGCAGGTCAATTCAATCAGGGCATAGGAAAATCATCAAAAGCTCTCATACAATTCCAAACGGCAACTGACCTCGATCCGAAAAACAGGTTGGCCTGGCAAGGTCTCGGAGCAACCCAGCTGAAGAGCGGAGACGCCGAACATGCGTTGAGAAGTTTTATCAAAGCAATAGAAATAGACGACAGTGCCCCTCAAGTATTTAAAGGCTACTTGCTGGCCGCAGAAAAATCCGGCCAAATTCAACAGGCTCTTGAGCGCACAGAGAGTGCATTTAAACAACGTAAAAACTTCGTCGCATTAACAGCCCTGGTTGATTTTTACGTATCTAAAAAAGATTTCGATACCGCCTATAAATCAATCACTGCAGGTGAAGAGGTCTTTGCAATTCCGTTAAAAGAATTAAGAACCACAACAGCACTACAGCAAAGTTTATCTGCCATCTCTGATAGAAATTATAAAGCAGCCAAAGAAGCGGCGATGGAAGGTTTGAGTTACTCACCTAACTCAGCCAGCCTTTTAAAGGCCTTAGCTAAGGCTGAGATAATGCAGGATGAATTCAGTAATGCAATTGCAGTAGCCAATCAATTGGCTTCAGCCCGGCCAGAACTCGCGGCTGAAATTCGTGGTGACGCGGCCTTAAAGCAAAACGATCTAAGCACCGCGCTTGCAGAATACAAAAGCGCATGGAATATCAAACCCTCGAGCCAACTAGGCAAACAGATTTTCTTAATTTTCAAGCAATCCAATGCTAACGATCAAGCAACGGCTTTCATGAACGAATGGCTGACCAAAATTCCATCGAGTTCAACCGCGAACACCCTGCAAGCACATAGCTATTTAAGCGAGAAAAACTATCAAGACGCCATTCCACTGCTTGAGGACTTGGCGAGCCGACAATCAAACAACGTATCACATATTAACAATTTGGCATGGGCTTATCTTGAAATTGGCGACAGCAGGGCCGAAGAAATGGCGAGAAAAGCTCACGCTTTAGCACCCAATGACCCCACGATTCTAGATACGCTAGGCTGGATAATGGTTAAAAAAGGCGAAACACAGGAAGGCCTGCAACATTTGCGCAAAGCGGCAGAATTGTCGCCAAAAAACACAGCTATACAGCAGCACCTTTCAGAGGCCGAAAATCAACTGTAGCCATAAATGTGTCGATGATATTTACAGTTGCCTACAGTCAGTTGAAGCATCAACTCTACAAGCTGCTGATTTTTTGAGCAATTTTTAAACTGGTACAGTTTTAGCTTGATTTTAGGTGGACTACCGGATCCCCAAATCACGGGAACTAAATCAAGCTAAACCAACGTTTCGCAGTATGTTGGGAATTCACAACAAACAGGACTGATAGAAAAGGAGATACCCAATGAAGAAGAAGTTATTGATAGCGGCAGCCGCACTGGCGTCCCTACTCACAGCATCATTATCCCATGCAACCATTACCTTGCGCCTCGATAGCGACAATCTAGTGGGCGATGCGGATGATATTTACATCGAAGACGGCGATGCCGGAGACAACCAAGCAGCAGCTGGCATCGTAGGCACTACCGCTGCGGTGGGCGGCTGGAATGTATTTACATCAACAGTTATTGGCGACAGCAACCTGCCCGGCAATGCACTAATGGACGTACTATACGGTGCTCAAGGCTCAGGAGCGTTTCAAATTATCGCTGGTGACACATCACCTAACGGTATTATTGGGCCAGCCGCATTCTTGTTCGACGGCAACAGCTCTGGACTGATCAGCATTACTGCCAGTATTTATCAAACCAACTACGGCAACCTCATCGCCCAAGATACCTTTGCCGGCACGGGCTCATACAGCTTGTTCGATGGCTTTGAGTTTACTAACCTGGATGAATACCGCGTTGTACTGGACTTTTTTGCTGAGTCATTTGTCAGCATTACCTCTGGCGACTTTTTGTTAACCAAAGTTCCTGAGCCTGGCACGCTAGCGTTACTGGGTCTGGGGCTAGCAGGATTAGGTGCTGCTCGTCGCAAAAAAACTGCTTGATAGCCCGTTAAGCAGAAACACTCCAAAAAACCCGGCCTAGCGCCGGGTTTTTTATTATCCCCGCCTGTCAAAGCCACTTTTCCTACACATTTCTCGTCGACATTTTTTACACCACACAACAACAAAACCACCAAAAAACATTGTAACCAATTGATTTAAATACGTTTTATAAAGTTGGCACAAACATCGCTTATACGGAGCAACAAACAAAAACTGCTCTACACTTGGAGATTTCATACATGAAAAACAAATTTATCGCAGCCATGGCTACAGCCGCTGCACTGTTCGTTTCCGCTGCGTCTCAAGCCAACATCACGTTAGCTTTTGATGATAACCTAGCCTTCGACACCACTTATGACGTTGTAGTAACCGATGGTTCAGCAAACGACACTCAAGCAGCTAGCGACATCATTGGCGCTTCAGCTGCTGTTGGCGGCTGGAACGTTTTCTCTACCACGGTTATCGGCGACGACCAACTGCCAGGCAACCCACTGATGGACGTACTTTACGTTGCTCAAGGTTCGGGTGCTTTCCAAATTGTTGCGATTGATAATAGCCCTAGCGACATTATGGGCGCAGCTAGCTTCCTGTTTGATGGCAACACTTCTGGCGAACTGACTGTTACTGCCAGCGTTTTCCAAGCCAGCTACAGCAACATGATCGCTCAAGACACATTCACTGGCACTGGTTCTTACAGCCTGTTTGATGGCTTCGAGTTCAGCTCAGACGCTCCATATGCAGTTGTTTTGAACTTCTTCTCAGAATCTTACGTTAGCATCACTTCTGGTGACTTCCTGCTGACCAAAGTGCCAGAACCAGGTTCTTTGGCTCTGCTGGGCTTAGGCTTGATTGGTCTGGGCGCTGCACGTCGTAAGCAAAAAGCTTAATCGGCAAACGCGTTCGAAAAACCCCGGTTTATCCGGGGTTTTTTTTGTCTGTAAATTACAGGGGGCTGCACCACTGATCTGCTTGGCGCTCCGTTACGCGTTTTCTCGGCAAAGCTGCTGACACCAGCAACACCAGCCCCTACAATACCTGCCCAAACCATGCATCAGTTGCCCGTAAATACGGCTTACAACAAGGAAGCAACCCTTTGAAGATTTTGTCAGTATTTGGCACTCGCCCAGAAGCCATCAAAATGGCCCCCGTGGTTAATGCACTGGCTCAGACCGCCGGCATAGACAGCCTGGTGGCCGTTACTGCCCAACATCGCTCTATGCTCGATCAGGTGCTGAACCTGTTTTCAATTACACCTGATTTTGATCTGGGCATCATGCAGCCCAATCAAGACCTGTTTGATATCACCTCAAAAGCCATTCTCGGGCTACGGGATGTTTACAAACAAGTACAACCCGAGCTGGTTCTAGTGCATGGTGACACCACAACCTGTTTTGCTGCCACGCTGGCTGCCTTCTATTTACAAATTCCGGTTGGCCATGTTGAAGCTGGCTTAAGAACGGGCAATCTGGCAGCGCCGTTTCCGGAAGAAGCCAACCGCAGTTTAGTCGGAAGACTGGCAACCTATCACTTTGCGCCCACCAACACAGCCAAAAGCAACTTACTGAAAGAAAATACTGCTGCCGAAAATATCTACGTTACCGGCAATACAGTGATTGATGCATTGCTCGATGTGAGCAGTCAGCTCACCCAATACGACCCCGCCCTTTGGGCACCCGGCTTGCCAACACAAGTCTCGTCAGCAATCGTTAACCGGCCCAGCAAAATGGTACTGATCACGGGACACCGCCGAGAAAACTTTGGGCAAGGTTTTTTAGACTTTTGCACCGCATTAAAAACCATTGCCCAAGCCCATCCTGACTGGTTGCTGGTTTACCCCGTGCATCTAAACCCAAATGTACAGAAACCGGTTAACGAAAGCCTTGCGGGCGTTAATAACGTTATTCTTATCGACCCACAAGACTACCTGCCCTTTGTGTGGTTACTAAATCAGTGCGACCTGGTGATTACCGATTCTGGCGGTATTCAAGAAGAGGCGCCATCGCTGGGCAAGCCAGTACTCGTAACCCGCGAAGTCACCGAACGCCCTGAAGCCGTGGAAGCGGGAACCGTAAAACTGGTGGGCACCTCGATTGATAAAATAGTGGGCAATACGCTGGAAATTCTTACTAATGAGTCGGTCTATCAGGCTATGTCCAATGCCCACAACCCCTATGGTGACGGCAAAGCGGCAAGCCGCATTGTTGACATCATCAGCGGCAAAACGCCGCCTGCATTTGAATAGCTGACGGACTACCAGTAATCATGACTGAGCAAGCCTCAACTGCCAAAGCCTCGATTACCTTACACGATCTTAAAGATCGTAAAGGTGCACTCTCGCGTAAAATAGGTGCAGCCAAAAAAGCCGGTGAACCCATTGATGCACTGCTGGCAGAAATGAAAGCCCTCACCAGCCAGATAAAAATGCTGGAGGCCGAACAGGAGGGCAGCAAAAAAGCTGCCAGCGTAAATCGCAAGCCGGACAGCGAGCGCACAAAGTCGCCACAACGATTCACCGCTGCAGGCGCCCACAGTGCCAACCTGACGCTGGAACGCACTATCTCCGCTACCGAACACGACGCGGCTCGGTGGGACGCCTACGTCACCCAACACCCCCAGGCATCGGCTTACCACCCTTATTGTATTCGCCAAGTGATCGAGCAATCTTTTGGCCATAACACCCACTACTTGATAGCAGAAAGTGCCGATGGCACCGTCGTAGGCGTGTTACCACTCGTGCAACTTAACAGCAAACTGTTTGGCAACTATGTGGTATCACTGCCGTTTTTCAATTATGGCGGCGTACTGGCCGACACTACCGATATAGAAGAGAAGCTGTTTGAGGCTGCTGCCCAATGGGCAAAGCACATTGGTGCCAAGCATACCGAACTGCGCCACATACATGAGCGCAACATACAACCAGTAAAGCAGGATAAAATTACCATGCTGCTGGCACTGCCCAATCAGGTAGAAACACTATGGTCCGACATCGGTACCAAGGTGCGGGCACAAATTAAGAAAACTGACGAACACAAGCCCACGCACCGTATCGGTCACAAAGAGCTACTTAACGATTTTTACCATGTGTTTGCCATTAACATGCGCGACCTCGGCACGCCGGTATACAGCAAACAGTGGTTTGCCAATCTGCTTGATGCACTGCCTAACAGTAGCTGGATTGTGGTTGCGTATATCGACGGCAAACCCGCCGCCGCATCCTTTTTAATAGGCTGGCGTGACACCCTGGAAATTCCCTGGGCCTCCTCACTGCGCAAGTACAATCACACTAATGTGAACATGTACATGTACTGGCAGGTACTCAGCCACGCCATTGGCCAAGGCTACGCGTTTTTTGATTTTGGCCGCTCCAGCAAAGATGCCAATACCTACCGTTTCAAAAAACAGTGGGGCGCCACACCGCACCCCTTGTACTGGCACTACCAGCTTGCTGAAGGCGATTCACTGCCAGAACTGAACCCTAACAACCCCAAATACCGGTTGATGATCGCCGCCTGGCAACGACTACCGGTGTTTGTCAGCAAATTGATTGGCCCACAGATTGTCAAAAACTTACCCTAATGTACGTAATGATCTCTCAATTACCATTGAGCAACAGGATGTCTCACGACCATGACTGATCAATCAGCTGCCCGTATCAAGACGGTTGCTCACCTGGTGCCCTGCTTTGACTTTGGCGGCCTGGAACAGGTCATCGTTAATCTGATTAACAACTCCACAAGCTATGCGGTTCAGCATGTAATTATTTCGCTGACGGATCAAACCAAACTTTACCCACAAGTCAAACCGCCGACACCACTGTACACCCTGAACAAAAAGCCCGGCAAAGACCTCGGCTGTCACTGGAAATTGTTCAAACTGCTAAAAAAAATTAAACCCGATACCCTGCACACCTACAACTTTGGTACCGTGGAATACCACCCGATTGCAGCGTTGGCCGGGGTAAAAAACCGTATTCATTGCGAGCACGGCCGCGGTGGCGACGACCCCGACGGCAAAGACATACTGCACAACCTGGTGCGCAAAATCTCTGCCACCCTCATGCGCAAGTTTTTGGTGGTATCACCCGACTTACTTGCCTGGGGCAAAGAGGTTCTCAATCTCTCTGACGACAAGATTCAGCTGATCTACAACGGCGTAAACGTCGACGAATATCGTCCAACAACCGATAAGTACCCAGAATTTACCGTGTGCACAGTAGGCCGCGCCGACCCGGTGAAGAATCAGGTACTATTGATCGACGCCTTCAAACAGGCACGCAGGCAAAGTGCGGCACTGGCCAACGCCAAATTAAAAATTGTGGGTGACGGCCCAGTGTTCGAAAACCTGAAAAAACACGTCAACGACAAAGGCCTCCATGACTGCGTTGAATTACTGGGCTTTCGTACCGACGTAAGCAGCATTTTGCCCAAAGCCCACCTGTTTGTGCTGTCGTCAATTTATGAAGCCATGCCCATGACCATTCTTGAAGCCATGAGCAGCGGCCTGCCGGTAATCGCCACCGACGTAGGTGGTGTGCGCCATTTGATGACCGAAAATGAAGGCTGGTTGGTTCCCAGCAAAAACGTAGACGCCATGGCCGCTTGCATCATCGAGATTGCCAGCAACCCCGAGCAGGCGCAAGTAAGGGCCGATCGCGGCCGTGCCATGGTGCTCGACAAGTACAGCATTCAGGCCATGGTTGCCAACTATATGGCCCTGTACGATGTAAGCCCTAAATCAACAACGGTATAAAGAACCCCGGCCCACAGACACTATGCAAACCAAAAAAGTACTTATTATTGCGTTCTATTTCCCACCCAGCTCTGGGGCTGCCGTACAGCGAACACTCAAAGCCGTGGAATACCTGCCAGATTTCGGCTGGGAACCTATCGTATTAACTGCTAAGCCCAGCGCCTACGATGCACTGGAAGACTCTCAATCCATCCCTGCCTGTGTTGCCGATAAAACCTACCGCACGCCCGCGTGGGATGTTTATCGACACCTATCGATCAAAGGCAAGCACTTTGCCTGGATGGCATCAATCGACCGGTGGTCTACCTGGATACCCGGTGCCATCAGAGAAGGCAAGCGGCTGATCAAGGAGCACAAGCCCGACTTAATACTATCGACAACACCGATACCCAGTGCCAACGTGATTGCCAGCCGCTTGGCAAAAGCCTCAAATATTCCCTGGGTGGCCGATTATCAAGATCCATTTGGTTATCATCATTACCCCACACCTAAGCTGAAAACTATTGCACTGAAAAAGATCGACTTATCGACCATGAAACGGGCGAAAGCCGCGATTTTTGCCACCGACAACACCAAAGACACTTACCAATCGGCGTTTCAAACAGTTGCCAACTGCCAGTTTTATACCGTAGAAAACGGGTTTGACGAAACCAACTGGCAAAAGCTTAGCCAGCACAAGCCAGGCACACAAAGCCCGTTTTCGGACAACAAATTCAGCCTGTTTTACAGTGGGGTGCTTTACCCCAATGGCAGAGACCCCCTACCTCTGTTTAAAGCACTGCAACAACTAAAAGCCAGTGGCAACATCAGCAGCGATACCTTCGAGCTGGTTTTCCAGGGCTCTGGTGATGGCGTCAACTTCAAAGCCCAGCTGCTAGAACTGGGGATCAACGACCTGGTTCGGTTCGCCCCATCAGTGCCCTATCTGGATTCGCTCTACTATATGCAACAAGCCCAGGCACTGGTATTGATACAAGATGCCGTGTTCAACCTGCAAGTGCCCGGCAAACTGTATGAATACATGCGCACCGGCAGGCCGGTACTCACGATGACACCAGACACCAGCGCGACTGCACACGTGGCCAGACACTACCCTGGCAGCAAAATCAGTTACACACCAGAGGCTATTGCCAAGACACTAACGCATTGGATTACAGACTTACCTGCCAGCTACCCCGGCGAAAGCATGCAACAATTTTCCCGGCGAGAGAAAACCCGCGAAATGGCAACAATCTTCAATACAGCCATTGGTAAAGAGACCGTCTGAGATGAGCAGTAAATTCAACCCGCTGGTAACCTTTGCCTATCGCAAGCTGCTACCGCGCCTGTGGCAAGACAAAATAGACGTTGCCCGCGGCGAGTCCCAAGTGTTTCGCCCCTGCTTCCAGGAAACCAAATCCATTTTTATCCATATTCCAAAGGCCGCAGGTACCAGCATCGCCCGCGCTATCTATGGTATGAACGTAGGGCATCGTCGCGCTTCCGACTACATTCGAGTGTCGCGCAAAGAGTTTTTCTCCTATTACCGTTTTTCTTTCGTCCGCAACCCGTGGGACAGGGCTATATCGGCGTATAACTTTGCCAAACAAGGCGGTACTGATTTAGTACAACCGCTGCCAAACCCAGTTTACAAAACCGAGGTGTTTTCAAGCTTCGACCGCTTTGTACGCGAGTGGCTACCTTACGCCGACTTGAGCAAAGAAGATGTAGTCTTCGCTCCCCAGTACGAATACATCTACGACACCAAAGGTAATTTACTGGTTGATTACATAGGCAAAATTGAAGAGCTCGAACAAGGACTGGATGTACTGAGGCAGGCACTAAAACGCCCTATTGACATCAAAAACCTCAACCGCTCCAACCGCGAAGATGCCCACTACCGAGACAGCTATACGCAAGAAACAGCCGCGATCGTCGCCGAAATATACAAAAAAGATATTGAATTGTTTAACTATCAGTTTTAAAAGGAACATCTAGCATCACAATGCTAAGTAGATCATATAATCAGTAAAAAGTGTGAGCGATACAAAGCCATCACCCTAACATGTGACTTAGGGCGCAGTAATCGGCGCAACCTGAGCTAAACTGCCCACAAATCTAAGACGCCACCAACGTCTAATTTTTCTACTAAACTAGAATTCCTAGCCTTGTTTTAGAGGAAATACCTATGAGTAAGCTGAAACCTATTTCCTTAATGGTACTCACCGCAATAGCGCAAACGGCCATCTCTGATGAAGACCCAACCACATCGGCGCGCTACGAACAAATGCGCAATGAGTTTTTGAATATTACCGCGGACTACTATACCGAGGCCAAGGGTGCCACAATCTACGAGCCTGGCAGCGTTTTCGGTACCAAGCTAGTTGAAAAAGACGATGGTGTATGGGCCCTTTACGGTGCGCGCCATGTTTGTGATAACGAGTATGGTGACTCGTCGATGTGCTGGCTTGCAACAGGCGGCTCAAGAGGTGCTTGGAACACAGAGCCATGCGGGCAGATGATTAACGCACCGTACCAAGATGGCGAGGCCTACGCCAAAGCGTTGGCCAATCCGGATTTAACGTGCTCTGAAAAAGACGTAGGCTGGTCAGGCTGGGAGTACTGGATAAATGCTTGGGACGGCTACGACTATGTCGCGGACAGCTTCCCAAAAGGAAATTCAATACCTTACAACCGTTTGTGTGCTGAGATGGAGTTTGATGCCGCCAATATCACGGCCACGACTGATTATATAAAGGCTGATTATAAACACAGCCAGATTGTAAACCCTGAAGATATAGCACCAAGCCTCAAATACTTGTCTTTCGGCTGGGGCACCTACACGGCGCCAAAAACCTCAGAAACGAGAACCGGTGACGAAGAGCTTGGGGGCACCTACCAAACGGGGGGTAGCCACTTTTATCATAACGGTGGCTATAGCAACCAGCAACCAATGGATCGTGTCTATGCACTAGACAGTGATACCGTAGTTGCTTGTATTGGCCCCAACCCCAATGGGGTTCGTGGAGATGCGCGACCTACCTATGCTGCCAACCCACTACTGACGGTAACCGGCAATGATGAAAACGGGATTACCAATGCTTATTCTTACCTAAACTACCTGACTCGTATTTATATCAAGTACGGCGGCCAAGCAAACGTAAACTACCCATGGACTTTGAAAGTGAACAAAGTCTGGATGATGTACGAAGAAGATGAAATTTTCGCAATGGGCAAACGCGGCTCAGTACTCGGATTGGAAATGATAGAAAATGGCCAAACTGCCTTCCACCCCTTTACACTTTTCAATTGGGCAGAAGAAGATAGAACCTACAAAGCCTTTATGTCAGCCTCGCAAACTTTGCCATTGGACCACAAAGTTGACTATTACCAACTTTATATCGATGTAAACCACAATAAATCGGTAGATAGCGAAGATATTGAAGTAGCGCCTTACAGCGAGTTTACAGTACCCGCACGAACTAATATGCATTTTATCATAGCGCACAAGCCAGACTTCACTAACTACTACCATTCACCATCCACGCGTTATGGCAAGCATTTTGCTCAATCTACAGTAACTTTTGTAGAGAAAGGCCGTATGCGCTCTGCATCTTATGCAACACGCACATGGGAAGGTACACCAGAAGAAATTGCCAACAAAGATGCCTTTTTTGCGCAAACCAACTATCCTGCGCCAGACAGCCTGTATGCAACTTACGCACAATATAATCAAGGCTACAACACGGATACTAACCCAATGTTGATAAGAAATTATCCCGATTTCAAACGCGCCCTGATAGAATACGATAAAAATAGTCCGCCAACGCCGCCAAAGGACATCAACCTCAAAGCTACCCCCGATCAATAATGGTCGGCCTTGTTCAAATGGATTAATTATGACATCTGCGCTATTTCTTCTATGTACATTAGCTCTTCTGTATTTTGTAAGAATAGGAATAGCGCAAGAACATCAATTACGAGAAACACAAAAAGCAGCTGACACACAGAAATGAAGGACCTGCTTTTTCTCTTGGCGTTTGCGCCAGTCTTCGTACTGGCACTTAAGCATCCCTTTGTTGGCTTAAGCGCGTGGGTGTGGACAATCATGATTGTCCCTAAGCAGTATTTATGGGGTTTCGGTGCCGACATCCGTTACACCTATTTACTCGCCCTCATTACCATACTTTCCCTGTTTATCAATAAAGACGCATCATACCAGCGCATCCGCGCTGGTACCTTTTGGCTAATGGTATGGTTTCTTATTCATACCGGCATTGCCAATATTTTTACGGAAGGCGTGCCCAGGCAATCTTGGGGGGTTTGGACTGAATTCGTCAAAGTAATCGTATTTTCTGGCTTAATTATCACCATATTGACTAATAAAGCACGTATTGACACGTTCATTTTTGCCATGGTGCTGGGCATCGGCTTAAATACCAGCCTGGAAGCATTAAAGGTGATCGTTACGGGCGGCAGTTACGCCATACGTGGAATACCCGCCTCAATGATGACAGACAACAACTTGTTCGCTTTGGCAGCACTTATCACCATCCCTTTCTGCATTTATGCCGTAAAGCAAGCGCCTAATAAAATGATGGCATGGGCTTTCAAAGGCATTACCTTCTTATCTATTGTTGCCGTATTGGCATCCTATTCTCGTGGGGGATTGGTCGGGCTGATAATTTTGGGCTTAATGCTGATAAAAAAAGATAAAAACAAATACCTGTATATTTCTTTGGCAGTTATTATGGGCTTTATTACCCTACAGGTAGCACCAGACCGATGGCTCAATCGGATGGAGACTATTTCTGATGCCTCTGAAGACCAGTCATTTCTTGGCCGCGTTACTGCCTGGAAGCTTGCAACTGTATCCGCTATACGCCACCCCCTCACTGGAACGGGTCAGGACTCCGTTCAGACCTTATCCGTATGGCAAACCAATTACGGCTTTATTCATCTGTTGGACTTCATTCCGACGAATAACATTAGTCCCGACAAAGCAAAAGCCGCGCACAGCATCTATTTTCAGGTACTGGGTGATGCAGGCTTTGTTGGTTTAGGCCTGTTTTTACTGATACTGCTTTCAGGGTTACGATGTTGCAGCAAACTATCGAAGCAAGCCAGAGAGCAATGGCAAAGAGAGTTGGCACGATACTCTTACATATCATTGCTCGTCTACATGGTGGCAGGCTCACTACTAAGTATGGCATATTACGATTTAGTTTATGCCATCATTGCGTTAAATCTCGGTATCAAACAACTCAATAAGTACCCATTAAATAATACACCATGATTATTTGTAATATACCTGTAAAAGTTACACAAACACTCACCATTTTAAATGACTGGCGAAAGCGCTATTTCTATAAAAATACTGGCTTAAATCGCGATGCCAAGGTTGCCTTAATCTACTTTTCCTATGAACCTGACTTTGAATATTTGTATCTTTCCCTTAAATCGGCCACTCAATTTATCGACAACGATCTCGTAAAAAGTATTTTTATATTTATCGATCAAAAGAAGCCATTTACCCAAGAGCAGCAAAGCGCTCTACATAAACTTAATAATAAAGTACAGTTCAAGCCCATTTATAACTTTAGTTGGGCCTCAACTGAAACAACCTTAGCTGAGCTTGGCGCCTTTAAAACGGTAGCAGATACTCTAAATAACGAAGATTTACTTGCAAAAGTCGATTCCGACATATTATTTATGCAAAGTGATCGACTGCAGTCACTGCTAACAAGCGACTACAACGCGATAGGTGACGGTCATCATGTTGACTATAAGTATGCCCAAGGTGGATTATACTTCATCCGTAAAAAGCTTTTTCACGAAAAGTTAGAACCTTTGATTGATCGCAAAAGTATTGAGGCTGCTGAAGACAGTATCAATAATAAAGGTGAAGATATCGTTATATCTGAACTATTAAGAAGCACAGGCAACCCTTATTACTTAACACGCTTTATGCTTTTTCCAGATGAATATTCAAAAACAAAAATATTTTCCGCAGCCTTAAGAAAAGAGTTTTTTTCGCTTCACTTCGTTAAAGACAAACAAAAGATGCCTACACTTATAGAAAAAATGGCATTGCAATAAATCTTATTTTGCTATCAATTAAATTCCATAAATTCGGTATTAGGAAAAAAACTTTTCATCGACGAGAGGTAAATGGATTTATTTTTGCCATAAGATCCTTCATATAATCGCACTTTCTTACCCAAGAGGGATCCCGCTACCGAAACATGTAAACGATCAGTATTTATTACTTCATATTGATTAATGTGATAGAAAAACGGTGCAGCAGCATCTTTCTCATTTCCTTGTGCGCTCAGGTCGTAATTATCTTCTTGCACATCGATTTTTCCAGATGTCTCAATATCAGTTCGAAACATATTTCCAACACCCTTTTCTGCAGAAAACGATGTTTCAATTCGCCCAAGAAAAAATGCCATATCGTGACAAAACAACGCTTTTGGCATATGCTCCTTGCTAAGAAAATGATCTCGCCTACAGAAAGTCACGTTATCAATATCGTAGCGTCTGTCATAAGTAGATGGTAAAACAATAATATTTTTAAACCCAAACCGTCTCTGAATATTAGCAACAGAATCCGCCAAATGTGGGTAGTGAGAACACCATGCACCGCCCCCACCAACAACAAGCAGCCTATTACCTAACTTTGCTTTCAAAAATTGACTGTTATTATAAATACTACCACCTTCTAAACTTATCTCATCGAATGCAATCCCAAAGTGTTTAAAAAAAGCGAGGGTCCCCGCACGAATCAATCCGTCCCCCCAATTTCCCGGATTGGGGAAATACAGCACTTTTTTTCCATTTGCCAAATTTAAGATAGTTTCTGACAAACGATAAAATTCAAGATTCATTATTTACATCCAAATATTAACTAAAAAATTAAGCGACTTGGTTCTTTTTAATAAAACCAACGCAGTCCTTCAGAACTGGATCACGGAGTAGATACCTCAAAAACAAATACAATAAGCATGCAAATAAGTACATAAATGAAGCGACCCAATCGTTATCAGATAAGATCCGTGTGGCACAAGCTAAAACGCACAGAATTGATAGAGACATAATTAATCTTGATAATATGAATAATATTGCTGGACCATACCAGAATAAGCCAAAAATACTCATACCAAAAAACAACCCTAGCTCAGTAGCAATCGCTCCAAGCTGCATAACGCTAACGCTGCTTGCCTGAACACCAAGATAAGCAGCCAAACAAAAACCGGACAAACGATAACATGAAAGATAAAAGTTCATCTTGGGAAGCCTTACCGCGTTAAACGTAGTATAAAAAGGCGCATTATAAGATGTAATAATAGCGGATACGGCTATCAATTGAATGATTTCGTCAGCAAAAACCCATGTACTACCTAGCAGTAATGACACTACAAACTCAGAATAGAAAAATACATAGACATAAACCGGTATCAACATCACGTCTCTGATGTTGTAAACGTAGTTTAGATTTTTAAATATCTCTTTTTTAATATCATCTTCAGAACTTATGCCAACTTTCTTCACCAAGTGGGTAAGGTTAGCTTTATCAATTGCCGCCGCTAATTCCAGGCTGTACATGAAACCAACACTTACCATTAATGAATAAGCACCCAGCATTCTTTCGCCGATATACCGACCGATACTAAATATAAATAATTTTGATATTGTGAAGTCAACTGACTGTAAAAATAGATACCACTTTGAATAACCAAACACCTCACCAGCAATGACTTTAGATGGGCTCTGGAGCTGATAAGGTGAACAAACGACATAACTCAAAAGAAACATTAGAGCCGAAGAAAAAAGCATGCCTATAGCCAACGCCCAATAATTGTTGAGGTAATAAGCTAAGCAAATAGTGAGTATTACACTCAGTATCTTACTCACAACGTTTATCTTGAATTCAGGCATAAAATTGCCATGTTTCATGGCTAAGACTACATTTACGTTTATCGTACTACCTAATAAGATGCACCAACAAATTACTCTTATCACAGCTTCTGACGATGGAGAATTCAACAGGTTGGCCACCCATGGTGCAGAAAAGAAAACGAGCAGCGACAATACGAATGACAAACCACTACGAGTCCAAAAAACAGTACTTATAAACGCCTTAGATGGATCTTTAGAAGAAATAATATTTTGATTAAAACCAACGTCTTGCAACCGCAATGCAAGATCTTGAACGATCATGGCCGTGGCAATAACTGCATAGTCCTCTGGCACCAATAAACGAGCGACTACAAACGTACTGATAAGCCCAAGAAATCGTGACAGCATGCGGCCCGAAGAAATCAAAAAAGAGTCACTTAACAGCTTCTGATTAGACATATTGCCTCATCATAACGTCAAAACCCCTGTGCATATTGCAATCGCTAATTAACAAAATAAACCTCGCCCATATTGTAACTGCTGCAACCTTGCATTGGATTAGTGGTGACGACGTAGCCATTACCGGTAGCGAAATGCTGTTTGGGTTTCAGCTTTAGAAATTCAGAAATACCTTCTGGTATCTTATTGATAATCCCAATCCATCTTTCTGATGATTCTGGCTGAATCACTAAAGGGTTACCCCACTCAGTGCCCACGGTATAACGCATTAATGACCAGTATTTATCGATACTCTCAGGAACTACTATACATAGTCGATCAGTCATATTTTTCTTATTTTGAATATCTCTCAACGTAATCGAAAAATTACCAGGAGGCAGATTAAGCACAGACAACCACTGGGAAGTCAAACAGCTAACAATTAAAGCCACCACCAAAGTGTACTTGATACGACCGTTTAAAGCAGAATTGCACACTACCCATTGACTGAACACGATCAGTAAAATTGGGAAAGAAAAAATAAAATTCCGGCCAAGCCAAAGAGGCTTTACCAAGACAGACACAGCAAAGTAAATAAAAATAGGGGAAACAACGTAGCATAACCCCACTTTCCAATGCCTTTTATTTGCCACCAGTAATGCAATAAAACCAACGCTAACTACCAAGGCCACTAATTTAAACTCTCCCGGTGGCAACCACACCATGGAATAGAGAGAAGCCATATCTAATGGCGATGGGATCGCAGCATGCTCTGCAGAACGTACCAGTGAATTCAGCAACACCGGGATACTTGCTATAAAAATCAAGGCATGATGAACAATCCAACGAAACAGCTTACCTCGCGCCTCACCGGTCAGACAAATCAGTCCATAAAGAAAATGAAAGAAGACGAAGATGATACCAATAGCATGGGTATAAACCAGGGCTAATTCCAAAACAAAAAGTAATAGCCAATGCTTATAGTTCTCACTAACAATGCTTTCTGTGAAATGAAATATCCAGACTGACAATAGCGCAATTAATCCATACATTCTCAAATTATTGGAATAATCCAATAAAGCAGGGGAAATCAAAACCAATAAACACGCTAACAGTGCTACCTTTTCATCACCACTACGCCTCTTGGCAACAACATAGCAAGACACCACTAACAAAGCATGTATAAACACTGAACTGGCTCTAAGCCATAAATCACTCTGACTTACTACAGCCCAAATATTCAACAAAAAGTAATAAAGTGGTGGGTGCAGGTCAAAGCGCAGGGTAAATACAATCGTATCCAGCCACCTCCCCATTACGGAAGTTGCCGCCCAAATATCATCGCCAGACACGGGACTGGAGGAACCAGCAGCAAAATTCCATAGGCACGTTAAAGCAAAGGCAAGAATGAATATCGAGAAGTAGCGCAGGCGACTCATTGTATCAACTCATGGAGATTAGAAAAATGCCACCAACCACAAGCAATGTACCTATAACCTTCATCATGGTTAACGGTTCATGCAAAATAACAGCAGCAAATATCATAGTGCCAATAAACCCAAGCCCAACAAATGGGTAAGCTTTACTAACATCCACTTTTGATAAAACGTACAGCCAGGTTACAGCACTGGCCACATAGCAGCTTAACCCTAAGAATACTTGTATATTCGTTACCACAATAAACGGGGACTTAAGTGTAAAACTTGCTATTTCTGCTTGCACAACAGCAGAACTCATTCCATATTTTAAAAATATTTGTGCCATTACCGACAAACTGATGCTAATCAGTATGCTCGCTGTTATAAGTAAGCTCATAATACATGCGCCAAAATAAAAGTTACCCCAATGGTAGCGATACAAATAAGACTACCTCTATCCTTTAATGCGAAAACAATTGGGTCATCGTGCATTTCATTACGGTTTGTTTTTATCCACATCCTCATCAACCAATAACCCAATACTGGAACCGCAAGCCACAACAAATCCGGCTGCTGGTACTGATCCACCAACACATTGCTGTTGGAATAAAAACAGAACGTTAATAATGCGAGTAATGCGGAACAAATACCAAAAGCCATAAGCACTATATAGTCTTCAAACGTGTACTCCCTTCCGGTTATTGCTTTATTTGATATAGATGCCGCTTTAATTTCTGAACAGCGTTTAACTAACGCTAAACTAAAAAAGACAAACATTGAAAATGAAAGAAGCCAAAACGACACCACCACATCAATAACCGCTGCACCAGCAAATATACGTATGGTATAGAGCAAGGCCAGCAAAATGACATCCATACCAAAATAGCGCTTAAAGATTGTTGAATAAGACAGCGTGAGAACAAGGTAACCCAAAAGTGTAAGCAGAAAACCAGCCCCAGCTAGGGCGGCCAACAAAATTGCGATTAACCCCGTAACCGCGGTTACCTTTACAACATCGACAATATCTAAATCACCACTAGCCAAAGGCCTGAATCGTTTACGCGCATGAATTCTATCTGCATCCAAATCTAATAGGTCATTAATTTGGTAGGTGGCCGACGCCAGGAGAGAAAAGCTGAAGAAAGCCAGGACTGTCAGCAGCAACAAATTAATGTCAAAAAAGTTGGCCGAAACAAAAATTGGCACAAAAATCAGCGAATTTTTTACCCACTGATAGATTCGTAATTGCTTTGCCCATAGTTTTATTGCGCTTACATTAATGCGACTTAATACGGGATAATTTTTTTCCCTGTTTTTTCGCTCAGCCTCTATTGACGGGTTAGCCAAATACGGCTCAGTCGATACGTCCAAAATGGTAAAGTCATCCTTGGAATTTCCAATATAAGAAAAGTCATCCGTTTCAGACAAGATAGCATCTAATTTTCGCTTACTTTTCAGGTTTACCTCTGGGGTTGAACACAGATAACGATCAAATACCTCAAACTCTTTAACTATTTTCTCAGCATCTATTTGGGTGCTAGCTGTAGCCAGAATAATTTCACTGCCTTCGGCTTTTCTCTGCTTGATAAACTCATGCACCTCTTCATTAATCACTAAATTAGAAGCTGACACATCTGATCGCTTGGCTAGTTCGTATTTAAGTGTTGAGATACCCTTAAACAGCCATGTAAAACAATAAAAAATGACCAACTTATTTTTTTTAAACGCACTCAGAAAATTCTCAATCAATAGATCGCTTTTTACGAAAGTTCCATCTAAATCTATGTATATTGCCTTCATAACTAATTACTTACTAAACAGATTTTAGATCATTAATCAACGCTTCTGCATTTTTGACATAAATCAGATTCGCATAGCGCATGGTTCCAATATAATGATGGAAAACTAACGTATTTCTTCCGTTATCGGGCACACCATATTTTTCTATGTTGAGAACGCAGCTTCCCTCATCATTTGCAACAGCCAAATTGCTGGCGAACTGCTCACTCCCCCACTCCTCCCACCGGGAGCCTAGCTTTTCGTAATAAAATTGGGATATCACAGCGAGACGCTCTTTCGTTAGCGAGCCCTTTCTGTATCCCGCAAAGCCAGCACAACCACGAACATAACGATTAAACCCCTCTGGCAACTGATCAAGTATTGCTTCACATTCCATTTGAATATGAGAACCTTTGGGATTAAGCCTGGCTTTAGCAAATTCACTGGCTGTCTTAGTACTAACAATTTCGAGGCCATCCCATGTGCCGAGTGTAAACGACTTACCTGCAGCAGCAATTTCTTTCACTTGCTCCGGTTCAGCAACAGTTATCGTGTCTGCATCTAACTGAATCACATAATCATTGTCAGAGATTGAAGCAATACCCAGTATTCGCTCCCAGCACCCGCCGCTGGGAAACGCACTGTCCCTTACACTAACCGCATCAATGAAATCGACGGCTATAAAGTGCTCTTTGAGAAGGGCCTTGTCGCTCTGAGTAAGCGAAGGGTCGGCTACGATAACGATGCGCTTTACAGGCACATAGCGTACAAAACTCTTTACCGCCAACATCAGCATATACACGTCACTGGTTTGCACCATACTCAACAGAACGATATTCGAATTTGTGTCGATATTGCTCAATACGGGAGTATTAACTACACCTGCTGACTTTTTTCGAAAATAATACTTAATTAATTTTTGTTTCACTTTTGCAAAAATACTCATTCACATGCTCCATGGCGCATATATTTATTTCGAAACAGTACGACCTAATACATCAAGTACTTTTCGTGCACACCAATCCCAATTAAACTGTTTTAGATACTCAGAATTTTCTTGTCTTGGATAATTACTGTGCAATACCTCTTCAAGACCTTTTTGAAGATCTTTTTTGTCATCCGGCTTTACCCACACACCTAATTCAGGTTTTTGCAGGACAATTTCTTTTGCAGCACCCACATCGGTAGTTACCGCTGGACAACCGCAGGCTAATGCTTCAGTGAGAACATTTGGGCTACCCTCACCACGGCTTGCCAAACAAAATACATCAGCAGCGTTATACCAAAAAGGCAGGCCATTATTAGGGACCTGCCCCACAAATATCACGTTGTTACTCAAACCAAGCTGCTTAACCTTGGCAAATAAAGCAGTGCGATAGTCGCCTTCTGCGCCTTGTGATCCGATGATGTAGAGCTTGGTGTTTCGTAATTCTGGCGAAGCCAGCAAGTTGGGAAGCACATCGATAATAAGGTCAAAACCTTTCCGATGAATTAAGGAGCCTACGGCAATAATAATTTTTTCATGTTCGGAGAGGCCCAGTTTTTCCCTGCACGATTGCTTCGGCATATAGACAAAATTATCAGTATCAACCCCATTGCGGATTACCACGCTTTTTTCTGGGGCTCCCGACGCTTGGTCACCGGCTATTTTTAACTCTTCGCTAAGCGCTACAATTTGATCGACTTCTTTCAATCCTGCTTCAACAATATCGGCTCGCTGATCGTTGTCCTGCTTATGTAAAGCTTCTAAGCCTCTTAACGTTACGCAAGTTGGTACACCATAGATTTTGGCCAGCTTTATCCCTGCTGGTAAATCTGGAAACGTCCAGTGCATATCAACAATGTCAAACTTAGTTTCATCAAACAACGTTTTAGCCACAGGTAAAATGGCCTTGTAATAGGCATCACCTTCGTAGCTTTTCATGACTTTAGGAATAGATAAAAACCTTGGGTGATAAACTGTCAAACCCTGCAATTCATCCTTTTCAGGCAAATTACTGTAATGACGGTAACGTTTAAAAAAACGATGCAGTGGTGACCACGGTATCGGATTAATCACCGTAATATCTGCGTATTGACTCATCGCCCTCAAACGGTTTAACACAAAAATACCGTGATTGGGTTGCTCACGGTTTGGAAACAGGTAGCTGATTGCCAGAATGCGAGGCCTGCTCATAGATATCCCTTTTTGCTCGCTTGCATCCATTCTTCCAATACAATCAACTGCCACAACGCGCGGTGGTGGTCTACTTTACCGGCAATATGTTCGTCGAGAATTTTACTGATGGCTGCATTACCAAAGTAATCGGTAATTTGCGTGCTGGAAGAAGCCAGTGTATCGCGCGCATAGGTAGCGAGATCGCCCTGAAACATACGTTTTAACGGCGTGGGGAACCCCATTTTCTTGCGATAAATGATTTCGTTGGGCAGTATCCCTTCCATCATTTTCTTGAGGATGAATTTTCCCTCGCCATTTTGTATTTTGTATTTTGACGGAATGCTGCTGGCAAACTCTACCAACCGGTAGTCGAGAAATGGCACGCGTAGTTCCAGCGATGCAGCCATGCTCATGCGGTCGGCTTTAATCAACAGGTCGTCAACCAGCCAGGTTTTAGTATCAAAATACAGCATGCGGCTGAGTGGATCTTTACCCTTGGTATGTTTAAACAAGTTTTCTAGAAAGCCAGCCAGCTGTTGCGAGGCAGACTCAGCGACCGTTTGTTGAAACTCGGGTTTGTACAGCAGTGATTTGTAGTAGGGATCGTAGGTGGAGATCCCCTTGTAACGCTGCTCCATTGGCTGGCTCGACAAACGAGCATATTTTGCCAGTTTGCTTTGTTCTGGCAGCAGTGCGCCGGCGATACTGCCAAGGCACTTGGCGCCGCTGGCACCCAGCATATTGCGGTAACGCTCGATGACCTGCATGTAGCGGTAGAGGTCGTAACCACCAAAGATTTCGTCGGAGCCTTCACCCGATAGCACCACGGTAACGTCTTCTTTGGCCATTTGTGAAATAAACTGCAATGAAATGGCCGCTGATTCGGTAACGGGCTCGTCCATCAGATACGAGAAGTTGGGAATAAATCCTTTGAATTGGTCAGCGGTGATAAACAGCTCGTGGTGGTCGGTACCGAATTTTTTTGCCACCATTTGTGCGTAATAGGTTTCGTTATAGTCTTTACCAAAGTCGTAGGCCACAGAAAAGGTTTTTAGCCGTTCGGTGGCACGCTGGGCAAGTAAACCTACCACGGCACTGGAATCGATACCGCCACTGAGAAAAATACCCAACGGCACATCACTGCGCAAACGCAGGTCGATAGCACTGTTTAGCAAGCGCTTACTTTCTTCGAGGTAGTAGTCGAAACCTTTGTCTTCGGTGTTGTTAAAGTGTAAATCCCAATATTGTGTGATATTGAGCTGGCCATCTTTTAACACACCGCAGTGACCGGGCAGTAATCGCACAATGCCTTTTTCAAGTGTTTGTTCACCGGGAATGTAGCCAAAGCCCATAAAGGCATCGATAAGTTCAACCTGTATATCACAGCGTTTTGGCAATGCTGGGCGAATAGCTTTTACTTCTGAGGCGAAGGTGAAGTCGCCATTGTCGCCCAAGTGATAATAAAACGGTTTAATACCCAGACGGTCGCGAGCGATAAACAGCTGCTGTTTTTGGGCATCCCAAATGGCAATGGCAAACATGCCATTAAAGTGCGATACGCAGTCTTCGCCGTAGGCGTGGTAGGCTTTGAGAATCACTTCAGTGTCGGTGCCAGTGTGGAACTCGTACCCTTTTTTAACCAGTTCCGCACGAATTTCTACATAGTTGAAGACTTCGCCATTAAAGGCGATAACGTTACCGCAGGCATTATCAACCATAGGTTGATGCCCGGAAGGCGTGGGATCGAGAATACTCAGGCGGCGATGGCCCAGCCCTACACCCGCCGAGTGGTCGAACCAGCTGCCTGCGTCATCCGGCCCGCGGTACACAAAGCTGTCACGCATGGTGTGAAGCAAATGTTCATCAATAGCGCCTGCGTTGCGCTTAATACCCACAATACCGCACATAGTCTATGAATCCGTTACGTTGTAGCCTAGCTGGCTCAGTTTTTTGATTGACGGGAGAAAGTTGCGTACCACAACTCAAAGCAGAGAACTGCCCAACAGCGGTCGGCAATACCAACGTGGCCTCGCCCCTGCCGCAGACTTCCCCACAAGTCTGCCACGGCCTTTTGATTAAACAGGCCACTGCGTTGGGTATTGGGCGATAGCAGTAAATCGCCGGCAAGCTCATTGAGATCGTTAAGTAGCCACTGGGCAACCGGTGCAGAAAATCCATGCTTTTTCCGATCCATCAGCGCGGCGGGCACAATATCCCGTACGCTGTTTTTCAGCACGCATTTTCGTCGTTCGCCTTGCAAATGAAAACCCGTTGGCAGATTAGCGGCATATTCTACAACCTTATGGTCAAGTAGTGGCACTCTCACCTCTAAACCATGGGCCATACTGGTTTTGTCAATTTTCATGAGAATGTCTTCTACCATATAGCTTTGCATATCAACCAGCTGTGCCGCTTTAACCCGATCGACGCCGGGCCACTGGCTGTGGCTATCTTGGTAGTACTGTTCAAGCCTGCCGTCAGCTGCCGGCGCGTCTGTGAGCAGTGTTTGCAGTTCCGCCTCGGTAAAAAATGTGCGCAAATTGTAATGTTGGCGCCAGCCGGGCTCGCCCAGATTGTTCAAAAAGGTGGTTCCCCGCAAGGTTTGCGGCAAGATTGACGCAAACGCTTTGCCCAGCCCCTTCATAGCGGATGACGGCAGCCATTGGTCAATCTGCTGCAGGCGGGCAAGTTCGGAATACCAGTTGTATCCGCAAAACAGCTCGTCGCCGCCGTCGCCAGAAAGACTCACTTTAACCCGTTCGCGTGTTGCTTTACTGAGATAATAAGAGGGTACGGCAGAAGCATCGGCAAAGGGTTCATCGAGATGCCAGAGTATGGTGCTCAAGTCGCCAGCCAAATCCATGCCCACAGGGCTTTCAGCGTGCTGGGTCTGGAAGAGTTCTGCCACCTGCCGAGCATAGATACTTTCGTCGTGGTCGAGCTGATCAAATACCGCTGTATGGGTTTTGATGGGCCCGGCACCCACCTGGCTCATCAGGCCAACAACGGCACTGGAATCTGCACCACCGCTAAGAAAGGCCCCCAGCGAGACGTCACTGATCATATGCAGCGCAACTGCCTCTTCGAGCAATTCGCGCAGGGCCTCGGCTGCTTCCTGCTGAGTACAAATAACCGGCTGCATCGGTAGTTGCCAATAGCGGGTAAGGTTCAAGTGCCCGTTTTCAAGCCTCAGGCTGTGCCCGGCAGGCAGTTTCGCAATATGTTTGAATACAGTCTTGGGCGCCGTGATGTACTGCAACTGCAGGTATTCAGCCACGGCTTGGCTGTCGATGTCTGCACGTACATCCGGGTGCTGCAAGATGGCTTTAATTTCTGAGGCAAATACCAGCGTGTGGCCGTTCCAGTAATAGTAGAAGGGCTTAATACCTAAGCGATCACGGCCACAAAATAGCGTTTGAGTGACACTATCCCAAATGGCAAACGCAAACATACCCCGCAGGTGTTGCAGGCACTGCTCGCCCCACTCCATGTACGCATGCAGAATAACTTCTGTGTCGGAATCGGTAGCGAAATGATGGCCGCACTGCTGTAGTTGTCGACGTAGCGCTTTGTAATTGTAGATTTCGCCGTTAAACACGATCCAATAGCGCTGGGTTGCATCGGCCAATGGCTGATGCCCACCACTAAGGTCGATAATACTGAGGCGCTGATGCCCAAAGCCCACACCATGAGTGGTATCGATATAGCGGCCAGAATCGTCCGGGCCACGATGGCGAAGTGCGGTGCTCATCGCACTGACGATGCCTGTTAGCGCGCCCTCTTCCCGGGCATTGCCGCTGATAAATCCGCAAATTCCACACATAGTTGGTTGTTATCCGTAATGGCACCCTGCCACCGGCAGACTCACCACGCGGGAGCCAAAGCTCCTTTATATCCCAGTTATATGTCGTCTGTACGACCGCAGCCACCGGCTGCAAACGACAATATGCAATTTGTTAACAGCGCCAGAGGTTTACACAAAGCTCTGCGAGAAAACCCGGCTTGTTGCGCCGCCAGGGGGTAAACCGCTTCAGGTTGAAACGCTCGGAAATATCATGGCTGCAACCAATATTAGTGGTCACAGCATAACGATAACCCGCCGCTTCTACCATGCGAATATGGTCGTCGGTCAGATCAACCGGATATAAGCCATTCGGGTAGGCAAAACCCTGAATATCCGCACCAGTTGCCTGCGCCAGCTGCTGTTTGCTGCCCGCAATTTCAGTTTCTGCTATGGCAGCTGGCACGCGGCTCAAAATAACATGGCTGATGCTATGGGCGCCAATATCCATACCCGCTTTTTGCAGCGTAGCGATGTCGCCAGGGTTCATCATCAAATCAGGTAGTGCCGGGCGCCCCAAATCATCAATCAGTTGTGCCAGGCAGGCATCGGCCTCAGCCTGCGGATACTGTTTGATCAGCTCCGGGGCTTCAACTGCAAAGGTCGCTTTTTCTGCCTCGGTAGTCAGGGGATAAGTGTGCTCCAGCAAGGTGACCTTTTGCCGGATGGTAGCGCGAATAGCTTCGGTAAGAAAATCCCACTTTGGCAGTGTGCTGAGATAGTCGCAGGTAATGAAAAAAGAGGCGCTTACACCGTGCTTTTGCAATACCGGTAAGGCATTGGTAGCGTTGTCTTTGTAGCCATCGTCAAAGGTAATGGCCAGCGCGCGCGCAGGCAGCGTGTTGCTTTGCAGGGCAGCCACGGCATCCGGCAACGACATCACCCGAAAATGGCGGTTTACCCAGCCTATTTGTTGATCAAATTGCTGACGCGTCACCATATCTGCCCGCAAAGGGTCGTGGTTATCTAGCACCCGGTGATAAATCAGTACGGTTAAGCGGGGTTTGCGCCAATGCCGCCACGCAAACACACGAACCAGTACACTAAACACCAGATCCCAAAACATGCAGGTTAGCCTTTGCCCAAGGCAGCGCTAGCCAATGCAACAACACGCTCGGCATTCGACTGCCAGGTAAAATGCCGTTCATCGATACTGGCGCGGGCCTGCGCACGCAACGGTTCCAGCTCATCAAAATGCTGAATGGCATAAAACAGTTTTTCTTGAAAATCGTCACTGCTGTCTGGCTCAAACAGCAGGGCACTTTGTTCATCAACAATTTCACAAATATTGGGTGAACGGGGCGCAATAATCAGGCTGCCTGCAGCCAGATATTCAAACAGTTTGAGGGGCGATGCGTAAGGGGTTACCGCTGGCTGCAAGGCAATATCAAACCCAGCCACGTAGTCGAATACCTCAGCACGCGACTTCAATCCGGTAAATTCCACCTTGTCTGCTACATCCAGTTGCTCCGCAATCGCTTCAAGCTCTGGCCGCACGTCTCCGTCGCCAACACAAACCAAACGCACATTCAACGAGGGGAATTTGGCCACAGCCTCAATAGCCAGCTCGAGCTTGTGCCACGGGTGAATAAAACCTACGAATCCAATAGTAATGGTGCCATCGTTTCGGCGTTGCTTGGCCGCAAACACGGTCTCTAGCAGGTTCGCGTTAATGCCATTCTGAATAACCTCGATATTTTCGGGTTTTACGCCGCCCTCTTCCACAATATCGGCTAATACCTGAGTAACCGGCAGTGCTTTCGTGGCCCCCCGCCAGGTAAAACGCTCGATACAGCGAGCCAGGCCAACCAATTCCAAGCCACTGTATTTTGCTCGTTCGTCGACCAACGGGGCATTGATTTCCAATAAAATAGGTAAACGAAACAGTTTGGCAACCACCACGCCCATTGGCTGATACAATTGATAACGTTCGTATATGAAATCGGGCTTTTCGCGCAAAATAGCGCGAATTAGCTTGAATGCAATGATTAAACTATAACCAAGCTCTAACAGCTCATAAATTGATTTGGGCAACTTCTTTTTCAGTTTGGCGGCTACACCACCCTCATTCCCAAACTCCGCCTTTTGGGTAAATGCTGGAGCAACCCACACCAGCTCGTGCTCTTGTTCGAGCATGGCATTAGTGAGCTCTTCAACGTGAACATACTGGCCGTCTTTCGAGGCAATACGGTGGTGATACAGAATCTTCATAGAATCAGTTTATCCAAGTACCAGATTTAGTGGGCTGCAGATAAGGCCTTACGGCGAAAGCGCTTGCCAGAAAAAAAGTATTTATGCTTCCAAAACAAATAGAACAGCCCTTTGGCGTGCGACAAGGTAAACCAGTTAATGCGAAAACCTTTGGGCCGGGAAATTTCCTGCGCGTCGTGAATCACGCTAACGTCAGGCACGTAATCGATGGTATAGCCCGCCTTCCATACACGAATGCAGTAATCCACATCTTCTGGCGAGTAAAAAATTCTTTCATCAAGCAAGCCAACTTTATCCATTACGCTACGCGGAAACATCCAAAAAGCGCTAATAGCATAATCAACGCAGGTAACCCCTGCGTTTTCGGCAGGGTCTTTTTCCATCTTTTTCAAAAAGAAAAAACGCTGCAGTTTGCGTACAAACGTAGGAAAGGAGTCGGTGCTCAACTGAAAGCGGCCATCAGGATACGTCAGTTTCGGCACAGCCATACCGCAACCAGCGTGGTTATCCAGATAAGCAGAGAGCTGACTTAACGCCTCACTATTTACATAGGCATCAGAGTCCAGCACCACGATATGCCGCCCGGTTGCATTCGCCAGGCCCTGATTTCGAGAAAACGTGGTGCCTGTGTTGTGGTCAAACCGAATCAGATGGATATTGGCATTGAGCGCTGCTTTGATGCTCTCAACGATATCGGGCGAGCCGTCGCGCGAGCCGTTGTCGATGACAAAAATTTCGTATTGCTTACCTGCGTGTTCACATGCACTTACAAAGTCACGCAAACACCGCTCGATGTAGCGAGACGAGTTATAGGTAAGAATAACGGCCGATATATCCATGTAATTAATCAAACCTTAAAGTAACGTTATCAATGCGCTCAACGAGGCTTTCTGTTTTAGCCATAAAAGAACCATAACGAGTTTCACCATAGGGGCTGTAGACATCTGACAACATGATTACAGCAGTAGGAAGCTGACGCCCTATCAACTTGGAGAGTGCTTGTCTGAGCTTAACTTGTACAGCACTGGCACCTTCATAGCCTGGCATCTTATACCAATAAAGAATTGCCCGGTGCTCACCACTTGGAGCCCGCAAGTCTATTACCGACGCATCGATTTCTCCATTTGCAGTATCTAATCGAACCACAGATTGGGAGTCCTTGGTCCAAATATCTGGATGGTAGAAACGATTGTTAAAAGAGATTGCTTCACTATGGTCATCGTCAGAACGATAAGCTGCAACATATACTTGTATGCCGGTTTGAGGATCTTTACCAAACATACTGGTATCTTCACCGTAAAACTCTGGCTTCCAGGCAGGCAAACTAACCACTGGGTATTGAAGTTGTAACAAGTGTTTATCGAGCAACTCACCATTAACTTCATCAGCATTATCTATGAGCACCTTCCAACCTAAAACCAAACCTATTGGTAAAACAATCCATACAGGCACGGCAAAACCGGCTCTCTCGCCATCTTGCTGCTGAGGCGCTACCCCAGGTGGATCGGCCCAAAAATTCCCTAGCCAAATTAAAATCAGCAAAACGACAGCAAAAAATACCCAACCGTACACCAGGTGATCTGCACTGGCTGCATATTCCATCCCTATTTTTTCGCCGACCAAAATAGTGCCAAAAACTCGAATTCCATTGGCCAAAATAGGAAATAATGTAGAAACAATGACAAACAGTACTCGCTTGGTAAGACTACGATATGAAATGTAGGCATAAAAATAGCCGAAACACACCGAAGCAATAAAAAATCTAACACCGGAGCAGGCCTCTGCCACCTCAAACTTTCCGTTTGGGACATCGATATAAAGCCCTGATCGAAATACAGGAATATCCACAGCCTTTAGCATGAATACCGCAAAGTCTGCGGTTATCTCTTGAAATGGTGCAATTAATTCACTACCAAAGGGCACAGCAAAAACAACAAAGGTCAAAGGGAACCAGAGTTTGGCTGCATTTCGCCTACCAACCACTATCCAAATCAAGATCGACGGAAAGAGAAAAGCCGCGAAATGTACAAACAGCTGGATACTGGCCGCATACCCTACAGCCCATAGAACGATGAGCCCGGCAAGCGCTGTGAGGGCCAAAAGATCAGTAGTTACTGGAAAGCGATTAAGCGAGGGCAATACTTTATAGCCAAAATAAAGAGATGCCGGAATAACAAAAAAACAATGGTTAAACGTAGTATCAGTGTACCAGAGGTAAACAGCGCTAGTGATAGCGCCCCAAAAAGCAACCAGCCAAAGGCACCCAGCAATGATAGCAATACCGATAAACTGTAAGTGGGAAGGGCCCTGCTTCTCAGTTATGCTTGAAAATATATGTTGGTTTTTCACGGTACTCCCTATCGGCTTTGGAGCCCTTACTTCCCTAACAACCAGTGTTTTACACGTCTCGCCATATGCTCTACACAAAAAAATAACGATGCTTTTTCGAGCACCACAATTTCCAAGTCATAGCTATCGTTTGCCAAGCTTCTCTTGTAACGCATATCTCCACCCATAAAGTCATAAGATCCACGCTGGTCTTCAGCACATTGCTGGATAGCTAATGCATGAATCAGCAGACCGATATTTAATTGATTATCATCAAAATGTTTTATCCCGGACAGATAAAAATAGACCGTGTTTTTGTAGATAAAATTATACAAACCGGCAACAATTTCACCGTTGAACTTCAAAACGGTAATGTCTATCAAACCTTTATCAAAGCTAGTACGTACCAGGTATTCATGAAACGTCACAAAATGAGGATTGTTAAAACCACTTTGGCACCCCCATTTATCCTTATGCAAGTCACCGATTACTGATAACATCTCCACAGCTTCTTGCATGGTACGTGCCTGACTTCTTTCAAGCTTACCGGCTGTCTCCAGCTTTTTTCGTGTTCGTCGAATTTGCCCACGCGTATTTCTTGATAGAGAAGCCAAATAGCTATCAGAGCCGTTGTCGGCCAACCTAGACAAATCAACACGAAAGCCCTTCGAATGCCAAACTACTCTATACCACAACCCAACCTCAGCATATTTAAAGCGATCACCCGTTGAGTTGGTAACAACGCCGCTATACAGCTCTTCCCAAGAGTAGCTCTTTAAATGTTTTAACACAGCCCGATAAACAGGCGCTTCATATCCCCGAGCAACAATAAAGCCATTAAATTCGGGCCAGATCTGGTCTTTTTCAATACTGCCACAATGGTTTAAATGAACACTCTTAACCTGACAGACTCTGTGCCGCTTCTGGCAGCCATACTGCAAAGTACCCAAACCAACCAGCACGTCATTATATCGGGCACTCACCACATACACATCGGTTGCTAAAGTGGTTATCCACGCGGATACCCAGGCCCAGCTAACAAAAAAACTATTATCTGCACAGCTCTCAAGGTTCAGCCAATCACGCTGTAATTGAGAAACGACCTCGGCGCATAAAGGCGTTACAGATATCTTATATCCATCTACATCCTTCGCCACCGAGTCTGACGCAAACCTCATAACACTAAAATATTTGCCAACTGGCGTTGCAGCTAAAGTTTAATACATCGTAACGGCGACTCCCACTGCCAGTCTCATTGACGATACCGCAGCCTAACCTTAGCTTACGGTTCAACTGATGGCTTCCACCCAACGAGTAACTGTTTTTGCTGGATTCGGCTGATCCATTGAAGTCGTTATCCTGATAACTGACACTTAGCGTAATTTTTGTATGCTCAGAAAAATCATGCACCAACTGAACCTGATAGTCTTGCCGGGTTTCCTTCAAATCTCTGGTAAGCGTATCAATACTGCTCTTACGGGCTTTTAAATACAGCACTGTATTATTCAGCAATTTTGGTGAAGCATAGCTCGTCTGCCAATACTCGCTTTCTTGAATATCAAACACTTCGCTACCAAGAATTGATTCCAACCCCGCCGCAATATCGCCACCAAAGCCACTATTGGTCAGACTTTGACCATAACTGACGGCTAACGTACCGAAGTCAAACTTGCGGTTTATCACCAGAGAGTAGTCATTACCCGATGTTTCCGTGATATTTTTTACGCCGTTAAGCTTAGACTCACCATAAGACAATGAAACCGAGCCCTTTTTTATAGTTTTTTGTAAAAACAAACTGCCTCTGTCTTGACGATACTCATTGTCGCCCTCCAAAAAAAAGAGGTTGTCTACGTCTGGCTTTATCACTGCACTGCTGGCTTGAATACCAACTGACAATGTTTTTGATACTCTATGAGACAAGGAAGCAGAGGTAGATATATTCTCACTATCAGCCTCAGAGCCACCGACAGACACTTGTGAATAGGTATAGCTTGCAAAAAAAGTATCAACGGGAGAAAGCATAAACCTGACCTGGGGGCCGGTGGTAAAAATGCTTCGCTGGGAGCGGTTATCCGTAGTATCTGGATTTAATACATCAATCACCGTGCTTTGCTCGGTATTACTGAACGACCACGAGAACCAACTATTGGACGCCCCCAATAATAATCGCGATTGTCCGTTTACAACCGATTGGTCACGATAGCTGTCATTCACATAATTACTTTTGTTACCCGAGTAGCTCAAGCTTAACCGGTACCATTCGCCACTTTTTTGCAAGCCGGCACTACCTTTAAAGAACAACTTCTCGTCGGATTCTTTATTGTCGTCAACACGATACACATTGTCATCGTATTCAATGCCGGCTCCCAAAACCAAACTTGGTTTGATTTCTTCTGCGTAGGCATGACTGGTACAAACCAGCAGCGTCGCTACAAATGCATAATTTGCACAGCTTCGTTTTGGGCCCATATTTCTATCCGATACTGTTGATTTAGATAAAATCTATGAAACGCAGATAGGCGACAACGACGTAAATAATGAATACAACAAACACTATCCCCAGCATTACCAATGCGTCCCAGCGTAAAACGCGGCGGTCCAGTGGCGTCATCATATGTGGAATGACACCCAGAATTTCGGTGTTTTTAATAGCCAAAAGCTCTCTTTGAAAACGTACCCTGGGATCAACAATAATTAAGCCAAGCATGGCTCCCAAGGGGATAATCACACCAATAATTGGGCCAATCATCGCGAAATGGAGAAAACGAATGCCAGATGGACTGTTAGGATATGCTGCAGGCTCTTGAATTTTATAATTCATTCCACGCCCTTCGATATCCAACGTCATGGATAAACGAGCTTTTTCTTTACGCGCCAACATATCTTCATAAATTTTGCGCGTTACTTCGTAATCACGTGTTAACTCTGCCAGCTCAGCTTGATACCCAGCCACTCTTTTCAGTCGATCATAAGCCTCGTTTAACAACTCATCCGTAGATGCTTTTCTTTTGATGGCTGTTTCCAGCTTAACCACGGTATCAGACAACCGACTGCGCAAATTTTCATAGTGAGGGTTGGTGATTACCTCGCTATTTTGCTTTTTTAATGTATCGTCATTTTCAGCATCTGTAATTGACTGCTTTAAATCTTGAATTTTCAGTTTTAGTGATACGACATCAGGATGCGTATCGGTATAACTCAACAACATAACGTCAAGCTGCTGCTGTGCCTGCATCAAACTGTCTCGATACAGGTTCGATTTATATTGCTTGGTAACAAATTTACTTTCTTGATTCAGCTCTTTCTCAATCGTCGCTTTTCGTGTTTGCAGCTCTTCGATATCGAGATTTAACGTTTCAATGGTTGAACGCAATTGAGCGATTCGTTGATTAACAGAATTTTCTGAACCATCAAGGCGACTACCTTTAAATGACCGCAGTCGATCTTCTGCTTCCTGCAACTGGCGCTTATACGATTCCACCTGATTGTTGATAAATTCATACGCTTCGCGACTCTCATTTTTTTTGGATTCTGACGAATCTTTAATGAACTCGGAAACGACTGCTGTAATAACTTCAAATGTTCTGTCAGGACTTTGCGACGAGTAACTGATTTTTATCAAGCTGGGCCCCATACCCGCAACCCTTAAACCACCGCGAATGCTATTGATTTTGCGCTCCATTACTGAAGGTGATTCGTTACCCGTTACGATCCCCGTTTCTTTTGCCACTTCCTGCAAAATTCTTGGAGAAAAAATGGCCTCCTGCACTACCCGCAATTGATTATCAACCGTCGTCACGGAGGCCTGTCCGGAAAGCAGCGGCTGAATAATATTCGAGCGATCGGCATAAAGCGTAGCGTTGCTTGTATACGTTTTAGGATAAACAATACCTATCACTAAAACTAACAAGCTGACTACGGCAAAGCCTGTGACAAATAAAAACCGGTTGCGGTAGGCCTGTTTTAAAACTGCCTTACAGTAGTCAATGAGCAGGCCTAGTTGGTTACTTTCACCGTCCATGAATTAAAATACTCTTTCGGGAACTGTTACAATATCGGAAGGCATGAGAGTGTAGTTGGAGCGCACATCGCCTTTTTCGAGAATGTCGTTTAGATACAAGTCATGAATCTGTATACCGTCGGTTGTGAGGCGATACAGTTTGGCGTTATTGCCGTTTGAAAACTCAGACAAGCCGCCTGCCAGCAACACCAAATCAAGCACGGTCATACCTTTACGAAAGGCCATCGATTTTGGGGCGTTCACAGCACCAGTAATACGTACGCGGTTAATAAATTCGGTACTGTTGGGATTGGTCACAATCACGGTTACTTGCGGCGAGCGAATGTATTTTTCCAAGGTTACCGTAATCTCTTTGCTCAGATCAGGTGCGCTTTTACCCGCAGCAAAAATATCACCTACCAGCGGTACGGAAATCTTACCATCGGGCCTTACCGGCACAGTGATAGACAGTTCCGGGTTGCGCCACACCATCACATTGAGCTGGTCGCCGACACCGATCTGGTAAACGTCTTTGGTGTAGTCTGCCACCTCGGTTGGTAAGTCAGAGTAGTTGCGACCTGAACTACAGCCGACAAGAAAGAGAAGCACCAAAATACCGCTCAAACCCAGTTTTATATTTCGCATAATTGCACCCCGTCGTAAGCTGACTTGTTGTCCTTAATTGTTGAATACCAAACCGGCGTATTTTTCTTTACCAATCGCATCGACCGCCGCCTGTACCTCAATAGTCGTCGACTTGCCAAACGGCACCACCAGCAGGGCGGCGTCAGTCATTTTGGCAATCACCCGCGCTTCGGTAGACGTTTGCACCGCCGCCGCATCGAGCACGATAAAACGGTCTGGGTAGCGGGTTTTCAGTTCGCTGATCAAATTTGCCATGCGCGATGAGTTGAAATCTTCCATCACTGCATTCACATTGTTGCCTGCCGGAATCACACGCAAACGCTCTACACCTGATGGATAGATAATCTGATCCACTGTCAGGGAGTAATCTTTGAGGTAGTCGGAAATACCCAGCTCTATGGGTTCTACCACGTAGTCGTCGGCTTTGGATTGATTTGGGTTACAGTCGACATACAGCGCGGTTTTTGCTTCATCCAAGGCAAACGCAGCCGCTAAATTCATGGCGACAAACGTAGCCCCACCGTCTGGCGCCAGTGACGATACCAGCACCGCCATGTTGTCGGTTTTGGTTTTTTCCAGCAGGCGAATACGTAGCTCACGAAAGGCATTAAGTACTTCTTGCTGAGCCATACCCGGAAAGATCAGCTTGCGACTATACATTTCTTCCGGCGACCACAGATAGGGAGTGGCCATGTCTTTGATGCGACCCTGCCCCATCAATTTCGACATGGTTTGGCTGACATATTCGTCTTCGCCCCATACCTCGTCAAAAGCGCCTTTTAAAGCTTTTATCTGTTCCTGTAGCGATTTATCCATGGTCTGTCTCAAATAGAAAACGGATTAATGTACACCTTTACCCAGCAGCACCACTTCAACTGTCTGAATCATAATCAGCAGATCCATTAAAAAGCTGTGGTTTTTCGTGTAATAGAGGTCATATTGCAGCTTGTTGCGCGCATCTTCAACCGATGCACCATAGGGGTACTTCAACTGCGCCCAGCCCATTAATCCGGGTTTGACTTTATGCCGGATGTCGTAATACGGAATTTTTTCTTTCAGGTCTTCAACAAACTCAGGACGCTCAGGCCGCGGGCCAACAAAGCTCATATCACCGCGGATCACATTATATAGCTGGGGTAACTCATCAAGCCGTGTATTTCGGATGAACGCACCCACTTTGGTGACACGACTGTCATTTTTAGTGGCCCAAACGGCTTTGCCACCCTTTTCGGCGTCTTTGCGCATGCTTCGGAACTTGTAAATACTGAATGGTTTACCGTCATGCCCCACACGGGTTTGACGGTAAAGCACGGGAAAACCGGATTCAAGGGCAACGGCCACGGCGGTAAATAGCATGAAGGGCCACAGCACCGCCAACAAGGCCAGGCTGATGGCAATGTCGAAGCTACGCTTGGTAAAATCGCGACCCTTGGAATATTTGAAGCCATCAGAAAACAACATCCAGCTGGGATGCAGCTGCCCAACGTGAACCTTGGATAATTCGCGCTCGTAGAAGGTCAGCAGCTCCGTCACCTGTACACCTTTGAGCTTGCAGCCAACCAGCTCCAGCAGCGGAAACACGCCGCCTTGTGCTCGGCGGCGCTCGTCTGGGGCAACCACAATTTCAGAGATTCGGTTCTGCAACACCCAGTTCTCCCACTCCTGCGGCTGAAGCAAGTGTCTACTTTCGGGAACCTCACTTTGCTCAGCACCACCCGCCGGAATACACCCAACGATGTTGATGTTGAGCGCTTTTTCCGCACCGAGCGCGCGCAATAGATCGGCAGCTCGCTGACCCGCACCCAAAATAACCACGTTACGCTTGAGCTTGTTGGTGTCAACCAGCAGCAGAAAAACCGCGCGAATGGCAAACACCAGGGCCGTTGAACCAATGACCGACCAGAACAGCACATTTTGAGAAATCGCAACGACGGGAAACAACAGATAAGTAATAAAGAGGGCGACGCTGCCAAGCAGACAATAACTGACCAACGTACGCAAGGCCATGCTAGAGAAACCCTCTCCCACTAGCGCAGCATAAACACCCATTGACAGCGTGCAGCAACTTAAAATCAGCGCAAACAACAAAGGCGGCAGGTAATTGTCCATTGCCACGCCCACGGAGCCCGCACCCACTATGGTGTAGCTTACAACCACAGCGGCAGCCAGCGCGCAAAATTCAACGAGCCCCAATACTAAAAAGGGGAGATGAAGGTAATGTTTAGCAACGCGAATATACGCCAACGTGAGTATTTCCCTTTAACCACAAAATGAGCAAAATGCAGACAACAAGCCGCCGACACAGACAACCTTCCCCATCAGCCGTGCCAAATTTGAAGGTTGAGCCCAATGATTCAAACAAAAGTCAGATAGTTTAACGTTACCTGCCGACAAATGGTAAGGATAAATGCCACCCGCCCCCTATAATCGGCGTTTGAATAATTTACACCGTAATATCAAGTATCACCTCTAACTATTACATTAATAATCAATGATTTGTGGTAAGTTATTGACCCCATTTAAAACTATGGATGTTAGTTTATGAAGGTTTTAGTCACGGGCGCTGCCGGGTTTATCGGTGCTGCACTTTCCCACCGACTGTTGCATCGCGGCGACGAAGTAATCGGCTTAGATAACCTGAACGATTACTACGACGTTAGCCTCAAAGAAGCCAGACTGGCACCTTTGCAAGCAAACCCGCAATTTACCATGGTACGCGGCAATCTCGAAGACAAGGCCACGGTGGATGAACTATTCACCACCCATAAGCCCGACCGTGTGGTAAACCTGGCTGCCCAAGCCGGGGTACGCTACAGCCTGATCAACCCATACAGCTATATCGAATCGAACATTACCGGCTTCCTTAATTTGCTGGAGGCCTGTCGTCATTTTGGTACCGAACACCTGGTATATGCATCCAGCAGCTCAGTGTATGGCGCCAACACGGCCATGCCCTTCTCGGTTCACAACAATGTGGATCACCCCGTGAGCCTGTATGCCGCAAGCAAAAAATCTAATGAGTTGATGGCCCACACCTACAGCCACCTGTTCAATATTCCCACTACCGGGTTACGGTTTTTTACCGTATACGGCCCTTGGGGCCGCCCCGACATGGCCCTGTTTCTGTTTACTCGCAAAATTCTGGCTGGCGAGCCCATTGATGTTTTCAATTACGGCAACCATCGCCGCGACTTCACCTACATTGATGACATTGTAGAAGGTGTGATTCGCACGCTTGACCAGCCTGCCTCCAGCAACACCCAATGGCACGGGGATGAGCCCGATCCGGCCACCAGCAAAGGCCCTTACCGCCTCTACAATATCGGCAGTAATAACCCGGTAGAACTGCTGCGTTACATTGAAGTGATTGAAGACTGCCTGGGTAAAAAAGCAGAAAAGAACTTGCTGCCCATACAACCCGGCGATGTGCCCGACACCTATGCCGATGTTGACGCACTGGTGGCCGATGTTGGCTATCAGCCCACTACACCAATTGAAGTAGGTGTACAGCGCTTTGTTGACTGGTATCGCCAGTATTATCAGGTATAAGTTTGGCCCCACAGGAACAGCAATTTATGACCAACGCACCTGCCAGCTCACTCAAACACGCAATGACCATCGACGTGGAAGACTATTTTCACGTATCGGCGTTCGGCAATGTGATTTCTCCCCAAGACTGGGACCAGTGGCCATGCCGTGTCGAAAATAACACCGACGTACTGCTCGACCTGTTTGACGAGGCTAATATTAAAGCCACATTTTTTGTACTCGGCTGGGTGGCGGAACGCTACCCTGACATCGTCAGAAAGCTGGCAGAAAACGGCCACGAGATTGCCTCCCACGGTTACAGCCACCAATTGGTTTACAAGCAAACACCTGAGATTTTCAAAGAAGAAACCTATCGCAGTAAATGCCTACTGGAAGATCAATCCGGGCAGGCCATATTGGGCTATCGTGCCGCCAGCTATTCCATCACCCCCAAGTCACTATGGGCGCTGGATATTCTGGGCGAACTGGGATTTACCTGGGATTCCAGTATTTTCCCGGTACATCACGACCGCTACGGGATCCCCGGCAGCCCGGAAGAGCCCTACAAAATCACCACCCAAAATGGCCACGAGTTAACGGAATTTCCATTAACCACTGCGAAAGTACTGGGGCAAGCCGTACCGGCGGCTGGCGGTGGTTATTTTCGCCAATACCCCTACCCGCTATCGCGCTGGCTGTTTAACCGCGCCAGTCTCAGTGGCCAAAAGCCGCAGATTTTCTACCTGCACCCTTGGGAAATCGATCCGGAGCAACCACGTGTACCCGGCGCCAGCTGGTTTTCAAACTTTCGCCATTACACTAATCTAAGCCGCTGCCTGCCGCGGTTACGCAGAATGCTGGCAGACTTTGACTTTGCCACCGTATCCGAAAGCATTGCATCGACCCCGGTGACTCAACATAAACATCAGGCAAGCCTTGGCGCATGAATATCAAAGCATTACTGAAAGATCCCCTGGGCCACACATTGAAGCAGTGGTACCAAGCCGACAGCGACGACGAAGACAACGAGCTGCTGGAAATGGCCTCTGCCGTTGAAGTGGCCAAAGAGGCTATTGAACACACCCGCACAGAGATGCAGTTGTGTGTTAAACAGCTGGCCAATAACCAGGATGAAGAAATTCAGCCGCTGCTGGAATCGAAATACAATAGCATTCGCGAGCAGCTGCAAACCCTCAAACGCGACCGCAAGCAACACTTTAACAACCTGCTGAGCAATTTGCGTACACGCAGCAAGCAAGCCAGTATTCCCCAGCTTTATCAGCCGGAAGCCGACGACCCAAGTGATGACCCCACCACACTGACCATTGAGATGGCTACCCGCAGCCATCGTGATGAGTGGAATCAATATGTACAAAAGCACCCCAAAGCCAGCGCTTACCATTATTTTGGCTGGAAAGAGATCAGTGAAGGCAACCACAAAACCAAAAGTTTTTATTTGATAGCCCGCAATACACGCCAGACGGTGGTGGGCGTACTGCCGCTGGCAGAGCAACGGGAAAATGGCTACCTGTACGCAGTGTCTATGCCGGAGTGCCACTTTGGCGGAGCACTGGCCGACGCACCTGACATTGCCAAACGACTCTACTGGAAAGCCAGCGAGTTAGGTAAAGCCCGTAACTGGCGCTACATTGAATATCGCACCAGTTTTGGCGAATACACATGGCTGGCCACGAAAAGCAAACCCGTGATTGTGTCGATAGTGCCGGATAACCGCAGCCAGTTGCAGCAACAATTGGCAGAAGAAACGCTCACCAATATTGACCGCTTGAGTATTCACAACCCCACCTTGCACTATGGCCAACATGACCTGCTGAATAATTTTTACGCAATCTATACTCATAACAGCCGCGCCGTGGGTGAGAAACCTCTGGCCAAGAAATTCTTTGCTTCACTGATCGAGAATCTGCCGAACAGCCTTATTCTGGTGGGTAAAATTCGCAACAACCCAGTGGTAACGGCGTTTTTACTGCAACACGACGACATGCTCGAAGTACGCTGGCAGTCTAACTCATGGCCTAATTATGCCGCCCCGTTAAACGATTGGCTTTACCGGGAGATTCTGCTGCATGCCATTGAAACCGGCATCAGCTATGTAAAATTTGATGACAGCATGACGACAAACAAAGACGCACAAGACGCCTGGTCGACTAAAAGCATCGGTAGCAAATGGCACTACTGGCTGGGCCGTGGTGTCACGCTCCATAGCCTGGATACGGGTAGAGAGAAAAAGCTTGGGCTTTTCAGTCGCTTAGCCAAAAAAATTACCCGCTAAGCGCTTTCCGGCCCACAGGGATCCTGTTAAGATAGCGCCCGCTTTGTGCACGACTGTCGATGTACAAAACGGCGCCATGCGATTGGTGACCGGACCTCGCTTAGCGAGGGAGTAGGACCGGTGCAGCGCACCGGCTGTATGAATACTACCGACATTGAATAGTAATACTGCTTTTTGCACCCGTAGCTCAGCTGGGTGCGGCAAGCGTTTACGAAGCACCGCTTCGTGCGCAGCCAAACGGCGCTAATCTGCGATTGGTGACCGGACCTCGCTTAGCGAGGGAGTAGGACCGGTGCAGCGCACCGGCTGTATGAATACTACTGACATTGAATAGTAATACTGCTTTTTGCACCCGTAGCTCAGCTGGATAGAGTAGGTGGCTTCGAACCACTTGGTCGGGGGTTCGAATCCCTCCGGGTGTGCCATATAAAAAAACCTCGCCTTGTGCGGGGTTTTTTTATATGGCAAATCTGGAATTGCGGTGAGAACCCCTGTTCGACTCAATGCACTGCATTGAGGACAAGCCGCCATGCGGCGCAGCCCGCAGGGGAATAACAGCCCCTAGGCTGGTATTCTCAATCCCTTGTTTATCCCACCTACCCTAACCAAACAACCACACCTGTGCGGGGGTTTTTTATATGGCAAATCCGGAATTGCGGTGAGAACCCCTGTTCGACTCAATGCACTGCATTGAGGACAAGCCGCCGTAAGGGCTTAACGCACACGCAGATCATTGCCAATCACCTCTACATCGGAGCCGACACTGATCAAATCAACGCTGGCGACACTCAGGGTACGCAGTTCACCGGTATCCATTTGTACGTCAACGTCGTAGTAAGTCTGGCCTTTGGATTTTTTCTCGATCTGATCACCCGCAACCGCGCCACCAACAGCACCCACCACAGTAGCCAATTTCTTACCGCTACCATCGCCCACCTGATTGCCCAGCAAACCACCCACTACTGCACCTAGCGCTGCGCCGGCCCCGGAACCCTTGCCATCCACTTTTTGAGTTTCAATCGCAACGACGGTACCGCAGGTGTCGCAAATGGGGTCTGCAGCAGGCTCACTGACAGGCGTTTGGGAAGATGCCACTGGCTCATGGGCATTCGCACTGGTTGTCGCCTCGTCTTTACAACCACCTAATACGCCCACCATGGCTGCTAATGCTATTACACTGATTACGGGTTTCATGTTGCTTCTCCTTGGATTGTTCTTTTCGTCAATCACCTTTTACGGTGCCGGATTTTGAATACGACTTAACGTTTCTCGATAGTTATCCACATAGCGGCCACCCTGCTCCACGGCCAGGCGGGCGTGCATGAGCGCCTGCGGCCGTTGCCCTAAATCCAGCAGTACTAATGCAAGATTATTATGAGCTGGGGCATAAGCCGGATACTGGGTTAACAATTGTGTGTAAGCTGCCTGCGCGTTGTGCAAGTCGCCAGCCTCGTAATAAAAATTGGCCAGCGCCATCCCCAGTGATGTACTTGCCGGCCAGCGCTGCGCACCAGCCTGTAGCGCTTTTTCCAATTCGTTGGCCTTAGCCACTGGAGCAAAATCGTTAAGCGCCAAAAAGTACTGCTGTTCATCAACTAATGCCGGCAAATCACCGGGTTTTAACAGCACAACGCCCCAGTAATCACTGCGGCGCCAAGTATTCTCAAACACATCGGCGCCGGTAATGCGACGCTCTATTTTACCAGAGCGCAGTACAAACGCGTGCTCGCCAGGGTTGTAACCTACCACCACGGCGTAATGCCAGCGGGGGTACCAGCTTAGCCCGAGATTCTGTAGCACTAGCACCGGCTGTTGTGCATAAAGGGCTTCCACGATCTGCTCCAACGATGGCGCTATCACATAGGGTATGCGCTGGTGGCGGCGCGCGGCGGCCAGCATTTCAACTTGAAAGCTACCCTGTCGATCGCGCACATACACTTGCTCGGTAAGCGCTTCCGGCGCAACCTCGACACCACTCTCTGCCAGCACGGTGGCCAGCGCTGCCGGGCCACATTGGTATTCGTCTTGGGGAAAAAATGCCACCTGGCTCAACTCTTCACCCGCGAGGTTACGTGATGCCAGTTGATCTGACTGCGGGGTTGAGACACAACCACCCAATAACAACAACACGATGAAAAAAAAAGGCGCGCGGAGGACCCGCGCGCTAACCTCATAGAGGGGGAGTTGATAGGAAATCATATGCGCGGGAATATGTCGGTCACGCCTGCCAAATCGAGAAAAACCAAGATGACCAATACCAAGGCAAGGGTACCGACCGCACCCGCCCCGGCTGGCAACGTATCCATTTGTTCGTGAAGTTGCGCCACTTCGGCGTCACTCAAGGCCGCTACACGGTCTTTCGCATTCACGGGGTCTACACCCATTACCGCGAGTTGTTTGGCCACGTCTTCGCGAGCCAATATTGTGTTTAATTCGGAACGTTTCACATCGATACTGATTTCATGGGCAATGTCTTGTGTACTGACCACACTGGCCTGTGTTTGTGCCTGCATACCAGCCGTGGTGAAACAGCCAACGAGTGTGTAGGTTAATAACTGCTTGGTGTACTTGCCTTTCACGATTGAGCCCTCTTTTCTGTGTTAGTTGCTTCCTACGCTATGCATCCCTGCGTCATCCAGATCCTTCTTTGCTGTCGCCAGCCGTCGGCAGCGCTTTCCCTTACTACCCTAGGAATCCTGTGGTGCGACAACATCCAGATTGTTTCTCACCTCTACCACGCCGCGGGTATTTTTGGCCAATCGCCATGCCAAATCCCTGGCTGCGCTACTCTCTACCTCGCCCGTTAAGGTCACATGGCCATTGGAGGTATCTACATTGATTGCCAACCCGGCTATGTGTGGGCTTTTCAGCAATTTCCCTTTGATGGTTGTCGTTGTCGTGATGTCCTGAATCCGTTGTGACAGAGTGCTGTCCTTGTCTTCCGTTTCCGTGTCAGCCTTGGCTGTGACACCCTCCTCTGATTTAACGACAATGCGGTTCTCCACCGACTTGATGCCATCGATGCTTTCGGCAATTGCCTCTGCCAAGTCCCTGTCGATGGCCTCCTTTACCGTTCCAGTAAGAATTAATGTCTCACCGCTAATTTCAGCATCCAGTGCAAAGTTGTTGAGATGAGGATTGAGCAGGAAAATGGTTTCCAACTTGCCTTCCCGCCAGCCGTCGCGAAAGGCGCTAGCTGTTGCATCGTTTTCGGCCAGGGCCATGCTGCTGGCTGCCGTCAGACTGACAGCACATAAAATGGCTGATAGCTTTTTGCCTAACGATGTATCGGTATCCGCTATTTTGGTCAATGTGTCCATTTAGCATCTCCTGCGTTGCTCAACGTCCGCAGGATATATAACAACAAGTGTGCCAATTTTTAAAAAGTTCTTTAAAAACAAATAGATAGATTTTTTGGAACCCTAAAATACGCGTTTTGGGAGGATGGCAGGCCCTTAATGTGTCGCCGGAAAGAGACACCTATAAAGGCAAAGAAAGAAAATTCAATAAAATCAATTGGTTAGAGTGTCTGCAATTGCAGACATGTCGCCTTAAGCCTTGTCCTCCGTGGCACTGGGCCTAAACAGCTCGGGGTCAAGCTCGTGGCGGCTGAACAACTTATACAGCTCGGTGCGGTTGCGATCGGCCAGCTTGGCCGCCTTGCTCACGTTGCCCTCAGTAAGCTGTAACAACTTGATCAGGTAATCGCGATCAAACCGGTCGCGAGCTTCTGCCAGCGACAACCATTCGCTGGAGTCACCTTTCAGCGCCTTCTGCACCACGGCCTCGGGGATCAGCTGACTGGTTGATAGCACTGCCGACTGTTCTACCACATTCTGTAACTGGCGGATATTGCCAGGCCAGGTAGCCTTAACCAGCAACGCCAGCGCATCAGGCGCAAACTTGCGCGGGCTTTCGCCCATGCGATCAGCAATGTGGGCGAGAAAGTGATTCACCAGCAGCGGAATATCTTCGCGGCGTTCGCGCAAGGGGGGTAATTCCAAGGTGACAACATTGAGCCGGTAATACAGGTCTTCACGAAACTCGTTTTGCTCCATGGCCTGAGCGAGATCTTTGTGCGTGGCCGAAATCACCCGCACATCCACAGTGTAGGCAGTATCGGCCCCCACCGGACGAATTTCGTTTTCTTGTAAAGTGCGCAACAGTTTGCTTTGAAAGTGAAACGGCATATCGCCAATTTCATCGAGAAAAATGGTTCCACCCTGCGCCTCCAGAAACAGGCCTTTGCGCCGTCCGGTAGCACCAGTAAAAGCCCCTTTTTCGTGGCCAAACAATTCTGATTCAAGCAACTGCTCAGGTATCGCACTGCAATTAAGCGCAATAAACGGCCCATCACGACGGGGGCTCGCGTTGTGTACAGCGCGAGCAAGCAACTCCTTGCCGGTGCCGCTTTCACCCTGCACCAGAATACGCACATCCGACGCAGCCACCCGGCGCGCCTGGTCTAACAGCGCTTCCATGGCGGCACTACGGCTGACAATATGGCTTCGCCAGGCTCCGGCATCTTCGCTAGCCGCACCCTTGTCGCCTGCAAATACTGGCTGCAAGCCCCGCTTTATGTAGTCCAGCAATTGTTCGCTATCGAGAGGCTTGGTGAGATAACCAAACACGCCCTCTTGCGTGGCCTTTACCGCATCGGGAATACTGCCGTGAGCCGTCATAATAATCACCGGCAGCGATGGGTTTTTTTCGGCAATCAAGCGGAATAACTCCATCCCCTGCATGCCGCCCATACGCAGATCAGTAAGTACTAACTGCGGATTAAACTCAGGCATGATATTCAGTGCCGCTTCACCGCTAGCAGCAGTCTTCACCAGATAACCCGCGGCCTTCAGCCGCATAGACAACAATTTACACAGGTCGGCATCATCGTCGACGACCAATAGACGATAACGGTTGGAGGTATCACTCATGGCTTGGGCGGCTCCTGACGCTTGATCAGGCCTTTTTCGATGGACTTTAAGTCGTTGATCTGTTGCTGCTGTATTTCCAGCTTGCGTTGCTGCTCGGCAATCTGCTGCGCAGACGTGGCCAACGCCTGTTGGCGAAACTCGAGGTTGGCCAATTGCAGACGGATAAAGCGCTTGATACCGGGCTGATACATCGGCGCCCGAGTTAAGGCGTTCTGTAGATAGGTTCTGGCTTTCGTATCGTTCTGAAATCCCGTACCCGGCACGCTCAGCAACAACGCCAGATTAACACTGTCGAGCACCTCGCCGGATGCATCAAAGCGCGCTTGTGCTTGCTGATAAGTCGTGCGCAGGCTGGTCGGCGGTTGTTTTGCCAGCCACTCGGTATAGGCCAGCAGAGTATCCAGTTGGGCATTGTCAGGCAGCGCCGGCTGGATAGTATCAACTACAGTGTCTGCTCCAGCCAAATCAGATATAGCCTGGCAGCCACACAGACCTGCCAATACCAATAGCAGCGACAATTTCATCAGCCGATTCAAGCCAGCATGCATCATGCTCATAGTGTTGTTAACTCGTCATTGGAAGTGTTACGCAAAGACAGGCACCTGATGACACTGGCTTTACAAAAATCTCGCCCCTATGCAACTGCACGTAGGCTTTGCACACCGACAGGCCGATACCACTGCCTTTGATGGCACTGGTGGCTTTGGTTGTGCCCTGAAAAAAGGCCTCAAATACCTGCTCATGTTCGTTGGCGGGGATTTGGCCGCCGGTATTGTGCACCTCGATCACCGCCTTGTCGCCTTCGATCTTGGCACTCATCGTAACCGTGCCACTATCAGGCGCGAACTTCACCGCATTCGACAACAGATTGTCGAACACCATGCTGAGTTTTTCTTCATCGGCACTGATTTTTATGCTGTCGATATCAGTGCTCAGCTGCAATTGTTTACCCTTAACTACCAACAAGTGGTGGGCAATGACCTGATCAAGCAGCTGGTCGAGCCAAAAGGTCGAGGCATTAAGTACCAGTTGGTGCGATTGCGCCGTACTGTAACGTAGCAGGTTCTCAATTTGTTCCTGCAAACGCAGGCAATTGTTTTTCAGCAATGCCACCACTTCGGCCTGATCGTGGTTCAACTCGCCCACCACACCATCGCTCAATAACTCTGACCCCTCACGCAAGCTGCTCAGAGGGGTTTTGAGTTCGTGCGACATATGTTGCAGAAACAGAGTCTTTTGATTTTCGAGCTCTTGGATACGCTGGCGCATCCATTCCAGGCGAGTACCCAGCTCCTGAATATCGGACGGGCCACGCACCTGCACCGGATTATCGAACTGGCCGTTACCCAAGCGGCGAATAGCTCGATCGAGCTGGCCAATGGGGTTGAGCAACAACCGCACAAATAAGTAAGCCACAACCCCCAGCACCGGCACTAACCCCGCCAACTGCCAGAGCATCAAATTGTTTGCCTGCTGAGCCGACGCCTGAAGATTATCGACCTCCGCGTCTTTCTGGCGTTCTGCCTCGGCTTTAACCACCGTTGCCTGTGCATTGATATCACTAAACTTATCCAGCAAAAGGCTCACGGCCTCAGTGCCCAATAACAGGGTTTGTAGGCCATCGTATATCTCGGCTTCTACTGTAGTGATGGTGTGTAACCGGCCAGAAAGTGAGGCAACCGGCGACTGTGCCTGCAATACCGCCAAGGCACCGAGAAAGTTGCTGCGGTGTTCGAGGTACACATTGAACAACTCTTCGTCGAGCAACACGTTATATTGCCGTGCGCTGCGCTCCATACCAATCAGCGCCTCCGACAACTGCTGACTGGCATTGGCCACCAATGTCGCCCGTTTGATGGCAACCTGCCCCTGAGTACTCAGGCGATTGGTATATACCGTAGCGGTAAGCAGTGCCAACACCAATGGTACAATCGCCAACGCAAAGGCCGCCAACGCCAAGCCCGGCAACGACAATACTCGGAAAGATAGAAAACGACCCATACGGGCTTATCCTCTGCAACCTGATAATTCATAGACAGCGGCGCAACAAGCACCAAAGCCTACCACAAAAAATTGAGCTAGAATTTAACAGGCGCTGTTCAATCAGACGCGAACACTACAGCAGGTATTCCGCATTAGCCAACAAACAGGCACGGCAATGAACAAACATGTTTTTATAGTTGAAGATAATCCAGACAACGGCCGGTTAATAAGCTGGATTATGGAAGATATAGGTTACACCAGCGACCTGTTTGAAGATGCAGAAAGCGCGCTGGATACCCTGGATGAAAAAGTCGATTTAGTGCTTATGGATATTTCGTTGCCGGGCATGAACGGCAAAGAGGCCATCCACCAGATTCGCCAAGGCGACCATAAAGCGCTACCCATCATCGCTATTACCGCCCACGAGCTAGAAGACGAAGTAGCGGCCATTCTCGCCAGTGGCGCTAACGAAATTATTCACAAGCCGGTAGATGAAAATATTCTGATTACCACCGTGCGCGCGCTGTGTGAGTAGTGCCAGGAATCAACCGATGTGCGCGATCCAAGGCACCGGCAACGCTCACATTTGTCAGCCATTTGAAAGATAGCAACAGGGTAGTCCGACAAGCGTTCGAAATACTTTCTACTCACAAAATGGTTTATTCAGCGCGGCAACAGAGATTACGTCCTTCGCTTTTAGCTTTGTACAACGCCTGGTCAGCTCGCGCAAATACGGCTTCTATCGAGTCGCCTTCACGAAAACCAGATAGCCCCACAGATACCGTAATTTGTACCGGTTCACCACGGAAACTGAAAGGCAGCCCCGCCAGCGCCGAGCGAATTTTATCCATCAGGTTATAAGCTACATCTTCGTCGGTTTCCGGCAAAATCACTACAAACTCTTCACCCCCAAAACGCCCGAGAAAATCCACTTCGCGTAAACGCTTGTGCAAGGCTTTGGCAAACACTTGTAGCACCCTGTCGCCAACCTGGTGCCCATAGGTATCGTTAACGCTTTTGAATTTGTCGATGTCGCACACCGCCATGGTGAGTGGCCGTTGATACCGCTGCCAGCGAATGTATTCGTCGTGAATACGCTGGTTGTAGGCTTCGCGATTGGGTAATTGCGTAAGGGGATCGGTTAATGCTTGTTCGCGCGCTTCGGCCAGTTCGGCCTTGGTGGTTTGCACGGCGGTTTCCATCGATTCGATTTTTGCTACCAGTGCTGCCAGTTGCCCAGCTACGCTGGCCGCCTCGCCCCCATCGCCATTTGCAACCTCTGTAGTCTCTTCGCCCGCCATTGGCTGGTGGGTGTCATAACGGTTAAGCGCCTCATAGATGGCTTGCAGGTACTGGTTAATCGCACTTTTTACCTGTTCGGTATCTTCCGCGCTCGCCAGCAACGATTCAAACCCTTGTGTTTCACCACGCATGGCGGTAGCCAGCTCACGCCCAGCTAACTGCCCCTCTTCAATACCGGCAACACCTTCAAGCAATTGCAGAATGTCGGCCAGATGCTGCTCAAGCCCGATAAGATACTCTCGAAAATTACCATCAACTTCGAGGTAGGCATGAAAAATGAGATCTCGAATCGCCTCAAGGGTGGGTACCAAATCCTGCCAGTTGAGCCCCTCGCGTAAACAATTGCGCGCCACAGCAACCTTCTCGGCAACGCACACTTGCGGCTCAACTCGATCGATCACCTCGGTGAGCACACGTTCTACACTGCCAGCAACCTGGGCAAACTGCCCATCGGTATTCTGAATAGGCACTAACGACATACGAGGAGCGTCAGATGCCGCCGCAGCAGGAGTATCAGCCATATCTTCCAGCATCAAATCCTCTGCCTGCTCACCGGTCGTCGCTACAGCCAATTCCTCAACCGCGGGTTGGGGTTGCGCTACAGGCTCACCGCTCTCCTGCCCAACCCCACCGCCAAACAATCGGGAGAACCATCCTCCCCGCGCCGCAAGTTCTTCATTAGAGGCACGCACACCGGCTTCTACCGACGGAGCCATGTGCGACAACATCGGCACCACTTGTAACAGGTAATGGGTTTCATCTACTTTGCTGCGGATGCCGCGCAATGCCTTTTTATTGACTCCTCCACCGCTGGATTTCAACAAGGGTTCGACAATCTCCTTCAAGCCACGTTGATAACGCTCTGTGGCTTCCTTGCGCCGATTGGCAAACGCCTTTACCGATACCTCTAATTCTGCCAGTGCTGAACCCGTTAAACCTCCGCGCCCCTGCTGCACTTTGCGCACATGGCGAAACAGTGGCTCGTCGAGCCCTTCGGTAATTATGTGCAAACAGTCGAGCAGATGCTGAATCTGGTCTGCCTGAGCGGTAACTCGTTTGTCATTACGCTCCTGTTGCTGCAACAGTTGCAGGTATTTGTCCCGCCAGTTGGTGGGTGTTGCGCTCATGTTGTTGTCCTGATATTTGAATTATGGGACACAAATACCCTCCACCAACCTGCTCAGAGGGTAAATAAACTCCCATCCAGTATATGTAATCTTACGGCAATCGTGCGCGCCACAACGCACAAAATTAACACCCGTCTATACTCGCCCGTAACCTGACAGCGCTGACTATTATTGGTTAATTCGATAAATCAACGACGATGATAATAATGAAATATTTGCCGGCTATTGCCGCGATTGTATTCACTGGGCTTGTTCTCGCCAGCTGCCAACATCAACCGTCGACACTGCAACTACAGGTACCTGAAGGGGGCAGTATCAAAGTGCACCACCCGCATCTCGTAGCTGAACAGCGTGCTCAGCAATGGCGTTATCAACTGACGCCAGAGCAGTACGACTTTGTTGTATGCCCCTAACAGACACAGACGAGCAGACGGGCCTCAGCCAGGTGCAACCGGCAATGCAGAGAAATAGCAGGCAATAAAAAAGCCACCAAGTGGTGGCTTTTTTAGGCTTTTGTCGTGTTACAGCCGCATTACTACTGCTTTTCTGCGCGAATTTTCTCAACCAGGAAGTCTACGACTTTCAACATTTCCACATTGCTGCCCGCGGTACGGCCACTGATACGGTAAGTACCGTCGACAACGATTTCCGGAGTACCCGTTACCCGGTAGCCGCGAATATGTGAATAGGCCAGCAAGGTCTGGTTTATGATAGGAAACGAGTTGAACGTTTTAGCGAACTTTTCCTTATCAACACCATGATCGGCAAACAAGGCCGCAATAGCCGCTTCGCTGTTTAAGGCATTATGATTCTGGTGCAAGGCTTCAAACATTGGGGCATGCAACTTATCTAATACGCCAAGCGCTTTTGCGGTGTAGTAGGCACGGGCATGTAATTCCATCACATTAGTGCGCTTGCCGCCGTTAAACCCGGCAGGCTCCTGCCACATGGCCGGTACGCCAACAAAGTTCACATCATCTGGTGCTGCCGCTTTCCAAGGTTCAATGACACTTTCGAACGAATAACAGTGGGGGCAGCCATACCAAAACACTTCAGCCACCTCGATTTTATCGGGATTGTCTGTACGCAATGGGTTGTCTAAGCGAAGATAGTGTTCACCTTCTACGTAATGTTGCGCCACAGCGGCAAAACTCAGTAATCCCCCTAATACAGCTACCCCAATTGCTTTTACAAAACCCATGTCTTGTTATCTCCACACTGATTACACAATAATTTTTTCAACCCAGAAGCATCTAGTAAGCGATGCTAGGTAAAGGTTAATGAATCCAAACTTAATCTGGCGCGTTGGTTAGACCTCATTACCACGGCAGGTTCCGCGCAAATCATGGCAACCTTAACGCGGTATGGCAAACGCAGACGAAAAAAAAGGTGGCCTTGGCCACCTTTTTACGTATTTTGCGCGTTAGTTCAAACCAGCAATGTAGTTTGCCACGGCTTTGATCTCTGCATCGCTCAGCTGCGCAGCCACACCACGCATGATCATATTGTCACCGTCGTTGGTACGATCACCGGCACGGAAGGCACGCAGCTGCTTTTCGATATATTCAGGGAACTGGCCACCCAAACGTGGGTACTTCGCTGGTTCATTGCCATGACCAGTCGGTGAATGGCAGCCCATACAGGCTGGAACACCATTTTCTGCATTACCGGCATGGTAAACCTTTTTACCCAGCGCCAGCGCATCGGTCTTGACGCCTGAGTTCAACTGAACCTGCATTTTTTTACTACCCGACAACTGCATTTTTTGGCTGCCAAAGTAAGCGGCAATATCTGCCAGATCCTGGTCACTCATATTGGTCAGCTGGCCGGTCATCTCGGCCACCACTCGGTCGCCATTTTTGATGTCGTGCAGCTGCTTGAGAATATACTTGTTGCCCAAACCTGCCAATTTTGGAAACGTAGGTGCGGCACTGTTGCCATCACTGCCATGGCAGGCAGCACAGGCTGTCACTAATGACTCACCACGCTTAGCATCACCTTCAGCGAAAGCCACGCTGGCAGCAGTGGTGACAAGGATACTTACAACGGCGTTCAGTAAAAGATTTTTCATTGGCTAATCCGTAATCCCAGTTGTATTGCGCGCCGGGTTTGGTCTTCTCGTGTGAATAATTGCTTGCTACCTTGCGTGAGTATTAGCGTCACAAGGTAGCCGCGGATACAATACCCCACTGCCGGTTCGGCGCATTAAAGCGGCGCCTATTATATACAAACCTTTTGATAACTCACTAATTATCCGGGAATTAACTTGAGCCAGATCATCTATCGCAACGCTAAATTTCATAAAAGTGCTCCTAATCTGGCCAACTGCCCTCCAGAAGAAGGGGCTGAAGTGGCCTTCGCCGGGCGGTCTAACGCGGGAAAATCCAGTGCTATCAATACCTTAACTGAGAATCACAAGCTTGCACGCACCAGTAAAACCCCGGGGCGAACCCAGTTAATCAACTTTTTTGACGTGGGCGATCAGCAGCGCCTGGTTGACCTGCCTGGCTATGGCTATGCCAAAGTTCCTACGGCCATGAAAGACGAATGGCAGAAAAACCTGTCGGAATACCTGCAAAAGCGCGAGTGCCTGCGGGGGTTGATTCTGCTGATGGATATTCGCCACCCCATGCAAGAGTTCGATACGATGATGATCAACTGGGCGGTGGACATCGACATGCCCGTACACCTGCTGCTCACCAAGGCCGACAAACTTAAGAAAGGTCCCGCAAAAAATACGCTGCTACAAGTGAGAAAGCATCTCAAAGAAGCACAAGTTGACGATTTGGTTAGCGCGCAAATGTTCTCAGCCCTCAAAAAAGAAGGGTTAAACGAACTAAAATCGGTACTAAACCGCTGGCTGGCACTGGAAGAACCCACCACCGAAACAGCTCAAGACTAGGGCCTGTTAACACTATTTGAATGGCACTAGAACAAAAGGCATAAAAAAGCCCCGGTATTGCTACCAGGGCTGTTACCAATTTTGGAAACCATACGGCTAATGCCGTGTCATCGAAATGGAGAGCAAGACACCAAGAGTTCTCACGTTAAGTTAGAGACAGCTCCCCGACATTAGTTCAATTTAAAAATAAATTATTTCTCTACGACAACAGACCCCATTAATGGGCCTCGTCCCAGTTGTTACCTGTGCCCACGTCCACCAGTAATGGCACATCAAGCGTTGCGGCATTTTCCATCAATGCGGGCAATTGCTCGCCAATAACCGCCAGCTCATCTTCTGGCACCTCCAGCACCAGTTCATCGTGCACCTGCATAATCACCTTAGATGCCAGTTTTTCATCGGTGAGCCATTGGTCAACAGAGATCATCGCCAACTTGATAATATCGGCAGCCGTACCTTGCATGGGCGCATTAATCGCGGTGCGCTCAGCCGCTTGGCGACGCATACCGTTACGTGCATTGATCTCGGGCAGATATAAGCGGCGCCCCATGATAGTTTCAACGTAGCCCTTCTCTGCGGCATCTACACGGGTATTGTCCATGTAACGCTTCACGCCAGGGTAGCGCTCAAAGTACAAGTCGATATATTCCTGGGCCTGATTACGGCCAATATGTAACTGCCGCCCCAAACCAAACGCTGACATGCCGTAAATCAGACCAAAGTTAATGGCCTTGGCACTGCGACGCTGATCACTGGTCACAGCCTCTAACGCCACACCAAATACTTCAGCAGCCGTGGCACTGTGTACATCCAAGCCTTCTTTGAAGGCGTTCACCAACGCAGTGTCACCGGAAAGGTGGGCCATAATACGCAACTCAATCTGCGAATAGTCAGCCGCCACAATCGTATGGCCCGCGGGGGCCACAAATGCCTGCCGTATACGTCGTCCTTCCTGCGTACGAATGGGTATGTTCTGCAAATTGGGATCACTGGATGACAAGCGCCCGGTTGCCGTTACCGCCTGGTGATACGAGGTATGAATACGACCAGTACGAGGGTTGATCATCTGTGGCAGTTTGTCAGTGTAGGTAGACTTTAGCTTCGACAGCACTCGGTACTCCATCAGTACCTTAGGTAAGGGGTAATCCAGCGCCAACTCCTGCAACACCTCTTCCGCGGTGGACGGTGCACCTTTAGGCGTTTTTTTGATCACCGGCAATTCAAGTTTTTCGAAGAGAATGTTACCCAGCTGTTTGGGCGAGCCCAGGTTAAATGGCTCACCAGCGAGATCATGCGCTTCTCTTTCGAGCTCAGTCAGTCGCTCGGTAATTTCCTGACTTTGCTGCCCTAATAATTTGGCATCCACCTTGGCGCCATTGCGCTCAATTTTAGACAACACCGAAATTAGAGGTATTTCGATAGTAGTAAGTACTCGCTTAAGAGAGTCTTCAGCTGCCACCTGGGGCCATAAGGTGTTGTGTAACTGCAAGGTGACATCGGCATCTTCAGCGGCGTAGGGCCCTGCCTGTTCCAACGCAATCTGGTTAAACGTGAGCTGCTTGCTGCCTTTGCCGGCGATATCTTCAAAATGAATAGTGCTGCGCTGCAAATGCGTTTCTGCCAGAGTGTCCATATCGTGGCGATTGGCTGTGGAGTTCAATACGTACGATTCCAGCATGGTATCGTACGCGATGCCCCGCAACGTGATGCTGTGATTTGCCAACACGCTTTTGTCGTATTTGAGGTTTTGCCCCACTTTGTTCTGGCTGGAGTCTTCCAGTAATGGTTTTAGCGCGCCCAAGACTCTGTCTTCGGAGAGTTGATCCGGCGCATCCAGATAGTCGTGTCCAAATGGCACATAGGCTGCTTCACCCTCAGTTACGGCAAAGGAAACACCCACAATACGCGCTTCCATGTAGTCCAAACTGGTGGTTTCCGTATCAAATGCAAACACCTCTGCCTGCTGTAGTTTTTCAACCCAGCGGTTTAGATCTGCCTCCGTAAGCACCACCTCGTAGTGTTGCTCAACAGCGACCGCTGTTTTTTGCCCCTCGGCCTGGTGGGCCGGATCGGCTATCAACTCAGGTGCGGTGTCTTGCTGCACTTCGGCAATCCAGCCTTTAAACTCCATCTCTTGATACAGCGCCAATAAAGCAGACTCATTCACTGGGCCGTGCTTCAATTCGCTCAGGGTTACCGCTAACTCCACATCCGTTTTAATAGTAGCCAACTGGTAACTGAGAAACGCCTGGTCACGATTTTCTGCTAACTTTTCCGGCATTTTCTTAGCACCACGAAACCCCAGCTCGCGTATCGCTTCCAGGTTTGCATAGATGGCATCCAAACCACCCAGGTTTTGCAGTAACGCTAATGCCGTTTTCTCGCCCACACCGGGTACACCGGGAATATTGTCGACTTTGTCGCCCATCAGCGCCAAAAAGTCGATAACCAGCTCGGGCTTAATACCAAACTTCTCCTCTACACCGGCAATATCCAGTGTGGTGTCTGTCATGGTGTTTACCAGGGTAACGTGCTGATTCACCAACTGGGCCATGTCTTTGTCACCGGTAGACACCACGACATCAACCCCCTGCTCTGTGGCTTGGCGCGCTAGAGTACCAATCACATCATCAGCTTCTACGCCCTCCACAACCAGCAATGGCAGGCCCATCGCTTTGATGATGTCGTGAATAGGCTGTACCTGCGGCCGCAGGTCATCAGGCATAGGTGGGCGATGTGCTTTGTAATCAGCAAAAATCTCATCGCGAAAGGTTTTGCCCTTGGCATCAAACACCACCGCCACATCACTCTCGGGGTAGTCTTTTAGTAGCCGCCGCAACATGTTGATGACACCTTTTACCGCCCCCGTGGGTACACCTTTCGAATTGGCCAACGGTGGCAGCGCATGAAATGCCCGGTAAAGGTAGGACGAGCCGTCAACAAGCACGAGAGGAGCAGTCATTATTATCTTCCATATACAGATGAATACATTTAGGGGACACAGGGCCGGTCTACACGAGTTTGAACCGACCCCTAGGATACACTAAGTGATACCTCGCCTGACACAAACTGTTACCCAGGACCACGATACGGCATTTTGACCTTTTCCAGGCATTCATATTACGCACCAAACAGGGACTTTTTGGTGTTACCTAGTTGTTACCGCACCAATCAAACACAATATATGCCATACAAAAGAGCAGGGACGAAGTTTTTGCGACATTATGCCGCTTTTTTGCAATTGAGCGTTGACCCAATCATGAGCACAGTGTTACCATGCGTAACATCAAGTAACACATCAGATCAATGGCAGCTGACTTACCAAGGGTCGACTGCTGGGACAACCACCTCATATACAAGGAGGGCACCTTATGAAAAAACTTGGTCTCTTAATCGCTCTCTTAGCTAGCGCAAACAGCGTGATGGCAAACGAGGCTGGTACCCATTATTCCAACGTCGCTATGGTCGTTGCGGAAACCGGTGCCAGCATAGGCTGGGCTACCCAAATTCAGGACGCTGTCGTCTCTGAGAAGGAAGCTCAGGCACTCGCTGACAAAACGTCGCTGGTTAATGAAAAGCTTGAACGCAAACTGGAACAGCGCATAGCAGAGATGCTTGAGGATCAGCTGACCCAGTAATTGCAGGCGGTCGTGTTACTAACGACCGGTTAATGTTTTCTCTCCCTTGATGTTGAAGCTCGCCCTGTACGCAAGTGCAGGGCATTTTTTTATCTGCTTTTCTCTAAACAACGTTGCAATGGCTCAAGCATGGCCGTCTCTAGCCACTGCCCGTAACTTTCATACATTGCCGCACTCGCCAGCAGGTCAATACTGACCAATTTTACGCCAGTTCGATGCTGTAACTGCTCAGCCAGACGCTGCTCATAATAAGGCTCAACCAGCAGGCAAGCAGATTGAGTGAGGCTAGCTGCCACCTTTAATAAATGCTTTACACCTGGCTGTTGCTCAGGATTACGGGTTACTGCATCAGCCTGCCGCAGACCAAACCCGAACGCTAAATGCCCATAGGCTTGATGGTAACTATAAAACGCCGGCAAACCCTGCAACCGCTGTTGCCACTGCGCCTGTAACCGACCCCACTCACTAGCCAATAACGTTACCCGAGCCTCTAATTGGTCGATCTCGCTCGGCCCAAACAATGCGTTGTCACGGGCAAACTGCACCATAGCATGGGCAATCACCACTGCATTGTGCGGGCTTACCCAGATATGCGGGTCTAATCCACTATGGTCGTGGTCATTATCCGAATCCGCTTCGTGTTCCTGAGCGTGATCAAGAGTAACGACGGGCGGCCATTCAAGGGCCTCTTGCTTTAAGAGCGACAGATGCCTGCCCGCCAACTCGGGGGCGGCTAAAGGCTTCTGTAAAAAGCCATCAACACCAGGCCCCACCCAAAAGATGGCATCAGCCCGACGCAAGCCGTAAATATCAGAAGGCTTCATGACGTAATCATGGGGATTAATACCGTTAAGCAGCACCGAAACTGTGGCCTTCTCCTCGAAAACGGCCTGAGCAATCAACGCCAACGGGGGGATACTCACCAATATGCGTGGTTGCTCGGCGCGCACTGGTGCGGCTTGAGCAACCCACAACCCAACAACTAAAGCCACAATGGCCAACCACGTTTTACTCACTGCTATACCCCGTACACCCGACCACATAAGTGTTTCGACACGATAGTGCCTCAAATCAAAAAGCGTTATATGATAACATATCAGTTTATAGAAAAGAGATTGGTCTTCTGCGCGTGAATACTGCCGAGCTGGCCCACCAGCCACACAATCACCAGCGCTGTATTGTCAGTGCGCTACAAAGTGCTCAGGAAGTGTGTAGCCGTAATGCGGTGAAATTTACACAATTGCGCAAACAGGTCTTCGAACTTATCTGGCGCAGTCATCAGCCCCTTGGTGCGTATCGCATTATGGAACTACTGGCTGAATCCACCACCCGCCGGGTTGCACCACCAACGGTGTACCGGGCGCTGGAATTTTTGCAAGAACAAGGGTTGGTGCACAAGATCAATTCGCTAAATGCGTTTATAGGCTGCCCGCACCCTGGTCATACCCATGAGTCTTGCTTTCTGCTCTGCAAAGCCTGCGGCAATGCGATGGAGTGCGACCAAACAGACATTCTTAATGCCATTAATCGCACCGCTCATGCTAGCCAGTTTGCTATGCAAACCGCCGCCATTGAAATTGTTGGACTGTGCCAAAAATGCCAGTCACAAGGGAACAACGCATGACGAACGCACCACTTATAAGCGCCGACAACCTGCAATTCCAGCAGGGCGACAAGATCATTTTGTCAGACATTTCGTTATCTCTTGAGGCAGGCAAAATCACCACACTGATCGGCCCCAATGGGGCGGGAAAGACAACGCTGGTGAGAATCCTGCTCGGGCTCACCCAGCCCACGGCAGGCAGGGTGAATCGCCAGAAGGGTTTGCGTATTGGCTACATGCCACAAAAACTACACGTTGATCCGAGCATGCCACTCAGTGTTGTCCGGTTTCTGCAGCTGTCTGGCAAAGACCGCGATACTTGTCATCAGGCACTGACCCACGTGAACGCGGAAAGACTGCTAGAGCAATCGTTTCAGCATTTGTCGGGTGGCGAAATGCAGCGCGTTTTGCTTGCTCGCGCTTTGTTGCGCAAACCCCAACTACTGGTATTAGACGAGCCGGTACAGGGCGTAGATGTAGCTGGTCAGGAAGAGCTTTACCGCCTGATATCGCGAATACGCGATGAATTACAGTGTGGTGTTTTTATGGTATCCCACGATTTACACTTTGTTATGGCCACTACCGACTCGGTGATTTGCATTAATCAGCATATTTGCTGCCATGGTCATCCAGAGAGCGTCTCCAACCACCCGGCGTATTTGCAATTGTTTGGTCACAATGTGCGACCCAACATGGCCATTTATACACATCACCACGACCATGATCACTCACATGACGAGTCGTCGCCCAACTCTACGGCCCATGACCATTCAGCCTGTAACCACTAACCAAGAGCGTTGATATGCTGGAATTTTTACTGCTGCCCTTATTCGCAGGCCTGGGTATCGCGCTAGTGGCTGGGCCGCTGGGAGCATTCGTGGTGTGGCGGCGCATGGCTTACTTTGGCGATACACTGGCACACGCGGCTTTACTGGGTATTGCGCTAGGCATTGTGTTGTCTATCAATGTGAATGTTGCGGTTATTTTTGGTTGTGGCACGCTGGCGATGATTTTACTGGCTCTTCAACATAATCGAACCCTGGCCACTGATACCTTACTGGGCATTCTTTCTCACTCCACACTGGCGGTAGGCCTGATTATTGTTAGCCTGCTACCAGGGCAATCCATCAATATTCAGAGCTATTTGTTTGGCGACCTGCTCGCCGTAGGCATGACCGATGTCATCACTGTTTATGGTATCTGCGGCGTTGTGCTGCTGGTGCTGTGCCTGCTATGGCGACAGTTTCTTGCCATCACCGTGCAGGAGGAGCTCGCCTATGTCGAAGGCATTCCAGTGACCCGCTTGAAAGCTATTTTGATGGTGCTTATGGCGCTGGTAATTGCCATAGCGATGAAAATTGTGGGCGTGCTGCTGATTACCGCCTTATTGATTATTCCCGCAGCAGCGGCGCGACGCTTAAGCCACTCGCCTGAGGCCATGGCAATTATCGCGGCTATTATTGGCATGATGGCAGTAGTGGGCGGCATTGCCTCGTCTGCCACCTGGGATACCCCAACCGGCCCTTCTGTGGTGGTAGCTGCATTGGTGTGCTTTTTATTGGCATTGTTGCGCAAACAAACAAACTAAAATACGGTTGAGCGTTCATCTATTGCAACCGCGCATCCTAGCTACTTAGGGAAAACTGGTCACAATTGACTGGAAGGTTAATTTTCCCCGCGCAGGATCCAGCGGAAACTTTAAAAATCCCTGATAGTGGCCATAAGGGTTGATGATGGCTACGTTAGCGCCATGATCAACCGTGTAGCTGTCTGCCCCGGTTTTGACTTTTTGAAACGGAATATTCAGCTGGTTGGCGAATTTTTTAATATCAATAAAATTGCCCGTTAAGCCAAAGAAGTCTGGATTAAAGTGTTGCAGATAATCATCTAGCGCCTGCGGTGTATCACGAGCAGGATCAACGGTCACCAAGATTACCTGTGTCTGGTCAGCTATATCATCGTTCAACGTAGCAACCATTTGCTTAAGGTTAGACAAGGTTGCCGGGCACACATCCGGGCATGATGTAAAGCCAAAAAAGATCAAACTCCACTTACCCTCCAAGCCAGCCAGACCAAACGGCTCCTGATGCTGATTCAACAATGCAAAATTCTCGATAATGCGCGGCTTATCAAAAACAAACGCTCCATTCACCTGTAACTCAGTCGGGCTTAATACGCGTGGTGTGAACATTTTATTCAAAAAAAGCCCCAACACCACAATCATGAAGAGCACCAACACCAACACGGTAATAGTGATATTTTTACGTGGACGCTTCTCGTTAAACTCAGCTGATTGATAGGGTGTTTCAGCGGTTTGTGTCATAACGACTCCGGCTATAACAGCGCTACAACGGCAACAGGTAATGATCGAGCAACATGATCACAAACAGCGCCATCAGATAAATAATAGAATATTTGAACGTTTCCATGGCAATGCCATGTTTTTCACTGATCAACAGCATGACCGCCCAATATAAAAATCCGATACCCAATACCACTGCGCCTAACAAATACAGCCAATTGAGCATACCCGTAGCAAACGGCAGCAAGGTAACGGCAAATAAAATGGCCGTGTATAAAAGAATATGAATTTTCGTGTAGTGCTCACCGTGGGTAACCGGCAGCATAGGAATATTGGCCTTGGCGTAGTCGGCTTTGCGATGTACAGCCAACGCCCAAAAATGTGGCGGTGTCCAGGCAAAGATAATCAGCACTAATAACAGCGCATGCCCGCTTACTTCGCCCGTAACGGCTGTCCATCCCAACAAAGGCGGTGCAGCACCCGCAAGACCGCCAATCACAATATTTTGTGGCGTGGCGCGCTTCAAGAACATGGTGTAAACCAGCGCATAGCCCAAAAGAGATGCCAACGTTAACCACGCCGTGAGCGGATTGATAAACGCCATCAGCAAATACATGCCCATACTGCCGATAACAATGGCAAACAATATAGCTTCGAGAGGGTCAACCCTACCCTGTACGATCGGACGCTTATGCGTGCGTTGCATGTGCTGGTCGATTTTTCGATCGACCAAGTGGTTCACCACCGCTGCCGAACCCGCACACAAACCAATACCGAGATTACCAATCAACAGTACCGACAACGATACCATCTCCTGGCTTGCCAGCAACATGCCGATCAAAGAGGTTAGCAACATGAGTGCAACGACTTTGAATTTGCACAGTTCGAGGTAATCACGCAGTCGAGTGCTGGCAAACTGTAACGAGCCTTGTATTGTCTTTGCCATGGTAATCTCCTGTTTAATTATTATTATCGTAAGCGGGTGTAGCTTTAAACACACAGTAACAAACTGTCACCAACGTTAACAGCAATAATGCGGCCACACCATTGTGTGCAACCGCAATGGGTAAAGGTAAGAAAAACAGTACGTTACTGGCACCCAAACCTACCTGTAAAAAGAGTACTGCTGCCGTTGCCAAGGCCAACCCTTTAAATAAAGTGATACCACTGGTAAACAGTTTGTATACCAGTACCAACACCACCAGCGTGGTTATTAATGCACCGATGCGATGGGTGTAATGGATGGCTGTTCTGGCCTCGCTTTCCAGCAAACCTCCCAAATAATTGGGCCCAATATGCTGTGCCAGATTAAATCCCATTGCGAAGTCGGCTTCTGGCCAATAACTACCATGGCAACTGGGAAAATCCAAACAAGCCAATGCGGCGTAGTTTGAGCTCGTCCACCCACCCAAAAATATCTGTAACACGATCACAACAATTGCCACTACTGACAGTTTTTTCAATGCACCCATCGCTGGTGTAGACGAAATCTCCCAACCGTTGGGAAAATTAGAGCGCAAGCTGAGCAGCCACAAGAGCGATAGCGTCGCAAAACCGCCGAGCAAGTGTGCAGTAACCACTTGTGGCCAGAGTTTTAAGGTAACAGTCCACATACCAAACGCACCCTGCAACAGCACCAGTGCTAACAAACCAATAGCCAATTTTACCGGCTGGCGCATATCCTGACGATTGCGCCAGTTAATAATTACCAGCCCAATAATCAGCAAGCCAATGGTGCTGGCAAAATAGCGGTGCACCATCTCCGGCCAGGTTTTATCAACCGCCACCGGCGCATGGGGAAATTTATTTTCGGCTATCTGAATTTCTTCTGCGCTTTTGGGCCAAGTCAAATGACCATAGCAACCGGGCCAGTCCGGGCACCCAAGCCCTGCATCGGCTAAACGAGTGAAGGCCCCCAATAAAACCACTACCGCAGCAATCACGGTGGCGAATACCGCTAAACGGCAACCCGGCAGTTTTTTTGAGGTAGTTTGCGGTGCACTTGCTGCCATCGTTTCAACTGCTGTCGTCATGATTAATTCTCGTATGAATATTTCAACAGGCGTTTTAAATCGGCCAGCAATTCTTTTCCTTCATGTTCAGCACTGTAAGACATCATCAAATACCCTTCTTGATCGACCAGAAAATAAAGATGTTGTGCCAAAACATCGTTGTTGCCCAACGACGTTTTTTCTAAACGTTGCTTAAAATCACTGTAATCAACATATGTGCGGTGTAGCAGTGGGTACTCTTCATTTAGCACTTGAGTAAATTCAGGGGAATTATCTTTGCTGGTTAACAACGCGTAACGTTCCACGCGGTGGGCTTTGCCTGCCAGCAGTTTATGTACTTGGCGAGTCAGGTATAAATTCTCCATGCACACATCATCACAACGGTCACCAATGGGAATATACAAACGCCAACGTTTTATCGACCAATCAGGCAGAGGCAACTCTCCTGCTTGTTCCAGGGGAAGATTTTTTACCGAAAAGGGTGGCGTAATCAAATTACCTTTATTGATGGTGTGTGTTGGTGCCAAGCCAAATTTAAAGACCAAATACGCCGAAAGCATCATCAATATGACAACACCGGGAATCGCTAAACCCTCCCACCGATTAATGCCTTTTTTTACCGTGTTTGTCTCCACCTTATTAGCGCCGTTGTTACTAGTCTCGGTATCCAAACTTACCATCCTCTTAACCTCTTTTTCGACAGCGCCACCAAGGCCCGATATTCGTGTTACTTACCACCAACAAAATAAATAAAGCAAACGCCATGGAAAACCACTGTACGGCATAACCCATATGCTTATCGGCAGATACATTGATGCTTGGCCAGTTCACAATATAACTGCCAGGGCTTTCGGTATCCGTATAGGCAACCCATGGCTCTAGTGGATACCCAACCTCTTCCGACATCGATAGCAAATCAATGGTGGCAATCACAGATTGTTGTTGAATTATTTCAGGCACATAATTTAGTAGCGGGTGTTCAATATTGGTTTTTAGCAATGCTGTGATGACCACGTTACCAGTAGGGGTTTCAACGGCTGGCAAGTTCTGGCGACTGGCATTAGCTGCAACCCAACCACGATTTACTAGAAAGTAATGCCCCGCTTCTGTTTTGAATACTGTTAGTATATGAAAGCCGGTTTTTCCATTGATTACCTGATTTTCCAATAACCACTGATTAGCAATCTGGTACTCACCGTGAAGCGCAACGCGATAATAGTCGAGATCGCTCTGATAGCGACTGACAAGGGTTTGGTATTGTTGTGGTTGTTCCGCAACACGGTCTGAAAACGCTTGTTGTAGGCGTTCTTTTTCGGTAGCACGATGCAACTGCCATACGCCCAGACTGATAAGCACCGGAAAAAAAAGACCGCCAAATGCCAGCAGACGAAAATTTGGAATAAACTTGAGCCTTACCTCGGACACATCCATACTCAACTTCAATTTGAAGAACCAATAACCGTACCGCAGTTGTTATTGATTTTTCTGTCAACTCAATGACAAGGGAGCCAACTCATGCTACTTAAAATTACGATTGTGCTGTTATTTTTCGGTGTGCTGGCCAGCTTGTCTAGCGGGCTTTATTTTTTGTTAAATGATATGGGCTCTGAATCGAAACGTACGCTATATGCATTGGGGATTCGTATTACACTGGCGGCGCTGTTATTGATCAGTATTTTTTACGGGCTGTATACCGGGAAGCTTGGCAGTACAGCACCCTGGGATCGCCACACAACACTGCAGCAACCCCAGGAACAACCCTCTACCCCAGAATATAAACAAAAATAAACAAACCAACCCATACCACGTCAACGAAGTGCCAATACCAACTGGCGGCTTCGAAACCAAAGCAATCATCGTGTTTGAAGTGGCCTTTTATCGCTGTACGCAAGAACATGACCAGTAACATGAACGTACCTAAGGTTACGTGCGCCCCGTGAAAACCAGTCAACATAAAGAAGGTCGTACCGTACACGCCCGACTCTAACGTTAGGCCCATGTGGTGGTATGCTTCCATATATTCTTCAGCCTGCAACACCAAAAAGCTGATACCCAACAGAACCGTAAGGGCCAACCAGGCATTGAAGGCCTTTCGCTTGTCATTTTTTAACGCGGTGTGAGCAAAATGTACCGTTACACTTGATGTGAGCAGAATGACGGTATTCCAGAAAGGCAGCCATGTCCACAACGATCCCGCATGGCTAAAACTCATATTCTGTTCTGGTCCAGTCACTTTAGCGGCGTCACCATTAACAGCCATATCGGGGGTGGTCATCAGTGGCCATTCATTGGTAAAACCTGGCCACAACATTTCTGATGTCATAGGCTTGTCGCCTTCACCCGCCAGCCAGGGTAACGCAAAGTGGCGAATATAGAACAGTGCACCAAAGAATGCCGCAAAGAACATCACTTCGCTGAAGATAAACCAGCCCATGCCCCACACATAAGACCGTTTGAGCTGAGCGTTATTGAGGCCAGCCATGTTTTCAGAAATGACTGCACTGAACCAGCTCCATAGTACAAAAGCCATTATTAACCCACCGGCAAACAGAATCGTAGGGCCAACATCATTCCCGTTCAGCCAGTTACCAGCACCAAACACTGTCAGAAATAAACCCAGCGAAGCAAAGATGGGTAGCTTGCTTTGCTCGGGTACGTAATAGGTTCCTTCAGTTGCCATGGTTATATCCCCATTTTTATTTTGGATCTCAGGGCACCCGCTCTGAGGTTAATTTATCGCCAAAGGCGGTGCGCTATCGTCACCTGCTTCAGAATTGGTTTTGGTGATATCAAACAACGTATAAGACAAGGTAATGGTATGCACTTGCGCCGGGATGCTTTGATCAACAATAAAGCGCAGTGGTAACTCTGCCGTTTCGCCAGCAGCCAACGGCTGACTGTGAAAGCAGAAACATTCCGTTTTGTGAAAATAATCAACAGCTTTATAGGGCACCAGACTGGGTATAGCCTGCGCTGTCATATCATGTGCAGTGGTATTGTGCACAAAAAAATGCGCTTCGGTTTCTTGCCCAGGGTGGACTTTCATGCTTTTTACAACCGGCTTGAACTCCCACGGCATGTTTTCATTGTTGGTGGCAATAAACTGAACCGTCACTTCACGACTGCTATCTACGTCAGCAGATTCGGCCACATAGGGCCCGCGGGTTTTACCATTGAGCCCCGTAATGTCACAAAATGCATCGTATAGCGGCGGCATTACCCAGACAGCAAACGCAAACATCCCCACAGCCAGCCCGAATAACTTCAGGCTGCCGCGAGCATTATTTGATAATCTGCCATTAGCCATCTTCGCTGTCTCTCTTACTTAACGTTGGGCGGCACAGTGAAGGTGTGGTAGGGCGCAGGTGAAGGAATTGTCCACTCCAACCCTTCCGGATTTTCCCACACTTCGTCGGTCGCCTTACGACCACGGACAATGGTAGAGATAACGTTGTATAAGAACAGAATTTGCGCTGCACCGAACAAGAAAGCACCACAGCTAGCAATCATGTTGAAGTCGGCAAACTGCAGATTGTAGTCAGGGATACGCCGTGGCATACCAGCCAACCCGACAAAGTGCATAGGGAAGAACGTAAGGTTCAAACCGATAAACGCAGTCCAGAAATGGGTTTTACCCATGCGCTCGTTGTACATGTTACCGCACCATTTTGGCAGCCAGTAATAAACCGCAGCGGTAATGGAGAAGATCGCACCAGGCACCAAGACGTAGTGGAAGTGGGCCACCACAAAGTAAGTGTCGTGATACTGGAAGTCTGCCGGCGCAATCGCCAACATCAACCCCGAGAAACCGCCAATGGTAAACAAAATGACGAACGCGACAGAAAACAACATGGGAGTTTCAAAGGTTAGCGAGCCCTTAAACATGGTCGTTACCCAGTTGAAGACTTTCACCCCGGTAGGCACGGCAATCAGCATAGTGGCATACATAAAGAACAGTTCGCCCGCTACCGGCATGCCCACCGTAAACATATGGTGGGCCCATACGATGAAGCTTAAAAACGCAATGGAGGCGGTGGCGTAAACCATTGATGCATAACCAAACAACGGCTTGCGTGCAAACGTGGGAATTATCTGACTCACCACACCAAAGGCCGGCAAAATCATGATGTACACTTCGGGGTGTCCAAAGAACCAGAATACGTGCTGGAACAGTACTGGGTCACCACCACCGGCGGCATCAAAGAAACTGGTACCAAAGTGGATATCCATAAGCATCATGGTTACCACACCCGCCAGTACTGGCATTACCGCAATCAACAAATACGCGGTGATTAACCATGTCCATACAAACAATGGCATTTTCATCAGCGTCATGCCAGGCGCACGCATATTGAGAATGGTTGCGATAATATTGATGGAGCCCATAATCGAGCTGGCACCCATAATATGCACGGCGAAAATAAAGAAGGTGACACTTGGCGGTGCGTAAGTGGTTGACAGCGGTGCGTAGAATGTCCAACCAAAGTTAGGCGCGCCCCCTTCCATAAATAAGGTAGACGCCAACATCGCAAACGCGAAAGGCAGAATCCAAAAACTCCAGTTATTCATGCGCGGCAGTGCCATATCGGGTGCGCCTATCATCATCGGCACCATCCAGTTAGCCAAACCCACGAAGGCTGGCATCACCGCACCAAACACCATGACCAAACCATGCATGGTGGTCATCTGATTAAAAAATTCGGGCTGAACAATTTGCAAACCCGGTTGAAATAGTTCTGCGCGAATCACCAGCGCAAAAACGCCGCCCAACAAAAACATGGCGAAACTAAACCACAGATACATAGTGCCAATGTCTTTATGGTTGGTGGTAAACAACCACCGGCTCAAACCTTTTGCAGGACCGTGTGCCATCGTTTACCTCCCCTATTGACCTTGTTTGAATTTAAGAATGTCGATTGGCTGTACGGAGTCACCCATATTGTTGCCAAACGCATTACGTTCGTAAGTGATCACTGCCGCAATATCCACTTCACTCAGCTGGGCACCAAACGCCTGCATCGCGGGATTTTTCTCGCTGCCGTTAACCACCATTTTGATATGGTCATGCACTGGGCCGGTTGCCACTACACTGCCAGCCATCGCCGGGAAGGTAGGTGGAACACCCTGACCATTCACTTGGTGACACGCTGCACAAACGCGGTTGTATACCTGCTCACCCTGCGCATACAGCTCATCAAACGAAAAGGTTTTTTCGGTAAGGGCGCGTAATTTTTCGGCTTCATCTTTTTTGTCTTTCAGCCACGCATCGTACTCGGCTTGCGGTAACGCCTTCACCACAATAGGCATAAAGCCATGATCTTTACCGCACAACTCGGCACACTGACCACGGTAAGTACCGGGCTCGTCAACGTACGCCCAGGTTTCGTTAATAAAACCTGGAATCGCGTCTTTTTTCACTGCCAGATCCGGCACCCACCAGGCGTGAATCACATCATTGGCGGTGATCAGAAAGCGTACTTTTTTCTGCACCGGAATCACCAGGGGCTCATCGACCTCAAGCAAATAATTCGGGCCTTTTTCTTCCTGATTGGTAATTTGTGTTTGCGGTGTTGCCAGCGAGCTGAAGAAGGAAACGTCTTGATTGAGGTATTCGTATTTCCACTTCCACTGGTAACCGGTGATGACAATATCGACTTCAGAGTCCTCAAAGTCGTAAATTTTCAGCAGGGTTTTGGTGGCAGGGAACGCCATCACAATGAGAATAAGAAAAGGGACGATGGTCCAGAGAATTTCCAGGGTAGTACTTTCGTGGAAATTTGAGGCTTTGGCACCATTGGATTTTCGGTGCACGATCATGGTGTAGAACATGACCCCAAACACCACCACGCCAATGGCCACACACCACCAGAAGATATTCATGTGCAAGCCATAAATCTCCTGGCTGAGAGGTGTAACGCCTTGCGTCATGTTTACACCCCAGCGCTTGGCCTCTTCTTCTGCCAGTGTCTTACAGCTCAATAACGCTGCAATAACCGACACAACAGGGCCAAGCAACCTGGCTTTGAACCAGTCTGCCTTATTCTGCATTTCCCAAGTCTCCGTGTAGCAATTATTTTTCTTATCGACTACATACCGTGTTGAGACGTACTAACAGCAGCCATCCTTGCCACCTTTACTGGAATTGGTCTTGTTACCTATGAGTAAATATTGCGGTCGTAACTCCTAACAACACTTAATTATCATTCACACTGATACCAGCTAGTGCGACTGCTCAATGAGTAAGTGGTGACCAAGATATGCATCTTCCAGAGGGTACATCCAACAAACTGCGGCAAATTGTCGCATCAAACTCCAATCTATAGAGGGCCATAGCCATCTGGAAAAGTCAAACATTTTGTTATTTCCAGCGCTAAATTTACACCAATAGCGTCTAAATAGATGGGGCGAATCAGCACCTCCAGAGCCCCCAAAAATCCCTCGTTGCGCACTGGCTGGCTGATCCTACTACTGTGTATAGTCGATCATGGCGATCTTAGCCAACCGGAATGTATTTATTGGCATACAATGAACGGCACGGCGAACAACCGCTATCCTCACGAAAGCGGGGTACCTTCTGCGCGACGCCGAAACGGCAGTATCCTGCAGATGCAACCAGCCATGATGACAGAGAGAGCCCATAACCGCCCGCCCAGGACCGCTACCACAAGAGACACCCATGCCCACTGCCCCGAAACAAACCTTTTATAATCGCCAGCGCGCCATCATAGCGCTAGCCTGGCCGATGATTTTAAGCAACCTGTCGATTCCGCTGCTGGGCATTGTAGATACCGCCATTCTTGGACATCTCAACAGCGCCATATACCTGGGTGCCGTCGCCATAGGCTCAAGCATTCTTACCTATCTGTTCTGGGGGTTTGGTTTTCTGCGCATGGGCTCAACCGCCATTGTTGCCTCAGCCTATGGCCGGGAGGAATTTAGTCGTTGTGAATCCGTGCTGTGGCAAAGCCTGTTGTTGGCCGGCATCATCGGGCTGCTGTTGACCGTTGCACACCCCTGGCTATTTCCATTAATTCTTCAGGTGATGGATCCTCCAGAAGACATTTCGGCACTGGCCTTGTCGTACTGCAGCATACGCATTTGGAGTGCACCCGCCGCACTGGCTAATTACGCCATTATCGGCTGGTTTATCGGGCTACAAAATACCCGGGTACCCCTACTGATTATGGTAGCCAGCAACCTGATCAATATCCTATTTGATGCCATTTTGGTGATGGGATACGGGCTTAATAGCGACGGCGCTGCCTATGCAACCGTCATCGCCGACTGCAGCGGCCTGGTAATTGGCCTAACGGCCGTAAGCCGCGAGTTATTGCGGCTACCCGGCCGCGCAAAACGTGACGAAGTTCTTTCAATTGCCCTGCTGATAAAACTGCTGCATGTCAATCGCCATTTATTCGTGCGCACTGCCACGTTGCTATTTGTCATTACCTTTTTTATTGCCCAAGGCAGTCACTTAAGCACCGATATACTGGCAGCCAATGCGATTCTACTGCAACTGATGGCGATTACCTCCTACAGCCTCGATAGCTTTGCCCATGCAGCAGAGGCGCTGGTAGGCAAGAGTATCGGCCAGCGCAATCTTTACGAAGTACGCAAAGTCTGTGTGCAAACAACGCTCTGGTCACTGATGGGCGCACTGCTGCTAACCCTGACCTTTTGGCTGGGCAGCAACCTGATTATTCACGGCTTTACTCAACTTGAGAACGTTATAACCGCAACCCAACGCTATTACCCATGGATTATTGCTTTACCGTTGATCAGTGCCATTGGCTACCAAATGGATGGCATTTTCATTGGTCTCAATCAATCACAGGGTATGCAGAATACGATGGTAGTGTCGGCACTGTTGGTTTTCTTTCCGCTGTGGTGGCTGACCCAAGGCTGGGGCAACCACGGTTTGTGGCTGGCGTTTTTATTGTTCAATGCCAGCAGAAGCCTGCTCATGGCCGTACTTTTACAATCGCGCTTTCGCTCAGGAGGAAACGCGCTATACTCGTAACCAGTTTAGGAAAATTAGCGCGCCATTGAATACCGAACCTCATTCATTACGCCCGCAGCAGGAACAAATTTCCCCAGCACAAGGAGATACCGTAATTCCATAAATTATCCAACCAGGGCAATGCCATGCGCGATCATCAATTATTTGAAGTTCGTCAAAGGATTGCAAATGCCAAGCAACAGGAAAGTGAAACAAACAGGCTACAAAAGGCTTTAAAAAAAACGCTACCCCGATTACATGGGGCCATTCAGTTACCACAGAATGCCCCGGAACAAGCGCTGCTTGACTTTATTGTTCATTATGTTGAACACGTACCGGATTTTATCGAAGCAGTGATTCAAATATCTGCCGACGCAGGCATTACTGATTCAACTGAAACCTTTGTTGAACTTTGTCTCGATTATTTTCTCACCCCCCCTAACCTGGTGCACGATCATTCCGGCTTATTTGAATTACTTGACGAAGCCTACCTTGCCCACCGACTAATGGAAGAAGTGAATGACCAGATGATGACGCAGTGCAACATTCCTTTGATTCCCATGGATATGACCAAGGCCAATTTAATTGCTCATGCCCTTATTGGTGAGTCCTTTGCCAACAAGCTGGATATGGCGATTTATTATTCTCTCGAAATGGTTTTGCTTACTAAAAAACAACACCTCAACCGCGAAAGTGTTATACATTATATTACCTACCATCAACAGCATGGCTGGAATGTAGAAATAAACCAATGGCCATGCCTCACAGAAGATCTGACTATAAAACTCACTTTTAACGGCGAATAACAACTATATTTTATCGCTAGCCGTTTATACATATTGCCACATTACTGGCTGATCCCTTATCGTTTGCACGCATAGCATCTTAATCCACGGCCAACTGAACAAGTTAATCGAACAAGTGTCTGACTTCTGCAGCAAGGTAATGGGGAGAAAGGGTAGTGAAGTTTATGCATGGCATTACGCTATTGTTATCCGCGGTATTGACCGTTTACACCGCCACGGCGGGTGCAAAAGAGAAATATGTTTTTGGCTGGGTTGAAAAAATTCATGTTATGGATGTTGGCGCAACCGCCAAAGCAAAAATGGATTCCGGCGCGTTAACCTCATCGATTCACGCCACCAACGTAGAACGTTACCGGCTCGATGGCAAAAAGTGGGTGCGGTTTACCGTTACCTTACAAGATACGGAAACCGGAAAATACGTTACCAAAACACTGGAGCGCCCCTTTGTAAGAGCTATTCGTGTGAGTGGTGCTGGCGGCTCTGACAGTAGAGTCGTTGTGTCGCTGCCAGTCTGCGTGGGATCCACCATCATGGACGAAGAGTTCAGTCTGAACAATCGCGCCGATATGATTTACGGCTTATTAATTGGCCGTCGTACCATGGAGCATATGGGCCTGCTGGATGTTAATAAAACATTCACCCTCAAGCCCACCTGTACAGCAGACAACAAAACGGGGAAAACAAAAAAATAACCGGAGATTATTTTTTCGGTGGTACAAACTGTAATACTTGGGTTTCTGCTTCGCGTACTTTTTCCGAAGTATTCACACGGGTTTCCAGCTCTCTCACCTGTTGTTTGAAATACATTTCATCGGTAAATCCACAGGCGACACATTCACGAACATCTTTATCGCCTTCGCGGTACATTTTCAGCTTATCCATTTCTTTACAGCGGGGGCATACAGCCCCCGCAATGAAACGACCCTTAGGTTTTTGAGTGGTCATGATAGATACCTTTTTACTGCATAATGCCGGAATGTCTAAGAAGCGCATCTGTATTGGGCTTGCGACCGCGAAAACGCTCGTATAGCACCATGGGTTCTTCCGAGCCGCCTGCCTGGAGAATTTCTTTTAGAAATTTTTCACCCGTGGCTGCATCGAAAATACCATTTTCTTCAAACAACGAATAGGCATCGCTTGATAATACTTCCGCCCACTTATAGCTGTAATATCCAGCGGCATAACCACCGGCAAAAATGTGGCTAAAATTATTTTGAAACTTGTTGAACGCTGGCGGCACAGCAACAGCGATTTCATTGCGCACATTATCCAATACGCTTTGCACATCTTGCGGTGATTGTGGGTTGTAATGTTTATGCAGTAGAAAATCAAACAATGCAAATTCCAACTGACGCAACATAAACATGCCCGATTGAAAATTCTTCGCTGCCAGCATTTTTTCTAACAGTTCGTCGGGCAAGGGTTCACCGGTTTTATAATGCGCGGAAATCAGTGGAATCACTTCTTTTTCCCAACACCAGTTCTCCATAAACTGGCTAGGCAATTCAACCGCATCCCAGGCGACGCCATTAATCCCACTCACTTCAGCTACGTCAATGTCTGTTAGCATATGATGCAAGCCATGACCAAACTCATGAAACAGTGTGGTAACTTCGTTGTGCGTAAGTAATGAAGGTTTGTCTTTGGTTGGCTGATTAAAATTACATACCAGATAGGCCACTGGTTTTTGCGCACCATTAGCCAATTTCCGTTTTACCCGGCAAGAATCCATCCAGGCACCACCGCGTTTATTTTCGCGGGCAAAAATATCAAAGTAAAAATAGGCAATGGTTTCGCCAGCTTTTTTAATTCCGTAAAAGCGCACATCTTTGTGCCAGGTTTCTATATTCGGCTCTTGCTCAATATCAATACCAAATAAACGCTTGGCAACGGTAAACATGCCATCCAATACTTTCTCAGCAGGAAAGTACGGGCGTAACTGTTCCTGCGAAATACTGTAACGGGCTTCACGCAATTTTTCGCTGTAATAAGGGAGATCCCACGCTTGCAGTGGTGCAATACCATCGCGCTCTTGGGCAAAGGCCTGCACTTTGGCATATTCCTGCTCGGCCATAGTGCGGGTTTTTTCTGCCAGGGTTTTTAAAAAGCCTACTACCTCGTCTGTACTTTCTGCCATTTTGGTTGCCAGTGACAACTCTGCATAATTGGCAAAACCCAACAGGTTAGCCATTTCATGGCGAAGCGCGAGAGTTTCTTCGATTAGCGCCGTGTTGTCCCACTGTTTCGGGTCTTTTCCTTCAACCGCAATACCTTCCGCTGAGGCTCGGGTGGTGTAAGCTCGATAAGCTTGCTCACGTAACTCACGATTGTCGGCATGAGTAATCACCGCCATATAAGATGGAATATCCAATGTTATTACATAGCCCTGCAAACCTTTGGCTTCGGCAGCCTGCTCAGCCAACGCCAACGCAGTATCCGGTAGGCCAGCCAGTTCAGCAACATCGGTAATGTGTTTGTACCACCCCTGCGTTGCATCCATCACATTATTGGAAAACTGGCTGGACAATTCGGTTAAACGTTTGCGAATTTCGCCAAAGCGTTTTTTCTTTTCAGCCGGTAAAGCCACGCCGGCAAGTGTAAAATCGCGCAAAGCATTGGCCACCATTTTTTTTTGGGCCGTGCTGTAGTGGGCAAACTCGTCACTGGCTGCCAGTTTTTCATAGGTTTTATACAGCGCTTCGTTTTGGCTGAACTCCGTGCCCCACTCACTCAGTTTTACAATGGCCTTGTTGTAGGCTTCGCGCAATTCAGCGTTATTAGCAACCGAGTTTAGGTGCCCCACTGGTGACCAGGCATTTGACAACTGGTCGGCCAATTCTGTGAGTGGCTCAACGAAGTTATCCCAGGTTGGCTCCTCTGCTTGCGCCAGGGTGTCGTGCAGATTTTTGCGAGATGCCTCAATCAACTGATCGATGGCTGGCTCAATATGCGCCGGCTGAATACGGGTGAATGGTGGCAAAAAATGTGCTTCTAACAACGGGTTGCTCATGGCGTAAAGCCTCTTAATTCGGCAGAAAATAAATTATGATGCACGGTTTAGCCCTCGGCTTGCGTCGCAACCAATCCCGAGGGCCAACAATTGTTTTCCCAATTTAGTGATATAGAGGTTCAACATGACAGATTCAAGCCAAAAAGGCGGATCCGTACGCGCCTATCGTGGCCACACGCCAAAACTGGGCGAGCGCGTATTTGTCGACCCAAGCGCTGTGGTCAGTGGTGACGTAGAACTTGGCGACGACTGCTCTGTTTGGCCTTGTGCCGTCATTCGTGGCGATATGCATCGCATTCGCATTGGTAACCGCACCAGTGTACAGGACGGTAGTGTTCTGCACATTACCCATGCCAGTAATTTCAACCCGGATGGCTGGCCTTTGACCATTGGTGACGACGTCACCATTGGACATAACGTCACCCTACATGGCTGTACGATTGGCAACCGGATATTGATTGGCATTGGCAGCGTCGTGCTCGATGGCGCCATTGTTGAAGACGAGGTGATTATTGGCGCGGGTACACTGGTGCCCCCAGGTAAAACCCTCGAAAGCGGTTATCTGTACGTGGGCAACCCTTGTAAACAAGCGCGCCCGTTGAAAGAAAAAGAGCGCAAATTTTTCCCTTATACTGCGGGCAACTATGTGAAGTTAAAAGATATGCACCGTGAAGAATTAGGGCTAGATTAAGCCGCTTGCCCGATCCCAATGGGGCCTCAGGCCCCACTTAACTGGGCACGAATGCGTTGAATCACCGGCTGTACCGTTGGGGTGACGCCCCGCCACAGCTTAAAGGCTTGTGCCGCCTGCCCCACCAACATGCCTAGCCCGTCTGCATAGTGCTTGCAGCCGTGGTTTTTAGCCCACTGTATAAATACGGTATCGCTGGCCCCATACATCATGTCATAGCAGGCAGCATCTGGCGCCAAGAGCGTATCTGGCAGTGGCGGCACGTCGCCCGCTAAACTGGCCGACGTGCCGTTGATCACCAGATCAAACTGTTGACCTGCCAAATCGGCGTAGGTGGATGCTTGCAGCCGCGTTGCCGACGGCGCAACCGTGGCAAATACGTCAACCAGTTGCTCAGCTTTTGCGAGCGTGCGGTTGGCAATCATCAGCAGGGCCGGTTCGCATTCGAGCAAGGGCTGTAATGCCCCGCGCACGGCCCCTCCGGCACCCAGTACCAATACCCTTTTTGCGCGCACGGGCCAGCCTTGTTCACCGGTAATGTCGGCCACTAAACCTGCACCGTCGGTGTTATCACCCAAAATATCGCCGTTAGCCGTTAATGCCAGTGTATTCACGGCGCCAGCCAGTTGCGCGCGCTGCGTCAGTTGTTTGGCCACTGCTAAGGCATCAAGCTTGAACGGCAGAGTAATATTGAGACCTTTACCGCCATTATCAAAAAAGGCGGTTACTGCAGCCTGAAACTGATCTTCAGGAATGCACTGCTTGGTATATTGCAGTTGCTGACCAGTTTCTGCTGCAAATGCAGCGTGTATATCCGGCGACTTAGAATGGGCAATCGGGTTACCAAAAACAGCATACTGATCCACAAGGGTTTCCTTAAGCGTTAAAACGGGCAGGCGATTGGAGCAACAAAAAGGTGGTTAAACCCAATCGCGATGTTGCAGATAATAACGGGTGAGTTCGTCTTCTGGGCTACCGACGGGCGGCGCCCAATTGTAATCCCAGCGCACCAGAGGTGGCAGCGACATCAGTATCGATTCGGTACGCCCGCCTGTTTGCAGACCAAACAAGGTACCGCGATCAAATACCAGGTTGAATTCTACATAGCGCCCACGACGATGCAGCTGGAAGTCACGCTCATGATCGCCATAGGGCTGGTCTTTACGGCGGCTCACGATCGGGCAATAAGCTTGGGTGTAACTGTCCCCCACAGAGCGCATAAAGGCAAAGCTGTCCGTAAAACCCAGCTCGTTCAGGTCATCAAAAAATAAGCCTCCAATACCCCGTGGTTCGTTGCGATGTTTCAGATAAAAGTATTCATCACACCACTTTTTATAGCGGGGGTAAAAGCCTTCACCAAAAGGGTCACAGGCGGCTTTGGCCGTACGATGCCAATGTTCGCAGTCTTCCTGATTACCGTAATAGGGCGTTAGGTCGTAACCACCCCCAAACCACCATACCGGCGCTTCACCGTCTTTTTCAGCAATAAAGAAGCGAACATTGGCATGACTGGTGGGCACATAGGGATTATTCGGGTGAATCACTAGTGACACCCCCATGGCTTCAAAGCTGCGGCCTGCCAGCTCGGGGCGATGCGCGGTAGCCGATGCGGGCATTTGCGTACCATGCACGTGGGAGAAGTTAACGCCGCCTTTTTCGAAAACATCACCATTGGCGATCACCCGCGAACGACCGCCGCCGCCCTCTTCTCTTACCCATTCGTCTTCGGCAAACGCAACTTGATGTTCAAACTGCTGCAGCTGCTGGCAGATGGTATCTTGCAGCTGCAGCAAATACTGCTTTACTGCTGCTTTATCTGGCGCACTCATGGATAGCTAAAACCCGTGTAGTTATGACAAGAAACGCGGAGTCTACCAGAATTCAGCCGGTAGCCTGAACAAAAGGGAAGGCCGCGCCGGTGATTACCCAGCGCGAATGACACGACCGGTTCGCAGGTCGCGAATTTCAGAGGGCTTGGTTTGTTGACCAAGGGAGCCAGGCAAGATAGTCAACTCATGCGGACGAAAATAGCTTTTCACCTTCAATCGATTCATGGCCGGCGGTAAGCCTTGCGGATTGGCCGACGTAGACACAATAGGGCCACCAAAGGTTTTACAAAGCCCGGATACCAGTGGGTGGGCACTGACTCGCACCGCAACACAGGGGTGGTCACCGGTGATCCACTCGGGCACTGAACCATTATTGGGAATCAGCCAGGTAACCGGGCCAGGCCAGGTTTCGTTTAACAGGTCTTTTTGTGCATCGGGCAAGTCTGCATACAAACCACCCAACTGCCCGACGTTGGCCGCAACCAGAATCAGCCCCTTGCCCATGTCACGGCGTTTCATCGCCAGTAAACGACACACGGCATGCTCGTCGTGGGGAGCACAGCCAAGCCCCCATACACCCTCGGTGGGATAGGCAATCACTTCACCGGCCCACATGGCGTCGGCTGCGCGTTGAATTTTGGGGTGTCTGGACCAGTCCATCTGCAATCTACCGAATATGAATGAGGTTTCAGCCATGATATTGGCTGCTGAAAAACGCGAAAACTTACCGTAACTTAAAAAGCAGCTCAAGCATTATCGGTAAACGCCAAGAGGGCTTGGGTGCGCTCTATTTACGGTTAATTTTTACGCCAAACGCTGGTACCCGGATTCACTTCGGGCCACTTTGCCCTTGAGCTCCAATTCGATCATCAAGGCGGAAAGCTTGGCGGCGGTCATACCGGTGCGAGCGGCAAGCTGATCTAATGTCACCGATTCAAACCCCATCATCAGCATCAGCACCTGCTGGTCTTTGGATAGGTTCGCCAGGGTATCTTCCTTTGTCGTTTGCTCGACGGCGCGAAACAACTCAGCCTGCTTGTAACCGAGCATGCCAGACAGCTCATCAACTATATCTTCGGCATCTTCCACGAGCTTGGCGCCGTTTTTAATGAGCATATTGCAACCGCGGCTCAATGGATTATGAATGGAGCCGGGAATAGCAAACACCTCCCGGCCCTGCTCCAGCGCCGCAGTCGCCGTAATCAACGATCCGCTTTTGCGGGCTGCCTCAATCACCAATACCCCCAGACTAAGGCCGCTAATAATACGGTTGCGCAAAGGAAAGTTGCTGGCAGCCGCCGGTGTACCAATGGGAAATTCCGATACCAAGGCACCATCGGTTTCCAGAATACTCTCAGCCAGTGCAGCATGGCGGGTGGGGTATATGCGATCTATCCCCGTACCCATCACCGCAACGGTTTTCCCACCGGCATTGATGCAGGCCATATGCGCTGCAGCATCGATACCCAAAGCCAAACCGCTGGTAATCACAAAACCGGAACGCGACATGTAGTTGGCAAACTGCTGGGTATTCTGCAAGCCAGACGGCGTAGCATGCCGGCTACCGACCATGGCCAGCTGGGGCAAGTGGAGTACGTCGCGATTACCGCGCACGTAAAGCACCGGCGGTGCCTTGGGGATATCTTTAAGCAGTGAAGGGTAATCGGCATCTTGCTGAGTAATTACCGATACATCCATTGTCTGCAATACGTCGCGAAAATAGCCTAGCTTGCGGGTAACGTTGTTATCTTTGCTGGCACGGAACTCTTGTAAGATGCTTCGGGCAGCAGGATTCAAGTAGTCTGCCAGATCTGCAATCGATTGTTCCAATACAGCATCGGCAGAACGAAAACGCTGCAGCAGGCGCTTGAAAGTCGCCGGACCCACTCCGGGCAGGTGATGCAATAACAAAATTGCATCAATTGATGAACGTACAGCCATGGTTGCTCTTCCTTGAAGCTCCAGGTAGGCAACCTGGAATTGCATAACTTAAGAAGTAAAAAGCCACTGAGATTATACAGTGGCTTTTTACTGGGGCGGGTATTATACGGGGTTTTAGTCGTCGTCGCGTGAAAACAGGCGCCCAAAAAAGCCTTTACGCTTAGGTTCCTCTTCAGTGGCCTTTTTCTTGGCCACTGGCTGCCCAACACCGCGTCGCACGGGGCCATCTGGGTTGTACAGCCGATCTTCAACTGCCAGCGGACGTTCGGCAGCCAGCACGATACCCAGCGACATTTTATCAAACGTACGGAAGACCATGAGCAGGCCAGCACGCTCTTCCGGCAAAGTAATACGGTCGCCAGCAACACGGTCTTTCACCGTTTCGCCACGCTTGTACACTGCCATTACATTACCCACTTCGATATTGTCACGCTCACCCAGGTTGAGTGCGACCACATCCAGATAACCTACCTGCGTCACACCACCCTCTACGGCCACAATCAAACCGCGGATATTTTCGTCTTCCGGGGCTGAAGGGTAAAAGGTTGAATCAATCGCCCGCTCTTCGGTTGGCAATACGCGGTCGGTTACACGAATTTCTTCGGTGGTGCGAATCACCGAGAAGGTGGCTATATCGTCAGCCAAGTCACGCATTTTTGCCGAGCCGATATCCAGCGCTTCAATACCGAGCACCTCACCGGTCTCTGGGTCTGTGTAGATTTGGCCTTTGCGGTAGACACCGTAGGTATTCACATCACCGGCAAAATCACCGCGAGCGTAGATATTGTCACCCGCACCCACAATAATGCGCTTGTCTTCGCCTGCCACTACATAAGGTGCGGCTTCAAGCTCGCCAATGCCCAGCACACGGCTGTGCGACAAGAAGCTATTAATGCGGTCTAACGGAATGGCTGGAATAGCCTCATCCAAGGGCATCACCTTGACCGACGGCTTCATTTTCACCGTGCCTGGCGACATCTTATAGGTTCGCTGCAACACCAAGCGCGGCTTGCCGTCGAGGTATACCAGGCTGATGATATCACCGGGAAAGATCAGATGAGGGTTTTCAATCTGAGGGTTTACCTGCCATATTTCCGGCCACATCCATGGGTTTTCCAGGAACTTACCGGAAATATCCCAGAGGGTATCGCCTTTTGCCACCGTATACTCATCGGGGTGGTTGTCCTTCAAACGCGCATCCTGCGCCCACGCATTAAATGCCAGGGCACACGCTGTTGCTGATACCGCAATGAGACTAATAATAGATTTTTTCATAGAAACCGGTCCTGTTATGTTCGGCCCCTGAACGAATAACGTTATACTACTGCTTTAGGCGTAACCCGCTAAACGCACGTGCTGGTTCCATTCACACCGCATAATTGTTGAGTGATCATAATGTTAGCAGCGCATGTTGCACTTTTACTAGAAGTTTGTCACAAAGGTATAGATTGTTACTGCAATGGCTAAGTTAGAAATCCTGGAATTTCCGGATCCACGGCTGCGAAACCACGCCAAACCGGTGAACGTAGTGGATGATCGCGTTCGGCAAATTGTCGACGACATGTTCGAAACCATGTATGACGCCCCCGGCGTGGGCTTGGCCGCCACACAGGTTAACATTCACGAGCAGATCATCGTGATCGATGTATCAGAAGAGCAAAATCAGCCACTGGTGTTCATTAACCCGGAAATATCCATCAACGGCGGCGAACTGCACGAATACGACGAAGGATGCCTCTCAGTGCCTGGCTTTTATGAAACCGTAGAACGCCCTGCGCATATCACGGTAAAAGCACTGGATCGCAACGGCGAGCCCTTCGAGCTACAACCCGACGGCCTGCTTGCGGTGTGTGTTCAACACGAAATAGACCACTTAAATGGCAAGCTGTTTGTCGACTATATTTCACCCGTGAAGCGCCAGCGTATTCGCAAGAAACTCGAAAAGCAGCATCGCGCACAAGCTTAAGCCTCACCAACCAGAACATGATCTCGGCACTCTGCCTAGGAGTGCCCACAACCGCGGCCTGATATGACCACCCCACTGAATATTGTCTTTGCCGGTACACCGGACTTTGCAGCGCATCACCTGCAGGTGCTGCTTGATAGCCCTCACAACGTTTTTGCGGTTTACACCCAGCCAGACCGGCCCGCAGGCCGGGGCAAAAAGCTGGTGGCCAGCCCAGTGAAGAACCTGGCACTGGAACACAGCATCCCAGTGTATCAGCCGATCAATTTCAAAGCTGAAGAAGACCAGCAGGCGTTAAAGGCCCTGCAAGCCGACATTATGGTGGTGGTTGCCTACGGTTTGTTGCTGCCAAAAATTGTTCTCGATACCCCCAAACTTGGCTGTATCAATGTGCATGCATCACTGCTACCACGCTGGCGCGGGGCGGCGCCCATCCAGCGCGCGCTGGCCGCTGGCGACAATGAAACCGGCGTAACTATTATGCAGATGGATGTTGGCCTCGATACCGGCGATATGCTGGTGAAAGCCCGCTGCCCTATCGAGCCAAGTGACACCGGCGGTACATTGCATGACAAATTATTGGCCATTGGAGGGCCTGCCTTGCTGGAAGCACTCGACCAACTGGCCAATGGCACCAGCCAACCGCAGCAACAGGACAACAACCAAAGTAATTATGCGGCCAAGATCACCAAGGACGAACTGGCGATTAACTGGGCAGCGGCAGCGACTGATATCGAACGGGATATTCGCGCGTTTAACCCGTTTCCCATCTGCCATGCAGGGCTTGAAGGCGAACGACTGCGTATCTTTCGTGCCGAAGTTGCGGTGCAATCTAGCGATACCACCCCCGGTACCATCATCAGCGCTGACAAAACCGGCATTGTGGTGGCTTGTGGCAAAGATTGCCTGCGCCTGCTGGAACTGCAATTGCCGGGTAAGAAAGCCATGCCCGTGGCAGATGTAATGAATGGCTACGCCCAGCGCTTTACGCCGGGTACACAACTGCAATGAGTGTTCGCCAGGTTGCCGCTCTTGTCATTCGTGACCTGCTTGTCGACAAGCGGAGCTTGGCCACCTTAATGCCGCCCGCGTTGGCCAAAGTTAACGACAAAGACCGAGGCCTACTACAAGAACTCTGCTTTGGCAGCGCCCGCTGGTTACCCCAATTACAGCTGTATATTAACGAATTACTCGACAAGCCCTTAAAGCAAAAAGATGCAGATATAAACGCCCTACTGATAGTGGGTGCTTACCAACTACTATATACCCGAATCCCGGATCACGCCGCCCTATCCTCGACCGTTGAGGTATGCCGCCGGTTGAAAAAGAATTGGGCCACCAATGTGGTTAACGGTGTGCTCCGCCATTTGCAACGCAACCACAAAACCCTGGCTGAAACACTGCAAGCAAAGAGTGCCGTGTTTCGCTACAGTCACCCCAACTGGATGATCAACGCTATCGAGAAAAGCTGGCCAGAAACCAGCCACGAGATTCTCAACGCTAATAACCAACATCCACCTTTTACCCTGCGCTTGAACACCGCCGTCGTTAAACGCGAAGATTATTTAACCCAACTGGAAAACGCCGGTGTCAAAGCCGAAGCCTGCCCCTATAGCCCTTACGGTATTCGTCTGCTGAAAGCGGTGGCGGTTGATAGTTTACCGGGGTTTAGCGAAGGGTATGTAAGCGTGCAGGATGAAGCGGCACAGTTGGCCGCTCCCCTGTTGCAACTTGAACCGGGCCAACGCGTGCTGGATGCCTGTTGCGCCCCCGGTGGTAAAACCTGCCATATTCTGGAGCGAGAACCCGGATTGGCCGAGGTCGTTGCATTGGATGTAGACGAAAGCCGTTTGGCACGTGTGGAAGAGAACCTTTCTCGCCTGAAACAAACCGCCACGCTGCGCTGCGGCGACGCCGGTAATCTGGACGATTGGTGGAACGGCCAGCCTTTCGACCGCATTCTGCTGGATGCGCCTTGCTCTGCCACCGGCGTGATCAGGCGCCACCCAGATATCAAATTACTGCGTACGCGGGCAGATATTGCTAAGCTAGCCGACGTTCAGCAACGTTTGTTGCACACTCTCTGGCAAACTTTAAAACCCGGCGGCCTTTTGGTGTACGCCACCTGCTCGATTATGCCGGAAGAAAACGCTCAGCAAGTGGCTGCGTTTTTAGCTGCTGAAGCCAGTGCACAAGCGCTGCCGATAAACGCAGAATGGGGGGAAGCGCAGGCAGTGGGTAAACAATTATTCCCGCACACGAACGGCCACGATGGCTTTTACTATGCTTGTTTGCAAAAGCAGTAAGATCTAGGGCCTGTTAACACTAAGTTGGATGGTCCTGTTGTGGCTAAAAAGCCGCCAATTTAGGCGCGAGGAATGAGGTTTGGTTATTCCAAATGAACGACGAGCAACGCAGGGTGGCGGCTTTTTAGCCACAACCCGAAGGGCTGGAACCAGTTTACCGTCCTGTGGCGTTATTTTTCGCTTATTTGGAATACCAAACCACACTCAAAATGCCTTGCAGGACAACAAACTGGTTTCCAGCAGGACATTCAAATTAGTATTAACAGGCCCTAAGGATCTGTGAATGAAAATTATCATTTTGGGTGCTGGCCAGGTAGGGGGAACGCTGGCCGACAACCTGGCCAATGAAAATAATGACATTACCATCGTCGACGCCGACGACCAGCGCCTGCGCGAACTGCGCGACCGCCTCGACATTGGCGTGGTGACCGGCGCGGCATCGTATCCGCAAACTCTGGTGCAAGCCGGCATTGAAGATGCCGACATTCTCATCGCTGTGACCAACAACGATGAAATCAATATGGTAGCCTGCCAGATTGCCCACAGCCTGTTCAGTACTCCTACCAAAATTGCCCGCGTACGCGCCCATGCCTACCTGCGCAATCCCGAACTGTTCCACAATGGTGGAATTCCGGTCGATGTATTAATCAGCCCGGAAAAACTGGTCGCCGACTATGTATACCGCTTGATTGAACACCCTGGTGCACTGCAGGTGCTCGATTTTGCCAATGGCGAAGTACAGCTGGTGGCAGTAAAAGCCTATTATGGCGGCCCACTGGTAGGCCAGGAGTTACGCTTTCTGCGCCAGCATATGCCAGCCGTCGATACCCGCGTGGCAGCCATCTACCGCCGCGACCGCTCCATTATTCCTGAAGGCACCACGGTTATCGAAGCCGACGACGAGGTATTCTTTATTGCCGCAAAATCTCATATTCGTGCGGTAATGAGTGAATTGCGTCGGCTCGAAACCCCGTATAGGCGCATTATTATTGCCGGTGGCGGTAACATCGGCGCGCGCCTCGCCCGTGAATTGGAAACCGGCTATTCGGTAAAGCTGATCGAGAAATTTCCGGAACGCTGTAAATTTCTCTCCGAGCGCCTCGACAACACCATTGTTTTGCAGGGCAGCGCTTCGGATCAGGAACTGCTGCTGGAAGAAAACATTGAAGACACGGATGTGTTTCTCGCCCTCACCAATAACGACGAAGCCAACATCATGGCCTCGATGCTGGCCAAGCGCCTTGGCGCCCGCAAAGTGATGGCCATTATCAACAACCCAGCCTACGCTGACCTGGTACAGGGTGGGGATATCGACATTGCTATTTCACCCCAACAGACCACCATTGGCAGCCTGCTAACCTATGTACGCCGTGGCGACATTGTTAACGTGCATTCATTGCGGCGCGGCGCGGCCGAAGCCATTGAAGTCATCGCCCACGGCGATATGCGCTCGTCCAAAGTGGTGGGGCGCGCTATTGAAGATATTGATCTACCCGAAGGTGCCACCATTGGCGCCATTGTTCGCGAAACCAACACCGGTAGCGACGTATTGATTGCCCACGACGATGTGGTGGTAGAAACCGGCGATCACGTGATTGTCTTCCTGGTGGACAAACGCTACACCCGCGATATAGAGCGTTTGTTTCAGGTTGGTTTTACTTTTTTCTAATAGGCAACATGCTGTACGCCTCACGATAAGCGATTTCAAACACCATGCATTTCACCATTATTGCTCGCGTTCTCGGTACCCTGCTAATGGTGTTCAGCCTGACCATGCTTACGCCTTTGCTGGTGTCGCTTATTTATAAAGACGGCAGTTATCACGCCTTTCTCGCCGCTTTTATTATCACCTTGAGCACCGGCTTTATTATCTGGCTACCGGTACATCGGGTAAAACAAGACTTACGCACCCGCGATGGCTTTTTGGTAACCGCTTTATTCTGGTCGGTACTGGGGCTGTTCGGTTCCCTCCCGTTTATGCTGGAACAGGATGTGCAGCTGAGCTTTACCGACGCGCTGTTTGAATCGCTGTCGGGCCTTACCACCACCGGCGCAACGGTCATGACTGGGTTAGACTCACTGCCCCACGGTTTACTGTTCTATCGCCAGCAACTGCAGTGGTTAGGTGGCATTGGTATTATTGTGATAGCCGTGGCCATTTTACCTATGCTCGGTATTGGGGGTATGCAGTTGTACCGCGCCGAAACCCCAGGGCCAGTTAAAGATTCCAAGCTCACACCGCGTATTACCCAAACCGCCAAAGCCCTGTTTTTGATTTACGTTACCCTCACCATTAGCTGCCTGCTGGCGTATTGGGCAGCAGGCATGACCTTTTTCGATGCCATCTGTCACGCGTTTGCTACTGTCGCCATTGGTGGGTTTTCTACCCATGATGCCAGTATTGGTTACTTCGATAGCTCTGTCATTATGCTCATCTGCATTTTGTTTATGGTGATTTCCGGGGTGAACTTTGCCTTGCACTACTTCGCCTGGAATGAAAAACACTGGCGCAGCTTTCGCTATTATCTGGCCGATCCTGAATTCAAGTTTTATGGCAGCTGTATTCTTGTTGGCTCTCTGATTACCATTTTTTATCTCGCCGAAACCAAAACCTACGGGCCCGTAGAGAGTATTCTGCACGGCACATTTGAGCTGGTATCCATTCTTACCACCACCGGTTTTGGTACTGCCGACTTCAGCCATTGGCCCAACTTTTTGCCGTTTATGATTTTTCTGTTTGCATTTATGGGTGGCTGTGCCAGTTCTACCGCTGGCGGCATGAAAGTGATTCGTGTGCTGTTAATCTGCAAACAAGGGCTGCGCGAACTGCACCGGCTTATTCACCCCAATGCCACCATTCCCATCAAGCTGGGCGCTACCACCGTGTCTGATCGGGTAGTAGAAGCCGTATGGGGATTTTTTGCTGCTTATGTCGTGAGCTTTATGGTGATGTTTCTGGCGCTGCTGGCAACCGGGCTGGATTTTATTACCGCCTTTTCCGCCGTGGGCGCTTGCATCAATAATCTCGGCCCCGGCTTGGGTGATGTTGCCTATCACTATGGCGACATCAACAATACTGCAAAATGGATTTTAAGTTTTGCCATGCTGCTGGGCCGACTGGAAGTATTTACCCTGCTGGTGCTTTTCACGCCTATGTTTTGGCGGCGGTGAACCACTGGGGCAATGATTAAACCGTTCCCAATACTCTCCCTATAGCAAGCCAATAGTCTTCGTGATTGTAAATATTCTGTATCCCTCAGGTTTGGCTTTTAATGTAATTTAGAGAGTCGCTGTCTTTAGAAAATAAATACCAAAAACTCGATCTTGCTACAGCAAAAGGGGCAACGTTTAATTAGGATTGCGTTGCGTAAACATAGCCCTTCTATTAACCCGGCAACAAACTGGATATTAGGGCTGTTCATTATTGTGATGATGCAGGTCGCTACCGCTGATTGAAGCGAAGCTGACTGAGTTTTAGTTTTTTTTATAAGGCGAAGCCCCACCATCAGGCTGGCGACGAAACCGTTTGTATTCCCACTGGTATTGAGTGGGCTCATAAGCCACACAAGCTTCTACGGTTTTATTTAAACCTGTGAGTGCTGTTGTTATATCGTCGCTGTAAATTTGCGCATCAGGCTCAGCAAAAATAATTTCAAAACCACCCGTCACCCGCTTGGCAAAGCCGAGAATATAGTCGGAGTGATTACGCACATAAAGCTGGTGGCAGAGGGTCATGGTAAGCGTTGGAATACCAAAAAACGGCGCAAATTCGCCAGCACCCTGTGTGGGAACCTGATCGGGAAGAATGCCTACCGTGTGCCCTGCCTTCAGTGCTTTAAGCAACGCTGTAACACCGCGACGATCTGTCGGCACCAAGGTAGCACCGGATCGCTCCCGCCCTTCACGAATCAGGGGGTCCACTTCGATAAGCGCCGGAGGCTGGTAGAGACTGGTCGTTGGGCCGCAGTCTCCCAGATAACGGCCTAACACCTCCCAGTTGCCAAAATGCGGCGCCACTACCAACACCCCCTTACCGTTGCTGATTTTTTCGTCGAGCAGTTCGCGGCCATGAACCGCCACGATCTTACTCCGCAACCAGGCCTGAGAGCTCTGCCATATCAGGCCCATTTCCATCACGGTTCTGGCTGTCTCTATCAGGCTTTGTTTTGCGAAGCGCTCGCGTTCTTCGGCGGGTATATCCGGATATACCAATTCCAGGTTGCGCCGCGTTACCTGCGCTTCGCGCCCATTAATAGCAAAGGTTACCCAGCCCAATCCGGTACCAATGGCCCTGAGTAAACCAAGGGGCAGACAACCTGTAAGTTTGAAGAACCCTAGGGCAAGGCGGCCTTTAAAGCTGGGTAACGGCGTTTTTTTAGTCATAGACGAAAAGACAAGATATTCATACAGGGGGCGCGAGCTTACCGCAAAAACCGCCAAATCGGTAGAAAACCGCCGGTTTTCGCCGGGTTGTGGGTGTGAATTAAACCTCAGACCGTTATAATTCCGCGCTTCATTCATTGTGCAAACAGCACAGGTAAACCAAGGCCGGAGGCGCAGAAACGGTGTCCAGCAGCGACCAACCAGATGTATCCACGTTTCAGGGGCTAATCTTAGCTCTGCAACAATATTGGGCCCGACAAGGGTGTGTAGTACTGCAACCGCTCGATATGGAAGTAGGGGCAGGCACTTTTCATCCCGCAACATTCCTGCGCGCCATCGGCCCTGAAACCTGGAATGCCGCCTATGTACAGCCCTGTCGTCGCCCTACCGACGGCCGTTACGGTGAAAACCCCAATCGCCTGCAACATTATTACCAGTATCAGGTGGTACTGAAGCCCTCCCCCGACAATTTTCAGGATCTGTATCTTGAGTCGCTGAAAGCGCTGGGCATCGACCCCGCTATTCACGATATTCGCTTTGTGGAGGATAACTGGGAGTCACCCACGTTGGGAGCCTGGGGCCTTGGCTGGGAAGTGTGGCTTAACGGTATGGAAGTGACCCAGTTTACCTACTTTCAGCAAGTGGGCGGGCTGGAATGTTACCCCGTGACCGGCGAAATTACCTACGGTCTGGAGCGTATTGCCATGTATTTGCAGGGCGTCGACTCCATTTATGACCTTACCTGGACCATTGGCCCAGATGGCAAGAAAGTCACCTATGGTGATGTGTTCCACCAGAACGAAGTAGAAATGTCGCGGTTTAACTTCGAAGAAGCCGACGTAGACTACCTATTTCACAGCTTCGATGTATGCGAACGAGAAAGCCAGCGCCTGAGTGAAAAAGGCCTGCCATTGCCCGCTTACGAAATGGTGATGAAGGCATCACACGCGTTCAACCTGTTGGATGCTCGCCATGCGATTTCCGTCACCGAGCGCCAACGTTTTATCTTGCGTGTGCGCACGCTGGCACGCGCCGTTGCGCAAGGCTATTTTAACGCCCGCAAGCAGCTAAACTTTCCGCTGGCACCAGAAGCGCTGCGAGAAGAAGTTTTACGTTTAACTGCCGAGTCTGAAGAGGGAGCAAAGTAACATGGCTGCAGATTTTCTTGTTGAACTCGGAACCGAAGAATTACCACCCAAAGCCTTGTGGAAACTGGCCCGCGCTTTTGAGGAAGCCGTAGCCAGTGGTTTGCATAGCGCTGGCCTTGAGTTTGAGAGCACACGAGCCCTGGCCAGCCCACGTCGACTCGCAGTTTATGTAACGCAACTGAGTGAACAAACCGCCCAACAGGAACAAGCTGTTTGGGGCCCGCCGGCCGCTATCGCGTTTGATAAAGACGGTAACCCTACCAAAGCTGCCGAAGCCTTCGCGCAGAAGAATGGGTTAGCCGTTGCCGAATTAACCGTCGAGAATGATGGTAAGGCTGATAAGCTGATTTGTCGTAAACAAACCGGTGGCGAAGCCGCAACCGCATTCTTGCCCGCAATCGTTGAAAAAGCGTTAGCTGCATTGCCCATTCCAAAGCGCATGCGTTGGGGTTCGCGCCGTACTGAGTTTGTGCGCCCGGCACATTGGCTAATGATGCTGTTTGGCGGCGAAGTGGTTGATGCTGAAATTTTAGGCCTACGTGCCAATCGCGAAACCCGAGGCCACCGCTTTCATTACAACCAAACACTGGTAATCAACGAACCCGCTGAGTATATCGAGAAATTGCGTGACCCAGGTTATGTGATGGTCGACTTCGAAGAGCGCCAATCGTTGATTACACAACAAGTTGCTGAAGAAGCGAAGAAGATTGGCGGCAATGCGGTTATCGATCCAGACCTGCTCGATGAAGTAACGGCATTGGTAGAATGGCCGGTAGCACTAACCGGGCGTTTTGAAGAGCGCTTTTTAGAGGTGCCAGCCGAAGCATTAATTTCGTCGATGAAAGAGCATCAAAAATATTTTCACGTAGAAGACAGCAACGGCAAGTTAATGCCTTACTTCATTACCGTGGCTAATATTGTCAGTAAAGACCCTCAACAGGTGATCGACGGTAACGAGCGTGTTATTCGCCCACGCCTGTCAGATGCCGCCTTCTTTTTTGAAACCGACAAAAAGGTTTCATTGGAAAGCCTACGCGACAAATTAAAGTCGATCGTATTTCAGGCGCAACTGGGTACGGTGTTTGAAAAAACCGAACGGGTTGCCAAACTGGCCGGATTAATAGCTAATAAAATTGGTGCCAATACCGCCGATGCCACTCGCGCTGGCGAGCTCTGTAAGTCAGACCTTGTCACCAACATGGTAGGTGAGTTTGACAACATGCAAGGCATCGCGGGTTATTACTACGCGCTTAACGATGGCGAGTCTGAAGACGTCGCCGCCGCCATGAACGAGCAATACATGCCTCGTTTTGCTGGCGATCAGTTGCCTGCAACTACCACTGGTACACTGATTGCGCTGGCAGACCGACTGGATACCTTAGTGGGTATTTTTGGTATCGGTCAGCTACCTACTGGCTCGAAGGACCCTTTTGCTTTGCGCCGGGCAAGCCTGGGCGTATTACGCTTACTGGTAGAAAAACAGTTGGATCTCGATTTGGCAGAGCTGCTGGATTTGGCCATTAGCCAACATCAACCCCTGCCACAGGCTAAAGGGCTCAAAGAGCAGGTATTAACTTATATGCTGGAGCGCTTCCGCGCGTGGTATGAAGATGACAATATTCCTGCCGAAGTTTTCATGGCGGTGAGTGCCAAGCAGCTGAGCAATCCACTGGATATCAATCGCCGCGTATTGGCCGTTAATCAATTCAGTCAATTGTCCCCAGCCCAAGCCTTGGCTGCAGCCAACAAACGCGTCAGTAATATTTTGGCAAAGCAGGAGATCGAAAAAACCTTTACGGTGGATAGCGCCCTGTTAAAAGACGCTGACGAAATAGCGTTAGCCGACGCGTTGGATAAAAAGTCGGCCGAGGTGATGCCCATGTTCGCCAACCATCAATATACCGAAGCCCTGCAAGCACTGGCTGATTTACAGCCGGTGGTAGATGCCTTCTTCGATAATATTATGGTAATGGTCGACGACGAAGCGCTGCGCAATAACCGAATTGCTCTACTGCAAACGCTGCGCGGATTGTTTTTGGAAGTCGCTGATATTTCACACTTAGCGCCGACCAAAAATTAACGCTGGAGACCTGTATGAAACTGGTCATTTTAGATCGAGACGGTGTTATCAACCATCAGGAAGGTGATGAAGACATTACCTCCCTGGCACAGTGGCAACCAATAGAAGGCAGTATCGATGCTATTGCCGACTTAAGCCGCAACGGTTTTACTGTTGTGGTAGCAACCAATCAGGCTGCGCTGGCGCGCGGCCTGTTGGATCTGGATGATCTGGAAGCAATACACACCAGCCTGTGTGATCGTGTAGAGAACCGCGGCGGACAAATTGCTGCTATTTTTTATTGCCCACACACTGATGAAGACCATTGCAATTGCCGCAAACCCAAAACCGGTTTGCTCGACGCCATCGAACTGGAATTCGACATGCCTACCTCAGCCGTGCCTTTTGTTGGCGACAGAAAATCAGATTTATTGGCCGCCATTCAAAAAGGCTGCGACCCCATTCTGGTAAAAACCGGGTACGGCAAAAATACAGTGGAAGAATTACAAGAAGATCCCTTGCCCAGTGGCCACTCAGCAGAAATATTTGAAAACCTGCGAGAAGCAGCCAATTTTATCCTGCGGCATTATTAGAGCTCCACTTTTAAACCCATATGACTCATTCAGTCAAAGCTACTCTCATGAGTCCAACTCACCTATTGTTGCTTTTCGACTCGTTAATGGAATAAGTATGCAATTTATACGCGCTGCGCTGTTCAACCTAAGCTACGCTGTTACGACGATTTTTTTCGGATCACTTTCGTTGATTTTATGGATGTTTCCCTACAGTGTTCGTGTTGCTGTACTGCTGTGGTGGAATCGTATCGTACTTTTTAGCTTGCGATGGATTTGTGGTATTCGCTACGAAATTATTGGCAACAAACCCACGATGGATACACCCTTTGTGGTAATGGCTAAGCATCAATGTGCCTGGGAGACATTTTTCCTTCAGGTATACTTCTCTCCTCTCAGCACCATTTTAAAACGAGAGTTATTACGCATACCCTTTTTTGGATGGGGCTTGGCACTTACACGCCCCATTGCCATTGACCGTAGTAACCCCTTAAAAGCGCTAAAAGACATTAACAAAAAAGGTCTTGCACGCTTGTCACAAGGCAATAATATTCTCGTATTCCCAGAAGGTACCCGTGTACCGGTTGGCGAAAACGGCAACTTCGCCCGCAGCGGCGCCGATATAGCAGTAAAAGGCGAAGTGCCGATAGTGCCTGTTGCACACAATGCTGGACGTTTTTGGGTAAATAAAAAATTTGCCAAGAACCCAGGCAAAATTACGATTGTTATTGGGGAACCCATCTCTACGGCGGGAAAAACCAGTAAAGCCGTTACTGCTGAGGTTAAAAGCTGGATTGAAGAAAAGATGGCAGGGCTCTAAACAGTTTTAGGCCTTTGTTGATAATTGCTGTTGAACCAATGACGATCGGTAATTACGTTATAGAACCGGGTACCCCTTTTTACCTTCCTTTAGCCAATTCAATTTACGCAACACTTTGGACAGATTAGCATTGGCAAATAGTCGAATAATTGCCTCAATTGTCGATAGATTTAAATTGTTGTCTAGACAACAATTTAAATCTTATAAGTAAATATTGATTCCAGATATTAGCGCTTGATAGCTAGTCGCTTTAGGTTAAAAATTTGAACACCGATAATTATTTAACAAAGATACAAGCAAGTTATTTATTCCTACAAACACTAAACATCTATAGAAACTTTGAAAAGCTAGAGAAGGCAAAAAGGGGAAATAGATTAGTCCCACCCTATAGCAAACTATAGAGTGGGAAAACAAAATCAAATATCGAGATTGGCAACAGATAAAGCGTTTGTTTCGATAAACTCTCTACGAGGCTCTACGTGGTCACCCATTAATGTTGTGAACATTTGGTCTGCAGCAATGGCGTCTTCGATCGTAACTTGCAACATACGGCGAGATTCTGGGTTCATTGTAGTTTCCCACAATTGATCGGGGTTCATCTCGCCCAACCCTTTATAACGCTGGATATTGTAACCACGCTTCGACTCTTTAATTAGCCATGCCAGGGCCTCTTTAAACGAGGCAATCGGTGCTTGACGCTCACCACGCTTCACAAAGGCACCCTCTTCCACCAAGTCTTGCAATGATTCACCTAATTTAACGATGGCTCTATATTCACCCGAGTTAAAGAAGTCGTGACTGAATGGATAATTGTAAATAACACCATGCGCTGTAATCTGTATTACCGGTAGAAACAGTTTACGTTCGGTATCTTCTTGTACCTTAATTTCGTAACGGTGGCTGCCACCTTTGTTGTAAAACTCAACCACTTGCTCACATAGGGTTGTTGCCCACTCTTGCATAAAGGCTTCATCTTGCAAGTTTTCTGCTACAACCGTAGGCGCATAGATCATCTGCTCCAGCACTTCCTGTGGGTACACGCGGGATAATCGCTCGGTAGTTTGAATAACTTTACGATAATCATTTACCAGCGTTTCAAGCGCTGCACCTTGTATTCCGGGTGCATCGGCATTGGCATGAAGACTAGTCCCTTCCAGTGCCGCTTGAGTGAGGAAACTTTCTAAGGCCCCCTCATCTTTAAGGTATTGCTCCTGCTTGCCTTTACCCACTTTGTACAGAGGTGGCTGAGCAATAAATACATGACCACGCTCGATCAATTCACGCATTTGCCGGAAGAAGAAGGTCAACAACAGTGTACGGATGTGAGAACCATCTACGTCGGCATCCGTCATGATGATGATGCTGTGATAACGCAACTTCTCTGGATTGAATTCTTGTGTACCAATACCGCAACCCAAGGCGGTGATGAGAGTGCCTACTTCAGCACTGGACAACATTTTGTCAAAACGGGCTTTTTCAACGTTAAGAATTTTACCTTTCAACGGTAAAATAGCCTGGGTTTTGCGGTCTCGGCCCTGCTTAGCTGAACCACCGGCCGAGTCACCCTCCACCAGGTACAGTTCTGAAAGCGCGGGGTCTTTTTCCTGGCAGTCAGCCAGTTTGCCAGGCAAACCCGCAATATCCAGTGCGCCTTTACGCCGAGTCATTTCCCGCGCTTTGCGAGCTGCTTCTCGGGCACGAGCCGCATCAATCATCTTCTGCACAATTTGCTTGGCTTCAGACGGGTTCTCTAATAGGTAATCACTAAAGGCCTGCCCCATCTCCTGCTCGACGGCAGTTTTCACTTCAGACGACACCAGCTTATCTTTGGTTTGCGACGAGAACTTTGGATCGGGCACTTTCACCGAGATAATCGCAGTTAAACCCTCTCTGGCATCATCGCCAGTAGTGGATACTTTGGCATTTTTGGCCATGCCTTCTTTTTCGATGTAACTATTCAACCCTCTTGTCAGTGCTGCGCGGAAGCCTGCCAAATGGGTACCCCCATCGCGCTGGGGAATATTATTGGTGTAGCAGAAGATATTTTCCTGGAAGGAGTCATTCCACTGCAAAGCCACCTCTACACCAACACCATCTTCGCGCTGTGTACTGAAGTGCATCATTTTATTAATGGACGTTTTTGCGTGATTCAAATACTCAACAAAGGCACTCAAACCACCTTCATACTGGTAAACCTCTTCTTTACCAGAACGTTCATCTTTTAACACGATGCGAACACCGGAGTTCAGGAACGACAGTTCCCGAAGACGCTTGGCTAACTGTTCGAAGTGAAATTCAATATTCGAGAAAGTAGCAGATGAGGGCTTAAAGTGAACCTTACTGCCCGTGCTGTCGGTATCGCCAATAACAGCCAGAGGTGCTTGCGGAACACCATGATGGTAAACCTGTTCATGTACTTTGCCAGCACGGCGGATGGTGAGAGTTAGCTCTTCTGACAGGGCATTTACCACCGACACGCCTACACCATGGAGACCACCGGAAACTTTGTAGGTGTTGTCATCAAACTTACCACCGGCGTGCAGTACCGTCATAATTACTTCGGCAGCTGATACACCTTCTTCATGAATCTCGGTAGGGATACCGCGACCATTATCAGACACAGAAACCGATTCATCAGGATGAATAACGACTTTAATTTCACTACAGTGACCAGCCAACGCCTCATCAATGGAGTTATCAACCAGCTCAAACACCATATGATGAAGACCAGTACCATCATCTGTATCACCAATGTACATACCAGGGCGCTTTCTAACAGCGTCTAACCCTTTCAATACCTTAATACTGGACGAGTCGTAAGCGTTGTCAACTGACATATATCTATTGCTCCAATCATACAGAGCCGGTACTTGGTACCGCTCTACTCTTCGAGTTTTATCGGTTTCACCTGTCCATGTTCCACGTGAAACACTTTATAAGCGTCTTGTGGTACCTGACTCCAGGCATTAAGTAACTCTTGTTTATCAACACCAGTGATAAACACCTGTGCATCTAACTTTGTCAGCCATGTAGCTAACTGTTGCTGGTGGTAGACATCCAGCTCAGCAGGTAAATCATCGACAAGAAATGTGCATGCCTTGCCCGTGATTTCTTTAACTAGCTGAGCCTGCGCCAACTTAAGCGCACTAACAACGACCTTTTGCTGCCCGCGAGACAGCACCTCAGAAGCCTTATGGCCACCAACGTTTATTTCTATATCAGCCCGATGCGGGCCAACATGGCTATAACCTGCTTTTACATCGCGGGCAAACGAATCAGCCAGACATTCTTCCAAGGCGCGGTCTTCCGGCCAACCCTGACTATAAGCCAGCTGTACATTCTGAATGCGATCGCTAAAGCCTTCGGATTGTAATAAACCCTCTATAGCGGGTGTAAGGCGGCTAAATACCTCGTGCCTGTCCTTGCTGACTGCAGCCCCCAAACTACCTAGCTCTCTGTCCCACACCGCCAATTCTGAAGGCCGTATTCTATCACGCCGCAGCGCACTATTCCGTTGTTTTAAACACCTTTGATAGCGCTGCCAGTGACCAATAAAGTCTGGTTTCACGTGAAACACTAACCAGTCTAATAACTGTCTGCGCTCCTTTGGCGAACCCTCTAGCAACAAGAAACTATGGCTGTCCAACACCAATAAAGGTAGGCGCTGAGCAAGCTGGGCAATACTTTGCACCACCTCGCCATCTACCTTAATAACGGGCGGTTTAGTGCGGCTTCGCTCAATACCCACTGGCACAACACGGGAATCTTCTATTACTTGAGCGAAAACAGTGAGCTTGGGCTGCTCATGCTGAATAACAGACTTAGCAAGGTGGGATCGAAAAGAACGGCCATGAGCCAGAATAGAAACACCTTCGAGAAGGCTGGTTTTACCGCTACCGTTACTACCATAGAAAAAATTAACGCGGCGATCCAGCTCAAGATCAACCGCGTCAAGATTACGTAATGTGCTTACCGCCAGACGCTTAATGGTCACAATAGCGTTTGAGATGATTCTAGAAATGGACCCAAAAAAGGCCTACTTAAAGCCGCATAGGCATAACAACATAAACGGAGTCACCCTCTTCCGGCTCTTCCAGTAAAGCACTGCTATTGCCATCAGACAGCGTAAACTTGATGTTTTCGCTATCCAGAACATTAGCTACATCTTGCAAATAACTCACGTTAAAGCCAATTTCCACAGCCTCACCGCTGTAATCTACAACGACACTCTCTTCCGCTTCTTCTTGCTCAGGGTTATTCGCAACGATTGTCATCAAACCATCAGACAATTGGATACGCACACCCCGATACTTTTCGTTGGACAAAATAGCCGTTCGAGCAAAAGCTTGCTTGAGTTCAGTACGTGAGCCGTAAACGATTTTATTGCCGCCACGAGGTAATACACGCTCATAATCCGGGAATTTTCCATCCACCAACTTTGAGGTAAACGTAAAATCTGGCGTAGTTGCTCTAAAGTGGTTGCTGCTAAGCGAAATTTCTACCACATCGGCTGTATCGGTTAAGAGGCGTGATAACTCCACGACCCCTTTACGTGGCAGAATAACCTGAACAGGCTCACCGGTTTCAAAACCCAGCCCGTCTTTAGTACACATAGCGAGGCGGTGACCATCAGTGGCTACCAAGCGTAAGCTACCAGACTTAACCTCCCATAACATACCGTTTAAATAGTAACGTACATCCTGCTGTGCCATGGCAAACGCAGTACGTTCAATCAAGTGCTTTATCACCTGTTGCTCACAGCCAAAGTGCAGATTACCCTCACCATCTTCCACATTCGGGAAATCCGTTGCCGGCAGCGTAGACAACGTAAAACGACTACGGCCACTCTTCACGATAATCCGCTGATCTTCTTCGGTAAGCTCAATAACCGCCTCATCGGGCAGCGATTTGCAAATATCGAGTAACTTACGGGCTGGAACGGTGATCTCACCTGACACACCGGGATTATCCAGTTGAATTCGACCAACAATCTCAACTTCCAGATCGGTACCGGTCAACGATAAACGATCACCATCCAATACCAGCAACACATTAGCCAGCACAGGCAATGTTTGCCGTCGTTCAACCACACCAGCAACCAGCTGCAGGGGTTTGAGAAATACCTCGCGGGATACGCTAAATTTCATGTCTGACTCTCTGTACTCGTCCTTTGTCTGCCCGCCCTATATATAGAAGCAGTCATATACATTCAGTTGAAAATAGAAAGGGATAAATAAACTTCACGAAGACCGCATTTTACCCATATTTAGGCCTAAGCGGTTAACGAACGCAGCAGGTTTTTAAAATCTTCACCAATATCTGCGTCTTCTTCTTTTAATTCTTTAATTTTGCGACAAGCGTGCAGCACAGTGGTGTGATCGCGCCCGCCAAATGCGTCACCAATCTCTGGCAAACTATGATTAGTTAATTCTTTAGCCAACGCCATCGCTACCTGTCGCGGCCTGGCTACAGAGCGACTGCGGCGTTTGGAGTGAAGATCACTCACCTTCACCTTGTAATACTCAGCTACCACACGCTGTATATTATCGATGCTTACTTGCTTATCTTGTAGCGCTAACAGATCCTTAAGGGCATCGCGTACCAGTTCAACATCAATTTGCCGCCCAGTAAAATGCGCGTTGGCAATCACCCGCTTTAAAGCACCTTCCAACTCACGTACGTTAGAGCGTATACGTTGAGCAATAAAAAAAGCCGCGTCGTGCGGTAAATCCATCTTCGCCTGCATGGCCTTGCTCATTAAAATAGCCACCCTGGTTTCCAGTTCAGGCGGCTCAACAGCCACGGTTAACCCCCAACCAAAACGGGATTTGAGGCGCTCTTCTAACCCACTGATTTCTTTTGGATAACGATCGCAGGTAAGAATAATCTGCTGACCACCTTCCAGCAGTGCATTAAAGGTGTGAAAAAACTCTTCCTGTGAACGCTCTTTACCCGCAAAAAACTGTATATCATCAATCAGTAACGCATCTACCGAACGGTAATAACGCTTAAAGTCGTTAATAGCGTTTAGTTGTAACGCTTTAACCATATCGGCCACAAACCGCTCTGAATGCAGGTATACAATTTTAGCATTGGGATTCTTTTCTAAAAGGGCATTACCCACTGCATGCATCAAGTGGGTTTTACCTAAGCCCACTCCACCATAAATAAATAGGGGGTTATAAGACCCACCAGGGTTATCTGCCACCTGACGTGCTGCCGCCAAACCCAACTGGTTTGACTTGCCCTCAACAAAACTTTTAAAGGTAAAACTACCATTGAGAAAGCTCGTATGCTTCAAACCACCTTCAACGGCTACTTCACTGGTATTACGGGTAGGCAGCGGCGTGGCTGGGCCTGAGGCAGCTGCACTCTCTTGCTTCTCTAGCGCCAAAGAATCTTGTATAGGGCTGTTTTCGGCAATCAACTCAAACGCATTTTGAGTGCGTGGTTGTTGCACAGCCCCCATATCGCCGCCAGATTTCTGCTGCCCGCCAAACGCACGCCGGGTAGCATGACGACTATCATCTATAAAGGAAGACGCTGAACTCACCGGCGGCTGAACCGGAGGTGATGGGCGCTGACGCCGTTGATCAATACCATTAGTCGGTGCAACCTGAACTTGGGGCGCAGCAGCCGAACGCCGCCCTTGAAAAACCGGGCGCGGACTGGCGACAACCGCCAACTCCACAGGTACTGGCTGCCCGGCCGACTCGGTAACTAGCTCTTGAATACGCCCAAAAAACTTGTTGCTCACCCAATCCAGAATAAACCGGTTCGGCGCCAATAAACGCAAACTATGCGTCGCCGCAGGATCGACCTGCAATGGCTTAATCCAGGTATTAAATTGCTGGCTTGGCAACTCTTCCTGCAGATAGTGAATACAACTTTTCCATATTGCTTCTGGCAAAGCAAAGTCCCCGATTGCTGGCATGAATTATCGCTGTTGAATTTGGCTGAAAAGCCAAGAGAAGATAATTCGCAGATTCTACCTGTAACAAAGATAGTTATCCACAGTTTTGTGTATATTTTTCAAAGAACAAAAAAATATTTATTTAAATTCATAGAGTTATAGTTTTTATTCTACAAAAATATGCGCTTAAAATTTATACGAATTTGTGTATAAAAACGATATATTTGTGGATAACCCTGTTGACAACCTGATTATAAACTGAGCAAAACAGGTGCATAAACTACGTCAGCCCCTTCTTTCTTCTTTATATAGAAGACGCCCCTGCTTCGTTGGCGGTTATCCCTATTTAAAACTATTGCTCTATCTATGAACTGGTCGTTGATTTAACCGGCATTCTTCTATAGAATCGCGCGTCTTTTCTGCCCTGCCATATGTTTACCCTGTAAGGGCGCATTAAACTAAACGATAGGAAATAGGTCGGTTCCATCATGAAAAGAACATTTCAACCCAGTGTACTGAAGCGCAAGCGCAACCACGGTTTTCGTGCCCGTATGGCTACTAAAAACGGCCGTAAAGTATTGGCTCGTCGTCGTGCCAAGGGTCGTAAAGAACTCGCAGCTTAATTGCCTGCTATGTCCCTGGTGTGACTACTTCATCCTACAGCTTTCCCAAAGCATTGAGGTTACTCACATCAGGCGACTTTCAGTCTGTCTTCTCTGATGCCCCTATTCGGGCCGCTCACAAGCACCTCCTTATATTAACCCGCCCCAATGGGTTGGATTATCCACGCCTGGGCTTAGTGATTGCGAAAAAACACATTCGCAAAGCCACACAGCGAAATCAAATCAAACGTAAAATTCGCGAATCATTTAGGCTTCGACAGCACACACTAGCGGGTATAGATGCTATAGTGCTGGCGCGTAGCGGGCTGGACCAATTGGATAAAGCTCAGCAGGCGCAACTCTTAGCGCAACAGTGGGCGCGAATAGAAAAAAAACTCGGCAGCAGTGGTAAATCAGCAGCAGACTCATGATCAGATATCTCTCTATTCGGTGTATTCGCGTGTACCGCTATCTCGCCAGTCCCTGGGTTGGCAATCAATGCCGGTTTTACCCTACCTGCTCACACTATGCAGAGGAAGCGCTGATCAAACACGGCGCATTAAAAGGTATCTACCTGATGATACGACGCCTGCTTAAATGCCATCCCTGGCACGAGGGCGGATTTGACCCGGTACCAGATACATCAACACCCAATGAATTACCCACTTCCACAGACTATTCAAACAACGGCTTAAACTGATATGGATTGGTTACGAACAATACTGTTGGCGGGCATTGCCGCCGTTACACTGGCGCTAATAATTCAGTGGAGCGACTATAAAGACGCGAAACAACAGGCCATTAATGCCACACAATCTACAGCCACAACAGTGACTGAGACGGCAGACCCAATGCCGCAGTTGACCACCACCGCTGACAACAGCGCGAGTGCTGCAAGCGACCTGCCAGCATTAAAAGCAGACACCCATGCCAGCGCAACCACTGTTACGCCAGCGCAGTCACAGCTGCTGCATGTAAATACCGATACCTTCGACGTATTGATTGACACCCATGGCGGCGACATCGTTAAAGTAGCACTGGCCGACTACACCGCAACGCTGGATAAACCCGATCCGTTTATTCTGCTCAATCGCACTGAAACCAATACCTATGTTGCACAAAGTGGCTTGATCGGCCCCAATGGTACCGATACCAGTGAAGGCAGACCGGTCTTTTCCAGCACTGCCAATGCCTACCGCATGGAAGATGGCAAAGACACCTTAGTGGTGGATCTGACAACCAGCCAAAACCAGGTACAAATCACCAAACGCTACACGTTTACCCGTGGCGACCACCTGATCAAGCTCGAATACCTTATCAACAACCAGTCAGATTCAGTGTGGCAAGCCAACCTGTTTGGCCAAATCAAGCGTGACAGCAAGCCGGTGCAAACAACCGAAGGCGCACTGGCCATGAAACCCTATCTGGGAGCGGCCATTACCACGCCAGACGAAAACTTCAAGAAAGTCACCTTTAAAGATATGGCAGAAGACCCACTCTCGGTCGACAAAAAAGGGGGTTGGGTATCCATGGTACAACACTACTTCATGAGCGCCTGGGTTCCCGACCAGGAACTCGAAAACCACTTCAGCCTGCGCAAACTGAAAAATCAAGACATGTATCTGCTGAGCTTCAGCAGTCCGCGTACTGAAGTAGCGCCCGGTACACAAGGCACCATGAGCGCAGCCTTTTATGCCGGCCCGAAAGACGTTTACCGCTTGGAAGAGCTCTCACCCTATCTGGATCTAACCGTTGACTATGGTTGGCTGTGGTGGATTGCCAAGCCCATTTTCTACTTCCTACACTTGATTTATAAATTCGTAGGCAACTGGGGCCTATCCATTATTCTGCTAACGGTATGTATTAAAGCGGCCTTTTTCAAGCTGTCTGCCACCAGCTATCGCTCTATGGCGAAAATGCGCAAGTTACAACCGATGATGCAGCAGCTGAAAGAGCGCTTTGGCGACGATCGTCAGAAAATGTCGCAAGAACTCATGAAGCTGTATAAAAAAGAAGGCGCTAACCCGTTAAGTGGCTGTTTGCCCATTCTTATTCAAATGCCGGTATTTATCTCTCTATATTGGGTACTGATGGAAAGTGTCGAGCTACGCCATACACCGTTCCTGCTATGGATCGATGACTTGTCGGTGAAAGACCCTTACTTTATTCTGCCGGTAATCATGGGTATTACCATGTGGGTGCAACAGCGCCTCAACCCAACACCACCAGACCCCACTCAGGCGCGCATCATGCAGATGATGCCTATCGTCTTTACCTTTATGTTCCTCTGGTTCCCAGCGGGTCTGGTACTGTACTGGGTAGTGAACAACAGCCTGTCAATTGCGCAGCAATGGGTTATCACCCGTCGCATTGAACAGGAAGACGCCTGACCCAAGGCCTAAAATGGTTACCAGCAACACCGATACAATTGCCGCCATCGCCACAGCTTCAGGCCGTGGCGGTGTAGGCATCATCAGAATCTCGGGGCCGAAAGCCAAAAGTCTAGCCGAAACCATTCTCGGCCACTTACCCAAACCTCGCTACGCCCATTACGGCCCGTTTTTCGATGCCAACCAACAGCCGTTAGACGAAGGCATTGGCTTATTTTTTCCTGCGCCCAACTCCTTTACCGGCGAAGATGTCGTCGAGCTGCAAGCCCATGGCGGCCCGGTTATTCTCGACATGTTATTGCAACGCTGCACCCAGTTAGGTGCCCGCCTTGCCCGCCCCGGTGAATTCTCTGAGCGTGCCTTTCTAAATGACAAGCTCGATCTGGCACAAGCAGAAGCGATCGCAGACCTCATCAACGCCACGTCGGAAGTGGCAGCCCGCAATGCATTAAATGCGCTACAGGGCGTGTTTTCCCAGCGCATTAATGACTTTCTCGAAGGGCTAATTCATCTGCGTATGTATGTGGAAAGCGCCATCGATTTTCCTGAAGAAGAAATCGACTTTCTTGCCGATGGCCATATCGCTTCACAACTACAAGCGCTGATCGACGTTGTTGACCATATTCTCAATGAAACCCGCCAGGGTGTGATTATTAAAGAAGGGATGCGCGTCGTTATCGCGGGCAGACCTAATGCGGGTAAATCCAGCTTGCTCAATGCGCTGGCGGGCAAAGAAACCGCCATTGTGACCGACATAGAAGGCACCACTCGGGATGTACTGCGCGAACATATCCACATCGACGGCATGCCATTACATATTATTGATACCGCAGGCCTGCGCAGCAACCCCGACGTCGTGGAAAAAATTGGTATCGATCGCGCCAAACAAGAAATCGAACAAGCCGACCGGATTCTGCTGGTCATCGACAGCCAGCAGTTGGAAACAACCCACACCGCAGATGCCCGCTCGCATATTCACAGCCTGCTGAACGAGAGTGGCCTCGACGAAGAGGCCATTGCTAACCGGTTAACCGTTATCTTTAACAAAGTTGATCTGACGACAAGCACAGTAACCGGCCCAGTGCCCTACCCAACCGTAGCCATCTCGGCAAAGCATGGAACGGGGCTGGATAAACTAACCCAACACCTGAAAGACTGTATTGGTTATCAAGGTTCTGGTGAAAGCCATTTTACGGCCCGCCGGCGTCACCTGGATGCATTAGAGCGCACCAGAGAGTACCTTTTGGCGGGCAAAACTCAGCTGGAGCACTTTGCCGCTGGAGAGCTTCTGGCTGAAGACCTGCGCCTGGCCCAGCAACACCTCGGCAGTATTACCGGCGACTTTACCCCAGACGACCTTTTAGGCCGCATCTTTTCCAGCTTCTGTATTGGCAAATAAATCCTGCTTATTACCTTCTTCTGCCCCTCTCCTTTTATACACACCGTTATAGTGAAAGCACCTGTTTTTGCATCTGAGCCTGTAGATAACGCTACAGTTACCCACAACCCTATCTTTCTACAGTGTTATTCACAGAAAAATACAAAGTTACCCACAAAATTCTTTAGTGGTTAGCCACACTTAGCTTACTTATCCACATTTGTTCACAGGTTTATCCCCTAACTTATTGTTAAACCGGGAAATTTTATTTTACCTTCAGTGATGCCCCCCATTACCTGTAGACAATCAGCGAACAATTGTTGGACGAAATGTGAATAAAAGACGTATTTTTTAAAACCAGTCAATATTCACCGAATCCATACCCAGCTCTTCCCCAGGCAGCAGGGCTATCCAAGCAGTGTTTTACAACCCAGTTGTTATCTCTATAACTTACTGATATTAAAAGTATTTTTAGGTTTATACACAAAAAACAGTGCCACTAACTATAACAACAAATTCAATCTATCTATTTATCTATCTATTTATTTTTTAACTATTTAATGTTTAACACTCGTGTGTTGTTTTTATTTCCTATAACATTCGCGCCCTTTTCAGGTTAACGAAAACCACTACACTAAATCTGATTTTTGCCTTAGATTAGTTCGACTTCGATTGAGCGACGCCCCAGCGACGATTTTTTGAACAACGCCGCAAACCTCCCTATAATGGCGCGCCCCAAGCGGGGCAACTCAGTAACAACTTTGCAGGTACTCCCCATGAATTACCCCGATAAATTTGATGTAATCGTGATTGGCGGTGGCCATGCAGGCACCGAGGCAGCACTTGCATCGGCAAGGATGGGCTGCAAAACGCTGTTATTGACTCACAACATCGAAACCCTGGGGCAAATGTCGTGTAACCCAGCCATTGGTGGTATTGGTAAAAGTCATCTGGTGAAAGAAATTGATGCACTGGGTGGCGCTATGGCAATGGCAACCGATCGTGGCGGTATTCAATTTCGGACGCTTAACAGCCGTAAAGGCCCGGCGGTGCGTGCAACTCGCGCACAGGCTGATCGAGCACTGTACAAAGCTGCCGTACGCGAAATTCTTGAAAACCAGCCTAACTTGTTTATCTTCCAGCAAGCTGCTGACGATTTGATGATGGAAGGCGAAACCGTGGCGGGCGTGGTTACCCAAATGGGGCTGCGCTTCAGTGCGCAATCCGTCGTGCTTACCGCGGGTACTTTCCTTGGTGGCCAAATTCATGTTGGCTTACAACATTATCGCGGTGGTCGCGCTGGCGACCCGCCTTCGATTGCACTGGCAGACCGTTTGCGAGAACTGCCTTTGCGGGTCGACCGCTTAAAAACCGGTACGCCGCCGCGTATTGATGCTCGTTCGGTGGATTTTTCCGAGCTGGAAGAGCAATGGGGCGACAAACCTGAGCCGGTTATGTCATTTCTGGGCAAGGTGACTGATCACCCTGAACAGGTCTGTTGCTGGATTACCCATACCAACGAACATACCCACGACATTATTCGTGGCGGCCTCGATCGATCGCCCATGTATACCGGTGTGATTGAGGGGGTTGGCCCCCGTTACTGCCCGTCTATTGAGGATAAAATCCATCGTTTTGCCGATAAGAACTCACACCAGATTTTTATCGAGCCGGAAGGCTTAAACACCCACGAACTCTACCCCAATGGTATCTCCACCAGCCTGCCCTTTGATGTGCAAATGAATTTGGTGCGTTCAATCAAAGGGTTTGAAAACGCGCATATTACGCGCCCTGGGTATGCCATCGAATATGATTACTTCAACCCTCAAGATTTGAAATACAGCCTTGAAACCAAAGTGATTAACGGCTTGTTTTTTGCCGGCCAGATCAATGGTACTACCGGTTATGAAGAAGCGGGCGCCCAAGGTTTATTGGCTGGTGTTAACGCGGCGTTGCGCGCGCAAGACAAAGACGCTTGGTGCCCCACCCGCGAACAGTCTTATCTGGGGGTACTGGTTGACGACCTGATTACCATGGGCACGCGTGAACCCTATCGCATGTTTACCAGTCGCGCGGAATACCGCTTGCTTTTACGTGAAGACAATGCCGACCGGCGCTTGACCGAAAAAGGTCGCGAATTGGGTGTGGTTGACGATGTCCGCTGGGCTGCCTTCTGCGAAAAGCAGGAAGCTATCGCGCGCGAACAAGAACGTTTCAAATCTACCTGGATACAGGCTGGCAGTGCCGAAGCGAAAAGCCTCGAGGCCAAAATTCCGCCCTTAACGCGCGAATACAGCCTGATGGACCTGCTCAAGCGCCCTGAGCTGCAGTACCGGGATATTGCCCATTTTCACGGCGAGCCCATGGCTAACCAGCAAGTGGCGCAGCAAGTGGAAATCAGTGCGAAATATTCCGGCTATATTGACCGCCAGCAGGACGACATTAATCGCTTGCGCGAACATGAAAATACGCAGATTCCGGCCGATTTTGACTACGCCATTGTCGACGGCCTGTCTAACGAAGTGAAGCAGAAGTTGACGGATGCCCGACCGGAAACGCTTGCACGGGCTGGCCGCATTCCCGGCGTTACTCCCGCAGCCGTGTCGCTGTTATTGATTTATCTGAAGAAAAAAGGCGCCCTGAAAAAACAGGCGTTAGAGGTTTAAGCTGTTTTGACCGAGCAATATTTAGCGGAATTGCAGCGCGGCTGCAATGCTATGGGCGTTACGCTGACGCCGGCACAATACCAGAAATTACTCCAATACCTGGCCCTGTTTGCCAAGTGGAACAAGGCGTATAACCTGTCGGCTGTGCGCGATCCGGCCGAAATGGTGTCGCGGCATTTGCTCGACAGCCTGAGCATTGTTAACACCGTGCGCGATCTGCCGGGCGAGCGGCTGTTGGATGTTGGTACCGGCGGTGGGCTGCCTGGGATTCCACTGGCCATTGTGTTCCCGGATCGGTCCATCACCCTGCTGGACAGCAATGGCAAGAAAACCCGTTTCTTAACCCAGGTAAAACTGGAGTTGGGATTAGACAATGTGACGGTTGAAAACCGGCGGGTCGAAGGGTTTCAGCCAGAGCACAAGTTTGATGTGATAGTTAGTCGGGCGTTTGCCAGCTTGCAGGATATGGTGGAGGGCTGTGAACACTTGCTGGCCGAATCGGGTGTATTTGCAGCCATGAAAGGGGTTTTTCCAAAAGATGAGTTGAGTCCATTGGAAAAACGCTATATGGTCGAGCGTTCTCAGGCCCTGTCTGTGCCCGGGACGGTGGGCGAAAGGCACTTGATCGTTCTGCGCCCGGCTGCTCAACTGGCGAATTTGCTGTAACACAGCGCCAGTTCTATCTTATCTGTGTCGTGAATTCAGTGCGTAACGACGAATGTTCAGGGGGATGCCTTGGCTAAGGTGTATGCTGTTGCCAACCAGAAAGGTGGTGTGGGTAAAACGACGACCAGTGTGAATCTGGCCGCTTCGCTGGTTGCAACCAAGAAAAAGGTGTTGCTGGTTGATCTCGACCCGCAAGGTAATGCCACCATGGGTAGTGGTGTCGACAAAAACACGTTGGCTCTATCCGTTTTCGACGCGCTGTTGGGTGAATGTGCTGTCGAAGATGCTTTACAAACTAGCCCATCTGGCGGTTTTCAGCTGTTGCCAGCCAATGGCGACCTGACCGCCGCTGAAGTTGAATTGCTCGACAGCGACAACCGCGATCGCAGCCTGCGTAACCTGTTAGCTGGGATTCGAGACCGTTTTGATTACGTGCTGATCGACTGCCCCCCGTCACTGAATATGCTTACGGTTAACGGGCTGGTTGCCGCTGACGGTGTATTGATTCCCGTGCAGTGTGAATACTATGCCTTGGAAGGGGTAAGCGCTCTGGTCAATACGATTAACCAGATTCAGCGATCAGCCAACCCAGGCCTGCGCATTGAAGGGGTTCTGCGTACCATGTACGACCCGCGCAGCAGTCTAACCAACGATGTATCGGCGCAGCTGATGATGCACTTTGGTGACAGCCTGTACCGTACCTGCATTCCACGGAATGTACGTCTTGCTGAAGCGCCCAGTTTCGGTCAGCCAGCGCTGGTATATGACCGCCAGTCTAAAGGGGCGATTGCTTACCTGGCACTGGCAGGTGAGGTTATTCGGCGCAATGAAGCAAAAAATAAAACCGTGCCTGTGGAAGAAGACCACTAGGCCGTATTCGGATTAACGATCAGTCAATATTGTCGGAACCACTATGGCAGGAAAACGAAAAGGCTTGGGGCGCGGATTGGATGCCCTTTTGGGCAACGCAGCAGCAACGCCGGCCGATGCTATCGCAGCAGTCACCTCCCCGGAACCGGGCGAAAACGGGCGTTTAATGCACCTGCCTGTCGAGTTGATTCAACGGGGGAAATACCAGCCGCGCCGTGACATGAATCCCCAGGCATTGGAAGAGCTTGCCGAATCCATTAAAGCGCAGGGCGTGATGCAGCCCATTGTGGTGCGGCCTATTGGCGATAAACGTTATGAAATTATCGCTGGTGAGCGTCGTTGGCGCGCCAGTCAGCAAGCCGGGCTGGATAAAATTCCGGTTGTAGTTCGCGATGTGCCCGACGAAGCCGCCATTGCCATGGCGCTGATTGAGAATATTCAACGTGAAGATCTCAACCCCATGGAAGAGGCTATTGCCCTGAAGCGTTTGCAAGATGAATTTGAGTTGACGCATCAGGAGGTGGCAAACGCGGTGGGTAAATCCCGCACTACGGTGACTAACATCTTGCGCCTGACGCTGCTAACCAATGAGGTAAAAACCCTGCTTGAGCATGGCGATCTCGAGATGGGGCATGCCCGTGCCCTGCTACCTCTTGAGCCCGAGCTGCAACGGGATATTGCCCGTCAAGTGGTTTCCAAAGGGCTTTCCGTTCGACAAACCGAAGCGCTGGTGCGTCGCGTGCAGCAAGAGCTGGCTGCAAAACCTGCTGAGCCGGTCAAAACTGATCCAGACATCAAAAAGCTCGAAGAGAGCCTTGCGGAGCAAATAGGTGTTCCTGTGATTGTCCAACATGGCGCCAAAGGGCGGGGGCGGCTGGTGCTTAAATACAACAATTTAGACGAGTTAGACGGAATACTCAGCCATCTGAACTATAAAAACTAACTTTACGCACTGTTTTTGGGCAAGCGGGTGTGTTCACAGTGCAAAAACTTAAGGCTTTGTTGAACAGGGGCTGTTAAGGCCCTATAATTCGCGTCGCTCTGGCCCCACGAAAGTAGTCAGCCAAAACAACAATTGGGTTGAGCGTAGAAATTAGACAGGACAAGGACAACTATTACTGCTGTGATGCGCTCAAGAAAACCGGTCGCAACAAGCAGTATTCCAAAACCACTGCTATATCGTATTAGTGCCGCCCAGTTGCTCGTTCTACTGTTGGTGGCGGCTGCACTCTACAGCCTGGATAGCTTGGTTGCCTTCGCCTGGATACTGGGTGGTTTAGTACAGGTTATTCCCAGCGCCTATTTTGGCTTCTACGCATTTCGCTACCGGGGTGCTCGAGCTACGCATAGTCTACTGCAATCCATGTACCGGGGTGAGGTGGGTAAGTTTGTTCTTACCCTGCTGGGGTTCGCTTTCGCGTTTAGTTCCCCCGCCCGTGCAGAAGCCATCTGGATATTCGCCGCTTATGGCGCCATGGCACTGGTGCACTGTATTGGCAGCCGCTATGTGGTGAAGTAAATATTATATAACCCGGCAGCAATGATTGCCGGGTTAATAAGCTGCGCATGGACGCGCTGCCATTGGCCGCAGGTCAATGTGAGCAATTGGAAATACAAGGGATTTCGTAAAATTCCGTGGGTATTTCCAATGCGTGCAACAAAATAGGTATGGAGGTCTATTTTGTTGCCGGGTTAACAGGTTGGCAAAAGATATTTTTAGTATGCGTTTGTGCCAAACCCATACTAAAAATTTCTTAACCTTTAAAACGCCCCTTGTGGGTTAAATGAGTGAGTATATGGCTAGCGAAGCGCAAACGACGACTGGATATATTCAGCACCACCTTCAAAATTTAACGTACGGCAAGTTACCTGCCGGTTATGAACGCATTGATGCCGAAGGCAGTGTGCATGTTTTAGAGCATGACACCTGGACTTTAGCCCATTCCTCGCAAGAGGCTGTGGACATGGGCTTTATGGCCGTGCATCTTGATACCCTTGGCTGGTCCATCAGCTTGGGTTTGTTGTTCGTTTTCTTATTTTCACGTGTTGCCAAAAGCGCGACCGCTGGTGTACCCCGCGGTATGCAAAGCTTTGTCGAACTGGTAGTCAGCTTTATTGATGGCACGGTTCGCGATATTTTCCATCACCGTAACCGCATGATTGCCCCAATGGCATTGACCATTTTCTGCTGGGTCTTCCTGATGAATTTCATGGATTTGATCCCCGTTGATTGGCTTCCATGGGTTGCTCAATCTGTGACCGATAATCCTCATACCTTTTTCAAGGTTGTACCCACTACCGATCCGAACGCCACTCTGGGTATGGCGTTAACCGTATTTGTGTTAATGATTTTCTTCAGTGTGAAAGAAAAGGGCGTGTTGGGCTTTATCAAAGAATTAACGTTGCACCCCTTTCATGCGGGCAAATGGTATGTGGATATCATTCTTATCCCGATCAACCTGATTCTGGAAACGGTATCGCTGGTTGCCAAGCCTATTTCTCTAGGCTTGCGATTGTTCGGAAACCTCTACGCCGGTGAAATGATCTTTATCTTGATCGCCCTGATGTATGGCGCCGGTATTGTGCTGGGTGTAATGGGGGGGGCGTTGCAGTTTGCCTGGTTGGCCTTGCACGTGTTGGTAATTACCATTCAGGCATTCGTATTTACCGTGCTCTACATTGTGTACATGGCAATGGCGCATGATGTGGAAGAAAGTCACTAGTTTTTAATGATTTACCTTAACTTTTAAATTCAACTTTTTACTTACTTAAACTTTAGGAGAAAACAATGGAAGCAGTTGGTTTGGTATATGTAGCAAGTGCACTGTTGATTGGTCTGGGCGCTCTGGGTACTGCGATTGGTTTTGGTACGCTGGGTGGCAAACTGCTGGAAGGTTCAGCGCGTCAACCAGAACAAGGCCCTGCCCTGCAAGGTAAAATGTTCCTGATGGCGGGTCTGTTGGATGCGGTTCCAATGATTGGTGTAGGTATCGGTATGTACCTGATCTTCGTTGTTGCGCCTGGTCTTGCAGGTTAAGAAAGCCTCTTTGCTTTTTTTCATTCATTTATAAGCAAGAGGTGTTGGTATGAATATCAACTTAACTTTATTCGGTCAGTCGATCACATTTCTTATTTTCGTTGCTTTTTGTTGGAAGTTCATTTGGCCAGCATTGATCGGCGTGATGGAAGTCCGTGAAAAGAAAATTGCCGAAGGCCTCGAGGCTGCTGAGCGTGCCGACAAAGATCTGGAACTGGCGCAAAAGCGTGCTACTGAACAATTGCATGAAGCGAAAACTCAAGCTGCAGCAATTTTAGAGCAAGCAAACAAGCGTGCCAGCCAAATCGTTGACGAAGCCAAAGAGCAGGCTCGTGTTGAAAGCGACCGCCTTAAGCAGGCAGCGCAAGCTGAAATTGAACAAGAAACTAACCGCGCAAAAGAAGTATTGCGTGGCAAAGTTGCGTCTCTGGCCATTTTGGGTGCGGAAAAAGTATTGGCTTCATCGATTGATGCCGATAAGCACTCACAGCTGGTGGATCAATTGGCAGCGGAGCTGTAAGCGAGGATACCATGGCTGAATTAACAACCCTGGCGCGGCCTTATGCGAAAGCAGCCTTTGAGTTTGCTCACAAAGCAAACGACTTAAATGGCTGGTCAACCATGTTGGCGGTGGCAGCAAAAGTTGCCCAGCATGACAACATGGTGAAGGTGATCGCCTCGCCAGTGACAACAGCACAGGATAAAGCCCGCACATTTATTGATGTTTGTGGTGAAGAGTTAAATGAAAAAGCGAAAAACTTTGTTAGCAATTTAGCCGCTAACAAGCGCTTGGCACTCTTGCCACAAATTTATGCCCTGTTCGAAAATCTAAAAGCGCAACTGGAAAAAACCGTTGATGTTAAGGTGGCCAGTGCCTTTGAATTATCGCAAGAACAACAAGCGAAATTGGCGAAAGTATTAAGCGCCAAGCTGGATTGCGAAGTGAGTATCGAAAACTCTGTAGATCAGGGGTTGTTGGGCGGCGTCGTTATTCGTGCTGGAGATACAGTAATTGATGGTTCGGTTCGTGGCCGTTTGGCCAAACTTGCCGAAGCCATGAACGCCTAATTCATATTCCTAATAGTATATTAGGGTTGAGGAACAGAGCATGCAGCAACTGAATCCTTCCGAAATCAGTGAAATTATTAAGAATCGCATTGACAACTTAGATGTCAAAAGCGAAGCACAAAACGAAGGTACCGTGGTATCAGTAACCGACGGTATTATTCGTATCCACGGCTTGGCCGATGTGATGTACGGCGAAATGATCGAGTTTGAAGGTGGTGTCTATGGTATGGCACTTAACCTTGAGCGCGACTCTGTCGGTGCGGTAATCCTGGGTGATTACCAATCTATTGCCGAAGGTCAAACCTGTAAGTGTACTGGCCGTATTCTTGAAGTACCTGTTGGTACTGAGTTGCTCGGTCGCGTTGTTGACGCACTGGGTAATCCGATCGATGGCAAAGGCCCTGTTAACAATAAGTTGACCGATGCCATTGAGAAAATTGCACCGGGCGTTATTGCGCGTCAAAGCGTTGATCAACCGGTACAGATTGGTTTGAAAGCGATTGATGCGATGGTGCCAATCGGTCGTGGTCAGCGCGAGTTGATCATTGGTGACCGTCAGACGGGTAAAACAGCGATTGCTGTTGACGCCATCATCAACCAGAAAGGCACTGGCGTTAAATGTATCTACGTTGCCGTAGGTCAGAAAGCGTCTTCTATTGCAGCGGTTGTACGTAAGCTGGAAGAACACGGTGCTATGGATCACACCATTGTGGTGGCGGCCTCTGCGTCAGATCCTGCTTCAATGCAGTTTTTGGCTCCTTTCGCCGGTTGTACCATGGGTGAATACTTCCGTGACCGCGGTGAAGATGCACTGATCATTTACGATGATTTGACCAAGCAAGCTTGGGCGTATCGTCAGATCTCTTTGCTGTTGCGTCGTCCACCTGGCCGTGAAGCGTATCCTGGTGACGTATTCTATTTGCACTCACGTTTGTTGGAACGTGCTTCACGTGTTAATGCCAACTACGTTGAGCAACTCACTAACGGTGAAGTAAAAGGTAAAACCGGTTCGTTGACTGCTCTGCCTGTGATTGAAACTCAGGCTGGTGACGTATCGGCGTTCGTACCGACTAACGTAATCTCTATTACTGATGGTCAGATCTTCCTTGAAACCGACCTGTTTAACTCTGGTATTCGTCCTGCGATGAATGCTGGTATTTCGGTATCTCGTGTAGGTGGTGCTGCGCAAACCAAGATTGTTAAAAAACTGTCTGGTGGTATTCGTACCGCATTGGCACAGTATCGCGAATTGGCAGCGTTCTCGCAGTTTGCTTCTGACCTTGATGAAGCCACCAAGTCTCAGTTGGATCACGGTGAGCGTGTTACCGAGCTGATGAAGCAAAAGCAGTACACTCCGCAGTCTGTTGCTGAAATGGGTGTTGTACTTTACGCCGCTAACGAAGGTTATCTGAAAGACGTTGACGTCGCTAAGATTGGTTCGTTTGAGTCTGCCCTATTGTCTTACATGAACAGTGAGCATGCTGATCTGATGGCGAAGATTAATGAATCTGGCAGTTACAACGACGAAATTGAAAGCAGTTTCAAAGCCGCGTTGGAGAAATTCAAGGCAACACAAACTTGGTAAAACAGGGTGCTGGTGAGTTTGCAAAAACTGACCGGCATTTGTTTATCACGTAGTGTGGCTATGAACATTAATTAAGAGATTCGAGGGCCGTTATGGCAGTCGGAAAAGAAATTCGTACACAAATCTCCAGTATTAAAGGCACGCAGAAAATTACCAGTGCGATGGAGATGGTGGCGGCTAGCAAAATGCGTAGAGCCCAGGAGCGTATGCAAACCGGTAAGCCTTATGCTGACCGTATACGCGCAGTGGTTGGTCATCTTGCTAACGCTAATCCAGAGTACAAGCACATTTTCATGCAGGAGCGAGAAGTAAAACGCGTTGGTTTTATTATCGTCTCTACAGACCGTGGTCTGTGTGGTGGTTTGAACATTAACCTGTTCAAAAAAGCCATCTCCTCCATGAAAGAATGGGCCGATAAAGACGTTAAAGTTGATCTTTGCCTGATTGGTGGTAAAGCAGCTGGGTTCTTCAAGGCGTATGGCGGTAACGTAGTTGCTGCCGTTCGTGATATGGGGGAATCGCCAGCTGTTTCCGATCTGATTGGCAGCGTAAAGGTGGTATTGGATGCTTACGCTGATGGCAATATCGATCGTCTATTCCTGGTGGGTAACGATTTCGTAAACACCATGGTTCAGGCACCTTATGTGCAGCAGTTGCTCCCTCTCCTTCCCGAAAATGATGAGAAGTTGAAGCATCATTGGGATTATCTGTACGAGCCAGATGCTGAAGAGTTATTAGAAGGTTTATTAACGCGCTACATAGAGTCGCAGGTTTATCAGGCAGTAGTAGAAAATGGTGCGTGCGAGCAGGCAGCTCGAATGATCGCTATGAAAAATGCTACAGAAAATGCTGGTACGCTCATCGACGATCTGCAGTTGGTATACAACAAAGCCCGTCAGGCAGCCATTACGCAAGAGCTGTCAGAGATTGTGAGCGGCGCTGCAGCGGTGTAATACGCGAAACGGTTTTTATTTTTTATTTATGTTAAGAGGATCCGAAAATGAGTAGCGGACGCATAGTACAAATTATCGGTGCCGTTATCGACGTTGAATTTCCTCGTGATTCTGTACCTAAGGTGTATGACGCACTGACTGTAACTGCCAAGGGCTTGACCCTGGAAGTTCAACAACAGTTAGGCGATGGTGTGGTACGCGCGATTGCGATGGGTTCATCCGAGGGCTTGTCCCGAGGATTGGCCGTTGATAATACCAATGCACCTGTTTCTGTACCGGTAGGTAAAGAAACGTTGGGACGCATCATGGATGTGTTGGGTAACCCCATTGATGAATGTGGCCCAATCGGCGAAAAAGAGCGTGCTTCTATTCACCGTAAAGCACCGGCTTACGATGAACTGTCGGCGTCAGAAGAGCTGTTGGAAACCGGTATTAAGGTAATCGACTTGGTATGTCCTTTCGCCAAGGGTGGTAAAGTTGGTTTGTTCGGTGGTGCGGGTGTAGGTAAAACCGTAAACATGATGGAACTGATCAACAACATCGCAACCGAGCACTCTGGTTTGTCGGTATTCGCCGGTGTGGGTGAGCGTACTCGTGAAGGTAACGACTTCTACCACGAGATGCAGGAATCAGGCGTTGTTAACGTTGAGAAATTCGACGAATCAAAAGTAGCCATGGTTTACGGCCAGATGAATGAGCCACCGGGTAACCGTTTGCGTGTTGCCTTGACTGGCTTGACCATGGCGGAGAAATTCCGTGATGAAGGTCGTGACGTACTGTTGTTTGTTGACAACATTTACCGTTACACGCTCGCGGGTACTGAAGTATCGGCTCTGCTGGGTCGTATGCCATCAGCGGTAGGTTATCAGCCTACACTGGCTGAAGAGATGGGCGTTCTGCAAGAACGTATTACCTCTACCAAAACGGGTTCTATTACTTCTATTCAAGCGGTATACGTACCTGCGGATGACTTGACTGACCCATCACCTGCCACCACGTTTGCGCACTTGGACTCAACCGTTGTATTGAGCCGTGATATTGCTGCAAAAGGTATTTACCCTGCGGTGGATCCACTGGATTCAACTTCTCGCCAACTTGACCCGCTTATTATTGGTCAAGAGCACTATGAAGTTGCCCGTGGTGTTCAGACTGTGTTGCAGCGCTATAAAGAGCTGAAAGACATTATCGCGATTCTGGGTATGGACGAATTGTCTGAAGAAGACAAGCAAGTAGTTGCTCGTGCACGTAAGATTGAGCGTTTCTTGTCACAGCCTTTCCACGTAGCTGAGATCTTTACCGGTTCTCCTGGTAAATATGTGTCTTTAAAAGACACTATTGCCGGCTTTAAAGGTATTCTCAATGGTGATTACGACAGCCTGCCAGAACAAGCGTTCTACATGGTTGGTACCATTGATGAAGCCATTGAAAAGGCTAATAAACTCAAGTAAGCGCGTGCCGGAGCACAAGTGCTCCGGTTAAATACACCATTTCTGCCCGACGGGTATCAATTGTCGGGTGAGAAAAGAGGCGAAAGATATGGCTATGACTGTCCACTGTGACATCGTAAGTGCGGAAGAAGCGATTTTCTCCGGGCTCGTAGAGATGGTTATTGCTGCCGGTACAGAGGGTGATGTAGGTATTGCCTATGGTCACGCGCCTTTACTGACAGGTTTGCAGCCAGGTCCTATCCGCATCATCAAGCAAGGTGGCGAGGAAGAAATATACTATATTTCTGGCGGTTATCTGGAAGTTCAACCTTCTGTAGTAACCGTACTTGCAGATACTGCCCTACGTGCTGATGATATGGATGAAGCGTCTGCGCTGGAAGCCAAGAAGCATGCGGAAGCCGCTTTGAATAATCAATCCAGTGACTTTGATTATTCTCGCGCAGCTACGCAATTGGCTGAAGCCGCCGCCCAGTTACGAACCATACAGGCAATCCGCCGCAAGTCTGGCAAATAGTATGGTTCTGCTGATCGATGCAGCAACTGATCGAAAAAAAGGGTAGCATGTAGCTGCCCTTTTTTTTGCGTTAATTTTTGCTCTGAATGAAGCACATGTACCCGGAAATGGACGTTATGCTGGATATAGTGATACTCGCAGCCGGTAAAGGCACGCGAATGAAATCCTCCTTACCCAAAGTACTACACCCAATTGCTGGCAAGCCCATGCTTGCTCATGTACTCAATACTGCCCGGCAACTAGGTAGTGATAATATCAATATTGTTATTGGCCACCATGCGGAATTGGTTGAGCAGCAATTTACTGCCACCGATGTGAACTTTGTGTTGCAGGCCGAACAACTAGGCACTGGCCACGCTGTACAGCAAGCACTAGGCCATTTGCGAGCGGGTGCAATCGCATTAATTTTGTACGGCGATGTTCCTCTCACCAGTGCCTCTACCCTCTCAGACTTGGCCGGTAAAGTCAGTGATACCAGCATGGGGCTGTTAACCGTACAACTTAACAACCCAACCGGTTACGGGCGCATTGTTCGTGACGATAAAGGTGATGTTACGGCGATTGTTGAACAGAAAGACGCAACCCCCGAACAGCTGGCAATCAGCGAGGGTAACAGCGGAATGCTGGCCGTAGCCGTTAACGATCTCCAGCGTTGGCTGCCAAATTTGGCCAATAACAACGCGCAAAAAGAATATTACCTCACCGACATTATTGCCATGGCCAAGGCTGAAGGTAAGCAGATCACCACGGTTACCACTTCGACTGAAGAAGAAGTATTGGGTGTGAATGACCGCCTGCAGCAGGCCCAGCTTGAGCGTTTCTATCAACGCTGCCAAGCCGAGCAACTGCTTAAAAACGGTGCCACTATCATCGATCCCCTGCGCTTTGATTGTCGTGGTGAACTGACCGTTGGCCAAGATGTGGTTATCGATGTTAATGCCGTATTCGAAGGTAAAGTGGCGCTGGGTGATGGGGTCAGTATTGGGCCCAATTGCGTCATTAAAAATGCCACCATTGGTGATAATGTTGCCATTGCGGCTAACAGCATTATTGAAGATTCTGTGGTAGAGCAAGGTTGCCAGATAGGACCATTTGCAAGATTGCGTCCTGGTACTGAACTCAAAACCAACGCCAAAGTGGGTAATTTTGTCGAAACCAAAAAAGCCATTGTGGGTGTAGGTAGCAAAATTAATCACCTAAGCTATGTCGGTGACGCCGTACTTGGGGACAATGTTAATATTGGTGCAGGTACCATCACGTGCAATTACGACGGTGCCAACAAATTTAAAACCGAAATTAAAAACGGTGCCTTTGTAGGCTCCAATACCGCACTGGTGGCCCCGGTTTGTGTTGGAGAAAATGCGACGATTGGTGCAGGCAGTACCATCGTAAAGAATATTGATGATGGCCAGTTAAGCGTAGCGCGCGGCAAGCAGCGCAACATCGACAATTGGCAGCGGCCTGTAAAGCAGAAAAAATAGGACTCAGGATTTTATTATGTGTGGAATTGTGGGTGCGGTGGCGCACCGTAATATAACCGGCATTTTGGTCGAAGGCCTGAAACGGTTGGAATACCGTGGCTACGACTCGGCGGGCCTTGCCGTCATTAGCGACAATCTCCAGCAACTGGGTATACGCAAAGCACAGGGTAAGGTTGCTGAGCTGGAAAGCAAGTTAGCGGAACAGCCCATTACTGGTCGCATCGGTATAGCGCACACACGCTGGGCTACCCATGGCAAACCCAGCGAGGTTAATGCCCACCCACACCGCTCTGGTAACATCGCTGTGGTTCACAATGGCATTATCGAAAACCATTCAGCCCTGCGTGAAAAATTAACCAGCCTTGGTTACGAATTTGTCTCACAAACCGACACAGAAGTGATTGCCCATCTTGTTCATCATTTGAGCCAGAAGGGGTTGGGTTTATTCGAAGCGGTTAAAAGCGCGATTCAACAATTCGACGGTGCTTACGCATTAGGCGTGATCAATCTTGACCAACCTGACCGTATCATTGCCGCGCGTAAAGGCAGTCCGTTGGTCATTGGTGTGGGCATTGAAGAAAACTTTATTGCCTCAGACCAGATGGCTCTACGCCAGGTAACCGATCGGTTTATTTTTCTTGATGAAGGCGATATGGCGTTGGTTACCAACGCTGAAATTGTCATTAGCGATATTAATGGCCGCCAGGTAGATCGCCCTATTTCTACCCTTAATGATGGTGCAGAAGCTGCTGATAAAGGTGCGTTTCGCCACTACATGCTCAAAGAAATTTACGAGCAGCCAGAGGTAATGGGTAATACCCTGATGGGCCGTATTGGCAAAGAGCAACTGTTGGAAGAAGCCTTTGGCTCATCGGCAGCAGAAATTTTCGATCAAGTTAAAGCGGTACAAATTGTAGCCTGTGGTACCAGTTACCATGCCGGTTTGGTCGCAAAATACTGGTTGGAAGACTGGGGCGGCCTGCCCTGCAATGTTGAAGTGGCCAGCGAATACCGTTATCGCAAAGTGTTTGTTCAACCGGGTACGTTATTTGTAACGATTTCACAGTCTGGTGAAACAGCCGATACATTGGCCGCACTAAAATTTGCCAAAGAAAGTGGCTATCTGGCTGGCTTAACCATTTGCAATGTGCCCAATAGTTCGCTGGTGCGCGAATCAGATCTTTCCTTAATGACCCAAGCCGGGCCAGAAATTGGTGTGGCTTCTACCAAAGCCTTTACCACTCAGCTGGTTGCTTTACAACTATTAACCATTGCACTGGCTCGCCGCAACGGATTAAGTAAAGAAAAAGAAGCCGAGATTATCAAATCTCTGCATCACTTACGGGATTTATCTACAAATATTTTAACCCTGGATAAAGCGATTGAAAAAGTTAGCGAAGATTTCGCTGAAAAACATCACGCATTATTTTTGGGCCGGGGCGTGCAATACCCCATTGCGATGGAAGGTGCGCTTAAATTAAAAGAGATTTCCTATATTCACGCAGAAGCTTACCCTGCCGGTGAGTTAAAGCACGGCCCTCTCGCATTAGTTGATAGCGATATGCCGGTGGTTGCTGTAGCGCCTAATGATGAATTGCTGGAAAAATTAAAATCGAATTTAGAAGAAGTGCAAGCTCGAGGTGGCGTGCTGTATGTGTTTGCCGACGAAAAAGCAGACTTCACCAGCTCACCCACCACGACAGTGATTCCGCTACCTCATGTGCCTGAGTGGTTAGCACCTATTGTGTATACCCTACCCTTACAGCTACTGTCTTATCACGTGGCTGTACTCAAAGGTACCGACGTTGACCAACCACGTAACTTGGCAAAATCGGTTACTGTTGAGTAAACCTCTCCCCTTACCGTTCATAAAAAAGGCTTCATAAGAAGCCTTTTTTATTGCCTTAATTAAAGGGGTCAGAGCCCTTTTGTTAGTTGCAGGGCTTAGCCGCTACATGAGACGTCAAAAGTGTTGCTTTTTCCGCCCTTTAGCAAGGGGTTAACTGTCTAAGGAAGTTCGAACGTGAAAGAAAAAGGAAGTGCAATTTATCAGTTATTTCTACTTGCACTTAGCGTATATGTTTTAGTCGTTGTTTTCGCTGAAACATTTCTGATTAGCGATCCAGAAATATCTCTCCTCCTTCAGTGGATAGATTTTTGCATATGCCTGGTTTTTCTAGCTGATTTTTTGTGAATCTCTATAGAGCTGAGAATAAACGTTCGTACATGAAATGGGGATGGATTGATTTATTATCATCTATTCCTCTGGTTGACCCTTTTAGATGGGGAAGACTTGCCAGAATTGTGAGGATATTGCGATTCTTCCGTACTATGAAATCGCTAAAGCTACTCGTTAACTCTATTCAGTCAAGTAAATTTCAAAGTCTAACTCTTATTGTTATATTAATAACTTTTGTCGCATACACTATCTGCGCTAGCTTGATACTTGAGCTTGAGAGAGATTATCCAGAAGGAATAAATACTGCTAATGAAGCTCTGTGGTGGGCATTTCTCAACATAATGAATGCCAAGGTTTCAATTACACAGGCTTATTCAACAGGTGGCATCATAGCAACCGTAATTTTGAACAAAATAGGATTGCTCTTATTTGCATACTTCAATGCAATAATTATTGCTTGGTTAGTTCAAAAAAGAGTAGAAATTAAACAGAAGGCTGTGAGTGGAAAAAGTTAAAAAGCGTGTGCACTACCAGCTAGGGGTATTCTCTCGCCACTAAAGGTCTGCTGTACACCGTTTACCGGTATCAATTAGAAATCATAAATTGCATAGAAAACCCATGAGCGGGTTTTCTATGCAATCAAACAGAGAATTAAGCAGTTGCCCTAGCCGCTTCTTCTTTGCTGGCAAGGAATTCTTCGTACGTGCCTTGAAAATCCAGCAGATTATTGTTTTTAATTTCAACAATACGGGTGGCCAGTGACGATACAAATTCGCGGTCGTGGCTGACAAAAATCAGTGTGCCGTCGTAATGCTCCAGTGCCAGGTTTAAGGCTTCGATAGATTCCATGTCCAGGTGGTTGGTGGGTTCGTCCATCAATAACACATTGGTATCCATCATCATTAGCATACCGAACAACAGGCGGTTCTTTTCTCCACCGGAGCAGACGTTCACTTTCTTCTGGAAGTCATCGGCAGAAAACAATAAACGCCCTAATGTTGCGCGCACAATTTGGTCGTCATGTTTGGGTTTGCGCCACTGGCTCATCCAGTCGAACAGGGTGATGTCTTGATTAAAGTAGGCGGTACTGTCTTGTGGGCAGTAGCCTAAGGTGGCGTTTTCGGCCCATTTAATGGTGCCCTCTTTCGCTGACAATTTATTCATTAGCAAACGCAACAGCGTACTTTTACCCACGCCATTTTCGCCAATGATCGCCAAGCGTGCGCCGGCTTCTAAAATTAAATCGCCTTTGCTGAACAACTGCTCGCCCTCAAAACCGTGGCCGAGGTTTTCCAGTGTTACCGCCTGGCGGTGCAATTTGCTTTCTTGTTTAAAACGAATATAGGGGCTAACGCGGCTGGAGGGTTTAATTTCGTCCAGTTTAATTTTTTCAATTTGTTTGGCTCGCGATGTGGCCTGCTTGGCTTTGGAGGCGTTGGCAGAGAAGCGGCTTACAAACTGTTGTAAGTCGGCAATTTGCGCACTCTTTTTCGCATTCTGCGCCTGCAGATATTCACGGGCTTCGGTAGACGCACGCATAAAATCGTCGTAATTACCGGGGTAAACCCGCAGTTCGCCGTAGTCGATATCGGCCATGTGTGTACAGACCGAGTTCAGGAAGTGACGGTCGTGCGAAATAATAATCATGGT
>JBNKFV010000025.1:0-34743 GCA_050289485.1 Cellvibrionaceae bacterium
GGTGCCCAGAGGCGGAAAGCGCGGCAGGAAAGCCGCGATTCACAGCTTAGCTGCCCGAAGGGCGAGCTACAGGGAAGTAGCGAGTGAATCGAACTGGGTTCGGTTGCGCCTGCACGGTGTTACCAGAAACGAAAAAGCCCCAGCGTTAACCGAGGCTTTAAGAATAAGTGGTGCCCAGAGGCGGAATCGAACCACCGACACGGGGATTTTCAATCCCCTGCTCTACCGACTGAGCTATCTGGGCTTTGGCCAGCTGGCTGGCTCAAGAGGCGCGTATTAAACCCGCTAAGAACATAAGAGTCAAGGGGCTAATACGAAAAAACTTACCATAAATCAGGCTCTTATTTGGCCGGGGGTACATAGCCTTCGGCCTGGTCGTATTCTTCACCGGAAAGGAATTTTTGCATCTGTTCCATCAGGTAAGTGCGGGCTGTCATATCCATCATGTTCAGATGTTTTTCATTAATCAACATGGTTTGATGCTGCATCCATTCCTGCCAGGCTTTTTTTGATACATTTTCGAAAATGTCCTGCCCTTTGGGCCCTGGATACGGTGGCGTGTCCAGGCCTTCCAGTTCCTCTTTATATTTGCGGCAAAAAACGGTTCTGGTCATTGGGGTTACACCTTTATATATGGGGCTGTGTCTGTTGGGGCGCAAGTATAACGCGTTTTAACGGGATTCTCCGGCTGGCTGCAACGGCGCCAGACTGGCGAGTTTGTCCAGTAGCTTTTTCACTGGGGCGGCAAAGCCAATGGTGTGTGGGTTGGCTGGGTCCATCCAGCGTTGTTGGTTGTCGACGATGTTGCTTGGCGGCACATTCAGTTGCAGCACCACGGGGGTGATGTCGAGATGAAAATGGCTGAAGGTGTGTCGATAAGTATCCCAGCGCTCAAGCTCGCTAATACCCTTGCGGGTTTTCAGTTGTAGTAGCTGGTGAGTGGCGTGGCTTGCGTCTTCATCTGGCGCCACCTCCGGTAAGCACCAAAGCCCACCCCATAGACCGCTGGGTGGCCGCTGTTGCAGCAAAATTTCGCCAAAAGCGTTGCGTACCAGAAGCATTTGTACAGCTTTTTCCGGTAGGCTTTTTTTGGGTTTTTTGCCGGGATAGTCCAGTGGGTTACCTTGTTTGAATGCCAGGCAATGGTTGTTGAGAGGGCATTCCTGGCAGCGGGGTTTTGAGCGAGTACACAGAGTGGCACCCATATCCATCATGGCTTGGGTGTAGTCGCCAAAGCGGCTGCTTGGGCAGTAGCGTTCGGCAATATCCCATAGCTGTTTTTGTACGCTGGTAGTACCGGGCCAGCCGTCTACAGCGTGATAGCGTGCCAGTACACGTTTAACGTTGCCGTCGAGAATGGCGGCTTTTTCACCAAAGGCAATGCTGGCAATGGCTCCCGCCGTTGAGCGGCCGATGCCAGGTAATTCGCTCAGGGTGTCTACATCTCGGGGAAATTCGCCGTTGTGCTGTGCTACCACCGTTTGCGCGCACTTGTGTAAATTGCGGGCGCGGGCGTAGTAACCCAGGCCTGTCCATAGGGCCAGTACTTCGTCTTGCGGTGCCGCTGCCAGGTCGGCAACCGTGGGAAACGTGGCCATAAACCGCTCAAAGTAAGGAATAACGGTGGTCACTTGCGTCTGTTGCAGCATGATCTCGCTGATCCACACCCGGTATGGCGTGATGTTTTGCTGCCACGGCAGGTGTTTGCGACCGTGCTGGTCGAACCAGTTGAGTACCGCTTGAGAGAAATCAAATGCCTGCATAACGTTGTTTGCCATGATAAGAATGCGGCAGCCTATCAAAATCTGTTCAAGGGGTTAAGTCGTAGTGTTAACAGGCCCAGAGCTTTAGCTGTTGAAAATATCCATTGCGATAGTAAATAAGAATGCTTATCATCTGCACCTCGTTTTAGTCACTCATCACCAATTTATGTAAGGGGTGTCATGACAATATTAAGGCTTTTGGCAGCACGGGTTGCTCGGTTTGCAGTAGCAGGCGTAGCGTTTTCGGCATTGCTGGCGTGTTCAGACGGTCGGCAGGCAGATGGTAATTCAGCCACTGCGACGGAAAACAATAGTGATAAACCGGTGATTACGGTGTATTCCGCGCGTAAAGAGCACCTTATTAAACCTTTGTTTGATCGTTATGAGGCCGAGCATAACGTCGATATCCGTTACATTACTGATGAAGCGGGCCCCTTGCTTACGCGCCTGAAAGCCGAGGGTCAAAATACGCCAGCCGATTTGTTTATGACAGTGGATGCGGGCTTTTTGTGGCAGGCTGCTAACGAAGGCGTGTTGCGCCCTATTCAGTCATCTATTCTTGATGCCAATATTCCTGCCAATCTACATGTACCAGACGGCCGATGGTATGCCTTGTCTCTGCGGGCGCGCACCATGGTATACGCCACTGATCGTGTGGATCCGTCGGAACTGTCGACTTACGAAGCGCTGGCTGAACCTGAGTGGGAAGGTCGTTTATGTTTGCGTACCTCGAAAAAGGTGTACAACCAGTCGTTGGTTGCGACCATGATCAAAACTTTGGGTGAAGAGAAAACCGAACAGCTGGTGCGTGGCTGGGTGGCCAACCTGGCTACAGACCCCTACTCCAATGATGTGAAGGCAATGGAAGCCGTTGCCGCTGGCCAGTGCGATGTAACGTTGGTAAATACTTACTACTTTGGTCGCCTGCACAAGGAAAAGCCCGATATCAATCTGGCGATTTTCTGGCCCAACCAAGATGGCCGTGGCGTGCATGTGAATGTGTCGGGCGCGGGTGTTACCCGTTATGCGAAAAACCCGCAGGGCGCGCAAGAGCTGTTGGAGTGGCTTTCGCAACCTGAGGCGCAGCATACCTTTGCTGAACTGAACCAGGAATACCCTGCCAATCCTGCGGTTAAGCCCTCTGCAGAGGTGGCTTCGTGGGGTACATTCAAAGCCGATAACATCAACGTGGAGGCTGCCGGGCGCCTGCAGGCCGAGGCCATTCGTTTGATGGACCGAGCCGGGTACCGTTAACTTGTTGATCTGTATGTTTGGGCGAAGTGAGTAATATGCCCTTCCGCCTCCTTTCCGCTAAACAACGCTGGCTGCTGCGGCTGCCAGCGTTTTGCGTTGCCGCACTGGTATTTTTGCCAATTCTGGTGATCGTGCTGAGCTGGAGCAGTGACCAGACAAGTATCTGGCAACACCTTATTGAAACGCAGTTGAGTCGCCTGCTGGGCAATACCCTTACGTTGGTTGTTGGCGTTGGGGTATCCGTGATGCTCCTGGGGGTGAGCCTCGCATGGTTAACCGCCATGTGTGAGTTCCCTGGCAGGCGCTGGCTCGACTGGCTCCTCATGCTGCCCATGGCGATTCCCACTTATGTAGTGGCCTTCGTATTTTTGGGACTATTTGCTTACGCTGGCCCGGTACAGACTGGCTTACGTGCGTTGTTTGGTCCGCAAGTTTGGTTTCCAGATATTCGCTCTACCGGTGGTGTGATTCTGGTCATGACCACGGTGCTTTACCCCTACGTTTATATGCTGGCTCGCGGCGCCTTTATGGCACAGGGGCGCGAATTTACCGATTCCGCACGATTGCTCAACCACACCCCTTTGCAGGCGTTTTGGCGTGTTGCCTTGCCCATGGCGCGCCCGGCGATTGTGGCGGGTACAGCGTTGGCGCTAATGGAAACCCTCGCCGACTTTGGTGCTGTATCGGTATTTAACTTCGATACGTTTACCACTGCGATTTATAAATCGTGGTTTGGTTTTTACAGCCTGCCCGCTGCTGCACAATTGGCCTCGTTACTGCTGTTGTTTGTGTGTGTCTTGCTGTTGCTTGAGCAACGCAGTCGTGGCAAAGGCCGTTTGCATCAGCGTCCGCGTCAGCGGGGTCAAGGCTATGTGCTAGAGGGCTGGCGCGCCTGGGGTGCTACGCTGCTGTGCAGTACGGTGGTGCTGCTGGCGTTTGTTTTGCCTGTGGGGCAGTTGTTGGTGTGGGTAACTCAAATTCATGCCAGCGATTTTAATGCGCGTTATATTGATCTGGTAACCCATACGTTTTCGCTGGGTTTGATAGCAACCTCAGTAGTAGCGGTGCTGGCCGTATTGGTGGCGCTGTCGCAACGGTTTTTGGGGCGCGAGAAAATCGGGCCTCTTGTTCGGGTAGCGGGCCTGGGTTATGCGCTGCCTGGCTCGGTGCTGGCCGTGGGTATCATGCTGGCCTTTGCCTTTCTTGATAAGCACTTGATCAATCCCCTGCAAGGCTTCTTCGGCTGGCCTGTAGAGCAGGTCTTGCTGGGTAGTCTGCTTGCCTTAATTGTGGCCTATATCATTCGCTTTTTTTCTGTCGCCTTTGGTCCTGTACAGTCCGGTCTTGACCGTATACGCCCCAGTTATCAGGAGGCTGCGCACACGTTGGGCGCATCTCAGTGGCAGGTGATTCGCCGAGTCTATATTCCCTTGCTGGCACCCAGTATCCTTACCGCGCTGTTACTGGTGTTGGTAGATGTGATGAAAGAAATGCCCGCTACGCTGCTGATGCGGCCCTTTGGCTGGGATACCTTGGCGGTGCGTATTTATGAAATGACATCCGAAGGCGAATGGCAACGGGCTGCGCTGCCAGCCATTACGCTGGTGTTAGTCAGTATTCCCCCCGTTATCATTCTTATTCGTCGTACCCGCCCCCATTAGCCACAAACATAGCTAAGCTGGATAATGGCGGTTTTATCCCGGCGCAAAAGCCGCTAGAATCGCGCCCTTTGCGGTGTCGCCCATCCATTTGGTTGCAGGTGACAGCCCGCGTTGAGTCTTGCCAGAGGTTCCCTATGGGAAACAAAACCGCACTTTACGAAACGCACCAGGCCGCCGGCGCCAAGCTGGTCGATTTTGGTGGTTGGGATATGCCGTTACATTACGGCTCACAGGTTGAGGAGCACCATCAGGTGCGCCAGCATGCCGGCTTGTTTGATGTATCACATATGAATGTGGTGGATATCTTGGGCGCAGACGCCCGGAAGTTTCTGCGCCGGTTGCTGGCTAACGATGTCGCTAAACTGGATGCGCTAGAGGGTAAGGCGTTGTATTCAGGTATGCTGAATACAACGGGCGGGGTCATCGACGATTTAATCGTCTATCGCTTGGGTGACGGTTATCGTCTGGTCGTCAACTGTGCCACAGGTGCTAAAGATCTGGCGTGGATGCAAAATCAAATGGGTGGCGATAGCGTCAATATCACGCATCGTGAGGATTTGGGTATTGTCGCCCTTCAGGGGCCGCAGGCAGTGGCTATTCTACAGGCAGCATTGTCTGCATTGAACAAGCCGTCGGTTGCTTTGAACGATCAGACAGTGTTTACGGCTCAGTATGTTGGTGATTGGCTATTGGCCCGCACCGGTTATACCGGTGAAGACGGTTATGAAATTATTTTGCCCGCGGCGGAGACAGTGGATTTGTGGAGCACGCTAGTGAGTGAAGGCGCCAAACCCTGTGGATTGGGTGCTCGCGATACCTTGCGGCTGGAAGCGGGTATGAACCTCTATGGCCATGAAATGGACGAGACGGTATCGCCACTGGCGGCTAATATGGGATGGACTGTGGCGCGCGCAGATGATCGCGAATTTATTGGCCGTTCCGCACTGACAGAGCCAGAAGAAAAGTTGATTGGGTTGGTGCTGCATGAGCGCGGTGTGTTAAGAGCAGGCCAGCCTGTCAGCCTTCAAGGTGTTGCGTCCGCCGGTATTATCACCAGTGGTAGCTTCTCGCCTACACTGGGTGTGTCTATTGCGTTGGCGCGGGTGCCTGTTGCATTTGCCTATGAAAAAGGTGATTGTTTTGTAGAAATTCGGGGCCGGCAGATGCCCGTTACCCGCGTTAAGCCCGTGTTTGTCAGGCACGGGCAATCTGTGATTGAACCATTAATTAATGAATAAGGTATTGAGGGCATAGCATGAGCGAGTTGCGCAGTGAATTAAAATATCTGGCCAGCCACGAGTGGGCACGTGTTGAAGAAGATGGCACGGTAACCATTGGCATTACTGACCATGCGCAAGACAGTTTGGGTGATGTGGTTTACGTGGAAACCCCCGAAGTGGGTAGCACGGTAACCGCTGGCGAAGAGGCTGGTGTGGTTGAGTCAGTGAAAGCGGCATCCGACATTTACTCGTTAGTGTCTGGTGAGGTGATTGCAGTCAATGAAGCATTGGAAGACGCACCAGAAACTGTTAACGAGTCGCCGTACGATGAAGGCTGGTTTTTCAAAGTAAAACCCAGTGATCTGTCGGAGCTGGATAATGCGTTAGACGCCGACGGTTACAAGGCAGTCATGGCTGACGAGGAATAGTGGCCGCAAAAACAAAACCGGCTCAAAGGCCGGTTTTGTTAGGTGAATACATTAGGCTTAACCAACCGTTAAAAATAAATCGACATTCCGATGCCAATGCTAATGACATCGGCACTGTCATGACTGATCAGGTTGGTTCTAAAATCGATATCCGGTGAATACTCGTACGCAGCACCAACGCCAATATAAGGCTTGGTGGTTGATTGACCTACGTCTATCGCAAAGTCACTCACGGTAAAATCCCCATCTGCTTCCAGCCGCTCCATGCCAATAATGCCATAAGCGCGAATGTTGTCGCTAATGCGGTTGCCAATGTTTAGGCCAATACCGTAAGAGCTAATATCGATGTTGGTTCGGTCTGTTTCGCCAAAGTTACTGTAGCCGATTTCCATTTCGACAAGATCGTTTAAGTGCACGCCGCCAGCAAGATTAAATTGAAATTCTGTTGCCGAATTGTTGTCGGCGATGCCAATGGTGCCTGTGCCATAAGTGCGCAGCTCTGCGTGTGCCAGTCCTCCTGTGAGTAAAGCCGCGAGCGCTAATGCGTGGATTCTTATCATAGCGTTACCTCTCGTAATACATCTGCCAGCACATTGGTGCGAATAGGCTCTGGTTGTAAACGTTGAGGCAGAGTCCTTTATTCAGGTATTTGATTATACGGTATTGGTTTTAGCAAAGGGTTAACGGCAAAAGCGCCGCAGGGCGGCGCTTGTACCACAACGCAAAACGTTGATTATTTCATTGCTTTCTTTTCTACTTTGGCAGATACCACGGCTACTACGCGGCGGTTAGCGGCACGACCATCAGCAGTATTGTTATCGGCTACTGGCCGGGCTTCACCGTAACCGCGGTAGCCAACACGGCTTTGATCAACGTTGAAGCGGCTGGAGAGAATATCCGCTACTGCTTTGGCACGGCGCTCGGACAGTTGTTGATTGTATGATTCTGCACCGCGATCATCGGTGTGGCCTTCAATGACTACGCTTGTCAGTGGGAACTCGCGCATAAAGGTAGCCACCTGCTCAATCTCACCGTAGAACTCTGGTTTTACTTCAGCAGAGTTATTGGCGAAAGTCACCTTGAGTTCTACTTCCTTAGCCTCTTCGAGCATGATGTAACAGCCCTTGGCATCAACTTTTGCGCCCGCAGAGGTGTCTGGGCACTGGTCTTTGTAGTTGGGGACGCCATCGTTATCGCTGTCTAACGGGCAGCCGACAGAATCAACGTTTACGCCAGCTGGTGTTTGTGGACAACGGTCGCTGCTGTCTGGTACGCCGTCGTTATCGCTATCGACCACAACGGGTTTTGCTGGTGCAGGCGCTGGTTTGCTGCCAACGCTACCCAGTAAAAAGTTAACGCCAAAGGTGAGCGCTACATCGGTCATTTCAGCGTCAATGCTATTGATTACACGAAGGTCTGAACGCAGCGCAACGTTATCTGTGAAGTAGTATTTAACACCACCGCCGCCATTGATGGCGGTTTGTTTGTCGTTGGCACCCATACTTTCAAATTCAGTTTCACCGGCACCAATTGCCAGGTAGGGTTGCCAGTTGCCACTGCGGTCAAAATGATACAGTGCATCCAGGCGTAACATGTCTTGGTCAACGTCAACGTTGCCGACTTCAGTTTCCGTTTCTACTTTCAGGTAGTTCAGTTCGAGGCTCCATGGGCTGTCAAATTGATAACCCAGTCCGATAGAGTACAGGGTATCGTCTTCGAGTCCGCGGTCGGATTCGTAGCCATATTGGCCAACTCCAGGGGTAATGGTTACACCGCCTGCAAATGCTACAGAGGCTGCACCGCCGATGGCTGCGGCCAGCAGTGTGCGAGAAAATACGGAAGGTATGCGTAACATAGTGCTCTCCTAAATTAATCGACCAGCTATAAAAAGGTTGTCCCGGTTACGGGATGATAGCTGGTTTGGTTTTCCATACGCGATGATTTGTCAGCACAGGTTGCTAGACAATACACGTGGCAGTTGGGTATTCAACGGTACGTCGCTAATGCAAGCCATTACTGATGGCGATCAAGTAAACATTATTGTGTTTAATGTCTATGTATCGCTGCGGGTGCGATTAGGCGTGTTGTTCGCTGAATACAAGCTTAACCACGCTGGCCTAGGCCCATGTCGACAATTTGATATTTCAACGTTTCAAAATCGTAGGGGCTAAGGCCAACATACTCAAGAATAATTTGTTCAATCACCTGCCATTCGTAATCGACTGATTGCTTGCCCAGAATAGCGTAGTTGCCACAAATGTGTTCAGCCATTTTTAAAATAGCGAGCAAGGTTTTTTTGCCAGAGTCATTCTCTGTGCTGCTGGCAAAGGCTTTATTAATATTATGATGTTCATGAATGGCTCGGCACATATGCAATGGCAGATTCCATGATTTGCCCACGTAGTAACCAACGACTGCGTGGTTGGTTAGCAGCAGTCGGTTTTCTACTTCAGTCAGCGACTCTTCAGATTGACTGTACGCTTGTTTAATGACGTCAAAGTAATTATCAAAACGCAGGGCTAGCAGAGGAATGCCGCAGTTGTGGAACAGGCCCAGAGTATAGGCTTCGTCTGTTGCCTGGCAGCCAATTTGTTTCGCCACAATGGTTGAGGCCATTGCTATATCCATGGCGCTATCCCAAAAGTGGCTGAGCGCGACAATGTCTTCATCAGACAGCTCGCCACGAATTGATAACGCGTTCACCAGATTGCATACCGATTTAACTCCCAGCAGGTTTACGGCCTGGGTTACTGAGGTGATTTTGTTGGCCAGACCTAAAAAGGGTGAGTTCACGGTTTTTAAGACACTGCCAGCTAGCCCCACGTCTTGCGAAATGATTTTGGCAATGGCGCTGATGGAGCAGTCTGGAGAGCATTGCTCCATTTGCAGGTCGACCATGATTTGGGGCTGGGGTGGAATGGAAATGCCCTGTAATACTGACTGAATCTGGTCTTGGGTGAGTTCGCTTGACAAAAGAATTACCTCGTAGCGAGTATTTGCACCAATTAATGCAGGCGTCTATTAAATGTTAGCTGCAGAGGTGGGCAACTGCATGCTAAGTGTGTCTGTAGTTAGGGGATGACAAAGTGCTCACTTTTTTGCTTGCTTCTGTTACTGTAGCCAACTTTTGGGCCGCTCTGAACAATATTTTCGCAGTTTGGGTTAAGCGGTGGTCAATGTTCTGTTGAGTGATACCCCTATGTCTTCCGACCTTCCTTGTTTATTCCTGAAATCTCAGTCCGACAAACGCATCAAGCGTGGCCACTTGTGGGTATACTCCAACGAGGTTGATACGCAAAAGTCGCCTCTTGGCCAGTTTGACGTGGGGCAGCAAGTACAGGTTTGTCAGGCCTCTGGTAAGGCATTGGGGGTAGCGTTTGTTAATCCTAATAACTTGATTTGCGCGAGGCTGGTGGGGCGTGCCCGGCTCGACCGCAAAACCCTGCAGCAGCGGATTACCATGGCCCTGTCTCTGCGTGAACGGAGTTTCGAGAAACCCTTTTATCGTTTGGTATATGGTGATTCAGACCTGCTGCCGGGGCTGGTGGTTGATCGTTTCGGCGACTATCTGGTTGTGCAGATAGCGTCAGCTGGGATGCAAGCGCTGCAAGAGGATATCGTTGCGGCCTTGCAGGCAGTGTGTAAGCCGTTAGGCATTCTGTTCCGGAACGACCATTCGGCCCGCGCGCTGGAAGGGCTGGCTGAAGAACAGGTGGAAGTTGGCCAGATCCCGGAGTTGGTGCCTTTGGAAGAAAATGGTGTACGGTTTCTGGCTCCGGTAAAGCAGGGCCAGAAAACCGGTTGGTTTTATGATCACCGCTTAAACCGTGCCCAACTGCAGACCCACGTGAAAGGTGCACGGGTGCTGGATGTGTTTTCTTACATTGGTGGCTGGGGAGTGCAGGCTGCAGTGGCGGGCGCGGCAGAGGTTACCTGCATTGATGCTTCCGCTGAAGCGCTCGATCTTGCCCATGAAAATGCACAGCTCAACGGTGTCGGCGATCAGTTGCGCTGCGTTGAAGGGCGTGCGGTGGATGCGATGAAGGCGCTGGTGCATGACAGCGAAAAGTACGACGTGGTGGTACTTGACCCTCCAGCCTTTATTAAGCGTCGTAAAGATCAGAAAAAGGGTGAGGCCGCTTACCGGCACATTACCGAGCTGGGTATGCGCTTGCTGGGGAAAGATGGCGTGTTGGTATCGGGTTCATGCTCGATGCATTTAGATAAAGCGACTCAGGTAGAGATTATCCGCGCGGCCGGGCGTCATCTGGAGCGTCATACCCAGTTGATCTATCAGGGGGGGCAGGGACCGGATCATCCGATTCATCCAGCGATCCCCGAAACTGACTATCTCAAGGCCGCGTTTGTACGCACCGTATTAGTTTAGTCAGGCGGTGTTTCTGGGCTTGCGGCTGCTTCCTGCGCCGCCGTAAGTGCCGTTAGCAGAGCGTCAATGTGGTCGGCATTGTCGGGTTGCTTTAACTGAGTGTTGATGGGGAGCCACACCGCTGCCAGCTCTTTGCTGACGGGTGTCTCTTCCGGCAAAGTGCTGATGACATTACTCCAAAAGCGCAAACTGTCGAGCAGCATAGGGAGCTGTTGCCCTGCAAACGCGTTATGCAGCTTGTCATCCAGCGCTGTCTCCTGGGCATTATTGGCCCGCTGCTGCAGAGCAAGGGCCTGATCGTGCCATTCCTGCAATGCGTCTTGTAGGCCACTTTTCAGCAGCACCCATTGGGTGACACTGGGTAATTGTGCAAGCTGCGGTTGTATTTGCTGCCACTTTTGTGTGAGCCGTGACTGGTCGTCGATCAGCAAGTTGCCTGCCAGTATCAGGTAAGTACGGCGTCGATTGTTGGGCAGCTCAGTGGTTTTTAGTTCGGGGCTGGTGCCTGTGTTGCTGGGCATAAAGTCGCTGACAGGCCGTTCGCCATGTTCACCCCACAGTAAAAATTCCAGTGCATGGAAACCCAGGCTTACTTCCATATCATCGGTAAAACCGTGTTGATGACGCAGGGTTTCGGCGTTTATGGGTAGGGTAATATCGTTAACCAGCCCGCTGTGGGGGTAGGCGCCTACGCCGTCGACATAGCCTGGCAGCATTGGCCAGGCGTCGATATAACGATTGAGTTGTCCGATTTTGCCCAGCGTTGATGGGTGCAGCTGAGCAGCCTTGATCAGCGGCAGCAGCCGGTAACAGGCCTGGTGACTGTTCAGCCACTGGCTGCGGGCGGACGATAATGTTGCATCAACGGGGTTTTTCCGTAGTTGCTCCAACTGTTCGCCCAGTTGCTGAACTTCTTCGCTGCAGGCTTGCAGGTTGGTGTCAATTGCGGCCCAGGCGGCGGTGGGTGCAGCGATGGGTACTGACTCCTCGATGTTCGATTGCGGCACCGGCGCCGTTGGCTCGGGCGCTTCGCTACAGGCCACAAGTGTGCATAAGGCTAGCAGCAACGAGGTGTGTATCGATCGGCAGGCAATGGTTTTCATGAGTCGGTTATGCCTGGTTTCGCAGTGATATCACTTTCCAACCGGCAGATTCTGCATGTTGTTTTAAGCGGTCATCGGGGTCTACGGCAACGGGGTTATCCACGAGTTTCAATAGCGGTAAATCATTGATGGAATCGCTGTAAAAATAGCTGCCCTGCAATGTGCCTTGATAATCCTGCATCCAGGTTTGCAGGCGTTTCACCTTGCCCTCTTGAAAACAAGGTGTGCCGCTAACCTTGCCAGTGTAGCGGCCATCGACTATTTCCGGGTCGGTAGCCAGCAGTTCATCAATGCCCAAGGCGGTGGCAATGGGGGCGGTGACGAAGCGGTTGGTTGCAGTAATAACTAGCAAGTCGTCGCCTTGATCTTTATGGTGCTGTATTAACGCCTCTGCTTTGGGCAAGTACAGCGGCGCAATTTTTTCGCGCATGAACTGTGCATGCAGCGTGGACAGTTGCGCGTTGGTAAACCGGGTAAGGGGTTCCAAGGCAAATGCCAGAAATTCGAAGATATTCAGGGTTCCGGCTTTGTACTGTTCGTAAAAGTGATTGTTTTGCTGGCGAAAGTGATCAGCGTCAACCAGGCCTTGTTCTACCAGAAATTCTCCCCAGCTGTGGTCACTGTCACCTCCCAGCAAGGTGTTATCTAAATCAAATATTGCAAGGCTCACGGCGCATGGGTCTCTCATTGGGTTAAAGTAGCCGCTGCAGGGCATCAACAGCCCGCTAGAATACTGTGCAGGCGCGCCGCTAACAACCGCGGAAGTTAATGCACGGTTTGCCGATTTTAGGTTTTTTGTGGAACAATGCTCCGTTCGCAAAGCAGGTAAGGGCTTTGTCTCAATAATAACGGCTGCTATATAGGGTGTTGTGGGAGGTTTCTGTTGATTGATGCCGAAGGGTTTCGTCCTAATGTGGGTATTATGCTTGCGAATGCCGAGGGTAAGCTATTGTGGGCGCGGCGCATCAAGGGGCAAGACGCCTGGCAGTTTCCGCAGGGCGGTATCAACCCTAATGAAAGCCCGGAGAAAGCCATGTACCGCGAGCTCAATGAGGAAATTGGCTTGCAGCCACATGATGTAAAAATATTAGGCTGTACTCGTGGCTGGCTGCGTTACCATCTGCCCAAGCGCTTGGTGCGCAAGGGCCGGGGTGACAAAACCTGTATTGGCCAGAAGCAAAAATGGTTTTTGCTACAGTTAATGTCAAATGATAGCGCGATCGACCTTAATCAGCATGGTGTTGCTGAGTTTGATGACTGGTGCTGGGTAAGTTACTGGTACCCGCTGGGTAAGGTTGTAGCGTTTAAACAAGAAGTATATAGACGCGCCATGAAAGAGCTGGCACCGGTACATAGTCAGTTTCAAAGCTAGGTACTGTAGGTTCTAATAAATAAGGCGTGCTTTTCCTCATTCTGATAACAGCAGCTATGCTTTTAGTTGGGCTTGCCCGTTGTTCGAATGGGAGTTACCGAAGCTTCCTTGGCCACATTGGCTGAGGTTTACAGAGAGTAAAGCATGTTAAGTGCACTGCGTAGCATCGTTCAGGAAGTTAATAATGCCCGTAGCTTACAGGCTGCGTTGGATATTATTGTGCGCCGCATCCGTGCCGAGATGAAAACGGATGTGTGTTCTATATACCTGCGTAACGAGCAGGACAATTATGTATTAATGGCAACCGAAGGCTTGAATGTGGGTTCGGTGGGCATCGTTCAGTTGGGTTTGGGGCAGGGTCTGGTCGGTTGGGTCGCTGCCCGTGAAGAGCCGATTAACCTGAAAGACGCTGGCGCCCACCCTCGTTACCAATATTTTCCGGAAACCGGCGAAGAGCGCTACAACTCATTTCTGGGCGTACCTATTATCCATCAGCGGCAAGTGCTGGGGGTGCTGGTAGTACAGCAGGTGCATGCTCGTCGTTTCGATGAGGGCGAGGAAGCGTTTCTGATTACCATTTCTGCCCAGCTTGCCAGTGTTATTGCCCATGCCGAGGCAACGGGTGCGTTAAAACAGATTGGCCAGCTGGCCAGTGAAGCCAAATTTACCGGTGTGGGTGGTGCGCCCGGTATCGCCATTGGTAAAGCTGTAGTGCTGCAAGCGGCCGCCGATTTGCGTTCTGTGCCGTTCAAGAAATGCCAGAATGTTGACGACGAGTTGGCGCTGTTTCATGCGGCGCTGGCATCTGCCCGCAATGACATTAAAAAGGTGGGCGAACAGCTTAAAGAGCGTTTGAGCAAAGAAGAGCTTGCGTTGTTCGACGCCTATCTGTCGATGCTAGATGATGCATCGTTGGGTGGCGAAGTGATTGAGCGTATTCGGCAAGGGCTTACGGCACCTTACGCTTGGAGCCAGGTGATCCTTGAACATGAAAATAACTTCTCAAGTATGGAAGATGCCTACCTGCGCGAGCGCGCTACTGATGTGCGCGACCTGGGGCGGCGTGTACTCGCTTACTTGCAGGTCAGTTCCAATCAAGAGCTGGTGTTCCCCGACAAAACCATTCTGATTGGTGAAGAGCTCACCGCATCCACCCTGGGCGAAGTGCCGGAAGATAAACTGGTGGGCTTGGTGTCGGTGCAAGGCTCCAGTAACTCTCACGTGGCCATTCTCGCTCGAGCCATGGGTATCCCGACGGTGATGGGGGCGGTTGACCTACCCTATACCCAGTTGGATCAGCGCGAACTGATTGTCGATGGTCACCTGGGATTGGTATACAGCGATCCGGGTGATGAGCTTCGCCGCCATTACGAAGAGGTATTTGAAGAAGAGCGTCTGATCGTTAAAGGGCTGGAAGCACTGAAAGATCTGCCTTGCGAAACGCTAGACAACCACCGCGTGCCGCTGTGGGTAAACACCGGCTTGATGATCGACGCCATGCGCTCACTTGAGCGTGGTGCAGAGGGTGTGGGGCTGTATCGTACCGAAGTACCCTTTCTGATGCGCGACCGTTTTCCCAGTGAGGAAGAGCAACGCCAGATATACCGCGAACAGTTGCAGGCGTTTGCGCCCAATCCGGTGACTATGCGCACCTTGGATGTGGGTGGAGACAAGGCACTGCCCTACTTCCCTATCGAAGAAGCCAACCCGTTCCTCGGGTGGCGCGGCATTCGGGTAACGCTCGATCACCCGGAAATTTTTCTTGGCCAGATCAGAGCGATGCTTAAAGCCAGTGAGGGGTTGGACAACCTGCGCATCATGTTGCCGATGATCTCGAATGTGCAGGAGCTGGAAACGGCGCAAGGGTTAATTTATCGCGCTTACCACGAGCTACTTGAAGAGGGGTTTGATATTACCCTGCCCCCTATTGGTGTGATGGTTGAAGTGCCCTCGGCGGTTTACCTGACTCGCGAACTGGCCGCGCGGGTGGATTACATTTCGGTGGGCAGTAACGACCTTACCCAGTACCTCTTGGCGGTTGATCGCAACAATGCGCGGGTTGCGCACTTGTATGAATCGTTGCATCCGGCGGTATTGCGAGCATTACATTATGTTGTGGTTGAGGCTCATACGCAGGGTACGCCTGTGGGTATTTGTGGCGAACTAGCGGGTGACCCCGGCGCAGCCATACTCTTGATGGCGATGGGGTTCGACGTGTTGTCGATGAACGCTGCCAGCTTGCTGAAAGTGAAATCGGTGATTCGCAGTATTACTCTGGATCAGGCGGATATCCTGCTGAAGCAGGTGATGAGTTTGCCCGATGCAGCCTCTATTCATCAATGTGTGCGTCGTGTGCTGACGCAGGCTGGTATCAACCGCTTTTTTCAGCCCTCACATAGTGACGCCAGCGCTAATTAGTTTCTCGCTCTTGTGTTATCGAAAACTCAAACTGGCGGGTGGTGTAGCATGCCTGGGTAGCGTACGAACCGTCTGTAGCGTTGCTATCCAGTGCGGCCCTGCGATAAGTGCGCTCGAAAAACTGTACGTTTTGCCTGTGATCTACCAGCAGCACTGCGGAGGAGCGTGTGGCGTAGTGTGGTAAATCAATAAAGCGGGCAGATAATGCCTTTTCCTTCTCGTAACTTATACCGGTCTCTGGTAAATCCTCATCGGCAGCTTGTTGTGTGGCTCCCAAAATGGCGAACAAGGCTTCGACCCGCCTGCTGTCAGGCGGTTGTGCCTTCCATTCCTCCAGTGCCTGTGCCGTTTCTGTAACTTTTGGCCACGGGGTATTGAGTATGTGGTTGCTAAGTCCATAAGTTCCGGCGGGCAAAGGTTTTAGCGTTGGGCTTTGCAGCTTATTGCTATGGTAATACAGTTCGTTGGGGCTGCCAGCAATCAGGTTGTAGCCACTGTACAGCTGGTTGGTTGTGTAGCTGTTGGCGATAAACTTGGCCGCAGTCTCGGTGCTGGTCAGAAAGCGGGTCACTAATTCGCCGCGTGACAACGGCCCTGCGGGGCTAGTGGGGTCGCGGTAATTGGTAACCGCAGCAAATCGCCCTTGGCGCGTGATCCCCATCCAGGTACCTCCCGCTTCCAAATCCATGCCTGCAAGCAGTGACGGGTGCTTTTCCCAGTAGCGTGCTGGTTGTGTGGGGCGATTGAGAAATTCGTCGCGATTGGCAATAACAATCAGTGGGTATTCCGTCTCAGGGGCAAGTGAAAAGGCGATTAAACACATAAAGACTCGGAATGGGCGTGCGGTGATTGGGTTTAGTCTTGCATCCTTAACAGTAACACTAAACGGATGTGTTATGATCCCGCGTTCTTTGATACCTGAATGTCGTATTGGTGCTTGAGGCCGTAATATTCATGATTCCCTATCCAGAGCTCGACCCCATTGCCCTGAGTCTGGGGCCGTTCACACTTGGCGATAAAGTGATTGGGCCGCTTAACGTACATTGGTACGGCATCATGTATCTGCTGTCATTCGTGCTGGCCTGGTACGTGGGGTGGCATAGGGCTGGGCAGAAACATTCGGTTATTCAGCGTAAACAAGTGGAAGATCTCATCGTTTATGGCGCCTTTGGCGTGATCATCGGTGGTCGGCTGGGGTATGCGTTTTTGTATCATTTCGACAAGTTGCAGCAAGATCCAACCTGGCTGTTTCGTGTTTGGGAAGGAGGGATGTCGTTTCACGGTGGGTTGATCGGTGTGATCGTTGCCATGTTGATCTATGCCCGAAAAATTGGGGTCTCGTTTTTGGCGGTGGCTGATTTTGTGGCCCCGTTGGAGCCCATCGGTCAGTTTTTTGGTCGCATCGGTAATTTTATCGGGCAAGAACTCTGGGGGCGTTCGACTGACGGTCCTTGGGCCATGGTATTTCCCAATGATCCTCTGGCGCTGCCGCGCCACCCGTCACAGCTGTATCAAGCGTGCCTCGAAGGGCTGCTATTGTTTGTGATTCTCTTCTGGTTCAGTCGCAAGCCGCGTCCCAAAGGCGCTACCTCGGGATTGTTTCTGGTGGGCTATGGGGTCTTTCGGTTTGTGGTTGAGTTTGCACGCGAGCCCGACAGTCACCTGCGTGACCACCTCCTGCTGGGCTGGATGACCCGTGGCCAGGTGCTTTGTGTGCCGATGATCGTTGCAGGTATCTTGTTAATAGCCTGGGCTTACTGGCGCCACCAGAAACTCTCTGCGGCGACACTGCAGCCCGAAGGCAACCAATAAATCTTCGTCTCTTTTTCGAACACTACAGGTATTTTTCCGCTATGAAACAGTATTTGGACTTAATGCGGCATGTGCGTGACCATGGCGTTAAAAAAACCGATCGCACTGGTACTGGCACCGTCAGTGTCTTCGGTTATCAAATGCGCTTCAATTTGCAGGAAGGCTTTCCGCTGATTACCACCAAGAAATGCCATCTGCGCTCGATCATCCATGAGCTCCTGTGGTTTCTGGCTGGCGATACCAATACCGCCTACTTAAAGCAGCATGGTGTGAGTATTTGGGATGAATGGGCAACTGCTGATGGTGATCTGGGGCCTGTCTACGGCCATCAATGGCGCTCATGGCCAGCGGCAGATGGTTCTGCTATTGATCAAATCAAACTGTTACTTGAGCAGCTGAAGCACAAGCCTGATTCCCGCCGCCTGATTGTCTCGGCCTGGAATCCTGCGCAGCTGCCCGACGAGTCGATATCGCCGCAGGCCAATGTCGAACGCTGTAAAATGGCACTGGCGCCCTGTCACACCCTGTTTCAGTTTTATGTGGCCGACAATAAGCTGTCTTGCCAGTTGTACCAGCGCAGTGCCGATATTTTTCTGGGGGTGCCCTTCAATATTGCCTCTTATGCCCTCCTCACACTTATGGTAGCGCAAGTGACAGGCTTTGAGCCTGGCGATTTTGTGCATACCTTTGGTGACGCGCACTTGTACTTGAATCACATGAACCAGGTTGAAGAACAGCTGAGTCGATCGCCGCGAGCACTGCCGATAATGCAATTAAACCCTGAAGTGAAAGACCTTTTCGCCTTCCGCTTTGAAGATTTCATGCTAACTGGTTACGATCCCTACCCGCATATTTCGGCGCCTGTGGCTATTTAGGCCAATGGTTATTTTGGTGAGTGTATGACGCTATCGATTATTGTTGCTGTCTCAAGAAACCATGCCATCGGTAAAGACAATCAATTGCCTTGGCATCTTCCCTCTGATCTGCAGTATTTCAAGCAGGTTACTATGGGGAAGCCTATTATCATGGGGCGTAAAACCTACGAGTCTATCGGTCGCCCGTTGCCAGGGCGCTTGAACATTGTGGTCAGCCGACAGCCATCCTGGTCCGCTGCTGGTGTCGAGGTAGTTACCAGTCTTGAGGCTGCCGTTGCCTTAGCGGCCCAGCACGAGGCGGCTGAGGTGATGCTCATTGGTGGGGCGCAAATGTATAAGGCGGGGCTGGATCTGGCCGATACGCTTTACCTTACACGGGTGGATGTTGAGGTTGACGGGGATGCGTTTTTCCCGCTAATTAGCGACGAAAGTTGGGTAGAAGTATCCAAATCTGTTTGTCCGGCAGACGAAAAAAATGCTTTCCAGTGTGATTTTATCGTCTACAAGCGGCGCGAAAATATTTCATAAAACGGTAAAGTTGTTGCTGTTGTAGGCTTTTTGGTTGTTATTTGATCTGTGCTACCGATTTTTTATGATTTTCCACGTAACGTGTTACTTGGTTTTGTTACTTCTCTACACGTCATAAATGGTTTCTCTCTTGGCCATTGAATAATGCGCCGGGCTCTTATTACAATGTTGCGCTCTTAGTTACTGTTGCAGGCCTGTGAAAAGGTTCAGGCGGTGGCTATTTTGTCGCAAATATTTTGATTGCATGTACCCATGTTGGGGGATTTATGAGGAAGCAGCGAATTAAAGCTGTGGCTATGGCCACTGCGCTTTCTGCGGGCACACTATTTGGTGGTGTTGCATTAGCAGATCAAACAATTGATTCAATTCTTAAAGTGGGTCAGTCAAAAACTGCCGCGGGTCTTAAGTCGCAAGAGCGGATAGACAAGTTGGCCGCTGAAACTGCCGGCCTGCTACAGGATTTCAAAACTGTTAACAAGCAGATCGAAAACCTGCGTGTTTATAATTCTCAGCTGGAGAAGCAAATTCAGAACCAGCTGAAAGTTATTGCAGAGCTTGAGGAGTCTATCGATAACGTAACCGTTATGGAGCGTCAGATTCAGCCGCTTATTTTGCGCATGCTGGAAGCTCTGGAACAATTTGTCGAGCTGGATGTTCCTTTCCATACTGACGAGCGCACAGATCGTATTGCCAGCTTGAATGCAAATATGGACCGTGCCGATATCTCTGTGGCTGAGAAATTCCGTCAGGTTTTGGAAGCCTACAAGATTGAAGCAGAGTATGGTCGTAAGATCGATACTTACGAAGATACCCTGACGGTAGACGGTCAAGAGCGTGAAGTTAACGTGCTTCGCGTAGGTCGTATTGCGCTGATGTACCAAACCAAAGACACTGAATTGTCAGGTGCTTGGGATCAGCGTCGTCGCGAGTGGGTTGCACTGGATGCAGGTGAATACCGCAGCGCGATCCTCAAAGGCATTCGTATCGCCAAGAAACAAGCCTCTATTGAAATCATGAACTTACCTGTACTGGCTCCGGAGGCAGCGCAATGAGACTGACTTTCGCTAAACGCATTCTTGCTGTTGCGGCAGCAGGGCTTTTTGCAAGCGGTATGGCTGTAGCCCAGGATAAGGCTACTTCGCTGGAAGACTTGCTGAAAATGGTCCAAGAAGACCGTGTTATTGAAACCAAAGAGCACAAGCAGCGCGAAGCGCAATTCTTGCGTGAAAAGCAGCAGCAGCAAAGCTTGCTGAATCAAGCAATCAAAACGCGCGAAAACGAAGAAGCACGCTCTGCTCGTCTGGAAGAAACTTATGCTAAGCAAGAGCTTGATGTAACTGCCAAGCGTGCTCAGCTGCAAGAGCGTCTGGGTTCTTTGAAAGAGCTGTTTGGTCACCTGACTTCTACAGCGGGCGACCTGCGTTCAAACCTAGAAACCTCTATTGTTAGTGCGCAGTATCCCGATCGCGGTGATTTTCTTGGCGATTTGATCGAGCGTATGAACAGTGGTACCAAGTTGCCATCACTGGACGAAATTGAGCGCCTCTGGTCTGAAATGCTGCGTGAGACCATTGAAGGCGGTAAGGTGGTTAAATTCTCTGGTACGGTAATTACCCCCGCTGGCGAACAGCTGACCCAAGACGTGGTTCGTATTGGTACCTTTAACCTAGTGTCTGACGGTAAATACCTTGAGTATATATCGCAGGGCGCAAAAATGGCTGAATTGACTCGTCAGCCCGCTTCTGGGTTCCTGTCTGCGGCCGCTGAACTGCAGGGTGCCTCCGACGGTTTCGTTCGTGTAGGTATTGACCCTACTGGTCCTTCTGGTGGTTCTTTCCTGTCTGCTCTGATCAACAGTCCTTCACTTAAAGAGCGCTGGCATCAAGGTGGTCTGGTTGGTTACATCATTACCGGCGTAGGTGCATTCGCTATGCTACTGGCTATCTGGCGCTTTATCGTGCTGGCTGGTATGTCTGGCAAAGTGAGCTCCCAGCTTAAATCCAAAACTGCAAATTCAAACAACCCTCTGGGTCGTGTGTTGAAAGTTGCAGAAGACAACAAAGGTTTGGATGGCGAATCACTGGAGCTGAAGCTCGAAGAAGCTGTGCTGAAAGAGCGTCCTTCGATCGAATCAGGTCTGAACCTGTTGAAAATTATCTCTGCCGTAGCGCCCCTGTTGGGTCTGTTGGGTACGGTAACGGGTATGATCGTTACCTTCCAGGCAATCACTATCTTTGGTGCGGGCGATCCGAAAGCAATGGCTGGCGGTATCTCTGGTGCACTGGTGACAACTGTACTGGGTCTGGTTGTGGCAATTCCTACCGTTCTCATGCATACACTGGTTAATGGTCGTGCCAAGCGCATTCTTCATATCCTTGAAGAGCAAAGTGCCGGCATCATTGCCGAAAACGCTGAAAAGAAGTGAGGAGATAACACATGACGGCATTGATGGATGCATTAGGAGCCATTAAAGCCTTTGTGGAGTCGGGCGGCGAGGTACTTATTTTAATCGCCATACTGACCTTCTTCATGTGGACTCTGATTATTGAGCGCATTTGGTACTTCAAAACTGGCTTGAACAAGGATGTTCAAGCGGCGTTAGACGCGTGGGAAGCCCGCGCGGAACGCAAGTCTTGGGGTGCTCATCAAATTCGTTACGCTTTAATTTCCCGTGTGTCTGAAAAGGTTAATAGCAACCTTGATCTGATTGGCACCATGGTTTCGCTGGCACCATTGTTTGGTCTGCTGGGTACCGTCTGGGGGATGATTGAAGTGTTTAACGTATTGGCAGTGACTGGTGGTGGCGATGCCAAGTCTATGGCGGGTGGTGTTTCAAAAGCTACCGTACCGACTATGGCTGGCATGGTTGCCGCAATTTCCGGCGTATTTGGAAATACTTTGGTCACCCGAACTGCCGAGCGTGAAAATCAGTTGCTCGAAGACCACTTGACGATGGACCACTAAGGCTGATCGCACCAAGAATTAACCGGTTGTAAGAGACTTACTATGAGCAGAAAAACCGTTAAAGCGGAAGAAGAAGCCGGCGCTATTGACTTAACGCCAATGCTCGATGTGGTTTTCATCATGTTGATCTTCTTCATCGTAACTGCCTCGTTCATTAAAGAGGCGGGTATTGAAGTTAATCGCCCTGATGCGAGTACTTGGGTTTCAAAGAAAAATGCAAGTATCTTGGTAGCTATCAATAGTAACAACGAGATCTGGATTGATAAGCGTCGTGTAGACGAGCGTGCTGTTCGCCCTACGATTGAGCGTATGCATGCTGAAAATCCTAAAGGCACCGTTGTTATCCAAGCGGACGACAAGGCGAATGTTGAGACCATGAGCATTGTGGTGGAAGCCGCACGTGAGTTGGGTATCCTCGACATAGCTGTCTCTACTGAGAAGAAATAGCGATATGAACTTTGTAAGAGTTATAACGGCTGCAGTGCTGGCATCTGTGGTGACTTTGGGGCTTCTATTTTTGATGCACTCGCTCATTGAGGCAGATAAAAAAGAGCCTAAAGAGGAAGAAACCCGCAAGATTGCCGACATTACCATGCCGGAAACAAAGATCGAGACGCGGTACGATACGGAAAAACCGGAAAAACCGGAAGATCCTGACGAGCCGCCACCCGATATGCCTGAACCGGAGTTTGAAGCTCCAGACCTAAATCCGGATGCACTGAATATGGCTGCTCCCAAAGCGCAAATTGCTGCTAAGGTGGGTGGTATTGGTGGTTTCTCCTCTGATGGTGAATACTTGCCAATTGTAAAAGTGCAGCCAGTTTATCCTCGTAGAGCATTAAGCCGTGGTATCGAGGGTTATGTGATTGTTGAATTTACAGTTACCAAAAATGGTTCTGTAAGGGATCCGGTCGTCATTGAGGCTGATCCGGAGAACGTCTTTGACAGGGCTGCAGTTAAAGCCGCTCTTAAGTTTAAGTATAAGCCGCGGGTAATCGACGGCGAGCCGGTGGAAGTTCCAGGCGTTCGTAACAAGATTACTTTTGCGATTGCGAAGTAAGGTGGGAGAAGCATATGAAAGTGACGGCTGTTGTAACCAGGCTCGTCCGGCATACCATGCTGGCAGCACCTTTAGCATTGGCGCCAGCGTTGTCTTCTGTTCTTTTGCAGGCAGTTGGTGTTGATGTATCTTGGGGTAAGGCTTTTGCGCAAGATGACGAAGAAGCTAAACCCCAGTACAAAACTCGCAAAACACCTGCGTTGCGTGAGGCTGTGTTCAAAAAGTTGTCGGTAGTACAAGCGCTGACTAACCCGGAGCCCGAGCAAGAAGGCGGTAAAGCGCCACCACCGGATTTCCAACAAGCGTTGGTAGAGTTAGGAAAAATTGATACCAGCAAGTTCAATGAATACGAACTGGCACAGGTATACAATTATTACGGCTTTATTTATTACAGTTTGGAAGATTATCCGAAGGCCATTAAAAACTACCGCTTGGTGGCGGCTCAGGCACCTAACATTCCGGTAGGTTTGGAGGTGGGTACCCTTTACACCATTGCGCAGTTGCAGTTCATAACCGAAGACTATAAAGGTGCTATCGACACGCTGAAGCAGTGGATGAAGGTTGCTCCTATTATTGGTGCTGATGCCTATATGTTGATGGCTCAGGGTTATTACCAAATCAATGATATGGATGAGGCACTGAAAAACACTAACACGGCCATCGATATGTATGAATCCAAGGGTAAGATACCAAAAGAAAACTGGTATTCCCTACAGCGCGCCATTTATTACGATAAGGGCAACAATAAAAAGGTTGTTGAAATTCTCGAAAAAATGGTTCGTCATTACCCTAAGGGCACATACTATAAACAGTTGGCAGGTATGTACGGCTTGGTTGAGCGTGATAGAGACCAAATCTACATGATGGATGCCGCTTATGTACTCGGCGTAGTGGTTAAAGAAAAAGAGCTCATGAATTTGGCTTACATGTTCATGGCTGAGCAGTATCCGTATCGTGCGGCGAAAATCATCGAAAAGGGAATGAAGGAAAAGCGTATTGAGCGTACTTCCAAAAACCTTGAGGTGTTAGCGTCTGCATGGCGCTTATCGCAAGAAGTGGATAAGTCTATTCCTGTTCTTGCCGAAGCCGCAGGTAAATCTGATAAAGGCGATTTGTATGCGCGCTTGGCAGGTTTGTACCTTGATAGCGACAAGTACAATGAAGCGCTGGATACTGCTGATAAAGCCTTTAAGAAAGGTGCTATCAAACGCCCTGATCAATTGTATATCGTAGTAGGCATGGCTAACGCCAACCTGAAGAACTACGGCAGTTGTATGAAAGCTATGAAAAAAGCTACTAAAGACAAGCGCAGCCGTAAGTTCGCCAGTAACTGGATGAACTATTGTGAAGCTGAACAGAGGCGTGAAAAAGAGTTGGCCAGTTCTTAAATTGACTATCTCTGAAAATAAAAAAGGCAGCTTCGGCTGCCTTTTTTATTGCTACCTACTCCCCTCTCTCCCTGCTTTTATTAAATCAATAGATAATGTTTTTAATGAAAGTCTCTTGAGAGGGTGTTTATGTCGCCGAGGTGCCGTGATAAATCAAACAGGCGATAAGCAATCACATGAACAATTTGATTGTTGTCGTCTTTCTCGACTTTGCCGTAAATTTTCAGCAGCTTTGACTGAGTTAATTCTTTCAGTTGAGCATGGGCCGTTTTTAGCCAAACCACAACGTTAATACTGCCGGTTTCATCTTCCAGAGTAAGGAATGTTACGCCGGCAGATGTTTTGGGCCGTTGTCGATTAATGACTAGTCCTGCCACAAAGCATTCGTTAGGTGTATGTGTATCAAAAAGGCTCGCGGCTGTGTAGCAGCCTAAAAAGTCGGTGGCTTCACGAAGTAGTGCCATAGGGTGATCATTTAAAATCACTCGTGTTGTCATATGATCGAGCATCAGGTCTTCGCTGCGAGAGGGCTGTCTGGCCTGATAGTTGTTGTTTGGTTCTTCCTCAGGGAAAAGGTCATGAGAATTGCGTAATTGGCTCACCAGCCAATAAGCTTGATGGCGGTGAAGTGCTTCATATTGTTGGGTTAATTCTGCAAGGGCGTTGGCGGCGGCCAGTGTTTCGATGGTTGGCTTTATTGTCTTGTCATGGGGAAGTTTATCGATACCAGTAAAGCCTTGTGGCGGGCGTTGTTCTATCAGTTGGGCTATTCTTTCCTGCGAAACGCCTTGGATTATTCTGAATCCAAGTTGCAGAATCTTCTCGTGGTTAATTATTTCTACGGTGTGCTCCCACTGGCTGTTATTAATACTCACAGGATAAACGATAACGTTATGGCGCTGAGCATCTTGTATCAATTGCCAGGGCTGGTAAAAACCCATGGGCTGGGCGTTGAGTAAGCCACAAAAAAACTCAGTGGGGTAATAATATTTTAACCAGGCAGATGCATAAGCCAACCAGGCAAAACTGGCTGCATGGGATTCGGGGAAACCATATTCGCCAAATCCCTCAATCTGCTGGCAAATACGTTGTACGTAATCGGCGTTTAAACCTTTTTCAAGTAAACGTTGAGTTAACTTTTGACGCAGCCTATGCATATGCCCCTGTGATTTCCAGGTTGCCATCGAGCGGCGCAAGTCTTCAGCTTCCTCTGCGGTAAAATCTGCTGCGTGCATGGCCATGGCAATCACCTGTTCCTGAAAAATAGGTACGCCATAAGTTCGTGCCAAAATGGGTTCAAGCGATGGTAGTGGTATATGGCTGGGCTCCTCGCCATGTTTGCGTCTCAGGTAAGGGTGAACCATATCACCTTGTATGGGGCCTGGACGTACAATGGCAACCTGTACCACAAGATCGTAGTAGCAAGTCGGTTTAAGTCTTGGCAGCATATTCATTTGCGCTCTCGACTCTACTTGAAACAAGCCCACCGTATCGGCTTTTTGTAGCATTCTAAAAACCAAAGGATCATCTTGCTTAGGAATACTGGCGAGGGAAAAAGGTTTTCGAGTCAATGATGAAATTATATTGAAGCTATAACGCATAGCACTGAGCATGCCCAGTGCGAGAATGTCGACTTTCATTAGCCCCAAAGATTCCAGGTCAGTTTTATCCCATTGAATAACGGTGCGATTCTCCATGGCAGTACTTTCGATAGGTACCAGCTGTGAAAGTGGCTGCTCGGTGATGACCATGCCCCCTACGTGCTGAGAAAGATGCCTGGGAAAGCCAATAATATTGACAACTAACTCTTTAAATATCGCAAGAGTAGGTGCATGCTGAGTTAGTTCATGGGTAATGATGTCGTCTGGCCAGTCCTTATTACGATAGCGCCAGCCGTAATTAGCGATAATATTCTCAAGTTGTTTTAAATCTATACCCAGCGCTTTGCCAATATCCCGAAAAGCACTTTTAGGTCGATAGCAAATAACACTGGCAGCCAGTGCAGTATGCTGTCTGCCGTAGCGTTGGTATATGTACTGAATCACCTCTTCGCGCCGGCTGTTTTCAAAGTCTACATCGATATCGGGCGGTTCCTGTCGACGCTTAGAGATAAAACGCTCGAATAACAAGTTAACTTTCGTTGGATCAACATCAGTGATAAATAAGCAATAACAAACTACCGAATTAGCCGCTGATCCCCTGCCCTGGCACAATATGTTGTTGCGTTTTGCAAAGCTAACAATATCGTGAATGGTACTAAAATAGTATTCATAAGCCAGTTCAGCAATGACCCTCAGCTCTTTGTCTATCTGTTGTTTTACCTTTTCAGGAATGTGGTTATTGTAACGCTTGTTTGCGCCCTTGTAGGTTATTTTCCTCAAGTAGGTCGTCGGTTCTTCTGACTTCGGTAGTGCTGTGCGGGGGTACTGGTAGCGTATTTCACACAATGAAAAAGAGCATTGTTCTGCAATAGACAATGTGTTTTCTAAGCACTGTTCGGGGTAGATTTTTCTCAATTTTTTGATTGATCGAAGACAGTGCTCACTGTTGATGGCGAGATTGGGAATGCTTTGACGAATGTTTTTTTGCTTTCTGATGGCGACAAGTGTATCCAGTAGAGCTTTTCTTTCGCTTTTATGCATATGAGGGTAGCTGCTGGCGGCTACTTTGAAGCCTGAAACAGAACTCCAGTGTTTAATGGTCTCTGTGTGCGTTATATCTTGAGTCGTCAGGTTGAGTTGCAGTAGAAGATAGGTTGGGTTTTTGTTGTGTTGAATAAAACTTTCAGAGTACTGCAGCCGTTTTGATGATGGCTTCCATAAAACAATGCCAAGCTGGTTGTTTTTCTCGATAAAAGATGGGTGAAAGTGATAGCTGCCCTTTTCTGCTTGCTGGCGGCAAGTTGATATCAATGTGCAGATATTTTCGTAATTTTGTTTGTTTGTTGCTAGCAGAACAAAAATTTCATCATGAAATCGAAGCTCTGTTCCCAATATTAGTTTAAATGTGGTGTCAGGATTTTCTCGGATAATGTTTTTGTATTCATCCCATGCTTTTACCACGCCTGCCATCGAGCATTCATCAGTAATAGCTAGTGCAGAATAGCCTTGCAAAAATGCAGTTCTCACCATTTCTTCGGGGTGAGAAGCTGCACGTAAAAAACTGTAATTGGTGATGCAGTGCAACTCAGCGAAAGCCATATTCTTTACCCAAAAATGCCTGCTTGGTAAACATAATTGTTAGTATCTCGACATATCCATCGAACCACATGTTGGTCGTCGTAGGTAACCCTGTAATCATATGGGGTGTGATCGTTATCCCACCAACCGCTGTGAAGTCTTGCCGGGCCATAGAGCAAGCTCATATGCTGCTCAGGCGCTTTTTGGCGCGTTAGCCAGACTGGTTGTGGGATGGATAGCCTGCTTGTGTGGTTATATTTATAGGTGTTCTGTGCCGAACAGTGGTGGGTGGAATTTTCTGGCCTTGGGTCATCGGTGGTATGAATAAAATTCAGCTTGCTATCACCGAGCTTGGCGTTAATACGGTTAAATAGTTGATAAATATGTTCCTGTTGGTCACGACGGGCCTGAGCAAATAAATCGCAAGTTGTAGTGCTTTTGTCTTCAAATTCAATGGCGTGCAATTTGATCTGATAAATCGGTGCAGGTAGTTGCCAGCGGCCGATATCCAGGTTGAGACGATAATGCCATGTACTGTTTTGGTTATCAGGACAGGCCAGTGCTAGCCTTTCCTGATAGCTTTGGCCGTCGCGGCAAAAAAATGTCAGATAGAGTGACTGCGAGACCAGCGCACGCTTGTGTAAAAATTGACAAAAGGCGGTCAACTTTTTTGCCAGTATAAACCGCAATGGTAACAGGGTTTCAAAATCCTGCTCCAAATCGAGTTTGCAGGTGAAAAACGGTTTTGGTTTGTAAGGTGTGGGCAGCCAGGTTTTATCGCCATAAACTCTGTCTAGAAAGTGGATGGCCTGCTCACCTCCTCGGCTATTCAGTGATTGTTTTGGCAGTTGACGAAGTTCGCCGAGATAACGTACCCCTGAGCGTAATAAGCGAAATTGAATACTGCTTGCCAGTGGCGTATCGCAAAGGGCTATCGATTCGAGTGTGTCGTTTATTTGCTGCTGGCTAATAGCGTGGTGGCGCCCGGTTTGTGCGAGAAGTTGTGCGGTGGCAGCAAAAGGTGCTGCTGCAGCCAGTGCGGTATACCCGTGGTTTAAAAAGCAGTTTTGCAGTTGCTTATGCAAATTTTGGGTTGACGAAAAAAGACGCCGCATGCTGGCAATTTCGAGAAAAACACCTTGGTCTCCATCAATGCTTATCCAGCTGCTGAAACGACTTGCCAGCTTGGCTATTCGCTGTTGTGCGCGATTGGTTTGCGAGGTGCTCTTGGTGTGTGCAACCAGTGCGGGGGCAAGGCAATAGGCATTTTGTAGACTCATACTTTGGCAAATGCCGTAATGCTCTGCACGACTGTTGTAGTCAACAATAATGTTGCAGTCGTTGGTAATGGCTATGGGGGTATTACCATGAAAATTGTCGATGCAGCTTTCAGCATAAAAATGCGGCAAGTAAACGTACAACCATTTCATGGCGCACCTTCTAAAGTTGTACCGGGTATCGCCACTGTGGGCTTCTGGGCAAATGCAGTGTGATACTTTGACCGCATACGCCCTGTTGTTGTTTTAAGATGTGGATATGAAGCTGGTCTGCCCCAACGGGTTGAAGGTTTATTTTGAGTGCGCAGGTAGTGTGCACATGATCTGGCTTGCGTAACAAAAAACAGGGAGTGTCGTACTGTGTCGCGCACAAATGCAGGCGTCGTACCTGTGCGCTATTTAGCGCGGTAGGCCAGCTTACCACGCTGTAAACGGCGGTGTTTTTGATGGCTTCTTCTGTTGCCCATAGAATTTCTGTTGAATTATTAGTATGTACCAGCGCGATATAGCGCAGGTCGATCCCCGCGCGCAGCAAGGCGTGGCCATTCACCTTGTGCGGTGGGTTTACCCAGATTTGCCAGTGCTCCTGTTGGCTGCAGTGGGCAAGTTGCGGCAGTAACAGGCTGACCTCTCCTATCCCCTCGGTGGGATAGAGTATGTCGATGATACCGGCAGCTGGCCACCCATGATTCTTCAGCAGGTGGTTGAATGGCTCAAAGCCTGTACACAGTCCCTGCTTGATGACACTGGGTGTGCGCCTGGCTTGCCAGATGTGGCCTTGGTTAAAGAGTGTTTCGAGCATGTTGAATAGGACAAGCTAATATACTGTATATATATACAGTATATTAGCTTGTCCTGCTGTGCAACGTCTAATTGTTCAGCTGAGTTTGTGCAAGGGGCTTAGTAAATGCTGCCAAAGCTTGGTGATCTCTTCTTGTTCGGTGGAGGAGGAGGGGGATGGTTGTTGTAGCAAGTTCAGATACGCACTTAGATTGTATGCGGAAAAATGCTGCTTGCTGGTAGATGGTGTTTTATCGGTAAGCTGTTCCAGTGCCTCCAGCTCGGCTTGCTCGCAGGCGAGTTCAGCTTTTTTAGCCAGCTCATACAGTGCTTCAGCTTCTGATTTCAAATTGCGGCGTGCGGTACGCAGGGGTTGTAAAATCTGCGCTTGCCAATATTGACTGCAGGTGAGTAGAGGGTGCCATTGGGTTGTTTCAATAGGGCCGCGTGTAACGCCGTGCCACACGCAATACAGCAACAGGTTAACATCGGCTCCTATGTTGTCTTGCAGCGCTAGGCAGCTGGTGTCTACCTGAGGTTGCTGGTAAAGCCAAAGGGCAAATGGCCATAAGCGAGTCTGTAGGTGCTCCATAATGGGCTTCTTTTGCTTGAGGGTGTTGATATTAACCCGGTGCGATATTTGCCGGGTTAATATAGCAGCCAGAGGTGGCTTTTTCTCTGGTGCTTTGATTAGATGCTGACATTTTGTGTGTTTCGCATTTTGAGGTAATTGAAAGAAGGTGTGTATTAATGCATGACCTGCAAGGTGAATTAAGCATCAATGTCCAGGCAATTGGCAATAACTGGGTGCGGCTGTCATCCCGTTTGCGTCAGCATCGTCCAGCAGCCGAGTGTGGTGCTGTGGTTAAAGCGGGTGCCTATGGGCTTGGTTTGGGGCCGGTGAGTAAAGCACTCGATGAAGCAGGTTGCCGCACATTCTTTGTGGCCAACCTGGTCGAGGCATTGGCGCTGCGTGAAGTGTTGCCGTTAGCAACCATTGTGGTTTTTGTTGGGGTGCAGGCAGGGGAGTTAGAGGTCTTTGCTGAGGCAAATTTAACCCCGGTATTGACTGATCCCGCGCAGGTGGCGCGCTGGGCTGCCTTTTGCGAGAGTCGGGGCCAGGTGCTGCCCTCGATGCTGAAGATGGATACGGGTATGACCCGTATGGGTATTACGGCTGCCGAGCTGGATGAGTTGTTAGACTTTCCAGAGAGGCTTCGTCGCGCGGGGATTGTGGCTTTTTTGAGTCATATGGCGTGTGCAGATGAGCCTGATCATCCATTAAATGCCCGGCAGTTGACTACGTTTGTGTCGGCGCTGAAGCGGGTTCGCGCTGTATTGCCACAGGTTCGCGGCAGTTTGGCTAACTCGTCGTCGCTGTTTTTGCCCCCTGAGTTTCATTTTGATCTGGCCCGCCCCGGGGCGGCTCTGTATGGGGTAAATCCAGCGCCAGGGCAGGTTAACCCGGTTGAGCCCGTGGTACGTCTGCGATTACCTATTTTACGTAAACGGCCAGCGTTGGCAGGTGATTTCATTGGCTATGGTGCGACTTATCAGGTGGGTGAGCAGGGTGCCTATCTTGCTGTAGCCATGGGTGGGTATGCCGATGGCTTGTTTCGTAGTCTGGCTAATAAGGCGCAGGCCATATGTGGCGGAATGCGTGTTCCCATGGTGGGGCGAGTGTCGATGGACAGCTGTATTTTTGATATTTCTGCTGTTGCGGCTGCGGGTATCGAGCCGGACTTTATTGAGTTGTTGGGACCGGAGTTAGGTGTAGATGACTTGGCCAGTGCCGCAGGCACAATCGCCTATGAGGTGCTGACCAACCTGGGTTTGCGTTATCGGCGAGAGTATGTACGGGGTTGGGGCTGATATGTCAGGTAATATTAAGCCTGTTCCAGAGGTACCGGTCTATCTGCCTACCTTGCTCCAGCAATTGTCTGATGGTTGCTATCATTCTGGTGAGGCGCTGGGCAGTATTCTGGGTGTGTCACGCACTGCTGTCTGGAAGCACCTGAAAAAGCTTGAGCCTTTGGGGTTGCAGGTGGAATCGGTAAAGGGGCAGGGTTATCGGTTGTCTGGTGGCCTGGATCTGCTAAACCGTCCGGCTATCCTGGCGGGCCTGGATGCGACAGCTGCATCATTGTTGTCTGATCTGGCTATTTTTATGACATTGGATTCCACAAGCACGCATGCCATGCAGAACGGCTTTGATAGTGGCTTTGTTTGTTTGGCAGAGCAGCAGCTGGCAGGGCGCGGCCGCCGTGGCCGGTCATGGGTCAGTCCATTTGGTCAGAACATCTATTTGTCGCTGGTTTGGCATTTTGAGGGCGGTGCTGCGGCACTCGAAGGCTTAAGTCTGGCTGTAGGGGTGGCTATTGCTGATGCGCTATCGTCACTGGGGTTAGAGGGCGTGATGCTTAAGTGGCCCAACGATATTTTGCATAAGAGGCGCAAGTTGTCTGGCGTTTTATTGGAAATGTCTGGTGATGTCAGTGGTGCATGCCGTGTGGTGGTGGGTATTGGTCTTAATATTGCCATGCCGACTGCGGTTGCTGGGCAGATTGAACAGCCTTGGGTCGACCTTAAAACCTTGGCGCAGGAGCAGGGCGTGGATGCGCCGTCTCGCAATCAAGTGGTCGCCGTGTTATTGAATCAGCTATTGCCGTTACTGGCAGGTTTTCAACGTTCGGGCTTTATTGGCTATCAGCAGCGATGGCAGGCGCTGGATGCGTTCGCCGGACAGCCAGTTGAGATTCGTAGTGGTGATGCCATGCGTATAGGTGTTGCCAGGGGGGTGTCTTCCAGTGGCGCGCTGAGGCTAGAAAATAGTGGGCAGATTGTTGAGATCTATGGCGGTGAAGTATCCCTCAGGGGTGCTCAATGAGATATTTGCCAGGTGTTTCCTTGCCCAGTGCAGATGGCGTGATTATTCAGTTTGATCTGGGGAATACCCGGTGTAAATGGCGTGTCGCACGTTGCTTAGGGGGCGGTCATTTTTCGGCTGTCAGTTCAGGGGCTTTTGCCTGGCAGTCATTGTCTGATGTAAGTGCTCACTTTCAGTCTGTCTTTGAGTATGCTGCGGTGTCGGTGGCTGACGTTGTGGCAGTATGGGTAGTCAGTGTTGCCGGTGCGCAGCGCAATAAATTGCTAAGTGAGTGGTGCAAGATGCAGGGGTTGCCTGAACCCTGTTTTGCCGTATCGCAGCTGGCCGCTGGCGGGGTGGTAAATGGCTATCAGTCGCCAGAGCTTCTTGGGGTTGATCGGTGGCTGGCCATACTGGCAGGTTGGCATATCGTTTCTTCGCCATGCCTTGTCATTGACGCTGGCAGTGCGGTCACGGTAGATCTGCTTGCGGATCGGGGGCAGCATTTGGGTGGTTATATAGGGCCGGGCCTGGCGTTAATGCGGCAGTCTCTTTTTGGTGGTACGGATAACGTAAAGGTGCAGCCAGCAGCGTTAAGCGCGGTCTTGGCTCCCGGCCGGAAGACTTCCCGCGCGGTGTCTTCGGCATTAAATGCCATGCTCCTTGGATTGGTGCAAACTGCAAAAGCACAACTTGAATCGCAGCTTTCTAATAGCGAGCAGGATAAACTCCCCCTTTTATTGACGGGTGGTGATGCAGGGGGGCTTAAACACGTTATAGATGAAGCCGCAGCACAGGGTGTGCTCGCCGGTGTGGATGTGATGTTGGTTCCCGATCTGGTTTTTACTGGCCTGCAAATACAGGCGAGTGCTGGGGCGTAGGGTGTTTTGTGTGTTGTGGAGGTAATGTGGCGGATAAGCGCTTATGAGATGGATATTTTGGTTTTTGATGGTTGTGAATCTGGTTGTTTTTGTGGTGGTGTTGCTGCAAAAGCAGGTGGTTACTGAATCTGAAGCACCAGTTCAACATCCTGCCATTCAAAATGATGTAAAAGCCCTTGAGTTATTGCCTGAGGTGGCAAAGGTAGCTGATGTTGCGCCAGCAGAAAGTATGTCGGTGCAAACGGCGGTCATGAATGAGGCCGACGCCATGTGTACCCTGGTGGGGCCCTTTGACGCCCTGCTGCACGCTGAGTATTTGGTAGAAAATGCCCGTGCGTTAGGGGTGGAGGGGGAGGTTTCGCAGGTAGAGACTCCAGGAGATACAACCTATTGGGTGCATTTGCCGCCGGAACTATCGAGAAAAGCGGCGTTGCGGCGCCTGCACGAGCTGCAATCAAAGGGAATTGATAGCTATGTAATTCCCAAAGGTGAGCTTGAAAATGGTATCTCTTTTGGTATGTTCAGCAAAAAGACACTGGCCGATAATCTATTGGCGTCTCTGCAGGCTCAGGGGTATGACGTCGAGTTGCGTGAGGTGGTTAAGGTTCATGCTGAAACCTGGGTGGTGTTTTCTGCGCAAGATGCTGCTTTATTGGACGATAATACCTGGTTGAACCTGCTAAAAGGCGCTCCTGAAGTCGAACGCAGACAAAATTTCTGTTCAACGGTTGCGCCCGGCTAAAAGTTTCTCTAGAATCGCGCCTCCAGATTGAGAGGAGGCATTATTTCCTTCTAACTCAATCGGTTGGATGCTGGCGTAGCTCAGTTGGTAGAGCAGCTGACTTGTAATCAGCCGGTCGGGGGTTCGACTCCTCTCGCCAGCTCCATTTTCAATGTTTGTCATTCTAGATTTAGTAGGTGGCAACCAGTCTGCAGGGGTTCCCGAGTGGCCAAAGGGATCAGACTGTAAATCTGACGCGCAAGCTTCGGTGGTTCGAATCCACCCCCCTGCACCATTAGTTTTACGTTCTGCGAAATTGTATTTGGCAGAACGCTTGTTGTAAGAACGAGCCCTTGTTAGGGGTGGGTGAGAAGCACCGTTGGTTCGACGACAAGCGCAGCGCAGGCGAGCATCGCATTAGCGATGACCCGAAGGGTGAGGGCTAAGGCCCGAATAATCCACCCCCTGCACCATTAGTTTAAGCTCTGTGGGGCGGTTGCCTGGCAGAAGCGGTTGCCCCGCTCTTGGGAGTGGGCTTGGGGAAGTGTCTAGGCACGATCCAGTGAGTGGGTCACCCCGTGGATATAGCGATAAGCGTTGAGTCAGTCGGTGGCTGATTCAGTGAGCAGTTGGCATTCGATGCTGTTTTCGGGTTTTGCGGGCATAGTTCAATGGTAGAACCTCAGCCTTCCAAGCTGATGATGCGGGTTCGATTCCCGCTGCCCGCTCCAGTTCTACTGCTGATGTAGTGGTTTTGCTCAAGTAGCTCAGTTGGTAGAGCACACCCTTGGTAAGGGTGAGGTCGG
>JBNKFV010000026.1:0-1680 GCA_050289485.1 Cellvibrionaceae bacterium
CCGTTTTTGCGCAGTGACCTCACCACTCTGGGCCCCGTAGGAATCCCACCTGCCAACCAATCGATTACCAATGGCGGCAGTGGCGACGACTTCAATTATATCAACTCGAATTTAATGCCAGATTATGAGCGCGACTCATTATTTATTTATGGCGACTATGAAGTCACTGACAACTTTAAAGTGTTTGGTCAGGTTATTCGCTCAACGAGCGAATCGTGGCAAATCAATGCACCTTCTGGGTCATTTCAAGGTACCCCAACTGCACTCACCATTTTTCAAGATAATGCCTATCTACCCGAATCGGTGAGACAAACAATGATAGATAACAGCATAGAGTCTTTTACCCTGCGTACAATGGGTGGGCCTAGCGACCTTCTACCAGAAAGCTATGTGGGCGCTGATACCGAAATGCAGTCGATAACAGTAGGGTTTGAATTTCAACCTGCAACCGGCTTTTTTGAAGGCTGGAATATCAACAGCAATTATCAAAAAGGTAAAAGCGATAGGATCGGAAAACAGAGTGGCCTACGCGTCGACAGAATTTTTGCCGCGATTGATGCCGTAGACAATGGCAATGGTGAAATTGTTTGTCGTACCTCGCTATATGACCCTTCAGCATTTCCTGGTTGCCAGCCCATTAATCTATTCGGCCAAGGCAATGCCAGCGCTGAGGCAATCGACTACGTTACTGGCTTTGAAGCCGGGCAAGCCATCACAACGCCAATTTACTTTGCTGACGACGGCTTCGACTCAGGCAGAACCTATTCTTATACAACGGCACGAGAAAAACGCAATCTCACAACGTTAGATCAAGAAACTTTCGAGATTTCAGCCAGTGGGGAAATACACGAGGGCTGGGGAGCCGGGCCTATTGATTTAGCTTTCGGCTACTCCTATCGCAGCGAAGACATTTTGCAACTTATTCAAGATGTTACCAATCCACCGTCTAACCACAGTACTGGTAGTGGTTACCAAGCAGTAAGCTGTAATGATCCAAGCATAGGCTTACGTGGTGTTAGCATACCCGATTGCTTGAACACCGTAGGCGTTCAATATTCTAAAGTCTCTAATATCAAAGGTAGCAGCACTGTTGACGAGCTATTTGCCGAAACCTTAGTGCCACTGATAAGCGACGCGCCCATGGTTGAAAGCCTAAACCTGAGCTTAGCAGCGCGCTGGGCTAACTACTCTGGCGCAGGCCCAGTATGGGCGTGGAAAACCGGCCTAGATTGGCAAATCAATTCTGAATGGCGCGCGCGAGGCACCTTTTCACGCGACGCACGAGCGGCTAATTTGTCTGAACGATTTGACGCAACTGGCAATCTCACGCCTATCATAGACCCCGTGTTAGACAGCACTTACAACACAACTATTGTGTCTGGCGGCAACGCAGAACTGAAACCAGAAGAAGCTGACACACAAACGTTTGGAGTTATCTACGAACCATCGTTCCTGCAGGGGCTCTCTGTGTCACTGGATTGGTATAAAGTGGAAATCAACAACTCCATTGGTAACTTAACGCCACAAGGTGTCATTAATGCCTGTAGCGCTGGTGATCAATCAGCCTGCTCACGTATTCTGAGAGATGCCAACACCAACAACATCATCTTGATTGGTGATCAATTTATTAACATCGACCAAGAAGTGGTGAGCGGTACCGACCTCGAAATTGCCTACCGC
>JBNKFV010000027.1:0-4781 GCA_050289485.1 Cellvibrionaceae bacterium
AAACGCTACCGCTGTACCACCAAACACTTCCGCACATACGCGGGTCAATGCCGCTGTCAGGGTAGTTTTACCATGGTCAACGTGACCAATGGTGCCCACGTTTACGTGGGGCTTGCTTCTTTCAAATTGTGCCTTAGCCACTGCTATATCCTCTACATTTTTAGAAAGCAAAAAGTTACTGCATTAAAAATTTACCGAACAGCTAAACTACTGTACCGCCATTTTTTGCAATGATGTCATCAGCAACGTTCTTTGGTGCTTCCGCATACTTGGAAAACTCCATGGAAAACGTCGCCCGGCCCTGGGTCGCGGAACGCAGGTCTGTCGCATAGCCAAACATTTCAGCCAGCGGCACCTCTGCATTAACCACTTTGCCCGACAGGCTTTCGTCCATGCCTTGAATCAAGCCTCGACGGCGGTTCAAGTCACCAACCACATCGCCCATATTCTCTTCTGGCGTTACCACCTCAACCTTCATCAAAGGCTCAAGCAATACTGCACCGCCAGACTCTGCCAACTTCCTACAGGCCATTGAAGCCGCAATTTTAAAGGCCATCTCGTTAGAGTCAACATCGTGGTATGAACCATCGAAAAGCGTCGCCTTCAAACCTAACAAAGGGTACCCCGCCAGCACGCCATTTTGCATCTGGTCACTGATACCTTTTTCTACCGCTGGGACATATTCTTTAGGTACTACACCACCAACGATTTCGTTAACAAACTCCAGACCTTCTGCACTTTCATCGTCAGCCGGCTCAAAACGAATTCGTACATGCCCATACTGACCACGACCACCCGACTGACGAACAAACTTACCTTCGATTTCCGATACTTTGGTAATACGCTCACGGTAAGCCACTTGTGGCTTACCGATATTGGCCTCTACCGCGAATTCGCGACGCATACGATCAATAATAATATCCAGGTGCAACTCACCCATACCGGAAATAATCGTCTGCCCGGTTTCTTCGTCGGTTTTTACTCGGAACGACGGATCTTCCTGCGCCAACTTACCCAACGCCACACCCATTTTATCCTGGTCGGCTTTCGACCTGGGCTCCACCGCCACCGAAATCACCGGCTCTGGAAACTCCATGCGCTCCAATACAATTTTGCTGTCTTCAGCACACAATGTGTCGCCGGTTGTAACATCTTTCAGACCAATTGCCGCAGCAATATCACCAGCCAACACTTCTTTGATCTCTTCGCGCGAATTGGCATGCATCTGCACCATACGGCCGACGCGCTCACGCTTGCCTTTCACGGTATTAAATACTGCCGAACCACTTTCAAGCTTGCCGGAATAAACACGGAAGAAAGTCAGCGTGCCCACGAACGGGTCGGTAGCAATTTTGAACGCCAGCGCTGAGAAAGGGGCATCGTCATCAGCTTCGCGGGTAATAACTTCTTCACTATCAACCGGATGCCCCTCAATCGCTTTCACTTCAGTAGGCGACGGCAGGTACTCAACCACCGCATCCAGCATGGCCTGCACACCTTTGTTTTTGAAGGCCGAGCCGCCAATAACAGGCACAATCTCGTTCGCCAGTGTGCGCGCACGAATACCTACTTTAATCTCTTCTTCTGAAAGCTCGCCTTCTTCCAGATACTTATTCATAAGCTCATCGTTGGCTTCAGCCGCCGACTCGACAAGAAATTCACGCATTGCCTGACACTCATCAAGCAAATCAGCCGGAATTTCACCGTACTCGAAGGTCATCCCCTGATCTTCGCCGTTCCAGTGAATCGCCTTCATCTTGATCAGATCAACCACTCCCTCGAACTGATCTTCGGCACCAATGGTCATTTGCAGGGGCACAGGATTAGCACCAAGACGAGTTTTCAATTGCTGTACAACCGACTTAAAGCTGGCCCCAGCCCGATCCATTTTATTAACAAATACAAGGCGCGGCACCTCGTATTTGTTTGCCTGACGCCAAACCGTTTCGGTCTGTGGCTGCACGCCTGACGAGCCGCACAGAACCACTACAGCACCATCAAGCACACGCAACGAACGCTCAACCTCAATGGTAAAATCGACGTGCCCAGGGGTATCAATAATATTGATGCGATGCTGCTCGAACTGCTGCTGCATACCCGCCCAGAAACAAGTGGTTGCGGCAGAAGTAATGGTGATACCACGCTCCTGCTCCTGCTCCATCCAGTCCATAGTGGCAGCGCCATCATGAACCTCACCTATCTTGTGAGACAAACCGGTATAGAACAGTACACGCTCGGTAGTGGTGGTTTTACCGGCATCAACATGGGCGCAGATACCAATATTGCGGTAACGTGCGATAGGAGTTTTGCGTGCCACGATTGGAATCCCCAGCTTATCATCAACAGAAGCCAGCCAGATCCCCCAGGAAAAGCCTATGAGATCGGCAGACTCCTGACCTAAATTCATGCTCGCAACGCTATCGAGCCCTGCGGCGCACCTTGCCAAATTCGACAAGCAGTCAGGCTAAATAATTTAGCCTTTAACTTAAAAAGGCAGCGACTATAGCTGCCTTTTATGACGCCTTTGCGACAACCGCCGCAAAGGCAAAAGTAACCTCCGGCCAACGCCGGAGAATACTTAGAAGCGGTAGTGAGAAAATGCCTTGTTGGCTTCCGCCATACGATGCACGTCTTCACGCTTCTTAACCGCACCACCTTTGCCTTGTGATGCGTCAATCAGCTCACCCGCCAAACGCTGAGGCATAGACTTCTCACCACGACCACGGGAGTACTCTACCAACCAGCGCATTGCCAACGCAGAACGACGCGAAGGGCGAACCTCTACTGGCACCTGGTAAGTAGCACCACCAACACGGCGAGACTTAACCTCTACTAATGGCGCGATTTTATCGAGCGCCTCTTCGAACACTTCCAGAGGATCTTGCTTCAGTTTTTCCTGAACAATATCCAACGCACCGTAAACAATGCGCTCGGCTACGGATTTCTTACCGCTAACCATCACCATGTTCATAAATTTCGCTAAGGTTATATTACCGAATTTGGGATCTGGTAATACTTCGCGCTTAGCGACGACTCTTCTTCTTGGCATCTTAAATCGCCTCTCTTCAGGATTTTTCTAAGACGACGCTCTCATAATTGTGCACCATGAGCGCGCTTAGCCTTACTCGGTTCTACCGAAAACGTAATGGAAATGCTTAGCCCTTAGGACGCTTAGCACCGTACTTCGAGCGCGCTTGCTTACGATTTGCAACGCCTGAAGTATCCAACGAGCCGCGAACAGTGTGGTAACGCACACCTGGCAAGTCTTTTACACGACCGCCACGGATCAGCACTACGCTGTGCTCCTGCAGGTTGTGACCTTCACCACCAATATAAGAAGACACCTCAAAACCATTGGTCAGGCGCACACGGCAAACCTTACGCAATGCTGAGTTTGGCTTCTTAGGGGTAGTAGTGTAGACACGGGTGCAAACGCCGCGTTTCTGCGGGTTAGCCTGCAACGCAGGAACGTCACTTTTGGCTACTTTACGTTTTCTCGGCTTACGAACCAACTGGTTGATCGTTGCCATGAAAATAAACTCCAAAATTGATAATTGCCTTCAATACCGTACCGAAGGCTTGTTAAAAAGACGGGAAACCTTCCCGACCCCTAAAAAAAGGGTGCTGCATTGTAAGGACACCGCCACACAGGGTCAAGAGATTAAAGCAACAGATAGCTCGATCGAAGCCTTGCCGAGCTCAGTATCCCGCTTCCGCACCAACCGCCGACGCCACCGCCTCTAAAAACCAGCGTAATGCGGGAGGGCGGGAATCCGCAGCCCTGCTGTACAGCGCCACCTGAACGGAAGGCACCTGAAAAGGGAGATCATAGATCTGCAGCGGCGCCATGGCCGCAAAAGACTGAGCAATTTTACGTGGCAAGATCACCATAAGGTCGGTAGCACTCAGTATCGAGGGCAAAATCGAAAAGTGAGCCAGAACCAAGCCAATACGCCTTTCCAGGCCGATATCATTTAGCACATCATCTGCAATGTTATGACCCAGGGAGCGCGAAATCAGCGCGTGGCGCTGCGCCTTGAAATGCTCCAGCGTCAACGGGCCACCCGTCGGCGCGAACTGCTTGTTTATTGCGCAGACATATCGCTCCTCTAAAATCACCTGCCGCTCTATGCACGACGCAGACAGGCGGGCACTGCAAATGACGGCATCAACAGCACCTGTCAACAACCAATCCTCAGCCTTGTCTATCTCAAGGGGCTTAACTTCAAGCACCAGATTGGGCGCTTCACGCTGCAGGTGGCCAAATATACCTGGCAACAACGACAACTCCCCCAAGTCGGTCATGGCAATCACAAATCGCCGCGAGGACAGCTCTGGATCAAAACTTTTACCTCCATCCACGACTTCGTCGATCTGACCCAACGATTGCTGCAATACCGGATACAACTGGGACGCTAATGACGTGGGCTCCATTCCGTCTCGTGAACGCACAAAGAGCTGGTCTTTAAAAATCTCGCGCAACTTGGCCAGGCTATAACTGACCGATGGCTGAGTTACGAACAATTGCTGGGCAGCCAATGTCACGCTACGCGCCTCGTAAAGTTTGACAAACACACGAATCAAATTGAGATCGACACCCGACACTATAAGCACCATTTATAATTTAAAGAATAACTATTAATTTGACCAATTAAACCAAAAAAAATAACCTGCCTAAAGCGAAAAATCAGAGGATTACCCAAATGGCAACTGTGCATTCAGCCGTTTACGACTTACTAAGAAGCCAAGACATCACCAAAATTTTTGGCAACCCGGGGTCA
>JBNKFV010000028.1:0-105364 GCA_050289485.1 Cellvibrionaceae bacterium
AAGAAGAAAAGGTGACGAGGGGTTGCCAGCACTTGCTTCGATGCTCTATCAGAATGTTTAGGGCTACCTAAAATATCATGACATATCTAGCCGATAGCGTACTGGACATAGAATAAACCTATGCGCACAACCCTTCATCACTATGTAGTATTACATTTTGGAGGATGAATGCCAATAGATTACAAATTGTGAATGTCAGCTTACGGCCGTAGGTGGGTTAATATAAATATGTTATAACGTTTTCCGCGGTCAGAATTCGACAGCGTACGTCTAGCAAACTGCCAGATGAATCGAGAAATATAAGGCAATGGATACAGGAAAAGAAACAAGGCTAGGAATTCTAGAAGGTGACGCAAAGCGAGATATCATTGCGCCTTTTGAACGGCACAATTGGAAATGCACAATTGATGGGCAATTTCCCAAGGGTGAGTATATTGTAATAAAACTAAAGAAGTCTGACGCAGAGTTTAAAATTGGCTTGCTGTATTCTTGTGCCACGGCAAATGGCATTTATAAGATTCTAGATAAAACTGTTGACTTGATAGTTCTTAATAGAGGCTTCTATCAGCTTGAATCCTATGCTTATGGCATTGAAACTGAAGTCATCGAAAAGTCCAGCATCCAAACTTATGTAATCAAGTGGAATTCATTAGTCTCCGAAGGGAAAATTTCTGTGGGTGGGCCAGAAAAACCCAAGATCAAACCAAGAGAGTTTGGAGGTCGTATTCAATCTGAGAGTCCCATTAAACAAATTTGGAGTCGAATCAGGCAATTCAAGACTAAAGGGCTATCAAAAAAACTGGTTATTGAGAGATATGCTTCAAAAGCGACAACTTGCTCTAGTGAAGTAGCTGAGTCTAAAGCAGAAGGGTTAGCTTTCTGTATTCAAAACGGTTGTGATTATTTTGAAGCTGCAAGTGAGCAAAAATTAAACCAGAGAATTGTAAGTCTATATTATGGCGCAATAGCATTTGCTTCTGCTGAAATGCTCGCTTCGCCAGAAGGGCCTGGCTCGCTTGATGAGGTTGAGAATATGACCAAATTTGGTCATGGCCTTTATACATTTGACTCACTTGATGAGAACTCCTTTGAGGGCTTTGTTGTAGGAGTTTTATCGAATGGCTTTTTCAAAAAATGGGTGGAGTTCTTGGGTGCCGATGTTGCATCTTTTCCAGCTAAAAAGCCAAAAAAACCTTCCGATATAGATTTATCAAAGAATGAAGTCACCACTCTCATAGAGCTATTTTCAAGGATACCTGAGTTAGAAGATTTATTCTTGTTGGTCACTAACTCCCCCCCAAATTGGTTAACCTTTAATTATGATTCAGAGTCAAACGGCGGTTTTGGGCTAAATAAACCGAAGCTGAGAGAAACATATGTAACCATCAATGATATTTCATGTTCTAAATCTATAGAAGATATAGCTGCTTTATCCTTGCCGCTAGATCAAATTGAATACCAAGCATCGGAATATCCAGGTCTTCATTTTAAAGCCTTAGTTAAACACCCGGAAGAAAAACACTGGCATGGAGTGCTGAAACAACATCGTAGTCCATATACAAGTTCCAGTGTAATAATTCCTATCTTCGGTTCAGTGGGCGAGTATCGAGCAATTTGTGTGGCTCTGCTTTACTCCTTATCGATATTGGTTCGATACAGGCCTAGTATTTGGCGGGAAGTTGTTTCTGGCAAACATGAAAATTACCTAGCACTTATCGAAGAATTTTTAGATGTCTATGAGCGTCTTGCACCTCAAGAGTTCTTTGAAAATCTGCTATCAAAGCCAATTCATATTACTCAATCAGGCTCAATGTCCGCGAGCATATAAAAATCATCTAATAATTCGCCGTAGTTGGGAAAATTTTGCGATATGCGCTGTGTTGAATGTCCGCTATTGGCCGAAAGAAGACATTTGAATTGGTCACAGAACCATTACCCGTATTCGGCAAAACACACAGGCGCCACAAAAATACCCTGAAATAACCCGCCGCCTTCACCCTATACCGATAGTATTTGCAGGGTTATCGGCTCGTGGGGGCCGCTTGTTACGTGGCTGCCCTCCCCCTTGCAATACCCGCAGATGTCTTTACAATCGGCGCCGTTCCTTAGGGGTGGTTGCGTAACCTGGTTACAGCACCTGAGATGCAGTTTTTGCAAACCCTTTGAACCTGATCCGGTTAATGCCGGCGTAGGGATAGGATTCAGGCCGTTGAAAAACGTTTTTGAGGCAATGGATGCTAGGCGCTTTAAGCGACACCGCAGACATCACGCAGATAGTTTTTCAACAGCCTGTAAGTATTAGCCCCGCACCTTGTCGCACGCATTCCGGGTCTCCTTAACGATTAGAAATCAACTGTTACGGAGGCTCTATGACCCCAACACAATTATTACGTACCCCCCTTGCCCTCACACTGGCAAGCTGCACTGCCTTGAGCGTACAGGCAAAAAACCAAAGCATTGAAGAAATTACCGTTACTGCCGAGTTCCGTGAAACCTCGGTACTGGAAACCCCACTCAGTGTGAGTGTATTTAACGCAAAAAATATTCAACAGCGCCAAGCTGAGCATATGGAAAAAATGCTCAGTGCCGCGCCCAACGTGAATTTCTCGCGTGGCGCCTCACGCGGCCGCTTTATTCAGATTCGCGGTATTGGCGAGCGCAGTGAGTTTGTTGAACCTACCAACCCTTCGGTGGGCGTAATTGTTGATGGTATCGACTTTACGGGTGTGAGTACGGTGGTCACCACCATGGATATTCAGCAGATCGAAGTACTGCGTGGCCCACAAGGTACCCTCTATGGCGCCAACGCACTGGCTGGCCTGATTAATGTAACCAGCAACCAACCTGGCGATACGTTAAATGGCGGCGTGAGTACCCAAGTGGGCAACTACAACACCATTAACTCGCAAGCGGCTTTAGGTACCCCACTAGGGGATAGCCTTGGCCTGCGTTTGGCAGTGCAGCGCAACGTAAGTGATGGTTTTATCGAAAACACCTACCTGGGCCGTGACGATACCAACAATATCGATGAAAGCACGTTCAGGGCCAAACTAAACTGGGCCATTACCGAGCAGTTGCAGTTAGATCTCACCGCTTTTTATGCCGATGTGGACAACGGTTACGATGCTTTCTCGCTAGACAACACCCGCGAAACGCTATCAGACCAACCTGGTAAAGATGTACAAGAGACTAACGCCGGTGCTGCCAAGCTAACCTGGGCAAACGATGCCGTTACCGTGATTGGCACCATTAGCCGTGCGATTTCTGATATTGAATACAGCTACGATGAAGACTGGACCAATACCCAGATCTGTGACGGTTTGGCGTGTGATAGCGCCTTATGGGGAACAGATGCCAATTTTGAACCCGTAGACTGCACCACCCACGACTGCACAGGACTACCCCCTTATTACTGGTGGTACTCGTCTACCGATCAATACCTGCGTGAAAAAGACAACACCAGTTACGACGTGCGCGTACTGTCTAACAACAGCGGCGATGAGATCAATTGGGTAGCCGGTATTTATTACCGCGAACAAGGCGCTAACCTGTTGCGTATTTATACGTGGGATCCAGACTTCAGCAGCAACTATCACACCGAAAACACAGCTGTTTACGGGCAAGTGGATATTCCATTAACCGAACAACTGTCACTGATTACCGGCCTTCGTTTCGAACAATGGGATGCAGACTATAGTGACTCCGACGCCATCGCCTTCAAACCAGACGACGACCTCTGGGGTGGAAAAATAGTGCTGCAGTACCAAATTAATACCGACAGCATGGCCTATGCGCAGATATCACGTGGTTACAAAGCCGGTGGCTTCAACCCCAACCAAAACCTGGCTGCATCGCAACGTACCTACGGCACCGAGACCATGATCAATTATGAGATTGGCCACAAACAATACTGGGCAGACGGTAATGCCTTTACGCAAGTATCGTTCTTTTATCAGGATCGTAGCGACGTGCAGTCAAAGCAGTATCTGCTAACCTGTCCCTCGGGGGTAGCCTGTTCATTCGACGACTTTATCAGCAATGTGTCGGAAGGCAGCAATTGGGGTGCGGAGTTTGAATTTAATATTCAAGCTAACGATGTGATTGGTTTTTACGGTTCGCTGGGCTTACTACGCACAGAATATAAAGACCTCAACCCGAATTTGGCGAATGCCGCACTGCTGGAAGGTCGTGATCAGGCACAATCACCCCACTATCAATTTACACTGGGCAGCCAGATCAACTTTACTGATGCACTCAATATGCGGGTAGACATTGAAGGTAAAGACAAATACTACTTGTCTGACAGCCATAACGATCAATCCAGCCACTATGCGCTGCTCAACGCCAGTTTGAATTATCAAATCAGACATTGGCAGCTTAGCCTGTGGGGCAAAAACCTGAATGACGAAACTTATGAAACTCGCGGATTTAACTTCCCCAATGACCCACGTAAACTCTATATTGGCGAAACTTACTATCAACTGGGCGACCCACGTCAGTACGGTGTAAGTATCAACTATAGTTTTTAGTCAATGTGCTGTGCAGTGTTACCAAACACTGCACAGCACTTGAGCTATGATCACAAGCCCAAACAGGAGCTTACCATGCAAATCAGCGTAGAATTAACGATGTACCCGTTTAACGGTGACTACATTCCAGAAATCAAAGGGTTTATTGATCAACTTAATACTTACAGTGATATCACCATTAAAACGTTCCCTACCGCCACCATTGTGATGGGCGACTACGAACGCGTAATGACAGTGCTCAAAGACATGCTGCAATGGAGTTACAACACCCAAGGCAAAGCCGTGTTTGTGGCTAAATTTTTACCCGGCTCAGAAGTGTTGGCTAGCGAAGGCTGATTTTTTAACACCAGCATTAGAGACAATTGCATGTTGGAACAAATCATACAAGGTGCAACACAAATGCACGCATGGGAAGCCGTTGCCGTTATTCTGTCGCTGGCCTACTTGCTGTTCGCCATGAAAGAAAGCCTGTGGTGCTGGTACTGTGCTTTTTTCAGCACGTTGATTTACACCATTTTATTCTGGAAAGTGAATCTGCTGATGGATTCGGCATTACAGGTATATTACCTGTTAATGGCGATTTATGGCTGGCAGCAATGGCGGCAACATAACAATGGTAGCAAAAAAAATACCATTGAAATTAACCGTTGGCCACTGCAAAACCATCTAATGGCCATTGCTGGAGTACTGATTGTAAGCAGCCTATCCGGATATTATCTAGACAATCACACCCAAGCTGCTTGGCCCTATGTGGACTCTTTTACCACTTGGGCAAGTGTGCTCACCACCTACATGGTAGCCAAAAAAGTGTTGGAAAACTGGCTGTACTGGATTGTGATCGACAGTGTTGCCTGCTTGGTCTACATCGACCGCGGCCTATATTTTACTGCCCTGTTATTTGCCGCCTACGTTGTTATTGTCGTTTTTGGCTTTTTCAGTTGGCGCAGGGACATGCAGCATGAACGCTACGCTACCGCTTGAACACATTCTAGAGCAATGGCCGTTATGGCAATGTTGCGAGAAAAAGCCGTTGCTTATTGAGCATTTTCCCAGTGGTTTGACGAACCAGATTTATCATTTACAGGCAGAGCATCGTCATCTGGTGCTGCGCATTAACACGCAGTCTCCAGAAAATCTCGGCGTGTATCGCCAGTCAGAGCAATGCATTTTAGGTGCGCTTGCGCCGCGAGGAATTGCGCCAAAATTGCTCTATAGCGACAAAGAATTTCGCTATACCGTTCTAGAGTATCAGCCAGGTGAGATCCTCGACAGCATCGTGCTACCACCGGCTTACCACAACGCTATCAAACAGATAATTGATAGTTACCAACAGGTAGATATTGCCGACCTGCCCTCAAAGCACTACCCCAACTATATCGCTCACTACTGGGAACAAATAGAAGACGGTAAAAAAACCACTGAACTACGGCAAGCGTGGTCTCGTTTTTATCAAGAAGCAACGGCATTTCAACACAGTGGCTGGGTGCCTGTGCTAACCCACCACGATCTAACACCGGCCAACATTGTGATTAATAAAGGAAAACTGACTATTTTGGACTGGGAGTATGCCACCTTAGGGCACCCAGAAATTGATATGTACACCGCAACGGGTTTGCCACCAGCCACGCCATTTATCAAAGAATTAATGCAGTGGATTAATAAACTCTGGTTTATGCTGCCCCGCTAACACAAACAGGCTTTTTACCACCAGAACCAGCGTTTCTTACGCGCACAGCGAGTTTGTACTTCATTACCCAATCCACCTTCGTGCTTTAAAAGAATATGATCTGGGTCGACAGAAACAATATCACGTATAAATACAATATTGGTTTTTTCTTCTTTACCGTTACTGATATAAATAAGCCGTGCAAGATACAGCTTTTTACCACGAATCTCCCAAATACCTTTATCAGTTACCTCCCGACCATACAGTTCCGACTCTTTTACGTAGTGGCCGTTTTCATCGAACACATAAACATCGTCATTTGCACCACTTTTACAATACCACTTACCCAGCAGTTTGCTTTCCTCTTTACTGAGTGAGACAGCTTTAGCCTGCAATGCTGCAAGTGCGAAAAGCATGATGAGTATGCGCCAAATGTTTACTGTCACGTGCTTACCCTGTTGTTGTGGCGGTGCCTACGAAACACTTTATTACTAATACCCGCATACAATCAACCGCAACGCCATAAAATTGTCACAAACCGCTGATAGCCTCCGCAGTCGCGCCAAAAATTAAAAGCAAGTAGAGGTAAGCCCATGCCACCGGTTGGAACCCGCCAAGAGCTTGTCAGCATTATTGAAGACAAACTGCTGACTCCCGTATATCAGCCTATTTTCAACCTCGAGCAAGGGCAACACTACGGTTATGAAGCGCTAATACGCGGCCCTGTCGACAGCCCACTGCATGCTCCGGTCAACTTATTTGAAACGGCTCATCAACAACACCTACTCAGTGAACTGGAGTTTGCCTGCCGTGAAACCTCATGCAAATCATTTTCACGCCTGGGCGGCAAAGGCAAACTGTTTATCAACGTTAGCCCAATCAGTTTGGTAGAGCCGAACTACCAGCATGGGATGACCCACAAAATATTACAACGTACGGGCCTGTCGCCAGATCGCATTGTGATAGAACTCTCTGAACAATACCCATTAAACGATTACGAACTGATTAAACAGGCAACTCTGCATTATCGTGAAATGGGGTTTGAAATTGCCATTGATGACCTTGGCGCAGGTTATTCTGGCTTGCGTGTATGGGAAGAGATTCGCCCCGAATATGTCAAAATTGACCAGCACTTTATCGAGAATATCGACACCGACAAAGCCAAACAGGAATTTGTACGTTCAATACAAAAAATTGCCGAGCAGCTGGCCTGCAAAGTGGTTGCCGAAGGTATCGAAACGCTGGAACAATTACTGATGGTACGTCAACTGGGCATCAGTTTTGCTCAAGGCTATTACTTGGGCCGACCAGCTCAACATTTGAATATTCGCACTCCCCAGAGTTTGCGCAACCGCCTGGAGACAATAGAGACCAGATTCCCTCAGATTACTGTGGGAGACCTGGCCGAACAAGCAAAAACCATCACACCAACAGCCAGTTTCGAGCAGGTTATCAAGCTGATTCGTGAACATAAAAAAGTGGCTTGTCTACCCGTGCTGGTGGACAACTTTGTCGTCGGCCAGGTTTCCCGCCACGATGTACTGGAGCTAATGACCTCACCGTACACACTGGATCTCTACAAAAAAAAGAAAGCTCGCGATTTCATGATCAGTAATCCGATCACAGTGGACAGCCGACTGAGCCTCGAAGAAGCCGGCCACCTGATTGCAAAAATTGAAGGTGACCATGTCGATAGTCATTTTATTATTGTGAACTCAAACGGTTTTGTTGGTTTGGGTAGAACCCTGAACCTATTAGGCAAATTAACCGAGCTACAGTTGCAACAAGCCCGACATGCCAACCCGCTAACACAACTACCAGGCAATTTAGTGATTGATCAGACGATGAATCACTGGCTGACCAGCGGTATTGAATTTAGAGTCGCTTATTTAGACTTAAACCACTTCAAGCCATTTAACGATTACTACGGTTATAAAGCCGGTGATGAAGTGATTATTGATCTGGCGACGATTATTAAAAATCTAATCAATACAGAGCAGGATTTTATCGGCCACATCGGTGGCGACGATTTTGTTGTGTTATTTCGCAGCAGCAACTGGCAGGAACAATGTGAATCGATACTTCGTATGTTCGACGCAGCCATTGTTCAGCACTACGACCAGCAGGCACGCGCAGATGGGGGCATTCACGGCACAGACCGCAATGGTGCCAAACGTTTTTTTCCCTTGCTCAGTCTAGCCATTGGTGTTGTACATCCCGATCCCAGCTATATCACCAGCTATCACGACATAGCCGCAATAGCAGCTGATGCCAAACACTGCGCCAAGCAAAGTGTTAACAGCCAGTTATTTGTCAGTCGCCGTCGTAAACCACACCGTATGAGCAGTCAACCAACCCGCACATTGACATGTGCCGCGCTATAATCGTTATTGCCAACCAGCACGGGCCATTAAGGCAGCACCCATTGCGGGAGTGTGTACAGGCGCAACCAACAAGCGCTTAACCCCGCTGACCAAAAACGGCGTTAATACCTCGGCCACACCGCCCACCAGACACAATCGCGGTACACCGAAAGCGGATATCTGTAAGGCGATATCATTGAGATACCCAATCGCCTCGTTACGTAGCCTTTGCGCAACCGTGTCGCCCATTGTCGCGGCGGAGAGTACCAAAGGTGCCAGCCGGGCAAACTCACTGGCGGGCGCTTGATAAAAATGATCTGCCAGCGCCATGGGCTTCCCCTGAGCAATGCCACAGGCATCGTAAACCAGGCCACTAAGCTTGGTCACCGGGCCCAGGCGATCACTGGCTGCCAATACCGCCGATACTGCCTCGTAACCCAACCAGTGGCCAGCACCTTTACCGGAATGGGGGAAACCATGCCCGGCAATATCGAGCGAATGCCCTGCCACAACTGCATGGGCACTCACACCGGTGCCCATGATAATTACACCGCCATCCCCGCCACGGTGGGCGCCGTAGCAGGCAACATCGAGATCGCTCACAAAGCGAATGGCAGCAAAGGGATGCTGCCACTGCTGAACCACGGCATCAAAACGTGGCAAATGTAATCCGGCAAGTCCGGCTACCGCGCATAGCTGTGCCAATGGATAATCTGCTTGGCCAGCAGCTGTCAATGCCTGACGAGTTGCCTGCAAAATAGCCTTCTCAAGGTCAAGCAAACCTCTAGCAGGATGAGCACTGCCACCCTCGCCCTGTCCAAGCCTCTCACCGGCCGCATTGATAATCACCGCTCGGCAGCGACTACCACCGCCATCAATACCTAAAAATAAGGGTTCGCTGTTAGCTGACATAGGTAAGGCTACACTCGGATTGCAATCTAAAATGACGGAGCACCTACAGGTGCTCAGGAAGGCCGAGGCAAACCATACCACGTAGAGAATTAAGCCCGCAAAACTTGTTCAGGATTTGCGGACTTCAGCCATCCATCACCAATGCAACAATGCTTGCTCCGGATGCTCTAGCAATGCTTTCCAGGCATTCATTGCCTTGGTCATAGTGGCACCATCAATCAGGCGATGATCGGCCGACCAGGTAATATACACATGGTTTGATACCACAGGCTGACTATGACTATCGGCTTTAAAACCTTCACGTACCTGACCAATCGCGGCAATCGCCACTTCTGGGGGTTTAACCATGGGGGTACCGCCAAGGCCACCCAGGGCACCAATATTGGATAAGGTGATAGTGCCACCATGATACGCATCCGGTGGTAATACCCCATTGCGCGCATTAGTCACCAGTTGGGCATGCGCCAGCGCTACATCGTACAGCGACATGCTCTCAACCCCTTTTAATACCGGCACCACCAAGCCTCTTGGTGTATCAATGGCAATGCCTACATTAATATGTGGCATCAGGTAATAACCTTTTTGCGCCATGTCGATCCGGCTATTCAATAAGGGAAAGCGACGCAACATAACCGCCAGGGTTTTAATAAACCACGGGGTAAGGGACAACTGTTTACGAGTAAGTTGCCCATCGGCAGCTTGTTTTGGCAGCGCTTTTCGCAAACGTTTATGGGCAAGCAGCAAGGCATCCATACAAACCTCTTCCATCAAACTAAACTGAGGTACCTCGGCATGGGCCTGCGTCATTTTAGTGGCCATTTCCCGCTGCACCGCTGTCATGCCCACCAATGTCAGTTCGTTATCTGCTGTATGCAACACCGAGGTTCGCTGAGTCGCAGAGGCACCACGAATAGCGTTACTCAATTCTTCGCTGTTGCCGGTTTTGAGGGTAGTTTTCGCGGTATCGTCAGAGGCAGAAGTATCACTTTTGACGGTATTGGGTCGATCAGGCTTTTGATTGCTTTCCAAAAACTGCACAATATCATCTTTTAAAATTCGCCCATCTTTGCCACTGCCTGTAACATCAGCCAAATCAATGCGCTGCTCTCGTGCAAGCTTTCTCACCGCAGGGGTGGCTAATACTCTATCTGCAACCTGCGATGGTGTAACGACAGTTTCCTGCGGCTGACTGGCAGCAGACATAACCGCCTTATTTTCTACGGCTTTTTGCACCGTTTGTTGCTGGTTGTGATCTGATGATGTAGATCCAGCCGGTTCATCATGCTCGGATAATTGCTCGTTGGCCGCAACCTGTAAGGTGAATAATGGCGTGCCCACTTTGGCTACTTCGCCCTCACGATAACATAAGTGATCTACCTTACCAGAAAACATCGCGGGTATTTCCACAATGGCTTTATCAGTAGCCACATCGGCAACCACCTGATCTTCATGCACGTAATCGCCTTCATGAATTTTCCACGCCAGCACTTCGCAAGAGACGACACCTTCACCCAGATCAGGCAAAATAAAATCTTTCAACATGGCCAGCCCCTCACTCGATATGTTTCAACATGGTATAAACAACGCTAATAATTCAGTGTGTGTTGGACAGCCTCGGTGACCCGTGCAGAGTTAGGCATATAGGCTTTTTCATGGGCCTGCGGAAACGGCGTATCCAAACCGGTTACCCGTGCAATCGGTGCTTCCAACGACAAAAAACATTCCTGTTGAATACTCGCTGCCAACTCGGCACCAAAACCTGCTGTGCGCGGTGCTTCGTGCACAATCACGGCACGCCCGGTTTTTTGTACCGATTTCATCACCGTTTCGCTGTCCCAGGGCAACAACGTACTTAAATCAATAATTTCGCAAGCAATTCCATCTTCGCTTAACTGGGCGGCGGATTCCTCCAATACAGGAATCATCGCACCCCAGCCTATCAAGGTGATGTCGCGGCCCTCTAGCAGTACTTCTGCCTTGCCAAGAGGCAATTCATAATCGTTATCGGGCACATCACATTGAGATGCGCGATAGAGTTTTTTCGGTTCAAAAAACAGTACGGGGTTTGGGTCTCTAATGGCAGACAGCAACAACCCCTTGGCCTGATAAGGATCTCGCGGTACCACTACTTTTAACCCTGGCACATGGCAAAAAAAGCCCTCTGGCGATTGAGAGTGGTAATGCCCACCACCAATGCCGCCACCGTAAGGTGCCCGCACCGTTAAACCGGCAACATTAAATTGATTACCGGAACGGTAGCGATACTTGGCAGCTTCATTCACCAGTTGGTCAAACGCCGGATAGATGTAATCGGCAAACTGAATTTCAGCGACTGGCACCGCACCTTGTGCGGCCATGCCAATAGCAAACCCGACGATACCCTGCTCAGTTAAGGGTGTATTAAAACAGCGGGCCTTACCATATTTTTTCTGCAAGCCTTGCGTTGCCCTGAAAACCCCGCCAAACTGCGCCACATCTTCACCAAAACACACCACCCGCTGATCGGCTGCCATGGCCGTATCCAGCGCCTGATTAACCGCTTGTACCAATGAAAGGTTGGTCATGCGACGTACTCCCCTGCAACAAATTCCCAACAGGCATCTTTTTCAGCGTTAGTCCGTAGTGGTGCCAAGTTCAGCCGTGTATTGCGGGTAGCTGCCGATGTGCTGCTTAACATGTTGCTGCAACGCTTCACCTTGCGCTTTCAGGTGCTTAGGCACCTCGGCATAAACATCTTCAACCAGAGTCGACAGGCCTGGACGAGGTTGTTTCTCTGCCTGCTTCAATGCGCGCAAAACATCCGCTTTGTAATCAGCTATCAGCACATCATTCTGTTGTTTTGTCCACCACCCCTGGGCAACTAACCAACGGTACAAACGTTGAATACAATCTCTTTCTGCCCACTGCTCTTCTTCTTCGCGGGTACGGTATACCGAAGGGTCATCTGAGGAAGAGTGAGCGCCCTGGCGATAGGTCATGGCTTCAATCAAATAAGGCACGTTGTGCTTAAGTACGTAATCGCGTGCTTGCTGGGTAACATGGTAAACCGCAAGCGCATCGTTACCGTCCACCCGCATACTGGCCATACCGTAACCACTGGCACGAGAAATAATCCCATCGCCACGGTACTGTTCATCGGTACCCGTTGAAATGGCGTAGTGGTTGTTACGACAGAAGAAAACCACAGGGCAAGACAGCACTGCAGCCATATTTAAACCCGCGTGAAAATCACCCTCCGATGCCGCACCCTCACCAAAATAACACAGCGTACACGCATCCAAGCCTTCCAGCTTTTGCGCATACGCGTAACCGGCAGCCTGGGGAATTTGGGTTGCCAACGGAGAACTCACAGTCATTACATTCAGTTTTCGGGAACCAAAATGCATGGGCATTTGTCGACCTTTACCCAAGTCGTTCACAGTACCAAACAGTTGGTGAACGAGGTCATCACTGGTAAAACCTCGTACCCGTATAGCGCCGTGCTCACGGTATTGCGACATGATCATGTCGTCAGGAGAAAGCGCGGCGGCCGCTGCCATCACCGCCGCTTCCTCACCCTTGCAAGTGAGGTAAAAACTGAGCCTGCCTTGCCGCTGTGCAGCAAGCATTCGCTCGTCAAAAATACGCATAAACAGCATATCACTGTACAATTTCACCGCCTGTGCCTGAGTAAGCTGTAAGGCAATATCTTGATCCAGATACTCCCCCTTATCACTGAGCATACGAAACGCAGGCATCGCGCGGGAGCGTGGCGTAGAGAAAGGTAAAACATTTGGTAAACTGCGGGCAGCCTCACTCATGCGGACCTCCTCGGCTAACCGAAAAACACAAAGGAATTACAAACAATTGTAAAGCGATGGCAAAAACAATAATGGCAAAAGCAGCCTACCAAAAACTGGCAAACCAACAGAAATTGCGTAAACTTTGATAAAGACACGAAAATATTGTGTGCTAACAGCAGATTCCTTTCGGGAATATTAAATATACTGTTCGGCACATAAGAATATAACCAGCAGCACTTAAAATGAGTGCAGGCAGGCCCTGGCCCTATGGCAGACTATAAGCTGGATAATATTGATAAAAAGATTTTGTCATTACTGCAAAAAGATGCAGGCCTGCCCAACCTGGAGCTGGCCAATATGGTTTGCCTTTCCCCTTCGCCCTGTTCAAGGCGAGTCAAAAACCTTGAAGAATTGGGTTATATCAAACGCCGTGTTACCCTCGTTGATCCAGCCAAAGCCGGCTTACCCATTACCATTTTTATCCAAGTCTCATTGCACCATCAGGTAAAAAAAGACCTCGACTTCTTTGCCGATAAGGTTAGGCAATGGCCCGAGGTCATGGAGTGCTACTTGATGACCGGCGACTACGACTACCTTTTGCGGGTAGTCGCCCCAAACCTGGATACTTACCAGGAGTTTCTCGACGAAAAACTTACCCAAGTTGACGGGATCGATCATATTAAAAGCAGCTTTTCACTCAAGCCCATCTGCTATAAAACAGAGCTTCCACTCGACCATTTAAGCTAGCAGCTTGTTCACACTCTTATTGTACATGTCGTAAAAGTGTCTCTCTGCTGTCACCTACCTGACATAAAAACCCACTAAGTTAGGCGTAGTAACAGGTTATTTCTCCCACCAATCTTTGTGTAACCGCTGGTTTATTTTCTATGATCAACATTGAGTCTGCACTTGAGGCACGCTTTCCTGGGTTAACACAACGCCCTATCGTTGGCCGGTCGCTGGTTAATTTTCTACGTTTTTTGTGTCACGAATCTGAATTCAAGCAGTTTGAAGAGAAACACCCACACGTTGAAGGCTTCGATTTTGTTGAACAAGTACTAGAGTACTTTGATTTCTCTTACCGCGTGATGGATCGCGAGCGCGAACACATTCCCACCAAAGGTAAAGTAATTCTGGTTGCCAACCACCCTATAGGCAGTCTTGATGGGTTGGCATTACTAAAACTGGTGTCGGAAGTACGTCGCGACGTAAAAGTACTGGCGACTGAAGTACTCTATAGTATTAACCCCTTGCGCTCGCTTCTGCTGCCCGTAGACAACTTTAATCATCGTACACAACGAGACAACCTGCGAGCTATTCGAAAACACCTTGACGATGAAGGTGCATTAATTATTTTTCCAGCTGGCGAAGTATCGCGCTTTGGTCCTCAGGGTGTTCGTGATGGCAAATGGAATAGCGGTTTTATCCGATTTGCCCAACAAACTAACGCACCCATTTTACCGCTTTTCGTTGATGGCCGTAATTCAATATTTTTCTACGCGCTCTCCATGTTGGCCAAACCGATATCCACCCTTTGGCTGGTACGAGAAATGTTCAAGCAAGCCAATAAGCATGTCGACATTCGTGTGGGCAACTTAATCTATAAAGAACAGATAGAATGCCTCGATGTAAGACCAAAAACCCGTGCAAAACTGATTAAAAAACACGTGTATAAATTGGGCAAGGGTAAGGCCTTGATTGGCTTTAAACCCGACTACGAGCCCGTGGCACACCCGGAAAACCGACAAGCCTTAAAGCGCGAAATCAAACAATGCGAAAAACTCGGTGAGACCCACGACGGTTTGAAAATTTATCTGTACAAATACCAGACCAACTCCATTGTGATGCGCGAAATTGGTCGCTTACGTGAACTCACCTTCCGCCAGGTTCAGGAAGGCACGGGTAAGCGCAGAGACTTTGACCGCTACGACTCCCATTACGATCACATTCTATTGTGGGACGATGAAAACTGGGAAATTGCCGGCGCTTACCGCATGCGTAGTTGCGCGGGCATCCGTTATAGCGACGACACCGCCCCTCTGTACACGCAAACCTTGTTCGATTTGCAGCAAGGCTTTCAGGAATTTCTTGATCGCGGCTTAGAGCTGGGCCGCAGTTTCGTACAACCAGCGTATCAAGGCAAGCGTAGCCTTGATTATTTATGGTATGGCATTGGTGCCTACTTACAGCAACGGCGAGATATCAAGTACTTGTTTGGCCCTGTGAGTATCAGCCAGAGTATTCCGGACGAAGCCAAATCATTACTGGTGCAGTTTTATGCTAGTTGGTTTGGTTCTAGTCAGCAGTTGGCCACAGCCAAAACTCCCTTCTATGTGAACACCCACCAAAGTGAACAAAAACTGCAAGGTGACCAAGCCTACAAAGAAGCTTTTCGCCTATTAAAAGACACCTTAAAGCAGTATGGCGGCTACGTACCGCCGCTGTACAAGCAGTACACAGAGCTATGCGAGGATGGTGGGGTGCAATTTGCCGCATTTAACATTGATCCAGACTTTGCCAACTGTGTTGACGGCCTGATCGTGGTTGACTTGGATAAAGTGAAGCCTCAAAAGAAGCAACGCTACTTACGCCACACATAAGAGACTATTAACCCGGCGACCCACGGTGGCGCCTCCGTGTGCCGCTTATTAACCCGACAATAATGCTTGCCGGGTTAATAATGGAAGACTAAAAGCGATTTCCAGGATGCGCGTAGTCTTCAATACTGGAGAGGAATGTTTCCGCCACCATCAATGGCTGCTCGTACACATGAAAGAGTGAACGCCGGCCCCACAACGGGGTAAGCTCAGCGTCAATAGCTGGCAAATGCAGTGCACCCCGCCAGGGAGCAATTTCGACAATGTCACGATGCAGGCCCGGATCCTGGAAAATAGCAGCCCCTAAAGGCCGGGTACCCAAGCGGGCAAGGGCTTGCAAGCCACCACGCAGGCTGGTAACCGGAATCACCGTACGACCATACACCGTCGGCTTGCCTTCACAATGCAAGAGCACTTCTCTCACCCAGGCATATCGGCGCCATGAAATATTCAACAAGCGCGCTTCAGATAACTGCGGGCAACGCCAGCCCTCATCCACCACCTGCACATAAAAATCGCTTTGGCTCACCTGTTTTAGTTGTTTGGTTAACGAGGTGTTATCACGCAGCCAGGGCCGTAAAAATGCCGGAGCGGACGACACATGCGGGTGATGCGCAGCCAGCCAGCAAGGCTCTTTAGAAAATCGAGACACTTACAACACCCCTTACATCACAAATGCTTTAACCAACCGGTGTCGAGCCATATATAACGTGATGCCAATAATGCCAGTAACACTTAATATGGTCGTTATCGCGTGGTAAGTGCCGCTATACAACTGCGCGGCACTCATGGCACCAATAGCACCACCGAGTATCTGCGCAGACCCCGTTATAGAAGCCACAAAACCTTTGGCTCGTGTGATAGGTGCCAGTGAAATGGTCGTTGTATTTGGCAGTACAAACCCCAATACAAACAAATAAATACACACCAGCCCCCAAAAAACAGGCAACGGCGTATTGTCGAGTAAGCTGATAAACAAAAATCCAAACGTAGAAATAGACAATGCCGCCACACCCACGCCGAGAGCCTGTAATGGACTTCTACGTTTTATGATCCAACGATTGATAAACGAACCGAACACATACACACCCGCTGACAAGGTGTACAAGTAGCCAACGGTTAAATTCGACAAGCCATAGTACGACACCATCACTGTGGAACCAGCACCCACAATCGACAGATAACCAGCAAAGAAAATTGCCAGCATGGCGGTACTCCACACGCTTTGATGTGACGCCAGAAATACTGACAAACTTTCACGAACTTGCTGCAAAGGGCTAGTGCCCTTTCTGGTATCGCCGTGTACCACAGGAACAAAGAACCAAACCAGAATAATGGCCAATACACCCAAGGCAAACGAACTCCAAAACGGAGCCCGCCAACCGCTTAGCGATGCCAAAATACTACCAATAAGCGGCGCCACCATGGTGGCGACTGATAACGCCGTAATGCTGGTGGACATAAGCCTGGGCATCTCTTGCTCATTCGCCAAGTCACGAATCAGCGCACGACTACCAACCGGACCAATCGCCCCTACAAACCCCTGAAAAAACCTGGCAATCAGTAAACTGGTGATGTCGTTGGCTATACTCGCCATAAAACCGAATACGATAAATAACGCAATACCACCCAATAAAACCGGGCGACGACCAAAACGGTCAAGTAACAAACCACAAGGAATTTGCCCGCACCCATACCCCAGAATAAAAAGCCCAACCACCATCTGCGTAAGCCGCTCACTGGTATTCAGCGCCTCGGCTACCATTGGCAATACTGGAACACTACAATCCACAGTAAAGGCTGTTACGCTGATTAGCACTGTAATCGCAACAACCGTTGGTAAGGGAAGTTTCTGGCTCACACGCACTCCTTGAGGAAATCGGCAATCATTCTGCCAAACGACAACTCAGCCTATGAACATAACCAAGTAGCAGCTATACAAATGAGCCCGCCAATCGCTCCGGCAGGTTGGCACATATACACCGTTCAGTGTGGTAGTCGTCATGGCAAAGAAGACGTAGGCAAGGATAAGGAGTGACCCATCCTACCGCAAGTATTTACCCTACCAGGCGGCAAGCTGATCACAAAACAACCACTCGCGCGCAAACTTGCAAAACATTGTTTGTCTTATAAACAAGCAAAAAAAAGGGCACCCTTATGGGTGCCCTATTAAGCTATATCGACAACGTAACATACGAGGCCTGCCGTCGCGAGGGCGACAAACCTCAGGGCGTAAGATAATTCAGTCGAACAAAAAATTCCAGCAATTGAAGAAAATTGATGGCAAATGGTGCAAAATCCAGCTAATTCTCACAACTTCATAACATTAGATACAATTAATCTGTTTTTACGTATCAGTCGCAGCGCTTATCTATGATCAATACAATTGCTACTATTGGCCGGTATCTGAAACGTAAAATGACCAACGCTACCCCAGCGCCTATAATTGCGATTGGAGTTGATTATCTTGTCTACCGTATTTGCGAAACCCTAAACACTAACAGTCGCTGCTATTCGGTGGAATTTGTCATCGATGAAGAACCGTGGAATCACAGGACGCAATTTGCAGGGGCAGAACTGCGCTACCCTTCTGAGCTGGTAGCATTAATAAAACGCTATCGAGTGTGTGCAGTCATCACCACCACACCAGCACAAAAAGTGTTTTATGAAGACTACCTGCGAAATTCGTTAAGAGGTTGCCATTGCCCGGTACTCATAATTACCCAAGAGCCAGGCCTGTTAGCGATTGAACGACAGATACAACAAGCAACAGACTTGTAACACAAACAATAACCCGGCAATTATTCTTGCTGGGAATCATACCCATACTTTGCTCTTATGTTATCAATCGTTTGATCCGCTTTCATATCCTCGAAGATATGTTGCAACTCAGCAAATTTATCGATAAAAGCAGATTGCTTACTCACGGCCATATGAATAAAGTGGTCAGCCTTAATACGATAATCCGCTTGCTCAACAGCATTTTCATAACCCAGCTCTTTAGCATAGTAGTCATTAAACGGCTGATAATTAATATAGGCATCGACACGATTTCCGACTAGCATTTTCAGCATCGACTTTGGACTAGCCACAAACACTTTTTTGATTTTTTCATCCGTATTAAACGCCTCAAAATAAAACATACCTCGCCCTACACCGATCTTGTATTTATACAAATCGGTATATTCCTTGATGGATTCCGCATCACCTTTACGTACATACACTGCAATGGGGACATTATGATAAACAGGGAGGAATTCGAGTGTTTTCTCGCGTACGGGAGTTTTCGCAATATTGGTGATAATGTCGTAATGCCCCTCATTCACATTGAACAAGCAACGCGGCCATGGGCACTGAACCAGTTTAAAGTGTAGCGATGAGCGCTTTTCAATCTCATGTAAAATATCAATATCCATTCCAGACCAACTGCCCGACTCATCGGTATACATAAAGGGTGGCGAGTTGAAGACAGCTACGGTTAACTCCTGACTGCAAACCCGTCCGGATATCAATGTAATAACAACCCACAAGCCCAGCAGGGCGGATTTCACGGTCATACGGGTTATCCATGAAGTGTTTTGTCTTAACGCTCAGAATAAATAATCTGATTATTGTTCTTGCAAGCATTGCTTTACGCAGACATCAAGCAGCTACTGTAAGCTTTATTCTGTACAATCACAAAACCGCAATTCTCAGTATAGTTTAGCAAAAGCGATATATTAACCACGAAAGAATGCTTGCCAAATTAATACTGTACTGCGTCCCTACTCTACCCTATGGGCATAAAAAAAGCACGTAGGCAACCCCACGTGCTTTCACAGTCAACCGATCATTCCCCTCCCCCGGCTATGCCGAGGGATCTAGAAGGACTAATCAGGCAGCTTAAATATAGTTATTCAACCGGCTGAATACACGACGTGCATTACCCTCAAAGATCTGTTGCTTTTCTTCATTGGTCAGCTTGGTGTTAGCATCAATATAACGTTTGGTATCGTCATAGTAGTGGCCTGTTTCAGGGTCAATACCGCGAACCGCGCCAATCATTTCAGACGCAAACAGAATGTTTTCAACCGGAATAATATCGAGCAGCAGATCGATACCACGCTGATGGTAAACACAGGTATCAAAGAATACGTTTTTCAGCATACGCTCAGATAAGTCACCTAAACCTTTGTCTTGAGCAATACCACGGAATCGACCCCAGTGGTAGGGTACAGCACCCCCTCCATGAGGAATGATCAGCTTAAGCTCAGGAAAATCCTTGAAAACATCTGAGTACATCAGCTGGTCGAACGCAGTGGTATCGGCACCCAGGTAGTGCGAACCCGTTGTTGAAAAGCAGTCGTTACAGGCGGCACTGACGTGAATCATTGCCGGTACGTCCAGCTCGCACATTTTTTCGTAGAATGGATACCAGGATTTATCCGCCAGCGAGGCGTCTTTCCAATAACCACCGGTGGTATCTGGGTTGAGGTTACAACCGATAAAACCCATTTCTTCAACGCAGCGCACCAGTTCCGCAATAGACTTACTCGGATCAATACCTGGAGACTGTGGCAATTGCGCAACCGGCACAAAGTTTTCCGGATAGAGTTCACACACGCGCTTGATGAGGTCGTTCTGGTGCTCGGTCCAGAATTTGCTGGTATGTTCATTGCCAATGTGATGCCCCATCCAGCTTGCGCGTGGAGAGAAGATCGTCACGTCGGTACCGCGCTCCTGCTGCAAGCGCAGCTGGTTTTTCTCAATACTTTCCCGAATCTCGTCATCGGTGATACTGATCATGCCTTTTTCACCCACAAACTTGGGGTCTTTGGCAACGTCAGCTTTTTGCTTATCGCGATACTCGCCTACCGCAGGTGGCGTAGTAGTATAGTGACCATGGCAATCGATAATCATGTGCTTATCCTTTGTGTCTTTAAAAAGTTAGATGGCTGCTATGCATTTAGGCATGCACACAGGGCCTGCTAACAGACCCTTCACACCATTACTCTTTGTCTAAATCGGCCAATGAATCTACGTAGTAGAAACCGTGCTCTTGCAAACGTGGTCGCATATTATACAAATCAATACCCAGCACACCGTCAGCCAGCTTCTGGCGCTTTTCTTCTTCCAATGCTTCACGTTTTTTCGATGCTTCCAGCACGGTAGCAGCATCTTTGCGCTGCACCACCACAACACCGTCGTCGTCGGCCACAATCACATCACCCGGGTTAATCAGTTGGCCGGCACACACAATCGGTACGTTAACCGCGCCCAATGTATTTTTTACGGTACCTTTGGCAGAAATCGCTCTTGACCATACGGGAAAATCCATCTCTTCCAGATCGCGTACATCACGCACGCCCGCATCAATGACCAAGCCTTTTACACCACGCGCTTTGGCAGACGTCGCCAGCAAGTCACCAAACATGCCGTCGGTGTTATCGGTAGTACACGCTACCACCAGAATATCGTTAGGCTGGCACAACTCAATCGCCACGTGAATCATCCAGTTATCGCCAGGCTGAGCGAGAATAGTTACGGCATTGCCAGCAATGCGAGCACCTTTATAAATAGGCCGCATGTAAGGCTTTAACAGGCCGATACGGCCCTGGGCTTCGTGCACAGTAGCCACGCCCTGAGAATTCATTTCTTCTACAACGCCTTGATCAGCGCGCTCAATATTGCGAACGGCAACAGTTTTCATGGCTGTCTCCTGTTAATTAATCTTCAAATTCATAAAGGCGCGCAGGGTTATCAACCAACAGTTTGCGCTGTAATTCTTGAGAGGGGGCAATATTGGGAATATTGTCGACCAACGCGCCGTCGTCGGGCATATGCGACGTCATGTTCGGGTGCGGCCAGTCGGTACCCCACAATACCTGATCAGGGAAATTTTCAACAAAGTAGCGGGCATAAGGAATCGCATCGTCGTAGTAAGGTGGGCCAGACTTCGACAAGCGCTCTAAACATCCCACCTTAACCCAGGTGTTTGGACGCTCGGCGACCAGCTTGCAGATACGCTTGAAATCTGGATGGTCCAAACCTTTGGTGACGTCGGGTCGCCCCATATGGTCGATGGCGATCGGTGTTGGCAGGCCCCACAGCAGCTCTTCGATATCCACCAGTTCTTGTGATTCAAAGTACACAATAATGTGCCAGCCAAAGGGCACGATCATATCGGCAATACGCTTGTAGTATTCCAACGGCTTAATGTCGACCAGACGCTTTACAAAGTTAAAGCGAATGCCGCGTACACCGGCGTTGTGCATACGCTCAATTTCTTGGGGCGTGATATCGTCGCCTACCACAGCAACACCGCGATAACGGCCTTCGCCGTGTTCGAGCATGTCGATCATGGCACTGTTATCGGTACCGTGACAGCTGGCCTGTACTAATACACTACGCTCGAAGCCCAAGTGTTTATGCAGGGCGAAAAGCTGCTCTTTCGGCGCGTCGTGCGGCGTGTACTTACGCTCAGGCGCATAAGGAAATACATCGCCCGGGCCAAACACATGGCAATGGGCATCACAGGCTTTTGCTGGCACTTTATAATCCGGCTTCTTCGGATTGGGATGTACAGGTAAAAAAGACATAACGCTTTTCTCGTCAGTTATTGTTCATTAAGCAGGAATATACAGTTCGCCTCGGCTCAGCAGTCGCGCAGTGCGCAACAAACCGGCTTTGCGGACTTGAGGTAATTGGTCACCTTGCTGTTCAATCTCAAGACTTACTGAAAACTCGCCAGAGGGATGCTCTACCGACATCTGCACGGGGTTACCTGCCGGTACTTCGGCAATACCCTCGGCAACCGAGCCGGGCAAAATGCAGGCTGTGGCAGCCGATACAGCACCCAATACACCAATGGCTGCGTGGCACTTGTAGGGAATAAACGTTCGCGTGTTGATAACGCCACCCTTCTGCGGTTTGGAAATCATGCACATTTTAGGCACGGCAGCGCCGTCAACGTCGCCCAAGTTCATCATAGGGCCCAGCTGTAAACGCATCGATTGCAATTTAGCTTTTAACGCCTCATTGGCATTGAGTTCGCTGGGAGATTCCATGCCGGTAATTCCCATGTCTTCTGCACGGATCACCACCACCGGCATACCATTATCAACACAGGTTACCTCGACACCATCCACTACATCTTTGACATTACCGGTAGGCAGCAGACTGCCACAGGCAGAACCGGCTACATCGGAGTAGTTACAGATAATGGGTGCTGACGTACCCGGCACACCATCAATTTTGGCATCGCCAGCATAGGTCATTTCACCATTCGGGGTTTGTAGCACCAGCTCACAGATAGATTCGCTGTTGATCATGTAAACACGCACACGGGTTTCATCCCCGGTGGGCTTAATCAGGCCAGATTCAATGGCAAAGGGCCCTACACCCGCCAGAATATTGCCGCAGTTAGGGGTGGTATCAACACGATTTTCACCGATCACGACTTGCACAAAAAGGTAGTCGATATCAGCATCGTCACGTGCCGACAAGCTCACCACACCCACTTTACTGGTAAGAGGATCGGCCCCACCCAAACCGTCTATCTGGCGCGCATCACGGCCAACCGCATCGAGTAAGGCCTCGTTACGGGCAGTAACGTCTGCCGGCAAATCGGCCGCATTAAAGTAAATGCCTTTTGAGCTACCACCACGCAATTGCATGAACGGTATCGCTTTTTGGGTCATACAGCACACTCATCTTATGTATACAGGGGCGGCGGGGCTGAAACGAACGCCCCACCTAATAGCATAGAATTATCTCGACAGGCCCGCCCCGCCACCAATGTAATTTCCTTGCCTAGCCATGGGAAAACGTTATACCCATGCGACAACCTGCCTAGCGCTATCAGGCTTGTACAGGCGACTCATATAGGCCGTAAGCCAGCCAGAAAAGGCGTAATGAAAACAGTGTGAGAAACCACCTCAGAGCCCAGCGAAACTGGTGGTCTGACACGTATTTAAGCGCATGTTTACCCACCCAGGTGCCAGGCACCGACACCAGCGTTGCCAGACAAATGGCCCACCAATAAAGAGAGAAATCAAAACCAACAGCAATATAGCCTACAACCTTGAGAATCGACATGCAGCTGAGGCTGGCAGCAATGGTGCCAATAATGGCATGGCGCGTGTAATTGCCCCGCAACAAGGTTCCCTGTAACAACCCTCCCAAGCCGGTAATCGTACTCAACCAGGTATGCACCGCCCCCAACCACCAATACGGGTAAGGTAACTGAAACCGCAGCCGAATACGGGGCAGCCATAAAATGGCTAACAACGTCACCCCTAATGTGCCGCAAAGAAGATAATCGGGCATTAACGCGTAGGAATAAGCCCCAATCGCGGCTCCCACCACAGCGCCCCCAACAAACGGCACTGCAATAGCCCAGTTGATGTAACGATAAAATGTGATAAAGCGAAATAGCTGAGCGCCAACCAATACTGCGCTTACCAGCGGTACCACCGCTGTAATAGGCAACACCAGCGACAAACAGGCGAGTAAAACGATACTGCCCCCCATACCCGCCAACGTACTCACGAGTGATGCGGCAAACCCGGCAACAATAATGGTTATAAATTCAACAGCAGGCACTTCAGGCTAATGGCAATTGCCACTCTCTATGACAAGATGGGGCTGACAAGCCTAGCATGAGTTAACAATCAACCCCACTGCGGCCGCCTTGAGCTATGATAGGCCGCTTACCAATGCAGGAGTAACTGATGTTTATTACCCTTGAAACAGCCGATAACCACAGGCTGCCCGCCTACCTGGCAAAGGCCAACGGCGCGCAGCGTGGTAATGTCATTATTCTGCAGGAAATTTTCGGCGTAACGGCGTTTACCCAGCAACTGGCCGACCACTATGCCAGCCTCGGCTATCGAGCGTTGGTACCCGCCATGTTTAGCCGCCAAACCAGCGACCTGAGTATCCCCTACAACGACATGGAGCGGGGCCGCAACCTGGCTATGGCCTGCAAACCGAAAGAACTGATGATCGATATTCAAGCCGCAGTGGATTACTTGAACAACAGCCCAGGCGTAGCAGTGATAGGCTTCTGCTGGGGCGGCACACAGGCCTTTTTGAGCGCCTGTGAGCTGCCTATTGATGCTGCTGTCGCCTACTATGGTACAGCCATTCACAAAAGCCTGAATCGAGTACCGGTATGCCCATTGTTAATGCACTTTGGTGCCGATGACCCTCTGGTACCGGAGGCAGAGCGAGCCCGCATCGCCGCAGCCCTGCCAGCAAGCGACTTGCATATTTACGACGCTGGCCACGCATTTGCGAACAGTGAACGCAGTGATCATTACAATCCAGCCGCCAGCACAATGGCAGAAGAACGCACACTGGCATTTTTAGCAAAACATTTGCCCGGCAAACAAACGTAATTCGTGTAAACTATTAACCCGGCAAGCATGATTGTCGGGTTAATAAGCGGCGCTGGGATGCGCCGCCATTGGTCGCAGGCCAATGCCAGTCTTGGAAATACAAGGGATTTCATAAAATTCCACGGGTATTTCCAAGGCGTGCGACAAAATAGAATAAGGAGATCTATTTTGTCGCCGGGTTAATAGCCCCTAAACCAAGCAACAAGATAACCGACATTACAGAATATAAGGCGTCGCTAAACAATAATGCATACCGAGCTAATTGGCATTCCCGACCTTAGCCTGCGGCACCTGAAAGCGATGGTTCACGTAGCCCGCTACCGTAACCTGACCCGTGCTGCTCATCAGTTAAACCGGTCGCAAACGGCCATCACTAAAGCCATTAGCGACCTGGAAAGTCACCTGGGCGTAAAACTGTTTGATCGGTCTTCCACCGGCATGCTACCTACGGTGTACGGCGACGCATTGGTAAAGCGCATTGAACAGGCCGAAGCCGAGTTCAATTCTGCTGGCGAAGTGTATTTAACCTACAAAAAAAATGCCCGCAACTTTCAAAACATTCCCATATTTTCGATGGATATCAGCTATAAACGGCTGGCCTCGTTTATCGCCCTGTACGACAGCAAGAATATCAGTACAGCCGCCGAACGCTTGGGTATTACTCGCGCAGCGGTATACAACTCAATACGCCAGATTGAAGAACTGCTCGACTTACCGCTGTTCGAGCGCGAGCCCAACGGCGTATCGTGCACGACCTTTTGCGTGGTGCTGGCGCGGCACATTAAGCTGGCCTTTTCGCAGATACGCCACGCCATTGAAGACATCGCCAGTGTGGATGGCATTACCTGTGGTGCCGTTGCTGTAGGCACTCTGCCCTACACCCGCACCATGCTTACCCCTCGTGCGATCAACCATTTGCTGGAGTCGCAGCCACAACTGGATGTATCCACTGTTGAAGGCCCTTATACATTGCTGGAAGCTGCCTTGCGTAGCGGCGACATCGATTTTATTGTGGGTGCCATTCGCCCCATTGAAGACGGCAAAGATCTGAAAACAGAAGCCCTGTTTGAAGACCGGCTGGCAGTCATCGCTCGCAAAGGCCACCCACTGGAAAGCAAACGCAGTATTACCCTTGGCGACCTGCAACCCTACGGATGGGTTCTGCCATCGGCCAATACACCAGCCCGTACATTGTTTGACCAGGTACTAAAAAACAACCACATTGCCTCACCCGAACACGCGGTGGAAACCAGCTCGCTGTCTACTGTGCGCGGCATGCTGCTGGAGAGTGATCGTATCGCCCTGCTTTCTGAGCATCAGATTTACTACGACCAAAAATACAATGTACTCACGGTACTGCCACTGGAACTGAAAGACACCTACCGGCCCATTGGTGTCACTATGCGATCGCACACGGCGCCTTCACCGGCGGCGCAACTATTCCTCGACAGCCTGCGCTCGGTAGCTGAAGCACTGGTAAACGAAAAACCTAGGGCCTGTTGACACTATTTGAATGCCCTGCTAGAAACCCGTTTGCCGTCCTGCGGCGTTATTTTTCGCTTATTTGGAATAAAAAATGTGATGCCCGCCCCGTTTCTTGCGGGCATTGCAACGTATGTTAGCCATAGACATAACACTTAACGCCAACCCCAAACCTGCTACAATGTTGGGTATTCAGTATAGGCCATACAACAAAGAGCCGGTTCGCACCACGAACATTGGGACTACACATGAAGAAGCTTGCAACAATACTTACCTCAGCCGCACTCGTTGTCACCGCTGCCGCCAGCCAATGGGTAATGGCAGAAACCATTGAAGTGCCCGTTGGCCAACAAGGGCAAGCCAATTGGAATGTTGAGCGGCCCAACACGGGCATGAGCAAAGACACCGTACTCAAACAATACGGCGAACCAGAAAAGCGTTATGCACCGGTGGGTGACCCTCCGATCACTAAATGGGAATACCCAGACTACGTCGTCGTGTTCGAATACAACACGGTGATTCGCAGCGTACTCAAAGCCACACCCAACGCACAGTAATTAATTGCCCTGCGTTTACTACCCATGCCTGCTCTTCGTGCAGGCATTTTATTTCTATTGGCAGCACCTACCGTTATGTCTAAAGCGCCTCGTCAGGATAGTCAGGACTATTTAAACAAAAAAGCCTTCTTCAATAATGTACTCACCGTGTATGGGCGCAAACCCGTACTGGAATGCCTGCAAGACAGCAGTTTGACCGTATTCAGGCTGCATTTGGCAGAAAGTAACCGCACCGACGGCATCATCAACGACATCACTAGCTGGGCCAAAAAGCGTGACGTTGAGATTCACTACCATTCGCGGCAGGCCCTTTCGCGCATTTCCAAAAATGGCAAACAAGATCAAGGTGTAGCGGCCGATGTGATTTGTGCTGGCTATCAAACACTGGAACAATTTATTGCCAAACCGCCCAGCACCCACTTTGAACTGATTGCGCTCGACCGAATTACCAACCCGCAAAACCTGGGTATGATTATACGGTCGGCGACTGCAGGTTTTTGCCATGGTTTACTGCTGCCCAAAAAAGGCGGAGCACCCATCGACGCACTGACGATTAAAGCCAGTGCCGGCACAGCGTTTAAAGCACCCATTATTTTCTGTGATGACCTTTGTGATGCACTTACGACGCTGAAAAAACAGTGTAATGCCAATGTTTATGGACTATCGTCTCACGCCACACAAACCTTAAGAGACATCAACCCCCAACATGCCAGCGTATTTGTATTGGGTAATGAAACCGATGGCGTTTCGAATGCCGTGGCACAGCAATGTAACCAGCTCATTGCCATTCCCATGAACAACCAAGTGGAATCACTGAACGTTGCCGTCACTGCCAGCCTCCTGGCATACCACCGTTTTTTTGTTGGCAATCTCTAGCAGCCCTTAACGGCACGTGTGTTAAAAGGCGCAAACTGACTCACACCCAACCATTTCGAAACACGTTGCTGTAAATAATGGTCACCCACTACCTGTAGGTGTTTAGTGGCGCAAGCCTGCGATACCGACACTTCTCCATACCAGATTTTGCCCAGCGTTTCTAAACTGGCGGAGAGATACAAATTAACATCCATTCCCAGATTCTCGTCGCATACCTGGGCCTTGCCACCACGTAGCATGACAAATTTTCGAGCCACGCCTTCCTCAGTTTCAACGTTAAACTGTAGGGTTATATCTCCTGCTGGCATCTGCGATAGATCGAGCGATACAGCAAAATCTCGCACCAACACTGCGGCATTCAGCTCCGCCGGTTTCATTGAATCGTAGGCGTACGTCATACCCCACCGCCCCATTTCCTGCAACACCGGAAGTAACGCCTTACCCGCTGCACTCAACTGATATTCGTAACCTTTTTTCTCCGGAATTTTACAACGCACCACAATACCTTGCTGCTGCAACTGTTTAAGACGATTGTTCAACAAGGTGGGCGACATAGCAGGCAGGTAGGTTTGCAGTTCAGAAAAGCGCGAAGCACCCATAAACATTTCACGAATGATTTGCAGGGTCCAACGTTCACACAACACACTGGCGGCCTTAGACACCGGGCAGGCTTCTTCATAGTCGTACATGGCAATTCCTACATTTTTTGTAGTTATTTACTACACATTTTGCACTATAGCAAACACGTCGATCTCTCTAGACTGCACTCATGCGGTCAACAAGTACCGTACAGCCCCATCAACATCAAGGAGATACGATTATGACCATTCCACATAACGACCTGATCATTGTAATGACCAAAGGTATTAGCGAAGAAACATCGTCCGTAGCACTCACGCTGGCCAACGGCGCACTTACCTCAGGATTAACCGTTGGCCTCTTTCTTACCAGTAATGCCATTGACCTGGTACGCAAAGACGGTATCAGCCACACTCATGTACACCCTATGGAGTCATTAGCCGGCTTGCTCGACAGTTTCATGAGCCGTGGTGGTGATGTATGGGCATGCCCACCCTGTACATCGGCGAGAGGCTACACGCAGGAACACTTGATCGACGGTGTCGTTATTCATGGTGCCAGTGTAATTTTCGAACGCATTAAAGCGGGCGCCAGCACGCTCACGTTTTAACGGTTTATCAACAGATAGCAATAAAAAAACGGAGCCATCAAGTTGATGGCTCCGTTTATTAGCAATAACGATAATTTCGATAAGAAGCCTGACCCGACAACAACAAGTGCCGGGGCAACAAGATCAGAATGATCTGTGCGTTAAATATCGAAACGATCCAGCTTCATCACTTTAGTCCAGGCACTGACAAAATCATTAACGAATTTGTCTTCCGCACCATCAACCGCATAAGCTTCGGCAACCGCTCGCAACTCGGAATGAGAGCCAAAAATTAAATCAACCGGTGTCGCCGTCCACTTGAGTGCGCCGGTCTTACGGTCACGGCCTTCGTAAATACCCTCTTGTTTTTCAGACTTAGACCACTGAGTCGACATATCTAACAAATTAACAAAGAAGTCGTTGCTCAAGGTTCCGGGCTTGTCGGTGAACACACCGTGTTTTGCCTTGGCAGTATTTGCATCCAGCGCACGTAAACCTCCAACCAACACAGCCATTTCCGGTACGGTTAGTGTCAGCATATTGGCCTTGTCTACCAACATCTCTGCCGGCGACAGTCGACTGGCAGTTGAGTAGTAATTGCGAAAACCATCAGCCTTCGGTTCCAGCACGGCAAATGAGGCTACATCCGTTTGTGATTGGGATGCATCCATACGGCCAGGAACAAATGGCACGTTAACGGAATGCCCCGCATCTTTGGCTGCTTTTTCAATCGCCGCTGCACCACCCAGCACAATCATATCCGCCAGGGAAATTCTCTTCTTACCCGACCTTTTGTTAAAGTCCTGCTGAATGCTCTCTAGCTTTGCCAACACCCTGGCTAACTCTTGCGGATTATTGGCTGCCCAGTCTTTTTGGGGGGCAAGGCGTACACGCGCACCATTGGCACCACCACGCATGTCGGTACCGCGAAAACTTGCTGCCGACGCCCATGCTGTTCGCACTAATTCCGGCACCGTTAAACCCGACTCGAGAATGTCGGCTTTCAGTTTTTTAACGTCGCGCCTGGTCACTAACGGATGGTCAACCTTGGGAACAGGGTCCTGCCAAATCAGATTTTCTGCAGGCACTTCGTCACCGAGATAGCGAGCTTTTGGCCCCATATCACGGTGAGTAAGTTTAAACCAGGCTTTGGCAAACGCTAGTTGAAACGCTTTCGGATTATCATGGAATCGCTTAGCGATTTTGCGATACGCCGGATCTTCTTTCAGGGCCAAGTCAGTCGTAAACATGATGGGCGCATGGCGCTTGGTTTTATCATGCGCATCGGGTACCAGATTGGCCGCAGCGTCATCTTTGGGGGTCCACTGGGTAGCACCTGCTGGGCTCTTGGTTTTTACCCACTCGTAATTGAATAGATTATCCAGGTACTGCGTTGTCCAGGCGATCGGACTCACCGACCAAGCACCTTCCAACCCGCTGGTCACCGTGTCAGCACCTTTACCGGTTCCACACTTGTTTTTCCAGCCAAAGCCTTGCTCTTCAACACCGGCCGCTGCAGGTTCGGCGCCCACACACCCTTCCGGTTTGTGTGCACCATGCGCCTTACCAAAGGTATGGCCACCGGCAATCAACGCAACCGTTTCTTCATCGTTCATCGCCATTCGGCCAAACGTATCGCGAATATCCTTGGCCGCTAACAAAGGGTCTGGGTTACCGTTAGGGCCTTCGGGATTTACATAAATCAAACCCATTTGCACCGCTGCCAAGGGTTTTTCCAACTTGCGATCACCGCTGTAGCGCTTATCGCCACCCAACCACTGTTTTTCCGGGCCCCAGTACATGATGTCGGCTTCCCAATCATCTTCACGGCCACCGGCAAAGCCAAAGGTTTCAAACCCCATCGACTCCAACGCTACATTGCCGGTTAATACCATCAAATCTGCCCACGAAATACGGTTGCCATACTTCTGTTTTACCGGCCACAGCAAGCGGCGGGCTTTGTCGAGGTTAACGTTGTCTGGCCAACTGTTCAGTGGTTCAAAACGCTGCTGGCCACCGGCTGCCCCGCCGCGACCATCAAAAATTCGATACACACCCGCACTGTGCCACGCCATACGAATGAAAAATGGGCCGTAGTGACCGTAATCGGCTGGCCACCAGTCTTGCGATGTGGTCATTACATCGGCGATGTCTTTTTTAACCGCCTCAAGGTCCAGCGTTTTAAACTGTTCGGCGTAATCAAAGTCAGCACCTAATGGGTTAGATTCTGGCGCATGCTGACGCAATGGCTGTAAATCCAACTTTTCTGGCCACCAGAATTTATTATTCGGCGCCATACCTGCATAGGCAGACTGCATGGCAAACACAGGGGAGACGCATAGTGTCAATGTGGCTATCGCTTTCGCAAGCTTATGTTTCTTAATCATTTTTCAACATCCTTTGGTTATTGTTGGCAATACCTCGCCAGATTAGTAAAACCCGTGATCGACACACATTAACGGGCAGATCAATACCAATCTTAGGCGAGCAAATTTATTTTGCAGAACAAAACAGGTGGGATATTACGATGCTGATGACAATATTCGTCATTGCCATTTTTAATATAGTTAATTAATTAATATCTATTAATAACTTAAAGCTATGATATTGATTTTAAGAATCTATTTGCAGAAATAAGAGGTGACAACAAAGCGGTATAAGGCGTTACATGAGAAGCGGTCGTATACGATAGGTTGTTCATCCATAGCTTTACCTTATTATTGCTCAATACTCGGGAACAATAGTATTACAATAATTGTATTCAACCTTAACCGCTAACAAATACTCCATCAGCTAACTATTGAGCCACTCAATAGCCTGCTCAATATCTTCAAATGTTTGTATTTCACCTGAGATAAACCAACTGCCAACTTTGGCTGCCAGCGCTTGCCAATTTTTATGGCCATAAATGGCGATTTTACCGAAATCGCTGCCGTATTTGACACCCAGCTTGAAATCATCCCACATGGCACGAAGGTCCCAACCTTCGAACTCGGTAATATCTACCAGCACTTTTAGGTTGGGCTTATCAACACCGGCCATAGATGAGTCAAGCATAGGTGTCATAAGTGCATAGTCATCATGGGTTAACTTACCTTGTGCTTTGATCACCATGACAATATTGTTGTTAATACGCTCAATTCCCAATGATAAACCGTGTCGATTAACACCCATTAGATATCTCCTCCACTTAATTTTTCATGAAATTTGAAACAATAAACATAACCACCATCATCACATAAACACTACTCTACAACGCTAACCTGCCACAAAGATTTGGTTGTTAATAACATAGCGAACACAACCAAGCTTAGCACCCCAGCCACCAACAATAGCTGCAATGCACTAAGGTAGTGAACAACATAACCAGACACCAAAGCGCCTAAAGGCGCACTGCCATACAACGCCAGCTGATAAACAGAGCTCACCCGCCCTCTAAAGTGCTGATCAACCTGGCTCTGCAGCAGCGACCGCCCTAAAGAGGTAGTGACACCTACCACCGCACCCCATAAAAAAGATAGCATATAGATGCCGGTAACCGTTGGTTTGGCACTTAGCGCCAATAGCAAAATGCCTGTATAGAGCAAACAAAACAGTACATTCTGGCCTGGTTTTTTTACCGCACCCTTACGAATCAGCCACAGATTAGCCACCACGGCACCGGCAATAAAACACAATTGCGTTAAAGCGTAATGAAATCCCGAGAGCGCATAAACATCGCGTATGAGCAATGGCATTAATACGATAAATACACCCATGTGCATAAAACCATTAAAGCCTGCCAGACTAACTAGGCTGCGCAATACAGGCTGCTGCCAAATGTAAGCAAACCCCGCAGCCATCGCGCGCAAAAAAGGCTCATTGGGCACTGATGACTCTGGATTAACAGCACACAATCTCATCTGCTGCCGCAGGCTTACATAGCCGGCTAATGCAAGTATCATTGCGGCAGCCTGTACAAACAATACATTGTGCGCGCCCAATACGGCATATTGACCAGCCAACAACACCCCAGCACCTTGTAACAAGTACTGAAAGAAAAACAACTTACTGAAATTTTTTTGGATTGCGTTTTCATCCAGGGCAGGCAGCAGGCTCTCTCGCAGGGGCACATTGAATGCATTCAACGTGCCTAAGGCTACTGCGTAAACCAACACCACCAGTAAAGACAAATGTTGTTCATACAACACCATACCCAGCACCGCATGCAATAGCGCTGCCAGTGCACATACCCAAAACAGCCCATAAAGGCGATAGCCTCGATCAGCCAGCATACCACCCAACAGCAATACAGCCACATTAGGCAGCATAACCGCAGACTGCACCCAGCCTACCTGCACAGCGGGCAACTGCAAAACCCCAACACTTAGCCAGGGCAAAATAACAATCTGTATACCCAGGGCAAGCGCTGTTGCACTCACGGACCAAAGGTAACGGTTAATCAATCTACTCACAGTAACTCTTATTAATTGGTTGCACTGAAAAACTTACGGCCGCTGCAACATTGCTTTTCGCTGTAATTGCCTCAAGGCTTGTTTTAAATCATTCAGTGCGGAACGATTGTTTCGGTAAGCCACCAAATGGAAGCGCTGACAAACGCGTTCTATATCCTGCTGCCATTCAGGCAGCGCTACCGATGCACGAGCCGCAAAGGTTTGCACACCTTCGCCAGGCTGCCGCACAATGCCTTGTTTCGCCAACACCGCTTCAAACTTTCTGAACAAGCGCACCTCCGGCGGTAATGGTTCTCTTCGGCCCGTTAACAACAAGCGCACACCGACCAACGATAAAACCAACCCACTTGCGCCCAAAAATGCTAAGGCCAACTTGAGGGGAGTGACATCACCTAACCAGCGTTTTAAAAAATTCTGCTGGGCTTCACTATCAAAACCCACCACCCAGGTTTGCCATTCATAATTCAGCAAATCGAGACGCAAACGAATATTGTTGAGCCAGTTAATATGCCGATAACTGAACAGATCAATGCCCGATCCCAGCAAGCTGCGTTCGTTGATATCCAACGCATCATCCAGGCTACTCTCGATACGCTCTGGCGCGACCGCTGCAGTAGGGTCTACCCTCACCCACCCTTTGCCGTTAAGCCACACTTCTGACCAGGCATGGGCGTTAGACTGGCTGACGATGACATACTCTTCCAATGGGTTGATCTCGCCACCCTGATACCCCACCACGACTCTGGCCGGGATACCCGCTGCCCGCATCATAAAGACAAAACTACTGGCAAAATGCTCACAAAAACCGCTCTGGGTCTGCCATAAAAACTCGTCAACACTGTGCCGGCCCAACGCAGGCGGTTGCAGTGTATAGCGAAAATTATCGCGATAGTGTTGCAGCACCCGCTGTATGTAATTATCTACCCCTCCAGACTCAAACCACCATTGATGCGCCGTGCGTACAGACTGAGGATTAAAACCCTTCGGCAATGCTGTTTCCTGCTCTTTAAGCCACGCGGGCAAACCGGCAACTTCAAATTGATAATTAGGGTAACTGGTAATGTTGTAATGCAAACGCCGCCGCACGGGTTTGCGATAGATCAAGTGAAAATCACGGGTGAGACCAATGTCTTGCCCTGGTGTATTGACAACAAGTGGCAAAGAATAAAGCCAAAGCTGTTGTGTAGGCTCCAGCGATATGCGGTATGACAGTGGCTCCCCCTGTACAGCGACCTTATCAAGCCACTGTGGCACCCGCGTATTAGTACCCCAATCGACCGGAGGACCGCCGCGAAAGCTCTCCCAATCCCCTTGTCGCCAAGTACGGCCGTCAAACTGGGAAAACACCAGACCACGCCAATAAAGCTGCTGCACCGGCGGAATATCGCCGTTAAAACGCACCCGAAACGCCAACGCCCCACTGCGACTTAGCTGGGCAAAATCGCCTGGCGACATACTATCGCTCACCCCAGTTTTTGCCACATTGCGCTGGTTAGGAACCGTCCACAATGCACCTACCTTGGGTAACAAGAGTGTCAGAACAACCATCAGTGGAATACTCTGCATCACTAACAGTGAGCCCAATTTGATACTGTGCTGCCAATACTGATGGCTAAGCACCTGATGTATTCCCAACAACGCAGTCGTGAGTAATATCACGGTAAATAAACCATACAGTGTTGCCCAAAGCGTTTGAGCAAACAAAAACTGTGTGGCAGAAACAAAATAACCAAGGTACAGCAGAACTAGTGCATCGCGTTTACGTTGCATTTCCAGCAATTTCAGTAAAAAGGCAGAAATAAGCATCGCCACCATCGGTTCCAGTGCAAATAAGCGCCCATAACCTGCAATAATACTGCTTAAGCAACCAATGATTAGCCCAACTTTTACTAGGGTGGTGGGATAGTTCCAGGCGCCACGATAGATCTGTAGCCGCGTCACAACAACCACCAGCCAAATCACAATCAGCCACGCCGACAAATGCTGAAGGTGTGGCACAATCACGGCAGCCTGTGCACTCATCAGCCACAGCAAACTGTTACGGGGAATTTGATACAACGACGCGCTACTCATGAACGCCGCCTCACGCCCATTTGCTTGTCCCACTCAAACAAGGCCAACGCTTTTAATACCTGTTGTTTGTGCAACAAACCTTTGCCAGGCTTAATCTGCTGCCCCGGCAAACGCAAGCCATATTCGCTTTCGGTTTTGCTGATATCAAGCACCCACCCACACAAGCGAGACAAGCGCGCCTCACGATCCAAACCGGCAAAAACATCCCAGTCTAACCAACACTGTTGGTCGGCATAGGCTGAATACTGTTTGGTTAATAACCCACGCCCACGTGCTACGTGCTTCCAATCGACGTGCTTGAGTGGATCGCCGGGTTGATAGTTCTTATACCCATTAAAGTCTTCACCACCAGACTGTACCAGCTCTTCACCCTCATCTGCGCTACCTTGCGATGGTGGTACTGGGCCCGGCACAACCGGTTTAGGATAAACCAGTAATTGCAGCGCTAAATCGACCCTGCTCCACGCACGTAATAAACCGAGAGGAAAAGTACTTTCAATAACAACGCGCCCAGGATTTACCCAACCTCGCCGGTGCACAGCAAAAAACAGCTTATTAGAGGTATCGGTATTTTCCAGTAAATGGATCATGGCGACATTGTTACCGGGCCAGTGCAGTGAAATATTTTCTCGCCAACGCGCACCCAGCCGCTCTACTTTAATGGTTACCTCGGCATCTTCACCCACAAACGCCGGGTGTGCCTCAAGCGCCTGTATCGCCAAACCAGAGAGGTTTGCGTACGTATGCAAAATAGCAATCACAAACAGGCTGATCATCAGATAAGCCAGCCCCAGTGCGAGGTTATTTTCATAGTTGGTGCCGGCAAGCCATACCAGTACTGCGGTGGTGAGAAACCCCAGTCCTGAGGCAGTGGGCAGAATAAAAATTTTTCTGCGATTGAGCACCACGCGGCGCTCTGCAGGAATATGGCGTGATAACAATTGGTCGAAGTAACCCGTTAATCGTAATGTGATGGGGCTAATGATTTTTTTTAGCAATGCCACAGCCGGCCACTCAGGCGATGACATCAACAGCAGCCAGCACCCGTTCTACCAGCGCGTAACCGCTTTGATCACTGAAGTCAGCCGCATCCCTTACCCGGTGAGCCACCACCGCCGGCAACACCACTTGTATATCTTCCGGCACGATATGACGGCGGCCATCAATCAAAGCCCAGGATTTGGCGCAATGCAGCAATGCCAATGCACCACGAGGCGACAAGCCATAGGAAAACGCTTGTTCGGTGCGAGTATATTCAACCAGTCTTTGCAGGTAGTCCAACACACTGCCCGACGCCTGCACCTTGCCCACTAACTGCTGCACTTTGAGCAAATGTTCCGGGCTTAATACCGGCTTGAGCTTTTTCAACTGAGCACGAGGATCCTCTCCCTCAAACAAGCGGCGTTCTGCAGACTTATCAGGGTAACCCAGCTCAATGCGCATCAGAAAACGATCGAGCTGAGACTCGGGTAAAGGATAGGTTCCCGACTGCGTAAGCGGATTTTGCGTGGCAATCACAAAAAACGGCTGCGGCAATAAGCGGGTCTGCCCGTCAATGGTTACCTGCCGCTCTTCCATCGCCTCTAACAAAGCACTTTGTGTTTTGGGTGTAGTGCGATTAATTTCATCCGCCAGTAGCACCTGTGTAAACACGGGCCCTGGCTGAAAACGAAACTCGCCCGTGGATTTATCGTATAACGAAAACCCCAGCACATCGGCCGGTAACAGATCACTAGTAAATTGCAGACGGTTGTAACTCAACCCCAACACATGGGCTAACGCATGTGCCAGGGTGGTTTTCCCCATACCCGGCAAATCTTCAATCAGCAGGTGCCCGCGGGCAAACAGGCAGGTTAATGCCAACTTTACCTGATGCTCCTTGCCCAATAGTACCTGACCAATCTGATTCAGGGTTTTTGCAATTACCGGCTCCATGTCTGCCACCTCCCGTACCACGACTTACAACAATGTTAGGGAACCTCTGAAAAACCTAATCGAGGCAGCAAGTGCCCCAACCGTAGGCGCTTTAAGCGAGACAAAAACGGGCGAAAAAGGGTGTTTATACACGATAAAACCCCATTTGAGCCCATTTTCAACACCGCAATCGCAATGCAGGTAGTTTATCAGAGGTTCCTTAACCCTCGGGCCAAGTCCTCTTTAAGATCTTTGATGTCTTCCAACCCCACAGCGACACGTATCAAGCTTTCGCTGATACCAGCGGCCTGCTTTTCTTCAGGGCTTAAGCGCCCATGGGTGGTGGTAGCCGGGTGTACAATCGTCGTTTTAGCATCACCCAAATTGGCGGTAAGCGACATAATGCGGGTGCTGTCGATAACCGCCCAAGCACCCTCACGCCCGCCTTTTACCTCAAAGGATAGTACACCACCAAAACCCCGCTGCTGGGCCTTGGCTAACTCATGGCCGGGATGATCAGGTAACCCTGCATAATAAACTTTCTCCACTGCAGGCTGCTGCTGAAGCCAAGTGGCCAGTTCAAGCGCATTGGCAGAATGGGCATCCATACGCAAGCGCAAGGTTTCGAGGCCCTTCAAGAATACCCAGGCGTTAAACGGGCTCATACTTGGGCCGGTGGTACGAATAAAGCCTAGCACCTCGTCCATATGCTCTTTGCAGCCGACCACAGCACCGCCTACCACCCGGCCCTGGCCATCAAGGTATTTGGTTGCCGAATGCACTACGATGTCGGCCCCCAGTGCCAATGGTTTTTGCAGGGCTGGGGTGCAGAAGCAGTTGTCTACCACCAGTAGACAACCTCTCGCCTTCGCCAGCGCAGCGAGCCGCTTCACATCGACCACGTCGCACAGTGGGTTAGACGGTGTTTCGAGAAAAAACAGTTTGGTATCTGCAGTGATGGCATCTTCCCACTGGGCATAGTCGGTTGCCGCCACAAATGTGGTTTTTACCCCAAACTTACCCATAAACTTGGTAAACAATACCGAGGTTGTCCCAAACACGCTGCGTGAACACACCACGTGATCGCCGCTTTTCAGCAACGCCATACAGGTACTCAGAATAGCCGCCATGCCCGACGACGTTGCCACCGCAGCCTCACCCCCTTCCAGTGCCGCTATGCGGTCTTGAAACATTCTTACGGTAGGGTTTGTATAACGCGAATACACGTTGCCAGGCTCATCGCCGGCAAAGCGGGAGGCCGCCTCTGCCGCGTTCGCAAACACATAGCTTGATGTCGTAAAAATGGGCTCGCTGTGCTCGCCCTCAGCGGTACGGGTTTGGCCCGCGCGCACGGCGAGCGTGTCCAGCCCCAACCCTTCCAATTCGTCAAAAGTAGTCATTCAGATATCCTGTAACGGTCTTTGTCTGCCAGTGTGCAGTTTGCACTGCCGCGGAAAAAAAACAAGGCGCTAAAAAGCGCCTTGTGAATGATTCGAAATATTTGTCTGGTTTATAGCCTGACTCAGGAAACCTCAGACAAGTCTCCGTCGTTATGAATCCCCACTACCGCATTCGCGCCCTGGTCAACTTTACGCTTTTTCTTTTGTGCCTTGTCATTTCGGGCTGCATCCAGGCGATTTAAATACTCTTCAGTTACATCTCCGGTTACATAATCGCCATCAAATACCGCGCAATCAAAGCGTTCAATCTCTGGGTTACCTTCCCGCGACGCGGCAATCAGATCTTCAAGATCCTGATAAACCAGCCAATCTGCGCCAATCTCCTTACACACCTCATCTTCAGTGCGGCCATGAGCAATCAACTCATCGGCAGACGGCATATCAATGCCGTACACATTTGGGTTCAACACCGCAGGTGCTGCCGACGCAAAATAAACTTTATTAGCGCCAGCATCTCGAGCCATTTGAATAATTTGCTGGCAGGTAGTACCACGCACAATAGAGTCATCCACCAGCATGACATTCTTGCCTTGGAACTCCAGCGAAATAGTATTCAGTTTCTGACGTACCGATTTCTTGCGCATTTGTTGGCCAGGCATAATAAAGGTACGGCCAATATAGCGGTTTTTAACCAACCCCTCACGAAACTTAACCCCCAGTTTGTGGGCCAACGCTTGCCCTGCCACACGGCTGGAGTCGGGGATAGGAATCACCACATCGATATCGTGCTGCGGGCGATCACGCAGAATTTTCTCAGCCAGCTTCTCACCCTGACGCAAACGCGCTTTATAAACAGAAACCCCGTCCATAATGGAGTCTGGCCGCGCAAAATACACATGCTCAAAAATACAGGGGCTTAACAAGGCGCCTTCCGCACACTGGTGACGCTTGAGCTCACCGTCCTGCGAGATAAACACACACTCACCCGGTGCAACATCGCCAATCAGTTTATAGCCCAACACGTCAAGTGCTACACTTTCTGACGCGATCATATAAGCTTTGCCTTCACTGGTGTCGCGTTCGCCGTAGACTAACGGACGAATACCGTGAGGGTCACGAAATGCCACCAGGCCGTAATTAGCAATTAATCCCACCACTGCATAACCACCGCGTACGCGCTTATGCACACGCTCTACAGCAGTAAAAATATCGTCGGCGGCAGGGGTTAATTTGCCCAGCTTTTGTAGTTCGTGGGCGAAAACATTGAGAAGAACTTCTGTGTCGGAATCGGTGTTGATATGGCGCAGATCGGCTTTGTAGATATGTTCAGCAACTTCGGCGGTATTGGTCAGGTTTCCGTTATGGGCCAACGCAATACCGTAGGGCGAGTTAACATAAAACGGTTGGGCCAGCGCGGGGCCGGAGCTACCTGCCGTGGGATAGCGCACATGCCCAATACCGATGTTACCAATTAAACGCTGCATGTGACGGGTGCGAAATACATCGCGAACCAGACCATTGGCTTTTTGTTGAATAACTCGCCCTTCATGACAAGTAACGATTCCAGCGGCATCCTGGCCACGATGCTGAAGCATGGTCAATGCATCGTATAACTGCAAATTGACGTCTGACTTTCCGACTATACCCACAATGCCGCACATAGCTGCCTTACCTCTGATCGTTGTCTAACTTAATGCTGCCCGCCGTTGGGCAACCGGTCGCCACAGCATGCTATGGCTGACTATTACTGAACAAACCTGTTACAAAACCCCACACACTCACACCGAGTTCCCGAGTCCATCCCTCAAACTGGGAAAGATAGGGAATCAACACTGAGGACTGCCACCATGGATCTTGCTCAACGGGTAAGATGCCGGGTAATACAATCAGTATTACCATAACCACAACAAACCCGCGGGCCAAGCCAAATAACATCCCCAGCAGACGATCGGTGCCAGTTAACCCGGTCACTTTAACCAACTGGCCAATTAGAAAGTTCACACAAGCTCCCACCAGCAGGGTTGCCACAAACAGCAGAGCGAAGGCAGCCAGTTCTCTCACTGACGGGGTAGCGATATGCTCGGCAAGCAGATAACTTGCCTGTTGACGAAAAGATAAACCGATAATGATGGCCAGCAGCCACACTACCAGCGACAGGGCTTCTTTAATGAAGCCGCGTTTGAGACTAATTAAGCTGGAAACCAGCAAAATCAATACGATACCCCAGTCGGCCCAATTCATGGGGCAACTCGCCCCCAGTATGATGGCGTTAACGCTGTATGCCAAATCGCGTGTCGAACTATCGATATGCGCAAAATATAACCACCTGGCGGTTGAAAAACGCGAATTTTAACAGAGCTACACGGGACTGGGGTACCCCTGTATCTAATTCAATGCACACTAACCGCGAAAAACACAGCTGCAATGTAATAGCAGTAAACAAAAACAGCTTATAAAAATGATATGGGGCTTTAAGGTTGATAAGTCAATACCAGCGAATTGACGCTGAGAGCAGTATCCACCACTTGCTTTACGGACTCCGTACGGCTTTTATCCACATGCGGCCCCACATTAACTCGGTAACGCACTCCCGCAGGGGTTTTCACACTCGATACAAAGGCCTTGTAGCCCATCTCTTGCAGCAGCTTTTCCACCTCAGCTGCCCGCTCCTGCTCGGCAAAGCTCGCCACCTGCAACACCCAGCCTTTCACCAAACCATCGTCTGTGAGCCCAGCAGGCTCAGGTTCCGGGGACGCCACATCCTGCTCCGGATCGGGGTTGAACAGGGTCTCCGGATTTTCGAGCAAGACCTCTGTATCCTCCGGCGGCTCAGCCTCCACCACAGCAACCGGCGCGACTTCAGGCTTGGAGGGAATCAGCGTGGTACGATCCAGCACACGACGCTCGGTACGCTGAAAAAAGCTGGGCAATAGAATTACCGCTACCGCGCATAGCACGCCTGCACCAACCAGCCGCTGTTTTAACCCGTCATCCACGCCATAAGCCTCTTTTTTCAGTGCTATCAGTTTTGCTGATTAATCACGGCCATTGCTGCACCTACGGTAATAAATGACCCCATCACCACCACCAGATCATTTGGCCCCTGCTCATTACTTACAATCGCTAACGCGTCGCCCACAGACTTGCACACCCTGCCATTCTGCCCCTGCTCAGCTAATATTTTAGCAATAACATTCGCTTTTGCTGCCCGCGGCATGGGCAAATCGCAGCAGTACCATTGATCAACAATGGGTAAAAAAGGTTCCAGCGTAGCGGCAATATCTTTATCAGCCATCATACCCACAACCGCCACCAACCTGGCAGGCTTGGGCATGAGTTCCGTAAGCTTGGTGCGTAATAGTTGCGCAGCCGCGGGGTTGTGCGCAACATCCAGTAAAAAATGCTTGCCGTTGTTCTCAACCAACTGAGCCCGGCCAGCCAACTGCAAGCCCGTAAGCCCCTGCACCAACACGGCCTTGTTCCAGTCTCGTTGTAACAGGTGTAATACCTGTAGCCCGGCTGCCACACTCAGTAACGGCAATGAAACACCTGGCAGCTGCTCGATCTGCTTATCTTTACCGGCATTGGTTTTACCAGACCAGGTTAATATCTGTTTCATCCAGCCTATACCACGGGCTTGCGGCTCAGAAACCTGGACTGACTGCTCGGCAAAAAAATCCTGATTCCATAGATAGGTTGGACAAACCAGTTTCTGAGCCTGATTCATAATGGATGGCACCGGCCGGTCGTCCGCGTATACCAGAGGCACACCAGGCCTTAAAATACCGGCTTTCTCTAAACCGATATTCTCGCGGTCGTTGCCCAACCAGTCACTGTGGTCAATATCAATAGTGGTAATAACCGCAATATCCGGATCAACAATATTGACTGCATCGAGTCGCCCCCCAAGCCCCACTTCAAGTACGAGCACATCGAGCTTGTATTTGGCGAACACCCAGAGTGCCGCCAGCGTACCAAACTCAAAATACGTAAGGCTGATATCGCCGCGAGCCTTATCAATAGCTGCAAACGCCTCGCATACATCCTGCTCATTGGCCATATCGCCATTCAGCCTTATACGCTCGCAATAATGATTTAAATGCGGTGAGGTGTAGGCCCCCACTTTAATACCGGCAGCTACCAATATCTTTTCGATCGTAGCAACACAAGAACCTTTACCATTAGTACCAGCCACAGTAATAATTTTGGCCGGTTTAAGCTGACTGGTTGTTAAACTCAGCCGATCTGCTACTTCACCAACACGACCAAGTCCCAGGTCTATCTCACTTAAATGTAACTGTTCCTGCCACGACAACCATTCAGCCAGTGTGGAAAAACGCATCACAATCACCCACTACCATCAAAGACTTCAGATAAAAAAACGGTGGTTAAACAGACAGCCACTCTGCCGTTTTAACCACCTTTTGATCAGGCTGCCTTCTCTACAACAAACTTATGCAGACACTTCGCTAACCGAGCTATTGGTAAATTTCGCAAGCAAGCCAGCAACTTTATCACGCATATCTCTGCGATGAATAATCATGTCGATAGCGCCATGGTCCAGCAAAAACTCACTACGCTGAAATCCTTTAGGCAATTTCTGGCGAATAGTCTGCTCAATAATCGTAGGCCCGGCAAAACCTGCGCGCGCGCCGGGCTCTGCGGCATTAATATCACCCAACAACGCCAAACTTGCAGAAACACCACCGTACACAGGGTCTGTCATAATTGAAATGTAAGGCGTGCCCTGAGCCTTGAGCCGCTCAATAACCGCACTGGTTTTTGCCATCTGCATCAAGCTGATTAATGCTTCCTGCATACGCGCGCCGCCAGTAGCAGAAAAGCATACCAAAGGAATATTCTCTTCCAGTGCCACTAATGCAGCGCGAGTAAACTTTTCACCAACCACATAGCCCATGGAGCCACCGTGGAACGCAAACTCGAATGAGGCCACCGATACAGGAATACCTTTAACCGTTCCCCGCATTGCGACCAATGCATCTTTTTCACCTGTGGTTTTCTGCGCAGCAGACAAACGGTCTTTGTATTTTTTCGTGTCTTTAAACTTCAATTGATCGACGGTTTCGACGTCGGTAGCAATTTCCTGACGCCCATCCTCATCCAAAAATATATCCAGGCGGCGGCGAGCACCAATACGCATATGGTGATCACACTTTGGACACACGTCCAAATTACGTTCCAACTCTGGGCGATAAAGTACCGCCTCGCATTTTACGCATTTTTTCCACAAACCCTCTGGTACCTTGCTGCTACCACGCTTGCGGCCAATGCGATTCTTGTCAGAAATAATTTTGTCGAACCAACTCATAGTGTTTCTCTGCTGTTAAGGCGTTAACCAAATTTACGTTTACACGCAATATCAGTCTGTTGTTAACGCATCCAATCCTGATCGAATAGGTCTAATAAGCTCGGCAACAGCCTGCGCAATTTCATCTGCCGAATTATCGGCCATATCACCCATTTTACTTACCAACAAACTACCTACCACCGCACCATCGGCAGAGGCAGCAACGGCCTTGGCAGACTCAGCATCTTTAATACCAAACCCAACACAAATTGGCAGCTCAGTAATACCACGCAACTCAGTCACTTTCGCAGTAACCGATGCGGTATCCAAATGCCCAGCACCAGTCACGCCTTTTAATGACACGTAATAAAGAAAACCACCGGCGATACCGGCAATTTTTTCACAGCGTTCTTTGCGTGTAGTGGGAGCAATCAGAAAAATATTTTCGATATTCTGTTGCTTTAAATAAATGTTCAACCCCTCAGCTTCTTCCGGTGGCAGGTCAACAGTAATCAAGCCGTCTACCCCACTTTCACCCGCCAGTTGCGCAAAGGTTTCATAACCCATTTTTTCAATCGGGTTATCATAGCCCATCAGTACCACCGGCGTAGTGGCATTACTCTCGCGAAATGCTTTCGCTACCGCCAGTGTCGAGCGCAAAGAAGTTTTATTTGCGAGAGCACGTTCATGCCCCAGCTGAATAGCTGGACCCTCTGCCATTGGATCGGAAAACGGCACGCCTAGTTCGATAACATCTACACCTGCCTCTACCATTTTGTGCATGGTGATCAGCGTAGCGTCAGGGTAAGGATCGCCATTAACGATATAAGTAACTAATGCCTTGCGATGATTTTTCCGCAAATTGACAAAACATTGATTCAGTCGATTCATGCTATAGCAGTCTCTTAACTTTCGTATGCCAGCAACGGCATTTACACGGTAATGCCGTCGATATCGGCAACGGTCAGAATGTCTTTGTCGCCACGGCCAGACAAATTGATCACGATTTGTTGGTCTGGTGCCATGGTAGCAGCCAACTTCATGCCATAGGCAACCGCATGACTGGACTCAAGCGCGGGCATAATACCTTCCACACGGGTTAATTTACGAAATGCGGCCAGTGCCTCATCATCGTTGATCGCAACGTAATTAACACGGCCTACATCTTTCAACCACGCGTGTTCAGGCCCGACACCCGGGTAATCAAGTCCCGCCGATACCGAGTGCGTTTCGATAATTTGGCCATCTTCATCTTCCATCAGATAGGTGCGGTTACCATGTAACACGCCAGGAACACCATCGTTCAAAGGTGCCGCGTGCTTGCCAGTTTCTACACCGTAACCACCTGCCTCAACACCATACATAGCAACAGAGGCATCCTTCAAAAATGGATGGAACAAACCAATAGCATTGGAGCCGCCACCGACACAGGCGACCAGCGCATCTGGCAGTTTGCCGGTTTGCTCAATACTCTGCGCCCGCGCCTCACGCCCGATGATGCATTGGAAGTCACGTACCAGCTGCGGATACGGATGTGGCCCCGCAACCGTGCCAATAATGTAAAATGTGTCATCAACATTAGTGACCCAATCACGCATGGCTTCGTTCATTGCATCTTTCAAGGTTTTCGAGCCTGAGGTTACCGGAATCACTTCTGCACCCAGTAATTTCATACGGTAAACGTTGAGCGCTTGGCGCTTAACGTCTTCAGACCCCATAAATACCTGGCACTTCAAGCCCAGCCGCGCAGCTACCGTTGCTGTAGCTACCCCATGCTGGCCAGCGCCAGTTTCGGCAATCACGCGAGACTTACCAGAATACTTGGCTAACAATGCCTGGCCGATGGTGTTGTTTACTTTATGCGCACCGGTGTGATTGAGGTCTTCACGCTTTAGGTAGATTTGGGCACCACCTACTTCGCGCGACAAACGCTCGGCGTGGTAAAGAGGTGAAGGGCGTCCCACGTAATGAGCCATATCCTTATCGAATTCGGCTTGAAAAGCTGGGTCATCCTTCAATCGAGTATACATGGCTTCCAGTTCATCCAACGCAGCTATCAGCGTTTCTGATACGAACCGACCACCAAATTGACCGAAATGCCCTTTGGCATCGGGTACTGCATCAAAATCAATTGCAGTCATATTGTCACTACCCACTTAAATTCTCCTGCTTGGCATTAGCGATAAATGCCACCACTTTCGCTAAATCTTTTATTCCACCAGCGGACTCAACCCCACCACTAACGTCAAGCCCATAGGGCTGCGTGCAGGCGATAGCCTCACGCACATTGTCGGGGCTTAAACCACCCGCCAAAATTATGGGCTTTTCACCTTGCTGAGGCACTCGCCCCCAGTCAAATGTTTTCCCCGTGCCCCCAGGAATCCCTTTACGGTATGCATCAAGCAATATACCTTGGGCACTCCCAAAACGGCTGATTTCCTGCTCAATATCCAGCCCTTCCCGCATTCTTATCGCTTTTATGTAAGGCCGGTTAAATTGTTGACAATATTCAGGCGATTCATCACCGTGAAACTGCAACAGATGAATGGGTACCTGTGCCAGAATGTCCTCCACCTCAGCAGCGGGCAGATCCACAAATAACCCTACGATGGTAACCAAAGGGCCTGCAGCCATAGCCAATTCACGAGCATTGGCTGGCGTCACAGCCCTTGGGCTGGGCGAGTAAAACACTAGGCCAATCGCATCTGTCCCCGCGGCCACAACGCCTTTTACATCGTCAATACGCGTTAAACCGCAAACTTTAATCCTGACCTGCCCCATGTGCTAACTCGCTTTGCTACACCCTGCCGAAAAGCCACGCATGGTACCAAACATTCATGGAAATTGCTTTATCTACAACTGCTTAGGGCCCATCCACAGCAAACTTCCTACATTACGGTTTAAAACCACCGACCGGTTCACTGAGAAAAAATGGGCCGGGCGCCTGTGTCGGCAAAGTAAAGGCCGACGGATAATCAACAGCCACCAGATACAAGCCATGTGGCGGCGCGGTTACCCCGGCACAACGCCGATCGCGCGCCGCAAGCACCTCTTCGACCCACTCAACAGGCTTCTCTTCTGCACCAACCGCAGCAATAACACCGACAATATTACGCACCATATGATGCAGAAATGCTGTCGCTTTGACCTCAATAACAATGAGGCTACCCCGACTGACAATATGCAGGTGCTCAATCTCTCTTATGGGGCTGCGAGCCTGACATTGCGAGGCCCGAAACGAGCTAAAATCGTGCTTGCCAACCAGATACCGTGCAGCCGTCTGCATTGCCTCAATATTCAAACGGCGGCGATCCCAGGTTACTTTGCCGTTGAGTATGCCCGGTCGTGAGCGCTGATTATCAATAAGATAACGGTATGTTCGGCTTTGAGCACTGAAACGGGCATGAAACCCAGGCGACACCTCCATTGCCCAACGCACACTAATACTATCGGGTAACTGAGTATTAACCCCCATGCGCCAAGCCCGCTCGGGCCTTTCGGCGAGCGTATCAAAATGCACCACCTGCCCGGTTGCATGCACACCGGCATCCGTGCGCCCGGCACAAACCAGGGTTATCGGCTCGTTGGCGATGGAGGACAACACCTTCTCCAGGCTTCCCTGCACCGTATCTACAGCAAACTTCTGAACCTGGAAGCCAGCAAAGCTGCGGCCATCATACTCAACCCCCAACGCTATGCGCCGCATACCCTCAGGCATCATGGCGGGCTCAGTAATTTCACAGTTGCGGGTATAAAGCTTCACGATCCACTCTCATAAAACGCGCCATTTTAACGACAATCAACCAAAAGTGAGAAGTTAAAAAAAACCCGGGCATTGCCCGGGTCTGTAGGAAGGGTTAAAACGTTTAAATACGCCCAATCAATTCTTCCGCTTCCTGTCGCTGTTCATCATTACCTTCGGCGACAACTTCATCCAAAATATCCTTGGCACCGTCTCTGTCACCCATATCGATATAAGCACGAGCGAGATCGAGCTTGGTAGCCACCTCATCGGCCTCTGCCAAAAAATCCAGCTCATCGTCATCGCTAACATCGGCATCTTCACCTGCAAAATCAAAGCTCTCATCGGCTTCCGGCACATCAGAAAGGGCTTCCGAAAATACCTCGTCCATTTCCAAGGATTCACTGGTCGTAGACTCCGCATCGTCTGCCGCCGCTTCCGTAATCAACGTGGCATCATCATCCCCCAGAGACAACTCTTCACCTTCTTCTGCCAAGTCAAGGTCGCCCAGCTCAGCCAACTCAGTGTCAAGGGTAGAAAGCTCATCACTATCAGCTTCTGATGAACCAAGTTCATCATCCCCTTCAAGGTCAAAAGAAATATCGTCATCGACAGCAGTAAAGTCCGGCTCAACAGCAGCGCCCACCAATGAGGCATCCGCCTCGTCCTGCTCAACAGCAAAGTCATCGCCAGCCCGAACTTCGTCGTCCATTGACAACGTTTCCAGCTCTGCTTCGTCGGCCCGACCTTCCTGTACATCCAGTGCGAGATCAAACTCTTCATCACTTAAATTTGCATCAACAACGGGCTCGCGAGTATCTTCAAACTCAAGATCAGCAGCATCTTCGTCAAGGCGACTGGCAACATCGTAATCCAATGCAGCATCCAGGTCGGTGATGTCCTCACTGACACTGTCGTCCTCAGCCAGCTCTAACGACAGGTCATCCTCTGAGTCCATATCCAAAGTATCCAGATCAGCATTTAGCTCGGTATCGAGACCAGCCAAATCCTCATCACCGAGATCATCCTCTAAACTAAGCTCCACATCGGAGTCATCCAGGGCGAGATCGTCAAATTCACCACCCAAGTCAGCTTCAAGAGTGTCCTCAGTAATATCAGAGGACGCTTCCTCGGAAAGATCTAGTGAAACAGGCAAATCAGCCTCGTCATCCAACGCGAGTTCTGCCGCGTCAATTCCCGCGTCTTCCTCAGTTCCTGCGCTTTCTTCAAAGGCCAATGCACCCTCGTCGACATTCTCCGGCTCACTGTCAAACTCTACCGCCAGAGTATCTGCCTCATCATCAGCGGCTGTCACCTCGTCATCAAGCGAGAAACCGTCATCCAGGCTGAGCGACTCCTCACCGGTTTCACCTGCGAACGATTCGTCGGCAACACTGTCACTTAACAGTGTGTCATCACCACCTAGATCGAAATCAAGGTCATAATCCTCACTTTCACTTGCTGAGTTTTCAGTATCCTCATCAATCAGGGCATTTTGTGAATCGGTAATATCACTGAGATCAAGGTCGATTGCATCATCAGAAAGATTTGATACTTGAGTATCCTGCGACTCAAATACGATAGCGCTCTCATCAAATTCACCCGCATCAGGAATCATTGCCCGAAGCTCTTCTGCCCGCTCAATGGACTGGGCATCACCATCGGCCCGCAAGCCAGCATAGTGTTGATCAAATGCAGCCAGATTTTCTGTCTCAGAATAAACTTCGAGCAGTTTTAGCAGCACCGCCGCATTGCCTGGCTGTGTAGCCAATGCATTTAACAGCATTTCTTCTGCCTGATCGTATTTGCCGTAAGCAATGTAGATATCGGCTTCGCTCACCGCATCGCCGGTCTGTGATTCGATAGTGGCGGTGTCTTCTTCATCAAAGCCTTGCTCTTCACCAGAAGCATCATCGGCCACCTGCTCATCGTCGAGGTCTTCTTCGTAACCGTCGTCAATATGGTCTTCGTCGACAATCAGAGGCTCATCATCATCAAACTCGTCAAATACATCTTCTTCCTCTTTGCGGCGACGCAAGAAGTACACCACAGCAGCCAACAATGCGGCTACGGCACCACCAATATAGATGATGTTATCCATCACCTTGTCCATAAAGGTTGGTGCCGGCTTACTCCTGCTCACTACGGTTTTGCTATCGGCTGGCGCAGGCTTTTCAACAGTTTGTGGCGCGTCAGGTACGGCATTGGCAGCTTGTGGTGGCTGCTCAACGGTTTCTGCAGCCGCAGCAGGCTCCATTTCAGATGCCACTACCCCTGAGGTTTGCTCTTTTCTATCGCGTATACTCTGCTCTAAAGCAGCCACTTCCGCATTGCTCACCTTAACCAATCGTTCCATGGTCTGGATTTGCGCTTCCAGCTCAACCACACGAGAGGCTAAGTCTTTATTTTCGCGCTGGGTACGATCCAGCTCTTCCAGCGTTATAGCCAGTTCGTTTTCCAATGATTCTCGGGAACCGCCCTGACCGCTACCGCGAGCACTGGAGACGTCTTCACGTTTTTCCGGCGCAGCCAGAGAAACACGCCCTGCACCGTTTGATGAACCGCCTGATACCGCACCTGAACTACGAGTGGATTGCAGCTCTGCTTCTTGCTCACTGCCGTTCCATTGCGCATTCTGATAAGCCACTTCGTTAACTGCCTGGCGCTGGTCTACTTCGTAAATATCACTCTCAGAAGGAATGCGGAGCACCTGGCCGCGGCGCAGCAAGTTAATGTTGTTGTTGATGAAGGCTTCTGGATTCAGCCTTTGAATGGCCAGCATAGTTTGCTGTACCGATGTCTGCCGGTTCGGGCGCACTTTCAGCGCAATACCCCACAGCGTGTCTGAGGCTGACACAGGGCCATAAACATCGCCCTGCGAGCGCGATGCAGGTACCGAGGAGCGAGTTGATGGCTGAGCCCTATTACGGGGAGCAGATGCTTCACTGCTGGCAGCGGAAGAACGTGTCTGCGCGCCTTGTACCGGCGCTGCCGCAGCAGTATCGTCAAAGGCTGGCAAATCCATTAACAAGGTATACTCACGCAATAAACGGCCGCTTGGCCATTGCGTTTCTACCAGAAAATTCAAATAAGGTTCTTTCACCGGGTTTCGTGTGGTAACCCGCACCATAGGCGCATTGGGCCCGGTAGTAATTACCTGAAAGCGAAGCTCTTGCAGGAAGAAGGTTCTGTCTACGCCCACCCGGGCGAAGTCGTCCTTTGAGGCCAACGAGATAAAAATATCGTCGTCGTCAAGATCGCGAACCTGGAGCAGTTTAATTTCTGCCTCCAGTGGCTCGTTAAGCGTTGACTTTAGCTTGATTTCACCAAGCCCTAACCCTAAAGCTACATCAGCCCCAAATGAAGCAACCAACCCTACGGCACAAACCAATTTACGAAGATGCATCGGCAGATCCTTTTCTCTTTTCCGGCACATTATCCGGTTTACTTAGCCATATCGGCCTGTGTTGCAGACACTGCAATGACTTTGTAGTTTTTTTGGTTAGCGTCAAAACTTAAAATTATTATTCACTAACGCACGTAAGTATTCATTATAAATAGCTTTTTATCAACAATTGAGCAGCCTTGTGAATGTTAAACAAGGCACGCTTTTGCAGTTTTGTACGCCGCAAGAACCGAGATAATTCACTGATCAGAGAATAAACGCGAATTTGAACGCCTACGCAAGCACCAACTGCACGCTTTCCCGCAAAACTGTCGCCTCCATCAACAAACGGTGAACCGAGTCTCATTACTTCGGCCTAAATCGACCAGTTTTTGCACAGAATTTTTCATGCAAGAGCATGAAATATAAGGAGAAATTTCTTAACCACAGAAACATGAGGCAAAAAAAATCCCCACTATTTTCTGCGGGGATTTTCATGTCATTTAACCGTTACCAGGTGCTTAGCTTTTGTTTTCAAGCAAAATCTGCAGCATGCGGCGCAATGGTTCTGCGGCACCCCACAACAACTGATCACCTACCGTAAAGGCATTCAAGTATTGGGCGCCCATACTCATTTTGCGCAACCTTCCGACAGGAATTGACAGGGTTCCAGTCACCTTGGTTGGCGTCAAATCACGCATAGTGGCTTCTCGCTCGTTCGGAACAACGGTTACCCATGGGTTTGCTGAGGCAATAATACTCTCTACGTCAGCCAGCGGAACATCCTTATTAAGCTTGATGGTCAGCGCCTGACTGTGGCAACGCATGGCACCAATACGCACACAGGTGCCATCAATAGGAACCGGGCTATCGGCGCGCCCTAAAATTTTGTTGGTCTCGGCCTGCCCTTTCCATTCTTCACGGCTTTGACCACTCTCAAGCTGTGTGTCAATAAATGGCAACAGACTGCCCGCCAAAGGATGCCCAAAATTATCAGTCGGGAAATCACCACTGCGCATGGTCTCAGCAATCTTGCGATCGATATCCAGAATGGCACTGGCAGGGTTAGCCAGTTCAGTTGCCACCGATTTTTCCAGGGCCCCCATTTGACTGATCAGTTCGCGCATATTCTGAGCGCCGGCACCACTAGCGGCCTGATAGGTCATAGCCGAGATCCACTCAACTAATCCTTCTCGGAACAGTCCGCCCAGGCCCATCAACATCAAACTCACGGTGCAGTTACCGCCGATATAGTTTTTAACCCCTGAAGCCAAGCCTTTATCAATCACGTTACGGTTCACCGGATCCAATACAATAATGGCCTCATCAGCCATACGCAGGCTTGAAGCTGCATCTATCCAGTAACCGTTCCAGCCGTTTTCACGCAATGGTTTAAATACGGCCTTGGTGTAGTCGCCGCCCTGACAGGAAACAATCACATCCATTGCTGTCAATTCAGCAATGTCGTTAGCATCTTTCAATGCTGGGATGGTTTTGCCAATTGCAGGGCCCTGACCGCCCACGTTGGAGGTGGTAAAGAAAATCGGTTCAATGTTGTCAAAATCTTTTTCCGCCAACATACGCTCCATCAATACGGAGCCAACCATACCGCGCCAACCTACAAAACCTACACGCATTTTTACTCTCTCGTTACTGTGATTCAGATGAATGAAGATTACACATGAGTGTATTCTACGAAGCTTCTGGGGATGTGGATTATCGTTCCAATCAACCAGAAAAAGGGGCAAGATGATAACATCAGGACGAAAAATAAGCTAATGAGACAGCTAGTCAAACGTGTTACAACCTGCACAGTTAATGGCCTGCGGCTGTTATCGGGGGGCGTCTGAAACCTCTAAATCAGTTGGCAAATGCTCGGTAAGGAAAGACTCCAAAGCACGGTAAAAGCTTATTCGATCCTGATAACGGCTCAAATAATGATCGCCCTCTTCCTGCTCTATATAAATCAAAGGTTTATCATGAGACTCCAGGGCTGCCACCATACGCTTGGCGTGGTCTAGCGGAACCTGCTGATCGTTTGCACCGTGAACGAGCAGAATGGGCACACCTACCCTGGCGGCATGTTGCACCGGTGAATATTCTCGCAACAGTTTTTTGTCAGAGCCAATCTGGGCCGCAACCCGCCCGTGGTGCAGATAGCCTTTGCTAGCGTCAAACAGGTATTCCAGATCAGTAACCCCCGCGAAGCTGACCGCACATTGATAAAGATCAGGGTTGTTAATCGCCCCCATCAGTGCTGCGTACCCCCCATAACTCGAACCCACAATGCACATACGCCCAGCTTCGGCTATGCCTTGATCTATCAGCCATCGGGCACCGTCTTCAACATCATGCTGCATCTCACGCCCCCATCCCTGAAGACCTGCCTGCATAAAAGCATAGCCATACCCCATAGAGCCGCGATAATTCATTTGCAACACCGCGTAACCACGACTGGCGAGAAATTGAGTCCAGTGGTTAAAACCACCATTATCGAAACTCATCGGGCCGCCATGAGGAAAAATAATCGCAGGCAGAGGGCGAGTGTGACGCTGTTTCGGCAGAGTTAAAAATGCCTGAATCGACAAACCGTCGCGCGCCTCATATTGTGTGATCTGGGTTTCAGACATTTCTTCGGGATCAAGCCTTTCGTAACGAAAAGCAAAGGGCTTAATACGCTGAGTATCACGATCACCGATATAAAATGTGCCCGCATCAATATCGGATGTCGCCAGAACAATATAGCGACGCTCATCTTGAGAAAAACTTTGGACAATGTTACTCGTATCGCTAAGCACACGATTAATAGCTTGCTGTAAACCAAGAAACTCCCATTTCCAGAAACTGTAACCACCATTAGTCGTGTAAGTGGTGCCGACCACGTCGTTGGTTTTACTGGAATAAATCAGATTGCCAATCACATCGAAGGCCGGGTCCGAAAATACCAGTTCCATACTTAGTGGGGTTTTCGCCAGGTCGATTTTGAAAATCGCTTTACGCCCCTCATAGTAGGCGCTGACATACAGCACATTTTCGTTCCGGCCAAAACCCAGCGGCCACACCTGATTGGGAGAGAAGGCCTTAAACGACCACAAAGGTCCCCAGCGGCGACTGTCTGGCGCTCGGTATATCACTCGGTAACCGTCGCCAGTCGTTTCTACGCCAATCCGCACTCGATGCTGCCGGTCGGCAATCCAGTCAACGACTCGACTGCGGGGCCGCTCCTCCAGTCTTACGCGCCCATCAACCACATTTACCCAATACACGCCGGCACTGCCGGGCCTCTGTGTCTCAAGTGCAAGCAGAATACTTTCATCATCCTCGGCGAGAAAATCGACGACCCGATCCTGCGCCACGGGCACCCACTTTTTATTACGCCAAAAACCCTCAGGCAAAGCAGACCAGTATTCACCCGAGCTGATATCAACGACAAATAACTGCGCTTCCATTCGCTCTACCGTCCCACGCTTTGAATCCACCGCTGCACTGAACAAAATCAAGTCATCACTGATCCATTGCAACCAATTGATATGCATTGGTTCAGCACTGGGTTCAACCAGAATTTTCTCTTCACCCCCTTCAAAAGCAATCAATACCAGCCTGGTTCGAGGTACACTAAGCTCTCCATCAAGACTTTCCGTGGATAGCGGTTGACGAATAGCGGCAATCCACTGGCCATTGGGCGATAATGCGGGCTGACGAAAGTCTGGAGGGCTGGCAAATGCAGCAACAGGAGGGGCCGCACTCGCCTCAAGCACCACAGCGCAATAAGACAATAGCAGGGTAATGTAAAAAAAGCCGTGCCGAATGAAACGACATTTTGTATCTTTCACAACGCAATCATCTTTTTATCTTGGAGGAAATTGGCAGTTTTTAACGACAACAGAAGCATACCAACCTGGAGTAGCACGCCTTAACCAGTTATATGAACAATTTATCACCGAAAAATGACAGTTTTATGCACAGATTAGCTTATTGGTTTGGATTGATTAGCACACTGATCGCATTGATTATTTTATTCGATGTTAATGTTGGCAGCGGCACCTCTTTGGGACTGATATTTTCTCCTGCCACCGTGGATCACCTCCAGAGCGCAGCCAGCACCAATCTGATGCTGATATGGCTAACAATAGTAAGCCTCAGCCTTTATTACAGCGCTAAAGAAATTAAACAAGGCCATACTATTGGATACAAAGTATTTCCAGCCTGCTGCGTTGCCTACTTCTTAACCTTGTGCGTGATTCGCTATTGGTTAGTCAGGCCTACCCTTTAATCACGTAGCCTGGATGACTTAACCATGCAACCTGACCAACTCTCATGACGCATTTAACAACATCTACAGACACCGGGCAGCAGCAACAGCTCACAGACCACCCCCGAATTCAACAGTGGCTTCACAAATTGGCCCAACGGCATACCGGAGCTCAATTACGTAACGCCATTGAGCTGGCCGCTCTTAGCGACAATGACCTGCACCTATTACTACTTGTACAACACTTTCACAAAGCCTGGAGCGATGCCATATCCCCAAACGGGGAACTCGCTTCACTATTAAGCCAGTTTCAGACTGCTCAACTTAGCTTAGCCTATGCGTTAAAAAGGGAACCATTAGATACTGAGCATCTTTTCTTTCGCGTGACCAGTACTTTGTTCGAGGAAATGGCACATTGGTACCCTGCTGATAATAAACTTTTACAAAAAAAACACACACATATAACCAGCCTTGTGCATAACTTGCACAGGCTGATTGATGAAAACTCGCACACTATCCTCACTCAGCTCGACAAGCTGCTGCAAGAATGGCTCGCGACCCAGAAAAAAGAACAAAAAAAAGCGCACCGCATAGAACAAAGGTTGCTCGAAAGTGAAGCAGCCCAGCGCGCAGTCACCCAGGCACAAGTTACCATCGAGATACTTTATCAAGAACACCTTGCAGGTAGCCCCCTGCCGAGTTCAGTGGTCGAATTTATTGCCGAACCCTTGAAACATGAGTTGCGCTACCTGCTCATTAACCATGGCCGGGGCGATCCTCGTTATCGACTATGGGAAAAACTGATCAAGTTTCTCGGCTGGCTTTTTAAATCGCAAAAAACCATTGAACAACAACGGCAGCTGCAATTGTTACTTCCAGAAATGATGGAACGACTAGCAGAGCCACTAGTATTTGAGACCTGCAGCCAACACGATGCTGAGCTTTTTGTCAGTGAACTTAATCATGCATTGTTCATGACTCTACAAAAAGTAGAGATCGACTGCACCACCTTACCGATCACAGCAGTAGACACCATAGACGCAGCGCCCAGGGTCTCTCTCAGCCGTCAGTCGCGGGAACAGTGGTCAAAAATTGATTTGGGTGATTGGTTTATCCTGCAAACTGACCTGGGTGAAATCCGAGTAAAGCTCTTATTTGAAGACGGCGAACGTGGCTCATTATTGTTCACCAACTGTTTTGGACATAAGGCATTAGAAAAGTCCAAAGAAGACTTTTTATTATGCCTTGCGAGTGGCGTTGCAACACCATTAAAAGCTGTTAATCATGCAAGCGTCCTCGAGAGTGCCAGTGATCAATGCGAGCAACTCCTGACTCAGCTAAAGGCAGACACTGCTGAACTGGCTCTACAACAGCAGCGACTTCGCCAAGCTGCCGAAAAAGCTCGCCAAGAAGCTGAACAGTTAACACAACTAGCCGCGCATAAACACCCGAGCCAAACTGCACATTCGGTGAATCTCACACAACAGCAAAGACAGTCCATTACAGAGTCACTCAACACATTGAAAACCGGTGACTGGATAGAATTGAAGTCTGCTGAAGGAGAATGGCAGCGTGGCAAACTGGCAGTGCACTTATTGTCGAGCGATAAGTATATTTTCTCAAATCGATTTGGCGAAAAAATGGCCGAACTAACGAAAGACGAGCTGATAACCGCCATAGCAACTGACCAAATGAAAATACACGGTGGCGGAAGTAATTTTGAAGACCAGCTTGCCAAAGTGGTTAAAAGTTTACGGAAAACCTGAGCGGGAGGTTTCAATTGAAAACAGAACAACGACAAGAATATCGCCTGCAAGCAGAAGAAAGAGTTTATCTTTCACTGCCCATTGACGAACCAGGCGATGACGACCCCTATGCAATCTGCATCTGCACAAGCGTTGATGTTTCGGCCAACGGACTGCAAGTTGTACTCGGAGAGGCATTACCCAGTGGACACTTTTACGAGATTTGTGTAGACCTGAAAAATCCCGACCAGCGCTTTCATCTGGTGGTTGAAAGTAAATGGTTTCGCAACGATGGAGACAACGTTTTAAACGGTTTTACCATCTGCGAAGCAGCCGGAAAAGATACTGCGCGGTGGAAAGCCTTCATCGCAGAAAAATTGCTAACGTCTTTACATCCCAACCTGTAAACTCTGGGCGCTATTTCACTACTCGCTAAAGGTTTTTGTGATGATCCCTGCAAATGCTTCTGATTGGGCAAACTATATTGCACCTCTCTGGTTACTTGTCGGCTGGATTGGCTATGCCCAGTTTGCAAAGAAACGGGCTAAAGACAGTTCCCATAGCCTCTCCTCCGTTTTGCACCACTACCGGATTGACTGGATGCAGCGAGTGCTCGCCCGCGAGCAGCGGGTTAGTGATGCCTCTTTAATTAGTAATCTTGAGAAAAATGTTAACTTTTTTGCTTCAACCAGCCTTTTGGTGCTGGCAGGTTTGGTGACTGCTCTATCCGCAGCAGATCAGACATTTACTGCATTTGAGGCCCTGCCGTTCGCCCATGTGGTCAGTGCAAACGCGTTTAAGTTCAAACTGTTATTATTGTGCTTTATTTTTATTTATGCATTTTTTACCTTTACCTGGTCACTCAGACAATACAACTTCTGCTCTACACTATTAGGAGCAGCGCCGATGCCTGAAGACAAAGACATTACCCCTCAACAACGGGAAACCTATGCATTTTATACGGCAAAAATCATGGACCAGGCTGCACACTCCTACAACTACGGCTTACGATCCTACTATTTTGCGCTATCCGTTCTGGCCTGGTTCGTGAGCCCCTGGTTATTCATAGCTGCGGTTGCGGCTGTAATTACCATTCTTTATCGCCGAGAGTTTTGCTCCAAGCCACTAGCCGCTCTGCAGCACATTCTGGGCTCAAGCTCGCCAATATCTCACGTGAATAAATAAAGTACCAACAGAACCAGTAGCAGACTGTTGAAAAGCTGCCTGCTTGGCCTCTGCGAGTTAAAAGTGGTCCTGAGAAAACCGATAACAGTGACGTCGACAAGAGTACAGGCGTTTAAACCGCATGGCGCGCATAGCCAGTGACTCACTTGCGGGTTTGATTGGGTATTGCCAAGGAAAAAGTCAGCCAAGCGTTCCGGGCTACTATACAGGCCTTCCAACAGGCATTGGATATCAATCGGGTTAGGAGGACGCCCATCCCCATCAAGGGGCAGACCCGAATGGGCCAGTGAAGATAGGAATGGCGGAGAGGGAGGGATTCGAACCCTCGATACCGGATTAGGGTATACTCCCTTAGCAGGGGAGCGCCTTCGGCCACTCGGCCACCTCTCCGAAACGAGGCGGCATAATACCACATTTAAAACAAAATCAAAGGCTTAAGTTCATTTTGCAAAAGATTTTATGCCTTCAATCTTTATATCAGTAATCGCTGCCTACGATTACATCAAAGTGATCAACTAACAATCTATTTGTTTTGCTAAACGAATCAAGCAAGACGATAAGCGCACTTCGCGTGTCTACAAATGGCTTGTAGTCCAGTCGCAGTATTATTCAAATCAATATTTTTCGGTGTCTGGTGGTTGCAAAACCAAATCACCCAAAACCCTAAGACCATCATGCTCTCGAAACACAGGCGTTATCAGTCGCCTTTCTGTTCTTGTTTTTCGCGCTGAATACGCTGATAAATCTCTTCACGGTGTACAGCAATTTCTTTTGGCGCATTTACACCGATACGTACCTGATTACCTTTAACACCCAGCACAGTAACCGTTACGTCATCACCTACCATCAGGGTTTCGCCAATACGGCGTGTAAGAATTAACATCTATCAGCTCCTTTATTTCATCCTGTGAGAATTACTAAAATTCCAGCTTGCGATCCCGCTTAACATCCAAAATACAGCACTGCATTAATGATAGCGCTCTATTATGAAAAGACATTAAAAATGCCAAATAGTGCCCTATCTGAAGATAGCTGTTGCCTAACTTGTTGACAACAGCATAGACCACAAAACCAGTTTTATAAAAATCAAACGCCGTTTTCAGGCTGATCCAAGCCAAACGCAGAGTGCAGACAACGCACAGCTAGTTCTAAATAGCGCTCGTCGATAATCACTGCAATTTTGATCTCGGATGTTGTGATCATTTGAATGTTGATATTTTCACTGGCCAGCGCTTGAAACATTGTTGATGCAACACCCGCATGCGAACGCATACCTACACCAACAATTGACACTTTAGCGATCTTATTGTCAGTATAAACCTCTCTGGCACCCAATTCATCAGAAACTTGAGAAACCACTTTCTTGGCTTTTTCTAGATCATTGCGGTGAACCGTAAACGTAAGGTCTGCCGTCTTGTCTTGAGCGACATTTTGCACAATCACGTCAACTTCAATATTAGCCGCGCCGATCGGTGCCAGGATTTTGGCAGCAATTCCGGGGGTATCGGGAATGCCTGCCACGGTCACTTTGGCTTCGTCGCGGTTAAAAGCAATACCGGAAACAACGGGTTGTTCCATATTTGAGTAATCCTCATCAAGCGTAATCAGAGTACCAGGCCCCTCTTGGAAACTGGACAAAACGCGCAGGGGTACATTGTACTTGCCTGCGAACTCAACCGATCTAATTTGTAATACTTTTGAGCCTTGACTGGCCATTTCCAGCATTTCCTCAAAGGTAATACGCTCCAGGCGTCGCGCACCACTGACAACCCGGGGGTCAGTAGTATACACACCATCAACGTCAGTATAGATCTGGCATTCGTCGGCTTTCAGTGCCGCGGCCAGTGCCACCCCAGTGGTATCTGAGCCACCACGGCCTAGCGTGGTGATATTACCTTCGTCGTCAACACCCTGAAAACCGGCAACAACCACTACCCGGCCAGCAGCGAGATCCTCGCGCATGTTATCTACATGAATTTCCTGAATACGGGCTTTGGTATGCGCATTGTCAGTGAGGATCCTAACCTGTGCACCAGTATACGATTTGGCGTCGAAACCACGCTGTTTAAGCGCCATACAGAGCAACGCAATGGTTACCTGCTCACCGGTAGATACCAGTACGTCGAACTCACGAGGATCAGGGTTCTCCTGAATAGCATTTGCCAAACCAATCAAACGGTTGGTTTCACCAGACATCGCTGAAACTACCACGACAATATCGTGACCATCACGCCGAAAACCTGCCACCTTATCGGCCACGGCTTCGATTCGCTCTGTCGAACCGACGGAGGTACCACCGTATTTCTGAACCAGTAAACTCATTTAGCCCTCAACACTAAAAAACGTGGCAAATCGCCACACACTGCCCTTGAGCAGCGCGCAATTAAACACCAAAACACGGTAAAATTAAATCAATTCCTGCCTATAATTATGACTTTTTGCATCACTCAATACGCTGACAAGCCAGCATTAAAATCCCATACCTTAGCACCAAGTCACCTCTAAGCAGCATTCCTTACAGATGTACCCTTGGATTAGCTTAGCCGCATAGAGAGGCTACCCAATCGGGAACCCCCTCCAGCATTTGTGGCAAAGCAGCAAGATCGCTACCTCCGCCTTGAGCCATATCCGGACGACCACCGCCCTTCCCGCCAACAATACCGGCGGCGTGCCTCATCAGATCCCCAGCTTTAACAGTCGTCGTTAAATCTTTAGATACCCCTGCGACCAACGAAATTTTATCGCCTTCAACCGCTGCCAACAGCACCACCGCACGCCCCAGCTTGTTTTTCAGTTGGTCTGTCAAATCACGCAGGTCTTTGCCATCAACGCCCGGTACCCGTACAGCCAGTACTTTAATATCACCAACAGCAACGGCCTGATTCACCAGCTCACCACTGGCGGCAGATGCCAGCTGGCTTTTGGCACTGTTAAGTGCTTTTTCCAGCTCACGTAACTCAGTACGCAATGCGGTTACCTTATCGACCACATTATCAGGCGAACCTTTTACCAACTCGCACACGTGCTGTAATGCTTTCTCCTGCTGATCTATATAGGTAAGGGCAGCCGCACCCGTCACTGCCTCAATACGGCGCACACCGGCGGCAATACCAGACTCAGAAACAATACGTAGTAACCCGATATCGCCAGTTCGACTCACGTGAGTGCCACCACAAAGCTCAACCGAGAACGCCTCTGACCCCATGGTCAGTACGCGAACCTGGTCACCATATTTTTCACCAAACAATGCCATGGCGCCTTTGTTCTTGGCGGCTTCCATATCACACACCTCAGTGGCCACTGGCGTATTGGCACGCACCTGCTCATTCACCAGTTGCTCAATGGCCTTGAGTTCAGCTGCTGACACGGCTTCATTGTGAGCAAAGTCAAAACGCAAGCGCTCTGAGTTCACCAGAGACCCTTTCTGCATGACATGCTTACCGAGAATCCGGCGTAGCGCCTCATGCAACAAGTGGGTAGCTGAGTGGTTAGACGCCGTGGCTTCTCGCACATTGGCATCCACGGAGGCGTCGAGAGAGTCACCAACGCGAACGCTGCCAATCAGTACACGGCCGTGATGCAAATGATGACCTTGCTGCTTGGTACAATCGTCTACCTCAAACTTGCCGGAAGTACCCTGCAGATAGCCGCAATCGCCCACCTGACCACCAGACTCGGCATAAAACGGCGTTTTATCGAGCACGATAACGCCTGCTTGCCCCTCGGCCAGCGAATCTACCTTGGCTCCATCACACAAGATGGCCACCACCTTACCCGCACTAGCCAATGCATCGTAACCGGTAAACGAGGTTTCGCCCTCAAGGTTCAATACATTGCCGTAATCCACCTTGAACGCACCAGCGGCACGGGCACGAGCACGCTGCTCATCCATGGCCTTTTCATAACCCGCTTCGTCAACCTTAAGGTTGCGCTCGCGCGCGATATCGGTAGTCAGATCCAGGGGGAAACCATAGGTATCGTATAAGGTAAATACAACATCGCCAGGAATCGTGTCGCCCTTGAGCGACGCCAGCGCGCCCTCCAATACAGCCATACCTTTATCAAGAGTTTTGGCGAATTGCTCTTCTTCTGCCAGAAATACTTTTTCAACCTGCTTCTGCCCGGCTTTCAGTTCCGGATAGGCTTCACCCATTTCGTCAACCAGGGCGCCAACCAGGGTGTGGAAAAACGGCTGGGTTTGTCCCAGCTTATGACCATGACGAATCGCACGGCGCATAATGCGACGCAGCACATAGCCACGGCCTTCATTGGATGGCACAACCCCATCTACCACTAAGAACGAACAGGACCGCAGATGGTCTGCAATCACCCGCAGCGATTTGTTGCTCATATCGCTGGTGCCGGTGGCCTCCGCTGCGGCTGTTAACAGACTCTGAAACAGATCGATCTCATAATTACTATGCACATGCTGCATAACAGCAGCAATGCGCTCCAGCCCCATACCGGTATCTACTGACGGCTTTGGTAATGGGTTCATCTGCCCATCCGCCGTGCGGTTGTACTGCATGAATACGTTGTTCCAGATTTCAATATAGCGATCACCGTCTTCTTCCGGCGTGCCAGGAGGGCCACCCCAGATATCTTCACCATGATCGTAGAAAATTTCGGTACAGGGGCCGCAGGGACCCGTATCGCCCATGGCCCAGAAATTATCGGAGTTATACTTGCCACCTTTGTTGTCGCCAATGCGAATCAGGCGTTCAGCGGGAATGCCTACCTTTTTGTTCCAAAGGTCGTAGGCCTCATCATCTTCGGCATAAACGGTAACCCACAGCTTTTCGGCGGGAATATGCAACCAGTCAGCAGAGGTCAAAAACTCCCACGCATAAGCAATGGCATCTTCTTTGAAGTAGTCACCGAAACTGAAATTACCCAGCATTTCGAAAAAAGTATGGTGGCGGGCAGTATAGCCGACATTTTCGAGGTCATTGTGTTTGCCGCCAGCACGCACACAGCGCTGAGATGTCGTCGCACGAGTATAGGGGCGCTTGTCTTCACCCAGAAACACGTCTTTAAACTGGTTCATCCCCGCGTTAGTGAACAACAAGGTGGGGTCGTTTTCCGGTACCAGACTGCTACTGGCAACGATAGTGTGCCCTTTGGTTTCAAAGAAACGTAAAAAAGCATTGCGAATCTCAGCGCATTTCATATAAATATATCCAAACCTGCTATTTGTTACTGATTGCCAGCGCCCTCGATCCCTAGCGGAAAAATGACTGGCTTCGCCTTAAAAAGCCGCTAAGTATATAGGTGATGCCGGACTGAACGCGAGAGCTTAGGCTGGGAGGGGCCAAATTTTCGTTGATTTAATAGCCCAGTCACAAAGAATGGCCTCTATCAAGCCAAGATTTGCACCGAACAAACAGACATTAGGCCATCAACACTACATACCCATGTCATCTTCAGAAAAGGCCTTGTTTGCCAAAATATGCAGGTGCAGATGAAAGACCGTCTGCCCAGCGTTGGCGCCATTGTTAATGACCACACGAAACGCGTCGCCAATACCTAGCTGCCGAGCAATCTCACCCACCTTAACCAGCAAATGGCCGAGCACCGCTTTATCGGCATCAGTTGCGTCTACCAGCCGGGGAATAGGCTGCTTCGGGATAACCAGTACATGTACTGGTGCTTTTGGGGCAATATCGTTGATACAGATACAAAGCTCGTCTTCATAGAGCTTTTCTGCAGGGATATCGCCACGAATAATTTTGCTAAAAATCGTATCTTCTGCCATGAAAATCCTTAAACCACCTTCACCTTGAGCAGGCCCTAACCGTTTGCGGCCTGACGCTTCTGCTCTACTTCATCAACTGACATTTGGCGGGCCTCGCTTTCCAGCATGACGGGAATGCCATCACGTACTGGATATGCCAAGCCACTGGCCAGACAAACCAGCTCTTGTTGTTGCTGGTCGTAATCCAGCGATGCTTTACTAACCGGACAGACCAGCAGTGCTAACAATTTCTTATCTAACATACCCATTCAACCTGTTACCAAAAAAGTAGTGCAAACCATTCAGCGGCGCATCAAGAGACAATGGCCTGTTGACACTATGGTTGCGGCATTGGCCCAACCACCAGCTGTGGGTCGAGACGCACATTAAACCAGTTCATTCGCCAATCCAAGTGCGGGCCGGTAGCCCTACCACTGGCCCCCACTAACGCAATTTTCTGCCCCTGCTTCACTTCTTCACCCTCCTTGACCAGAATCTTGCTCAGATGGATAAACGTAGAGCTGATGCCGTGACCATGATCGATAATCAGGGTACCTCCAGAGTAAAACATGTCGTCATGCACCAGTGTCACGGCGCCACTGGCTGGAGCGACCACGATCGTACCGGTAGGCTGGGCAATATCAACACCATAATGCGGGGTTCCTGGTTTGCCATTGTATACTCGCTGACTGCCGTAAACACCAGAGATAGGGCCGGTAACCGGCCATATAAACGCTGTTTGGTAGTCTTCACGAGGAAAATCGCTTGCGCGAGCACGCCACGCCATTTCCGCTTCTTTCCTCGCGCGCGCAATTTGCTCCGGGTCAGGGGTTACCGTTTTCTGGGGTACGCCGGTAACGCGCTGAATGCGATAATCGCGCTGCTTCACGTCAAATGAGAGTTTATCAACGGCACCATCGGGGGTTTTCACGGTTAGTACGGCTTTCGGCGCTTGATCTCGCCCTAAACCCAACACAAAGCTACCATCGTTGGCTACACGCAGCGACCGCCCCGCAAATACCACACTACTCCCCGGAACAACTCTGCCTTTCACCATGGCCCCTTGCTGCCAGTCGCCATCAATCGCCATCAACCCACCTGCTTGAGCCAGTACACTGCATAATAGCGCAAACGCCACTGCACCCATGCGCGCCGAGTTATGTAGACATACCATCATTAACGCCATACTGTCTCCACACCATTTACAAGGGTTTATAAAGGTCGTTTTCTTGCTGCCCATTCCCTCAAGATATGGGTAGACTATGCACCCTGACATAGACAATCAAGAACCTTGTTTTCTATTTCACTGGGGTCTATTTCCCTGAGGTATAGATACACCATAAAGGGCCTAAGACGTTTTCAGCCGATGGTAAATTCTACAATCACTATTCGCCTGCTGGCCATGCCCGTTGTCTGGATGGGGGCTACTCAATTGTTGTTTGGCCTGTCATCTATCATTATCTTTAAAGACCATATTGGTATTGATTTTCTCTACCCATCGTTAGTTATGCTACTCAGCGGTGCAGTTTTGTTTTTACTGACCCGCTCGACCGACCTCTCAAGAACGTCGTTTCGTGATGCATTGACCTTTGCCACCATCACCTGGATCGTAGCAGGCCTGCTGGGTGCCGTACCGATTATGCTGGTAACTCATACCAGCTTCACTGATGCAGTATTTGAGTCTATCAGTGCACTAACTACCACCGGGGCTACCGTGCTTTCCGGTCTAGATAGCATGCCCAAAAGCTTTCTTCTTTATCGTCAGTTTTTACAGTGGATGGGAGGCCTGGGCATCGTGATTTTTGTTGTAGCCGTGCTGCCCATGTTGAATATTGGCGGTATGAAATTACTCAAAGCAGAAACCCCCGGGCCCATCAAAGATGACAAGCTTTCGCCTCGGGTCGCGAACACTGCGCACTATCTGTGGGGCATTTACATTCTGTTGACCGTTATGTGCGCAATGGCTTACTACCTGGGCGGAATGAGCTTTTACGATGCCATCGCCCATAGTTTTACCACGGTTTCCACCGGTGGATTTTCTACCCATGACGCCAGCATGTGGTATTTCGAAAGTCACTCGTTATTGATGATCAGCAACCTGTTTATGCTGGCTGGAGCTATTAACTTTGGACTGCATTTTCGTGTAATACGCAATCGTAGCTTGGGCACTTATTACCAAGACGAAGAGACCCGCGTTTTCCTGTGGATTGTTGCAGTGCTGTCCCTGGTGCTGGGCGCTTACCTGTTTGCAATACACCACTACGAACACTATCTGGAATCAATGAGCTTTGGGCTCTTCCATATTATTTCGTTTATTACCAGCACCGGGTTTGGTGCAGCAGACTTAAGCCACTGGCCACCAGCAACGGCGCTATTACTTATTTTTGCGGGATACCTCGGTGGTTGTGCAGGTTCAACGGCAGGCGGCAATAAAATTATTCGCAATATTCTGTCGGTAAAAACCATTGCCTGGCAGCTTAAATTGTTGGTTCATCCCAACGGTGTGTTCTCGATGAAGTACCAAGGGCACGCTATTGGCCCCGAGGTACGTAGTGCCGCCATGGCATTTATGACCGTTGCCGCCGGCAGTAGTATGATAATCACGCTGATGCTGATGCTTACAGGACTTGATTTCTGGTCGGCATTCACGGCGGTAGCAGCCTGTGTGAATGTGCTCGGCCCAGGCTTCGGTGCCGTGGGCTCGAATTTCCAACCAGTGACTGACACGGGTACATGGATATTGTCTGGCGCCATGATTCTCGGCCGCCTTGAGTACTTTACGGTTTTCTCCCTCTTTTCAGTGGCTTTCTGGCGTAGCTAGGACTGTTACAGGCCCTAGCTATTTTGGTAGATACCGCAAGCAACATAGGTGTCTTCACCAATGGCTTTAACATAAGTAGCTTTGGGTTCGATTCTGTCCGTATGCGGATTGTTAAACCGATAGGTATACCAACCACTGCCCTTGCTCTTGGCAATATCGATCATTGGCGGGCCAAGCGGCTTGCCGTCAGCATCTTTCGCATCGAGCATGTTATGCCCTGCCAAGGGAGCACCACCGCCATAGGCAAACATAAAACCATCGTAACCTTGTGCGAGAATAAAGAGTTCGCCATTCACAAAACGCCCTTCGGGGTTGTTGAATTCTTTAAAGGCGGCCTCTCGGCCATGAGTCTTAACGTACTCAATCGCCTGTTCAACCATGTTCTGCGCATCGTCTTTGGTAACCAGTTTAAACTGGCCTATTAATTGTTTCATTTCCCGCGAGAAATCACTTAACCGCTTCACTGCATCGGCATTGGTGTGAATACTCTTGGAATTTTCATCCATCACCACAGCAACCTGTTGCAAATGTTGCGACAACTCAGTGGTGGTTGCAGTTTGCTCTTTACTTGCCTGCTCAATATGCTGAATTTCTCTCGTAACTTTTTCGATTTCGATTAATATATTTTTCAACGCATCGCCCGAGCGCCCAGCTTCTACGGTGCCTTCACTCACCACTTTAACGCCTTGCTCCATAGACTGAACGGCCTTGGTTAAATCCTCTTGCATGGCCTCAACAGTGGCAGCAATTTGCGAGGTTGCATCAGCAGTCTCACCGGCCAATTTACGCACTTCATCAGACACTACTGCAAACCCGCGGCCATGATCACCCGCCCTGGCAGCCTCAATCGCTGCATTCAATGCCAACAAATTGGTTTGCGAGGCAATACCACGAATCAACTCAATAATATTGCCAATCTCATCAGACCTGGCTCCCAGGCTTTTCACCACGGTGGCCGATTCATTCACGATATCCGAAATACTGTTCATAGCAGCCACGGTGCTGCTAACAATCGAGGTCCCCTCAATGGCCACCTCATTAGCTTTACGTGAACTGTCAAAGGCAATAGTGCAGTTTTTATTGATTTCCTGCGCTGTGGCCGACAACTCCTCACTGGCGGTAGCTGCTGAATTAAGCTGGCTGGCAACCCGCTCTACCCGCTCACTCATGTCTTTTTCGCTACCCTCCAGCAATGAAGCGGTTTTCGCCATGGCAACACTGCCACGGGAAAACTTGGCCAACACTCTTTGCAGGTTATCTATAGCCGTATTGAGATGCTGGGCTATGTCGCCGCCACTTTGTAAGCCCTGATCACTTACCTTGCGTGTAACATTGCCAGCGGCCAGGGCTTCACAGCACTCGTCAACCTCAGAGTTCACACCAGCAACACCGGCGGACTGCCACAGCAACACCACCAGCCCTATAACCGCCATCATAGTGACGAGGAAAGACACCCGCATAGCAGTGAGGCTTTCCGGGCTTAGAAACACGAAATAAGCGGTCAGCAACAAAAACAAAATAATCAGGCCAGACAAGGGAATATACAGCTGTTTCGGCATGGGTAACTCCGACGTTGTACTTATCATTAAGAGTACTTACTAAATTAACGTGAGGCCGATACTTTGCTAGTGAATGATAGACCGCTTAATAACTTACTATTACTTAAAATTATCGACCAATACGGAAAAAGTTTAGCAGGAGAAAGACACGTCGTCGTGGAGCCCCCCCCTTAGGACAAAGGGCGACACCCCACAAAACTGAGAATGAGAACTAATTATCCTTGATGGTAAATGCCACAGGCAATATAGATATCTTCGCCTGCAGCCTGCACATAGGTGCTTTTGGGCTCAACGCGATCGGTGTGGGGATTATTGAAACGATAAGAATACCAGCCGCTACCTTGCGTTTTGGCGATCTCAATCATGGGTATGGCAATAGGTTTGCCGTCGGCATCCTTGAGCCCAATCATATTTTTTCCAGACAGTGGCGCATCACCACCGTAGGCATACATATAACCATCGTATCCTTGCGCAAACACAAACAACTCACCATTCACAAACGGCCCTTGCGGGTTATCAAATTCTTTGAAAGCTGCCTCGCGACCATGAACGCTTATGTAAGCAATGGCGTCTTCAACCATCTTTTTGGCATCATCTTTGGTAATGAGCTTAAACTCGCCAATCAGCTGTTTCATCTCACGAGAGAAAGCACTCAGGCGATTGACGGCACCCGCATTAGTGGTAATGGTTTCTGCATTCTCTTCCATCACTACCGCAACCTGTTGCAAGTTTTTAGACAGCTCCGTTGTGGTTGTCGTCTGCTCGTTACTCGCAGTTTCAATATGCCGTATTTCGTTGGTTACCTTTTCGATTTCCAACTGAATATTACGTAAAGCCGCACCGGAACGCTCTGCCTCAACAGCACCGTTGTTCACCACGTCAACACCACGAACCATCGACTGCACGGCAACCTTTAGATCTTCCTGCATAGCCTCTACAGTACTCGCTATCTGCGAAGTTGCTCCTGCCGTTTCCCCGGCCAATTTACGCACCTCGTCAGATACCACAGCAAATCCTCGTCCGTGTTCGCCGGCCCGAGCGGCTTCGATGGCCGCGTTTAGTGCCAATAAATTAGTCTGCGACGCAATTTCTCTAATCAACTCAATAATGTTACCAATTTCGTCAGATCTGGCGCCCAGATTTTTTACCACCGCGGCCGACTCGTTCACGATAGCAGATATGCTTTGCATCGCCGCAACAGTGCTATCAACAATAGCAGCGCCATCAGCAGCTACGTGATTTGCCGCACGAGCACTGCCAAGTGCTACATTACAATTTCGATTAACCTCTTGCGCGCTGGCCGATAACTCTTCACTGGCAGCCGCTGCCGAACTCAACTGACTAGCGACCTGCTCGACACGCTGGCTCATATGCCGTTCACTCTCATCAAGCACTACAGCTGTTTTTGCCATCGCCACGCTACCACGCGAAAAGCGTGCTAACACGCGCTGAAGATGCTCAATAGCTTTATTCAAGTGCCGTGCTATATCGCCTACCGACGCCACACCCTCTTCACTGATGCGACAAGTCATATTGCCTTGTGCCAGCGCCTCTATGCATTGATCAATTTCATCATTACTGGAAGAGCCCATCACATGTGCTCGTGATAGAAACAAAACAGCACCTACAGACAAACTGGTCGCAATAAAAAAAACTTTAACAAGCAGGCTGTTGACCGGCTCCGAAAAAATAAAGAAACCTGTCATTAATAAACAGAAAATCACAAGACCAGACAACACAGTCAATAGAGATTTAGGCATGGGTTGCTCCGTTGCTGTCATTGTTGTTGATAAGATCAGAGCACCTGATTGGATACTTACAGACAACTGCAAGCCAGTATAAAAGACAGAAACCACCTTACGCAGCCGTTCGTAAGGTGTATTTTTATTAGACGTTAGTATTAACCCGGCAGGCTTTTTGTCGAGTTCATGCGGTACATGGACGTGCCGCCACTGGCCAGCAGAGCAATACAAACCCTTAAAACACAAACAAAGCAAAAAGCCAAAAAACAAGAAAAACCGACGGGAAACCAACAAGGAAATAATAGCAGGCCTGAGAAACAGACCTGCTTGTACAAGGAGTTATTCTGGACGCATTGCCGGAAATAACAATACATCGCGAATAGATGGCGAGTCGGTAAGCAACATGACTAAACGGTCGATACCGATGCCTTGCCCGGCAGTAGGTGGCAAACCGTATTCCAGTGCGCGTACGTAGTCAGCGTCGTAATGCATAGCTTCTATATCACCGGCGTCTTTTTCGGCCACCTGTGCCATAAAGCGCTCTGCCTGGTCTTCTGCATCGTTAAGCTCCGAAAAGCCATTGGCAATTTCACGGCCGCCAATGAAAAACTCAAAACGGTCAGTCACAAAAGGGTTATCGTCGTTACGGCGCGCCAGGGGAGATACTTCCGCTGGGTACTGCGTGATAAACGTGGGCTCAGACAAGCGATGCTCAACCGTTTTTTCAAAAATTTCAATCTGTACCTTGCCCAACCCCCAGCTGTCCTTCAAAGGAATATCCAGATGCTCGGCAATTTCGCGTGCGCCCTGTTCATCGGCTAACGCTGCTGCGGTAATATTTGGATTAAACTGCAGTATCGAGTCAAACACACTTAAGCGTGCAAAGGGCTTGGTAAAATCATAGAAGGTTTCCTGGACAACCTCTCCTTCTGCATTTTTGACGGTGCTGCGCACCTGAGCAGTACCCAATACTGTCTCAGCCAGTTTGCGCAACATATCCTCGGTTAAATCCATCAGGTCGTGATAGTCGGCATAAGCCTGGTAGAACTCCAACATGGTGAATTCAGGATTGTGACGAGTAGACAAGCCTTCATTACGGAAATTACGGTTAATTTCATAAACCCGGTCGAAACCACCCACCACCAGACGCTTTAGGTACAACTCCGGTGCGATACGCAAATACATATCGATATCCAACGCGTTGTGATGGGTAATAAACGGCCGTGCCGATGCCCCACCGGGAATGGCCTGCAGCATCGGTGTTTCAACTTCAATGAAGTCTTTGTTGTTCAGATAATTGCGAATAAACTGAACCACTTTCGAACGAATCACAAAGGTATCGCGCACTTCGGGATTCGCAATCAAATCAACATAACGCTGGCGATAACGCGTTTCCTGGTCCGCCAAACCGTGAAATTTATCGGGCAATGGGCGCAGCGACTTGGTCAACAAATGGCTCTCATCCATCTGCACATACAGATCGCCTTTGCCCGATTTATGCAACACACCTTTGATGCCGACAATGTCACCCAGATCAAGTTTCTTGGCAAATGGACGCGCTTCTTTCGACACATACAATTGAATACGACCAGCAACATCCTGAATGGCGAGAAACGCACCGCGCATGGCAACAATACGGCCAGCCACCGCAACGACTTCACCCATCGACTCAAGCTCTTCCTTCGACTTTTCACCGTAAGTGTCTTTTAACTGCTGACTCTTATGGGTGGGGCGAAACGTATTAGGAAAAGTCGGGCCGTCCTGCTCACGCAAGGCATTTAACTTTTCACGACGCACGGCAATCAGTTTGTTTTCATCTTGCGGCTGGGCGTTTTGTTGCTCTGTCATTGATTTATCCAATTTATACGTTGTGGTTTATACACTGGGCCGGACACCTCTGTCGCAGCATCCAGAATTTTACAGGCCGGCTTTTAGGCTGGCCTCAATAAACTGATCCAGCGCCCCGTCAAGCACCGCCTGGCAGTTACTGGTCTGCACGCCGGTGCGCAAGTCTTTGATACGCTGATCGTCGAGTACATAGGAGCGAATCTGGCTGCCCCAACCGATATCAGACTTACTGTCTTCCTGCGCCTGTGCCGCTTCCTGGCGCTTCAGCATCTCTTGCTCGTACAATTTTGCCCGCAGCATTTTCCAGGCTCTATCGCGGTTTTGATGCTGTGAACGCTCGCTCTGGCAAGACACCACAATACCAGAAGGCCCATGGGTTAAACGCACCGCCGAGTCGGTTTTGTTAATGTGCTGACCACCCGCACCTGACGCACGGTAAGTGTCCGTGCGCACATCGGCTGGATTAATGTCGATATCGATATTGTCATCGATCTCTGGCGACACAAATACCGAACTGAACGACGTGTGTCGGCGATTACCCGAGTCGAAAGGCGATTTACGCACTAAACGATGCACGCCGGTTTCGGTGCGTAACCAACCAAAGGCATACTCGCCTTCAAAACGAATCGTGGCACTCTTGATACCGGCCACCTCCCCTGCTGAGCACTCCTCAAGGGTGGTTTTAAAGCCCTTATCCTCGCCCCAACGCAGGAACATACGCAGAATCATCTCAGCCCAGTCCTGTGCCTCGGTGCCGCCGGAGCCGGCCTGAATATCCAGATAAGCATTGTTTTCGTCCATTTCGCCGGAAAACATACGACGAAACTCCAGTTCTTCCAGTTTAGCGGTAAGACTATTGATTTCGCTATCTACGTCGCCCAGCAGGTCTTCATCACCGTCATCAGCTGCCATCTCCAGCAGCTCGCGGGCGTCAGCCACACCGGCATCCAGGGTTTCGATAGTGTTGACGACGACTTCCAGCGAAGAACGCTCGCGCCCGAGTTCCTGAGCACGAGCTTGGTCATTCCATACGTCGGGCTCGGCCAATTCGAGCTCTACTTCAGCTAAACGCTCTTTTTTGTGAGCGTAGTCAAAGATACCCCCTAAGCACGTCGGTGCGCGCCTGAAGATCTTTTAGGGCATGTTGATAGGGTGCGATTTCCATAGCGACAAACTTACTCATGTCTGCGGTTGAAAAAGAGCGCGGATTGTACCCTAGAGGGGGCTATATCTCTACCTCCCGCTACCTGTTCCCTGCCCTGCAACCTACTTACCTTAGGGCCTGTTATCAAACCTCTTACGACTGATGTTTTGCCAGCCGGTTTTTGGTCAATGCTGTCGCTTTAAAATTTAGGGGGTCATCAGGCCAAGGATGTTTAGGATAACGCCCCTTCATATCTTTCTTCACAGCATGATAGGCGCCCTGCCAAAACCCCGCCAAATCCTGGGTTACCTGTAATGGTCTGCCCGCCGGTGAAAGCAAATGTACCTGCAGCGGCAATAGTCCATTGGCTACCGCTGGGGTTTCAATACAACCAAACATTTCCTGCAACTTAACCGCCAGCACCGGTACGTCTTTTGAATAATCGAGAATAACGTCTCGTCCGGAAGGAACCGTAATTGATACGGGAAAATGCTCATTCAACCACTGCTGGCCACTCCACTCAATACGTGACTTTAATGCAGACAATAAGTCCACTTTTTCAAGATCAGACTGTCTGCTCACATCTGTCAAAAACGGCATAAGCCAATCGACATTTTGCATTAACCCGTCCTTGGAAAACGATGGCCAACGTTTTATCTCTTCCACCTGCGGTAATCGGCTTGCACAGTTTTCGTCTGCCGCAATACGAGAGGCATGATGCACACGATGCAAAAACTGCAAGCAAGCATCCGTCCACGGCAGTGCATCAAAACCTTTACGCTTGAGCATGCCCGCGATAGCGGTTTGCTTTTCTTCCGCGCTGATACACTGCAATGGTTGGGCGTCTAATAATGCTTTACCTACTGAACGCTGACGCTCGGCAATCAGCCGCTCGTCTTTGTCACTCCAATCCAGTATCACTTGCTCTTCAATACATGCTGCCAGTAAATCATTAAAACGTGCGACAGGCAGTGCGGCAGCCAAACCAACATTATCCAATTGGCCTTGCCCTGATCGCTGATGGCTATACAACTGGGCGACGGCCAATACCTTTTCTTTTGCCAAACCATCACCCTCAGGCAGTTGGCAGCGTCGACCATTACTCAATTGATAGCTGCCACGCTTGGTTTTAATCGCGATGCGATCGGGATAGGCCTGTGCAACCAACACTGCGACCCATTCATCAAGACTCAAAACCGGCAAGGCTGGACAAGGCCTATTCTGCATAGCTGATAGTGCAGGCAACCGCCGCAAAAACCCCTTGGCTTGGGTACGCAGCCGTTTTAGCTGACCGCCACTAGGCTTGTACCCCATCGCCGATCCTGAGCCTTCGATATTTAACAAACAATGTAGTCGCAAACACATATCAACCGGCAGCGCATGAGCATCACTGGCTCGGCGGATAAACAAGTCCCGTTCAGCCATCAAACTCGCCAGAGCGCCTGCTATCTCTATCAGGGCCACACTATCGGTTGCGACCACGGCACCGGCAGCTTGCCAATATAATGCCTGTAACAGCATATGCCCCAAACGGGGATGCATAGGCAAACCCGCCATATGTTGGCCATGGGTAGTCAAACGCCACTGAGCATTGACTGACTCTCGCTCGATCGCCCCAAGCCCTTCCAGCAATTGCAAGGCCTGCACAAAACCGTGTTCACTAGGCGCAGTAAGCCAACGCAATTCATTGGGATGCTGTACACCCCACTGCATCAACTGCAATGCCAGCGGGGTAAGATCCGCAGCAGCCATTTCTACCGGGCTCTCTTCCGCCAACGACGCCTGTTGTGATTCAGACCACAAGCGATAACAAATCCCCGGCCCCATTCGCCCGGCTCGGCCAGCCCGTTGTGTGGCCGCCGCTCGCGACACTCGCTGGGTTTGCAGCTGAGTCATGCCAGTGCTGGCATCGAATACCGGAACACGGGAAAGCCCTGCATCAACCACCACACGCACACCTTCAATCGTGAGGCTTGACTCAGCAATACTCGTCGCCAAAACGACTTTCCGTTGAGGCTCCGCGACGGGAGCAATCGCTTTACGCTGCTCCGCCAAGGTAAGGTCGCCGTAAAGCGGCGTAATCACCACATCCGTATCATCTATCAAGTCAGCTAACTGCTGTGCTGCTGTGCGAATCTCACCCTGGCCGGGCAGAAAAACCAACACACTGCCCATTTCCTGCTGCAACACATCTATTACTGTTGCGGCCACTCTATCAACCACGTTTTCGCCATATTGAAACGGTGCGGTATAACGAATATCAATGGGGTAACTGCGCCCTTCACTTTTTACTACAGAAGCATGACTTAGAAACGCACTGACAGCATCGGTGCCTAGCGTGGCCGACATAACCAACAACTTTAACGGCAACGTCCTCAGGTCAGCCAATTCATCACGACTATATAAGCAAAGCGTTAAACCAAGGTCGCCATCAAGATGGCGCTCATGGAACTCGTCAAAGATAACCAGGCCAACCCCGTCAAGCACTGGGTCATCTTGCAGCATGCGGGTGAGAATACCTTCGGTTACCACCTCGATGCGCGTGGCCGGCCCCACCTTCGATTCCATACGAATGCGATAGCCCACTGTGCCGCCGACCTGCTCGCCCAGCATACTCGCCATGCGCTCAGCAGCACCCCGCGCTGCCAGTCGCCGGGGTTCCAGCAGCAAAATCTTCTGCCCCTCCAACCAGGGCTCATCCAGTAAAGCCAGGGGCACCAACGTGGTCTTGCCAGCACCGGGTGGCGCCTCCAATACCACGGCATGACTGGATCCAAAAGAACGCTTGAGAGCTTCAAGCACTTCAGCCACCGGCAGGTTAAAAAAGGGGCTCACATCAATCATGACCAAACACTGTATTAAAGCTTCGAAAACAACGTGCGGGTATTCTAAAGACTTTTTACTAAGACGCCACATAGCACAGGTTTGTCTACTGTCATTGCAGCAGCCACCAATAAGTGACATAACAAATAATTGGCCCATCACCCGCTGACAACCAGCCCAAATTTATTACCCACCCGGAACGGACTTCGCAATATCCCCAAGTATTGCCGAACAGTTTACACACCAAAAAGCGGCAACTGGATCCCAACCATTCACAATCACTGTGACAGTGGATTTTATGGCGCAAAATCAAGCGAAACACTGCAAAAACAGTTACAATTGGCGACTTTGCCAATAAGCCCGCACGCTGTTAAAGCTCGTCATCGGCAATCATTATTGGCCCCATTATTTTGAGCAACCATTTGAACAAACATGCAACAGGTACCCACATGTTGACCGATGTCACGCCTACCCTGGAAAAAATTCTCGCCCAGCGCATTATGCTATTGGATGGTGCCATGGGCACCATGATTCAGGAACATAAACTCGAAGAAGCCGATTTCAGAGGCGAGGCATTTGCTAATCATCCTATTCCACTAAAAGGCAACAATGATCTATTAAGTATTACCCGCCCTGATTTGATTGAAGCCATTCATGAAAGTTACTTCAATGCCGGCGCAGATTTCGCCTGCACAAATTCGTTCAATGCCACCACGATTGCGCAGGCAGACTACGAATTGGAAAACGCGGTTCGAAACATTAACTATGCCGCTGCACAATGCGCCCGCAAGGCTGCAGACAAGTGGAATCAAAAAACACCGTCGCAGCCGCGCTTTGTCGTAGGTGCACTGGGGCCAACCAGCCGCACGGCCTCTATGTCGCCCGACGTGAATGACCCAGGCAAACGCCTGGTCACTTTCGACCAGTTAAGAGCTGCCTATTACGAAGCGGGTGAAGCCCTGCTCGAAGGTGGTGCCGATATACTCATGCTGGAAACCATTTTCGACACACTCAACGCCAAAGCCGGTATTTTTGCGGTGGCCGAGCTGCAAGAACGTTATGGCCATTTTCCGTTAATGATTTCCGGCACCATTACTGATGCCAGCGGCCGAACCTTGTCTGGCCAAACCGCTGAAGCCTTTTACATTTCTGTCATGCACAGCAATATGTTAAGTATTGGCCTTAATTGTGCACTGGGTGCGAAAGATATGGTCCCCTATGTTAAGCGACTCGATCAAATCGCCAACTGTTATGTAACCGCACACCCCAATGCAGGGCTACCCAATGAATTTGGCGAATATGATCAAACAGCACAACAAATGGTTAACGAAATTGAACCCTTCGTCAAAGGTGGCCATGTGAATATTATTGGTGGCTGCTGTGGCACCACACCAGAACATATTCGTGCACTCAAAACACTGGCCGATAATCACGCGCCCCGCACACTGAAAAACACGCAAGCAGCCTAAAGAGAAAAGATTGTGACTGATATTAACGATATGTTGTTAAGCGGCCTCGAGCCATTGTATGTCAATAAAACCACAGGCTTTGTCAACGTAGGTGAGCGTGCTAACGTAACTGGCTCGCGAAAATTTGCCCGCTTGATTCTGGAAGAGAATTACGAAGAAGCTGTCGACATCTGTCGAACACAAGTAGAGGATGGAGCGCAGATTATCGACGTCAATATGGACGACGCCATGCTTGATGGTGTTGCTGCTATGGCGCGTTTTTTACACTTACTCGCAGCAGAACCCGATATTGCCCGGGTTCCCATCATGATCGACTCATCCAAATTCGAGATTATTGAAGCAGGCCTGAAATGTGTTCAAGGCAAAGCTATTGTCAATTCCATCTCACTCAAAGAAGGTGAAGAGTCATTTATTCACCAAGCAAAACTCGTACGCCGTTACGGCGCTGCTGTTGTGATTATGGCGTTTGACGAAAAAGGCCAGGCAGATACTTACCAACGACGTATTGATATTTGCAAACGCTCTTACGACATACTCACCAACACCATTGGTTTTTCGCCCAACGATATTGTATTCGACCCCAATATTTTCCCCGTTGCTACCGGCATTGAAGACCACGACAACTACGCTGTAGATTTTTTCGCAGCCACTCGCTGGATCAAAGCAAACCTGCCCGGAGCCAAAGTATCCGGCGGCGTATCCAATGTATCCTTTTCATTTCGCGGCAACGATACCGTGCGTGAAGCTATGCATTCGGTTTTTCTTTACCATGGTATTCAGGCTGGCATGGACATGGCCATTGTTAATGCGGGACTACTAACCGTTTACGATGACATCCCCAAAGATCTGCTTGAATACGTTGAAGATGTCGTACTCAACCGCCGTCCCGATGCTGCCGAGCGATTGGTCGAATTTGCTGAACAGGTAAAAGGAACCAGCAATACTGAAAAAGAAGAAAATAAACTGGCATGGCGCAAACTCGAATTACAAGAACGCATTACCCACTCACTGGTAAAAGGCGTAGCCGAATTTATCGAAATTGATGTAGAAGAAGCCCGACAGCAAGCCAACAAACCTATCGAGGTTATCGAAGGCCCGCTCATGGTAGGCATGAACGTTGTGGGAGATCTATTCGGTGCCGGCAAAATGTTTTTACCCCAGGTAGTTAAAAGTGCACGGGTTATGAAAAAAGCCGTTGCCTATTTACTACCGTATATTGAAGAAGAAAAACGCCGATCAGGTAACGTTAGCCAGCATAACGGCACCATTGTGATGGCCACTGTAAAAGGTGACGTACACGATATTGGCAAAAACATTGTGGGCGTTGTGCTCTCGTGCAACAACTACAATGTGATTGATTTGGGCGTTATGGTACCGCCGGAAAAAATTCTCGATACCGCCACTGAGGTAAACGCCGATGCCATTGGATTGTCTGGTTTGATTACCCCATCATTGGATGAAATGGTTACTGTTGCCAAGATGATGACCGAGCGCAGCATGACTATTCCACTCCTCATTGGCGGTGCCACTACATCCAAAGTACACACGGCAGTAAAAATCGAACCCCAGTACGAACATACCGTAGTACATGTACTGGATGCGTCAAAATCAGTACCTGTTGTGTCAGGCTTGTTGAGTGACAACAAAGCACAGGTAATAGCCAAAATCAAAGCAGACAATGCCACTGTGCGTGAGCAAAACGCTCACCGCCGATCGAAAAAAACGTTCACTCCATTAGCCGATATTCGCCAGCAAGGTGCGGCCATTGAGTGGCAGGAATACGAAGCGACCAAACCAAACCAACTGGGCATTACGGTATTTGACAATTACCCTTTGGCAGAGATTGTTGAGCGTTTTGACTGGGAGCCGTTTTTCAGAACCTGGGAGCTGCACGGCAAGTACCCTGCGATTCTAACTGATGACGTTGTCGGTGAAGAAGCAACCAAACTCTTTAATGATGCTAAACAGGTATTGGCGCAATTAGTAGAACAAAAGCAACTTACCTGCAAAGGTGTTATCGGCTTATTTGCTGCGAATGCAATCGCTGGCGACAGTACCGAAATCTATGCCGAATCTGGCGAAGTATTGGCCACACTGCACCATCTTCGACAGCAAACGGCGCGCCCCAGTGGCCGGGCGTATCGCTCACTGGCAGATTTTATTGCCCCCAAGTCTTCACAAAAAGCTGATTACATGGGTGCCTTTGCCGTCGCCTGCTTTGGTGCCGAAACACTGGCAAAACAGTACGAACAGCAACACGATGATTACCACGCGATTATGGTAAAAGCGTTAGCTGATCGATTTGCAGAAGCCTTTGCCGAGCTACTTCACGAACGCGTTCGAAAAGAATTCTGGGGCTACGCTACCAACGAGCACTTTACTAATGAAGAATTGATTAAAGAAGCTTATCAAGGCATACGCCCTGCCCCCGGCTACCCTGCCTGCCCCGAACACAGCGAAAAAGCCGTGCTATGGCAATTATTGGATGTTGAAAAGCGTACTGGCATTGCACTAACCGACAGCTATGCCATGCACCCAGCAGCTGCGGTAAGTGGTTGGTATTTCGCCCATCCGCAAAGTCGCTACTTTGCATTAGGGCAAATTGACCGCGACCAGGTGCAGGATTACGCCCGCCGCAAAGGCTGGGATCTACCCACCGCAGAACGCTGGCTACAACCTAATCTCGGATAGGCACAGTGGCTGTGCTACTAATGGCTGCCGGGCCACGGGGTGGCCGTGCCGGTGCTGATGGAGAGACTTAATAGGCTACGGCTACTACCAACCCAGATGAGTAAAAAGCCGGGCATCCCCCGGCTTTTTTATATTGTTAGGAAAGACATCACCCCTGCTTAACCTTGGGAAGTAAGTGTGTCATGTAGTCTACCTTACCCAATGGAGCTCCTTTCATTCTCATAATGTTATATGCCGTTACCATGTGGAAGTACACATTGGGAATAAGAAAATCATTAATATATTCCACACCAGACAACTCTAAGTATCGATTTTCACCAATATCAATACGCCTCTCACTCTGTAGTATTGCATCATCAACCTTAACGGTTTTGATTTTAGTTTTTGTCTCTTCCATGATCGCTTTAACCTGCGCAAGCGATTCAACGTGAGCTGACATATTACTCGCATCACGGCCTTCACACCAAAGCACGAAATTACACACCTGGTTGCAGGTATAAACAATCTGGGTACCAAAAGGCAGCATATCGTCGATGACGCGATAATCGAGAATTCCATCGCCTTCTGCCTGAAAATGCTTACTCGACACATCTACAATATGGGCAAGCGTATCGATTCTGGCTGCAAATAATTCCTTATAAAAAACCATGTTTAATTCAGTCATATATCCCTCAGGTTTTAGGTTAAAAATATCTTAAGTTAACCCGGCAAACATCATTGTCGGGTTAATAGTCGCACTATCAATAACAAATTGAATTCCCATAATAGGCTATTTAATGCGCTGGCGCAGATGATACTTACAAATATCGTTCAAGATATTAATCCAATATGAATGATTACCAGCCTGTTTTACCAAAGCCAATTCCGATGAACCATCAACTAAACAACCGCCAAGAATTCCACCAAACTCGTCTAACCCGGGCATAAAAAAACCCGGCCGAGGCCGGGTTTCTCCAACGAACTAATCGCTGATTACCAGCCAGTCACTTCTTTCAGTGCATTACCAATGTCGGCCAAGCTGCGAACGGTTTTAACACCTGCATCTTCCAGTGCAGCAAATTTCTCATCGGCAGTACCTTTACCGCCAGAGATAATTGCACCCGCATGCCCCATGCGCTTACCGGCAGGCGCTGTTACACCCGCGATGTAAGAAACCACAGGCTTAGTTACATTTTCTTTAATGTAAGCAGCAGCTTCTTCTTCAGCAGTACCACCAATTTCACCGATCATTACAATCGCTTCAGTGCCTGGGTCGTTCTGGAACATTTCCAGAATATCGATAAAGTTAGAGCCAGGAATTGGATCACCACCGATACCAACACAGGTAGACTGACCGAAACCGTAATCAGTAGTTTGTTTAACCGCTTCATAGGTCAAGGTGCCAGAGCGAGACACAATACCTACCTTGCCGGGCAGGTGAATGTGACCAGGCATAATGCCAATTTTACATTCGCCAGGAGTGATCACGCCGGGGCAGTTTGGACCGATCAGGCGCACACCCAACTCATCACATTTTACTTTACACTCAAGCATGTCCATCACTGGAATGTGCTCAGTAATGCAAACAATCAGTTTGATACCGGCATTAGCAGCTTCAAGAATAGAGTCTTTACAGAAAGGCGCTGGTACATAGATAACAGAGGCTTCTGCGCCAGTTTTCTCAACCGCTTCAGCCACAGTATCGAATACAGGCAGGCCCAAGTGAGTTTGACCACCTTTACCTGGCGTCACACCACCAACCATTTTGGTGCCGTAAGCAATCGCTTGCTCAGAGTGGAACGTACCTTGCCCGCCAGTGAAACCCTGGCAAATTACTTTGGTGTCTTTATTAATCAGGATACTCATGGTTATTTACCCTCCGCTGCTTTAACGACCTGCTGAGCAGCATCAGTCAGGCTGGACGCGGCAATGATGTTCAATCCGCTATCGGCCAGTACCTTGGCACCTAATTCTGCGTTGTTACCCTCAAGTCGCACAACCACAGGAATTTTAACGCCAACTTCTTCCACAGCACCAATGACACCTTCTGCAATAAGATCACAACGCACAATACCGCCAAAGATGTTAATCAATACGGCTTTAACGTTGTCGTCTGCTAAAATAATTTTGAATGCTTCGACCACGCGCTCTTTGGTAGCACCACCACCTACGTCAAGAAAGTTGGCTGGCTTACCACCATGCAGGTTTACGATATCCATAGTGCCCATAGCCAAACCCGCACCGTTCACCATGCAGCCGATGCTGCCGTCAAGCGCCACGTAGTTCAGATCCCACTGTGCAGCATGTGCTTCACGAGCATCTTCCTGCGATGGGTCGTGCATTTCTTTCAGTTCTGGATGACGGTACATGGCGTTACCATCAATCACTATTTTGGCATCCAGGCAATGCAGGTTACCTTCGGTAGTGATAACCAATGGATTAATTTCCAGCAACGCCAGATCTTTTTCCTGGAACATTTTAGCCAGACCGAGGAAGATGTTAACGAACTGCTTAACCTGAACGCCTTCGAGGCCCAGTTTGAAAGCCAGTTCACGGCCCTGATAAGGCTGAGCGCCAGTCAGTGGATCAACCGTTGCTTTCAGAATTTTTTCTGGGGTTTCTTCGGCCACTTTCTCGATTTCAACACCGCCTTCGGTAGATGCCATAAACACGATACGGCGTGTAGAGCGGTCTACCACTGCACCCAGGTACAGCTCGTTGGCGATATCGGTACAAGACTCAACCAAAATACGGCTTACAGGCTGGCCTTTTTCGTCTGTTTGGTACGTTACCAGACGATTGCCCAGCCATTTTTTTGAAAACTCTTCAATCTCGGCTTTTGAGCTAACTAGTTTAACGCCGCCAGCTTTACCACGACCACCCGCGTGAACCTGGGCTTTTACTACCCATTTGTCACCACCTATTTGGTCTGCTGCCGCCGCCGCTTCTGCTACGGTTTCTGCAGCAATACCTTTTGATACAGGCAGGCCGTATTCACGAAACAGCTGTTTGCCCTGATATTCATGCAAATTCATTTTTAGTTTCCGTTATCTCACGCCAGTTATGCAGACAATGCATGATGTACTGGCATTCGGTTCAAACATGCGAAACCCCATTCTCTACTTCTCCAAATGTGGTTTCGCCCGGATTGTCAGCTAAGAATTGACTGCGGTAAGGCTACAGTTAATTCGGCTGTGTTACGTGCGCTTATGAGATCATTATTTTAGCGCTTTTTACGATTAGGCATATGAATGGCATGGCCACCCACTGCCAAAGCAGCCTCTTTAACTGCCTCAGAGAACGTTGGGTGACCGAATACGGTCATACCAATGTCTTCTGCACTGGAGCCAAACTCCATGGCAATGGCTACTTGCTGCACCAAGTCGGAAGCGTTTGGACCAACAATATGGCAACCCAGCACACGATCAGTTTCTGCGTGAGCAATGATTTTCACCATACCATCGGCTTCACCAGAAGCCACAGCACGACCAATCGCCAGGAATGGGAAGGTACCCACATTGTATGGCTCGCCGTCTGCTTTAACTTGTTCTTCGGTTCGGCCAACAGCCGCAACTTCTGGATGTGTGTAAATAACATTAGGGATAATGTCGTAGTTCATCAGCGTTTTCTGGCCAGCGATACGCTCGGCAACCATCACGCCCTCTTCAGAACTCTTGTGCGCCAACATTGGCCCACGCACTACGTCACCAACGGCCCATACACCTGGCGCATTGGTAGAGCACAGATCGTTAACATAAATGAAACCACGCTCGTCGAGGTTAACACCGCTATCGCCTGACAAGAGGCCTTCGGTGTACGGGCGACGACCTACACAAACGATCAGTTTATCGAAGACTTCTTTCTGCTCATTGCCATCTTTGTCGAGGTAAGTCACTTCAACTTCCTTACCTTTCACTTCACTGGCAGTTACACGGCAGCTCAAACGAATATCGAGACCTTGCTTGGTCAGAATCTTTTTAGCTTCTTTCGCAATTTGCTGGTCCATGATCGACAAGAATGTATCCATGGCTTCCAGACAAACTACTTTTGAGCCCAAACGGCTCCATACACTACCCAATTCCAGGCCAATAACGCCCGCACCAATAACGCCAAGGCGCTTAGGCACTTCTTGAAATTCCAATGCGCCGGTAGAATCAACGATAACGTCGTTGTCTATTTTGGCGACCGGGATATTAACAGGCACAGAGCCGGAAGCCAGAATCACGTTATCGGCTTCCAATGTTTTGGTATTACCATCGTGGTCGGTATATTCCACTTTGCGGCCAGCCAGCAATTTGCCAGTACCAAACAAAGAAGTCACACCATTGGCTTTAAACAAACCACCGATACCACCGGACATTTGCTTAACAACTTGATTTTTACGCTCAATCATCGCCGGCACATCAAGTTTGATATCGCCCACAGTAATACCGTGGCCGCCCAAGCCGCCTTTAGCTTCATGGTACTTGTGCGATGTATCCAACAGGGCTTTAGACGGGATACAGCCCACATTTAGGCATGTACCACCGTTAACACCTTTACCCTCTTTATCGCGCCATTTTTCGATACACGCTGTTTTCAAACCTAACTGTGCACAGCGGATAGCGGCAACATAGCCCCCAGGGCCAGCACCAATAACAATCACATCATATTTATCCGACATAAACTTTTCCCCAACTCTGAAATCATTCAAAACTGGCCGCCATCATGCGGCCAAGCAATTCATCGAGCGTGTTTTACACACTAACTGAATGTTATTAACGTTAGATTTCCAACAGGATACGCGCTGGATCTTCCAGCATTTCTTTAATGGCGACGAGGAATTGAACCGCCTCTTTACCATCGATCAAGCGGTGATCGTAAGACAGCGCCAGATACATCATTGGCAAAATCTCTACTTTACCGTTTACAGCCATTGGACGCTCTTGAATTTTGTGCATGCCCAAAATAGCCGTTTGTGGCGGGTTCAGAATAGGTGTAGAAAGTAGCGAACCAAACACACCACCGTTAGTAATGGTGAAGGTTCCACCTATCATTTCTTCAATGCCCAGTTTGCCGTCACGCGCACGCAAACCAAAGTCACGAATACCGGACTCAACGTCTGCAATACTTTTGTCATCAACGTCACGCAATACAGGCACAACCAAACCATTGGGTGTCGATACAGCCACACCAATATCTTGATAACCGTGATAAACGATGTCATCACCGTCAATAGAGGCGTTAACCGCTGGGTAGCGTTTCAGCGCTTCTACCGCTGCTTTGACAAAAAAGCCCATAAAACCCAGGCGAGTGCCGTTATGCGATTTTTCAAAAATATCTTTGTACTGGCTACGCAACGACATCACTGGCGCCATGTTAACTTCATTGAATGTGGTCAACATAGCAGTACTGCTGGTAGCCTGCAGCAAACGCTCTGCAATACGCTTACGCAAACGTGTCATTGGCACGCGTTTTTCGATGCGTTCGCCGGCAGGTACTTCAACAGCTGGTGCAGCCGCTTTCTTGGCGGGAGCAGGCGTGGACGCAGCAGGTGCGGGAGCCGCAGCTGGCGCTGGCGACTGAATCGCTTTCTGAACATCTTCTTTAGTGATGCGGCCGTCTTTACCGGTTCCCGCTACCGAGCCCAGGTCAATGTTGTTTTCACTGGCCAGTTTTTTCGCTGAAGGACTGGCAAGAGCGTCGGCATTATTAGTAGAAGACGACTGCGAGGCTGAAGCACTTGCAGTGGCTGCAGGAGCATCGCCTTCGGTCAACTGGCCAATAATCTGATTACTGGCAATGGTATCGCCCTCTTGCGCATTGATGGCAGTGACAACCCCGCTGGCGGGAGCAACAACTTCAAGTACGACTTTATCGGTTTCAATATCAACCAAGAGCTCATCACGAGCAATCGAGTCGCCTACTTTTTTGTGCCATTTGGCTACAACACCGTCTTGCACAGACTCAGGAAACTGTGGCGCCTGAATATCGTGCTTCGCACCACCGGCAGCGGCGGCTGGTGCTGGCTTGTTCGCACTCGCGGCTGGCGCCGAACCTGCGGCAGCCACAACGGCAATAACTTCGTTGCTCTCTACCGTGTCACCTTCATTTTTGTACACATCACCCAATACGCCATCAGCGGGTGAGACAACTTCCAATACAACTTTATCGGTTTCTATTTCAACGATCAGTTCATCACGACTGACCGCTTCGCCTGGTTTTTTGTGCCAGGTAGCAATTACCCCATCCTGCACAGATTCAGGAAACTGTGGTGCTTTGATTTCATTGCTCATTTTCTTGGATATCCTTCAGCTTTTAAGCGATAACGTCTGTTTTACGTTAATCTTAATAATTCATTCAACAGTGGCGGCTCAGCCGCCCACGGTCAGTGCCTGTTCGATAAAGCGCTTCTGCTCTTCAACGTGCAGCGACATATAACCCGCCGCCGGAGCAGCCGAAGCATCGCGGCCTACATAAGTCAGCAACAGCTTGTCGTTATGACGCTGAATAACATGACGCATATGGTGTTGACTACTGTACCAGGCGCCCTGATTCATAGGCTCTTCCTGACACCATACAATCTCTTCGATGTTGGTATATGGTGCCAACACTTCCTGTAAAGCTTCCTCTGGGAAGGGATACAGCTGTTCCAGGCGAATCAGTGCAACATCGGTTTGCTCACCTTCCATGCGTGCCTCCAACAGGTGGTAATAAACCTTACCGCTACACAACACAGCACGCTTAACCTTAGCAGGTTCCACCCCGGTATCACCAATCACATCCTGGAACGAGCCTTGGGCCAACTCTTCCAACGATGATGTTGCCAGCTTGTGACGCAGAATCCACTTCGGACTCATCACCACCAGCGGACGTCGCATTGGGCGCAATGCTTGACGACGCAACATATGGAACACCTGTGCCGGTGTAGTAGGGATACAAACTTGAATATTGTGTTCGGCACACAGCTGCAGGTATCGCTCTAAACGCGCGGATGAGTGTTCAGGGCCCTGACCTTCGTAACCGTGCGGCAGTAACATGGTGAGACCACACAAACGGCCCCACTTATGTTCGCCGCTGGTAATAAACTGGTCGATTACCACTTGAGCACCGTTGGCAAAATCACCAAACTGGGCTTCCCATATGGTCAAACCATTTGGCTGCGTAGTGGCATAGCCATACTCAAATGCCAGCACCGCTTCTTCAGAAAGGTAGGAATCGTAAATACCAAACGGCGGCTGATCAGCCGACATATGCTGCAAGGGTGTGTAGCTAGTACCATCTTTTTGGTTATGTACCACGGCATGTCGATGCGAAAACGTACCACGACCAACATCCTGACCAGTCAGGCGAACAAACTGCCCCTGCTCTAGAATCGTCGCATAAGCCAGGGTTTCCGCCATACCCCAATTCAATGGCAAGGCACCCGCGGCCATCTTGCGACGGTCTTCATAAATTTTCTTCACCTGACGCTGAACCTGAACACCATCGGGAATCTCACACATTTTCTGTGCAATCTCTTGCAGACGCTTGAGATCAAACCCGGTGTCTGCGGGTGTCATCCAGTCGTGACCCAGATAAGGAGACCAGTCTACAAACAGCGAGCTATCTGGCTCGGTTACCAAGCCATCCGCTACGTGGTCACCCCGATCAAGTTTGGCACGGTAACCCGACGCCATGGTATCGGCTTCCTCTTGTGAAACAACGCCCTCGCTAACAAGCTTTTCGGCGTAGAGTGTACGGGTTGTTTTTAGACTACGAATTTTTTGATACATCATCGGCTGGGTTGCCGACGGTTCATCCGTTTCGTTATGGCCACGACGACGGTAACAGACGAGATCAATCACTACGTCTTTATTAAACTCATAGCGGTAATCCATGGCCAGCAGGCTGACAAATAATACCGCTTCAGGGTCGTCACCATTCACATGGAACACCGGCGCACCCACAAACTTGGCAACATCGGTGCAGTACTCTGTCGAGCGCACATCATCAGCGCGACTGGTGGTGAAGCCCACTTGGTTGTTAACCACCACATGCACTGTACCGCCCGTTTTGTAGGCACGGGTTTGTGACATCTGGAAAGTTTCCATCACCACACCCTGGCCCGCAAATGCCGCATCACCATGCACAACAATAGGTACAACCGAGCCACCCGTCTGATCCTCACGACGATCCTGGCGGGCACGTACAGAACCCTCAACTACCGGCGCTACGATCTCAAGGTGAGAAGGGTTGAACGCCATCGCCAGGTGAACTTCGCCACCACGAGTCATCACGTTCGACGAGAAACCCTGGTGGTACTTCACGTCACCCGAAGTATCAACCAGTTTTTTACCTTCGAACTCATCAAACAGATCAGCCGGATTTTTGCCCAGAATATTTACCAGTGTGTTCAAACGACCGCGGTGAGCCATGCCCAGCACGACTTCTTTCGCGCCAAAGCCGCCACAGCGCTTGATCAAGGCGTCAAGCAACGCAATAAAACTTTCGCCGCCTTCAAGGCCAAAACGCTTGGTGCCGGGATACTTACTATCGAGATGTCGCTCAAGACCTTCAGCGGCCGTTAAACGCTCCAGCAAAACCTTCCGGCGCTCATCGGTATATGCAGGCCGAGACTGAACACTTTCGAGGCGCTGCTGCAGCCAGTGACGCTCTACAGAGTCGGTGATATGAGTGATTTCTGCGCCTATCGATTTGCAGTAAGTATTTTCCAGGGCGGCAAGAATATCTTTCAGCGGTGCTTCAGACACTCCGATCTGCAGGTCTCCGGTACTAAAAACCGTATCCAGATCAGCGTTTGTGAGACCGTGAAAATGCATATCCATATCGGGTGCAGGCTTACGCTCCTGCAAGCCCAGTGGGTCAAGTTGAGCTTTTTGATGGCCAAACGTACGGTATGCATTGATGAGTTGAACGACCTTGATCTGCTTTTGCTCATGGTCGTTTGAGGCAGCCTCGCTACCATAGGGAATAGCTACCCTTACCCGCTTTTTGGCGAGTTGGGCGAATTGTTCACGTACCACAGAGTGCGGCGTATCCTGCATTACTACAGGACTTACTCGAGGCAACTTGTCAAAGTAGTTGCGCCACTCTTCCGGTACGGAATTTGGATCATGTAAATATGAGTCGTAGAGTTGTTCAACATATGACGCATTCCCACCCGATATATGGGAGGTGCCCCAAAGTAGCTCCATTATGCTCTCTTGCATTTTTGCCCACCTAAATAACTGGGGCTGAATCTGCATCTAATTGCGGCCAGGGGTGACATAACAAGTGCAACGGATAAGCACAACCATCCCACCTAAGTAACCAATAAACCACTACCCATCTGTTGCCTGCATTGAGCTTTGTGAGCCTTTGCAGTACACCGGTGACTAGGTAGCCTAACCTAATCTTCTGCAGATAGGCTGTACCCAGCCTACCCCGCCTGCTTGCTAGCGTCTCGTTGGCCACACATTAGTGCTGCCAACCTCTCTAATTCGCGGTTTTTAACCGCTTTTTGTGGTAATTATTGGCAACGGGGCAGGTAATAAATTACGCTGCCCCGGCTTCTTCTCTGATACCTTTTACTACTACGTTACCCGTAATCAGGTCGCGCGCTGTAACAACATGTTGCGAATATGACCAATTGCCCGTGTTGGGTTCAAGCCTTTAGGACAAACCTGAACGCAGTTCTGGATACCATGACAACGGAAAACACTGAATGGGTCATCGAGATTGCCCAAACGCTTATCGGTTGCAGTATCTCGGCTGTCTGCCAAAAAGCGGTAAGCCTGCAACAAACCAGCGGGTCCAATAAACTTATCTGGGTTCCACCAGAAAGAAGGACAACTCGTTGAACAACAAGCACAGAGGATACATTCGTAAAGACCATCTAACTTCTCACGGTCTTCGGGGGATTGTAAACGCTCAATGGCTGGAGCGGGAGTATCATTTTGCAGAAACGGCTCAATTTTGCGGTATTGCGCATAAAATTGAGCCATATCGACCACCAAATCACGAATAACCGGCAGCCCTGGCAAAGGACGCAGGATCAGGGTGTTGTTCTTAACACACTCTGACAACGCCTTGATGCACGCCAAGCCATTTTTACCATTGATGTTCATACCGTCTGAACCACATACACCTTCACGGCATGAGCGGCGGTAAGCCAGAGACGGATCCTGCGCTTTCAGCAGTTCAAGCACATCCAGAACCATCAGATCCTTGCCCTCAGTATCAACCTCATAGGTCTTCATATAAGGGGCGTTATCCGTTTCCGGGTTGTAACGATAAACTTGTACTTTCAACATGTTCAATTCCCCAACTCTTAGTAGGTGCGCACTTTCGGCTCAAAGCGATCAACAGTTTTTGGTGCAAAGTTAACGGCACGCTTGCCAACACGTTTTTCACCTGGGAAATACATGGAGTGACACAACCAGTTTTCGTCGTCTCGCTCTTGATAGTCATCGCGAGCATGAGCGCCACGAGATTCTTTACGCTCTTCCGCCGCAATCGCGGTAGCTTCTGCAACTTCCAGCAGGTTCTGCAATTCAAGGGCTTCAATACGCGCCGTATTGAACGCATTGCTCTTGTCGTCGAGACGAACATTTTCAATACGCTCACGCAGATCGGCCAGCTTCTTGATACCTTCCTGCATGAATTCGCCTTTACGGAACACGCCAAAGTGGTTCTGCATGGTATTTTGCAGTTCTTTGCGCAGTGCCGCAGCGCCTTCACCATTATTGGTGTTATTTACGCGATTCAAACGGCTCATAGCAGCTTCAATATCAGAATCACTTGCTTCACGAGCTTCAATACCCTCACGCAAGGCTTTCTCAATGAACAGACCCGAAGCACGACCAAATACCACCAGGTCAAGCAATGAGTTACCACCCAAACGGTTGGCACCGTGAACCGACACACAGGCAACTTCACCACACGCAAAGAAACCATCGACAACTTTATCGTTACCCTGGGCATCCTGCGTCAGAGCTTGACCATGAACATTGGTTGGAATACCACCCATCATGTAGTGACAGGTTGGAACCACAGGAATTGGCACTTTCACAGGATCAGCGTGAGCAAAGGTGCGTGACAATTCACAGATACCTGGCAAACGACTCTCAAGAACCTCTTCCCCCAAATGGTCAAGCTTCAGGTAAACGTGATCACCATCAGGACCGCAACCACGACCTTCGAGAATTTCCAGAGTCATTGAACGAGCAACAACGTCTCGGCCAGCCAGGTCTTTAGCGTTTGGCGCATAACGCTCCATGAAGCGCTCGCCATCTTTATTAATGAGATAACCACCTTCACCACGGCAACCTTCTGTAACCAGAACACCTGCACCGTGGATACCGGTTGGGTGGAACTGCCACATTTCGATATCTTGTACAGGCACACCAGCACGCAGCGCCATACCAACACCATCACCCGTATTAATGTGGGCGTTGGTGGTAGACGCGTAAATACGACCCGCACCGCCGGTAGCGAATACGGTTGCTTTAGACTTAACAAAAACCACTTCGCCGTCTTCAATGTTCAGTGCAATCACACCAACCACAACGCCGTCCTGATTTTTTACCAGATCTACAGCAAACCACTCATTCAGGAATACAGTATTGTTCTTTACATTCCCTTGATAAAGGGTGTGCAACAGTGCGTGACCAGTACGGTCAGCTGCAGCACAAGTACGGGCAGCCTGACCGCCACGACCATAATCTTTCGACTGGCCGCCAAACGGACGTTGATAGATACGCCCCTCTTCTGTACGGGAGAATGGCAAACCCATGTGCTCAAGCTCAAATACAGCCTCTGGACCAACAGAGCACATATATTCGATTGCTTCCTGGTCACCAATGTAATCTGACCCTTTTACCGTGTCATACATGTGCCAGCGCCAATCATCGTTTGGATCAGCACTCGCAATGGCACAGGTAATACCGCCCTGCGCAGATACCGTATGAGATCGCGTAGGGAATACTTTAGTAATTACCGCTGTTTTGTAACCGGATTGAGCCAGTTGCAGCGCCGCGCGCATGCCTGCGCCACCACCACCAATCACAATACCGTCAAATGAAATCGTACGCATATTCGCCATTTCTTATAGTCCCCAAAGTATCTCAATACCCCAAACGGCGTAAGTCACCGCTACGACACCCAAAACCATCTGTGCCAAAATTCGCAACACAGTAGCTTTGCCACCCATCATGCGCGCTGTCAGGTAGTCCGTCAGAACTGACCACAAACCAATCCAGGCATGCGCAATCACAGACAACAGGGCAATAAGACTGAACACCCGCATCCATAGCATGGAAAACAAAGCCTTCCACTGCTCAAAGCCCAAATCAGGTGTCAACGCAATATAGGCAACAATAAAAATTGTGTAAGCAGCCAACACAACTGCTGAAACGCGCTGAATCAGCCAATCGTATAACCCGCTGCGACCAAAACTTGTTACTGCAGTTACCATATCCACACTCCTGCCAATGCAATGAAGACGACGGCGAAAAACATCACCAACTTGGCACCAGTGAGACCGCCTTCAAGGCTTTCACCAACACCCATATCCATAATTAAGTGCCTGACACCTGCTACCAGGTGGTATGCCAATGCAGCAAGGCACCCCCACAGAATCACCTGACACACCGGCGAGGTCAGCAACTGCTGCAGTTCGACAAAGCTCTCCTCCGACGCCAGACTTGCGTCCAGCATCCAAAGCAGTATGGCCACTACACCAAATAAAATGACGCCAGAAACACGGTGAAGAATAGAGACAATAGCGGTGAGGGGAAGTTTTATAGTGGATATATCAAGATTTACAGGTCTGGTTTTATTCACGGTTGATACACCTTTTTACCTGAATCGAGTCAGGTTTATGAATGAAATGACTGAATATCAAACAACAATAACTCTCCTACGAACCATACATTCCTGCGGACTAGTAGGCCTGAAAGTCGCGCGGAATTATAGGGAGATGACTTTAAGATTACAAATAAAAAACTTATCTATAAGACATTTTGCAATGCAGCAAAAATGGATTATTATCCTAGGTCCGGAAAAGCGCCAAAATGATACACATTGCATCATGACAAGGCACGCCTGCTATCAGCTTTTGTAGTAACGCACCATTAAAACGCACAAACTGGCACCTACTCAGTATGTATTCAGGCGCCAAAATAGTTTACCGGCCCAACGTGAATATCATTTGACAATCGGCGCCGGAACTTTATAGTTGGGCCCCGCTTTTTCGGCAGCCTCAGTGGGCAGCTCAATAAACGCAGTAGAAAAAATGCGTAAAATGCTTGTCATTAGGAGCCTAACGGCTATTCAATCTCGTAGATACAGGAGTCCGTGATGACTGATAAGAAAGCTTACCTTTCGGTCGACGGTTTAGAAAACCCCATCGAAATGCCAGTGTATTCTGGTACAACAGGGCCTGACGTTATTGACGTTCGTGGTTTGACAGCCAATGGCTTCTTTACTTACGACCCAGGTTTTGTTTCCACCGCAGCGTGTGAATCCGAGATCACTTTCATCGACGGTGACGCGGGCGTATTGCTGCACCGCGGCTATCCCATCGACCAGCTAGCAGAAAAATCAGACTACTTGGAAACCTGCTACCTGCTTCTGAACGGCGAGCTGCCGTCTAAAGAGCAGAAAGATGAGTTTGTCAGCATTATTACCACCCACACCATGGTGCACGAGTCGATTTCGCGATTTTTCCGCGGTTTTCATCACGACGCCCACCCAATGGCAATGATGTGTGGTGTGGTAGGCGCTCTATCCTCCTTCTACCACGACTCAATGGATATCAATAATCCTGAGCATCGTACGATTTCAGCGCATCGTTTGATCGCCAAAATGCCAACCTTGGCCGCCATGTGCTACAAACATCACATTGGCCAGCCCTTCATGTACCCGGACAACAGCCTGAGCTACTCAGAGAACTTCTTGCACATGATGTTTGGCACGCCTTGTAGTGACCCCAAGATCAGTCCTGTTCTGGCGAAGGCCATGGACAAAATCTTCCTACTGCACGCAGACCACGAGCAAAACGCCTCCACATCGACTGTACGCTTGGCCGGCTCGTCAGGCGCCAACCCATTCGCCTGTATCGCGTCTGGCATCACTGCCCTGTGGGGCCCGGCACACGGCGGTGCTAACGAAGCAGTACTGACCATGCTGGAAGAAATTGGTAGCGTTGATCGTATCGACGAATTTGTGGCCCGCGCTAAGGATAAGGATGACCCATTCCGCTTGATGGGCTTCGGTCACCGCGTTTACAAAAACTTTGATCCGCGCGCCAAAGTAATGAAAGAAACCTGTGATGAAGTATTGAGTGAACTGGGCCTGGCCAACGACCCTCTGTTGGCGATCGCCAAGCGTCTGGAGCAAATTGCACTGGAAGACAACTATTTCATTGAGAAGAAGCTCTATCCAAATGTGGACTTTTACTCAGGTATCATCATGAAAGCCATCGGCATTCCAACTGAAATGTTCACCGTGATCTTCGCTACCGGGCGTACCGTTGGCTGGATTGCTCACTGGGCAGAAATGGTTAGCGGCTCACTGAAAATCGGCCGTCCACGCCAGTTGTACACCGGTTACGACAAACGAGACTACGTATCGCTGGAAAGTCGCTAAGGTCAATCAGCACCTTCTGGTATGTAAAAGGCCGCTGTTTCAGCGGCCTTTTTGTTTTTAAGCGCAACAGCGTCTAATCCGGCGTGTTGAACTCTTCTCGCAAACGGTCATTCAACGACCGCCAATGAGGCAAACTATCTTCCGTTTTTGCGGAAAGTTTTTTACCTCTCGACTGCGCCAGCCAAAGGCCATCGCCATTAAAGCTGTAAACCGGCACGAGGTCAGTGCGCTGGGAAGCCGGCAAAATAGCTTTGTTAATATTGTCTAAAATCAGTGGTTCAGCACCGGGCGTTGGATAATACGCTAACACCATATGCGCCTGATTAAACTCCAGTGACTTCACATAGGTAATACGAAGCTTGACAGTCTCGACGCCAACATCTTTCAAGCTGAAATATTTCGCTACAGAATAGTCCTCGCAGTCACCGCCATTAGTGCCCAGCATCTCAATAGGCGTAGCCCAGTAATCTGCCATCCCCCAGTGTTCCTGATCACTAACCCAGGGAACACCATTAAAAAACGTATTGGTGGGGCTCATTTTTTCCGCATCGCTGCCGCCATCGTGGCGCAGCTGGGCAAGCAAACTCAGCCATTGAGCTACACGGGTTTCTGCTTCATCCCCATATACCGCCTGTACCCTGGCCATTTGGCTTGGCGTTAACGACAAATGCGGCCCGGCCTGCTGGCTACAAACCGTGCTACTCAAAGAACAGATCAGCCAACCCAACACTATTTGTTTTTTATATTTCAGCACCCGACTTCCAACTCGCTTCGAACCATTTTACTCTGTGTGCCTACCATTAAGGGTAAAGTAGCCTAGGCTCAAGAACTGCTTTCACGACAAACAGGCAACCGGGTAACCATAACACAGGAAGTTTCAGGGATGCATAACCAGCATAAACAACGTCACTCCTCTTTGGCGGGCAACCTTATCCGCTTCTATACCATCGTTTTAGGGCTGCTGCTGACCAGCAGCCAACCTGCACAGGCAAATGCCATTCCGGACCCATTAAAACCTTGGCAGGCGTGGGTACTCGAAAAACACCCTCAACAGTCATGCCCCTACCTGGCAGACCTAAAAGCGCGGGCGTGTGTGTGGTATCAAACACTGAATATCGATGCTCAACCACAGTCGCTGCGCTTTACCTTGCCAGTTACCCTGTACGCAGAAAGCTGGGTTAACCTTCCCGGTGAACCCGGGTTGTGGCCTGTTGCTGTCACCCAGCAAAAGACCGGTGGCCCTCAAACCACCGCTGCAGTTATACCCCATAAGAAAACCCCTGGCGTGCGTCTGCCGGCAGGTGATTGGGTGTTACGCGGACAAATTCGCTGGAAACAACTACCAGCGTCGCTGAAGATTCCTGAGGCTGTGGGCACCGTAACCGTCGTCGTCAACGGTACGCCTGTACCACGCCCTTATATCGACGGAAAAAACAACCTCTGGTTCCAACAGACGGTCACTAAACAAGCAAACAATCATTTACAGCTACAGGTGTACCGCATTCTGACGGATACCGTACCTGCCGAGCTAACAACGCACGTTGATATAGATATCGCCGGTGCCCAGCGTGAAGTCAACCTGGGAGAAATACTGCCTAAGCCCTTTTCACCTATCGCCATCAGTAGTGAACTGCCAACCACCTTCAATGAGTCTGGTGAATTGTTGATACAGGCAAAAACCGGGCGCTGGCAACTCAATATTACCGCACGAGCGAAACAGCCGATTAGTCAATTGGGGTTGCCAAAATCCGCCTCCCCTTGGCCCGAACAAGAAGTATGGGCTGTGCAAACACAGCCCCACTTGCGCCATATCAGCATTAGTGGGGCACCCAGCGTTGACCCACAACAATACCAGTTACCGGGGCATCTTCACCATCTGCCTGCGTATCTGATGTCACCAAATCAAACCCTAACGCTCACAGAAGAACCCACCTCTGCCGATAAAACGATGAGCCAATGGCGCCTTGATCGTACCTTGTGGCTGGGTTTCAACGGTAATGGATACACATTTAGAGACCAGTTGTTTGAAACGGAAAGCCATCAGCGTCGGCTAACCATGCTCGCACCCTATCAACTGGGCCGGGTACTGGAAAACCAGCAACCGCGACTGATCACCGACCTCAACGGTAACACCGGCGTTGAATTACGTAACACACCCTCGGAACTGCTTGCGGAAGGCCACATTGATTTTGCCCGCACCTTGCCAACCACCGGCTGGCAAACAGCCATCAACACCATGCAACTGCGCTTGAACCTGCCTCCAGCCTGGTCGCTACTGGCCGTATCTGGCGCAGACCATGTTAGCGACAGCTGGCTATCAAACTGGACCATCTGGCACCTGTTTTTATTGATGATCATTACCTTGGCGGTGCGTAAAACCCTGGGCATTAAAACGGCTACATTGGCACTGGCAACTCTACTGGTGACTTACCAACGACCAGACTCTCCGGCCTTTATCTGGCTTGCCCTCATTGCCGGACTTGCCCTGGTAAATGTCACCAGAGGCAAACTACATACATGGCTGCAACGCTATATGACCTTAAGCCTGATAGCCTTGCTACTCATGCTGATTCCATTTTCAATTAAGCAGGTACAACAGGCTATTTACCCTCAGCTTGAACGGCCTTATACCCAATTGGGATATGAAGATGCCGCCGCCAGCGCAAACGGGCCACGAGCACAATTTGAGGCGCAAGCAGCAGATGCCGATGACCTGAGAAGCCAGGTAATGCCCAGTAGCTCGGCGCTGGTAGAAAGAAAACTTATGGCAACAAACCAAGCCCCAAGGCCCATGAAAGAACCTGAAATAAAGCAGGTGCAAACGGGCCCAGGTATTCCAACCTGGCACTGGCGAAGCGTATCCCTTAACTGGAATGGCCCGGTTAGTGAAACCGAAGAGCTCACACTCTATCTGTCCCCGCCCTGGTTAAGTAGACTGGGTAACATTGTTGCCGTTTTGCTCTGCTGGCTGCTGGCCCTGCAATTCGTGCGTGGCACTTATCCTCAATGGAAAATACCACTGCCACAGCCAGCCAAGCCGTCCATGCACAACACGGTGGCCAGCGTAATCATTGGCGCACTACTGGTAGCCATCCCAATCGCATCACCAAAAGCTGATGTGGTAATCGATAGCGAATTATTAAAACAATTGGAAGAACGGCTTACCCAACCGCCCTCCTGTGCGCCCGATTGCGCGGGCATGGAGCGGGTAGATATTTATCTGGATGATGAAAACGCCACACTGGTCATTACCGCCAATGCTGCAACTGAAACGGCTCTTGCCTTACCACGCAGCACCGCAGAGTGGCAAAGCCAAAGCATTACCCTGAACGAACACGCCGCCGAGACACTGAAGCAAGGCGACAAGCGATGGGTAAAACTACCACAGGGCAAACACAAAATTGCCATCACTGGCTCATTGAAAGACTTGTACCAAATCGACTGGAGCTTTTCCACACCGGTGAGTAACGTTTACCTGCACGGTACTGGGTGGGAACTATCTGGGGTTAAAAATCATTTTGCGGCCAATGGCAATATTGTGGTAAATCGGTTGGCCAAGCAGACAACAGACGAGTCCTTGCGTACCCGAGCTCTGCCCGTTTACGCCGTAGTAACCCGGCAGTTGAGTGTGGGCAAAGACTGGCGGGTGAACACGTCAGTAACTCGCGTGGCACCGGTTAATACCGCACTCACATTGACCATTCCGCTGCTATCTCAGGAACAAGTCACCACACCCAATGTTACTGTAACCGACACCAATGTGGTGGTCACTATGGCCCCCAATCAACAGCGCATCAGCTGGTCATCGGTACTTCCTGCCGAGACAATCACCGTGACAGCCCCCCCTACTGAACAGTGGATGGAGGTATGGCAGCTGACAATAACCGACAGCTGGCACATCAGCCATACCGGTATAACGCCCATCAACAACAACCAGAAAGATCACTACCAATGGAATCCCTGGCCGGGAGAAAGCGTCACCATTAGCGCCATCAAACCCGATGGTGCAGCAGGTAACAGCCTCACTATCGAAACACTCAAGGTACAACGCAGCCTTGGCCAGCGCATGAGTAATACCCGCTTAGTAGCCAGCGTACGCAGCAGTATCGGCCAACCACTAACCATCAACCTGCCGCCCAACAGCGAGCTGGAATCGCTGCAGATTAACCAGCAACAACAACCGCTGCCCACAGTGAAGTCACAGCAGCTGACTTTACCAATCAGCCCGGGCGAACAAGCTATAGAGGTTAAGTGGAAAACCCTGCAAGGTATCAACGTAATCGATGGCGCCGAGCCGGTTAGCCTTAGCCATCCGGCCACCAATATCAGCCAACACCTGCAATTGCCGGGCGATCGCTGGATTGTCGCAGTTGGCGGCCCCATGGTAGGCCCAGCCATATTGGTATGGGGTGCGATTGCTGTGATTTTTGTGGTGGCCATCGGGCTGGGCAAAATAAAACTGGGGCCGTTGTCAACCCTACAATGGGTTCTGTTAGGGCTTGGCCTTAGCACTACCTCCCTGTTCACGCCGCTTTTAATGGTGGCCATGTTTGCAGCACTGAGCTGGCGCGGCAAACTGGCAGAGCTCCCCTCACCCACCCACTTTAAATTGTTACAACTAGGCCTGTGCTTACTCTCGGCACTGGCTATTGTTACGTTGATTGCTGCTGTGCCTATCAGCCTGCTCTCGAGCCCAGACATGCACATCGTCGGCAATGGCTCCAGCACCTACCAATTAAACTGGTATCAAGATGAAGTGACCGGCACTTTACCCTCGCCCTGGGTACTCTCTCTGCCGCTGTGGGGCTACAAGCTGATCATGCTCGCATGGTCTATCTGGCTGGCCAGCGCCCTGCTGCGTTGGTTGCCCTGGATGTGGCAACAACTCAATCATCAACAACTGTGGCCAGAGGCCAAACAGGCGCCAAGTAAAGAGACCGAAATCTGATGAAATATTGGCTATTTAAAACAGAGCCCGATGTCTACAGCATCGACCATTTGGCCGCAGAAAAATGCGGTTACGGCGTGTGGGATGGCATTCGCAACTATCAGGCGCGTAATTTGTTACGCGACGAGGTCAAGGTTGGCGACAAAGTGATGATTTACCACAGTAGCTGCAAAAACATAGGCATTGCGGGCATAGGGAACATCGTGAGAAGCAGCTATCCTGACCCGGCGCAATTCAATCCCGAAAGCCCCTACTTCGACGCCAAAGCCAGCACTGATAATCCACGCTGGTATTGTGTGGATGTCAGTTTTATCGAAAAGTTTGACGAGGTTATTCCTCTCAAAACACTAAAAGCCATGCCGCAACTGGCTGAAATGATACTGATCAGACAAGGCCGTCTATCCGTACAACCGGTAACGGTTACGGAATGGAAAACCATAGAAAAACTAAAATAAGCAGGTATATGCTATGACCGACAACGCAACACTTTCGCTGACAAGTTTACAAAAAAAACTGACCACCTTTCGCGACGAACGTAATTGGTCGCAATTTCATACCCCCAAAAATCTTGCTGCGGCCTTGATGGTAGAAGCCGCCGAGCTGGTAGAAATTTTTCAATGGCTTACCCCGGAGCAAAGTGACAACCTGACCCCAACACAACGTCAGCATACTGAAGAAGAGCTCGCGGATATCTTTAACTACTTACTCTTGATTTGCGACCGGCTGGATATTGAGCTCCTCAGCGCCAGCGAAGCCAAAATTAAAAAGAATGCCCTCAAATATCCTGTCGCCTTAGCGCGTGGAAAAGCCGAGAAATACACAGCTTACGAAGCCATGGACACGACTATCGCCGCAGAAGAAAACAACGCAGAAGAAAACAGCTAGAACCTCGACAGCCCTTACACCTGATCAAAAAACAAGCAAAAAAGCGGCTTTGCGTTACCTATGGCCGCCCAACTACCGTATAATGCGCGCCCTTTTACGATTAACGGGATATCCCATGTATCGCAACCCCATTATTATGGCACTGCGCCTATTGTTGATCTGCTGCCTGCCCGTGGCCGCGAGTGCAACATCATTGTGGAAGGTTAGCCACAACGGCAACACTCTGTATATTGGCGGTACAGTTCACCTGCTTAGCCCTGCTGACTACCCATTACCCGAGGCCTTTGAGCAAGCCTACGCCAAAGCCGATGTTTTGGTACTGGAAACGGATCTCAAAGCCGTGCAACAGCCAGGCTTTCACGATGCAATGCTACAAAAAATGCGCCTACCGGAAGGCCAAACCCTGCAAACCTTACTCGACAGCGACGTGTATCTCGAACTGAAAAGCTATCTCGATGCTCATTCCATACCCATGGACAAGCTTGAGGGCTTTCGCCCCAGCATGGTGGCTTTAACATTGACCGTTATCGAAATGCAACGCTTGGGAATGGCTGGTACGGGTGTGGATGCCTATTTCAATCTAAAAGCTGATCACGACGGCAAAGCCCGCTACTTCCTCGAAAGCCCTGAAGAACAAATTGGTTTTATCACGGGAATGGGCCAAGGACGAGAAAACGAATTCATCCGCTACACGCTCTCCGACCTCGACAGTCTGCCGCGACAACTAGGCCCAATGATTACAGCATGGCGAAATGGCGATGCCGAAACCTTGGAGAAGCTTGCGCTGACACCGTGGAAAAAAGATTTTCCCCACACCTATAAAACAATTTTGGTGAAACGCAACAAAGCTTGGTACCCCCAAATAAGAGAAATGCTGAGAACCCCTGAAACCGAATTGGTACTGGTGGGAGCGCTGCATCTGGTGGGGAAAAACGGCGTTCTCAACAAACTGCAGAAACACGGCTACGAGGTTGTGCAAGTCGAGACCCTCGACTAATCCGGTACACAACTAATCATTAATGGCAGATTAAATGATATTTGGCATTAAAAGGGCTGGGCGGAACGATTTTCAGGTCATTGATGTAGCCGACCACGGGATGGTTCACAATGTCTGAGCTTACTGGCTAGCACTCCTCCGCAATAATACAATCACGCCCGCTGAGCTTACCTTTGTACAGGGCATTGTCGGCAAGGCGCAGTAGTAGCTCTGACGTACCCAAACGAGAGCCCTTCCCGCTTACAAGCCCAATAGTTACCGTAAGAGACTTAAGACTACTCCCACCAGCCTGAGGCTCATCTTCAGCGTCTGCAACCATGTACGGTAGCTCAAGTTCGCTAATGGCGGTACATATTTTATCGGCCACTTTACGTGCCTGCTCGGTATCTGTCTCGCCCAGTACGATCACAAATTCTTCACCACCAAACCGAACGACGGTATCCTGTCCGCGACGGGTCTGCCCTACTAGTACCTCGCCTACCTTACACAAGGCTTGGTCGCCTTCTGCATGACCTCTGGAATCGTTAAACAGCTTGAAGTGATCAACATCGATCATCATCAAGGTTATCCAGCGATTGTGGCGACGGGCACTGGCGATTTCACGCCCCAACGCCTTGTCGAGCTTGCGCCGATTGCCCAGGCCAGTGAGAGGATCCATTTCGGCCTGAGCCCTTAATTGCGCCTGCAATAGCGTCAAGCGCTTGAAGAATTGCAAGGTAAACAGCAAAGCGATAAAACTCGACAACATCAGCCAAAAGGTTCTGGCAGCAGTTTTTTCCTTACCAACCACTTCGCCAGAGAGATCTGGCACCCATCTGCCAAGAAAATACATGGCAGGTATTGCCACCATCCAAAACAGCAGCACACTGACTGCCAGCTTGCGACTACCCAGCAATGCACAAAAAACCGGGTACAAAGGAATCAAACTGGAAAACTGGCTATTCGGGCCGCCCGACAGCAGCAGCAATGGAAACCCCATCAGATGGCACAGCGCAATCAGCACATAAGGCGCATAAGGGGCCCATCTACGATTGCGAAACAGCAACCACAGCCCGCCAAACAAACAAGTATTCAGCACCCCCATCCAAGTAAACAAGGGGTGCATCTCCGCTGCCAATGGCCTAAATAAAGTCGCAAAGCCAGTGGTCATAAATAGCACACCGACTAACCAGAGTGACAGCCTCGCTTGGCTCTCGCGGTCGGTAAAACCAGGGTCGACGTCATCCTGCAAATAAAACATTCAATATCCACTACTACTATTGGTAGTACGAAAACCGTCAATGACAGAAATTATCGCATAAAAACCCAAAAAGAATCTTAGCATGCCATCATTATTGCTCAGTCTCTTCTACTGTGCCAGCCGAAATAGAGTGTAGATTGCCTTGTAGCGCATATAAAAACGGCTCACCCAAAAGGTGAGCCGTTTCAAAAACTGACAACAAACTAAAATAGTCAGACGCCATTTAATGCTGCAACCACAGCATCACCCATCTCAGAACATGACACTTTAGTCATACCAGGCGACATGATATCACCCGTACGCAAACCTTTATCCAACACCTTCTGTACCGCAGCCTCGATTTTGTCTGCCGACTCACCGGCATCCAGTGAGTAACGTAACATCATGGCCGCCGACATGATGGCGGCCAAGGGATTGGCAACGTTTTTACCCGCGATATCCGGGGCAGAACCATGAACGGGTTCGTAAAAACCAGCCTTCGATTCATTCAGCGAAGCAGAAGGCAGCATGCCAATAGAACCCGTGAGCATTGAGGCGGTGTCAGACAGGATATCGCCAAACAAATTGCCAGTAACGATCACATCAAACTGCTTAGGATTCACCACTAACTGCATTGACGCGTTGTCTACGTACAAATGGGTGAGCTCAACATCCGGATAATCTTTACCAACCTCTTCCATAATTTCGCGCCAAAGCACGGTCACTTCCAGCACATTAGCTTTGTCGACCGAACAGACCTTTTTGCCGCGCACGCGGGCCGCTTCAAAAGCCACTTTGGCAATGCGACGAATCTCGGACTCACTATACACATCGGTATTGAAACCCTCTCGCTCGCCTTTGTCGTTAGTGCGAATGCCTCGCGGCTGACCAAAGTAAATACCGCCAGTGAGTTCCCGTACAATGAGAATATCCAAGCCAGACACCAGCTCAGGTTTTAACGGTGATGCATCTACCAATTGCGGAAAGGTGATCGCCGGACGAAAATTGGCAAACAAATCCAAATCAGCACGGATATCCAACAGTCCTTGCTCCGGGCGCAAATGCCGCTCGGTTTTGCCGTCCCATTTTGGGCCACCCACTGCACCAAACAAAATAGCGTCGGCTTTACGGGCTTTCTCTTTGGTTTCTTCCGGATACGGATGCCCGTACTGATCGTAAGCCCTGCCACCCAGCATAGCTTCGTCAAACCTAATACCCAGGCTGTCTTGTTCGTTAACAACATCCAGCACTTTGCGAGCTTCTTTTACGATTTCCAAACCAATGCCATCGCCTTCGATGACCAACACATTACAGCTCATGCTACATACCTGATCAATAAGCTAACCCCGCAACAGCGGGGTTAATAGAATATAAATAAAGTTTACAAAATGCTTAGGCGATAACGCCAAAATGCCAAGGCGTACGAGTACGCGCTTTCTCTTCATACGCGTGAATATCGTCGGCATCCTGCAAGGTAAGACCAATATCATCCAAACCGTTGAGCAGACAGTGTTTACGAAATTCATCCACCTCAAAACTGAAACTTTCCCCTGCAGGGGTAGTCACGGTTTGCGCGGCCAAATCAATCGTCAACTCGTAGCCCTCAGTGGTGTACATTTCAGTGAACAACTGGTCAACAACCTCTGCTGGCAACACAATCGGTAGCAAACCATTCTTAAACGAGTTGTTATAAAAAATATCCGCAAAACTTGGCGCTATCACGCTGCGAAAACCGTAGTCATCCAGCGCCCAGGGCGCATGCTCGCGACTGGAACCACAACCAAAGTTTTCCCGCGCCAGCAAAATCCTGGCACCTTGATAACGGGGGAAGTTCAGCGGGAATTCCGGGTTAATCGGTCGCCCGGTACAGTCCTGATCGGGCAGCCCCTCGTCCAGGTAGCGCAATTCATCAAACAGATTGGGGCCAAAGCCTGAACGCTTGATGGATTTGAGAAACTGTTTGGGAATGATCATGTCCGTATCCACATTGGCACGATCCATCGGCGCCGTGATACCTTTTACTTGAGTAAAGCTTTTCATCATGTAATTTCCTATTAATCGACCTTACAGATCACGCACATCAACAAAGTGGCCTTTAATCGCAGCAGCGGCGGCCATGGCCGGG
>JBNKFV010000029.1:0-390053 GCA_050289485.1 Cellvibrionaceae bacterium
TTTTGGCAGGGGTAGCATATTTACTAATTTTTAGGGTTGTGGGGTAATGCATAACAAAGCAAGGCAACACCGCCCACTACGTGGGCTGGACCTCCATTCCGCAGCTTCGCTGCTACATTGCGGCCGTTGCTTGCGGCGTTAGGCAATAGGAGAAAAAATGCCGGTATGTTCTATATGTGGTCGAAAAGATGCTGATGTTAAGCTAGTTAAAGCGCATACTATTCCACGATTTTTAAATAAAAGTAAGAATAATCGAGGAGTGTTCAAGATATGTATGGCATGTGAGATGCTGAGAGCCGAAAAGGAATACTCTATTTATCAATCACTTTCTATGTCTGAGAATGTCGAATTCTATAAATCATTTTTAAGGTCTACCTTTGAAATTGAATCACTTGTAGAGGCAAAATTACTTGATAGATCTGTTGAGAATTCAATGAATCGACTTTTGTATGCAAATGTTATTGCTGTGGTCGAAGCATATTTATCTGATTCTTTTATTAGTACGGTAATGTCTGATCCTGTTCTAATTAGAAAAGTTGTGGAAACAGACCCAGAGTTCAAGAAAAGAAAGTTCGATTACAACGATGTTTATTCAGCATTCGAAGGGGTTGAAGCTACTGTTCGTGATTATCTGGCAAACTTAATCTATCACAATCTTTCGAAAGTTAGTCGCTTATTTAATTCTGTACTGAGCGTTTCCTTTCCTTCGAATTTGTCAAATATCTATAGGGCAATAGAAATCCGACACGATATTGTTCATAGAAACGGAAAGTCTAAAGATGGTGTTGATACTGAAATAAAGAAGTCCGATATACAAGAGTTGCTTAGGGATTCTAGGCAATTTATTGAATTTGTAAATAAACAACTTCCAGTTGCACCTAAACAAGATGCCTAACAAAAATGTCAATATGACCTCGTTACGCTTCGCTTCACTCGGCATATTACATTGGCGTTATGCTAAATAGATTGAGGAATTATCTTGAAGGAAAAAACAATTTGGCAAGTTGCTGCTGGAGATAAAAATAGAAATTACTCCGAATTATGTTTAAGAATGGGCGTTATCTTAAACGGTCCTGGATATGCTGGCGCTTGGCCTGAATGTGCCGAAAAATTAAAGCAAGATAGTATATCTCAAAAAAAACTATCTGATATTAAAAGGTTCTCACTAGATATAAAAGCTGGTGATATTGTAGTTCTACGAGAGGGAACAGATACAGTTCTTGGTGTAGGCGAGGTAAATGGAGATTACATCTGGAATGATTGTTTTGGTGATGTTGATGGCTGGAACCTACAGCATGTAAGACGAGTTAATTGGTATGATTTAGGCAGCAAATTACCCAAGAAATTTCCTACATATACGCTCAAACAGGGGGATACGACGCAGATACTTACATCAGAAGTGGTTATTGAGTGGATGGGGTCTTTGGATTGCTGCATAGATAGATCAATCCAATACCCTCCTATACCTGACGCTGCGCAAAATGATGTCGAATTTGAAGACGTTTCAAACTTTTTATTTGATTGCGGTGTTTCAAGTAATTCAATTGACATTCTAAGCAAAGAAATCGATGAGCTAATAAGAATTGCGCGTTGGTATAAAGACTACGATGCCCCATCTGAATTTGAAACAGTCGCTTACCTGGCAGTACCGCTCCTTAGGGCGCTGGGCTGGACACCGCAGAAAATGGCTATTGAATGGAATAATGTCGATATAGCATTGTTTGACGATCTTCCCAGAAGCGCAAAAAATGTGAGTGTCGTAGTGGAAGCTAAAAAGAAAGGTAACTCTTGTTTGTCTGCGTTTTCACAGGCAGAGTCCTACGCTTTAGGAAAGAAAAAATGCAAACGATTAATCGTAACTGATGGTTTGAGATATGGGGTGTACATTAAAAAGAATGATAAGTTTAATTTGCACGCATACTTCAATATTACGCGAATGAAAGATTCTTATCCAATTTTTAATTGCGTTGGCATCAAAGAGGGGCTTCGAGCAATGACGCCTGAGTGGAGAAGTGAAGCATAACGAATTAAAGGGGTCTGACCCCTTTAATTTTACCCCAAAACTCCACTACAACCAAAACGCAAATGACACAGGCGTTAAGCGCTAAAAAAGGATTTCACCACATGTGGGCATTGGGTTTTTTACTACTTATAGGGATTTACATAGTTTTGGTAAAATCCTTATCTAACTTGATGCCCGTCAAAGCTAGGGCAATATTTATACTTCTATCGGTTTTGGTTCCAGCTTCATTTCCATTTTGGTATCACGTATATCCTAGCTACGGAGAGTTTCAGTCACTTTGTAAAAGTGACAATAGAGTTAAAATTATCAAGTCTGTTCCTGTGGATATCGCTTACGAAGACAGTGGCTGTTATAACGGGATCGAGGCATTAAAAAAACATAACTATAAAGGCTTTAGTTGTCGAGACGGTGTATATCAACGTGGAGAAAATTGGAATACTGAGCAGTGCCAAAGTAAGTGCCCTCCACAGAGAGAAGCAATATACCCCGTACAAAAAGAGTGCGTAAAAAACTGCTTGGTCGACTATTACAATTACCCCGAAGAGTTTGTGAAATTTACCCATGATTACGAATATAAGCACACTGAATTAGTCGAAGGCCGCCTAATAGAAATTGAGAGAACCCTAGTGACTGATAAATTTGGAGTTATGGCTAAGTCTATTAATTATCGGTATTATCAGTACGGTAATGGCGTTGCAAAGATTCTTGGGCTTTCTAGCGGCACAGCGCCAAGCATCGAATGCCCAATTAAAGTAAAAATAAATGTTCGCAACATTTTCCCAGCTAAGTAGCAGGCGCTTAACAAGTTGCTGTTGTCGCCGCTACGCGGCTGGGACAGCCTACACGCCGCTTCGCTCTGTTACGGCTTCCCCAAAGCAAAGCGTTATGCAAAAATGTAGAGAGATTATTTCTTGGACATAGAAAAGGCTTTTAATGAGTCGGTTGAACAAAACGACTTGGAGAAAATTGAGTCACTTCTTGAAGTTTTAATGGATAGATGGGTTTATTTTTTTCTATTTGAAGCTGGAGAAAAAGATACTCCTGCTAGTTCAGGAACCATAGTTCATACTATTTCTACAAGTAAAAACAACCCAATTAATATTCCGACAATCAACAATGAGAAAGGCAACAGCGGAGTCATTTATACTAATAGTAATTTGGCGGTAAGATTAGCAGAGTTTGACTGCAAAGTGGGTAAAATGAAGTGCGTGAAAGCATTTGAAATGTTTCTTGGTGTTTCAAATATTGATGGGGTCTTTATTCAATGTGAAACTTGCAACTTACATATTCCCAAAAGTGAGGTCAAAAGATTGGTCTCAGGTCATGCATAATAATTAAAGGGGTCAGACCCCTTTAATTCTGATAGCGCCGACAGAGTCGCAGCTGTGCCTTCCAGGCAATGTCAATGACACTTTTGCCCAAACCTTCCTGGCGTATTTGTAATTCTGTTGAGATGTTCGCAGCGTAGCGATAGCTGTGTGCGCCCTCGATCAATAATCGTCGCGCCCGCTGATTTCCACACTTCGTGATACGGCCCTGATGTCGGCTTTTAATTAAAGGGGTCTGAAAATCATAATTAAAGGGGTCTGACCCCTTTAATTACGCGCAGTGGATTGAGTCATTAATTAAGCAAAATAAATTACAGGGGGGAGAGAGCCCTTTTAATGCTTGCCTGTGCGTACTCCCTTCTATTATTATGTAACCAGTTACGTAATAGATTACTTAGATTGGAATTCTCTCCTTATGGATCAAATGCAGAGCTTTGGCAGCTTGTCGCTGGGCAGCCGGTTGCGGCGGTTGTCGGACCGGCTGGTCTCCGAGGTAGTAGATATCTACCAGGCGCAAGGGGTGGAGTTGAACCCCACCTTTTTTCCGCTGTTCAACCTGCTTTACCGGCAGGGGGCGATGTCGGTAACCGAAGCGGCCGAGCTGCTCGGTGTCACTCACCCCGCCATCAGCAAAATTGCGCACAAGATGTTGGCCGAACAGTGGTTGAGCAAAACCACAGACCCCAACGATGAGCGCCGCCAGTTAATGGCGTTGAGCCATCGCAGCCAGCAGTTGCTGACGCGGATCAAACCAATCTGGCAGCAGATTCAGTCGCACCTGGACGCGCTGATGGCAGGTCAGCAGCACCCGCTGCTGGTCGCGATAAACGAGTTCGAGGCAAGTCTTAAGCAGCAGGGTTTTAAGGCACCAGTTCTGGCGGCATTGGAGGATGTTCAGCCCCACGCCGAGATCGAGATCATCGGCTGGGATAGTCGGCTGCGCAATCATTTCCGCGAGCTGAACCTGGCTTGGCTCGACCGCTATTTTAACGGCGAGCTGACCGAGCAGGATCAGCAGGCGCTCGGCAACCCCGAGGGCTACTACCTGGCCAAGGGGGGGTATATCTGGTTTGCTCGCTCAGGTGGCAAGGTTATCGGGTGCTGCGCGCTGGCAAAGCAGGGCGAACAGCGATTCGAGATCTCCAAGATGGGGGTCGATGACAGCTGTCAGGGCCAAGGGGTCGGCCGCCGTTTGATGTTGACCGCGCTGGCCAAGGCGCGGGAGCTGGGTGCTGCTGAGGTCTATCTGGAGAGCGCCACCCGGTTAGAGCGGGCGATCAACCTCTATCGCAATCTGGGATTTCGTGCGATTCCCCATCCAGATGGCCAGTCGACTTATTCGCGCTCCGATATCTATATGACGCTGACGCTATAAACACGACGTCTTTGAATACAAGGGGATACGTATGTCCACTACCGAATATCCCTTGAGCGAGCGGCACCGACAGGAGTTCATCGCCGGGGCCAAGGCAACCCTGCCGTTGATTGTCGGCGCGATCCCATTTGGCATTCTGTTCGGCACCCTGGCCGAGCCGAGCGGACTATCGGCGCTGGGCGCACTGGCGATGTCATTGATCGTGTTCGCCGGCGCCAGCCAGTTCATCGCGCTGGGCCTGTTGGCTGCGGGCGCTGCCCTGCCGGTGATCATCGCCACCACGCTGGTTGTCAACCTGCGCCATATGCTTTATGCCGCCAACCTGGTGCCGAGGATCCGCCACCTGCCACAGCGCTGGCGGATCCCTATGGCTTTCGGCCTCACCGACGAGACCTTTGCTGCAGTCAGCAATCGCTACCTGCAGCAAGAAGAGACTGAGGCGTTGCACTGGTTCTATCTGGGCTCCTTCCTGGCTATGTACAGCAACTGGGTATTCTGCACCGCGCTGGGGGTTGGCCTGGGCAAGGTGTTCCCCGACATGACCCGCTGGGGGTTGGATTTCGCCATGTCGGTCACCTTCATCGGCATGGTGGTGCCTTACCTGCGCAATACCCCTATGTGGGCGGCGGTGGTCGTCTCCGGCGCGATGGCAATCGCCATGGCAGGCATGCCGCACAAGCTGGGGCTGATGGTGGCGGCGATCTGCGGTATCGCCGCGGGGGTGTCGCTGCATATGCTCAATCAACAGCGAGCCAATCAAAATAACACCGCAACGGAAGCGGTGACGGCGGAGGAAGCCGACAGATGAATGAAGTCGCTTTGATATTGGGTATGTTCCTGGCCACCTTCTGCGTGCGTTACTTGTTGTTCGCAGTCGCCGGGCGGGTGCATTTCCCCCCTTGGCTCAACACGGCGCTGGGGTTCGTCCCGCCGGTGGTGTTGACAGCGATTATCGTGCCTGCGGTGCTGATGCCCAACGGCGAGCTCTGGCCCAGCCCGACCAATCCCTGGCTGCTGGCAGCGCTGATCGCCGCACTGGTGGCGCTGGTATGGCGCAATCTGCTGACCACTATCGTGGTGGGGATGGCCGCGTTTATGCTGTTTCGGTTCGGCTTCGGGCTTTAACGAAATTGAAGGGATTGGAGCGCTTTTAATCATATCCTGGCGGTTGTGTTAAGCTTCAAAAAATCAAATCTATTGCGTTCAGGGAAGAAACACTTCGAGATCTTCTTGATTAAATTTCCGAGCGGGATGGTGCTGTTTTACTTTATGCAATCATCGAGAATGTAATTGTTGATGAGAGTTGTCGAAGAAAACGAATCGGAAAAGTTTTAATGCATGAAGTTCAGTTTATCGCTAGAGGTGCCGGGTGTTACAAAATCGCATTGATGACGGCTTCAAACCGAACATCGACGTTTACATTTTATGAGGCTTGCGGCTTCACTGGCAATAAGACTGGTTTTCAAAGGAGGTTCGATCTAACAATCACAGGCAATAAGGAGTCATAAACATGAGGTTGGATGACTGTAAAAAAGCTGATACTGCTTGTTGCTTTAATCATTTGGATGAAACATTGAGAGTTTGTGGAATCTCAGAGGCATCAGAAAGGGCGAAAGTAAAGGAGTTCTGTACTTCCTGTTTTTTTGAAAAAGAAGAAATACTACACCGGCCAGGTGAAATAGCAAAGAATGTATTTTTTATCTGTTCTGGAGTAGTCCGCTTCTATTACATATCTGAGGATGGTAAGGAATACAATAAATCTTTTTCTCAGGAGAACCAGTTTGCGGGCGCTATACAATATACATCTCAGCCCGAGCCCAGCAGGTTTTACATTGAAGCGCTAGAACCGACGCAGACACTGGCGATTTCCCTGCAGGGACTGAGTAGACTCTACCAACAGTCTCTGCCGTGGGCCAATTTGGGCCGTCTACAAATGGAAAATCTTGCTGTCAAAAAAGCTAATAGGGAGGCCAGCTTTTTGCTGGATTCAGCCGAACAGCGTTATAAGTCCTTACTTGAGCAGGAGCCTGGGCTTGTACAGCGATTGCCGCTATATCACATCGCGTCATTTCTTGGTATTACTGATGTTGCTCTTTCCAGGATCCGCAGGCGGATAAAATAATCGCTTTTCTGAACCCAGGTTAAGGAAAACAGTAACCGGGGTATTTAATCTGGAGGCCTATTCAAAACAACTATCTGGAGAATAGGCTGATGAAACTGAGTGATAATACAATCTTAATAACTGGTGGAGCATCGGGTATCGGGCTGGCTTTTGCCAAGTTGCTACATGGCAACAACAATAGGATTATTGTTTGCGGGAGAAATAAAACGCGACTCGATAATTTGAAAAATCAGTTGCCAGATATTGTAACCTATCAATGTGATCTTGCCGATGAGACCGACCTTAACCACTTTGCAGAGACGGTGCTTGCTGATCACCCTGACCTCAATATACTAATAAATAATGCCGGGGTGCAGTACAATTACCTCTTTACTGAAGAACAACCACGTGCAGAGTTCATAAGTGAAGAGGTGAGAGTTAATCTTTTAGCGCCCATCCAGTTAACAGACAGATTGTTGCCCAACCTGATTCGACAAAATCACGCTGCCATTGTCAATATTACGTCGGCGCTGGCGGTTGTACCTAAAAAGTCCGCTGCGGTGTATTGTGCTACGAAGTCAGCCATGCGCAGTTTTACCCAAGCGCTACGTTATCAGTTGGAGGGTTCGTCGGTCACTGTTTTTGAACTCGTCCCTTCATTGGTCGATACCAATATGACAAATGGTAGGGCAGGCAGCAAGGTCACTCCACAAGCTCTGGCAGGTGAAGCACTGAAAGCCATTGCTTTGGATAAGCAAGATATACGTATAGGAAAAACGAAGATACTCTATCTACTTTATCGTCTATTTCCGTTGTTGGCATACCGGTTGTTGAAGAATTCGTGAGTTTAACGCTGTGTCAAACTCTAGAGTAAAAACGAATCTTCCGGCGAAAAGCGCTATCTAAACGACAGTGACTCTCGTCGCCTCGTTGTTATTCGGTGGCTGTGTAGTCATTCCTGAGAAGAACATTAAAACGTCGATCGATATAGATGCCCTGATAGATAAAGTCTGCGCTGTTCTGGCTAATAATGCAGCTTATCCGGAGTGGAATCCATACCACGTGGAAGTGAATGGTAAGATGGCTATTGGCCAAGAACTCGTGGTCGTGATTAGTAAACCGAATGGAAAGACGGTTGAGATACAGCCACATGTTATGCGCTTGGAACCGCTGAGAGAGCTGACTTGGGAGGTGGTATCGAGGGCATATTCGTCTATTTACAATAGGAGTTTTAAATGTTTATAAAGGACGCGTCTGCGTTGTCAGGGGCAACCCAAAGGGCTATAAGATTATATGAAGCGTTAGGTTTGTTGCAGGTCTCTCGATCTGGGAAGTATCGAGTGTATAACGAAACGAATATCAACTTGATTAAGATTATAAAAGAAGCGCAGAGTATAGGGATTACGCTCTCTGAAATGGTTGCGTTAAAAGGAGACGCAGAAGGCTTTGAGTGGGAAAAAGTCAGTGAGTTTCTTATTAAAAGACAAAATGACGTTGACGCGCAGATAAAGGAATTGAAAGTACAGCGGGACCGTATCGAGGCATATAGAAAATCAATCAATGCTTGTCTTCAGGGGGTTGACTCTGACCTATAGGTAAGATCTTACACTATGCTTTTATTCAAGATGGATGTGATTTTCATGAAAAAAGTGTTAGTTGTTAATGCAAACCCCAAATCCAATAGTCTGTGTAAAAATGTAGCCGAGTGTTACGCGCTCTCTGCCTCGGAAAAGCATGAAGTAGAACAGATTCACATTAGTGAAATGAACTTCGAGATTAGTTTAGAGCAAGGATATGATAAAACCGTCTTGTTGGAGCCGGATTTGTTGCGATTTCAGGCATTGATCAGATGGTCTGAACATATTGTTATTGTTACGCCTGTTTGGTGGGGGACTATACCTGCAAAGTTTAAGGGTATTATTGATAGAAGCTTTTTGCCTGGTTTTGCATTCAAATATGTTAAAGGTAAGGCGCAACCTGAAAAACTACTAAAAGGGCGTACCTCAGAGCTGATTATTACTCTCGATACCCCTCCATGTTGGTACAAATATGTCAAAGGTAATGTAATAAAGAAACAGCTCAAGAATGCTATATTGGGTTTTTCTGGGATAAAAAATCGATCGTCGACTTACTTTGGCCCGGTAAGAAATTCTAATAGCGCCAGGCGAGCGGTTTGGTTGGCTAAAGTTAGCCGTTTGGCAAATAAAATATAGGATCTTTATCGGCAGTTGGTGTATATGAATGCAATCATGCAAGGATTTAAGGGTGATTGTCGATGCTTGCTATTATTGATTATGAATCTATAGAGGCGCATACATTCACGCTCCATAAAGGGAGGGCTAACCGGTCATCCAATTGGCCCGTTGAGCCAGTGTTGATCGATAAAATGTTGAGTTTTCGCGTTGTGAAAATGTAGCTATATAGGTTGGAATTAAAAAAAAGCCGACGCATGCCTGCGCCGGCAAACGGGCAAAAAAACGGACGGTTACTCTTCAATACCAATTAATACACTCTTGTGGCGCAGGTTGGCCTCATAAGCCTGGCGCCCCAAATCTTTGCCAATACCAGACTGCTTAAAACCACCGGTAGGCATAATAAAATCTGCGCTGCGCCCGTAACGGTTTATCCATACTGTGCCGGCCTGAAGTTTGCGCATGGCTCGCAAACCGCGGTTAATATTGCTGGTATACACGCCTGCGGCGAGGCCATAGCGGGAATCGTTGGCGAGCGCAAAAGCCTCTTCTTCGTCCTTGTACGTTTGCACCGTAGCAACGGGACCAAAAATTTCTTCCTGCACGGCAGCCATTTTTTGCTCTACCTGGGTAAGCAGTGTTGGCTGAAAATAGGCGCCCTGTTCCGGGTTGCCGATAAAGCCACCACCAATAAACGCATGCGCGCCGGCGTTAAGGCTTTCTTGCACTTTCGTTGCAATACCCTGGGCCTGGCCCTGAGAGATTATAGGCGAGTAGCTGGTGTCCTCATCCCAGGTTGGGCCTGCTTTCACGTGTTGGGCGTGTTGAGCAATTTTTTCCAATAACGGTTCGGCAATGTTTTCTTGAATCAGCAGGCGGGTACCGGCTACACATACCTGGCCGGCGTTGGTGAGCAGGGCTCGGGCCAGTGTGGCGGCAACGGTATCAATGTTATCAATATCGCCAAATACGATTTGTGGGCTTTTACCGCCGAGTTCGAGCGTTACCGGCTTGGGGCCTGTGAGTGCACAGGCGCTCATGATAGCTGCACCGGTGCGGGTAGATCCCGTGAAGGTTACTTTGCCAATATCGGGGTGGCGCACGAGGGCGTCGCCGGTGGTATGGCCAAGGCCTGTGACGATATTGAATAAGCCAGCAGGCAAGCCTGCTTCTACCGCCAGTTCTGCCAGGCGAATAACAGAGAACGGGGTCATTTCTGAAGGTTTAAGCACGACGGCATTGCCTGCTGATAATGCAGGCGCACATTTCCACGAGGCCATGACCAGTGGGAAGTTCCACGGGGCAATGGCGCCGACAATGCCGATAGGTTCGGCCAGTATCATGCCCAACTGGTTCGACTGTGTGGCAGCAATGTCGCCGCCGTGTTTGTCGGCAAACTCGGCATAAAAGCGAATACCTTCGGCGGTGAAAGGTACATCCCAACCGATGGCATCTTTAACTGGCCGTGTGGAGCTAATGGCTTCAAGTCGACCCAGCTCTTGTACATGCGCATCAATTAAGTCGGCCCAGCGGCGCAACACTCGTGCGCGCTCACGCGGCGCACGAGTAGCCCAGCCACTGTCTTTTAACGCTTGCTGTGCGCTTTCTACCGCCCGATTGACCATGTCGGCGTCTGCATCCGGTATTTCTGCATAGGCTACATTGTCTGAAGGGCGGTAAACCGTAATGGGGTTGCTACCGTTAACACGTTGGCCGTGTATAAAGTGGTAACCCTGCGGTTGAACGCTTGCGGGGTCAAAGCCGTACTGTGTGGTGCTCATGAATGCGTTACCTTGAATCAATCGAGGCTCTAGGCTTACTCTGTTTTATTCTGGTAAATGTTCCAGAAAGAAAGACAGGGTTGCGGTGTGCTCTGTTTTAAACACTTTGTTAGGATCATCTGCTGGGCCGTCAAAAATAGCGGCAATCACATTTAAGCCTTGGTTGCGTATCTTGATCGTCACCATGCCTTTTTTGTCAGTAAGAGCAGGTTTTTGGTCTGGGTCGTTAACGAAATCTGATTTGATTTCTGCGCCTTTAACCGGCTCGCCGTTATACAGCACTTGCAGCTTGAGTTTGTCGCCCATCATTTCCGGCAGTGGGTACTTCACAGGAATAATCTGCAAGGTTTGATTAGGCAAGCTTGTCAGTGGAGTGTTGAGTTTTCCACGCAGATGCACTGCATATTTAAAGGTGTGTTCTGCGACGATGGCGTTAGGTACTTCGTCTTTACCTTTTTTATGCCAGGCGCCATCAGGTGTTTTGGTCCATATGCCGTTGTCCATGGTTGCGGTAACAACAGGTGGCAGTTCGTCGCTCACTACCAATGGGATAGGGCCAACGGCCGCGAGTTCTGCCTCTACGGGTTTCAGGTTGGCGTCGTAGGCTGAAAAGTCGGTAATGAGGGGTAAACGTTTAACCGTATCGAGGTCGTCTGCGCCTACGCCATAGATTAATGCCGTTTGCGTGGCTCGTTCAGCAAACCAGATGCCGTGAGCATTGACTTGTGCCGCAAACAACAGCGAGCCCAGTGTAATAGTGGATAGTATGTTACGATAAATATTCATAGTCTCACCTCGTGTTGTATTTTCTCTAGCTTAATGTAACGTTAAAGTGGTATCTGCTGTTTTCCTACCCTGGACTTAAACAGGGTGTTTATTTTCTGTGGGATTCAGTAGAAACCGTTGTCAGTTAGGGAATGTAGGCTTTGTCAAAAAAACCACTAATATGCACGTTGATATTAATAGGCTCTTCGGTCATGTTTTGCCAGTACCAGCCGTGACTTCCTGAAAACGGAGCAATAAAATTGCCTTGGCCCTGGTTGATCTCTTTTTCTTTCCAATAGGTAGTAAAGGCATCGCCGGCATTGGGTTCTTCGCCGTGCATATCCATGTACAGGTTGGCACCGTTGGATGTCCAGCTGAACATAAATTGCTGACCTTTCTCCATCAGTGCTTTGAATTCGATACCTTCAAATGCATCCAGGGTAATAACTTTTGCAACGGCTTTGTAAGCACCCGGTTGGGTAGTAACAGTAGCACCCGCCGTTGCCGTTGTGTCGGGTAGAACGTTGGCAGAGTTTTCTGGTGCACTCGTGCCCGTTAATTGTGTTAAGCCGAGTGTTTCGCCCACGCCGGTAGGATCTATCCCATATTCAGCGGGTAATACTGCGGTGATGAGTAAAATAATGGCAATAACAGATGCGATAGCAAACGATTTTGCTAACTGTTTTAAACTAGGTGCGGGGACATGTGATTCCATCTAAAACCTCATTGCAGTGGGTTAGGTAGTTTGGAAGTAGCCGGTAAGTTGGTAGCCAATAAGGATGAGGCCTGCGCTCATCAGCAGTGTGTTGGCAATAAAGGCTTGTTGCAGGTAACGACTTGACTGACGCCACAGGCAAACACTGAATAAAATAATGCTCAGTGCCAGCAGTTGCCCAATTTCTACGCCTATGTTGAAAGACACTATATTGGCCACGAGCCCATCGCGAGAAAACGTGAACTCCTGCAGTTTGGTGGCAAGGCCAAAGCCATGGAAGAAGCCAAAAATTAGTACAGCGGCTTTGGTATTGGGCTGATAGCCCAGTACCCGTTTAAATCCACCGAGGTTGTCAAAGGCTTTATAGGCCACCGACAAACCAATGATGGCATCAACCAGGTAAGCATTAACGTGTGTACCGCTGAGTACGCCATACAGCAACGTCACACTGTGGCCGATGGCAAACAGGGTGACGTAAACGGTGATGTCTTTCATGCGGTATAAAAAGAAAATTACCCCAAACAGAAACAGCAGGTGGTCGTAACCGGTTACCATGTGTTTCGCGCCGAGATAAATAAACGGAATAATCTGCATTCCGCTGTTTTGTTGCATAAAGGCTTTGTCGCCATCGGCGACGCCATGCGCGAGCGCGATGTTGCTGACAAGGGCCGACGCCAGCAATATCAGAATCGAAAACATGGCGCGCCTACATTGTGAATGATTCATACGGGAGCCTCGTGTTTCACGGTTAAGGCATGCGCCGATTAGTGTTTGGGTTCTTCGCCGACAACAAAGTTGGCCCCGATTTTAGAGTAGCCATTAGCTAGCGTTACCAGCGCCATGACTTTGTCACCATCGTTCAAGGTAACACCTTCAACCGCAAAACCGTTGCCGCCGATGGGGCTCAGATCAATGTAGCGAGGCGGTGTTTCGCTTTTTAGTTTGAGCTTGGCGCTCAGTTTACTGCTGTCTACATCAACGGCCTCGTCAACCAAGTACAGTTCAACGCGATTGGGTTTGGTGACTAGCTCAAATGTCATTTCACCCACCATAATGACCACCCCGCCGTGCTTGGGCTCGGTGCTGCCGTGGGCTGTGGCTGAGGTGGTATAGGCACTCGCTAGGCAGGCAAGCAGCAGGCTGAAAAAGGTTGCACGTAAAGGCAGTAGATTGAGTGTCATGGTGGTCTCCTAGATATTGTGCGCATTGTTGTTTTGTATTTCATTACAGCACAATGTGAAGGCATAAAACGGTCAAATGGCGATCAAAGGCGGGAAATTACAGCGATTATTCAAAGTAGGCGGCATTTTATTCTGTCGCCAGTGTTGGTCTTTTTAGGCCTTAGCGTGCCGGCCCCATTACCGTAGTGAAGATGGCGGTAGCCAGTAACACTAACAGGGCTAATATTAGCTCCACGGTAATCGATGTGCGCAAGCTGCCTGCACTGCGTGTGTCGACAAGCCCAGGTACTGATCGCCATTTGTGTAGTGCGCCCAGCAATAACATGCCACTTACCAGCAGCAATTTAACCGCAAACAGATTGCCGTAGGGTGTAGAGAAAAGTTCGGCAGGGGTGCCGAGCAGTTGTAGCAGTAGGTATGCGCCGGCAGCCACAATAATCAGCACGAGTGCGGTAGCCCAGCATCCGAAACGGTGCATGGTGCGTTGCGTATTCGCTATATCAGTGTCGTGGGTGATTTGGCGCAATGGCGGTAATGAGCCTGCCCACACGAAGGCCGCTGCAATATGTGCGCTGATCAGTGCGTGGGCCAGGGTGCCTAGTTCGTTGGTATGGCCAACCAAGCTAAAACCATAGGCTGTGGCGCTAGTTGCCGCCGCATAGAGACCTGTGTGGATCAAGGGCCAGGGGTAAAAGCGTTGAAGGTAGGCCCACACAATAAAAACGATAAAACCAATGCCACGTATCCAGCCGGCATCGCCTATTGGTGATTGCCACAACAATTGCATCATGGTGGGGTCAATGGCACCGGCAAGCCCAGATGCGCTGAAGTCGCCGACTTGAGCGAGAAAGTTTACGCCCAGTCCCAGCAGGCCGGTAATGGCCCCAAGGATAATGTAGCGGTTAAAGCGCGCGCTACTATTATTAGTAGTGCCTAGCAGTGCAACAAAGCCGCCGCCAGTGCAGCAAGCTGCGCCACCATAAATGGCCAGTTTGCTAATCAATTGCACAATAAGCCAGTTGTTGAGGTGTACTGTATCCACAGTTTTACGCCTTCGACGATGACTTATTCGATAGTGAATTCGTACCCGCCAGACATTTTATGAGTATCGCTACCCATGATGGTCCATTCTACGTCGTAAGTGCCGGCTTTTAAGGTGGGCAGGGGTAAGACAAATTGTGGTTGTAACTGCATAACTCGCGAGGTGGATAAGGGCACCGGGTTGCCTTCTTCGTCGGTAATTGCAACGTTGATCAGCCGCACTGCACCGCTAAATTCTAGCGTAAGGTTTTGTGGTGCTTCGGCCAATACCGCACCCATGCTCGGTTCTGCTTTGTGCAGTGAGCTATGGGCAAACGCTGTGCTACCAGCCAGCGTGAGCGCGGCAAAGAGAAAGGCGAGTAATATTTTCATGATGTTCCCCTGTTGATAGATATCGCAACGTCACCAGTATAGGGAATCTATTGTGGTGAGACTAGCCAGTCATGAGCTTTAGGCATACAGCTTTCACTAAATTAGGCGCTGTTTGCAGTAGATGATGCTGTTGGGTTAATAAGGGGCACACGGACGCGCCGGGTAAATAGTGTGAAAAATTACGACACATAATGGCGAGGCCAAGGGTTACAAAACCATAATCTGAAACGTTTGATTGGTGCAAACAGCATATTATTTGTCGGTGGATAGGTAAACTTTAGAAACGTAGATAGATTGATAAGATTTGTATTCGACAGTCCCTTTGTTTCGGGCTGTTTTAAGGAACCATAACCTTATGACTGATTCACAAAAACCCACTTTTTTAGTGCGGGAAATGACCGAGCAGGATTTGGCTGCGGGGCTCGCCTTAACGCAGCAAGCTGGTTGGCCACATCGACTGGAAGATTGGCGTTTGCACTTTGATAGCGGGCGCGGTTGGGTAGCCTGCGAAACCAGCGGCAAAATTATTGGCACACTATTGGTGTGGGAATTTGGCGCTGATAAAGAGGTGGCCACCGTAGGATTGATTGTGGTCGACGAGCAATGCCAGGGGCGCGGTATCGGTCGCCAATTAATGCAACGCGCGTTGCAAGAAACGTCCGCTCGCGAGATACGTTTGGTGGGTACCGATGTAGGTTTAAAGCTGTATCACTCTTCGGGTTTCGAAACCGTAGGCATGATTCGCCAGCGTCAGGGTGAGGTGGGCACCGTGACACCGATTGCGCCAGCAGCCAATCAAACACTGCGTGAGGTAACGCCCAACGATTTGGCAGCCATTATCGCGCTCGACGAACAGGCTTTTGGTGCGGCACGCAGCAAACTGCTGGGGTTGATGTTGCCTCAGTGTCGTGGACTTATTCTGGAAGAACAGAGTGTAGCTCGTGGATTTGCGCTTATACGTCATGGTGGCAGAGGGTTGCAGATAGGGCCTCTGGTTGCTGAATTTGAGCAGCAGGCGATTCTTTTACTGTCGCATCTGATCAAGTCAGAGCAGGGGTTTACCCGCATCGATATTACCGAATCCGCTACCGTTTTGGATGCATGGCTAGATGATATTGGGATGTTGCCGTGCGATCGGGTTACCGCCATGCGCAAGAGCGAAGTTGCGTCGTCTGTGGACTCTAAAAGTTGCTTAAAAATATTTGCGCTGATTTCTCAAGCTTTCGGTTAAGTTTGCGGCCGCGTTGAGCATGTAACAAATACATAAAACAGGTGATGCTTATGAAAAAGTATTTACTCGCTGCCCTTGTGTTGCAGGCATTTAATGCAAATGCGAACTACGAGCCAATAGAAACACAATTGACGATTAATGAGTTGGAACGGGGTTTTCAGCCGGGTGATGATGCTGAAGCCTTGTCGATTAGTTTTTTGGCCAGCAAGGGTGTAAACAGCATTGGTGTGGAATCAGAAGCTGGGCACAATGATGGCAAAATACAGGATCACGAAGCCAAGCTCTACTATGGCCGTGAAGTGGCCAACGATACTACATGGGTATTAGGCTGGCGCGGCGATATGGAAACCGATGAAGAGCGCCACTGGTTAATGACTGGGTTGGAATTTTTGTTGCCTTACGAAACAGAAACCCGTGTATTGCTATTTTTGGGCGAGCATAAACGCTCTGGTATGCGTTTAGAAAGTGCGCGTGAATTTGCTTTAGCCGAGCGTGTATCTCTGGTACCGGAAGTTAAGCTCAATGCCCATGGCACCAATGACGAAGCGGCTGGCCATGGTTCTGGCTTTAGTACGGCTGAATTTGCTGTGCGAGCTTTTTATGCGGTTAATGACAATCTGAGTTTTTACACCGGCGCGGTTTGGGAAAAAGCCTATGGCAACACAGCTGATTTCCTGCGTGAAGAAGGCGAAGATACTGAAGCAAGCCGTTACTTGTTGGGCTTAAGTTACGAGTTTTAACTGTTGCTACCGTTTTTGCTGGGCACATCTGTTGCGCGTGTGTAACGATGTGCGTAGACAGTTTGGGTCAAGCCTTTGGATGGGCCCAGTTTAATCCTCCTTCTTTTCACTCGTTCTCATCTTGATACTGGGTTGCCTTTGCTGCCTGCATGTTGATGTAACCTTCTCTTTACAGTCCTTCAATTTTCTGTGGTCGATTGCCTTCCTTCTGTGACTTTATTATTTGATCATATTGTGGAAATTAAGTCTCGTAGTCGCTAGACTGCAAGGGTTTAAAGCGAGGTATATTGGCAACGGTGGAGTGGGCATTTATTGAACATCAATAACAGCGGCGCAAAGGCGCCGACACATTTGCGTGTATACAAGCGTGTGCGCGACATGATTCTTTTTGGCGACTTGGCACCGGGGGCGCCGGTAACCATCCAGGGCTTATCTGATGACTTGCAGGCGGGTATCACGCCGGTTCGTGAAGCCATACGCAGGCTTACCACAGAAGGCGCGCTTGAGTTTTTAGGTAACCGGCGGGTGTGTGTGCCGGTGCTAACCGAAGAAAAGCTTGAGGAGTTGGCGTTTGCGCGTTTGGCGCTGGAGCCAAAACTGGCATATTGGGCTGCGCTGGTGCTGTCGCCCGCTAGTATTAAAGCGCTGGAAGAGATTGATGACGCGCTGGGCGACGCCGTTGATTACGGCAATGTTCACGACTATTTGTTTCAGAACCATCGTTTTCACATGACGATCTACCAGGCCGCGAAGAAGCCTGAGCTGTTGTCGATCGTCGAGCGCTTATGGTTAGGCGTAGGCCCTTCTATGCGGGTTATCTGTGGCCGCTTTGGTACCCACAATCTGCCAGATTTACACCAGATATTGCTCGAAGCGTTGCGTAATGGCGACCCTGTGGCGGTGGAGCAAGCCATGCGTGACGACATTGAGCAAGGCATCGAAACGATTCGAAGTGCTTTCTAAATGCCCGAATAGCATAATTTGATCAAATTAATTGACGGTGACTTTTTTTGATCATATTCTGTGTTGCATATCGCTTCCACACTCGGGTGGGGTGATTTCAATACGCTAATTAGGTGACTTGTGAGTAAGGCTAACAATCAGGATTGGATAGAAACATTACCGGATGCATTCCATCAGTTTCGCGGTGAAAGGCGCATAGAAGAGGTGGAATGTATCGTGCCAGACATTGTTGGCATGTCGCGCGGTAAAGCTATGCCGTGCCACAAGTTTTCTCCTGATGCGACCTTCTTCTTACCGACCTCGTTGTTTTATCAAACCATCACTGGCGATTACGTGAACATGGCCGAGGTAAAAGACCAGTGGATGGAGGGCGATATGGTGTTGCGCCCTGACATGAGTACAGCCACTGCGGCCCCCTGGGCAGAAGATATTACCCTGCAGGTAATCTGCGATCTAGAAATGCGTGACGGTACTCCGGTAGAGATAGCGCCGCGCAATGTGCTTAAACGTGTATTGGCCCTGTATAAAGAAAAAGGCTGGCAGCCCGTGGTGGCACCAGAGCTGGAGTTCTACTTAACCAAGCCGAATATCGACCCCAACGAACCGGTTGAGCCCCCAATTGGCCGCACCGGGCGTAAAGGTTCTGGGCGCCAGTCTTACTCGATGGTGGCGGTGGATGAATACGGGCCGGTGATTGATGCCATTTACGATTACGCTGAAGCGCAGGGAGTGGGAATCGATACCCTGATTCAGGAAGGCGGTGCTGGCCAGATCGAAATTAACCTGTTACACGGCGACCCACTGCACCTGGCCGACCAAGTGTTTTATTTTAAACGCACCATTCGCGAAGCAGCGTTAAAAAATGGCATCTTTGCCACCTTTATGGCCAAGCCCATGCGTGATGAGCCGGGTTCTGCCATGCATATTCACCAAAGCGTGGTGGATATGAAAACTGGCCGCAATATTTTTTCCGATGCCGAAGGCAACGAAACGCCTGAATTTTTTCATTACATTGGCGGTTCGCAAATGCATTTGCCGGGCGCGATGCCGTTGCTGGCACCCTACGTTAACAGCTATCGCCGCCTGAGTTTTGGTGACAGCGCCCCGGATAATTTTGAGTGGGCCAAAGATAATCGAACCACCGGTATTCGTATTCCTATTTCCAACCCCGATGCACGCCGGGTTGAAAACCGTGTGATTGGTATAGACACCAATCCGTATCTGGCCATTGCCTCAAGCTTGGCGGCAGGCTACCTGGGTATGGCGAACAAAATTGATCCGCGCCAGGAAGCCGTGGGTGAAGTATTCGACCGTGGCGTACTGTTGCCCAAGGGTTTGTTCGACGCCATCAATGCATTTGAATCCGCCTATGAGATTCGCAGTATTCTTGGTGAATCGTTTTGCAAAATATTTGCAGGCATCAAGGTGGCTGAGCTTGAAGAGTTCAGCCAGGAAATCTCCACCTGGGAGCGCGAGCACCTGATGCTAAGCGTTTAGCCATCAATAGGTGTCATAACAACAGGTTTGTGGCTGTGGATATATTAACGATTAACGACCGTATTGGCGCATACCCGGATTCCTATTACGTTGCCACGGCGACAGCACCAGGTCCTTTTTCTGAGGCCGAAGGTGACATCAATGCCGATGTGTGTGTGGTTGGCGGCGGTTACACCGGTTTGTCGGCAGCACTGCATTTGGCCCGCCAGGGGTTGGATGTGGTGTTGTTGGAAGCCAATCGAATTGGGTCAGGTGCTTCTGGGCGTAACGGCGGTCAAGTCTGTGTTGGTCAACGGGTTGACCAGCAAGTACTGGAAAAACAATATGGTATGCTACAGGCGCGACAGCTTTGGGATATCGCCGTTGATTCGGTAGCGTTAGTTAGGCAACTCGCCGCTGAAGCCACGACCGACTGCCCAGTATATTCCGGTATTGTGCATGCAGATCATCGCCGCCGTTATACGGCCGAATCGCAGCGGCATGTTGAGCACCTACAAAACACTTACGGTTACGACAAGATCAGTTTTCTTGATCAAACTGCTATTCAGGAAGAAGTGGGTTCGGCCGATTACTGTTCGGGCTATATCGACCACGGCGGTGCCCATTTACATCCCCTTAAATATGCGTTTGCTCTGGCAGAGCTGGCGCAAACGTCAGGTGTAAGGCTGTTTGAACAGTCTCGTGTTCGTCATTATGTTGAAGACGGTACGGTGTGCGTTCACACCGACAAAGCGCAGGTAAAGGCGAAATATCTGGTGCTGGGTTTAAACGGCTACCACAATAATATCAGCAGTGACCTGGCTAGCCGGGTCATGCCTATTAATAATTTTATTGCCGTTACCGAGCCGCTCGATGAATCGTTTGCCAGACGTTTGATCAAACACAACTATGCGGTGCAAGACAGCCGTTTTGTGGTGAATTATTTTCGCCTGTCGGAAGACAACCGCATGATTTTTGGCGGTGGCGAAACCTATAGCTATCACTTTCCAAAAGACCTCAAGGCTAAGGTGCGCAAGCCTATGTTGGAGGTGTTTCCCCAGTTGCAAGACGCAAAAATCGATTACGCTTGGGGTGGCACGTTGGGTATTACCCTGTCGCGGTTGCCGTACTTTTGTCGCTTGAGTAACCTTGTTTTATCGGCCTCAGGTTTTTCCGGGCATGGTGTCGCGATGGCTACCATGGCAGGCAAGCTGATCGCCGATGCTATCGAGGGTAACACCGAACGCTTTGATCTTATGCGTCAACTGCCAGCTACGCGTTTTCCTGGTGGCGCCTTGTTACGCCAACCGGCGTTAATTGCTGGCATGCTGTGGTATTCCATGTTGGATAAATTTTAGGGTTAGCGGTTCTGGCTGTTGTGGGCCTGTAACAGGCACTGCAAAAACGCATCGACAATGCGTGTTGGTTTGGGTGAGCGACGCACAATGGCTTCAAACTCACATTCATATTGAAACGTGTGGGTGGCAATAGGGCGTATCTGCCCTTGTTCGACAAATCGCTTGGCATAGTGATCAGGCAGGTAGCCGAGGTATCGGCCCGAGCGCAGAAAGTGCACGATCGCTTCTTGCTCATAGGCCGTAGCGGCTCTCTCTTGCGACAGTCGCCTTCCCACTTCCATATTCGGGGAGTGGTAGCCCAGGCCGACATATTTTTGTGCGCGAATCTGGTTAGCGGTGATGGCTGCATCGTCTTCAATAAACAGCGGGTGGTTGCAGCCACAGTAAAGGTACATTTGCTCTTTAAACAACGGGTGGTAGGCCAAGCTGGCACTTTGCCGATGCAGCGGAATAACTCCCAGTTGAAACTGACCATCCATTACCCCTTTTTCAATTTCATTCAAGGGTTCCACATACACATTTAAATTTACCTCTGGCGCAAAGTCGTCGAAGTATTCCAGTGCTTGGTGAATGTGGGCGTTGGGGTTGGAGGCAATTTTGTCGAAGAGGGCAATGTTAATACTGCCGGTCATGTGCCGGTGAATATCGTTAATGCCCGCACGAAACTCATCCAGCGAACCGATTAATCGCAGCGTGGCTTCATACACTACGCGGCCTTCATCGGTTAAGGCAAAGCCTGCCCGCCCGCGCCGGCACAGGGTAATACCAAGGCGTATTTCCAAGTCTTTAATATGCCGTGAAATGGTCGAGCGGCCGATGTTCATTTCCAGTTCGGCAGCGCTGATACCGCCGCTTTCTGCCACCACCTTAAATACGCGCAGCAGGCGGATATCCACATCGCTCAACTGGCCTAAAAATGCGCGTGCTTTCATGGGGAGGGACCTGTGTTTTCTGGTGTGCCGTGGGGCGCGATGGCGCAAAATGAAAGTTTCATAATAATGAAACTAAATGTTCATAGGTGGTAATTTATACAATTTATAGCGGCTGGTAAAGTTGGCGCCACTTCACTGGGGTAACCACAACATGAGTCAACCAACCGCACCGCCCAGTCAGGCTCAGCTAGACGCCTACTGGATGCCCTACACGGGCAACCGTCAGTTTAAGCAAGACCCGCGCATTATTACCGCCGCTTCTGGCCGCTATTACACCAGCGCCGACGGGCGGCAGATATTTGATGGCCTTTCCGGTTTATGGACCTGTGGTGCCGGGCACAATGTGGCGCAAATCAACGAGGCCGTGTCGAAACAAATAGCAACGCTCGACTATTGCCCGGCGTTTCAGTTTGGTCATCCGCAAGCGTTTGAGCTGGCGCACCGTATTACCGACTTTATGCCGGCGGGTTTAAACCGCGTTTTCTTTACCGGTTCGGGCTCCGAATCGGTGGAGACTGCCTTAAAAATTGCCCGCGCCTATTGGCGTAAAGCCGGGCAGCCAACAAAAACCAAATTGATTGGCCGTATTAAGGGTTACCACGGGGTAAACTTTGGCGGCATCAGTGTGGGCGGCATTGTAGGTAACCGTGCGTTGTTTGGGCAGGGGCTCGATACCGATCACCTTAGTCATACACAGATTCCAGACAATGCTTTTAGTCGCGGTATGCCTGAGCATGGCGCAGAGTTGGCGAACCAGTTGCTGGAGCTAATCAGTTTACACGATGCCAGCAATATCGCTGCCGTTATTGTTGAGCCCATGTCGGGTTCGGCAGGTGTGATACCGCCACCCAAAGGTTATTTGCAACGCCTGCGCGAGATCTGTACGCAGCATAATATTCTGTTGATATTCGACGAGGTGATCACGGGCTTTGGGCGCGTGGGCAGCAACACTGGTGCGGAAGCATTTGGTGTAACGCCCGATATTATGACGCTTGCCAAACAGCTCACCAATGGCGCTGTTCCCATGGGGGCCGTCGTGGTGCGCCAGGAAATTTACGATACGTTTATGCAAACCGGTGGCCCGGATTACGCGTTGGAGTTTCCGCACGGGTATACCTATTCGGCCCACCCGGTGGCCTGCGCGGCGGGCTTGGCGTCGCTGAATTTACTCGAAAGTGAAGACTTAATCGGGCGTTCAAATGCGATGGCGCCAGTACTGGAAAATGCAGTACACCAATTAAAAGGGCTGCCCCATATCACCGACATTCGAAACTGTGGTTTGGCCGCGGGCATTACTTTGGAAGCCGCACCCGGTGAGCCATTGCTGCGCCCGTTTCAAGTCGCCATGCGCATGTGGGAGAAAGGTTTTTACGTGCGTTACGGTGGCGATACGGTGCAAATGGGCTTGCCATTTACGGTAACCAACGACGAAATTGATACGCTGATCTCTGCACTGGGTGACAGCATTAACGCTACGAATTAAAGGTGAACTTCGATGAATACCGTCGCACATTTTATTAACGGCTCTATTAGCCTGGGTGAGTCTGCAGAGAGTGCAAGCCCGCGTACGCAAAGCGTGTTTAACCCCGCTACTGGCGAAGTCTCCAAGCAGGTGGCCTTGGCTGGTAAGGCTACTGTGGAAGAAGCCATTGCGTCGGCCAATGCGGCTTTTCCGGCTTGGCGAGATACCCCGCCCATTAAACGCGCGCGAATCATGTTCCGTTTTAAAGAATTGCTGGAAACGCATGCCGACGAAATTGCCGCATTGATCAGCGAAGAGCATGGCAAGATTCATCACGATGCATTGGGTGAGTTCGCCCGTGGTGTTGAAGTGGTGGAATACGCGTGTGCTGCGCCAGAATTACTCAAAGGTGAGTTCAGTAAAAACGCTGGCCCCGACATTGATTCGTGGAGTGATTTTCAGCCGCTGGGGGTGGTGGCAGGCATTACACCGTTTAATTTTCCGGCCATGGTGCCCATGTGGATGTTTCCCATGGCATTGGCCTGTGGCAACACGTTTGTATTAAAACCTTCAGAGCGTGATCCGTCGGCATCGCTGCGCATTGCTGAGCTACTCAAAGAAGCAGGGTTGCCCGATGGGGTATTCAACGTTGTGAATGGCGATAAAGAAGCCGTTGATACGTTACTGCATGACAAGCGCGTGCAGGCGGTGTCGTTCGTGGGGTCTACCGCGATTGCAAAATATATTTACGCTACTGCTGCTGCCAATGGCAAGCGCGTACAGGCGCTGGGTGGTGCCAAAAACCACGCGATTGTGATGCCCGATGCCGATATAGACAATGCCGTGAGTGCATTGATGGGTGCGGCGTATGGTTCTTGTGGCGAACGCTGCATGGCCATCTCGGTCGTGGTTGCTGTGGGTGATGACACCGCCGATGCCTTGGTGGACAAACTGCGCGAGCAATTGGCGACGTTGAAAGTAGGGCCGGGCACCGACAACAACAACGAAATGGGGCCATTAATTACCCAGCAGCATTTCGACAAGGTAAAAGGTTACATTGCCTCGGGCGTTGAAGAGGGCGCACAGTTGGTAGTGGATGGCCGCACGCTGAAAGTAGCTGGTTATGAAACCGGTTATTTTCTTGGCGGTACCTTGTTTGATCATGTTTCATCGGCGATGAAAATTTACCGCGAAGAAATCTTTGGACCGGTGTTGTGCGTTGTGCGTGTAAAAACCATGGAAGAGGCGATGCAACTGATCAACGATCATGAATACGGCAATGGTACGTGCATTTTTACCCGCGATGGTGAAGCCGCACGTTATTTTAGTGATCGCATTCAGGTAGGCATGGTGGGTATTAACGTGCCGCTGCCAGTACCGGTGGCGTACCACAGTTTTGGTGGCTGGAAAAATTCATTGTTTGGCGATTTACATGCGTACGGCCCCGATGGCGTACGTTTCTATACCCGCCGTAAAACCGTTACCCAGCGCTGGCCCTCTAGCGGCGTGCGCGAAGGTAAGCACTATTCGTTTCCTAGTTAGTGCCCACGCTCACGAGGTAAGGTTAGTTGTGGCAAGGCAAGTAAATAGCCACGGTCAATCAGTCGGTAAACTGGTTTGCCGTGCTTCCTTGTTTTAAGCGGTTTAATATGACTGGCTTGCTAAAATAAAACCCTTACCCGGTTTCGCAGTGTCATTGTTGGAGAATATTCAGTTGCTCCTGTGTTTCTATACCTTCTGACTATAGGCTATATTTTTAAACTTCATGCAGTCTTGGCTGGGCTTTCTATCTGTTCAGTGCCTTGAAAAACCAGCAAATGAACAAGACACTGATATTTTGGCTTGGAGAAAATCAGTCTACACTGTAACCAGGCAGCATTGATGTGTTGGTTTAAGGGGAATTCGCGGGGAGTGTAAGTGGCAGCAATCGAAAGGCAGGTGAGCAGATTTGGCGTTGGCCTGATCGTCGCAGTAATATTTTTTCTCGTGCTGTCGGTGGCACTTTATTCGTTCACTAAGCAGAGTGTCGAGCATGAGGTTCATGCTAATCAACTGGCTGAGCTGGAAGCCAAAAAACAGTTGATTGTAGCGCGTTTTAACGAGGGCTATAAAGAGGTTGTTTTTCTGTCTAAGGTGCCGCCGGTTGATGGCATTATTCGGGCTACGAAGAACCAGGGCGTCGACCCTTATGATAAAACCTCTCTCGACGAATGGAAGCGCCGTTTAGAAACCATCTTTCATGCCTACATCCAGTCGCATCCCAGTATTCGCCAGATTCGCTATATAGGCTATGCCAATGATGGCCTGGAGTTGGTGCGTGTAGAGCGTGAGCAGGGCGCGATTGTTATCGTGCCTGAGCGCAAGCTGCAGGCAAAAGGAAACCGTAGCTATTTTAAAGAAATAGCAGAACTCGATACTAACAGCCTTTATATTTCTGACTTAGAGCTCAACAAAGAGCACGGCAAGATTCAGTATCCGGCATGGCCAACCTACCGTGTTGCCATGAATATTGTTGACGAAAGTTTGCAGCCCTTTGGCTTTGTGATTATTAATTATGATGCGACAGACTTGCTCGATAGCATCGACGATAGCGAGCAGGGTTACTTCACCTATTTGTTGAATAACAACGAGCAATTTTTACTGCATCACATGCCTGAGTGGGGGTTTGCTTTTGAAGAGCATGATCGGGCTGGCTGGGGAGATTATTTCTCCAATGCGTTGGTAATGGATTCTACCCAATTCAGTACCACCGTATCTCCAACGGGCGTTGTAAAACGTTACAGTAGTACCCGTTTAAATGGTCGTTATGCTGGAGGTAAACCGCTCATTCTGGTGGAAAGTATTCCGCAAAATTCGCTGAATAAAATTGTATTTGATCGCTATATCACTGGGCAAATTGTGTTGCTGGCAGCGTTTTCCATTGCGTTTACTGTTATTTATTTTTACCACCGAGCCTTGATGGAAGGGGTAAACCGAAGTCGGCTAACCAAAAAATATCAGGCAATCTTTACCGGTGCACGCGATGCTATTTTAATTTTTGACGGAAAACGGAAGCTGGTTGACGCCAATACGGCAGCCTTGCAACTTTTTGACCTGTCGCCGACTGCGTTATACGAGGCTAGCTTTAGTCATTTGTTTGGTGATGATGCGTCAACGGTTCGCGATTTACTGGCAATTTCCCAGGCCGGCGCTTTTACAAGCGAGCAGGAAATGACGATAGGCACAGCAGAGAATGCTCGTATTATTACCATTGCCTTCAGTCAAATTGAGGCAGATAAAAAAGCAGACTATCACTACGTATGCATTGCTTGTGATGTGACCGACGAACGTGAAGCATCGCAATTAATTGCGAGCACCAATGAGCGTTTGCAGATTGAAGTGGAAGCCCGTACCCAAGAGCTTGAAGCCGCCGTAGATCGTGCAGAGCTTGCTACGAAAACCAAAAGTCAATTTCTTGCCAGCATGAGTCACGAAATTCGAACACCCATGAATGGGGTGTTTGGCATGCTGAATCTGATGCGTCGCGACCCCTTGAGCAAGCGTCAGCTGCGTAATCTGGAGATGGCCGAAGCCAGCGTGCGTTCGCTAACCGAATTAGTCAACGATATTCTTGATATTTCAAAAATTGAAGCCGGTAAGCTGGATATTGAGACCGCTCAATTTGATTTATGCAAATTGCTACATTCGTGTGCCACATCGTGCTCGATATTGTTGGCAGATAAACCGGTACTTTTTTTGGTAGATATCAGCGATATCGAGCATGGTTGGGTGCTGGCTGATTCTAATCGCATTCGCCAGATTATTAACAACCTTTTGGGCAATGCGATTAAATTTACCAGCTTTGGTGAAGTGCGCTTGTACGCCAGTACTCGCAAAGAAGAGGATGGATCTATCACGCTTTATTGTAGTGTGTCTGATACCGGCGTAGGTATTTCGTCGGAAAAACTGCCCACATTATTTAGCGCGTTTGTACAAGAAGATATTGCCACGGCACGTAATTACGGTGGTACAGGCTTAGGCTTGTCTATCTGTAAGCAGTTGTGTGACTTAATGGGGGGGAGTATCGAAGCCAAGAGCGTGAAAGGTATGGGCAGTATGTTCAGCTTTACACTTCCGCTGCAGTTGCCAAGTAATAGCACGCGTGATGTAAGTTTGCATTCGGCTGAGCCAACCCGAGTAGCGCTGGCGCTAGATGTAGAGTCATTGCTATCTGTCGTAAACAAAGTATTCAACACATTTGGCCACCAAGTGGAGGAGCTTACCTTTGATCAACTGATTCGTGATTTGTCTGGCCACGCCCTCGACGATTTTTATGTGGTGGCAGCTGATTCCCGCATGTATCAGAAGTACGCGGCGCAATTTGAAAAGTACCGCGCTATGCGCGAAACGCCTTTATTGCTCTTGCTGGTGAATCAAGAATATCAAACGAAAGACAACGATCTTGATGCTAGTAAATTGCCTGCTCATACCCTGGTACTGGAAACGCCAGTATCGCTGGTGAGTATTGCTGCTGGGTTGAATGCCATGGACTCGGACCGTTTTTGGTTTGAAAGCCAGCGTGTGGGAGCTGATGCCACTGAAAGGCCTAGTTACGACTTAACAGGCAAAAGCATGCTAGTGGTTGATGATCATCACATTAACCGCGAGGTAATGCGCGGTATTTTGGAAGACTGCGGCGCGCTAGTGGTTGATGCAAAAGATGGTCAAGAAGCGCTCGATATTTTGTCTTTGCATGAACACAACGATCCGTTTGATCTGGTATTTATGGATTGCCAAATGCCGGTTATGGATGGGTACCAAGCCACTCGTGCTATTCGCGAAAGTGTTGCGGGCGCGGGCAACAAAGATATACCGATTGTTGCGGTCACGGCGGCTGCGATGAGTAACGAGCGTAAGCGCTGTTTCGATGTGGGTATGGACGATTACCTAAGCAAGCCAGTCGACCCGGTTAATCTTTATGCGGTATTAAAAAAATGGGTGCCAGACAACGTTTTAGCATCAACAGATGACGCTGTAGATTACGTTGTAAAAGAGGAGAGCGCCACTGAGCCTGTTGCGCCTTTGAAACATGAGCAGCAGGAGGGTAACGAACTCTTGTGGGATCGAGACGGTGCATTGGCCAGGCTTGGCGGGCGCGAAAATCTGTTTGCCAGGGTGGCGACCATTTATTTGGAAACTTCACCTCAGGTGGTCAGTGATCTTAATGAAGCTGTGGTTGATGACAATGGTGTTGCCATTAAAAGTGCGGCTCATAGTCTTAAAGGTATTTCTGCCAGCATTGGGGCAATGCGTGTGGCGGCCTACGCGCGAAAGATGGAAGAGTTATTGGAAAGTGGCACTGTCGCAGAAAGAGCTGCCGTGATGGAAAAGCTGAATACCCATTATCATGAGGTGATGGCGCTGTTGTCAGCGCAGGGTTTGTCCTCGATGGAGGCACTTGATTAATGGCCCCGGATTAGTTGTGCTAGTACAACTCTGCCGTTGAATATATGCTCAAGAAGAACGGCACATTCCTCACTAAAATATTTTGAAAATTTCTTTAAAGGTATCTTTGGTAAACACAGATTGCTTTTTCAGACCAACCACCCGAAAGTAGGTGACCACGTAATCGGCTGGGTCTACGTGGCAGTAGATGTAAGCGTTTTTGTATACCTGCAGGGTGCCTACATGGGCGAATAGGGTAACCAGGTACTCTTGACGGCGCTCTTCAAACCGTGATGAGTGCCAGTCGGTTTGCGTGCGCACCAGCTCGTTGCCCAAATTGAGTTTGGATTTATCTTCACACACATCAATAGCGTCGTTCAGATCAAATGGAATATACGTAAAGTTGCGCCCAGCGAAGCGATCCACAGGCTTTGCCTTAGGCTGATAATAGGTGGAAAAATACACCGTTAATGCGCTGGCTGAAATCACCATCGCCGCTGCAAGGCTTACGTATACACCGGTGGGCCAGTGCTGTGGATTCAACCAGCGAGGCACGGTATTAGCCCTCAGCTGCCAGGCTGACCACAAGAAAAGAAGTGAGTAAACGTGTGTTCATGTTTGCCTACCACCTGTCAAAACAACATTAGCATTGTGTTGAACCGGCAGTCGCTGCTCGCGGGCAGGTGTGGCCAGGCACAACTCCATTCGGTAACCGTTCGACCCACCACATAGCGATGGGCACTGGCTTTGCGTCCCCGCGTTACCACGGGTTTGCCTTTTCGAGGAGCAGGCAGAGCCTTCTCATTCGAAAGTATTGCATGTAACTGGTTAAAAAGTGTGAACTAGAGCACGCTCTGTGTCAATTGCTATGACAGCATTTTGCGCCAATTTTTGCCGATATTTTAGCCAGTGAGGTGCCTCAGGCTCCTAAACACTAGCTGTGGCTTTGTAGTCTCCGGTGCAGGCTACGCAGCCTGTCACCGGAGTAGAGCGACTTGAGTTCACGAAATCTCTGGTACGCCTGTTACTGATACGCCAACATCGGTGGGCATGAGCACACCACGTTGCGGTCGCCAGCAACATTATCAATACGATTTACGCTCGGCCATACTTTGTGCAGTGTTAGCCACGGGGCTGGGGTAACCGCTGTTTCCCGTGAATAGGGCCGGTTCCACTCACCGAGAATATCAGCCTGCGTATGTGGCGCATTGCGCAACGGGCTGTTTTCCAGTGAGTAGTGGCCGTCTTCAATATGTTGAATTTCCTGGCGCAGAGTAATCATGGCGGTAATAAAGCGATCGAGCTCGGCTTTAGATTCGCTTTCTGTGGGTTCAATCATCAGCGTACCGGGCAATGGAAAGCTCATGGTGGGCGCATGAAAACCAAAGTCCATCAACCGTTTGGCAATATCTTCTTCGGTGACGCCGGTGCGTTCTTTAATATCACGTAAATCCAGCAAACATTCGTGTGCAACAAAACCGTTTTCACCGACGTACAGTACTGGAAAATACGGGCTTAATTGTTTGGCGATGTAATTTGCATTCAAAATGGCATATTGAGTAGCCAGTGTTAAACCCTGGCCGCCCATTAAGGTGATGTACATCCAGCTAATCGGCAGAATAGAGGCAGAGCCCCAGGGTGCAGCAGAAATTACTTCGCTAAACTCACCCTCAGCCGCCAGCGGATGTGCAGGTAAAAACGGTTTTAAATGTTCGGCCACGCCAATCGGGCCCATGCCAGGGCCGCCACCACCGTGGGGAATACAAAAGGTTTTGTGCAAATTTAAATGGGATACATCGCCACCAAATTCACCGGGGGCCGCTACACCCACCATGGCATTCATATTGGCGCCATCGACATACACCTGCGCGCCCACACTGTGGATTATCTCGCACAGCTCCCGCACACGCGGTTCGTATACGCCATGAGTAGATGGGTAAGTAATCATGATGCAGGCAATACGCTCGCCGTGTTCTGCCACCAGCGTTTTTAACTGCTCGATATCTACGTTGCCTTTTTTATCGCAGCCGGTGACCAGAATATCCATACCGGCCATTTGCGCTGAAGCGGGGTTGGTGCCGTGCGCTGATGATGGAATAACACAGTAAGTTCGTTGCGTTTCCCCGCGATGTTGAAAATAATTTTTAATCGCTAGCAGGCCCGCGTACTCACCCTGCGACCCGGCATTGGGCTGCAAGCTCACGCCAGCATAGCCAGTGCACATTGCCAGCATGTGTTCTAAATCACTGAACAGTTGCTGGTAGCCTTGCCATTGTTCTGCCGGTGCAAACGGATGCAGTTGGGAAAATTCTGGCCAGGTAACCGGTAGCATTTCTGCGGTGGCGTTAAGCTTCATGGTGCAAGAGCCCAGTGCAATCATCGATTCATCCAGCGCGATATCTTTGCTGGCCAAACGTTTGATATAGCGCAGCATGTCGGTTTCAGAATGGTACTGGTGAAACACTGGATGTTGCAGAATATCATCCTGGCGTAGAAGCTCTGGCGCAATGCCGTGTGCGGCCTTGCTGACTGATGCATCAATGGCGGCAAGATCAATGCTGGTAGTGTTATCGCAGAAAATTGCCAGCAATTGCTGCACATCGTCTACCGTAGTGCGCTCGTGCAGGCTAATACTCAGGTGCTTGTCATCACAGCGGCGCAGATTAATTTTTTCTGCCAGTGCTTTATCAAATAAAGCTTGAGTTTTGTCGTTGGTGACCAGCGTTAAGGTATCGAAATAAGTTTGCTCGGCCAGCGTGTAGCCTGCTGCTTGTAGTGCTTGCGCCAGCATGCCTGTGAGGCGGTGTATGCGGTGGGCAATGCGACGCAGTCCATCTGGCCCGTGATAAGCCGCATAAAAGCTGCTCATGATGGCCAGCAATGCCTGCGCAGTACAAATATTGGAGTTGGCCTTTTCGCGACGAATATGTTGCTCGCGGGTTTGCATGGCCATGCGCAGAGCAGGTTTGCCACGGCTGTCTACTGATACGCCAATAATGCGGCCGGGTGCCGCGCGTTTGTATTCATCACGAAAGGCGAAGTAACCCGCGTGTGGGCCGCCCATACCCATGGGCACGCCAAAGCGCTGGTTGGTACCCACCACGATATCGGCACCCATCGCCCCCGGTGACTTTAACAACACCAGCGCCATTAGGTCGGCTGCCACGGTGGTGAGAGCACCCTTGTCTTTAATTATTTCAATAACAGGTGTTAAGTTTTTAATGCTGCCACAGGTGCCGGGATATTGTAACAGCGCGCCAAAAATATCGAGATTTTCGAGATCGGTTGCTGGATTTCCCACAATAATGTCGAAGCCAAAGTGCCTGGCGCGGGTTTTTATCACCGCAATGGTTTGTGGGTGGGTGTCTTTATCGACGAAATAGGCCTGGCTTTTGTTGCGCTTCTGTACCCGCTTGCTCATGGTCATGGCTTCGGCCGCGGCAGTGCCTTCATCCAGCATAGACGCGTTAGCCATGCCCATGCCGGTGAGATCCATAATCATTTGTTGAAAGTTCAACAGGCCTTCCAGGCGGCCTTGTGAAATTTCTGGCTGGTAGGGCGTATAGGCGGTGTACCAGGCTGGGTTTTCCAACACGTTGCGCTGTATCACCGCCGGTACAATGGTGTCGCTGTAGCCCATGCCGATATAGGTTTTGTAACACTGATTCTGTGCTGCGAGCCCGCGCAGCTTCTCCAAAGCATGTTCTTCTGTCATTGCGCCGGGCAGGTTCATGGCTGTTTTCAGGCGAATGTTTTCTGGCACCGCGTTTTCTACTAGTTCGGTTAACGACTTCACGCCCAGTGTGTTGAGCATGGTGGTGGTCTCGGCGGCGTCCGGGCCAATGTGTCGGCGGAAAAATGCTTCGTTGTTTTCGAGTGCGGTGAGGGAAGCATGAAGAAAGTCGGTTGCCATGAAAATTACCTTGTTGCTGAAAAGGGGACTATACCTTGACTATTGGATTGAATCCGCGCACGTTAAGCCGCGCGAAAAAGGCGCGAATTATAATGGATTTTGCAGAGCGCGCCGCGGTTTTGCCAAGGCGTACGGGTAATTTTTCAGGTAGTTGTTGCACCTTACTTTAACGATGGTTAGTATTTTTGCATTGGAGTTGCGCGAGTGCTGCTATTGACAGGTCTCTCGCGTGTACTAAACTGTGCGCTCCGTCACGATTGAGTGATGGCGTTCTGGCAGGTTTGATTCAACGGCCATCTGATACAAACCAGAGGGTATCTGCCCCGCGAACAGGCAAACTTGTGGTAACACAGGGACGCAAAGCCAGTGCCCAGTCTAATGGGTCGAACGGTTACCGAACGGGCGTCTGCTTCAATAGGCGCTTACACTTTTTAGTTGCGAGCGATGACGTTGAAGCGAGATAAGTCTAATCCACGGTTAACCGTTGTCCGTGGGCAAGAGGCGAGCCAGACAACGCAGATTGGTGTTGCCGACCGGCGCAAAGACGTGCGCTATGTTGTGCAGTTGCCTGCGTGGATCCGCCTTGCGTCGGAATATGATCTGCCAGTGTCTGCCAGCAGTATGCCGGTGACTATCCCACCCCACGGTAGTGTCGTTAACCTATCCAGCTCTGGACTTTGTTGCATCGTGCCCTTTGAGCAGTTGGGCGATTTAATGCGTATTAAAAACAGAGCCGACTGGCGCACCCTGTTACCCGTTGTTATTCGCTTTCAATTACCCGCAAAGCAACTGGTGTCTATTGTGTGTGGTGTTGCCTATGTGCGGCGGGCAAAGGTCGATCATGCCGAGGTGGGGGTATGTTTTCAGCAGTTTATAACGGGTGAGCAGCAGCTGGCTGAGTATATCGAACACCTTAAGCAACGTTTGTAGCGGGTCTTGTCGTTGCCGCCAGTTTTGTCACAGCGCTATCGTGCTATCGTTAGCCCTATGAAAAACTCCTTATCCAATATTTCTCTTGTCGATGTGCTGACCGAAGCGCGTAACTGCCAGTTATGTCGTGATAGTTTGCCGTACGAACCCAATCCGGTAGTACGTGCTGCGCCGAGTGCGCGCCTGTTAATTGTGGGGCAGGCCCCTGGTTTGAAAGTACATAACAGTGGTATCCCATGGGATGACGCCTCGGGTGACCGCTTGCGGCACTGGCTGCAGCTAGATAAGGAGGCGTTTTATAACGAGACAGATATCGCCATTATCCCTATGGCCTTCTGTTATCCAGGGCGTGGTAAAAGCGGCGATCTGCCGCCGCCCAAAGTGTGTGCGCCCCAGTGGCATTCACGCTTGTTAGCGCAGTTACCTGAGCTGCGCCTGACCTTGCTGATTGGCCAGTATGCACAACAGTATTATTTGAATGACCGTTTCAAAACACTCACCGAACGGGTGCGTCACTGGCGGGAGGCTGGGCCTGCCTTGTTACCACTGGTACACCCATCACCACGCAATCAGTATTGGTTGCAACAAAATCCCTGGTTTGAGTCAGAGCTGCTACTGGATTTACGGGCTCGTGTTAAGCTGGCGCTTAAGTAATAACGGACGTAGAGAATGAGTAAAGTAAAAACCGGTGGCTGGGTATGCCACAGTAGTAAGGTAGTTTACGAAAACCCATGGATTCGTGTAAGTCATGAAGACGTTACCACACCCAAAGGCACGGCCAATATTTATGGTGTAGTACATTTTAAAAATGCCGCCGTGGGCGTAGTGCCGGTGGACAACGAAGGCTACACTTGGTTAGTGAAGCAAAGCCGTTACACATTGGATGCCTACACCTGGGAAATTCCCGAAGGCGGTAGCCCCGACGGTGAATCCACTGAAGCGACGGCGTTGCGAGAGTTGCAAGAAGAAGTGGGCTTGCAGGCTGAATCACTAGAACTCCTGCAGCGGCTGCACCTGTCGAATTCGGTTACTGATGAATACGGTGATATTTTTTTAGCGACAGGTTTGAGCGCCGTGCCTATGGCTCACGAAGACACAGAAGATATTGAAGTGTTGCGATTACGGTTAACCGAGGCTATTGCCATGGTGCGTAAAGGTGAAATTACCGACGTGTTATCGGTAGCCGCATTGCTTGAGCTGGCTTTGCGTATTGCGGAAAACGGTGAGTTCTGGCGCTAATACGAAAGAGGACGACTTACGCCGCCCTCTTATATCGTTGCATTAAGCTAATAACATTCAGTTATTGCTTAAGATAACAACTTTTTCTTTGTCGGTTTCTTCTTCCGTCATTATTAACCTCCTGATTTGTCCAGCGCTTAAAGAAAACGTCTGTGCATCAGGCCCGTATTTTTTATTTATTGATTGCACAGAGTTTTGCCTGCAACGTTTTATCGCTAACGCGTGACAATTTGTTGACAGGCAGAAAGGAGCTTAGGCAACACGTGCCATGGCTTCAAGTTACAAGCGCCTATTCGTCGTCAGAATCATTGAATAAATGAAAAAGCGCATCTTTTTCATTTTGGTTTACGCTGGAGGTATCGTCTTTGCGGTGGGTTTTGGCATGGCAGACCTGGTTGCGCCCTTTATGTTTTGCTCGGTATAGCTGTTCATCGGCACGCTTGATCAGCGACTGAGCAGTGTCTTGAAACGGCTGTTGAAACACTGCTACCCCAATACTGGCCGTTACGGTTAAAGTCTTACCACTCTGGGTTATTACTGGTGTTTCCTTCAGCGTTGTGCGAATACGCTCGGCAACTGTGAGACTGGTGAGTAAACTGGTGCCCGGCAAAATAATGGCAAACTCTTCACCCCCGTAACGGCAGGCGATATCGAGGCGGCGTATAGAAGCACGCAAAATATCGGCAGTATGCTGTAATACTTCGTTGCCGATGTCGTGCCCGTAGGTGTCGTTCACCGATTTGAAGTGGTCAAGATCGAGAAGAATAAGCGCCGTAGACTGGCCAGTACGCTGCGAACGTTCCAGCTCCTGCTCCAGCGCCTCGGTAAAGTAATGGAAGTTATGCAGATTGGTGAGTGCATCTGTACCCACTTGCACTTTGAGCGCATCAACCTGGTTACGTAATGCGATTACTTTTGGTGGCCAGGGGCAGCGTTCACCTGCTGGACACTCTGATTCATTGCCGGGTTGATCCACTGAAATACGCCGTTGTTTGTTTGAACAGGCCCTAAATTGGCATGTAAAGTATTATGCTGGCAGGGTTAAGATTAATTAACCGTAGCCGCTATAGCAACTATCACGCAACGAAAGTTGGCCTTAGGGCTTGGGTTACAGAGTTATTTATCGACCATTTTCGTTAGATATTTAGTGCAACACGAGGAATCTGCTTGTGCCCTCTGTTCTTCGCCCCTCCATTATCGATGTTGAGGCCTCAGGGTTTGGCGTTCACAGTTATCCCATTGAAATAGGGGTGGTTACTGCGGCTGGAAAACGCTACTCGGCATTGATAAAGCCCATAAAGCGCTGGACTTACTGGTGCGATCAAGCTGAGGAGGTCCATGGTATTGGCCGTGATCTGTTGATGGCGCATGGGCGGCCCATTCAACAAGTGGCGCATGAGCTCAATACACTGCTGGGCCGGCAAACGGCGTATTCCGATGGCTGGGTGGTTGATGCACCGTGGATTGATCAACTGTTCTATGAAGCGCGGGTTAGGCGAAGTTTCTATGTAAGCCCGCTGGAAGCTGTGCTATCGGAGGAGCAAATGGCAATATGGCATACCACCAAAGAGGCGTATCTGCACGACAGCGACTTGTCGCGTCACCGGGCCAGTCTCGATGCTTTGGTGATACAGGAAACCTATGTTAGAACACAGAGGGTGTTACAGAACTGTCACCCAAAACAGGCTGCTAAAGAATAAGCACGCAGAGACGAAAAAAGGGGGTTGATACAATATCAACCCCCTTTTTTGAAAGGTTTTACCTAAGACGAAAATAACCTCCGTATCGACGTCTGTCCATAGACGAAATCCCTGTAGTGTCCTAAGTAGCCCTTTAAAGAGGGCGCCTCCCTTGACAATCCTTGCCGGTAGTGACTCCCTGTCAACATCCTTGTGGTACGTATTATTGGTTCTATTGCGGGGTAATCCTAGTGGGGCTTTTCCACGTGTTCTGTGAGATATGGCTTACGCGGTTGAGATTGCACGTATTCACTGAGTTCGTTTTGTTTGTTTCTGAATGTCAAGATCACTCATCAAGCGATTGCGGCCGCTCTCTTTGGCCAAATACAGAAACCTATCCGCACGCTGAAGGGTTTCTTCTATATTGTTGTCTTCGGGCAGGGCGGCGGTTAGCCCAAGGCTTAGGGTAAGGTGTATGGGTTTGCCATCGTGGCCCATAAAGGGGGTGTTGGCCACGGTATGGCGCAATCGTTCGGCGAATACCATGCCGCCTTCTACTGCTGTATCACTGCAGCACAACACAAACTCTTCGCCGCCAAAACGCGCAAAAATATCAGATTCACGTTTGTATTCCTGGCAGAGGTTACTGATTTCAGTCAGCACTTTGTCGCCAGACGCATGGCCATATTGGTCATTAATACGTTTAAAGTGGTCAATATCAATCATCAGCAGGCACATTGGCCTGTCGTAGCGTTTGCTGCGCGCAAATTCGGCGTTGGCCAACTCAAAAAAATGCCTTCGGTTAAAGGCACCGGTAAGAGGGTCCTGTGCGGCCAGTGTTTTGAGCTGCTGATTAGTATCTTCCAGTTTTAGCTGCGATTCACGTAGCCGCAGGGCAGAGCGCACACGGGCTGCCAATATGGGATAAACAAAGGGTTTGGATACGTAGTCGTGTGCACCAAGATCCAGCGCCTCAACAATATCTTTCGTATCCTCGTTGGCAGAAACCATGATCACGGGAATGTCAGTATAAGCGGGGTTAGCGCGAATTTGCTTGAGGGTTTGTATGCCGTTCATTATCGGCATAAACAGGTCTAACAGCACCAGGTCGGGTTGATGCTGCTCAATGGCCTTAAGGCATTGCTCACCGTTTTGTGCTGTATATACTTCGTAGCCTTCATCTTCCAGCTCAAAACTCAGTAGCTGCAGGTTATCTGCGATGTCGTCGACAATGAGTATTTTGGCCATACGGTAGTCACGTTGCCCCGTGGTCAGTTAATAAAATGAGAGCCCTACCGTCACGCCTTGTTGGGATGATGGCGCCATCTACCACCGGAATTTACCCCAGTTCTCCGGATTCGCCCAATTTTTAGGGTTATTCCAAGTACGCTTAAAATTATAGCTGGCTAAATTGTATTGGTAACTGTGCAATTTTTCGTGTTGTAACAGGGTGTTGTCGCGCTGAAACCCCAAACCGATCAGCTCGTTCGAGTGCCAGCAATCATCGGCTACCAACAACCATATTTGCGGAGACAGCAAATTACGAATGTATCCCAGCAGCTCTGCGCCTTCTCGCTTGGTCATATGCTCAAGGCTGTCAACAACCACAGCAAGGTCAAAGGTTTGGTTCAGATGCCGGGTTTCTTCTGGGGTGCACTGAGTGAGGCCAGCAGGCGCGTCCGGTAAGTTTACGGGCTGGCTTGTGCACAGCAGCCAAGAACCGGGGTTGACGGCATCAATCAACGTACTGAGAGCGCAAAGCAGCGACTTGTCGGAAGGCGATGTATTAATGGGATTACCTTTTTATAAACGGCTGTAAGTGTTTGTGAAGTCTAGCAAATACCGAGTAAATAGACAGGTGGTGTGTGCACTGCAACAATGCTCACAAAAATGAGGCCAATAAGGTACGTTTGGTATTGGGTAAGAATAGACAGAAAACCGAACCGCGAGCAATAACGCCTCCCGTTATCAAAACCATAATCAGCCTAAGCCTTGATGGCAGGGTGCTAGAATCATTTTTAGATAACCTGTTTTTTATACACATATTTTTAAGGTGCAAAAAACGTGCTCATTTCTACCAAAATGGCGCCTGAAGTTTGCTCAATTTTTCGATTAGTGCTAAAAAGTAATCCTTACCTTTCAATGGGTTACCCAAACCCTTGCCCGAAATAGTGCGCAAAGGGAACCAGAAAAACGCGCACGCTCGTTTTTCCAGAACGAAGGAAATAGAAAACAAAGAAAGCCACCGCTGGATACAACATTAGTTGGCGTTTGCACACAATCACCATGTTGACGCGACGGTTTCCGGACCGGCCTTGTACGGACGCGTTTTCAGACAAGGAGTGGACGATTCTTTGGCGAATAAAAAAGAAAGCATCCCCGCCGGCTACTCCGCCCGGTTTACGCGAAGTTACGCGTATGTTGGCCGAGCTTGGAGGCTTTTTAGCGCGTAAGGGCGATGGTGAGCCTGGCGTCAAAACGATCTGGCAAGGGTATGATAAGCTGTTACATTATATTGAGGCTGCGGATATCTTGGGGTATAAAAATATGTATAAAACAGAGTGCGGGCGTTACATGTGCGAATGAAAATCATCTTACTTCCTGGGCTTGATGGTACGGGGGCGCTTTTCGATGCCTTAGTAAATAACTTACGAGAAGGCGTTGATACGGAGGTTTTGACCTATGAAAAAATTGATAGTCTTACGTACACTGATCAGGCAGAGGAAATAGGTCATAGAATAAAAGATACGGATGTTGTCTTGGTCGGAGAATCCTATTCAGGACGAGTAGTCTACGAGCTGAACCAAATTTTGGGGGAAAGAGTGAAAGCAGTTGTATTTATAGCTAGTTTTATTTCGTGTCCGTCAAAGGTAGCTAAGCTTGCTGGTTACATTCCTATTGGGCTATTAAAGCCAAATTTTATTAACAAAAGCCTGTTAAATATATTCGGGTTTAATCGTCAAGCAACACCTACACTAATTGATAGTGTGTTTTCCTCTATAAGTTCGGCTAATAAACAAAAATTAAAAGCTAGGCTGAAAAATATTTCAGGCCTTACTAAATCGCAAGTAAAGATATATAGTCCAGTAACTTATATACGTCCAAACCGTGACCTACTAGTAGGTCGTGGCTCGGTAGAACATATTAAGTCTTTATGCGTTAATTTCAAAGAAGTTACGGTATCTGGCGGTCATTTTATAGCTCAATCGGAGCCAGAAGAATGTGCAAAGGTAATTTTAAATGCAGCAAGCATGTAACAAAACAATCAACCGGACTCCGCTAAGCGTGGTTCGCTTCGCTCACAATACCACGCTTAGCTACGCTCGGTTATTGTGGCGTTAAGTGTTTTCAGGGAGGAAACTGTGAGTAAGTATCAAATTGCCCAGCTCAACATTGCCACACTAATGGCTCCAATCGATTCGCCTCAGCTTTCAGATTTCGTCGCGAATCTGGAGAGGATTAACGCGTTGGCTGAGGACTCGCCTGGTTTCGTCTGGCGCTTGCAAACCGACGAAGGTGATGCCACCGGCATTGATTATTTTGGCTCCGATAAGATCGTGAATCTTTCTCTCTGGGATTCGGTCGAGGCTTTGCATAATTACGTTTATCGGTCTGCCCACGTCGAGATCATGCGTCGCAAGAAGGAGTGGTTCCACAAAATGGGAGAGGCATACATGGTTCTTTGGTGGGTGCCTGCCGGTCACATTCCCTCAGTCGAAGAAGCGGCGCAAAAGCTAATCATCCTGCGAGAGCACGGACCAACCGCCGAAGCTTTCACGTTCAAAAAAGCCTTCTCAGCTCCCAGTGAATTCGACGGTGTGCCAAACGATACTTTGGGTGGTGAATGTCCCGCCACTTAACAAATCAATTAAGTTCGTTCCGGCCTACGGCCTCCACCGGACGGCCCTGTCGGGCCGCCGCTTATTTTCGGCGTGTGTGCCAGACATGGCATTTAACTAGAGAGGTGCAAGTCCTCTTACCAGGTATTCGCAGAGCCGAAGGTTAGCCAAAGGGCAAGGTTATTGCCGCGAGGTAATGGCTGAACCGAATCAAACCTCCTTGTTAATGCAACGTATCGTAGAAAGGACAAACCTACAACGAGCATTAAAACAAGTTCAACGCAATAAAGGCGCCCCCGGTGTTGACGGTATGACGGTAAGCCAATTACCGAACTACCTAAAACAACACTGGCCGCAACTGCGCGAGCAACTGGTTACGGGACGATACAAACCGCAACCGGTGAAACGCGTAGAAATTCCTAAAGCCAACGGCAAAATGCGTAAACTCGGGATACCTGCTGTGGTAGATCGATTTATACAGCAAGCCATCGCACAAGTACTCAGCGGGCACTGGGAAACCGTATTCCACCCGAACAGCTTTGGGTTTCATCCCAACAAATCAGCACACCAAGCGATTCGAAGCGTGCAGCACTTTGCACGAGACGGGTATCGCATCGTGGTTGATCTGGATCTGGCGAGCTTCTTTGACGAAGTGAACCACGATCGTTTAATGGCGACGCTCAAACGCACACACCCGGAAAACGATGTTCTACGGTTAATCAACCGTTACCTGAAAGCGCCAGTGCAAATGCGCGATCAGAACGTAGCATCAACAAAAGGTGTCCCACAAGGTGGACCGCTATCCCCGTTGCTTGCCAATATTGTGCTTAACGAACTGGACTGGGAATTAGAGCAGCGACAGCTACGATTCGCACGCTACGCCGATGACTGCCAAATACTGGTGGGTAGTTATCGCGCTGGCGAACGTATCATGGCAAGCCTGACGCGCTTTATCGAGAAAACACTGAAGCTCAAAGTGAACGACGAGAAAAGCGCGGTGGCGGCGGTACATAAGCGAAACTTTCTGGGTTTTACGCTGGCCCGCAAGGATAAGCGGATAAAAGTCAGCAAACAATCCCTCGCGAAATTGAAGGCAACGGTGCGTACTGTCACCCGCCGAACACGAGGCCATTCGTTTCAACACATCCTTGACGAGTTAAAGAAAAGCCTGCTTGGTTGGAAAGCGTACTTTGACATCAGCGAAGTACTGAGCCCTCTGAAAGATATGGACAAATGGATTCGGCGTAAATTGCGGTGCTATCTATGGAAGCAGTGGGGAAGATCGGGCTATCGACGTTTAAGACGGTTAGGTGTTGATAGGCTGCTGGCCTGGAACACGGCTAAATCGGCCCACGGTCCTTGGCGTCTGAGCAAAAGCCCCGCGCTTTACTACGCGCTACCAAACAGATACTTTAGGAACTTGGGGCTGCCTGAATTGGCGACAAGGACAAATTGATGATTTGAACCGCCGTGGTACGTGACCCGTATGCCCGGTGATGTGGGAGGAGAGGTGTCGTGAGGTGCCTCCCTATCCCGATTAGGCAGACAAAAGGAGAATCAGGATGGCTTTGCCAATCACTTCATTACTAACGGGCATCTTTATGTTACTTATGGTGCCTTTGAGTCTTCAAATCTCGATAAGCCGCGCAGAGATCGGCGGTATGTCTGGTGGTCTCACATTTGGCGATGGTGGGGATGAATCTCTGCGCCGCAAGATCAGGGCACATGGCAATTTCATCGAGTACGCTCCCGCGGCACTTATTGCACTCGGTCTCGTTGAATACGGCGGAGGAGAGAAAACTCTCGTGATCGGTTTTGCTGGTGCTTTCCTTATCAGTAGGCTGATGCATGCAGGTGGAATGCTCTACACCTCCACACCGCTCCTTCGTGGTATAGGCATGCTCATACAGCACGTCGCTTTTATTATCGCTGGCGGTTGGCTTGTACAGCAAGTGGCTGCGTAACAAAGCCAAGCACAATTCATGTTAAAAACACGCATGGGCTGGGCCTCGCTGACGCTCGGCATGTGTTGGCTGTGTTAGGCTTTACCGATGTTTGAAAAACCATACCACTTGTGTGGTATGGTTTTCGATGAGGCGGTTGATTTACAACTTTTTGATCTGAAATGGCAGTGCTGGCAAACCTGCGTCGTTATATAGATTGATAAGGGGGAAGTCGGCCCAGGCATATTTCAGCGCAGAAGGATGCGTTACTTTATCGCTCCAGACCTGAACGGTTTTACCCGTAATCTTGGCCTTGGCAACATGGAAAATTCCATCTGGTCCGGCAATGATAAAGCCTCTTACCATAGTGCCTTCCTTGAGTTTCAGTTGCTTGCCAGCGTGGTCAAATGTTACAGAGACAACCTTGCCCCTAATGCTATGTGACCGATATGTGGGCCCCTGGCTTGAAACCTTTTCGTGAAAGCTGACTCGCCGGGCTTCGCCCCAAAGCCTTGCCGCGACATCCTGTTTGTTAAGCGGATGGATATTGTCCTGCTCACCAATATCAATGGCAGTAGCCATACCAGTCTCGGGTAGCGACAGTGCCTGGGCCTGCATATCCCGCAACAGCGCCCATTGGCTGTCAGGCTGTAAATCCTGGGCCTGTAAAAAGCCTGCCAGTTGAACGAATAAAAAGCTGAAGTTGTCCCGCCATTGTGTACGCCAGTCCTGGATCAGCATCGTGAATAAATCACCGTATTGAGCTGCTTGCCCAGTGTTGCTTTCGCCCTGGTACCAAATAACACCGCGTAAACCGTAACCCTGTATAGGACGAATCATGGCGTTATATAAAAAGGAAGGTGTCCATTCAAAGCGCGTCGTTTCAGGCAGGGGCGGTTCTACTGTATTGTTGTATAGCCAGTCGTCACTCAAATCAATTTTTTGGTCGCCAGTTTGCAGATATACCTTCCCTTCTATCCCTGCCGAGGGTTGGTTGTCCCAGGAGTCCCCAACGCGAATGGTTATCAGGTTTTGGCCTTTCTTTAATATGCCTGGTGCAAGAACATGGCGTGAGCCATGTGTCTTCCAGTCTTCCTGAGCAATCAGCTTTTCGTTAACCCAGATGAACGCTTCCTGCGAGAGATCACCAAATTCCAATATGGCTTCGTCTTTGTTGGCTGAATCGAGAGTAACTTCACGCCGTAACCAGGCCTCGTCATCAAATGTTGTAGTGTTTGGCAGACGTTGTTTGGTCCAACCGTCCACGGGATAGTCAAAGCGGTAAGCCCCCGTCTTAAGTGCATCTTCTTTACTATTCAAGCGGCGATAGAATTCTTCTGCATTCTTGTCGTTTTCAGCAAGTAAAGTAGGCCAGTCGATATCACCTTTGTACAGTTGTTCTGTTTTTTCTCGGTAGGCGGGAAGTTTGAGTAATGCGCCTTTACTGAGCCAGGCTTCAGCCGGTGTGCCACCCCAGTTGTCATCGATTATGCCGACTGCGACGCCTTTTTCCTGATGGTTTTTTAGCGCAAACAGATAGGCTATGGCTGAAAAGTTAGCGGCGCTTTCGGGTGTCGCCTGCAACCAATTTCCATCAGAGAGATCTTGTTTTGGGGTTTCTGAAATTTTATTTTCAACTTCGAAAAAACGAATTAGCGGATAGTTGGCCTGTTTGATAATTTGATCTGAATGGTTAATTCCCCAGCCGAGTTTTAACTCCATGTTAGATTGGCCACCCGCTAGCCAGACATCACCAAAATAAACGTCATTTATCGTAGCCTTGCCATCACCATTGAGTTCCAATGTGTAGGGTCCGCTGGCTTTTTGTGGGGCTATTTCTATACGCCACTTACCCGTGCCATCACTTTTTCCAGAGAAGGTATGTTTGTTAAATGTCAGAGAGATGGCTTTGTCAGGTGTAGACCAGCCCCAAATCTCTACGGTCTTGTCTCGCTGCAATACCATGTGGTCAGAAAATATTTTCGCTGGTTGTATATCCGCTCGAGATATACAGGCAAAGGGGATAAGAAGAGCACCCAAAATATACCGTTGAAAATGCACGCGCACGTTGATACTCCTTGGTGAATGGTGGTTGGTGGAAGTTGTTTATATTCAGTTAAGCGAGTTCGGGTAAATGTTCCGTGCTCCTTGCCTGGCGCCGTTTGATCAGCTCCTGCTCTATGTGATTCATCCTCGATTCATTCAATGGGTAAATCATCATTATAACGGCGGCACCGAAGGCAAAGCCTGCCGGGATCCAGCTCATGAGTAGTTTTAAGCCGGGAAGTGCCTGGATTGCTGTTGCTGGACTGCCGCCGTCATAACCGTAGGAAGCCAGCACCAGTAAAATTAATGCACCGCCAAAACCGCCGCCGGTTTTATTGATAAATGTGCCCGCGGAAAAAAAGAGTCCAGTTGCCCGGCGCTGGTTTTTCCACTCTGAAAAATCTGCCGCATCACTGAGCATGCTGAAGAATAATACTGGCATGATTGCGGCAAAAATTTCAGAAATACAGCCTAAAGAAAAAAGTAATGAGACCTGTTGTCGGTCGACGAGTGACAGGCATCCTGTGAATATTCCCCCTAAAAAAAGAGATGCGATGAAAAGGTTTTTCTTGCCAAATATTTTTACCAGGCATCCGGTAAATAACGCCGTAATCATTGAAACAATGAGTAAGGCTATAAAATAAAGCCCGGTTAACGTGTTGTTATCTATGGGAATGTCAAACCATAGGAATTTGAAATTCCACGGTTCAATTTGAATGAAATATTTGAAATAGTAAGCGATAGATCCTTGCTTTATGCCATTAAACATCATAAACAGAAAGCCAATGGATAGCAGTACCCACCAGGGTTTGCTGGTAATTAAATCACGTATGTCGTGCTGCGTTCTGCCCAGCTCTGTTGCTGGCTTTTGTATTAGATGACGCGCAGAAAAAATAGTAATGCTTATTGCCGCTATAAAGAATAAGCCAGAATATATTTCGCGGTAGTAAAAAAATAACGTGATGGCTGAGAGCGGAAGTAAAATGAATAGAAGATTTAAGCACAGGTCTTTAAGATCATCGCCTAAACTCGTTTTTTCTAAGCGCTGAGGGATTACGCGTTCTTTTGTTGTAAAAAAAGTTATCAATAGAAGCGAGACCAAAAGGGCGGCAAACAAGTACATAGTATGTTGATAACCGACCTGCTCGTTACCTTCGCCAAAATACTCGACCAGCTTTGGTAGAAAGCCAGTAATTAATGCGCCGCCCATAAATGCACCAAAAAATCTCCAGCCAGATAATATGCTGCGTTCAGAATGGCTGGATGTCATGACACCCATTAACGCGGAGTAGGGAACATTATTGATGGTGTATGAAAGTGTTAATCCGATGTAAGTCGCGTAGGCCCATATTAACTTTCCCGTTTGGCCTAATTGCGGAGTGGAAAAGCTCAAGATCATAAACAGACCCAGGAGTGGCGCCGAGAATAATATCCAGGGGCGAAACTTGCCCCAACGGGTATGGGTTCGATCGGCGATCATACCCATAATAATGTCGGTAATTCCGTCGGAAAGCCGTACCAGCAAAATTAATAATGACGCAGCGATCGCAGAAATTCCTAGCACGTCGGTGTAAAAAACAGCCAGGTAGGCCAGGGCGCCGCGCCATACTAGGTTGGCAGCTGCATCACCCATGGCATAGCCGAGCTTTTCCGTCATTGGGAGCTTTTGGTTGGTTTCGTTCATGACTATCTCAAGAGTTAAGGGTGAAACACTGAATACGAGTAAACACTATTCGACGCTATTTTTTTCTATTAGATTTTGATACCAGCGTGCGCTGGCTTTTGGTGTTCGTTTCAATGTTTGATAGTCAACGTGGTGAATGCCAAAGCGCTTGGAATAACCCAAGGCCCACTCAAAGTTATCCATAAAGGACCAAAGAAAATAACCGCGCAGGTTTACACCACTTTGTATAGCTTCGTGGCAAGCTTTAAGGTAGCTACGGAAGAACGCTATCCGACGCTCGTCATTAACTTGACCATCAGTCACTTCATCGACAAAACTACAACCATTTTCGGTGATATAAATAGGAGGGTTGGCATAACGTTGAGCTAACCACTGTAACAGTTTTTTGCATCCCCAGGGCACAATGGCCCAGTCCATGCTGGTTAATTCCCAGTTGGGGTCTTGGGACAGCGTGACATCTTGATCGTCGCTCAATCCACCGTTGCCATATACTGTTTGCTCAGGGGTTTCTCCACGAGCATCTGCTGCATACAATGTGGTGTAATGATTTAAACCAAAGAAGTCGGATGAGTGCTGAATCAGTTTGCGTTGTTCTGGTGTAATGGTTGGCAAACGATTGCCAAGTCTTTTTTTCATCGTTGCTGGATAGTCACCCAAGTAGATAGGGTCAGCAAACCAGCCAATAAAAAATTCCAGTGCTCTTGTCGCGGCGGTTTTGTCCTCTGCGCTGTCGGTGAGTGGTTCGCGCCAGTCGCAGTTATTGGTGATACCGATCACCCCTTTTTGACGTGATTGAAACCGTTTGCGATAGACCTGCACGGCTTTGGCGTGGGCGAGTAGTAAATGGTGACCAACGAGGTAAGGTTCGGTGTTGGATATTCGTCCCGGTGCAAAAACGCCTTGGCCGTAGCCTAAGATAGATACAACCCAGGCTTCGTTAATGGTAATCCAATGCTTAACCCGATCGCCGAGGTGTTCAAAACACACGGCAGCATAGTCAGCGAACAGGTCTGAAATCTGTTCATCTAACCAGCCACCAAATTCGGTTTCCAGGGCTTGAGGTAAATCCCAATGGTAAAGGGTAATCCACGGCTGGATATCGTTTTTGATGAGTTCGTCAACCAGGTCGGAGTAAAATTGCATGCCTGCAGCGTTGAAGCTATCGGTGTGGCCGCTCGGTAAAACACGTGGCCAGGAAATAGAAAAACGATAGGCTTTCACGCCCATTGTTTTCATTAACTGCACATCTTCCCGAAACCGATGGTAGTGATCGCAGGCTTTATTCCCGTTCTGGTTTTGATAGACCTTGCCGGGTAGTTGACAGAAGTTATCCCATATAGACGGACCTTTGCCATCGGCAGTACTGCCACCTTCTATTTGGTAGGCTGAGGTGGCGGTTCCCCATATAAAATCATCTGGAAAAGTAGCAGGCATAGATTCCTCGTTACAACAATGTAGGCGACTTAGTGAAAGTTATCGGCATATCGTCTACCGGTTTTGCGACGGCGAATTATGGGGTCTAGCCACCACACCCGCAGCGAGTTCGATGATTGGCTTATTTTGGTTGGTAGTAGCTTGTGTGCCGATTCGAGTGGGTCATATGCTGCCTTTATTATCGAATAGAACGGCTTGGTAGCTGTTTGACGCTACTCGAATTTAATTCTGGTTATGTAGTAAGGCTTGGTTTCTGTCTCCATGCCTTGAATTATCACGCCGTCTATTATCGTGTTTTCAGCCCCAAGATCTTTTAAGGAGATCTCTGCCAGCGCCCAGTTTTTTTGCTGAAGTTCAATACGGTAGCCCGCTTCGATGGGCTTTTCATCCTGAGATAATTTGACCATCAGTTTTTGTCCACCATCGGCGCCTCCGTTGATAACAAATGTCAACTTGCTAAAACCTTCGGTAGAAAACGGGTCATGGTGGAGGTATAGGGCTGTCCAGGGGGCGCCTTCCACTTTAATCGGTTGTGCATTGGCAATTGGGACAGACAGTGTGACTTTGGCCCAGCTCCAGTCAGACCAGTTATTTTTAAGTGCGTCGTCATATACGACAATAGGCGGTGTTAATGCTTCTGCAGAAGCAAAGCTAATGGATAGGCAGGCGAGCGCAGCAATTGCGTGAAGGGAAAGTTTAGACACCATTTGCTCCTTAATTTTATTTTTACTTATAATATATAAAACAAATTTATTTAATCTATTATAGACAGGTAAGAAAGCAAATAAAACCACTAATTTGCCTTCGGTATTGATAGCGGATTGCCAGAGCAAAAACCTCAGGTTGTGGTACGCAGAGCTTGTTATGGATTGCCTTTTATTGAGGCCAGGAAGTCGGTATGTAGTGGTAGCGCCTGGGCTGCCTGTGCCGTTTGCTGGCGCAGCATGGCGAGAATCTCGCGTATTTTGTTGGGGTCGGTCTGGTCAACCAGGGCGCTATATCCCTCGGGGTAGATACCTTGGCCGAGCAGTACTGCCAGCCAGCTGGTTATTGAAAAGAGGTCTTCTTCCCGGCGTTTTAACTGGCCAGCTGCTCGAAACAAATTAACTTTGTTCTCCAGGCTGGGTGTGAAGCCAATAGTTTTACGTTCCTGCCAAAAGGGGTCGTTGTCTCTGTTATTAGCAGCATAATGCAGTATTAGAAAATCCCGGATATTTTCAATTTCTACCATTCCCATACGGTTGTATTGGTCAATCAAGGGTTGCTCGAAACGTCGTGACGGGAAAAGATTCAGCAACCTGCCAATGGCCGATTGAACAAGATGGATGCTGGTTGATTCAAGCGGTTCCAAAAAGCCAGAGGATAAGCCAATGGCAACGACGTTTTTTTCCCAGAGCTTATTTCTGCGCCCGGTAGTGAAGCGGATAAGGCGGGGATCGGCAAGTGGGGCTCCGTCGATTGCTGTCATCAAGGTTTGTTCAGCTTCACTGTCACTGATATGAGTGCTGGAATATACGTAGCCGTTACCGGTGCGATGCTGAAGTGGGATGCGCCATGTCCAGCCGGCGGCTTGCGCTGTGGATCGGGTATATGGAATCGGCTCTTCTATTTTGGCGGAAGGAACCGCTAGAGCGCTATTGCAGGGTAGCCAATGAGACCAGTCGGTGTAGCCAACCTTTAAGGTCTGTTCGATGAGCAGGCCCCGAAACCCAGAGCAGTCAATAAACAGATCTGCCTTCAGCGCGCGTCCGTCTTCCAGCACAACGTGAGTGACGTGCCCGCTATCCGAGTCCAGTTCGGCAGCGAGAACGCGTCCTTCATGGCGTGTGACCCCGCGCGCTTTTGCCAGATTACTGAGATAGGATGCGTAGAGCGAAGCATCAAAATGGAAGGCGTAGGACAAACGTGCCAGTGGGGAGGTGGCGGGCTGCTTGCCGGGGCGTGCAAAGCGCTTTGCGCGGGCGAGTTGTGCGTTAACACTGTAGTCGTCAATATCACCCGCGTATCCGTCATTGTTGGCTTTTAGCCAATAGTGGTGAAAATCGGTGGCGTCGATGGGTACGCCATAGCTGCCGAAAGGGTGGAGATAACTATGGCCCTGGCGTTGCCAGTTCACAAACTCGATACCCAGTTTGTAAGTAGCCTCTGTGGCACGGACAAATTCATTCTCGTCGATGCCGAGCATACGGTTATAGGCCTGAATAGGGGGTATGGTTGCCTCGCCGACGCCGATAATGCCAATTTCATCGGATTCCACCAGTTCAATTTTTACCGTTTTTAATATCGTCGCCATCGCGGCGGCGGTCATCCAGCCTGCGGTGCCGCCGCCAACAATCAGAATGTTGCGAATAGGTTCTTGTTGTGTCATGGGTCTTTTCCGTTGGTTTTTATGCCTGGCTCTTGCTGGATGCTATTCGCGGGAGAGCGTCTGTGTAGGCCGGACAGTCCTGAACCACCCTGTTTATACTTGCGCTGGATTGATTGAGAATGGCCCGTGATTGGGTTTTGTCAACGGCGTGGACCGCCGGATCCAGTCCGGTTGGTCGAAGGCCCAGACCGATCAGCGCGGCGCGCCAATTGTCGATAGTGATAGCGCTTTCCGCATAATGCGGCAGGCTGCCGCGCCGCAAAAACTGCTCTAACCTGTGGGCCAGACTTTCCGGTGGCGGTGATTCTTGAGCCGCTCTCCACATTGGCCCCTCGGGTTGCCCCGAATGGCGGTAGTGCAAGGCGTGGAAATCACGCATCACTGCATCGGCCAGAGCCGTGCGGCGGTTATATTCGGCAATCAGATTTGGTTGGCAATCGCGCCCTGGTAGTAGTTCAAGGGCGCGCAAAATAGATTCGTGGGCGATCTGGAGCGTGCTTCCATAGAGGGGGCCGGGTGTTGCCGCAGCATCACCAAAGGCTACAACATTGTGCACCCAGCTGTTGGTGCGGCGGCCAGGCCGGAATGCCATCGCGTCCAGTTCGTCTGTGCGCAGACAGGCTGCTGCTGCGTTTTCGCTGGTGAAACTACTGTGGTAGTTAAAGCTGCTGTGCAGACCGTTCTGTCCCGGCATATTCCAGCGCCAGCCGTCGGGCAGCGCCGTGATCGTATCGATAAGGTCGGGCGGGCATTGTGTTCGCCGCTGGTCGAGTAGTTGTCGATCACAGGGGATCCACTGGCTCCAGTCTTCAAACTGGTCTTCCAGCGTCGACAGCAGAGGGGCTTGCGGGCCCGCGCAATCGAGGAACAGGTCGGCACTGAGTTGTTGTTGGTCGGAGAGAGTGATACTGGTTATTTTGCCGTCTGCGCTACGCGTTGTGCTCACCAGGGTTCCTGGAACAAATGTGATGCCTACGTGCCGCGCCAGGGAAACCAGACGTTTCAGATACCCCTGCAGATTGAATCGCAGACTGTACTCTGATGCCAACAATGGTTTGAATCGGCCGGCGAGAGCCAGCGCGCCTGCAAGTGAGTGGGCGTGGTAGGGCGAACCTTCGTCTTCAAGTCGCAGCCAGTGTTGATGGAAGTGTGATTGCGCTACCGGTACGCCGTGTTTGCCATGGGTATATAGCCAGTCGCCGCCGGCCTGGTTCCAGTTTTTAAAGCGGGTGGCAAACCAATGACTGCCACCCGCGCGCTGAAACATACCGGCTTCGTCCATACCTATGCGCCGGTGAAACTGCAGAATTGATTGCGGCGCAACTTCCTGTCTGTCGGCCAGAGCCCCCGAGTGATTGGGTGTCACGACCACCTTGATCGGCGTGTTTGGTAGCGCGCGGCGAAAGGCTATCGCTGCTGACAGGCCAACAATGCCGGCGCCAAGAGTAACGATGGAGCGTAGAGGTTGCGGGGTTGGCAGGTTCATATGGTCGTCTCCGCAGTAATGGCTGCATCCATGTTGCGGATAACGTCATCATGACTGGGCATGCCCCTGACAAGTTGCTTGATATCGTGGCGTAACGTTGCGAGTGCGCCTGCCAGTTTTTCTGCTGAGGGAAGGTTGGCACGCTGATCCCATTGCTTGGGAATGATGCCCTGACCCAGTAGAACGGCAATCCAGCTTGGTTCGGCAAATAGACCCTGCTCGTATTTTTCAATGGTGGCTGAATGGGTCCATAAATTGATTTTCTCTTTCAGACTGTCGGGCACTTCCATGGTTCGAACATGGTTCCAAAAGCTGGAGTCGTCGCGGGAGGTGGCATGATAGTGAAGAATCAGAAAGTCCCGGATGCGGTCATATTCCATATCCACGAGTCGATTAAATTCATCTCTGTCGGCGTTGTCGATGCGTCCTGCGACCGGAAACAGTTCTATCAGGCTTGTGATGGCGGCCTGTGCCAGGTAGATGCTTGTTGACTCCAGTGGTTCTAAAAATCCACTGGCAAGGCCGATTGAAACCACATTTTTAACCCAGGAGCGTTTTCGTCTGCCCGCGTTAAAGCGCAGTATTCGAGGGTCGGCCATAGGCTGCCCTTCGAGCGAGCTGAGAATCGCATCAGCGGCTCCTTCATCGGAGAGTTGTGAGCTGGAATAAACATAACCGTTCCCCACCCGGTGTTGGAGCGGAATTCGCCAGCGCCAGCCTGCGGGCATCGCTATTGCCCGGGTGTAAGGTTCAATTGCCCCCGGCGGTGATGTGCAGGGCACCGCAATTGCCCGGTCGCAGGGCAGCCAGTGCGACCAGTCCTCCTTTGGCTCCTCCAGGGTTTTGCCAATCAATACACTCGCGAACCCTGAGCAGTCAATGAAGAGGTCTCCTTCAATAAGGCGGCCGTCGGCCAGTTGCAATGCGGTTATATTGCCGGTGTCCGGGTGTTGGTGGGCGGCTGTCATTTTGCCTTCGATGCGGGTAACACCGCGTTTTTCGGCGTAGGCGCGTAGATACGGTGCAAAAAGTGTGGCGTCAAATTGATAGGCGTGGCCGTAGCTACCCGCCAGGGTGTCGGTATCTTCTGCAGGTAAAGAAAAACGGCAGGCCTTGGCCATTGCGACTGCCAGGGAATAATCGGCTATGCCATCTTTGGCGCCTTCGGCCCGGGCGCGCAGCCAATAATGATGAAACGCAACGCCTGCCAGTGGCGAGCCGTAACTGCCAAACGGGTGAATGTAACTGTCGCCGATTTTGCCAAAATCGCGGAAATCGATGCCGAGCTTAATGGTGGCATGGGTTGCACGTAACACATCACTTTCATCGAGTTCCAGTTTTTTGATGAAGGCCCGAATACTGGGGATTGTGGCCTCGCCAACGCCGACTATGCCAATGTCCTCTGACTCCACCAGTGTGACGTTGGTGACGCCGGGTAGAATTCGGGAGAGTGCCGCAGCTGTCATCCATCCGGCAGTGCCGCCACCCAAAATGATGGTCCGCAAGGGTTTGTGGTGGTGCGGCGACTCGATACCCATTTCTTGATCACCTCGTTATGTCGTTATTTTAGTTCGGTAGTACGGGTGCTGCGCACATATATCATCCAGTCTCGGCGATATTCGTCAACCATTAAATTAAAACAATTTGTTTTTTTATTGAAAAGGGTCGCGTATGGAATTATATTGATTGGGCAAAGTGTTAAGGCTTTCTTCGGGTCAGGAGCACGAGGAAGGTTTGTCTGGTAGGGCGGTCGGACCCATTGATCGCAGTGTCTGCCAAGACCGACGCAAGAACATATTTATAAAAATAATCGGAGGAGGCGGTAATGCCTAAACAAGATCAGTGTCTACGTGACGCTATTTCCCAAGTTTTGCGCAAGCTTAGTATCGGTGTTTCAACCATTTCTTTTGTCTGCGCGGCTCAATCAGGCTTTGCTCAGGAAACGGTGAATAACAGTACCGCTAGTGACGCAGTAGATTCGGCGGCTGTGGATGGCATGGAGTTGCTGGAAGAAGTTGTTGTTAGTGGGATTCGTCGCAGTCTTTCTACTGCACAAGATCTTAAGCGTGACTCCGATACTGTCATTGATGCCATTACTGCTGAAGATATTGGCGCCCTTCCTGATATGTCGGTAAACGAAGCACTTCAGCGTGTTCCCGGTGTCGCTATTACGCGCTTTGCGGCAGCCAGTGATACACAGCATTTCTCGGTAGAAGGTTCCGGGGTTGTGATTCGTGGGTTGGATTATGTTCAAAGTCAGTTTAACGGTCGCGATACGTTTTCTGCAGATGGCGGTCGCGCTATTAGTTTTAATGACGTGGCACCAGAGCTTGTCGGTTCCGTAGAGGTGTTTAAAAACCTGACGGCCGATATGGTTGAGGGTGGTATATCCGGTATCGTTAACCTGAATACCCGTAAGCCACTTGATCAGGATGGCCAGGTTATCTACCTGTCGGTTGATAGTAATTATGGGGACTTCTCCGAGAAAGCTTCGCCAAGTGTTACCGGGCTATATAGTAATAGCTGGGATCTGGAAAGTGGTGGGCGAGTTGGTTTTCTGGCCAGCGCCACATCCTCCCAGCTTAAAAGCCGCAGCGACTCCGTATTTGTAACATCCGTATTGCCGCGACCTATTTCTGATACGGATACTTTCCCTGTGCCAGAGGGGTTTGACCGCGTGTATGCGCCGCTGGGTGCGGGTGTGCGCTCGCAGGATTTTGATCGAAAGCGCACTGGCTATGCAGCGGCTGCACAGTTTGAATCTGCTGACCAACGTTTACTTGCCACAGCGCAATTCTTGCGTACAGACGGTCACAATGCCTGGGTAGAGCATACCACCGAAGCTGCAGTGTGGTATCAGGATGTTGATCGTACATTCCCTGCCGAGGGTACTGACTACACCTACGATGAGAACGGTGTATTTACCAGTGGTGCGATTCGTTATCCCGATTGGTATCACTGGGATAATTCGATCGGCGGTTTTAATGAGGCGTTCCAGAAAAATGGTATCCCTACACGGTTTTCTAACCGCGGCGTTGTAACGGATTCGGTTACCGACGATTTTAGTATCAATGTTAAGTATGAGGTGAATGATCGGCTGCGCACTAACTTCGATCTTCAATATGTGAAATCGACATCGAAAAATACTGACATCTCCATTGAGACCTATACCTACTCCGATATGGATCTTGATCTCACGGGTGACATTGCTCAGTTGGACTTTAGCCAAGGTGAGTTTGCATCGGGTGAAACAGTTACCTCCGAAGAATACATGACAGACCCCAATAGTCTGTATTTCGGTAATGCCATGACTAATCGCGCTGACAACGATGGTGAGGAGTGGGCTTTTCGCATTGATGCTGAGTACGATTTGAGCGACGACGGCTTCTTCCGTAGAGCGCGGGTAGGTTTGCGTTATGCAGATCGTGATCAAACCGTCAGAACCAATGACTATAATAACTGGGGTGCAGTTAGCCAGTTGTGGACCAGTGGTGGGCCACAAACGTTTGCTGATATAGATCCTTCTTTATATGAAGTTTATTCGTACACCAACTTTTTCCGCGGCGATTCACATCTACCACCTTCAGCAAATTTTCTTAGAGGCAACGTAGCTGAAGAATACGATACCTATCAGCAGTTGATGCGTGAACTGACTGCTGCTGGTGGTGGCGGTTATACGCCGTTAGAAGACCGCGATTGTGTGACCACGAAGGGTTTTTTCTGTGACAACGAAATTTACCGTAACACTGAAACAACGGATGCCGCCTATGTTCGTATAGACTTTGCTATCGACGAGTTGGGAGACGGTATGTCATTCGACGGTAATGTGGGGCTTCGCTACGTGTCTACAGAGACCAACTCATACGGATCCAGTACGTTTCCTAACCTGGACGCTATTAAAGGTGGCTATGACACTGTTGAGGAATATTGCGCGGCGGCTCTGTCTGACCCAAACCCAACCAGTTCACCTAATGCCATCTGTTCGCTTGGCGCTGCGGAAAGGGCAGACATTATTGCCTATGCCGATGGCTCGACTGCTGCCAATATCGCGAAGAGTAATTATGATTCCTGGCTGCCAAGTTTGAATTTGCGTTTGGGCGTCACAGAAGAGGTAAATTTGCGCTTTGCTGCATCCAAGGCGATTTCGCGACCGAAGTTTAATCAGTTGCGTAATTTCCTGACGCAGTCGACTGCAACGACGACGTCGTCTACCGAATTCGGAGGATTTCAAATTTCGTCCGGGACAAACCCCTACCTGAAACCGGTAGAAGCCAAGCAATATGACCTTACCGCTGAGTGGTATTTTTCTGAAGTTGGCTCCTTGACGGGATCGTTATTCTATAAACAGTTGGATAACATTATCCTCGACTCTGGCTTTTCGCAGCAGACCTATGAGAATAACGGCGTTACGCAAGACGTTTTGATTGTCGGGCCGGCTAATACATCAGGCAAGGGAACTGTTAAAGGGTATGAATTGGCCTACCAGCAGACTTTCGATTTTCTGCCCGGTATCTTGAGCGGCCTTGGTATGCAGGCGAGCTATACCTATATCAAGCCTAGCAGTTTGCCGAATCAACCTCAGGACGGTGACACTACTGTACCGTATGATGTTGAAGGTGTTCAGGAAAGCCTGCCTTTGGCTCAATACTCCGAGCATAACGTAAACTTTACTACGTTCTACGAGGTTGACAACCTATCGGCTCGCCTGGCCTATAGCTGGCGCTCTGAGTATCTGTTAACCGTTCAGGATTGTTGTTTCCCGTTTCTTCCTGTGATGACCGATGCTACGGGCCAGCTTGACGGTTCAATCTTCTACACCGTCAATGACAATCTGAAGATTGGTTTCCAGGCTAGCAATATCCTTAATGAAGTCACGAAAACAAACTACGTTCTAAATGCAGAAGGTGGGTCTGCGCCGAGAGGTTATTTCACTAACGACCGTCGCTACTCCATTACTGCTCGCATGAAGTTCTAATAAAGTGACCCCGGTTCGCTGTTGTAAGTGAGTCGGGGTCTATCTTGAGTTTTTTATTTGGTAAGCCGAAAGGCTTTAACAAAACATACCTGCGCTATGTTTCTTGTAGCTTAGGCATGTACGCTTTTTATTTTCTTTTTGGTGTTAATAAGTTTTTGTATGACTGAATTAGCGGAATATGTTGCGAACTGCGATGCGCATTTGTACGCGGGCGTTGAACTTGGTGGAACAAAGTGCATTTGTACGCTGGCTTCTGGGCCTGCGCGCATTGTTGAACAGGTTACCTGTTCTACCAAGGGCGTAGAAGAAACCTTGTCATGGATTGAGACGGTGCTTTCAGGCTGGTGGCAACATGACCAGTTTGCCGGATTAGGTATAGCCAGTTTTGGCCCTGTCGATCTTAGTCCCCACTCGCCAGGTTTTGGCAAGGTTCTCGCGACCAATAAAAAAGGTTGGGAAGGTGCGGATGTGGCAGGTCGTTTAAGTCGGCCGTTTGATGTGCCGATGGTATTTGACACCGATGTTAATGGCGCTGCATTAGCGGAGATTATGTGGGGGGCTGGACAGGGCTGCGAAAATTTTGCCTACATCACAGTCGGAACAGGTGTCGGTGTTGGGCATGTTGTCCACGGCCGCCCGGCAAGAGGTTTGTTGGGGCATAGTGAACTTGGGCATATGCTGGTGCCGCGTTTGGCGGGTGATCAGTGGCCAAGTGCGTGTGCATTTCATGACAATTGTGTGGAAGGACTGGCTTCGGGCAGTGCCATAAAATCTCGTGTTGGTGCAGCCGGGCTGGATAGTATTCTACCTGATGATCCTATTTGGGACGTGGTATGTAGCGGTCTTGTACATCTGTGCCATGCACTGGTTTGTGCGACAGGTCCTGCGCGTATTGTTATGGGTGGTGGCGTTATTGATCGGCAGCCACACTTACTGGAGCGTCTAAACGTCATGCTCGAGGAAAGTCTTGGTGGATACATTTTACTGCCTTCAGGTCAGCCCTACATTACCCGTCCCGGTCTCGGTGATCAGGCGGGGCCACTTGGACCCATTGCCATGGCGCGCAGTGCGGCATTAGTTGTGATTTAAGTTTGCTTATCAGCGATTGTCTATAACTAAACTACACTCCCGGATTTTATTGGGAGATTTCTCCTACCTGTTACTTATCGTATGCCCAATAAAAAATCATTTTCTATAAAAATTAGTTTGCTGTTACTTTCGGCAGTTGCCGGGTTTATTTTTCTTAACGGATGCAGCTTGAGTCGTGCAGAATCATTGAGCAGTGATAACGCCACTGCCATCCCCGCATTTCAATCGGCGGCGCGGGTGGGGCCATGCGTCAATATGGCCAATCACTTGGAAGCGCCGGTTGAGGGCGCGTGGGGCAGGCCTGTTTCTGAAACTGACTTCGCCGATATTGCGGCAGCTGGTTTTGCAACAGTTCGTCTTCCGGTGCGCTTTTCAGCGCATGCGCTGAAAAAATTCCCTTACACAATTGACCAGAAGTTTATGGCCCGCGTGGATCATTTAGTACAGTTGGCGCGTGCATCCGGTTTAAAGGTTATTCTCAATCTACATAACTATGAAGAGTTGTATGCGGACCCTGCTGCTCACACTGCAAGGTTTGTCGAAATGTGGCGCCAAATTGCTGAACATTTTAGTCGTCAACCGGCGTCGGTCTGGTTCGAACTTATCAATGAGCCTCACGATGCGCTAAGGAATCATAATTTACATTCATTGATTGACCCAGCGCTGGTTGTAGTACGTTCAAAAAATCCTACACGGAAAGTCGTGATTGGTGGTGATCACTGGAGTAATGTGGCGTCGCTGGCAACTCTGGACCTTCCTGACGATCCTAATGTTATTGCCACCTTCCATTATTACGAGCCGTTTAATTTCACCCATCAAGGTGCAAAATGGATAGTGCCTACACCGCCGATGGGAACGGCGTTTGGAAGTCCGGCAGATATTGACAAGCTGCGGCAGGATGTCGGCAAGGTACAAGCCTATATGGCACGTACAGGTAAGCCAGTTTTGATGGGAGAGTATGGTGCCTATGAGAGTATTTCTCTCGCTCAGCGTGCTCAGTATTATGGTGCTGTACACAACCAGTTTCAGCAAGCCGGTATTGATGGTTGTGTCTGGGGCTACACCAACAGCTTTCCAGTGCGTAAAGGTTCAGTGTGGCTCCATGAAATTTTACGGGCCATAGGGTTGTAGTCTGCTGACGGAGCCGCAAGCCACTGGCATCAGTGCTATTCAGCTGCGGCCGTGGTTTCTCCCGCTTTCCACAGTGTGCCTGGTTTCGGCAACAGAAAATGGCTGAAGGGTAATATTGCAGCCCCTACTGCAGGGGCATCTTCAGATAAACTGGCTCTTACAACCGGGGCTAGAACCGGCACGTTAGACGCTTTTTCTCTCAGGTATTGATTCATTCGAGTCGAAAATCTGTCGAAATAATAGCTCGGTAGTCGGCCTCCCATAAGAATCGCGGCGGGGTTTATCAGGCAGTTGATCGCTACCAGTGGATCGGCGAGCGTTTCGACGGCGGTTTCAATCCAATTGTCAACAATCTCTTCTACACGCGGTGGCGTGATAGTGTTGTGCTGCAGATTGTTAAGATTAAAACCGGCTTCTTTTAACGGGGCCATAAGGCCAGAGAGCGACACTATATTTTGAATTTGTTCGGTATCGCCATTCGGCTTTTTGGTCAGTAGAAACCCAAGCTCGCCACTTCTGCCTTCCGCACCACGGAAATAAGCACCGTCAATTACCAGTCCGCCGCCAAGGCCGGATGATAAAAGAATATAGAAAAAACTATTGTATTTGTGGCCGAGGCCGAGTTGCAATTCGCCCATTGCCGCCGCTGTGGCATCATTTTCGACAAAGATAGGTAAGTCGAGAGGTTCCTCGAAAAGCTCGGGGATATGGACTGTGTCCCATTCGTTGTAGTTCGCAGGACGGCCAGGCAGGTCTATATGGCCAAGTTCATCCGGAATGGCAACGCCGATGCCGACAAGCCTGGACGGGTCAATTTGGGCTTCGTCGATTAGTTTTAAAATCGATTTTTGGTAAAGTGCTTTTACATCTTTCGGCAACGCAAAATCGATATCGTGACTTAGTCGAACAATGGTCTGGCCAAGAAAATCAACAATCACAAACGTAATATGATCGCGGTCCACATTAATGCCGATCGAATAACATGCTTCCCGATTAATAATGAGGTTGGTTGGCGGTTGTCCCCGTCCACCCCGCTGCCGGCCTGCTTCGGAAATCAGTCCTTCGGCTTTAAGGCGCTTGGCGATGTTTGCAATTGATGGTGCTGTAAGGCCTGTGATTCTGGCGAGCTCTACTCGAGTGAGTGAGCCGTTTACTCTGATAGCGTGCAGTGTGATGCGTTGATTGTGGTCTGCGACACGTTCCAGGTTAGTGCCAGACAAGCGGATTTTACGATCCACGGACATAGGTTGCGTTCCCATCTTTCAAAATCGTTATAGGTGGCATTTTGCCTTCTGCCTGAGTTGCAAACTACCCACTAAAACCGGGCAGTTTGCAACAAAGTAAAAATGTAACAAATTTCAATTTATATTAAATAAATTGGGTAATTAACGTTAAGTATGACCTGAATGCCGTTCGATAGGAAATACAATTCCAGCGTTTAAGTTGTTGTATCTTCCATTCCGGTTGACCTCTCCTGCACACTCCGTAGGCTCAATGGGCAACTACCGTTTGGCCCTCTTCCGCAGAGGCATCGTAAATGCGTGCTTTGCCAGCCATGTGAGCAAACAGAGTGATCACGCCATAGGCTGCCACTGGCACGATGAAGGCCACGGTTAGTGAGGCGTTGTCTGCAATCACACCCATTAGTACTGGGAGGAAGGCCCCACCTACAATGGCCAGGCACAGTAGCCCGGATGTTGAAGATTGCGCTATCGGAGCCCGTTGCAGTGTCAGAGTGAAAATAATGGGGAACATGATGGCATTAAACAAGCCCACGGACAGGGCCGCGAAACCGGCAACCTGACCACTGCCAAGAAATACGGTCAAGCACAGCGCTGTGGCAATTCCCGCCGCCGCGAGAAGCAGCTTTTCTGCTTTTATACGCATCAGAATCATACTGCCGAGGAAGCGTCCAACCAGGGCGCCGCCCCAATATATGTTGGCCAGGTAGCTACCAGCCTGGTCAAGGGGGAGGGCGAGAATATCCTGTTGGTTCAGGAAATTGATCATAACTGAGCCGATGGAAACCTCTGCGCCAACGTAGAGAAAGATAGCAAGTGCCCCAAAAAGCGCCCAGGGTGACCGCAGGGCTTCTATCGCAGAGCCACCTGAAATGTTAGAACTGGCGGCAATAGCGCCTTCAATGCGTTTGCGGGACCACCAGATAAAGATGGCAAGAACAGCAATCAATAAGGCGATCATAAAAAAGGCATGATTGATAGCCGCAAAAGCTTCAGCGATGGCTGCGGGCTCCGTAATGTGTGCGTTGCCGGTTTTAAACACGTCGCCGCCGAGCATAATCTGTGAGCCGAAATGTACACCCAATACTACGCCCAGCGAGTTAAATGCTTGTGCAAGTGTAAGGCGAAAGTGGCTGCGTTCCGGTGAGCCAAGGTTGGCAGCCAGAGGGTTGGCGGCAACTTGCAGTGTTGTGATACCTCCGGCAATGACAAAGAGACCCAACAATACAATGCTATACTGCTTTAGCACTGTCGCTGCCTGGATAATAAAACAGGCCGCTATCATGGCGCCGAGAGCAAGCAGAATGGTTTGTACAGGGCCGCGACGATTCAGCAAGGCTGCAGCCGGTAACGAAATAAAACCATAGGCCATGAAAAAGGCGAACTGGGTCATCAGGGCTTCTGTGTAGTTCAGGCTGAATATGGCTCGCAGTGCGGCGATCAGTGGATCGTTATTGGATGTTATGAAGCCCCAGGCGAAAAATAGTGTGGTGACTGTTATAAAGGCGGCGGTTGCACCTTGTGAATTTTTCATCGTTATAGTCTCTATTATTTAATAATTGTCGCTATTATTGAGTTTGTCGACAGCTTGGGACGGCCCAGGCTTCTTGCATCGCCTTAATAATACATTAAATAAATTTAAAATATTTAAAATATTATTTGAAATTTGTCGTTTAGGTGGCGTTTTAAATATCCCTTTGCCCATACATCCTTTCTCGTACCGTGCGTTTTTCTTGCTTGTTGATTAAATAAAATAAATTTATATAATATTGAGAATAATAATCGAAGGCCGATATTTCACTGCAGGACAGGTCGGCGTAACAGGAGAAAATCGTATGCGGCGCATATTACTACCCGTTGTTATCAGTGGGGTTGCATTGGGTTTTGGCGCTGTACAGGCCGCAGAGCAGGTGATCCCTAATAATGGCGGGCCCTATAACGCTGCATTTATGCCTGGCGGAATTGGAATTAGTCGTGATTTGCCTGCAGATTCTGGTCTTCTGGCGGAGGGCGCGCCTTTTAGTATGGTTGCCTGGGTACGTCCCGATTCTTTGCAAAAGGGGGTTGTGACCTTGGTTGCTCTGGGGGATCCCGCCGCATGCCGCTGCCTGGCGCTCAAAGATGGAAGACCGGTTTTTATTCAGGGTAATAAAGCGCTGGTGTCAGGCAGACCGCTTAATCCGGGGCAGTGGACCCACGTCGCGCTATCGTCCAATGGCAAAATAGCGAGGCTCTATATTAATGGTCGCCAGGCCGATAAAGGTAGGCTACGTGAGAGTGCAGTATCCGCCCATATCGCTATTGCTCCGGTTCGCAGTGGACGCCCGCATTTCGGCGGTAAGCTGGTTGACGCAAAGGTTTCTCAGGGCGCGCTAAGTTCTGATCAGGTTGCTGCTATTGTGGATCAGCGCCCTGACTTTGATGTTGTGCATATCTGGGATGTGGGGGTTGGTTGGCAGTGGCAATATCAGGCCAATACCGGTATTTGGCGCCCGCAGGACCCCTGGACTCTTCCGCAAAGTAAAGCGCGAACCTCGGCTCCTGTCGCCAAGCCGCTGGCAGACACGCGTGTGCTTGAGCCTATTGCCGACAATAGATGGCAGCTAAATGGCTGGCGCTTAGCGGTGGCCGGAGACGTTCAGGCCGATGGTGCAATACTGTCTCAGCCTGGGTATGACACCAGTGCATGGTATGCGGCAACCGTCCCCGGCACTGTGCTGACGACGTTGGTTGATCGCGGTGTCTACCCGGATCCGTACTATGGCCTCAATAATCTGGCAATCCCGGAGAAGCTGGCGCGCCAGGACTATTGGTACAGGACGCAATTTCACATTGACCCGGAAAACGCCGGTAAAACCTACACCCTGATATTCAATGGCATTAACTACGCCTCTGAAGTGTGGGTAAACGGTAAAAAACTGGGGGGAACAAAAGGAGCTTTTATTCGGGGGCAGTTCGAGATCACCCCGGAAAAGGGTGAAAATGTGGTTGCCGTTAAGGTGTTTCCCCCACCTCACCCCGGTACCCCCCATGAGCAATCCATCACGGCTGGCGTAGGTAAGAATGGCGGCCAGCTCGCTATCGACGGCCCAACGTTTGTGGCCACTGAGGGCTGGGACTGGATTCCTGGTATTCGCGACCGGGACACCGGTATCTGGTTGCCGGTTGAGCTGAAGGCGCATGGCAAGGTGCGTATTCTGGATCCGCAGATTATTACGGATCTGCCCCTGCCGCGCACAGACAGAGCCGATGTTTATATTACTGTTCCGATTGAAAATCTCTCCAACGAGGTAACTTCGGTAACAGTGACGGCAACGTTTGACGACATCATGGTTAGCCAAAGACTTAAGGTTGAGCCTGGTGTTACTCGTGTTCACTTTTCTCCCGAAAAATTTGCGCCTCTGGTGATCAAGAACCCGGAACTCTGGTGGCCAAACGGCTACGGAGCCCCTGCGCTGCATGATTTGCGGATAGACGTTGCGCAAAGCAATGTTGAAGGGGAGGGTAAAAACGCAACCGTTACCGATGTTTACAACACACGCTTTGGTATTCGTGAAGTCAGCTACGACTTATCGCTTTTTGACAGCAAAGGGGAGTTGCGTCGCGTTAATGTTCAGACCACCAATGGCAAGCTCAATGGCGAAAAGCTGATTGATGTGAGCCACGAAGCCATCAAGCAGAGCCCGAACGGATGGGCGGAATCGCTGACTGCGGCAGGTGAGCACTCTGCCGCGGTCAGGACTATTTCCGAGACCCTGCCCGAACCTCACTTAAGTATTCGCGTGAACGGCGTGAGAATCGCCGCCCGTGGTGGGAACTGGGGAATGGACGATGCGATGAAGCGTGTTAGCCGGGAAAAGCTAGAGCCATATTTCCGGCTCGAGCGCGACGCTCACATGAATATTATCCGCAACTGGATGGGCACCAACACCGAACCGCAGTTTTACGATTTGGCTGACGAATACGGCATGATGGTGATGAACGACTTTTGGCAATCCACGCAAAATTTTCAGGTGGAACCACAGGACCCGGCACTGTTCCTCGACAACGTAAAAGACAGTGTCGCACGGTATCGCAACCATCCCTCTATCATTCTTTGGTTTGGCCGTAATGAAGGTGTGCCATACCCGGCACTCAACGAAGGCCTTGACGATACGCTGTTTGCGTTGGATGGCACACGTTGGTACACCGGTAGTTCAAACGTTGTCAATCTGCAGGGCTCCGGTCCCTACAACTATCGTCCGCCGGAGGGTTACTTTACCGATCTTGCCTCTGGCTTTTCGGTTGAGGTAGGCACGCCGTCGCTGGCGACGCTGGATTCGGTAAAAGCTTCAGTTCCTGCGGCAGATCTCTGGCCGCTTTCTGATGCGCTGGCATACCACGACTGGCATTTTGGCGGCAATGGCGATACCAAAACCTTTATGCTGGCGCTGGAGCAAATGTTTGGTGCTGCGACCAGCTTTGAGGATTTTGAGCGCAAAGCGCAAATGATGAATCTGGAAACCCATAAGGCCATGTTTGAGGGTTTTTTGGGTCACCTGTGGAGCAAAAACAGCGGCCGGCTTTTGTGGATGACTCACCCTGCCTGGCCTTCCAATGCCTGGCAGATATACAGCTCCGACTACGATACTCCTGCTGCTTACTACGGTTCGAAAAAAGCTGCAGAGCCTGTGCATATTCAGGTGAACTTGCCAGACAACGCGTTGGTCGTCGTCAACACCACCCGCAAGGCAGTGATGGGGCTCAGTGCTTCGGTACGAGTAACCGATCTAGCTGGCCAGCAGCTGTATACGGCACGCCATAAACTGGACGCCCTTGCCAACCGTTCAGATGTGATTGCAACCGTACCACTGGACGAAATTTTTGCTGAACATCCTATGGTGTTGCTGTCATTACGCCTTGAATCAAAAGATGGCAACCTGGTTTCAGAGAACTTCTACTGGCGTGGTAGAGATAAAAATGCCTACCGCGCGCTCAATGATATGCCGGTGGTGCCGTTGTCCGTCAGCGTTGCTAAAAACGGGATCGAGAATAGTGAGCATGTGCTCTCCGTGACCCTGGAAAACCCGGCAAATACCCCTGCGCTTAATGCAAAACTGACCCTGGTTGATAAGCGGGGCGAACGTGTTCTTCCCGCTTACTACAGCGATAACTACCTGTCCTTATTGCCTGGTGAAAAAAAGACCATCAGCGTGCGCTACCCGGTTTCGGCTGGTGTGGCGGCGGGGTTTACCTTGCGCGGCTGGAACATAACTGCTGACGCGAGTGAGTAATTTTCACAAAAGGGTCTCAGGACCGGGTTGGCCGGCCGGCATGGCTGCGCAAGTTTGATGCCGCACTGTCTGCCGCTGGCGCGGTGGTGGTGCCCGATAATGGAGAACAATCTTGAAGCTCGCACCTCACTATGTAGAAAAACCATGGGGGCGGACAAGCCTCCCTGCTCCGTTTTTAACGCACGCAGGCGGTCGTCAGATTGGAGAAGTATGGTTTGCTGCTCCTGAAGGGCGGTCGATGCCGCTGTTGGTCAAATACATTTTTACCAGTGAGTATTTGTCGGTGCAGGTGCACCCGAATGATCAACAAGCGCGCGAGCGTGGCCTTAGTGCGGGTAAAACCGAGTGTTGGTACATCCTCGATGCCGAGCCTGGCGCGCGGCTTGGTCTTGGATTGCTTGAGCCGATGGACGCCGACGAATTGCGGGCAGCAGCGCTGGATGGATCCATTGAGCAGCTGATGCTTTGGAAGCCGGTAAAGCCCGGTGACGTCTTTTTTGTTCCGGCGGGTACAGTGCATGCTATTGGTGCTGGTCTTACCCTGATTGAGGTGCAACAAAATTCAGATGTTACTTATCGGCTCTATGACTATGGACGTCCACGGGAATTGCATCTGGACGATGGGATTGCTGTGGCGCTGGGCGAGCCCTATCTGTTTCCGCCGATTTCTGGTTTAACACATGGAAATCAGGTTTTGGTATGGGATTCGCACTTTTCACTGTTTACGGTTGATGATATGCCGGCACTGCGTAAGACATTTGAAACCAGTGAATGTTGGGTTATGCCACTTTCGGGGCTGGTGACATCTGCCGGGCACTCCGCCGGTCGGGGCGAGTGTCTTTGGCTTGATCCCGGCGCTGAGGTTACGATGACCGAAGGTGGTCGCGCTCTGGTAGCTATTTCACGTCAGGGCGACCTTTCTTAATGCCTGCCGGGCTGATTGGCCCGGTCGTTACTTCCGCCTGGCTTTTCGCCTATTACTCTGAATGGCTCAGTTTGTTTGCTCGGCTCTTATCGCGGCTCCGTACTCCTTGATAATATCCAGAGTGCTTTTATCACTCGCAAATACCGAATACCAACCTTGCGGTTCATGTGGTGGATCGCCGACAAAAGATTTGTCACCGTTATGCCACTTAAAGTCAGTATGTTGGGCGCCGCCCAGACCGCCCCAGGCCCAAAAATTGGTGCCGATCAACGGGCCATTAGTCTGGGTGTTTTTCAGCTGTATCTGGTAGATGGTTTTGTACAGTCGATCGCGATAGTCGGTACTGCTGGCAGGTGTATAAGTCACGCCGTCGCGATCCACCCCAAACTCTTCCAGCACCAGGGGCATATTTAACCTTTCTGCCAGTTGGATGTGCTCGTTAATGTAGCGTGTTGCTTTTTCCTTGGCCGCAGGAAAGGTTGCCTCGGCATTTTTCGGATCGAACCAGCTCCAGTTGGTAATCCAGAGATGAAAGGTCATGTAGTCGATACCGGTATTTTTGTAGGCGCCAGCTACACATTCTTCACTGTTCAGGCAGCCCATAGTGCCTTCGCTGCCCAGCGACACCAGGTGATTTGGCGCCAGACTTTTTATCAATGTCGTGGTGTGCTTAATCCAGGCGTAATAGGCATGCAGGTTGGCTTTGCCTTGGTCGCCCTCACCCGGTCGAGGTTCGTTAGCGAGCTGCCAGGCCATAATGGTTGGGTCGTCTCTGTAAGGCTTGCCGGTAATGCTGTTGCGGCGTGTGAGCAGGGTGTTGATGTACTGGTAGTAAAGATCTTTGGCGTCTTCGTTTTTGTAAAACTGTGAGGAGAACTGCGAAAAAGCAGGCCATGGGTGTTCTGGGTCGCCCATATCAATGTAATTACTGCCATTCACCCAACTCAGGTAGGTGCTCATTCCGCCAGACCATTCCCAAAAGTTGTTCAAGTAAATCACCGCTTTTATATCGCGTTTGGCCATTTCCGCTAACGCGAAGTCTAACCCTTCGATAATGTCGCTGTTGACCACCTCGCCGCGTTCGCTGATGCCCGGGCCCATGGAGTTTTTTAATGGTGAAATTTCCGATGCACCCAGGATTCGAACGTTGGTAATGCCATTGGCTTGAAGCTGATCAAGTTCTTTTTTCAGGCGCTCTCTGTTTCCATAATCAGGATTAGTGGAGCCAAGGTACGCGGCGTACCACATATTCGTACCAAGGTAGTGATATTCCTTCCCATTAAGCATCAAATGCTGCTGATTAACGGTTACGAAGGGCGACGTTTTTTCGTGGTCTTCCGGCGTTGGTGTCGTGCAGGAGGCCAGTAGCAGGGTACTTAGCAACCACAGCCTGAATAGATTTGAAAAAGGGGTTTCTGTAATCATAGTGATAACCTGAAAATATCATTATTAAATTAATTCGTTTTATTTAATGTATTTTGCCCGGTTATTCTGCAAGTGGCAATGCTGATGGGATAAACAGTTATGGATAAGGCTTTACCTTTTCCAAATCGTTTGGTGAGAGCATCCTGTACAGTTTCGCCCGCTAAAGTTCTTGAGGTGATATAGAAAGCAGGTGCGAGCATGGCGTTTCAAACGATACCAATTCTTCGTATTTTTGACGAAGAAAAGGCGCGAGAGTTTTATGTAGACTTTCTTGGGATGTCTCTCGAGTGGGCGCATCGATTTGAGCCGGGTTTGCCTATTTACATGTAGGTTTCGAAGAATAATTTCGTTTTACACCTGAGCGAGCATTCGGGCGATTGTACGCCGGGTGGTAAAGTTTTTGTAAATGTGAGTGATGTTCAAGCCCTGTATGGGGAAATTAATGCAAGGCCTTATAAGTATATGGTTAGAGAAAGCGCCTTGGGGAGATGTGTGCTTTGCGGTCACTGACCCGTTCAGTAATAAAATACTGTTTAATGGGGCAGAGAATACAGCCTAAATGCAGGTAAAGAATATACCCAGGCCCTAGGCTGTTGTCGGCTAGTGCAGCAATTTTGGGTCTGCAGGCGAGGGTGCTTCCTGCTTGCTGGCCTTGTTATCGCCGCCTGTTTTTTGCGGCTCGTTTTGAGTAACGGCTGATTGCAGGCGGCGAATAACTGAACTCATTACCTCTATGGTTTGGTTGAGTTGGTCCAACGCCATGAGAATGGATTCTTTGTCGGTATTGTTCGTTGCCATGCGTGCTCCTCCTTTCGTGTATTGAGTGCTGCTCCACGACATCAAACTGTGGGAATAACAATGGGCAGGAATAACCTGCCCATTGTGTTTTGTGAGTAGCGTTAATCCCAGCTGAGGGCGCCACCGGTTTGATACTCGATCACGCGGGTTTCAAAGAAGTTCTTCTCTTTGCGCAAGTCCATGATTTCGCTCATCCATGGGAAGGGGTTTTTCGCACCAGGGTATTGCTCGGGCAAGCCTAGCTGGGCCAAGCGGCGGTTCGCAATAAAGTGGAGGTACTCTTCCATCATGGCGGCATTCATGCCCAGTACGCCGCGTGGCATGGAGTCACGTGCGTAAGCGATTTCCAGCTCGGTGCCTTCCAGAATCATTTGTACGACTTCTTTCTGGAACTCTGGCGTCCACAGGTGTGGGTTTTCCAGTTTGATCTGGTTGATGACGTCGATACCAAAGTTAAGGTGCATCGACTCGTCGCGCAGAATGTATTGGAACTGTTCGGCAACGCCGGTCATTTTGTTGCGACGCCCCATCGATAGAATCTGGGTGAAACCGCAGTAGAAGAAAATACCTTCGGTGACAACGTAGAAGCCAATCAGGTTACGCAGCAATTCCTGGTCGGTTTCTGGCGTGCCGGTGGTGAACGTTGGGTCACTCAGGCCGCGGGTGTGTGAAATGCTCCAGGTTGCTTTATTGGCTACCGAAGGCAGCTCGCGATACATGTTGAACACTTCACCTTCGTCCATGCCCAGTGACTCAATGCAGTACTGATAAGCATGGGTATGAATGGCTTCTTCGAAGGCCTGGCGCAAAATGTACTGGCGACATTCCGGGTTGGTAATCAGGCGATAAATAGCCAGCACCAGATTGTTGGCTACCAGTGAATCGGCGGTAGAGAAGTAGCCCAGTGAGCGCATTACAATACGGCGTTCGTCTTCGGTGAGGCCGCCTTCGCTTTTCCACAGGGCGATGTCTGCGGTCATATTGATTTCTTGGGGCATCCAGTGGTTGGCGCAGCCATCCAGGTATTTCTGCCAGGCCCAGTCGTATTTGAACGGTACCAGCTGGTTCAAATCGGCACGGCAGTTGATCATGGCTTTATCGTCAACCTCAACGCGCGCAGCACCCATTTCCAGTTCTTCCAAACCCGGGGCTGGGTCGATATTGGCCACTGCTTCGCGTGCAGCGGCTACGTTGCTGTTAGCGGCTTTACTTGGGGCGGCCGTTTGGGCCGCCTCCGGCTCCGCTACACCTGAATGCGGTGCAGCTGGTGCGGCAGGTTGGGGTGCAGCGGCAGCCGGTTGCGGTTCGGTAGATTTGGCGGGCGCGACAGGCGCTTTATCTTCTTTGTGGAATTCATCCCAACTTAGCATGGTCTTCAATCCTGTTATTCGGGTGTGTTTCTGACAATGTGCCACGTAGGTGGCCAGGCAGTGTGCTGCCTGGCGCATTGTTATTGTTTTACTGACAAGCTTCGCAATCTGGGTCGTCCAGCGAGCAGGCTTTGGGCACTTCGGCCGGGCCAGCCTCGGCGGCGCTGGCGGCTGGCGCCGCTGAGCCACCCGCTGATACCGCATTCAGTGAACCGGTGTTAACGGTAGACTTCTCGGTAGTGGTGGCAGCCAGTGCGCGCAGGTAGTAGGTGGTTTTCAGGCCACAGTACCATGCCATGCGGTAGGTTACGTCGAGCTTCTTGCCACTGGCGCCGGCGATGTATAGGTTGAGGCTTTGTGCCTGGTCGATCCACTTTTGGCGACGACTCGCGGCTTCCACCAGCCAGCGTGGTTCAACTTCAAATGCGGTGGCGTAAAGCGTTTTCAGGTCGCCTGGAATGCGGTCAACTTTTTGTACCGAGCCTTCGTAATATTTCAGGTCGTTAACCATTACGCTGTCCCATAGGCCGCGATCTTTAAGGTCGTGAATCAGGTAGGGGTTAACCACGGTGAACTCACCAGACAGGTTCGATTTAACGTACAGGTTTTGGTACGTAGGCTCGATAGACTGTGAAATACCGGTGATGTTGGCGATGGTTGCGGTTGGGGCAATGGCCATCACGTTTGAGTTACGCATACCTTGGGTTTTGACTTTTGCGCGCAAGGTTTCCCAATCCATGGTTTGGGAGCGATCTACTTTGATGTATTCCTCACCACGGTTTTCTACCAGCTTGTCGATCGAGTCGATTGGCAGGATGCCCTGGCTCCAGAGTGAGCCTTCAAAGGTTGAGTAAGCACCGCGCTCTTTGGCCAGCTCGCAAGAGGCTTCAATGGCGTAGTAGCTGATGGCTTCCATGGAGCGGTCGGCAAATTCTACGGCGTCTTCCGACGAGTAGCTGATGCGTTGCTTATAGAGTGCATCTTGAAAGCCCATTAAGCCTAAACCTACCGGACGGTGACGGGCGTTAGAAGAACGCGCGGTGTCTACTGAGTAGTAGTTGATGTCGATAACGTTATCGAGCATGCGCACAGCGGTTTTGATGGTGGCTTGCAGTTTTGCCTGATCCAGTTTGCCGTCAACAATATGCTGCGGCAGGTTGATGGAGCCCAGGTTACACACGGCAATTTCTTCACCGGCCTTGGTGTTCAGGGTGATTTCGGTGCACAGGTTAGACGAGTGCACCACACCAACATGCTGCTGCGGGCTGCGCAGGTTGCAGCTGTCTTTAAACGTGATCCATGGGTGGCCGGTTTCAAACAGCATGCCCAGCATTTTGCGCCACAGGTCGAGTGCGCGTACTTTTTTGTGTACACGTATCTGGCCTGCTGCTGCTTTAGCTTCGTATTCAGCGTATTTTTCTTCAAATGCCTTGCCGTAAATTTCATGTAGCTCTGGCACTTCGTGTGGCGAGAAGAGGGTCCACATTTCGTCGTTGAACACGCGCTTCATAAACAGATCTGGAATCCAGTTGGCTGTGTTCATGTCGTGGGTACGACGACGGTCGTCACCGGTGTTTTTGCGCAGCTCAAGAAATTCTTCAATGTCCATGTGCCAGGTTTCAAGGTAAGCACACACGGCACCTTTACGCTTGCCACCCTGGTTTACCGCCACGGCGGTGTCGTTGGCCACTTTCAAGAAGGGCACGACACCCTGCGATTTGCCGTTGGTGCCTTTAATGTAGGCGCCCAGTGAACGAACTGGGGTCCAGTCGTTACCCAAGCCGCCTGCAAATTTAGACAGCATGGCGTTGTCTTGAATCGCGCCGTAAATGCCGTGCAGGTCGTCGGGTACGTTGGTGAGATAGCAAGATGACAACTGCGGACGCAGCGTACCGGCATTGAATAGCGTCGGTGTTGAACTCATGTAGTCGAACGATGACAGCAAACGATAAAACTCAATCGCGCGTTCTTCGCGTTGCTCTTCTTCAATGGCAAGGCCCATGGCCACACGCATAAAGAAAATCTGCGGCAGTTCGAAGCGGGTGTCGTTGCTGTGAATAAAGTAACGGTCGTACAGGGTTTGCAAGCCCAGGTAGGTAAACTGGTGGTCGCGGCTGTGGTCAATGGCGTCGGCCAGTTTTTCCAGATCGAATTCGCTCAGCGTTGGATCGAGCAGTTCCAGCTCAATACCTTTGGCAATATAGGCAGGCAGTGCCTTGGCGTAGTACTCGGCCATTTCGTGGTGTGTGGCTTGTGCCGCAACGCCCAAGAAGCTCAGGGCTTCGGCCCGCAGTTTGTCCATTAACAGGCGCGCAGTAGCGTAGGTGTAGTTGGGTTCTTTTTCAACCAGTGTGCGTGCGGTGATCACCAGTGAGGTGTTCACGTCGGTCATGCTCACGCCGTCGTACAGGTTGCGCATGGCCTCTTTAATAATGTCTTCGGGGTAGACATCTTTCAGACCTTCACAAGCTTCGTTGACTACTGTAGTGAGGCGCTCGATATCCAGCGGTGCGCGTGAGCCGTCGTCGAGCAATACTTCAATGGCGCCGTATTGGCTGGTTGCTGCTGCGGCCTGCTTTTCTTTTTCGGCGCGCATACGTGCGTGTTCTTCACGGTACAGAACGTAGTCGCGGGCAATCTTGTGCTCGCCTGAACGCATTAATACCAGCTCAACCTGATCTTGAATTTCTTCAATGTGAATGGTGCCGCCAGAAGGCATGCGACGCTTAAATGTGGTGGTAATTTGATCGATCAGCGACGCCACGGTTTCGTGAATACGGCTTGATGCCGCCGCAACGCCACCTTCCACGGCCAAAAAGGCTTTGGTCATTGCCACCGATATCTTGCCTTCGTCGTAGGGTACTACAGTACCGTTGCGCTTGATCACCCGCAGTTGGCCTGGTGCGGTTGAAGCGACCTGTGAAGTGCTCGTAGTCGTTTTGGCAGGGGGGGTTGCAGTGGATGCAACGTTAGAATCAGTGTGCATTAACGTCTCCGCGTATTATCTGCTAGCTGGTTTGAAAATTTGTCGTTGTTGCCACCGACGCTGGCGGCGAGATTACTGTTTTTTGTTTGGCGTCGCTCAAGGTGCGCCAATGTCATCTGTGTTGCGTGCTGCCCGACATGAGGGTTGTGCTGCCATCGGTAAAAGCGGCCAATAGTTAGTGGCTGCGGTATCGGGTATTCAATCTGGTCAATCAAGGTTTGGGGGAAATGCCTGTAGCGTGGACCGCTTTAGCGCATGGATTGTACAGCCTGCTTTGCAGTGGTGCACAATTGCTCTCAACCCCTATATGTTGTGTTTGTTCTTGAATGGCGTACAAGATAATGCGCTTTTGGGTTGATTGCAAGCCTAGTAATTTGTCGGTTTCTTGTGGATAAAATGTGGGTAAATCATGCAGTCAGTAGTTACTCATGCGCTAGCTACTGACAGCAGTGGCCCCAATAAAAAATATGACAAAAGTTGGCGTATAGACGATTTTTATATAAGAAAAAAGTGTCTTATTAATGGCGTTCTAGGCCACGCTGGCAATGAGACACTGAGCGCCGTATTGGTGATATTTTGTACAGCGGGGCGGCGCTTTTTTATAGCGGGTTTACAGCGGGCTTATCAGCAGGTTAAAAAGCGGGTTTTAAGGTTATGCCCGAGCGCCGCTTGAGAAGGCGATCAGGTGGTCAGCTTGTAAGGTGACGCCAATGTGGTCGCCCAGCTTGTGGTCTACATGGCTGGGAAATGCGGCCTCCACCTGACTGCCGGTGGGTAATTGCAAGGTATAAAGAATAGAGGTGCCGGCAAAAATCTTATTCACAATGAGGGCGCGGGTGGGGCTTTCTGGGTTGTAGATGACGTCGTCTGGCCTAATCATCACGCTTACAGGAGTTTTTTCTGGCCAGGGGTAGCAACGGTTGCCCGCAATGGTGCCGAGTTCGGTATTGATGCTAGTGTCACTGAGCATGGTGCCTGGCAGAAAAACACCTTTACCAATAAATTTGGCCACAAATCGCGTGGCGGGCTCGTGGTAGAGGTTGTACGGGGAATCCCACTGTTCCAGCTGACCTTGGTTGATAACACCAACCTTGTCGGCCATGGCAAAGGCCTCTTCCTGGTCGTGAGTCACCATGATTGCGGTGATGTTGGTTTTTTTGAGAATGCTGCGTACTTCGGTGGCCAATTGGCGGCGCAGATCAACGTCGAGGCTGGAGAACGGTTCGTCCATCAGCAGCAGTTTGGGTTTGGGCGCCAGTGCTCTGGCCAGCGCTATACGTTGTTGCTGGCCCCCAGACAGTTCATGGGGAAAACGCTGACCGAGCCCTTCCAGTTGCACCAGTGCGAGCATGGTTTCGCAGGCGTGTTCCTGTTCTGCACGGCTTTTTTTGTGTAAGCCAAAGGTAATGTTGTTGCACACATTCAAATGGGGAAACAGAGCATAGTCTTGAAACACCATGCCAATTTGGCGGCGCTCAGGCGTAACAAAACAGGTTGCGCTCGACAATTCCTGTTGGTCGAGGCTGATGGAGCCGTTATCGAGTTTTTGAAAACCGGCAATAGCGCGCAGCAGGGTGGTTTTGCCACAACCGCTGGGACCCAGCAGGCAGCAGATATCGCCATGATCGAGGCCGAAGCTAATGTCGGTTAGTACCGGTTCTCGATCGTAACTGCAGGCGACGTGCTGAACGCTAAATACACTCATGAGCTATGGCCTGTTAACACCAATTTGGATGATCGGGTTGTGCGCTGTGGTTACGCGCTGTGTTGTAGCAAAAACTCCATCAGAGCTTTTTGGGCATGCAAGCGGTTTTCGGCTTCATCCCATACCACGGAGCAGTCAGCATCGAGCATGGTCTCACTGATTTCCATGCCGCGATAGGCTGGCAGGCAATGCATAAACAGTGCGTCGCTGTTGGCGTTACTCATCAGCTCTTCGTTCACCTGATAACCCGCAAAAGCTTGTTGGCGCTGTCTTTTTTCGTCTTCCTGGCCCATCGAGGCCCAGGTGTCTGTCACCACCAGGTCGGCACCCTTAACGGCGTCTTCGGCGTTGCGAGTAATGACCAGCCGATCTTTATTTTGTTCCACCAGCGCTGCATCGGGCTCAAACCCTTTAGGACAGGCGATGCGTAATTCGAAATCCCACTGGAGCGCGGCGTTAATGTATGAATTACACATGTTATTGCCGTCGCCCACCCAGGCAACACATTTACCGCTGATGTCGCCACGGTGTTCGTAATAGGTTTGCATATCGGCCAGCAGTTGGCAGGGATGGTAGCTATCGGTGAGTGCATTGATAACCGGTACCCGCGAATAGGCCGCAAATTTTTCGATAATGTCGTGGCCAAAGGTGCGAATCATGACAATATCCACCATGCGCGACAGTACACGGGCGGAGTCTTCAATGGGCTCGCCACGGCCAAGCTGGGTGTCGCGGCTGGACAGAAAAATAGCGCTGCCGCCCATTTGCGTCATGCCGGCTTCAAATGAAACACGCGTGCGTGTCGATGACTTTTCAAACACCATGCCCAGTACTTTGTTGTGCATGGTTTCGCAGCCGAGGTTTTCACGCAGTTCTTTTTTAAGCACGATGGCTCGCTGAAGAACGGTTTTTAATTCTTCTGGGTTCAGGTCTAACAAGGTTAGAAAGTGACGAACAGTCATGTTCACGCCCCCTGCTGAATAAATGTCATGATCAACTGGCTAACCGTCTCGATGAGGGTGTCGGCTTCTTCGTTGGTCATAATGAGTGGCGGTAGTAAGCGAATGGTTTTTCCGGCAGTGACATTGATTAGCAGCCCTTGCTGTTTGGCCGCGTTAACCAGGTCGCCGCAGTCTTGCGTAAGCTCGATACCAATCATTAAGCCTTTGCCGCGAATGTCGGCTATGCCATCGCATTGGGCCAGTTGGGTTTTAAAGCCCTTAAGGAAATATTCGCCCAGTTCGGCAGCACGTTGGCTCAGGTTTTCATTCACGAGGGTGTTAACCACTGCCAGCGCACCGTTGCATACCAGCGGGTTACCTCCAAACGTGCTGCCGTGGTTGCCTGGTTGCAAAATGGTGGCTGCTTTGCCGCGCGCCAGGCAGGCGCCAATGGGCAGGCCATTGCCAAGGCCTTTTGCGGTGGTGACCACATCGGGATAAATGTTGTTCAGCTGGTAGCTAAAGTAAGCGCCGTTACGGCCATTGCCGGTTTGAATTTCGTCAAGTATCAATAGCCAGCCGTTGGCGTCGCATAAATCGCGCAGGCGATTCAGGTAATCACTGGCAGGGACATGCACGCCGCCTTCACCTTGCACAGGCTCTACCATTACAGCGACAACATTGGGGTTGCATTTGCCAATACTCGCTACCGCATCGACGTTGTCGTAGGGTGCGTGGATAAAGCCAGACAACAAGGGCTCAAAGCCTTTTTTGACTTTCTGGTTGCCGGTAGCGGTCAGCGTTGCCATGGTGCGACCATGAAAACTGTTGTGCATGGTGATGATTTGCGGGTCGTGAATGCCTTTCTCGTGGCCGTATTTACGCGCAATTTTAATCGCCGCTTCATTGGCCTCGGCACCTGAGTTAGAGAAAAACACTTTCTCCATGCCAGATACGTCGCGCAGTTTATCGGCCAGCGCTTGCTGCGGTTTGATGTTAAACAGGTTAGAGGTATGCAGCAGCGTTTCGGCTTGCTCGCAAATGGCACGGGTAACGGCGGGGTGGTTATGCCCTAAACCGGTCACAGCGATGCCAGAAAGCGCATCGAGATAGCGGTTTCCCTGGTCGTCCCACAGTGTGCAACCTTGGCCTTTTACCAATGTGGTCGCTCTGTCACCATAGGTGTTCATGATTGCAGTGCCAGCGGCTTGATCGTTCACGTTTGCCATACTCCTGTGTATCCGGCGCAGCGGTGCCGGCAAGCGGTGACAAGAATTGCTTGTCCCCAAACAGAAACAGGCAGCACGTAGGCTGCCTGCGAAAACGGACGATTGTATAAGGTCGCCAGGTTCTTGGCAATTGCAGGCCTAATGGCCACAATACGCGGCTTAATCGCTACCAGAGGCACAGGTCTGCATACCTGGCCAAGAGTACAAGGAGACCCCATGGACCCTATCGCACTGAGTATATTTTCCAGCCGTATTGAAGCCGTGTGCGACGAAATGGGTGCGGTACTTCAACGTACGGCGTTTTCCCCTAATATTAAAGATCGGCTCGATTTCTCATGTGCAGTGTTTGATGTGCAGGGGGATTTATGTGCACAGGCTGCTCATATTCCGGTGCACCTGGGCAGCATGGCCTATGCCATGGGCGGGATTGTGCGTGATATTCGCTGGCAGCCCGGTGACATGATTGTGGTAAACGACCCCTACCTCGGCGGCACCCACCTGCCGGATGTCACCGTGATTGCTCCGGTTTTTGTGGAGGCGCAGCTGGTAGCGTTTGTGGCCAACCGCGCTCATCATGCGAATATTGGTGCCAGCAGCCCTGGCTCCATGCCGATTTCCGAGCGCCTCGACGATGAGGGGGTGGTGATTCCGCCAAGCCCCATTGTGCAAAATGGCGAATTGAATCAAACCATACTCAGCGAATTGGCTGCAGGTCGCACCGATGTGGCCGCAACCGCCGATTTTGTCGCTCAGGTCAGTGCCAACCGTGTGGGTGTGGCGCGGCTGGCGCAGTTGATTGAGCAGATGGGGCAGCAACCATTTTTTGCTGCTGTGCAGGCGCTGAATGAATATGCCGAGCGGCTTGCTCGGGCAGAACTGGCGGCTATTCCGACAGGCACCTATACGTTTACTGACGTGATGGATAGCGACGGCATGGGGCAATCGGATATTCCCATTTGTGTGACTCTGCGGATAGAGAAGCAAGGTATTGAGGTGGATTTTGCCGGTACTGCCAATCAAGTGCGCGGCAATATCAATTGCCCGCTATCGGTCGCAGCGGCGGCGGTTTTCTATGCGTTCCGATGCCTGCTGCCGGCACAAGTACCTGCCTGTGCCGGCACCTTTCGAGCGATTACCTTAACCGCACCGGAGGGAAGCCTGGTGAATGCACGCCGGCCAGCGGCGGTAGCGGCCGGTAATGTGGAAACCTCAACCCGGATTGTGGATGCTGTGTTGGGCGCTTTGGCCAATGCCGTGCCCGATCGTATTCCGGCTGCCAGCCACGGTTCCATGAATAATGTTGCCATGGGCTCCTGGGCAACTGAGCATAGCCCGGCCTGGGATTACTATGAAACCATTGGCGGGGGCATGGGCGCAGGCCCTGTTACCGACGGCCTTAATGGTGTGCAAACCCATATGACCAACACCCTCAATACCCCCATTGAAAGCCTCGAAATGCACTATCCTTTGCGAGTGCATCAGTACGCCTACCGCAAAGGATCTGGTGGGCAAGGTCTGCACCGGGGTGGTGATGGCTTGGTGCGCTGTTTTGAATTTCTTGCCCGCGCTCAAGTAACGCTGCTCACCGAGCGTCGCCGCCACGCGCCGTGGGGCCTGCAAGATGGTGAGCCGGGTAAGCCTGGCGCTAACCGTTTGAACGGCCAGTTACTCGATGAAAAAACAGCATTTGTTGCCAGCCCTGGTGATTACCTGGAGATTGAAACCCCAGGTGCAGGGGGGTGGGGCAAAGCCAACAAGGTGGCAGACTGAAAGTTTGCTGCGGTGGATTGAACTACGTTAAAATAGCTGAGTTTTTTACTGGGTTATTTGCGTTGAGAGCATGTGCCGAGCACCGGGTGGTGGTTGTCACTACATGTCGAAACCAAGCCTTTCTGTATTCGGTTTTTATTACGTACGAGGTGTTATTGCACGATGGATATCATGGATACTATCAAACAACAAATTGAAGAGAACTCGGTAATTCTGTACATGAAGGGTTCGCCAAACGCACCCCAGTGTGGTTTTTCCATGCGCACGTCGCAAGCGTTAATGGCTTGTGGCAAGCGCTTTGCGTATGTTGATGTGCTGAGCAACCCAGACATTCGTTCAAACCTGCCAGTGTATGCCAACTGGCCAACGTTTCCACAACTTTGGGTTAATGGTGAGCTGATTGGTGGTTGTGACATCGTCACCGAAATGTATGAAAGTGGCGAGTTGAAAACGCTGCTGGATGAAACCGTACCCGACGCGGAATAATCAAAAGGCCGAGTGGGTAAGTCTTACTCGGCCTTTTTTGAAGCTTTTCTTCTTTGGTTTTTTCTATCCCGCCTGCCGCTCGGCAAGTGAGCTATTTAACCAGTATTACAAAGCAATCTTGGCTACTGCATCTTTGAGCTTTTGTTTTACGTCGGCGTCAGTTGGCTCGCCTTTTTCCATATCAAATACGTCGTAAAAGCTGCCGACGGATACGGCCGCTTTAATATCGCTGCCAAAGTAACCCGCGGAGCCTTTTACCTGTTCCAATACACTGCTGGCGCCACCGCCACCGGGGCTGGTCGACAGGGCAATCATGGGTTTGTCTTGATATACTTTTCCGTCGATACGGCTGCACCAGTCGAAAAGGTTTTTGAAGGCGGCGGCATAGCTGCCATTGTGTTCGGCAAAACTCGCCACCAGCACGTCGGCACTGGCGAGTTTGGCCAAAAAGTCTTTGGCGGCTTGTGGTTGGCCGAGCTCTTTTTCCAGGTCTTCACTGAACAGGGGTAAGCTGTAGTCGTTGAGGTCGAGCACTTCAACATTGGCGCCTTCGAACTGATGGGCCGTATAGGTAGCAAGCGCTTTGTTTATGGAATTTTTACTGGTACTTGCAGCAAAAGCAATGACTTTCATGATGAGTTCTTCCTGAGTTTAATCCTACCGTTTAGTGAATTGATCAATGATTGCGTGGTTTGCGTAAAGCATTGATAACCATTGATGTTACAGGAGATACACAATGCTGCAAAAAGTTCTATTGGGGTTGCTGTCGACCATGCTGGTTAGTTGTGCCAACGCCGATCTAAACCCTAATGCTTTGCGCTTACCCCCCGGCTACCAGCTCGATGTGGTGGTAGAAGGGGTTGCCAATGCTCGCCAGATTGCTGTCGGTAAGCGTACTTGGTTTGTGGGTACTCGCAGTGCTGGTGTGGTGTACGCCATTCAAGATCCTTTGGGTCAGCCGGTTGTGTCGGTGATTGCCAAGGGGTTAACGATGCCATCGGGCCTGGCGTTAAATGGCGGTGACCTGTATGTGGCGGCAGTGGATAAAGTGTACCGCTTTCCTCAAATTGAGGCTCAGTTAGCGAAGCCGGAGCAGGCGATTACGTCAGAGGTTTTTTATGACGGTCTGCCAAGTGAGAGTCACCACGGTTGGAAGTTTATTGCGTTTGGCCCCGACGGCCAGTTGTACATACCAGTGGGAGCGCCCTGTAATATTTGTAATCGTGAAGCCCCGTTTGCCACGATACAGGCATTGAATATGCGGACGAAAATCTTAGCCACGGTTGCCCAAGGTGTGCGTAACAGTGTGGGGTTTGATTGGCACCCGCAAACCGGCGAGCTTTGGTTCACCGATAATGGTCGGGACTGGTTAGGTGATACCTTGCCGCCAGAAGAACTCAACCGAGTTAGCCAACTGGGTCAGCACTTTGGTTATCCGTTTTTGCACGGCGCGTCGGTAGAAGATCCGGAGTTTTTTGCAGCCAAACCGTCGGGATTAGAGATTACCCCGCCGGTACTGGAAATGACCGCTCACGCTGCGCCGTTGGGGATTTTGTTTTACCAGGGGCAGCAGCTGCCTGTGCCAGAGGGGCAGCAATTACTGTTGTTGGCGCAACATGGCTCTTGGAACCGCTCCGACAAAGTCGGCTATCGGGTAATGAAGGTGCTGTTGTCGGGTAATCAGGTAGTCAGCTCAGAGCCGCTTATCGAAGGCTGGTTGGACGAGCAAGGAAATGTGAGTGGTCGGCCGGCGGCCTTCGCTGCACTGGAGGACGGATCAGTATTGTTGACCGATGACGTCGCCGGCGTAATTTATCGTTTAACTTACTCTCCCTGAGATTAGCCCCAAAGTAGAGGGCATTACGCCTGGCTTTGCCAGGCTTTGGTCCAGCGAGTGACTTCTTTGGCTGCCTTTGGCTTTGAGTAAAGGAAGCCCTGAAAATAGCGAATGTTAAGGCCGCGCAGAGTTTCCAGATCGAGGGGATTTTCAACGCCCTCGGCAATTACTTCTATGCCCAGCTCGTTGGCGATGCGGGTAATCGACTCCACAATTAATGTGGCTACCCGGTCGTGGCGAACGTTGGTGCAAAAGCTGCGGTCGATTTTGATTTCATGCAAGGGCAGCTCTTTTAATTGATTAAGGTTGGTAAATCCCGTGCCAAAGTCATCGAGCGATAAGCGAAAGCCGCTGATGGCCAGTCGACTGAGGGTTTCCATTTGATGCAGGTTGATCAATGCCTGGGATTCGGTAATTTCCACTACGATTTGCCGTGGCTGTAAATGATGTTTGGCCGCGCGTTGCAGCAGCCAGCCGGGCCAGCCCGGGTGGTCCAACTGCTCGGGTGAGAGGTTAATGGCTAATGTAGCCTCATTGCCTATGGCTGGGTTCAGCTGCATGCGTGCAAATTGTGGCAGGGCTAGATCAATCAGTTTGAGTATCAGTTTGTTAGAGAGCCCCTCCTGTTCTGCAACCGGCAGAAAATTGGCCGGAGGAATCACTCCTCGGCCGGGTATGTCGAGGCGGCAAAGGCACTCGAAGCCACGAATTTTACGGGTTTCCAGGCACACTTGCGGCTGAAAGTACGGCAGTACCCAATTGTTTGCGATGGCGAGAATTAACTCCTCGCGAGAAATTAACTGTTTGGGTAACTTGCTGAATCGATGAAACTGTTCAATGCGCGTGGTCATTTCTTTGAGGCGCATTTCATTGATGGGTTTGGGTACTGAGCCAAGCAGGTGCAGGTTGTGGTCACGGCTAATGTTCAATGCCAGATCGATCAGTCGCTCTTCCAGTTTTGATGCAATGACAATGGCGCCCTTGTATTGGTGATGGCCTATCAGGCGCAGAAATTCCATGCCGTCCATGCCGGGCATATGCAGATCAAGAAATATTGCATGGTAGTTGTTCGGACGAGTTATCACCCGCTTGGCCGCCATATAGCCATTAGAACAGCGGTTGATGTTTTTAACGCCATTGACTTGCAGCATGGAGGAAAACACATCGAGCATTGTGTTTGAGTCATCCACTAACATCACAGCCTGATCCATAGGAAGTGTCCTGCGCAATACCTGCCGTTCCCATCCGTTGAGGGGGCTTGTGCAGGCGAATTGATACCTGTGGTAAGCCTAGACTATAAATATCTAAGGCTCCTGAATAAACTTTAGACCATCTCGCGATCGTCTCGCGCTCTTTTTACCGCAACAAGGGTTAGACCAGACCGGCCCTGCTAATGGTATGATGGCGGCTTTGCCCAAGTGGCCACACAGATTCTTACCTGTTGCAGATGACCAGAAGCGTTGATGAATAGTGTTACAGAGACTATAGAAATACCGGGATACAAAATTATTCGCGAGATTGGTCGCGGTGGCATGGCTAACGTGTATCTGGCGCTGCAGGAAAGTTTTGAGCGCGAGGTGGCATTAAAAGTTATGTCTGCCAGTTTGGCGCAGGATCAAACATTCAGCGAACGCTTTCTGCGTGAAGCCAAAATCGTAGCGCAGTTGATCCATCCTAATATTGTCACCGTGTATGACGTAGGCATAGCCAGTGGCCATCATTATCTGTCGATGGAATTTGTGCCGGGACAGGATCTCAAACACGCGCTCACTAAACTGTCGCTGGCACGCAAATGCGATGTGATTTGTCAGGTGGCACAGGCTCTCAATTTTGCACGGCTGAAAGGTTATATCCATCGCGATGTAAAACCTGAGAACATCCGTTTGCAGGCTAACAGCGAGCGCGTTGTGTTGATGGACTTCGGTATTGCCAAAGCTACCGATCTGAAATCCGGCTTTACCCAAACCGGTACAGCTGTGGGGACACCCTATTACATGAGCCCGGAGCAGGCGCGCGGCAAGCAGGTCGATCACCGGTCTGACCTTTACAGCTTGGGCGTGGTGTTTTATTGGTTGTTAGTCGGTAAAGTGCCTTACAACGCCGATTCTGCGGTGGCGATCGGGATCAAACACATCACCGAGCCACTGCCTAGGTTGCCTGCGCCGCTGCAGATGCTGCAGCCGGTGCTCGATAAGCTGATGGCAAAACAGCCAGAGCAACGCTATCAAACTGCAGCCGAATTGGTTAATGCGTTGCGCGCCATTCCCCAAGAGCAACTGGCGGCAGCAGCCAGTGCACGGAAAACAGGCCCGTCAACGGTGACCGATACGGCACCCTCTGCCCCCAGTGGCAAGGTCGATTTGGTTAAGCGTAAACCAGCCAAAGCGCCCGTGGTTAAGCGGGGGGCTGAACCCATTACCGCAACCCGTAGTGCCGAAGAGCAGGCCAGATTGGCTGGCTCAAAAGGCAGCGTGTGGCCTTGGCTTATTGGCGTGATGATTGCGTTGGGCGTTGCCGGGTTTGTTTACTGGCAGCAGGCACAGCTGCAAGGTGATCACCGTTTGCATGATTGGTTTGCCAGTCTTATGGGTAAGCCGGTGGTGCCGTCTAGCGGTAACATAACGCCTCCGGCTGTTGCGCAGCCTGTAGAAACCTCATCTTCCGGTGTGGAAAACCCGTCAGCGACGGCCGAAGTGTCTTCACCGGTTGTGGATACGCCTGAAGCGGAAGCTGCCGACTTGGTTGAAGAGCAGCAGCCACAGCCCGATGTGGTGGCAGACAGTACGGCAGCCTTAGTAGAGCTTGAAGAGCGCCTTGATGATAGTCTCGCTGCATGGCAGAACACGTTGCCCTTGATAGAGCAACAATGGCAGCAAATGAGTGACCAAATGGCAGGCTTCAGCCTGCCTGAGCAAGCGTCTATGCAGTTGCCAATGCGCGCGCAGCGAGAGCGCCTGCAAGCCCGCTTATTGTCGCTGGCTACGGCGGCACCTGCTGACGATATCCCCGAATGGTTGGCGTTGGCCGCATCATCGGGACTGGTGGATATGGGCCAGCCCGAATGGCAGACGTTGCAGGCAAAGCATCAGGCTGACTTGCAGGTTGGGCAGTTGCTCAGCGAGGCTGAAAACTATTTGGCCAAGGACCAGTTAACCTCACCCGAGGGTGCTAATGCATTGCAGGCATTCCAGCAAGTGTTGGCGCTGGATAGCAGCAGCCAGCAGGCAAAACAGGGCATACAGCGCATCGCTGAGCGCTACCAGGTATTGGCGAGAGGGCAGTGGCAAAAAGGTAATCTCGACAGTGCACAAAGTCTGCTGCAAAAAGGCAAGTCGCTGGAGTCTGATCCGGCCTTGTGGTCGATTCTGGCTGCAGACATAGAGAAAGCAAAGAACCAGCGTGCTTCTATCCAGTCAGCCTTTGGTCGGCTAGAGCAACTTAAAGTGGAAGGTCGGTGGGTCAGCCCTTCTGGTGACAATGCTGCAGAACTGCTGAATACACTGCTGCAAGAAGCGGATAATAGTCCCCCACTAAAAGATTTGATTCAGCTCATCGTCGACAAACAGCGCCAGCTTGCGCAGGAAATCAGCGAGCGAATCATGATGCTGGGTGACGAAAAAGCGTTTGCTGAGGCACATACGCTGTATGAGCGAGCGCTGACATTATTGCCAGAGACACCTCTGCTGAAAGAGTCGTTTGATCAGCTGTTGGTGGCCGAAGAGGCCGCGCGGCCTAAAATAAGCGCACTAAAAATTGCACCGGATGAGGCGCAGTTGGCAGTTTTGCAATCTGGTCCATACCGTATTTCAGCTGGTCGCAGTATTGCGCTAGAGTTTCAGTATCGCAACTTTGCTGACGATGCCACGCTGGTGCAGGCAACGTTGTTTGATGGTACAGAAACCTTGGAAATTGCTCAGGTGCCGGTGGTGGTCAACGGGGCAGAAGGGGTGAAGCTGTTCCGTATTGAGCGTCCTGTAGAGGGGTTTTCGCAAGGGCGCTATCGCGTAAAAATCGTGCTCAACAATGTGGTTCTAGCCAGCGAAGATTTTCAGGTTGAATAATAGGAGAACACCGTGACCAATGTGAGTGCAATCAACAGACGCAGCAACAGGCTTTTGGGGCGTTTGAGTCTAGGCGTTGGGTTAGCCGTTGCGCTGGCTGGGTGTCAGCAAACCACAGGGGTGAAAGCGTTGCAGGACCGCAACGCCGAGCTTGCAGCCTCGCTGCAGCAGGCGCAGGCCACGATTGAAAATATGCGGGTCGAGGAACAGAAACTGCGGCAGAACAATACTGAATTGCGTCGTGTTATGGGGGTGCTCGATAGTGAAAAATCCCTGAGGGCTGAGGAATCATCGAGCCTGCGTGGTGAAGTTCGTCGTTTTGTACAGCGGCAGATCGATCAGTACAAATCGTTTTTATTAGACAGCCAACTGCTCGATTATGTGGGTAGTGAATTAGTACAGCGTACACAAGTGGAAGAGTCTCCACGGTTACTGGTTGATATGGCGCACCCGATTCCAGCCAATGGCACCCTCACCGGGGTGAAAGGGCATTTTCTGGGGCAGGGTACGTTTGCCGTCAAGGTGCTGCGACCGGTGGAAGATCGCCTCGTGGTCATCTGGGAGAGCAAGCCTTTGAGTGTGGTGCAGCCCGGTATCAATAATGTTAACTTTTCTGTCGCCGTTGGGGTTGAGGCCGGAGACTATCTGGCGTATCTGTTTCCGACCACAACGTTTGTGAGTTTTGACACTGGCACTGGTGACACCCGTTATCGCACCGATGATATTCGCCTGGGCGAAATGGTGAAGGCCTCGTCATTGCGCGGAGAGAGTGAGCGTAGAGCATACGCGCTGGGTGTGTACGGCCTGTTGAACTAATTGTGTAGGCCGCCAAAAGAAAAGGGGCCTGTGAGCCCCTTTTTATCGAATAGAATAGGCAGGTGCCTCGCTGCTTAACTTTCCATTTTCGATTGCAGGTAGTTTTGAATGCCCACTTTGTCGATCAATGCCAGCTGGGTTTCAAGCCAGTCTACGTGTTCTTCTTCGTCTTCCAGAATCTCATTCAACAGATCGCGGCTTACGTAATCGCGAACTGACTCGCAGTACTCAATGCCATCGCGCAGGTCGGGAATGGCCGCCAGCTCCAATTTGAGATCACACTCCAACATCTCTTTGGTGTTTTCACCGATCATCAGTTTGCCGAGATCCTGCAGGTTGGGGATACCTTCTAAAAACAGAATCCGCTCGATCAGTTTGTCGGCGTGTTTCATTTCGTCGATAGATTCTTCGTATTCGTGCTCCGCCAGCTCTTTCAGACCCCAGTCTTTATACATGCGTGAATGAAGGAAGTACTGGTTAATGGCAATGAGTTCATTGGCCAGTGCTTTATTGAGGAAGGTAATGACTTTTGGGTCACCTTTCATGGTCTGACTCCTTTGTGTGAGGCATTAGGCTAATCGCCAATTGTGGAGCGCTCTGTTCTAGGTGTCAAGGTAACCCTTTGATTTATAAAGATAAAATAATGTAAGCAAGAGTGCTTATCAGTGCTATCTTCAATATCATTTGGTGGGAGGTGTTCGCTGTCGCTACGCGGTGTGACCGAGTTTATGCAACGGGGCTGACGTTAGGCAACCGCGTAATACAGACTAGGATCGCCCTGAATGCCTGCTAAGGTCTCGTCGATAATGTCTTTGGTGAGGCGGGCACATTTGCCGCACTGGCTGGTTGCCCCCAGCGTTTGACGTACGTGACGCAGTGTGCTGGCACCTTGGGTTACAGCGTCGCGAATTTGCGAGTCAGTAATGCCTTTACAGATACACACGTACATAAGTTGCCTGCCGATATTCTGCTTATAGAGCATGTGATGTGCTCTATGGGGTTGAAAGATGAGCAAATTTTTACCCAAATGATAATTGTTGTCAATACCAGTTAAGAATTGTTTTTATTTAGTTTTGGCTTTTCGGGGCGTGCTGAGTGGCAAATTGGGCTGTCCAGAGGCCGCCAATATAGCCCGGTCTTGGGCCCGTATTGGCAGCCAAATTGGTAGAGGCGGGGTTAAAAGTCGGAATGCCCTTGTTTGACATAGGGCGGCAGGTCGTCCTCATCGGGTATTGGAGTAGGGGTTCCTTGCTGATCGAGTGAAACAAATTTGAACATTGCTTCAGTCACTTTTTCTCGATGTCCAATGCGATCGCGTCTTACCCAGGCTTCCACATGAATATCCATTGAGGTGCGGCCTACCGAGTTAACGTCGGTGTAAACGCCTAGAATGTCTCCCACTTTCACGGGGCGAATAAAACTCATGCTTTCCACGGCTACGGTAACCACGCGCCCTTGCGCGCGCTGGCCGGCGCAAATACCGGCTGCGATGTCCATTTGGGCAAGTACCCAGCCGCCAAAAATATCCCCAGCGGGATTGGTGTCACTGGGCATGGCTACGGTTCGTGTGGTGAGTCGGCCTCGGGTTTGTTCGGTCATGATTTGCAGCTTACCTGAATAAAGTAGAGTGAATAGAATGGTTGCCGGCAGTAGAAGATACCTGTCATTAGTGAGGCGAGCAGGCTCTTGCACACAGGTTATGCCTAGGCAAGTTGTGTGCCGACGTTGCCGATAGATCATCCCTGATTATGCGCAGCACTGCCATTAAAAGTGTGTCAACAGGCCTGCTTTGCGCATATTATTTCGATTGATAAAATCAATGATACTGATGATTTTAATTGTGTAATATTGCGTTCTGGGTTTTCGTTGGTGGTTTCTCCGGGGTTAGCCTGGAGCCGGCAATGATCGCGGTCGTTTATTAAATTATATACGGTCGCATCGGGCGTTTGGTCCTTGAATCCTGGACGGATGCCCATACATATCTTTGTTACTTGGGCTTGGTATCTTCAAGTCTTTAATTTCGATGAAGGGAGGTTTCTCATGGCAGTATTAGTAGGTAAACCAGCGCCAGACTTTACCGCTGCAGCAGTATTGGGTTCAGGCGAAATCGTAGGTGATTACAACCTGACACAAACGATCAAAGGTAAAAAGGCAGTTGTGTTCTTTTACCCTCTGGATTTTACATTCGTTTGCCCCTCTGAGTTGTTGGCATTCGATAACCGCGTCGAAGCGTTCAAAAAGCGCGGCGTGGAAGTGATTGGTGTATCTATCGACAGCGAGTGGACACACAACGCATGGCGCAACACTCCTGTAGATAACGGCGGTATTGGCCCTGTTAAGTACACATTGGTTGCTGATACCAAGCAGGAAATTTGCAAGGCTTATGACGTGCAGTCAGATGGTGGTATGGCGTACCGCGGTTCTTTCCTGATCGACGAAGAAGGTGTTGTGCGTCATCAGGTGGTTAACGATCTGCCTTTGGGCCGTAACGTTGACGAAATGCTGCGCATGGTTGATGCACTGGCGTTCCATCAAGAGCACGGTGAAGTTTGCCCTGCTGGCTGGAAAGACGGCGACGCCGGTATGACTGCTTCGCCAGAAGGTGTTGCGGCTTACCTGAGTTCAAGTGCAGATAAGCTCTAAGTAACTCTGCATTGATTAGAAAAACCGGGGCATGCCCCGGTTTTTTGCTGTTGGGGTATTTGTTTTGACGGAGTGGCTATGAGGGTTCTGTGGTCTCATTAATAAACAGCTTGTCTAATACGGCAACAATCAGGCTGGGCTCCAGCGGCTTACTGATGAAATCGTTCATGCCTGCTTCGAGACACTGGTGGCGATCTTTGTCGAGGGCGTTGGCAGTCATGGCAACAATAGGAACCTGTGTAAATAGCGTCTCTACGGCCCGAATTGCGTGAGTAGCCGTAATTCCGTCCATGACTGGCATTTGCATATCCATAAAAACAACGTCAAAACGTTGTTTATTGAGTTTTTCCAGTGCTTCCTGGCCGTTGCTGGCAACGGTTACGGTTAAGCCAAAAGTGCTTAACAAACGTGTGGCAATTAACTGGTTTACCTGATTGTCTTCTACCAGTAATGCAGTTATTCCATAGTTGCGTTTTGGCCTTTTGCCTTGTGGTTTACGTGCCACAGGTTGGGTGGGTTGGAATGGTAGTTCGATAACGAACTCAGACCCTTTTCCTTGTTCACTGGTAACGGTTATTTTTCCGCCCATTATCTGCGATAGTTGCTGGCTGATAGCAAGGCCGAGTCCGGTGCCTCCGCGAGTGCGTGTGATGGTTGAGTCGGCTTGACTGAAGCGTTCAAATAATTTGCCGATTTTGTCGGGTGCTATCCCTATGCCGGTATCTTTTACTTTGCAGCGCCAGAGCAGTTGTTCGTCCTGATTGTCTACTTGGTGATAAACGTAAACGCCGCCAGTATCGGTGAACTTGATGGCATTGTTGATAATGTTCAGTAATATCTGGCGCAGACGCGTAGGGTCGCCAAGAAAATTGAATTGATCTCCTTGTTGGCCCTCAAGGGTGAATTCCAATCCCTGCTTTTCGGCGCGGTATTTTAGCAGCTGATAAACGTCTTCCAATACGGCGTGAGCGTCAAAGGGAATGGATTCCAGTTCAATGGTGCCCGATTGTATGCGCGTGAATTCGAGAATGTCGTTAATGATGCCGAGTAAGCCGTTACAAGAGTTGTGAATAACATCGACAAGTTCTTTCTGCCCGTTCTCCATGTCGGTGTTATAGAGCAGTTCGCTGGCGCCGAGAATACCGTTCATTGGCGTTCGAATTTCATGGCTGACAGTGGCCAGAAATTCATCTTTGGCAATAGAGGCCGATTTGGCATGGCGCAGTGCTTGTTCCAGTGTGAGTTTTTGTTCATGCTCTTTGGTGATATCGCGGATAATTGCCGTAAACAGGCGCTGTTGAGAACCATCTGCCTCGGTATGCTCGCGTGATCTGATCGATACTGCGATAGGAAAGGTTTTGCCGTTAGCGTGCTTTGCCTCCACTCTCAGGCCTATCACCGAGGTCTCGTCTTGGCTATTCAGTTCGTCTTGCAAGGCTTTTTGATATTTCTCGTGCTTCTCGTTGCTCAATAGCTTGAGAACACTGCTGCCTTTGAGTTCGTCTCTTGTAAGATTGAATATCTGTTCTGCAGCTTTATTTGCCGACACAATCAGGCCGTGATTGTCGTAGGTAATAATGCCGTCAACGGTGGACTCGAGAATCGTCTCCAGTATCAGTGCGTTGTCGTGGGTAGCCAGTAGTAACGCGTGTTTTTCAGCATCGTCTTTGCGCAGTTTTCTGGTGAGCAGGTTGCCATAGATAAACACTGCGGCGGTGAGCACAAAGGCTAGCAGAAATATCAGGGCATTGTATTGCTTAACTTGCTTTATGGTGTTGTTGGCCGTAGCAAAATTATTGTTTTGCCAATCATTAATGTCTGCGCGAAGTTTGTTCAGGTGGTAGTTTGCACTGTGCAGCGTTTCGGTGGCGGAACTGTTGATGGTGGCTGCCGCCACCAGGTCACCTTCTGCGTAGCGGTCGATGACCTGTTGCACCAGGGTTACCAGTTGCAGACTTTCTGCGCGAAAGTTGTTCAACCACTCGTGAAGCATTGCTTTGTCTGCCTGGCTTTTCAGACGTGTATCAATATGATTGGCAAGGTCGTTGAAATGACGCTCGAGTCGCTGCTTCTCAACGTTGAAGAGTCGCTGTTCAAGGGGGGCGTCGTCACTGGCAAAAATGGTGGTCGCCGGTTTGGTTAGGGTTGTGCTAAGGCGTTGCAGGTTGATGATTTCATCAATCAGGGTGTTGAGGCTGTAGTTGGTCTCGGTATCTTTATCAAGTTCGCGCATCACGCTGCTGGTGAGCCAGAGGCTGAAAAACAGCGCGGCAAGATTAAACGAAACAAGCAAGAAGTAAATGTGGCGCCAGTGGGGTTGCTGACGGCTGCCGTTCGGGTTTTGGTCTGACATTGACTCTGCCTGTTGTCGTGCTCTCAGGCGGTACTACTTGGCTATGAAGGTGGCCAACCGCCCAGGGTTTTCCATTGATTGACGATCTTGCAAAACAGTTGTGCTGTTTTTTCGGCGTCGTACGCCGCCGAATGGGCGGCCGCATTACTAAATTCAATGCCTGCTGCGCCGCACGCCTTTGCCAGTACTGTCTGGCCAAACGCCAGGCCTGCAAGCGTTGCGGTGTCAAAACATGAAAACGGGTGAAATGGGTTGCGTTTTATCTGGCATCGATTAGCAACAGCATTCACAAAACCTAGGTCAAAATGTGCGTTGTGTCCAACCACAATCGCACGCGTACAACCTTGTTGGCTCACCGCTTTACGTACCGCTTTGAAGAGGTCTGGAATCGCCAGCTGTTCAGGCTGTGCCGGGCGATCTGGGTGTTCCAGGTCGATGCCGGTAAAGTCGAGGGCCGATTGTTCAATGTTGGCTCCCTCGAAAGGCTCCAGGTGGTAATCAAAGAGCTGGTTGGTGACCAGATTGCCCTCTTCGTCGGTCGCCAGCGTAACGGCTGCGATCTCCAGTAGCGCATCACGATCAGAATTGAACCCGCCGGTTTCAACGTCGACGACAACCGGCAAAAAACCCCGAAAACGTTGTGCCAGCGGTGTGGGTTCTGCCGTGTCGGCAGCTATTTTATCCATCAGTATCGATTGTTTGTCGTTCACGCGGTGTCCTTACATCCCTTTTAGCTAGCGGTCTTGGGTTGAATCTGCCACTGCAGCGTTTCTCCCGCCAATAGCGGGGTAAGTGGCTTGTTGCCTAAGTCTAATGTAGTCGGTGATGCCCAGCTTTGTTTTATGAGGGTGATTTTGTCGGTATTGCGCGGCACTCCGTAAAAGTCCGGGCCGTAAAAGCTGGCAAATGCTTCCAGTTTATCGAGCGCGCCAGCACGTTCAAAGGCTTCAGCGTAAAAACTCATGGCTGCATGCGCCGTGTAGCAGCCGGCACAGCCGCAGGCAGTCTCCTTGGCACCTTGAGGGTGTGGTGCTGAGTCAGTCCCCAAAAAGAAACGGGGGTTGCCGCTGGTAGCCGCATCGATAAGCGCCTGCTGGTGCGTGTTGCGCTTGAGAATGGGCAAACAGTAATAGTGGGGGCGTATCCCGCCTGCCAGCATGTGGTTGCGATTGAATAGCAGGTGGTGTGCCGTAATGGTAGCTGCGAGGTTGGGGCCGGCTTCTGCAACATAGTGCGCCGCATCAGCTGTGGTGATGTGCTCAAGCACCATGTTTAGTGCCGGAAAGTCTTTTTCCAGCTGTGCGAGTGTTCGGTCAATAAAGGCCTTTTCGCGGTCAAAAATATCGATATCTGCGTCGGTAATTTCACCGTGCATCAGAAAACGCAGGCCTTGCTCCTGCATGGCTTCCAATGCCGGATACACGTTTTTGATATCGGTAACGCCAGCATCCGAGTTAGTGGTGGCGCCGGCAGGATAGAGTTTGCAGGCTACGACACCGGCCTGTTTGGCTGCTTTGATGTCGGCAGGCGTAGTGTTGTCGGTCAGATAAAGCACCATTAGCGGGGTGAAGTTGCCGTCGTGATGGGCATTGATTCGGGCTTTGTAAGCGAGTGCTTGCTCCGCTGTGGTGACAGGCGGCACAAGGTTCGGCATCACAATTGCACGGCTGAATGTGCGTGCGGCGTCGGCCACGGTCAAAGAAAGTGCTTCGTTATCACGCAAGTGGATATGCCAGTCATCTGGCCGGATAATTTCGAGAATCTGAGTGCTCATGCGGGTGTAGGGAACGCCTTGGGTTTAATGTCTGGCGAAGGTTGGGTGTCTCGCCTGCTTTTGTTGTGCATGCTATCAAAAAAAACGCTAAAGCGCAGGACTCGTGGGCCGATATCTAGTAACGCACGAGTGCGTCTGATGCATAGGTTATGCTCCGACCGGGTAGTGAATAATAGCGACAGCGGGTGTTTGGCCAGTGAAGACAATCGCAAAGTATATGACAACCGGGATGGCGCTGGTACTAGCGGCAAGCTCGGTTGTGGCCGACACTTTTTCATCGCGTATGGATGAGGCCAGCTGGCGGGTTAGCGCGTCGGTGTTTGAATGTCGTATGGCGCATGAAATTCCCTACTTCGGTGCCGCGGTATTTAACCGGCGAGCAGGGGAATTACCCCGGTTTTATCTGCGCGGCGAAGCCCGCCGCCTGATGGCGGGTGAGGCTACCATTACTGCCGTGTCGCCCCTGTGGCGTCAGGCCCCAACGGCGGAGAGTTTGGGTACTGTGGCGGTTAAGAATGGCACTGTACCTATTAGTCTCGATTGGCAGTCTTCGGAAAAGCTGCTGGCAGAACTGTATCAGGGAAAAGAGATTGAAATAGCCCGGCAGCCTTGGTACGACGATGACAGCCTGCTAACCGTAAAAATATCCAATATCAATTTTCGCGGCGCGTACGATAAATATTTGCGTTGCCTGGGTGGCCTGCTGCCGGTGAATTATGATCAGGTTGAGCGAACAACGGTTTATTTTAGCGAGGGGGCTCAAGATGGGCTCGGTGCTCGCGCTAGGCACAAGTTGGATAACATCATCACTTATGCCAAGGCTGATAAAAGTGTAAAGGCCTTTTATATCGACGGCCATACCGATAGTAACGGCTCGCGTGCCGAGAACCTTGCGTTGTCTCGGGAGCGGGCTGAATTGGTCAAAAGTTACTTGGCCAATCGTGGTGTGCCTCCAGAAGATATTGCTTTGCGCTGGCACGGCGAGCGTTATCCGGTAGCGAGTAACCGCACGGCAAAAGGGCGCTCTCTCAATCGGCGGGTGACTATTCGGTTGGACAAAACTCCGTTGCCAGAGGATTCCGGGCCTGAAATCCAGCCTATGGTGGCGGCACCTGTGGACGCCAGAAAGATTTAGCCTTGACGGTACCCTCCATTTTTTATTTCTCTGTATCGGCGCAGGCCGATCCAGGCTTCTGCTGGAATCCGGGGCTCGCATAGCGCGTCGGCTTTTTGGAGATTCGTGCTCTTTAGGCTCTCCGTAATGTAGTTCGAACGGTAACTGACCCTAGTTATCGAGCAAAATTAGCGCTACAATTCGCGCCCCAAAAAGTGGTATCCAGCCTCTCTTTCTCTCACTCGCCCGTATTGATAGGGCGTGAAATACCTAGGTTAGCCTGTGCAGGAGTCGTTCATGTCTAACATTAAAAAAGTCGTTTTGGCCTATTCTGGTGGTCTAGACACCTCCGTAATCGCCAAGTGGTTACAAGAAACCTATCAGTGCGAAGTGGTGACTTTTACGGCTGATATTGGTCAAGGTGAAGAGGTTGAGCCTGCGCGAGCTAAAGCTCAGGCGCTGGGTATCAAAGAAATTTATATTGACGATCTGCGTGAAGAGTTTGTTCGCGATTTTGTGTTTCCGATGTTTCGCGCCAATACTATCTATGAAGGTGAGTACCTGCTGGGTACGTCGATTGCTCGCCCTCTGATCGCTAAGCGATTAATTGATATTGCTAATGAAACCGGTGCTGATGCGATTGCCCACGGTGCTACCGGTAAAGGCAATGATCAGGTTCGTTTCGAGCTGGGTGCATACGCATTGAAGCCCGGTATCAAGGTGATTGCGCCATGGCGTGAGTGGAACCTGACATCCCGCGAAACGCTTATGGCGTATTGCGAGGAGCACAATATTCCGGTTGATTTTGCCAAAAACAAAAAGAAATCGCCTTACTCTATGGATGCCAACCTGCTGCATATCTCCTATGAGGGCGGTAATCTGGAAGATCCATGGTGGGAAGCTAACGATGCGGATATGTGGCGCTGGAGTGTGGCGCCAGAGGATGCGCCGAATGAGCCAACTTATGTGGAGCTCACATACAAGGGCGGTGATATCGTCGCGATTAATGGCGAACAGAAGTCGCCAGCTGAGGTGCTCACCTATCTGAACAAAGTGGGTGGTGAAAACGGTGTGGGTCGACTGGATATCGTGGAGAACCGCTACGTTGGTATGAAGTCTCGCGGCTGCTATGAAACACCCGGAGGTACTATCATGCTTAAGGCGCACCGTGCGATAGAATCGATAACCCTCGACCGTGAAGTGGCTCATCTTAAAGACGAGTTGATGCCCAAGTATGCTAGTCTCATTTACAACGGTTATTGGTGGAGCCCTGAGCGCAAAATGCTGCAGGCTGCGATCGATGAGTCGCAAGGCGTTGTTAACGGTGATGTAAGAGTCAAGCTATATAAAGGTGCTGTGAGTGTAGTAGGGCGCCGCTCTGCAGACAGTCTGTTTGACGAGAAAATTGCCACCTTTGAAGATGACGGTGGTGCTTACGATCAGAAAGACGCAGAGGGCTTTATCAAGCTAAATGCTCTGCGTATGCGAATTGCCGCCAATAAAGGCCGCAACCTGCTGTAACAATTACATACGGGTTTTCGCGATAAAATACTGCCAGCATTGTGTTAGCTGGCAGGTTTTGCAGATAAAAAACCTGTTGGCGCAATTAAACCTGCGCCTAAGTTGATACGAATCAATTTGCCGTACAGGCAGCTCGTAGACAATGGCGCTGTTTCCTTTACCAGGCGCCTGGCTCTGCTTTTGAATATTTAGGCTGCGCCTGAGTTAGCGTGCAGCCATTTGCAGCATTTGTAGAAAGGTTTCTTGTTAAAACTGTTAGGACGTCACTATGAGTAGTCACATGGCTAGTACCGGTGAACAACCGGCATACAACTACCAGATAGTACGCCAGTTTGCCATCATGACCATTGTTTGGGGTGTGGTTGGTATGGCTGTCGGTGTACTGATTGCAGCGCAGCTTTATTGGCCGCAGCTGAACGACCTGGTTCAACCTTACACCCACTTTGGGCGCCTGCGTCCGTTGCACACTAATGCAGTCATTTTTGCGTTTGGTGGGTGTGCATTGTTTGCAACGTCTTACTTCGTTGTTCAGCGAACCTGTCAGGCTCCCTTGTTTGGTGGCTTCCTGGTGCCGTTCACCTTCTGGGGCTGGCAGTTGGTGATTGTGCTGGCGGCGATTACATTGCCAATGGGCTACACCTCAGCCAAGGAGTACGCTGAGCTGGAATGGCCCATTGATATTCTCATTACGCTGGTGTGGGTGTCTTATGCGATTGTCTTTTTTGGCACTATCATCAAGCGTAAAACCTCGCATATCTATGTGGCTAACTGGTTCTACGGTGGCTTTATTCTGACCATTGCTGTGCTGCACCTTGTGAACAGTGCGGCTATTCCGGTGAGCATGACCAAGTCCTACTCGGCCTATGCCGGCGCTATGGATGCCATGGTGCAATGGTGGTATGGCCACAATGCGGTGGGTTTCTTCCTGACAGCTGGCTTTCTGGGCATGATGTACTACTTTGTGCCCAAGCAAGCGGGTCGGCCGGTGTATTCTTACCAGTTGTCGATTGTTCATTTCTGGGCGTTGATCTCTCTGTACATCTGGGCAGGGTCACACCACTTGCACTATTCAGCCCTGCCAGACTGGGCGCAAAGCCTGGGCATGGTTATGTCTTTGGTTCTGTTGGCCCCCAGTTGGGGTGGTATGATCAACGGCATCATGACGCTGTCTGGCGCATGGCACAAACTGCGTACCGACCCAACCTTGCGCTTCCTGGTTGTGTCGCTGTCGTTCTATGGTATGTCGACCTTTGAAGGGCCGATGATGTCGATCAAGACCGTAAACGCTTTGTCTCACGACACCGACTGGACTGTTGGCCACGTACACTCTGGTGCACTGGGTTGGGTGGCAATGGTCTCTATCGGTTCTATTTATCACCTGATTCCGGTGCTGTACCGCCGTGCAGAAATGTGGAGTGTTAAGCTGGTTAATACCCACTTCTGGCTGGCTACCGTGGGCACGGTTCTGTACATCGCCTCTATGTGGGTTAACGGCATCATGCAAGGTCTGATGTGGCGTGCATTTAATACCGACGGTACGCTGACTTACAGCTTTGTTGAATCTGTTGAAGCCAGTTATCCCGGTTATCTGGTGCGGGTACTGGGTGGTGCGATCTTCCTGTCTGGCATGTTGGTAATGGCCTATAACGCCTACCGAACCATTGCAGAATCGAAGGCTGAAAGCGACGCTGCTGCGCAGCCTCAGACGGCTTAAAGGGATAGGAGTTAACAACCGTGAAAAACCACGACATAGTAGAAAAAAATATTGGCCTTATGTTGGTTCTGGTGGTAGTCGCCATCAGCTTCGGCGCCTTGGTGGAAATTGTTCCTCAGTTCTTTTTGAAAGAAACGACTCAGCCTGTTGAAGGATTAAAACCCTGGAATGCGGTACAGCTGGAAGGTCGCGATATTTATATTCGCGAAGGCTGTCATGTTTGCCATACACAAATGGTGCGGCCACTGCGCGCCGAAGTTGAGCGTTATGGCCATTACTCTGTAGCGGGAGAGTCGGTTTACGATCACCCGTTCCTGTGGGGTTCCAAGCGTACTGGTCCTGACCTGGCTCGTGTTGGTCAGCGCTACAGTGATGCATGGCACAAAGCGCATTTGTTCAATCCACGCAACGTTGTTCCAGAATCAAATATGCCGGCTTTTCCATGGTTGTTTGATAACGAGCTGGACGGCAAGTATACCGGCGACAAAATGCGTGCTTTGCGCACCGTAGGTGTGCCGTACACGGATGAAGATATCGAGGGTGCAGAGCAAGCAGTGAAAGGCGTAAAAGAAATTGATGCGCTGGTAGCTTATCTACAGCAACTCGGTATTTTGCTGAAACAGAAGCGTTAATAGCTATGGACCTTAATACCCTGCGCGGTGTGTCAACGATACTGGTAATGATTGCCTTTGCTGGTATCTGTTGGTGGGCCTTTTCGCCCAGTCGCAAGAAAAAGTTTGATGACGCGGCGAATCTTCCCTTTGCCGATGATGAGCCAAACAAAGACCGCAGCGCGGGAACCAAAACAGTCTCAGATGCGCGCCAAAACGTATCTGATATAGCAAAGCAGGACTGATTATGAGTACTTTTTGGAGCTTTTGGATTATTGGTCTGACCCTGACAAATCTGGCCTTGATTTTATGGGTGTTGCTGGCCAACAGAAAGGTAGCGGTACGTGATGACGTCGATCCCGAAAACCGCACAACTGGGCACGTTTACGATGGCATTGAAGAATACGATAACCCGTTGCCCAAGTGGTGGTTCCAGGGTTTTGTGGCGTCGTTGGTGTTCACCGCAATTTATCTGGCACTGTACCCAGGCCTGGGTAGCTACAAAGGTTTGCTGGGTTGGACATCGCACAACCAGTTGGAGCGGGAGCAGGAAAAAGCTCGCGAAACCTATGAAGAAACCTTTGGCAAGTACATGAAGATGCCGATAGAAGAGGTGGCGCAGGATCCGCGTGCGCTGAAAATGGGCGTGCGCTTGTTTGCCAACAACTGTGCGGTTTGTCATGGCGCTGATGCGGGTGGTGCACTGGGCTTTCCGAATCTGACGGACGACGATTGGCTCTATGGCGGTAGCCCTGAGAAAATCAAGGAAACCATTACTCATGGTCGTCAGGCCGCCATGGCTGCGTGGGGCCCGATATTGGGTGAAGAAAACGTCGTACACGTTGCCGAGTATGTGATTAGCCTGTCAGGCCGTGAACATGACGAAGCTATGGCCGAAGAAGGTAGTAAAATCTTTGCGCAGAACTGCGTTGCCTGTCACGGCGTTGATGGTAAAGGCAATCATGTCTTTGGTGCCCCGAACCTGACGGACGACACCTGGTTATATGATAGTTCTCCAGCCGGTGTTCGCCAGACGATTCGAAATGGACGCAACGGCAAAATGCCTGCGCAGAAAGACCTGCTGCGAGAAGACAAGATCCATTTGTTGGCTGCTTACGTCTACAGCCTCTCCCAGGGTTACTCTAATTAACCCGAATCGCTGCCTGCACACTGCAGGCAGCGCTCAGACGATATTTCTGAAGCTGCTTCCTGGCTTCTTAATCGTGGCACAACCCCTCTTTGTGTCGGGGCTTGTGCCCGGCATAAGAGGTATGCTCCGTGAACGAAAAGATTGATGTAAAGCCCGCCAAAACGGACGAGAATTCGCATTCTGATGAGATTCGTTACGTTAACCTTTATCAAGCTTCCGACAAGGTTTATATCCGTAAAATTTCGGGCTTTTACCAGACATTGAGACGTTACACTGGGTTGCCGCTGATTGCTGGTTTCCTGTTGATGCCCTGGTTGGTGATTGATGGTCGCCCAGCGATGTATTTCGATTTGCCTGCGCGTCAGTTCCATGTGTTGTGGATGACCTTTTGGCCTCAGGACGGCATGTTGCTGGCCTGGCTGCTGATTATCGCCGCGTTTGCTCTATTTACGGTGACGGTACTGGTCGGCCGGGTGTGGTGCGGTTTTACTTGCCCGCAAACCGTTTGGACATTGATGTTTATTTGGGCCGAGCACTTTTGTGAGGGTGACCGGAATAAGCGTATTCGCCTGGACCAGCAACCCTGGACGGCAGAAAAAATGGGGCGCAAAACCGCCAAGCACGGTATCTGGTTGCTCATCGCCTTTATTACTGGGGCCACCTTTGTTGGTTACTTTGTGCCTATTCGCGAGCTGCTGGCCGGGTTGGTGCCCTACCGCGATGACAACGGCCTGCTGACCTGGAGTATTCACCCTGCGGCAGCCTTCTGGACCTTCTTCTTTATGGGCATGACCTACCTCAATGCTGGCTGGATGCGTGAGCAGGTTTGTAAATACATGTGCCCCTATGCACGGTTTCAGTCGGTGATGTACGACACTGATACGCTGGCAGTGCACTACGATATCGATCGTGGTGAAAAGCGCGGGCCGCGCAAACCCGGTGAAGATTACAAGGCAGAGGGCAAAGGCGATTGTATTGACTGTTCGTGGTGTGTTCAGGTTTGCCCAGTTGATATCGATATCCGCAATGGCTTGCAGTATGAATGCATTAACTGTGGTTTATGTGTAGACGCCTGTAACAGCGTGATGGATAAAATGCATTATCCTCGCGGACTCATTCGTTTTACTTCTGAAGATCAATTGAAAAACGGCCACACGCACTTTGTCCGGCCGCGGCTGTTTGGTTATATCACTGCCATGGTGGTGATGGTGGTTGCCTTTGCTTATGTGCTCAGCCAGCGCGAGCCGGTCTCGGTAGATGTGATTCGTGACCGAGGTGCAAGGCTTTATCGTGTATCAGGCGATCAGGTGCAGAACGTCTATACCGTAAAAATTAATAACATGGATCAGAAAGGGCATAATTACGAGATTGCGGTTGAAGGTAACGGTGATTACTCACTTCGCTACCGTCCGATGTATCTCGAAGAGGGTGAAGTCTTTACTTTTCCGGTGAGTGTATCTTTGCCCAAAGATCAGGTGCAGAGTAAAAAAGAAAGCATACGCTTTATCGTGACTGCTGTAGACGATGAGGCGATTCATGCTTCACAGGCAACAGTGTTTATTGCCCCGGCGTCGGATTAACGCTTTTGGGTGGCGGCTTGTATAATGCAGGCCGCATAAACTCCGGTTGTCGCGAACTGTTTGCTGGCAATGTGGTCGGAGAGTTTCTTTTTCTCAATGTGACAGGTGGTTTGTGGCTAATTACTCGATGACTGATCAGGGCGACTCTGGGCCATGGTACCGGCAGTTCTGGGCGTGGTTCGTATTAACGCCGTTACTGATTGTTGTTATGGTTGCCGGCACATTTGTGACAGTGGCGTTTAGGTATGCTGACGATGTAGTGAGTGATAACTACTACAAAGACGGCCGCATGATTAACCAGGTGCTGGAGCAGGACGAAGCGGCGCGGGCCATCAATCTCGGGGGGAGTCTCAATGTGGATACCACGTTGGGAGAAATTCACGCGGCCCTGCACGCAGACACAGAATTGCCCGAGCGCCTGTTGATTGCTTTCAGCCATCCGGTGAGTGAAGATCTTGATCAGCATTTTATCTTGCGGCGTATGGCACCCGGCCGTTATCGAGCCGATCTAGGCAAGCCTCTGGCCTACCGCTGGTACCTGCGTTTATTTCCTCTGGCCGACGGCGTTGAAGATGGCCCCGCTATTACTCATGTATTAGAGCACTCTGCCCCCTGGCGTTTAAGCGGCGAAATAGACCTGCAGAAAGGCTCAGTGATTCAGTTTGCACGGTAGGCCCTAGGTGCCAGCCGGATAGCGATGATGCCCAATTCCTGTTTTCATTGTGGGCTGCCTGTCCCCAGCGGTGAGCCTTTTCAGGCTTTAGTGCAAGGGCAGATGCAGCTGTTTTGCTGCCCCGGTTGTCAGGCTGTCGCGCAGGCAATTGATGCCGGTGGCCTCTCCCATTATTACCAATACCGCACCCAGAGTAATCTCAAACCTGCCAACCAGACCACGCAATTCAACGTTTACGACACGCCGTCGGTGCAGGGCGAGTTTACTGAGACGCTGCCCGATGGTCAGCGTGAGTCGCACCTGCTCATTGAGGGTATCAGTTGCGCAGCGTGTGTTTGGTTGCTGGAGAAGCATGTTGGTTATCTAGACGGTGTCACCGAGGTGCGGGTGAATGCCTCTACTCATCGTGCACGGATTGTCTGGCAGGCTGATAGAGTTTCACTCAGTGCAATTTTTGCCGCGATTAGCGAAGTGGGATATCAGCCCCTACCTGCCACCCAGAACCAACAGCAGGCGGTGCGCCAGCGGGAAAGCCGTTTGGCATTAATGCGTTTGGCGGTGGCGGGTTTTGGCATGATGCAGGTTGGCATGGCTGCCACTGCGCTCTACGCCGGTGCCGGTGACGAGTGGGAGGTTCTCCTGCGTTGGGTGAGTTTGTTGATTGCCACTCCCGTCGTATTGTTTTCTGCGCAGCCATTCTACCGTGCCGCGTGGCGCAGCTTGGTACATAAACATCTGACCATGGATGTGCCGGTATCTATCGCCATTTTAGGCGCTTACGCCGCCAGTGCCTGGTCCACGTTGAAAGGTGGCGGCGAGGTCTACTTCGACTCTGTGTCCATGTTTACCTTCTTTTTGCTGCTCGGTCGCTTTATGGAAATGCGTATCCGGCACCGTAATGGTTTGGCGAATGAGAGTCTTAGCCAGTTGATTCCACTGGCGGTAAATCGTGTTAAGCCGTCGCCAGATATGGATGAGCGGCAAAGTGGCGCTCAGTCCGCCAGCACCGTTAGTGCCCACGCTGAATGTGAAACCGTGGCCGTGCGCGAACTCAGCCCCGGTGACTGGGTAGAAGTTGCCAGTGGCGACAACATTCCCTGCGATGGCGAAATTGTTGCCGGTATTACAACGGTTGATGAGTCCTTACTTACAGGGGAGTCAACGGCTATCAGCAAAAAGCCGGGCGATCAGGTAGTGGCGGGCAGTATGAATCTGGGGCATCGTTTAATCGTTTGTGTGACGGCAGTCGGGCGTGGTACTCGTTTAAATGCCATTGAACGACTGGTGGAAAATGGCCGCCAGTACAAACCTTTGCAGGTTGCCATGGCGGACCATGTGGCGGGTTACTTTGTTGCTGCGGTGTTGCTGGTGTCGCTGGTAGTAGGGTTTGTCTGGTGGCAGATCGACAGTGAGAAAGCGGTATGGGTCGTGCTATCCGTGCTGGTGGTAACCTGCCCTTGCGCCTTGTCGCTGGCGACGCCGGTGGCGCTCACGGCAGCGCTCAACCGCCTGCGCAGACAGGGATTATTGATTACCCGTGGCCACGTGCTGGAAGCCCTTAACCGCATTGATCATGTCATCTTTGATAAAACTGGCACCCTCACGGAAGGCCGCCCGCAGCTGCAAAGCGTTGTGTTTAGCGCTGCGGGCGAGCAACACTTTGCATCGTTGTCCACTGATCAGTCGCTTCGCGATAGGGCCGTGGCAGTGATTGCAGCACTGGAGGCAGGTTCCAACCATCCCATCGGTTGGGCGTTTCGCCCTTGGCAAGGGCAGTGCTTTGCCCGGCAGATAGTGCAGTATGTAGGTGCTGGAGTTACCGGCACCATCAACGATTGTTGTTACCAGTTTGGTAAAGCCGAGTATATTGGTGTACCCATTGCGCAGGTGCCTGAGGTGGCGGCAGGTGAGCAAGTGATTTTTCTGGCCAATGCGACTTCCGGCGAAGTACTGGCACACGTCATCTTGCGAGACCGGCTGCGAGTCAGTGCCAAGGCGGCCGTGGCGGCTTTCATTGAGCAAGGTATAAGCGTTACGCTGCTCAGTGGCGATCAGCCCGGCAGTGTGGCTCAGGTTGCGAATGAGTTGCAGATTCCTGAGTATAGGGCAGGGGTTAAGCCGGAAGAAAAGCTGGCTTATGTTGAGGCCTGCCAAGCTCGAGGAGAGGTTGTGCTGATGGTGGGTGATGGTATTAACGATGTGCCGGTACTGAGTGCTTCCGATGTCTCGGTGGCGATGGGTTCGGCAACTGATCTCGCCAAGGCTCAGGCCGACAGTATTCTTCTCAATGCCGATTTGAATTTGCTGCCTGCCACGCTGAGTTACGCGCGAAAAGTTCGCCATGTCATTCGTCAAAACCTTACGTGGGCATTGGCGTATAATGGCTTGGCATTGCCGTTGGCTGCCATGGGCTGGGTGCCGCCTTATTTGGCTGCCATTGGCATGTCGCTGAGTTCATTAGTCGTTACTGTGAATGCCATGCGTTTAAATGAGCAGCCAACTAACACAACTGTAACAGTGCCCTTGCCGGCGCGTGCAGATTGAGGATACCGTGCAAAGTCTTTATTTACTGATTCCCGTTGCTTTACTCTTTGTGATTTTGGCCGTGCGTTTTTTGTTCTGGGCGATCAAGTCTGGGCAGTATGACGACCTGAACACAGAGGGGCATCGAATTTTGTTCGATGAGGATATGCCCCCCAAAAAAACAGAGAAGAGTGATACAGACGAAACCTCTGCCAACGAGCGTGAGTCGTAAATCGCCGTGCTGGTCAGTGAACTTTCAGTCGTTACCACCGCTTTTCTGCTGGGCCTTGCCGGCAGTGCGCACTGTATGGGCATGTGCGGTGGAATTGCCGGTGCCTTGGGGTTGGCAACCGACAAACAGCGCTATGCACGCTGGGTAATCGTATTGGCGTATAACATCGGCCGTACTGTCAGTTATGTGTTTATTTGCCTGTTGTTTTTCACCTTGTTGCACGGTCTTCTGCACGTGGCAGAGAGTCAATTGCCGGTAGCGCAGCACTTTTTTTATCTGCGGGTGATTGCCGGCCTGCTTATGGTTGCCATGGGTATGTATCTGGCGCAATGGTGGATGGGGCTCACCTATCTTGAGCGCATCGGGCAATATGTTTGGCGTTATATTCAACCAATGGGGCAAACGCTTTTTCCTGTTAACAGTCCTGGTAAGGCCCTGATGTTGGGGATGGTGTGGGGTTGGTTGCCGTGTGGCTTGGTATACAGTGCATTAGCCTACGCCGTGGTGCAGCCAACGGCTGGACTGGCGGCAACAACCATGCTGGCTTTTGCTTTGGGTACTGTGCCTGCCATGCTGGCAACCGGTGTGGCGGCGTCGCAGTTTTTACCGATTGTGCAGCGCCCGGCAGTGCGTCGCTGGCTGGGTATTATCGTGATTGCTTTTGGCCTGTGGACGGCCTGTGTGGCGTTGTATCACGGTCTGGCACCAGGCCATCAGCATAGTGCGGCTGCGCACGAACACATGGATATGGAGGATACCGGGCCTGTGAGTAAGCCTGCTGCCAGCGATCATCATCACCATTAACGATAAGGGATTTCGCCATTTGCGTTTATATCACTCGCAAGCTGGCGAGTAGGTATTGTTATTCATACTGCTGTTAGGTTAAGGGTATATTAACCTTTTTGTTTTAATTTGGCTTTTTCGCTTACTTTTATCGTTTTTTCACTGCATAAATACTCACGTTCGGCGAGTTTTCAGTTTCTCATATTAAGGTTTTGTTCAATAAAGCAGCGCTATCTTGCCTGTAAGCATCCCGCTAGGAGGTTTACATCATGAAAATAGCCAACATTATTATGGCCTGCGGTTTAGGTCTTTTCATCTCAGCCAGTGCCAATGCCGATAGCCTGGGTGTGATTTTGTCGTACAGTATTTCCGACGGGCACTATCATCGCGATCACCACAATAGAGACTATTACTACCGAGATCACCACAACAGAGACCATCGCTATCGAGATCACCATTCAAAACGCCTGTATTTTTATGATCGCTATAAAGCGAATAGCCGTTTCGACCATTTTGGTGGTGGGCACCCCTATCGTTTGCGTCACGACAGGCATTATCGTCATGACGACTACGGCCACGGCAAATATCATCATGGTCGCAAACACGGCCATAAACACGGCCATAAACATGGTCATAAACCCAACGGTGGCCACGGGCACAACAACTGGCGCCATTAATGGCAGAGTGGATATGCTGGAAAACGGTAAAGGGCTGTTAATCAGCCCTTTTTGGTTTGCCCGGCGAAGCCGGTAAACCCGGTAGCTTGAAAGAAAACCATGTCGCCCCGGCCGAGAAGAGTTCGATTGGCAAGGGCGTCACGAGCCAGCGGAGGAAGCGGAAGGACGTCATAGGCGTGAGCTTCACCCTACTCGTTTCGTGCGCATGGCGTGGAGAGCTCAAGTTCACCGGTGTAGTCGATACCATCTTCTTCAAAGTCGTCGTTATAATCAAAGCTGTTGCCTTGCAGACGCAGGCTGAAATGATCGCTAATAGCGTAGTCGAGTTCCAGGCCAGCACCCAGTGTGCCGCCGCGAACGCTAAGGCCAACATCACTTGCCTGTGCACCGGCGCAGCCCAGTGCCTGCAGGCCATTCTAATTGGCGTCAACAGGCCCTAGGTGCAAAATATGCGGTGGGTATCACACGTGTGTGCTTGCCGAGGTGTACCCCGGCAAGCCATTTGTCATCTTGAGAATTAAGGCTGTTTCAGCAAGCGAGCAACCAAGGGCGCATAGTAGGTAAGAATGCCGTCGGCACCAGCGCGTTTAAACGCCATCATGCTTTCCATGACTACTTTATTCAGGTCGAGCCAGCCATTTTGGGCGGCGGCTTGCAGCATCGCGTATTCGCCACTCACCTGATAGGCAAAGGTCGGGGCCTCAAAGGTATCTTTTACCCGGCGTACAACGTCCAGGTACGGCATACCGGGTTTTATCATGACCATATCAGCGCCTTCGGCGAGATCCATCTCTACCTCATGAAGGGCTTCATTACTGTTGGCGGGGTCCATTTGGTAGGTCGATTTGTCGCCACCTTTTAGATTACTGGCCGAGCCTACCGCATCTCGAAATGGTCCGTAGTAGGCCGAGGCATATTTGGCGGCATAGGCCATGATACGGGTGTTCACAAAACCGGCGGCCTCCAGTTCTTCACGAATGGCACCGATGCGGCCGTCCATCATGTCTGAGGGGGCGACCACGTCGGCACCGGCTTCGGCGTGCGAGAGCGCCTGTTTAACCAGTGTTTCTACGGTACGGTCGTTCAGCACGTAGCCGTTGTCGTCGATGATGCCGTCTTGCCCGTGGGTCGTGAATGGGTCGAGCGCAACATCGGTCATGATGCCTAGTTCTGGATACGCCTTTTTCAAGGCCCGTATGGCGCGTTGCGCCAGCCCTTCTGGATTGTAGGCTTCTTCGGCCAGTTCGGTTTTGATATCCAATGGGGTAACGGGAAACAACGCTAGCATGGGTATACCCAGTTCAACCCAATCCTTGGCCGCTTCTACCAGCAGATCGATACTCAGGCGCTCCACCCCCGGCATGCTGCTCACCGCTTCGCGTTTCTGTGACCCCTCGAGCACAAACACCGGAAAAATCAGGTCGTCGGAGGTTAATGTATTTTCGCGCATCAGGCGGCGAGAAAAATTGTCGGCTCGCATACGGCGCAGGCGGGTAATGGGGTAATGTCTCATGGGGATTAAATCCGTAGTAGATTGATTCACGCGGGCCTGATTTTATCACAGCTGCCCGCTGGCCAAGCAGGCAGCCAATGCTGGCAGGACTTAATGGCAGCGTTCTACTGCAAAGTCAGCCAGTTCCTCCATTGCTTGACGATAGGGCGATGTCTCTAGGGCTGCCAGTGCCGCTTTGGCCTTCTGGCTGTGTGCTTTTGCCAGTGCGGCGGTATAGTCGAGCGAACCCAGTGCGTTAACAATATCGACGATAGCTTCCAGTTTACTGGCATCACCTTGTTCTAGTGCGCTGGCGATTAAGGCAGATTGTTCCGGTGCACCATGCTGCATGGCATGAATCAGGGGTAGTGTAGGTTTGCCTTCTGCCAAGTCGTCACCCACATTCTTACCCAGCGTAGCTGCATCTCCTTGGTAGTCGAGAGCGTCATCCACCAATTGGAATGCCATACCCAGGTGGTACCCATAAGCGCGCAAAGCCTCTTTGGTTGCTTCGTCGGCGTCGCGTAATATGCCGGCTGTCACGCAAGCAGCTTCGAACAAAATGGCGGTTTTCTTGTGAATTACCGTAAAGTAGTTCTGCTCATCAACTGTAGGGTCTTTGGCATTGACCAACTGCTGAACCTCGCCTTCAGAAATCAGGTTGGTGGTGTCTGAGAGCAGTGCCATGATGTCCATATTGCCAATGGCTACCATCATCTGAAACGCTCGCGAGTAGAGAAAGTCGCCCACCAGAACACTAGGGGCATTGCCCCACTGGGCGTTGGCCGTTGGGCGGCCTCGGCGTAGTTCTGATACATCCACTACGTCGTCATGCAAGAGCGTGGCGGTATGAATAAACTCGATGATGGCAGCCATCTCGAGATGATGATTATCACTTTGCGGTTGACGCAGGGCATTGGCGCATAACAGCACCAAAATGGGCCGCAAGCGTTTGCCGCCGGCTTCTATCAGGTAGTGGCCAATATTTTCGACCAGGTTTACGTTGGATTCCAAGCGCTCGATAATCAATTGATTAACGGCGTTAAAGTCTTTTTCTACAACGGTTAAAAACGGCAGCATGGGTTGGGCAAAATCTCTCGTTATGTTCGCGCTCCAGGGCGCCTCTGGCAGGCATCCTAGGTGGGTGCCTGCAACCCGTCAAGACTCGTAGGCTAGCGCGATAGGGCTGTATTGGCCTAAAGGCGGCGTAACTATAATACAGCTTGCGGTGGCGTGGGTATTCCTTTAGAATTGCCGCCCCTGAATTTGGGTGGTTTTTGTACACGATGCAAGTTCTGTGGCAGGGCAGGTGCCTGTGCCTAAAAGCCTAAACAATGCCTTGGTGTTGGTTGAAGCTACTTCGTATCGTCCGATCTTGCTATTGGAGCAATTATGTACGCAGTTATCGTTAGCGGTGGTAAGCAGCACCGTGTAGAAGAGGGCGAAGTCCTCAAACTGGAAAAAATTGAAGCGGCTACCGGAGAATCTATCGAATTCGATCAGGTTCTGATGGTAACGAATGGCGACGACATCAAAATTGGTACGCCAGTTGTTGAAGGTGCCAAAGTCACTGCTGAAGTGGTTAGCCACGGCCGTGCGGATAAGGTGAAAATCATCAAGTTCCGTCGTCGTAAGCACTCTATGTCTCGTCAGGGGCATCGTCAGTGGTACACCGAAGTTAAAATCACCGGTATCAATGGTTAAGAGAAGAGGAGTACTGACTCATGGCTCACAAAAAAGCTGGCGGTAGTACGCGCAACGGGCGCGATTCCGAAAGTAAACGCCTTGGTGTAAAGCGCTATGGCGGCCAAGAAGTTTTGGCGGGTAACATTCTGGTTCGTCAACGTGGTACACGTTTCCACGCTGGTGAAAACGTTGGTATTGGCAAAGATCACACCTTATTTGCTAAAGCTAACGGTACTGTTAAGTTTGAAGTAAAAGGCCCTAGCAACCGTAAGTTTGTTAGCATTGTTGCTTAATCAGTTTTACTGACTTAAGCCGACAGTGTGGCCTGATACCGGTTTGCTTTAGCAATGGGTATCTATCAAGCGTGACACGCAGTTATGAAAAGCCCCGCTCTTTATAGAACGGGGCTTTTTACGTTCTTGGACGATGCCTTTCGTTCATGTAGCGAGCCGTCTTTAAGGCAATAAATGGTTAAGTAGGTTGGGAGTATAAGGTGAAATTTGTTGATGAAGCCCCGATATTTGTTCAGGCAGGTAACGGTGGAAAAGGTTGCCTAAGCTTTCGGCGTGAAAAGTTTATTGCAAAAGGCGGCCCTGATGGTGGCGATGGTGGTGACGGCGGCAGTGTGTATCTGGTTGCTGATGAAAACCTTAACACCCTGGTTGATTATCGTTATCAGCCAAAATATCGCGCGCAAAATGGCGAGGGTGGGCGTGGCAGTGATTGTACGGGCGCCAAGGGTGAAGACCTTGAATTAACGGTGCCAGTGGGCACCTCGGTGATTGATACCGACACCGACGAGCCTATGGGTGATTTAACCGAGCACGGCCAGCGTTTGAAAGTGGCGCAGGGTGGTTTTCATGGCTTGGGCAATACCCGCTTTAAATCCAGTGTAAACCGCGCGCCACGGCGCACCACCCCGGGTACCCCTGGCGAAGCGCGCAATTTGAAGCTTGAGCTAAAAGTGTTGGCTGATGTGGGTTTGCTGGGTTTGCCCAACGCGGGTAAATCAACCTTTATTCGTGCAGTCTCTTCGGCCAAGCCCAAAGTGGCTGACTATCCGTTTACCACGCTGGTGCCTAACCTGGGCGTGGTTAAAGTACAGAGGCATCGCAGTTTTGTGATTGCGGATATTCCAGGTTTGATCGAAGGCGCTCACGAAGGTGCCGGTTTGGGTATTCGCTTTCTGAAGCATTTAACCCGTTGCAGAGTAATGCTGCATGTTGTGGATATGGCCCCGTACGATGGCTCCGACCCTGCCGCCAATGCACAGATTATTATTGACGAACTGAATCAGTTTAGTCCCACTCTGGCAGAGCGCGAACGCTGGTTAGTATTGAATAAGCTCGATATGCTGACCGAGGAAGAAGCGCAAGAGCGTTGTGATGCCGTGATTGAAAAGCTTGGGTGGACCGGCCCGGTATACCGTGTAGCAGCGATCAATAAAACGGGTACCGAACCATTGTGCCAAGAGTTGCTAACGCATCTTGAAGCGCACTGGGAAGCTGAAAAAGACGATCCCGAACTGGCTGAACAGGAAAGACAGTTACAAACACAAATGCAGCAGGAAGCGCGTGAGCGTATTGAAACCCTGCGAGAAAAACATCGCGCTGCGCGTAAAGGTGTCAAGCAGCAAGACGACGAAGATGACGACGACTTTGATGATGACGATTACGACGTTGACGTGGAATACGTTCGCTAACTCAAGAGTAACGACAGGTCTATGAGTGCTAGGCAAACCCTAAAAGAAACCCGCCGCTGGGTGATCAAAATTGGCAGTGCGTTATTAACGGCCAATGGTCAGCAGCTGGACGTTCAGTCGATTGCGGTATGGGTTCGGCAAATCGCCGCCTTGCGCGAGCAGGGGATCGAGGTTGTGTTAGTTTCATCGGGTGCCGTTGCCGCAGGGATGAGTCGACTCGGTTGGAGCAAACGCCCAAAGCGACTACACGATTTGCAGGCAGCAGCGGCTGTGGGCCAAATGGGGCTGGTGCAAACCTATGAGCAAGAATTTCAGCAATATGGTTTGCAAACCGCTCAGGTGCTGCTTGATCACGATGACCTTTCCAATCGTCAGCGCTATTTGAATGCGCGCTCCACCCTGCTTACGTTGATGAGTTTGGGGGTTGTTGCGGTTGTCAACGAAAACGACACCGTGGTGACGGACGAAATTCGGTTTGGCGATAACGATACGCTGGCAGCATTGGTTGCCAATTTGGTTGAAGCAGAAGCTCTGCTGATTCTTACTGATCAAGACGGCATGTATGATGCCGACCCCAGAACCAATGCTCAAGCTAAATTGCTCGAGGACGTGTCTGCAAGCGATCCCCAGCTAAGCGCTATGGCCGGTGATGGGGGGCGCCTGGGGCGAGGCGGCATGATTACCAAGGTTAAAGCTGCAAAGCTCGCGGCGCGATCTGGGGCACACACGGTGATTGCCGGGGGACGATTGCAAGATGTTATTACTCGTGCGTGCGCCGGCGAAAATATTGGCACATTACTTTATGCCGATCAGCCCCAGCAACAAGCGCGCAAGCGTTGGCTGGCCGGGCAGTTGCAGGCCCGTGGTGAATTGGTACTTGACGCCGGTGCGGTAAAAGTACTGTCAAAGCAGGGCAAAAGCCTGTTGCCGGTAGGCGTAAAGGCTGTGCACGGCAATTTTTTACGCGGTGACATGGTGCGCTGTGTGACCGAAGACGGCAAAGAAGTTGCTCGTGGTCTGGTCAATTATTCTATTGATGAAACCAAGCGAATTATCGGCAAAAGTACCGAGCAAATAGAAATGATTCTGGGTTATAAAGACGATGACGAGCTGATTCATCGCGACAATCTGGCTATGCTCTAACACCTGTTAACGAAAACGCTTTAGTTACCCAACCTCTACGTGAGACAGTCTGTGAACGTATTTAAAGATCACATTGTAAAAATGAGTGCTTATCAGCCTCCGCTTGAAGGGCGTAATCCGCAAGCCTACACGCTGATGGATTTTAACGAGCGAACCATTCCGGTGAGTGATCATATCAAGCAGGCGCTTATTAATTACATTGCGCAAGACCGCCTGCAAATGTATCCCAATTACAGCACGATCACGCAGGAGCTAGCTGATTATTGCGGTGTTCAGGCCGATCAGGTAATGATTACGAATGGTTCGGATCACGGCATTGATATAGTGATTCGAGGTACTTGTAATGCCGGGGATGAGGCGATTATTCCCGTGCCTACTTTTGCCATGTATAAGCAGGTTGCGCTGGTTGAGAATCTCACCTGTATCGAGCCTACGTATACTCGCGAAAATGGCTATCCTACCGACGCTGTGATTGCCGCCGTTACGCCGGCAACCAAATTGATTGTGGTATCGAACCCTAATAACCCCTGCGGCACCTTGTGCAGTCGCGAGGATATTATTCGCATTGCCCGCGCTGCGCCGCAGGCTGCGGTTCTGGTTGACGAATGCTATTTTGAATACTCTGCGGTGAGTGTGTGTGATCTGGTTGCGCAGTATCCTAATCTTATTATTACACGCACGTTTTCCAAAACCTGGGGTATTCCCTCTCTGCGTTTTGGTTATGTCATCAGTGCTGCGCAAAATATTCAAGCCATGCTCAATATTCGTGGCCCCTACGACATCAACCAGTTGGCGCTGGTAGCGGCCCGCGCTGCATTAGCTCACCCTGACTACACTAAAGATTATGTGGTTGAAGTCATGCAAAAGGCCAAGCCTATGCTGGAATCATTTCTCGATAGTAAAGGCGTTGTTTATTGGAAGAGCGCTGCAAACTATTTGTGGAGCTTCCCTGACAACCCGGAGCAGCTTAATCAGGCACTGATCGATGCCGGTATACTGGTGCGCCCTAAAGCGGATCTCGATGGCAAACTGGGTTTGCGTATTACGGTGGGAACTGTCGAACAAACACAGGTTCTCATTAGCGTACTAGATCCACTATTGCCAACTGTTTAAAGGGTTTCGACAACAATATGTATATATTTTCCGTCACGGCTAAGGCAAAAAAGGCTATCGAAGGGTTTGCCGTTGGTGATAGCGCCCCGTTTATTGTGTATATCGATTTTAAGGATCTTTTTGGCGCTGAGCAGCTGTGTAAAATGTTCGTCATGAAAGAAGGGTTTTACGACGTTGTCATCGAAAAGCGCAAGCGCTTAAGTGAAGCCAAAATCGCGCAGTTGAAAAATAACGACAAAGCCATCAAAGAAGCCCGCGATAGCGGCTATGCTATCCAATTGTTTGAGGCGCATTAGTCTTTATCATTAAAAGGTGATTATATGAACAAGGACTGTGAACCAGAATTTGAAAAAAAAGCCTGGCCAATACTGGAAAAACTGGCGTCAGCATCTCTCGAAGAGCAAAAAAAGGCTAGAAAATGGTCTATTTTGTTTAAGTGTTTAACATTTCTCTATCTGTTTTTTATTCTGTTTGCCTTCTGGCCTGGTAATGAGGGCTTTTTTGCGGAAAACAAAAAAAACAAAAAGCATGTTGCATTGGTTAATTTGCTAGGAGTGATCGCCCAGGATCAGCCGGCTAATGCTAATGCCATGGCAACGGCGTTACGCGAAGCTTTCAAAAATGAAAATAGCGTAGCAGTTATCATTAGTATTAATAGCCCTGGTGGTAGCCCGGTTCAATCGGCTTACATGTATAACGAGATAAACCGCTTGGAAGCCAAGTACCCAGACAAGCCTGTGTATGCAGTGATATCTGATATTGGTGCCTCCGGCGCATACTATGTGGCGGCTGCAGCAAAAGAAATTTATGCCAATGAATCCAGTTTGGTTGGTTCCATTGGTGTTATTAGTGCGGGCTTTGGTTTTCCCGGAGCTATGCAAAAATTGGGTGTCGACAGAAGAGTTTATACCAGCGGTGAGCATAAAGCGTTTCTTGATCCGTACTCAAGTGAAAAGCAAGAAGAAATCACTTTTTGGAAAGGTGTGTTAAATAGCACTCACCAAACGTTTATTGATGCAGTAAAGGCAGGTCGAGGTGAAAGACTTCAAGAAGAAAATACATTCTCTGGTTTGATCTGGTCGGGAAAGCAAGCGCTCGACAAAGGCCTGATAGACGGTTTTGCTAGTGTTGGGCAGCTTGCGCGTGAAAAGTTTGATACAGAAGATGTGGTAAATTACACCGTATCGGCAGACCCTATATCTCGTTTACTCAAGAAGTTTTCCGCCGAATTTGACGCAAAATATATGCAAAGTGTAATGCAGCCTAATTTATATTGACCAGGGTGAGTAGAGCTGATTTATCGAAGGGTTTCTCAAGCCAGTATCGAGTATTTTAATACTGGCTTTAGTTTTTCTTTTAAACGACAGCTTCTTTGGTTTTGATTAAGTGATTGGTAGATACTTCAACTAATTCGACCCACTGGTTTGCTTGTCGTCCTTCCTCGAAATAGATGCCAGATAATTCCGCAGTGCCTTTTGTATTAAGGTTGTTATTTATAGCCTCTGCATCAAAAATCAAATCTGGCGTTTCTAGTTCTTCTACCTTGATGATATCTGCGGCGTAGATGACAGGTCTATCCGGTCCTAAGTTGGCAGTGGTAATCGTAGCGTAAAAGGTACCTTCGGAGTCTACCTTTTTGGCAGTTAGTCTGTAAGCGTCATAGTTGTAGGGGGCTTTGAGATATATGTTGTAAAAGTCTTCCCTAACTTTGTTGAGTGTAAAATAGTTTTTCGTATCCTGGTTGTATTCTTCCTCAGAAAAAGTGCAACTCATTAACATTGAAAATCCCTTTTTTATTAGCCCCGTCTCAACCGTACGAAATACTTTAAGCGAGCTTGTTGTTAGGTTGGTAGGTACTTCGTAAAGAATGACGGTGTTGTTACCCTCTAGCGTGATTTTTTTTGAAGTATTGATCGGGCCTATAGTTTATCTTTTCAATAAATGTAACATCGGTATAGTCCGTTCTACTTTTTTTGTGATAGTTGAGCCTGGGTAGCGACCAATTAGGGGGGGCGTGTCGTCGGTATTTGCATAGGCGTGGATTGGCAGGCTAAAAATTGCCAGTAAAGAGTCAATCAGTAGGTTTTTCATAGAAGTTCCTTTTTTGTTTCTTGTCCATTGGATTTCAATTCGAAGTGTATCACCGCAACCCGCTGACGGGGCTGGTTGAAGGTAAGCGCTCATCCTTTTCTCTGGCAAGAAGATGACGCAATGAAAAGACAATGCCAACAGCTAACCTGCAAGCAACGATGCCAGATTTACACACTAGAGAAAACCAGTTTTAGCCATCGGGTTGTCGCGGGCGAAACAGGTGCCCATCAATCCACGGTTAGTCGAGAGCTGTCGCGCAACTCAAGTGATCGAGGGTATCGCTTCGGCGGCAAGGAAAGAAGTACGATAAATGACGGCATGGTAAATCACCCTGAGGCCACATTAAAAACCGGGTTGGCATAGAAGAGCGTCCGGTGAATGTTGAAGAACGTGAAAGGCTTGGTGATTGGGAAATTGATACCATGATAGGGACGGGGTATCAGGGCGCGCTGGTGACGATTGTCGAGCGGATTACTCAGAAGGTGTTGTGTGCCAGGTTGCCAGCAAAACAGCGGAGGTAACCAGCGCGACGACAGCACTGCTGAGCGCTTAGCTTACGCTTTACTTATACTTTTTAAGTCTCGATGAGGGCTTCTATCCACTTGGCAATCGCCAGTAGGTTATCGTCGCTGCGTTGCTGGCCAATCAGCTGAATGCCCAATGGTAAACCATGTTGGTCGCGCTTACCGGGTAGGGTGATGACTGGCAGTCCCATGGCCTGCCAGGGGCGGCTCATGTGCGGCGCGCCAGTTTTGTCATGGCCTAACGGGGCCGCGCCAGAGGCCGCAGGTGCGATGATGCCATCAATGTTTTCATGCCGTTGCCACAGCCACTGGCGCGTGTCTTCCGCGGCTTGCAGTGACGCGAGGTATTGGCTGCGCGGCATGGCAAGCCCGGTTTCTATCAGTTCCCGCAAAGGCGGGCTTAGCAAATCTTGTTGGCGAGATTCGTACGCCAGGTTGCGGCATACTTCCCAGGCCATGATGTTACCGTGATGGTTCACCATGCTGGTAAGGAGCGGTTCGGCGTCGAGCCAAATTACCTCTACGCCTTGTGCGGCAAATTGCTCGGCTAGTTCGTTGAGTGCTTGCGCCATGGCGGGCTCGGTATCGCCAATGTCTTCCCCGTTGCAAACCAGTATGCGCTTTGGTTTTATCGCGGCTTGCTGGTCACAGGCTGTACGCAAAAGCGCGGCGCGCATTAAGATAATATCTTCAACCTTGCGAGCAAACAGTCCCAGAGAATCGAGCGACTGGGCCAGTGGCTGCCCGCCACGCAGTGAGAACTCGCCGCGCGAGCCTACGTAGCCAATGGTGCCGCAATACGCCGCTGGGCGAATAACTGAGGCAGCGGTTTGTGAGCCCAGGGCCATGGGAACCATGCCATCGGCTACCGCAGCAGCGGAACCGCTTGAAGAGCCACCGGGGGTTCTATCGAGGCCCGCAGGGTTGCGGGTTTTGCCGGGTTTGAAGTAGGCAAATTCAGTGGTAACGGTTTTGCCCAGCACCATGGCTCCTGCTTGCTTGAGCAGCTCTACACAGGTGGCGTCTTCGATAGGTTGGCGGCCTTTGTGAATAGGCGAGCCCATTTCGGTTGGCATCGTGGCGGTATCAATAATATCTTTAATACCTACTGGCAGGCCTTTAAACAGGCTCTGTTCGTAAAACGCGCGGTGTTGCTGATAGTGTTGCAGGTACTGCTCGCGGCTGAGTTTATATTGCCAGGCAGCCACCTCGGGTTCTCGGGCATCAATGCGATCAAAGTAACTATGGATAACGGCGTCAGCAGTGGTGTCACCACGATTAATGCTGGCCAGTGCCTGTACCAGGCTGAGAGTGTTTAACGAATGAGTCGCATTCATGAGAGGATCCTGCTTGGTGACTGAATGGCTATGGTAGCTCTGAACCGAGGGTGGCTCTTCATTTTTAAGGCGGAGCACCCTGTTTAACATTACCGTATATTTTATCCACAGATTAACGCTACAAATCAATTGATTTTTCAAGTAATTTGCAAATGTAAGCTAGTAGGCAAGCTATAAGGTAAGCCATGGAGGTGGTGATTGAACCCAGAAAACATCGGTAAAGCGTATGACCAAATTACCCATTTATGGACGCGCCACGACTTTAACCGAACTAACGGCATTGAGCAGCATAAACGAGCGTTGCAGTTTGTGGGTGGCCACGGCTACGCGCTAGATGTGGGGTGTGGCTGTACCGGGCGTTTTAGTGCCTTGCTTGAAGCTGAGGGGTTCACCGTTGAAGGAGTAGATATCTCTGCAGGTATGTTGGCCTTGGCGAGGGAGCGGCAGCCTCACATCACGTTTTATCATGCCGACATTTGTTCTTGGGCGCCTCCACGACAGTATGACGTTATCACCGCGTGGGACAGCATCTGGCATATTCCTCTTTCGCAGCAGACCGGGGTTATCACCAAATTGGTGAATCATCTAAACCCAGGCGGCGTACTGCTATTTTCGTTTGGCGGCACGGATGCGCCCGCCGAGAATACTGACGCTACCATGGGGCCGCAGGTGTACTACTCCACGCTGGGTGTTAATGGCTTTTTGGCGTTGGTGGCCGGGCTAGGTTGTATTCCCAGGCATCTCGAATACGATCAGCATCCAGAATTACATACCTATGTTGTGGTGCAAAAACCCGGTTAACCGGGTGTGTTGTAACACTACGGGTGTTAAGGCTCAGGGTTATACCCACAATTTTTGTAGGGTGCATGCTACTTTCTGTCGCTAGCTGTTGCTATGCTTGTGTGTCGCGGTTTACTACGGGTGGCGGTTTGGTACTCCATGCTGGTTCGCGAGTTATCAATAACATTGAGCGCTAGCACGCTTAGATGCGAGGAAGAAAAAATATGAGAAGGAAGATTATTTGCACGCTGTTGCTGGTACTGGGTATGCAGCACGCGATGGCGCAAGAGGGTGTTGCCGAGCCGGCTCTTGAGAACGTTGCGCCGGCAGAGCAAGTCGCCAGCGATGAGGAACAGCAGTACCTTGAGTGGGCCGGTAATATCTGGAATAGCATTAATCGACAAACCGGTGTGATTAAGCTGGATAGTGCCGGTGCGAGATTGAACATACCAGAGAACTTTTATTTCCTTAACGCGAAAGACGCAGAGACGGTATTGGTAGATGTATGGGGCAACCCGCCGGGGCGCTCGGTGTTAGGGATGTTGTTTCCGGCCGATGTAACACCGTTTGATCCAGACTCATGGGCCGTTACCATCGAATATGAAGAAGATGGTTATATCGATGACGACAATGCGGCCGACATCGATTACAACGATTTGCTGGCTGATATGCAGAAGGATGCTCGCGCAGAAAGCAAAGAACGTAAAGCTGCTGGCTACGACGCTATCGAGCTGGTGGGCTGGGCTGCTCACCCTTATTACGATGAACAAGCGCACAAGCTGCATTGGGCAAAGGAGCTTCAATTTGGTGACGATCCCGAGCATGTACTTAACTACAATATTCGCGTGTTGGGCCGCAAGGGTGTGCTGGTATTGAACTTTATTGCTGGTATGGAGCAGTTGCCACTGATTGAAGATCAAGTCAGCAACGTGTTAGCGATGGCTGAGTTCGACCAAGGTTCTCGCTATGCTGATTTTAATCCCGACGTTGATAAAGTGGCGGCCTATGGTTTGGGGGCATTGGTCACCGGCAAACTGTTGGCAAAAACCGGTATTATTGCGATGGCGCTGGTTTTTCTGAAAAAGTTTGGAGTGATAATTTTGCTGGGCCTGGGGGCGTTGGTTAAGTCTGTATTTGGTCGAGGCAAAAACAAGTAAGTTAGGTTTATGCCAATATTACAGGCATAAAAAAACCACCTTCCTAAGAAGGTGGTTAAGCTTCATGTCAAAGCAATGGGTAAACAGTTACTCGGCGTTTTCCAGCAGTAGTACGCCCGCGCCAGTGTTGGAAATAGGCGCATGATAATGCTTATGTAAGCAATTGACTTTGTCGTTCAACGCGCCGCGCATCACCATCCACATAATCGTTTCGATCCCTTCGGTACCTGCGCGCTCAATGATGTAGTCGTTGCTTAGGCCCGCAAACCACTCTGGGTTGTTGATGATGCTTTCAATACATTCCAGGTCGAAATCTACGTCGATTAAGCCAGCACGTTCACCTTGCAACTGGTGCGACATACCGCCGGTACCCGCGATGACCACTTTCAGGTCTTCGGGGTAAGATTCAATGGCTTTTTTCAGTGCTTTACCCAGTTTGTAGCAGCGTTGTGCTGTTGGCACAGGGTGCTGAACGGTGTTCACTGCCAGAGGAATCGTGGTAATTGGCCACTCTTCGTGATCGCCAAACAGTACGCGTACGGGGTTAACAAAGCCGTGGTCTACCAGCATTTCTTGACAAGTACACATGTCGAACTCTTGCTCGATCAGTGATTCGGCCATATGCCAGGAAAACTGTGCGTCACCTTTAAACGGCGGCTGTGGTTTCAGGCCCCAGCCTTCGTCTGCATTCTCGTACACATCGGCACAGCCCAGCGCAAAGGTAGGTACTTTGTCGAGGAAAAAGTTTAGGCCGTGGTCGTTATACACAATAATGATAACGTCGGGTTTTACTTTTTCGAGCCATTCGTGAATAGGTTTGTAGCCGTCGAAAAAACGCTTCCAGTAATGCTCCTGGGTTAAACCCTGGGAGATGGCATTGCCCACCGCCGGGATGTGCGAAGTTGTAATACCGCCAACAATTTTAGCCATTCCAGTAACCCTCTTCTTTCTCTAAACGCTCTTCCAGGCCGTCACGTTTGGCCAGAAGTTTTGCAATAAATTCTTCGGTGGTAACACCTTGAAACTGAGCGCCACAGTCTTGTACCGACACGCCCCGCGGAATCGCCATTTTGGCCATGTAATAAATATTGGCGCCAGCGCGCAACATGCCCAAAAAGTCGTTGTTTAAAAAGTACTGTTTGTGCTCTTCCGGCAGCTTAAACTTGTCGCAGTAGGCCGCTGGGTCGGCTTCGTACTCAGCCCGGTTTTTTTCAGTGTTGAAAGAAAACAGCAGCTTATTCATGGCGTAAGCACTGTGGGCGTGCTTGCCGTCAAACACGTAGGTGCCTGGTAATTCGTCGTATTTATGCTTTTTCCAAACCATGGTAACCCCCTGGAACGGTGATATAGGTGCAAAACGGGTGGGTTTAGCCACGCAGGTTAACCCTAAAGCCCCTTGTCGTCAATTTTATGGATCCACAACCATGTTTAAATTGGGTTTTTTACCTTTAATGTTCGTTTTTTTTCTTATTTTGGATCCATATTGTGCCTGAACGGCTTAATACAATTCCCTCAGATAGCTCATTAAGCCCAGAGGGCAAGTATAGCTGTGCCAGCGGCTAGTGGCTGTTGGAATCGGTTTTAATCGCCATGACAAAGGGTGACAGCCAAGGTTAAACCTGAAGATTTGAACTCTATGGTGGCGAAAAATACGGCTACAATTTAAGTCGTTAGGACGACTGCCCAGCCCTTTGATTGTTATTGGACAACCTATGCCGAACCACAGCTCCCCTGAAGTAAACAGCAGTACCGTCGACCGCCTGGCGAAATCTGTTAGCGCGATACATGGCAGTAAAACCGCATGGATCGTATTGCTGGTGTCACTGGTGATTACCGTTGCAGCCTACCAGCTGTCGAGCGAGCAAGTGGAAAGCCGGGGGCGAGACCGCTTTGACTTTCGCGCTACAGAGATTGTGCATGCGATCGAAGAACGTATGGCGCACTACGAGCAGGCGCTGCAGGGAGGGGTGGCACTGTTTAATGCCATTGATAACGTCAACCGCAAGGCGTGGCATGACTATGTCGATTCACTCAATTTGGATGAAACCTTGCCCGGTATTCAGGGGATGGGTTACGCCATACCCGTGGCCGCTGCCGATAAAGAGGCTGTTGAACAGCGTATTCGTGAGGAAGGTTTTCCAGAGTTTGCCATTCAGCCTAGCGGTGACAGGCCTGAGTACAGCACCATTATTTACCTGGAACCCTTCGATTGGCGTAACCAGCGGGCATTTGGTTACGACATGTGGAGTAACGATATGCGTCGCGCCGCCATGGCCCGTGCCCGTGACGAAGGGGTAGCGGCAACCTCGGGCATTATCACGTTAGTGCAGGAGACAGATACCAATGTGCAGGCGGGCTTTCTTACTTACTTGCCGGTATATAGTACTAAGATGGTGCCACCTACCGTTAAGCAACGCCGGGCCGCATTTAGAGGATGGGTGTATGCTCCGTTTCGGGCGGGCAATTTAATGGCTGGTGTATTGGGCAGTGAGGATCTGAACATCGGCTTTGAAATCTACGATGGCACAGCCGTGACTGATGAGGCGCTGTTGTACCAGTCTTTAGAAAATGTGTCTTCCGACGTGGCATTTACCCGCACCGACCAAGTGGTGTTACAGGGGCGCCCCTGGCTGATTCGTTTTTACTCGAACAATAGCTTGCTGACTGTTGGTGAAGCGAAGTTGCCAGTTTACGTGCTGGTGGCAGGTTTGATCGTTGATGTGCTGCTGTTTTACGTGATTGTTACGCTTCATTTATTAAACCAGCGGGCACGTAAGCTTGCGTTGCAACTGGATGAAAAATATCAGCAAGCAACAGTGGACTTGCGTAAACATCTCGAATTTGCCGAGTATAAAGCGAAAGAAGCTGAAACATTTTTTCAGCTTGCGCCAGAAGCGTTTTTTATCGTCAATGAAAGTGGGTGTATTGTCAGCGCCAATAAAAACGCCCACAAAATATTTGGTTATCAAAACGACAGCTTGCTAGGGCGGCAGATAGAAGAGCTCTTGCCCGATGAGTTGTGTATGCAGCATGTGCAGTGGCGAGAAAGTTATATGGCCAATTCGTATCCTCGTGTTATGGGTAGCGGGGAAGCGTTTCGAGCGCAACGCCAGTCTGGTGAGGAGTTTGACGTTTCGGTAAATCTTGAGCCTATTCGACGTGCCGATGGCAACTTTGTGATTGTGGCTGTGCACGACGTTACCATGCAACGAGTGATTGAAAATGATCTCAAACTGGCCAAGAAAAACGCCGAAGAGTCGAGCCGGGCCAAGTCTGAATTTGTGGCGAATATGAGCCATGAAATTCGCACACCACTTAATGCGGTGCTTGGCACCGCGCTGTTGTTGGAGAAAACGGTACTCACCGCTGAGCAGAAGAAATATTTGTCGATGGTGCAGCAAGCCGGCAAATCGTTGCTGGCAATTGTTAACGATATTCTCGATTTGTCGAAGATTGAGGCCGGGCAACTGCATATCAACTGTGACCTGTTTTCTTTAGATGACCTATTAGATGACCTCGCAGCGGTGATGTCGATCACGGCGGGTAGCCGGCCGTTGGAGCTGGTAATTCATTGTGAGCCCGATGTGGCAACGCACTTCTACGGCGACAGCTTCCGGCTAAAGCAGATCTTGATGAATTTATTGTCTAATGCAATTAAGTTTACCCAGGCAGGAAAAATCGTTTTACGGGTATCTCGTGGCTTTAACGAAAATGGAGAGGCGTTGTTACAGTTTGTGGTGAGCGATACTGGTATCGGCATGACGGAAGAGCAGCAGAGCCGTTTATTTAATGCATTTTCCCAAGCGGATAATTCCATTACTCGCCGCTTTGGCGGCACCGGCCTGGGGTTGGTTATTTGCAGCAAATTGATGCAAATGATGGGTGGCACTATTGATTTACAGAGTCAGCAAGGTAACGGCAGTGTGTTTACTGCAACCTTGCCGTTGCAGGAAACGCACGGCCCCGCTAAACAGTGGCCTGCTCTTAGAGTGCTGGCGCTGGTGGAGTCACCTGAAAGTGCCGAGAGTATTCGCGCAATTGCGCAACGTATGGGGTGCAAAGCCGTATGTGTGGATAACCTGCCAGCCGCAACGGTGGTCTTGCAAGGTACTGGCTTAGTGGGTAAAGGGCAGTTAGTGGTAGTTAATTTGCTAAGCGAGGCCGAGGCCGATGATGTGGCACAATTTGCTGCCGAACTTGGCGAGCGTGATAGCCCGCTGCTATTGGCGGTTAAAAGCTGTGGTCGTGACACCAGCTCGGGCGTTTTTGCCGCCATTGAGTGGCAGGCTGTACTTGCGGCACCACTTACGGTGGGTGGGTTGTGTGCTGTGTTGCCATGTGATCAGCCGGGTGAAGACGATATTGCCGATGGGGTTGTTCCGGGTATCCAGAGCGTGCTGGTGGGGGCCAACATTTTATTGGTTGAAGATAATCTCTTTAATCAGACCATCGCCAGTGATCTGCTACATGACTATGGCGCAACCGTGGAGGTGGCCAACCATGGTAAGCAAGCCTTGGATATGTTGCGGGAGCAGTGCGACTACGACCTGATATTAATGGATATTCAAATGCCGGAAATGGATGGTCTAACCGCCACGCGTAAACTACGTGATGAGCTGAAGCTAAAACTGCCGGTGATTGCTATGTCTGCCGGGGTGATGGCAGAAGAAAAACAAATGTGTTTTTCCCATGGCATGGATGACTTTGTCGCCAAGCCTATCGAAGAAGACGAGCTGCTTGGCACGCTCACGAAATATTATCGTGCTCGCCACATCGATGATGGGCTACCCGGTAAAGAGCGCGAAGCGGCTGCCAATGTGTGTGTTGACGCTGAGGGGCTAAAAGAACCAGCCTTTGATGCCAGTCGTATTGAAAGGGTTACCAAAGGGCGGCCCGAACGTATCGCAAAAATCTGTGATTCGTTGCGTACTTTGGTGGATCAAGGGGCCGAGCAAATTCATGTAGGGCGCGGGGCGTTAGAATCTGGAGACTATGCCGAGGCTAAATTTATTTTTCACAATCTCAAGGGGGTCGTATCCAACTACGGCGGCGCAGAGCTCGTGAATGCGATTGTGAAGCTGGAGTCGGGTTTGAGTGCAGAGCTGCCAGCTAATGAAATTGTATCGCTGGTGTTCGAAGTTGATGCTCGGTTTGACGTTTTCGTCACCGAAGCAAAAGATTGGTTAGATGCCGCCGTGCCCGCGTAAGCGCCAGCTGCAGAGCTTTAATAATAAATACCAAACGTTCCACTGTCAGTATTGCCGCAGTACAGGCCTTGGTCTGGGGGTAGGGCTTCTCTCATCTGGTTTATGTCAGTCCGTGGCCTGGTAATTTGTATGGTCTTACAATTTGCCCTGTGGGCCGGGGGAGCAATTTTTCCTGGTGAATAGTGAAAATCCTGTGTTGGATTAGATTATCTGCGGGAACAAGGATCGTTAACCTATTTGGTCAGGCCGGTATTGTGGTGCCGGGTTGGAATATTCACGACACCATAGTGGGCTACATTTATGTAGTTAATTCAGCATTGACCTCAATCACTGATGAACAAAGCATCGTTAATTTTTCATTACTTGCCTGCGCAGCTGTTGAGTCGCAGCAGGTACGTGTGTGGTACCCTTACCAAGCTGCACCAGAACCCAGATTGATGTCCTTAACGTCTGCTGATGCCAATGGCCGTTACTCGTTAACACTTCCTGTTAACGCCCTTCCGCCTAAAGCTCGCAGCAATACTTTTGGGGAGCGTTTTAAACTCAATGGCCGCTAAGTCGCTACAACGACATTTACTGCGATTTTTCACCGCCACCATGGTGGTGGTTTGTCTGGCGATTATTGTTTCTGTATGGGTATCGAGCGAGCGTGATATCCGCGATCAAATCTCCAGCGATATTGATGTTGGCTACAGCGTACTGGAACGCCTGCTGCACAGTCGCAAGCAGCAACTACTCAGTTCTGCCGAGGTGCTCACCTCGGATTTTGGTTTCAAGCAGGCGGTAGCGACCAACGACGTAGACACTATTTCCAGTATATTGGTTAATCATGGTAACCGTATTGCAGCTGATTTGGTGGCGCTATTGTCGGTAAACGGCAACATTGTGACCTCGCCGAGCAGTGCGCTACGTAGTGGTGATACCTTTCCCGAACCGGAGTTGGTCAGCACAGTTATGCGCGAAGGCGGGGCTGTCTATTCTCTGGTATTACAGGGTGATATTTATCAAGTGTTGCTGATGCCGGTGCGTGCGCCAATTCCCGTAGGCGTGGCGGTGATTGGTTTTCGTATCAATAAGGCGTTGGCGGATGAGCTAAAAGATATTACACAGCTTGAGGTTACATTTACGCCACATCGTGCGATGGGAAATCCCTTTTATGTGTCTACATTACCGGATGCTGCTACCAGTGAAATACTGCAAGCGGTAGATAATATTGGCCCTCCCTTGGGGGGCTGGTTTAATCGTGGCCATTATATTACTCGCCGTTTTGACTTGGCTGCGCTGGATGATCCTGTGGTTTATCTGTCTTCGTCGGTAGATGACGCTTATGCGCGGTTTGATTCGCTACAAATCAAAATCGTATTGATTACGCTGTTGGGTATCAGTTTGGCGTTGCTGTATGCCGTGGTGTTCTCGCGTAATCTTACCAGGCCATTGCGGTCTCTGGCTGGTTTGGCTGCGAGTATTGCCAACGGGCATTACCGCCAGCAGGTTAGTATCAGTGCCGATGTGAATGAAGTGAATGAGCTGGCTGGCGCCCTCAATCGCATGCAGCGTGATCTTCGTGAGCGGGAGGCACGGATTGTGTTTCAAGCCAATCACGATCCGCTTACGCATTTAATAAATCGTCGCTATGCGGTTGAGCGGGTAGATGACTTGCTGGCGGGCAGCAGCGCACCTTATACCGTTTGTGTTATCAATGTTCTTGGCTTTCGTGCCATGAACGATACGTTTGGTCACAATATTGGCGACATTATTTTAATTGAGGTAGCCGCCCGTTTAGAAAGTCTGTCTAACCGTATGCTGACTGCCCGTTTGGTAGGGAATGAATTTCTGTTAGTGGTGAAAAATACACCTGAATTGGAAAACGTGTTGATAGATACCTTGGCTTTATTGAGTGAACCCTACACGCTCAGTGATCTGGAAATCAGTTTGAAATTTTGCTTGGGGGCCGCTCATTATCCAGACGATGGGCTTACTGGTAAATTATTGATTCAGCGGGCAAGTATAGCGCTGGATACGGCGCGGCGAGAGAGATTTTCTATCGTTCATTATAATTTTGAACAGGAAGAAACTTATTTAAAACGCTTACGTTTATTGACAGACCTTAAACTGACCTTGGCAAAAAACGGTGGTCAACTGTGTATGTATTATCAGCCTAAAGTGGCGGCAAGAGATTATTCCGCAACTCACTTTGAGGCCTTGGTTCGTTGGCAGCACCCCATTGATGGTTTTGTGCCGCCGGATGTTTTTGTACCGTTGGCCGAGCAGTCAGGTCTGATTCACGATCTTACCGATTGGGTAATTCTTACGGTGATTACCCAGCTGCAAAAATGGCGGGCCGAGGGGTTTAATGCAAAAGTTGCGATCAATCTGTCGGCGCAGGATCTACAGCGTTCTGAATTATTGCAACAAGTTAATAGTTTGTTGCGTACACTCAATGTGCCAATGGATGCTTTAGCGTTTGAGGTTACTGAAAGTGAAGTGATGCGCGACCCCGAAAAATCTATGGCATTGCTCGATATGTTTCGCTCGCAGGGGTTTAACCTGGCAATTGATGACTTTGGAACGGGGCATTCGTCATTGGCACAGTTAAAAAATATGCCGGTGACCGAGCTGAAAATTGATCGCATGTTTGTGATGAATTTAACCACGTTGGCGGCCGATCGCATTATCGTGCGTTCAATCCTTGATCTCGCCAGAAGTTTTAATTTGGCCGTGGTTGCCGAGGGTGTGGAGGATGAGGAAACCGCAGCGCTGTTGAGCGGCTGGGGTGTCGATTGGTTGCAGGGTTATTATTTTAGTCGCTCCCTACCTGCCGACCAAGTGATTAAGTGGTGTGAAAAATTTGAAGAACAGCATAGATCTGTTTGATCGTTCCATCTGCAAAAAATTCCCTGTCCGTTGTGCGCAGATATGGGCGGGCAATCTTCCATCGAAGCCATTGTCGATAATTTTATTGCCGAAAGCGACTTTAACCGCACGGTAGGCTTACTTATCAACGCCATGAATAAAGCCAATATTGCGCAGCCATTACAAAATCGGTTGCTGGCGAAACTGGCGCACAAGCGCAGCGATATGATCTATCGCTGAGTAAATCACTATTCAGGTTGTAACACTTCATTACGGAAAGTACTCGTACTGTCGCTAAGCAGTTCTTGCAATAGGGGCAGTACGTCGGTCATGGCTTTTTGCAGTGTCCATGGTGGATTGATCACGATCATGCCTGAGGCGGTCATCCCGCGTTCGTCGGTGTCGCCCGTTAAGCCTAGTTCGAACAGTTGAATATTTCTGATGCCGGTTTGTTTTAAGGCTTTTTCCATTTGCTGAATCTGCGCGCGCTTTACCACCGGGTACCACAACGCATAGGTACCGGTAGCAAAACGCCGATGTGCCTGCGCGATTGTTTTTACCACCAGTTGATAATCGGTTTTTACTTCATAAGAGGGGTCTATCAAAACCAGTGCCCGCCGCGATACGGGAGGCAGCAGACTGATAAGCCCTTGCAGACCGTCTTCTGGTTTAACGCGACATTTTTTAAAGGGCTTACAGTTGGTCGCCAGGGTGGTGCTGTCGTTGGGGTGTAATTCGTAGCACCAGGCTTGATCTTGTGGGCGTAAAAACTGGGCCGCAATGAGGGGCGACCCGGGATAGTAGCGCAAGGCCTGCCCTTTATTGTAGCGCCGTATTGTGGTGAGGTAGGGCTGTAGTAGGGGCTCTGCATTGCCCCACAGTTTGCCGATACCGTTACGGTACTCTTCCAGTTTGCTGGCTTGTGCCGAGGTAAGCGCGTATAGGCCTGCCCCGGCGTGGGTGTCGATATAACTGAAGGGTTTGTCTTTTGCCGTCATGTGTTTGAGGCATTCGATCAACACCATATGTTTGAGAACATCGGCGTAATTGCCAGCGTGATAAGAGTGGCGATAACTAAGCAAGGGGCAATCCTGTGGTTGGCGTGCTGCGATATGGTGCAAAAACGGCGGCAATCATAGCATTTGGGCTATTGATACAAACAGTACTATTTACCTGTTTGCCATACTCCAATGCTATCGAGGCTTGAAAGGGGGAAACTTTTGCTGTGATTATTGTCACTTGTTAGAGGTGTGGTTGTAGGTGCTAGGGTAGCTACGTAGAAAACCCGCCTCCACATACGCTTATGTGGGTGTGTTCAGGCAAATGCGGCACAAACTCTGCATAGTATTTACTGGGTAATTACTGTGTCATTGTTACGTGAAACGCGGCGAGCCTTGGCTATACTCAACTATGTAGGCTGGTCTTTGGGGCGTTTGGCCCCAGTCGTTAGTACATTCTCGATACTGCAGAACAGGCAGGTCGTTCTATGCAAAGACAAGGTTCTTTGCACTCTAGACAGCATGGTGTGAACCGCGCCTCGTCAAATAAAACATGATTCATGCAGAGAAACTCTCTGCAGTTGTCTATCAGCTTGATGGGTCATCAATGTATGCCAGTCAAGCCTGGTGATTCTGAGAGTTCGTTGCGGCGGACTCCGGCTTTGCGGCTGAGAGGTAATCAGTCTTCGCTCAATCGATAAGTGAGGAGTTGGATTATGGGCATTTTTGCTGATCGTGAATCTGGTATTCGTGCGTACTGTCGCGTGTATCCAGTTGTCTTTGATAAGGCCCAAAATGCGAGACAGATCGACGAGCAGGGGCACGAATACATCGACTTTTTTGCCGGCGCTGGCGTGTTGAATTTTGGTCACAATAACGAGCGCATGAAGCGCGCGATGATTGCCCACCTTGAGGCCAATGGTATTACCCATAGCCTTGATATGCATACCACGGTTAAGCGCCGTTTTATTGAGCAGTTTGTTAAAACTATTCTCGAACCTCGCAACATGCCGCACAAATTACAGTTTATGGGGCCAACCGGTACCAACGCGGTGGAAGCTGCGCTTAAGTTGGCGCGCCGGGCTACCGGGCGACAAGAGATAGTGGCATTTACCCGCGGCTTTCATGGAATGACACTGGGCTCGCTGGCGTGTACGGCTAACCAAGTATTTCGCAAAGCAGCTGGCGTGCCGTTGGTTCACGTGAGCCATTATCCGTTTGGTTGTAACACACCGTGCATGGGTTGTGAGGCGGGGTGCGGGCAGCAAAGCCTCGACCAAATGCGCGCTTTGTATGAAGACGGATCCTCCGGTATTCAGCCGCCAGCAGCATTCCTGGTGGAAACCGTGCAAGCCGAAGGGGGCGTGAATGTTGCCGATAAAGCCTGGTTACAAGGGCTGGTCACATTGGCGAAAGATTTTGGTTCTCTGTTGATTGTTGACGACATTCAAGTAGGGATGGGCCGCACCGGATCCTTTTTCAGTTTCGATGACCTCGATATCGACCCAGACATTATTTGCCTGGCCAAAGGCATTGGCGGTATGGGTACACCGCTGGCGCTTAATTTGGTGAAGCCGGAGTACGACAAACTCTGGTCGCCGGGTGAGCACACCGGCACGTTTCGTGGGCAGGGGTTGTCGTTTGTTGCCGGTACTGAAGCACTCAGTTATTTCGAAAACAACGAATTAATGGACAGCGTTAAAGCCAACGAAAAAATTATGCGCACGGCTTTGCAGCCGTTGGCAGATCATCCCCGTGTTCAGGTGCGCGGTAAAGGCATGATACTGGGGCTCGACTTGGGCGAAACTGCGAAGGCGGCCAGTGTTGTCAAAGCTTGCTTTGACCGTGGCTTGTTGGTGGCCAGTTGTGGTGTGGGCGGCCGGGTTGTGAAACTGATACCGCCACTCACTATTCCGGAAAGTGATTTGAAAGAGGGGCTAGACATTTTGGTATCGGTCACCCAACAGGTACTGGAGGCAGCATGATTAATCGTGACGATATGACGTTTCCGTTTGCGGAATACGAGCGTCGCTTGCGCGAACTGCGCGAGCGTATTGCTGAGCGCTGCCTGGATGCGGTGGTCATCAGTGATCCTGAAAATATTATGTATTTAACTGACTACCAAACCACCGGCTACTCGTTTTTTCAGGCGTTAGTGGTACCGCTTGAGAGTGAACCATTTATGATCACCCGCAAGCTGGAAGAGTCGAATGTACACGCGCGTACGTGGGTGGAGCTAACGCGACCTTATCCTGATACCGGCGATGCGATTCAAATGCTGGTGGATGCACTGCGCGAGTTTGGTTTGGCCGACAAGCGTATCGGCTATGAACGTAACAGCTATTTTTTCCCCGCTTACCATCAGGATTATATTCACACAACCTTGACCGAAGGTAAGTTGCTCGACTGTTTTGGTATCGTTGAAGAAGGGCGCGTGTGTAAGTCGGCGGTAGAGATTGAGGTAATGCGCAAAGCCGCCAAGGCTACCGAGGCAGGCATGACAGCGGGTATTGATGCCTGTAAAGCGGGTGTTACTGAAAATGAAATTGCCGGTGCGATCAGCGCGGCCATGTTTTCTGCCGGGGGCGAATTTCCGGCTGTCATGCCCTACGTTACCTCTGGCCCACGCACCATGATTGGCCATGCAACCTGGGAGGGGCGCGTTGTGCAGCCCGGCGAGCATGTATTTTTGGAAGTGGGTGGCTGCTACCGACGTTATCACACGGCGATGATGCGCACCGTAATGCTGGGTGAATTGCCCGATTCTATGTACCGTGCACAAGAGGTGATGAAAACGGCATTAAATGTTTTGCATCAGGAAGTTCAGCCGGGCATGACCGTGTCTGATGTCGACAATATGATTCGCAATATCATCACTCACAACGATGTGGGTGCCCGTTTGATTACCCGTTCTGGCTATTCTATTGGCATTGCGTTCCCACCCAGTTGGGATGAAGGCTATATTGTGAGCCTAAAACAAGGAGAATCTACCGTTTTACGGCCTGGAATGACATTTCATGTCATTCCTTGGATGTGGGGCGTCGATGGCGACAAAACCTGTGGTATCTCTGATACCATTTATATTACCGACACTGGCTGCGAATCGTTTTTTACGCTCGACCGGGACTTTACGGTCAAGACCAGCACGAACATGAAAGCAGCCAATGTGCCCTCAGCGGTTGAGCCATTTAACAAAAAGCAGCTCGACAGCGACAAACCGGTAGAAAAGCATTCGGCAGACTTTAGTGAAAAATCTGCCGCCAAGGTAGTAAAGAAATAGCGCACAAGAAGCAGGAGTTTACCCATGTTGATAGCAACTAACCCAACCACTGGCAAAGCCTTTGCCGAATTTGCGGCGCTGACTGCTGAGCAGGCCAGCGCAGCGGTAGAGGCAGCCCACGACGCGGCGCAAACATGGCGCAAAACCTCGTTTGCCGAGCGGGCAGCGTTATTGCGCAAGGTGGCTGAGGAGTTGCGCAAAGAAAAAAGTGCAATGGCCGAGATAATGGCGAAAGAAATGGGTAAACCCATTAATGAAGGTGGCCCAGAAGTAGAAAAAGCTGCGTGGTGTGCTGAGCATTATGCCGAGCATGCAGAAACCTATCTGGCAAGACAAACCATCGCCTCTGATGCGAGCTTGAGCTATGTAACCTATCAGCCATTGGGCACCATTTTGGGTATTTTACCGTGGAATGCTCCTTTGTGGTTGGCATTTCGGTTTCTTGCACCCTCGTTGATGGCAGGTAACACCTGTGTATTAAAACACGACCCATTGGTGCCAGGTTGCGCGGCCGCCATTGCCGATGCATTCGCACGCGCCGGCGCGCCCGCAAATGTGATGGTGAATTTACCTATTGGCACGCCAGAGGTAGAAGTCGTGATTCGCCACCCGCATATTGCGGCGGTGTCGTTTACTGGCTCAGCCAAAGCCGGTGGCATTGTGGCTTCAATTGCCGCCAGTGAAATTAAGCATTCGGTGCTCGAACTGGGTGGGTCCGACCCCTGCATTGTGCTGGCCGATGCCGATCTTGAAAAAGCAGCCGATGTGGCCACGCTGTCGCGCATTATTAATGCCGGGCAATCCTGCATTGCTGCCAAGCGCATTATTGTTGAAGCGTCTATTTACGACGATTTTGTTGAGCGATTAAAGCGCCGCTTGTCTGTATTGCGGGTGGGAGATCCACTGCTGGATACCACTGATGTTGGTCCCATTGCGCGGGCTGACCTGCGCGATAATTTGCATCGGCAGGTGCAAACCAGTATCAGTGAGGGAGCCTCTTGTGTGCTGGGTGGTGAGTTACCCGACAACGATGGATTCTTTTATCCGGTAACGTTGCTGACGAATGTGACGCCAGCAATGTGCGCCTTTCGAGAAGAAACGTTTGGGCCAGTGATGAGTGTGGTTAAAGCGGCCAATGCCGACGACGCGCTGGTGTTGGCTAACGATACTGAATACGGTTTGGGTGCCGCCATATGGACAGCCGACAAACAGGTTGCTGCACGGTTTGCTGAGGAGTTACAGGCTGGGCAAGTGGCCGTTAACGGTATTGTAAAAACAGACCCTCGTTTGCCCAGCGGTGGTATTAAGCGTTCTGGTTTTGGTCGCGAGCTGGGACCGCATGGCATTAAAGAATTTGTGAATGCCAAGCAGATATGGATTGCCTGATCGTTATCAGCAACTGTAAAAAGCCACCCATTGCGGTGGCTTTTTTATTGCCGGGTTAATAGTTAACGCAGTTTGAGCGTGCCGCGCTCGCTGATCTGCTGGCTTGGCCAAGGGCCTGTTAAATCCACTTTAGCGGTAATCGCATAGTCCAGCTGTTGCGTTGAAGTATTACTCAGTAGCATAAACAGGCGTGGCGCGGCCAATAAGTTGGCGGTTACCGGTACGGTAAATTCACTGGTACCGTAAGCTGGTATGCTGGGTATATCGCCACTGGCGCCGCGCAGCAAATCAACACCGTTGATACTCACCTGATAACTCATGCCTTTAATGGGTAGGGCGACGCTATTGGGGTTAATTAGCTGTAGCCGCAGTGTGAACAAGGCGCCCTGGCCACTGCCTGCCGGCTCTATGTTGGTAATGGATAGCTGCGGCGTTTCCAGTCTCATGGTGGCGCAACCATTAAGAAAAAGTGCCAGTAATGTGGCAACAACGCAGTATTTAATTGCCGTTGCGCGGTGAGATGTAATTGATGCCATGAGCTCTCCTTAGTATCACGTGTTAGTGCTAACAGGCCTTAGTGAGCAGTGTATCGATATTCACCCCGCCTGGCTGCTTTTATCTTATGGGCAGCGCGTAAGCAGGTGATGGCGTAACCTGTTAGAAATATCGCCGTCACAAAAGTTGCAACCACCTGCGGCTGATGTGCTCCGTAGCGTGCGTTGCTGCGCGGAAAAATCCACTCAGCGTATGTAATAGCACCTCTTTTTACGGTTAATGCATGTGGGCTGGCTCTCTATCTTGTTCTTACCTGCGCGTTTCAATGCTAAAGATCGTTCGTGGCGGTTTCGAGCTTTTTTATGACCACCTGACAAGTGATAGGCGGCAGTTTGCAGCGTTCCGTAGATTGTATGGCGTTTTCCAAAAGTACCCGTACTAAATTTGGGCCTTTCGGAGATAAAGCCACCAAATACTGATGAATTTTTTTTAGCATTGATTCTACTGTCTACAATAAAACTGATGAACGACAATCAGGTAGCTATCGATGGCATACGGCAGTTAGTAAAGCTACTGATCTTAGCCACTTGCCACGGGAATGCGGTCTTTTCCCATAGCGGCAATTGGCAGATAACACTACCCAATACCAACAGATAGTGACTTAACTTCAAGTGGAGAAAAGAGATGGCACCATTTACACGAAAGCAATTGGCGGCACTGGTAACGACAGTGCCTTTTTGGGCACTTGCCTCGGCAACTGTTATGGCACAGTCTGAGGATCAACAAATAGTTGAACTGGAAGAAATTGCGGTAGTGGGTACGCGCCGTGAGGGGCGTTCAGTTCTCGATGCTCCCGTGCCTGTTGATGTTATTAACAGTGCGGCAATGGAGGCGCAGGGCAGCAGTGATATGCTGGATGTGCTGACCAACGTCGTGCCTTCTTATAACGCCAACCGCGAGCCCATTAGTGATGCCGGTACGCTGGTGCGTCCTGCGAACCTGCGTGGCATGCCTTCCGATAGTACGCTGGTGCTTGTTAATGGCAAGCGTCGTCACCGTGGCGCGGTGATTGGTGAATTTATTGCTGGTTTAAACCGTGGTGCCCAGGGCGTTGATATCGCGCCGTTGCCAGGTATTGCAATGAAGCAGGTAGAGGTGCTGCGCGATGGTGCTGCAGCACAGTATGGTTCTGACGCCATCGCAGGGGTGTTAAACTTTGTTTTGGCCGATGATCCTGAAGCGCGCCGTATCGAGTTCCGTACTGGTGAATACTATGAGGGCGATGGTGCGATCACGCAAATTTCCGGTTTGTTCGGCACCCATCTGGGGCAAGATGGCTTTGCCACACTGGCCTTTGAAGCAAAAGAAACTGACCCCACCAGCCGTGGTGTGCAAGATAGCGGGGCCCAGGCACTGGCCGATGCCGGCAATACGAGTATTGATAATCCTGTTGTGGTGTGGGGTACGCCCGAAATTACCGACGACTACAAACTGTTCTTCAATGCTGCCGTTGAAGCTGGCGCTGGTGAGGCCTATGCGTTTGGTAATTACGCCACTCGCGCTACCGATGGCAGCTTCTTTTATCGCAATCCACAGACGCGCAGTGGTGTATACAATGATGGCGATGGCAATTTACTGGTGGCAGATGTAACAGGCAATGGTAGTGGTAACTGTCCAACCATTTCCCTCGATGGCGTGGCTAACGTTTTAGACGACCCAACCTACCAGAGCCAGGTTGCCAACAACCCGAATTGTTTTGCCTTCAATGAAATGTTCCCTGGTGGTTTTACCCCGCGCTTTGGCGGTGATGTGGAAGACTCCAGTCTGGTACTGGGTATGCGTGGTGAGTGGAGTAACGGCATGACTTACGACTTTAGTGCGTCGACCGGTCGAAGCCATATTGATTATTTGATTTACAACACGGTTAATGCGTCTTACGGCCCAGATACACCTACCAGCTTCAATCTGGGTAGCCAAACCCAGCAAGAGCGAATGCTCAATGCTGACTTTTCATTCCCCGTGCAGATTGATGGTTTGGCCTCTGATTTGAACGTAGCTTTTGGTGGGCAGTACCATAAAGAGCAGTTTGAAATTGCAGCCGGGCAAACTGAATCTTTCGCACCCGGTGGTTACGAAGATCAAGGGTTTTCCATTGGCTCCAATGGCTTCCAGGGTTTCTCTTCCGATGTAGCTGGTATTTATAAACGTGACAGCTACGCTACTTATCTGGATCTTGAAGCCGATGTCACCGATACCTTTCTGCTCTCTGGTGCGATGCGCTATGAAGACTTCAGCGATTTTGGCGATACCTTCGACGGTAAAATTGCAGCCCGCTTAGATGTTGTTGACTGGTTGAGTTTTCGTAGCGCCGTTAGCACAGGCTTTAAGGCCCCGACCATTGGTCAGAGTAATTTGCGCCGTGCAGCAACCAGCTTCCTTAATGGTGGTTTAATTGAGACCTTGGTGGTACCGCCTACGAATGATGTGGCCGTTGCGCTGGGTGGCAAGCAGTTGCAGCCGGAAGAGTCTACCAGTTTTAGTTTTGGTGCCGTGATTTCAGCTGGCTTTGCCGACCTGACTATCGACTATTACAAGATTAAAGTGGATGGCCGTATTTCGTTGACCACAGTGGGTATTGGGGATAGCGAGCGGGCCCTATTGCTGGCTCAGGGGCTGGAAGAGGCCAACACTATCAGCGAAATTCGCTTCTTTGTGAATGACTTCGATACCAAAACCCAAGGCTTGGATATTGTGGCCTCGATTCCGTTGGAGTGGGAAAACAGCCATACCGATGTAACCTTGGCGTATAACTGGAATGATACCGAGATCTCTAGTCCTGGTGTTACATTGTCTGCCGGTGACGTACGTGAGCTCGAAGATTTCCTCCCCGAGCATCGGGCAACACTCACCCTTAATCACACCCTGGGCGCATGGGATTTTCTCGCTCGTGTCAATTATTATGGCGAGACTTACGAGGGTTTGTTTACCGACAACTCCTTGCCCGTGGTTACTGACCCCATCACACTGGTTGACATGGAAGTTAGTCGGCAGATGAACGACAACTTCCGGGTTTCCGTGGGTGCGAAAAACGTATTTGACGAATATCCAGACGAATACACCACTGTGAATGGCTGGACCGGTCGTACACCGGGATTTTTGGGTGCGATCTATCCGCTTAACTCACCTGCTGGTTTCAATGGTGGCTTTTACTACCTGCGAGTCAGTGCCGACTTTTAATAACCTATGGGCAAAGTTTAGTGCTTTGCCCAGCGCCTCTGACAAGCTGCCGTTAAAAGGTGAGTTGACGGCAGCGATATAATAATCCAATTGTATGGGCCTTTAAGGTGGTGCTTCATGATCCTGATTGTCTTTGCCTGCTATTTTTTGTTGATGTTAATGATTGGCTATTGGGCCTGGAGTAGCACAAAAAATCTTGACGACTTTATTTTGGGAGGTCGCAGTTTAGGGCCTTTTCCCACGGCGTTATCGGCTGGTGCGTCGGATATGAGTGGCTGGTTGTTGTTGGGCTTGCCGGGCTTTGCTTACCTTGCTGGTATGGAAGCAGCCTGGATGGCCTTGGGTCTGTTTTTGGGAACCTGGGCCAACTGGCAGTTTTTAGCTAAGCCATTGCGCCAGGCCTCAGAAGAGTACAATAACTCCTTAACCTTGCCGGATTATTTTGCTAATCGTTTTCCGGAGCTGGGTAGCTTGTTACGTTTTTCTTCAGCTACTTTGATTTTACTGTTCTTTCTGTTTTACACCAGTTCCGGCCTGGTGGCAGGCGGCAAACTATTCGAAAGTGTGCTGAATGTTGATTACAGTATGGCAGTAACGTTAGGGCTGGTGGCTATTGTTGCTTATACCATGTTTGGTGGCTACCTGGCGGTAACCTGGACCGATGTGATTCAGGCGTCGCTCATGATTTGTGCACTGGTGGCCCTGCCCATTATTGCGTTTCAAGATGTGGGCTATAATGAAATTGTTCAGCGTATTCAAAATAAAAATCCCGAGCTGCTAAATGTTTTCACTACCGCCGAAGGTGCCTCGATTGGTGGTATTGCGATTTTGTCGCTCATGGGGTGGGGGCTCGGTTATTTTGGCCAGCCACATATTTTAGCCCGTTTTATGGCGATTAATTCGGCTGACAATATTGCCGGGGGTAAGCGCATTGCTGTTTCCTGGACATTTCTGTCATTAATAGGCTCGTTGTGTATCGGCTGGGTTGGTATTGGTTATATACCCGATATGCAAGGTGACAGTGAGAAAATATTTATTGAATTAATTTATTTGCTCACCCATCCGGTGATAGCTGGTTTGTTGTTGGCGTCGATTCTGGCGGCCATTATGAGCACGGCAGACTCGCAGTTGCTGGTATCGTCGTCGGCCTTGTCGAATGACGTTTACCGCACACTGTACAAGCATGCCACGCCTGGGCAGTTGGTGTGGGTAGGTCGTATTGCGGTGGTTGCGGTAGCCTTTTTTGCATGGTTGCTGGCGTTAAATCCCGACAGCACCGTATTGGGGTTGGTCAGCTATGCGTGGGCTGGTTTTGGTGCTGCGTTTGGGCCTGTGTTACTGCTGTCTTTATACTGGCGTTCGCTTACCAGCTATGGCGTATTGGCAGGTATGGTGGTTGGTGCAGTCACCGTTGTAGTCTGGAAAAACTTGTCGGGCGGGATTTTCGAGCTTTACGAAATTATTCCTGGGTTTGTTTTTAGCGCTCTTGCCAGCGTTATCGTTAGCCTGATTGCACCGCGTTCTGTGGCAGGTGTTTATTCGCGTTAACGTCTGATTGTAGAGCATAATAGTTTGCAGGGGAGCTGACATCTTGTGCCAGCTCCCTTTTTTATTTGCCAACCAGGTCCATCGGAATACCACACGCATTTTTAACCTCTTCTATCACCACGTAAGTGTGGGTTTGATTGACATGAGGAAGTTCAACAACTTTTTGTAATACGTAGCGATAATTGTCCATGTCGTCAAAGCGTACTTTAACTAAATAGTCGTACCCTCCCGCTACCATATGGCACTCAACGACGTAGGGGTTTTTCTCTACCGCTTTTTTGAATTGTTCAAATACTTCTTGTGTCATGTGGTCGAGCGTTACCTGAACAAATGCAATTTTACCCAACCCAAGCTTTTCTGAGCTTAAGACGGCGCTGTAGTTTTCTATATAGCCATCAGTTTCGAGTCGACGTACACGTTCAAGGCAAGGGCTGGGGCTAAGATTGACGCGCTGTGAAAGCTCAACGTTAGAGATGCGACCCTCGTCTTGCAGGGTTTTAAGAATGGCTCGGTCGATGCGGTCCAGAGGCTTTAGTGGTGAGTTCGATTTAGGGGTCATCGCGGGTTTACTCGCTCTGCTTGAGAATGGATTAAATGCACATTTTTTGCATTCGTTTTTTATACGGTTGTTTTCTAAATCTACCGTATTTGGTTCGGTAAATAAAGCAAAAAAAGGGGCACATTCTGTTGTGTAGGCAGGATAATGCCAAATAATAATTCGGTGATGTTCAACATTGAGAGGTTGTACCATGAGTGCACTTCAAGAGGCTCGCAGCCGCTTGCGACACTATGCTTACGCTGACGAAGATCAGTGTGTAAACGAGTTGCTGGTGCTGGCGCAGAGTGACGAGCAGATTATCAGCCAGGTGATGGAAAATGCTGCTGACCTGGTGAAACGTTCGCGTGCCGCGCGTAATATGCGAGGTACACTCGACGCCTTTTTGGAAGAGTTTGGTCTTTCCAATCGCGAAGGTGTGGCGTTGATGTGTCTGGCAGAGGCCTTGCTGCGTATTCCTGACAGTGATACGGCCGATGCATTGATTGCTGAAAAAGTGCATACCGGCGACTGGCGCAGTCATCGTGGCCATTCAGATTCACTGTTTGTGAATGCATCAGTTTGGGGCATGATGCTCACCGGAAAAATCGTTGAGCTTGACCCTGATGTGACTGGTGAAACGTCGCACTGGTTTCGTGGCTTGGTGAGTCGTTTGGGAGAGCCGGTTGTACGCCGTGCCATGTTGCAGTCTATGCGTATCATGGGCGGACAATACGTTTTGGGACGCACTATTAAAGAGGCGATGAAGCGTGGTCCAGCAGAAAATGTTGCGGGAACGCGTTTTTCTTTCGACATGTTGGGCGAAGGTGCGCGTAACGACCAAGATGCGCAACGTTATTTTGAATCTTATCGTAATGCTATCGAATCGATTGCGGCCAAGCAGTCGCGCGATAAAAGTGTGATAGAGGCCGATGGTATCTCCATTAAATTATCGGCGCTGCATGCCCACTACCGACAAACCCAGCGTGAACATTTATTGGCAGAATTATTGCCCCGCGTACAGTCGCTGGCATTGGCTGCTAAGTTGGGCAATATGGGTTTTAACATCGACGCCGAAGAAGCCGAACGTTTAGATATTTCCCTGGATATTTTCGAAGCACTGGCACGCGACCCTGCGTTGCAAGGTTGGGATGGTTTGGGCTTTGTATTGCAGGCCTATCAAAAGCGCGCCCCCCATGTGGCTGATTGGCTGATTAATCTCGCCCGTGAAACAGGCCATCAATTTATGGTGCGACTGGTAAAGGGCGCTTACTGGGATGCTGAAATTAAACATGCGCAAGAACTCGGGTTGGTGGATTACCCAGTGTATACCCGCAAAGCCAGTACCGATTTAAGTTATCAGGTTTGTGCACGTTTATTGTTAAACGCTCAAGATGCAATCTTTCCTCAATTTGCTACGCATAATGCGCAAACCATTGCCACGGTTATGCAAATTGCCCGTTCTGGCCAAGCATTTGAATTTCAGCGCTTGCACGGTATGGGCCACTTGCTCTATGGACAACTACGCGAGCAGTGCAAAGCGCAGAACCTGCAAATGCCAGGATTGCGTGTTTATGCACCGGTGGGTGCGCATCGTGATTTATTACCTTACCTGGTTCGTCGCCTGTTAGAAAACGGAGCCAACAGTTCGTTCGTTAACCGGTTCCTCAACGATAACACTCCAATTAATAAACTGGTGGAAGACGTGATTGAGAAAGTGAAAAGTGCAGAGCCAAAGCGGCACGCAAGTATTTCTGTGCCCGTTGATATTTTCAAACACAGTGAAACGCCGAGAGATAATGCGATGGGTGTAAACCTGGAAGATGTTGCGCAGGCAGAAAAAGTCATGGCCGAGATTAAGCGTAATGTTGATACTCTTTATCAGGCCGCGCCGATTATTAATGGCCAGTCGATGCTCAATGATAGTGCTTCTCAGTGGGCTACTAGCCCGGCTGCGCCTAAGGTGAATGTGGGTAAAGTGCGTAATGCCACGCGTGAAGAAATTGATACAGCACTGGCCAGTGCGAGTGCTGCACAATATCGCTGGAATGAATGTGGTGGTAATGCTCGCGCAGCGTTGCTCGATGCGGTTGGTAAAAGCCTTACTGACAACATGTTTGAATTGATGGGGCTGATCAGTCGCGAAGGTGGGCGAACCCTCAATGATGCCTTGTCGGAGGTGCGCGAAGCGATTGATTTTTGCCATTACTATGCGGCGATGGCTCGGGAGCATTTTGCCGAGCCTCAACAATTGACCAGCCCCACTGGGGAAAGCAATCAATTGGCGTTACAAGGCCGTGGAGTGTTTCTGTGTATCAGCCCGTGGAATTTTCCGTTGGCGATTTTTGTGGGCCAGGTAGTGGCCGCGCTGGCTGCAGGTAACAGTGTGATTGCCAAGCCGGCAGAGCAAACGCCGCTGGTAGCAAGTCGGGCGGTAGAGTTAATGCACGACGTGGGTATTCCCGGTGAAGTGCTGCAATTGATACCAGGTATCGGTCGCGATATTGGTGAGCAATTGGTGACTGATCCTCGGGTGAGTGGCGTTGCATTTACCGGCTCTACCGAAACTGCCAAGCTCATTAATCGACAGCTGGCAGAGCGCGACGGTGCGATTGTGCCGTTGATCGCCGAAACCGGTGGCCTTAACGCGATGATTGCCGATTCATCGGCGTTGCCCGAGCAGTTGGTCGACGATGTTATTACCTCTGCTTTTTTAAGTGCCGGGCAACGCTGCTCCGCGTTGCGGGTATTGTTTTTGCAGGATGAAGTGGCCGATAAAGTATTAACCATGCTCAAAGGGGCGTGCGACGAGTTAACTCTAGGAACCCCATGGGACTTGTCGACTGATATGGGCCCGGTGATTGATGCCAAGGCAAAAAGTATGTTGCAAGGGCACATTGATCGCATGAAAAAAGAGGCAACTTTGTTGTATGCCTATCCGCAGGAAAAAATACCGGCAGAAGGTACATTCGTAGGCCCGCATATTTTTCAACTGGACAATATGGCACAACTTGAGCGAGAAGTTTTTGGTCCTATTTTACATGTGGTGCGATTCAAGAGTGGTGAGCTGAAAAACGTTCTGGCACAGATTAATGCTTGTGGTTACGGGCTGACGCTAGGGTTGCACTCGCGTATCGAAGGGCGAGCCAAGCAGGTGCTGCGGTCTACCCGTGTTGGCAATACCTATATCAATCGTAACATGGTAGGTGCGGTAGTAGGAGTTAACCCCTTTGGTGGGCAGGGTTTGTCAGGCACCGGCCCCAAAGCCGGTGGGCCACGTTACCTGCTCCGTTTTGCCTCGGAAAAAACCTTTACGGTGAATACCACTGCCACTGGTGGAAATGTCGATCTTTTCCGTCTGATGGGAGAGGAGTAACGATATGACGGCCGCCCAGTACAAACGCCAGCGCGCGGTCAGGCAACCTGTTGCCAAACCCGCACCCGCTAAGGCAGTGGCCTTGCGGTTGCAGCGGCCTGCGGTTGTTTCGAGTGAGCGTACATCGTGTTCGTTAATTGCCAGTGATGAACGGGTTTTTATCTTAGGGTATAACTAATGAGGTATCTGGGATATTTTTCGTTGTTGTTTACGCAGGAGCGACGCCACTACTGTGTTGAATTTTATGTAGATGAGTTCGATACGCCAGGTGGTTGTTTGCGTCGCATTGCTCAGGCCGCCTTCGAAGAAGAGGGGGCCAGTGGTTTGAGTTTGGAATCTACGGACTTGCTCAGTAGTGAGTCAGCAGATTGTGTTGTGTCGCGACGGTTGCTGGGTACACCCGCAGTGCAATTGCCCGAGCTACAGCGCTGCTAGTATATAAGCGGGCTAACCGTTTTCTGCCTAATCTGCCAGCCATTTGTGCATCACCAGTGCATCCACATAGCCATGTTGTGGATGTGCAAAGGCACCAGGTAATCGGCCAACCGTAGCAAAGCCCAATTTAGACCACAGGTTCACGGCCACGGTATTGGTTGATACCACCAGATTAAACTGCATGGCCTTGTAGCCAAGGCTGCGGGCCATGTCTTGTGAGTGCTGGCACAGCTGTGTTGCAATGCCGCGCCCTGCGGCGGCAGGTGCAACCATATAGCCACAATTGCACACGTGCGAACCTTGCCCCGATTGGTTGGGTTTTAGGTAATAGGTTCCCAGGATACTGTGCTTGTCTTCTGCCAGGAACGTTTTTTCCGGTACTTCCAACCACAGCTTGCGTATATCTTCCATCTTACTGTCGCGCGGATAGGGGTAGCTTTCTCCCGCTTCAATAATCGTCTGCATAAATGGCCACATTTGTGGAAAGTCATCCTCTGTCGCGAGCCTTATTTGCATACTGTACTCCTAAATATGGTGTCGACTATGGCTGGATTTGTCGGTCACAGCCTTGCATACTTGCGCCCTGAAAAACAGGCCCTAGCCTGCAACAAGATTTAGGAGACAGGTATGCACATTGGTAAAGATACAGTGGTAGGTTTTCACTACACGTTAAAAGATGCATCGGGTGGGGTGCTGGAATCGTCTGACGGTGGTGAGGCAACCATTTATCTGCATGGTAACGGCAGCTTGTTTCCCGCCTTGGAAAAGGCCCTTGAGGGTAAAAGTGCGGGCGACAGTATAGAAGAAACTCTGAGCCCGGAAGATACTTACGGCCAGCCTAAAGCTGATGCCCAGGCCCGTGTGCCCAAAAAACACCTGCTAACCAAAGGTAAATTGATGCCGGGGCAAGTGGTTCACGTTAACACCGAACACGGTGCGCGCCAGGCCACGGTAGTGAAGGTGGGCCTGAAAACCGTTGATATCGATACCAATCACCCGCTGGCTGGCCAGACCTTAACGTTTGCCATTACAGTGGATAGTGTGCGTGCTGCCACGGCGGAAGAGATTTCCCATGGCCATGTGCATGGTCATGGGGGATGCGATCACTAAGGTTACTGAGCCTTTGGGGTCGGTGGTAAATCAATCCCCAGTTCTCGCAACTGTTTAGCCAGTGCCGGATTTTGGGTTTTGCGCCACTGGTTGTATAAGGCAATCACGTCATTGGCGTCGAACACATGATCTTTCGAACAGGCGTTGGCAATCAGCTGTAAGGCTCGGCTGAAGCTAGTTGCCAGTTCGGCAAAGATATGGCGGTGAGTGCGGGCATTCTCTGAGAGATAATCGTAAGCGCCGCCTCCCATACCTACAAAATAGTCTTTGTGAATGCCGCGTCGGGCATAGTTGTCGGGGAACAGGGCACCTAAAAACAGCGCCAGATCGCCCAGTTGACGCAGCTGCAGACAGCGTTGTTGCGAGGTTTCGGCATTGAGGGCGTCGTTATATAGTAATGCGAGCGGGCGCAGGGTAATGGCGCCGTTGTCGTAGCTGAATAGCTGGTCGCTATTGCCGAAGCGGGCCAGCATATGGCCAAGATACCACAGGGTATCTTCTTGGGGCTTGGGTTGAAGGGATTCACTGAATTCTGCTAATCGCTGACGAAAGTAATCTTGTAGCGCTGTTTGTAGGTCAGGGCCAGGACTTAAAAGCATAGGCAGTCCTCCAGAGAAGCTCGATAATCAACGACTGACTTACCTTGAATATAAAAGATCTTGTTGAAAAGTCCATCTTTCTTCGGCGTGTATGTTTACCGAAAAACAGACCGGCGGCCTGTTGCAGGCGCCCAAAACAACCGTTGGCGCATTTATTTGAGTGTCGGAATCATTTACAATTTGAGCCTGAGAACGCGTAACGCATCCTTAAAGTTGCTTTTGCAACAGTTGGTTACAAAAGTAGGAATGAAAATTGCATCTTAAATGACAATTCAGTATGGCTGCAGTAGCCTCTAACCTACTATACATAGACGGAAACTATCATGTCAGGTAACAGTGAACAGCCGCGTGGCGAAAATACCAAAAGCGCTTCAACAGTGTCACAAAGTCGTCGTACTTTATTGATGGCGTCGGCGGCCGCACCTCTGGTGGCAACGCTGCACTCTGGCGCCGCCATGGCAACCTCCAGTGCGCTGCAATGTATTGGGGGTGATTTCTCCAATAAGAAGTTTGTTGAAAACGGTAACAGCATCAACGGTGATACCGCCGTGCGCGTGGCCGTGGCCTATTTTAAACGCACCGGCTCCAAACACACGCCGGGCTACAAGCACTTCCCCAATGACATTTATGTGATCAACGAAATTTGTTACCACAACAGCGGGAAAATAGTAGCTAACTGCTCAACGGCCAAATTGCGTGATAGCCGTTCGCCTTATACCGAAAGTGTGGCTTACGTATTGGTGTTGGTTGATGAGTACGGGCAGGAGTTGGGGCCATGGCCACAAGTACAGCTGGTTGAAGACGGCGGTTACGGCCATGCCATTACCCAGTCGTGCTGGAACTCACTGGTAAACAGCCAGTATAGCCACCTGTAAAAAACAGTGTGCGCAAGAGGGCGGCCTAGGCCGCCTTTTTTGTGGGCGATGATAAATCGGCAGACACGGACAACAATATGTCTAGCAATACTTCAACACAGGATTTGTGGCACGCCGACAAGGCGGCGGTTATCCTTGAGCCTATGGGCGACGACACCCTTTGCTACAATCGCCGTTCCGGTGGCACTCATCTGTTAAATGTATTTCCAGCTGAGGTTCTTAAGCGTGTGCTGGAAGAGCCGGGTACCGGTGAGCAGCTCGCGCGCCGTTTGGCTACGGATTTTGAGCTGCCCTGCGATGCCGACTGGCTGCACAAAGTTGCCGTTGTGCTCAACGATTTACGCAACATTAGCCTAGTAGACAGCAGCGCCTCATGAAGCTTGCCGACATTCCTTATTCGCAGTTGGTAGCACGTGCAAAGACCTCCGGTATTCGTTATCGCACGGGACCATTTACCGTTTGCCTGAAAACCCATCTGCCCGATTTGGTCGCCTTGCTGCATCGTATGTATGGTGCAACGCCAGTGGTACCTGATGACGGTGTTTGCCATTTTCACGTGACGATGGATCGCCCCGGTGGTTTGCGTCGCTGGCTTAAACCGCAAGTGGTTTTTACCATTGACGGTTTTCAGCCGTTTGATCCCTTTCCGGTCGACCATGCCTTTCCTCTGTTGGAGTGGGGGCTTAACTGGTGTATTGGATCTGCTGCCAACGGGTTTTTGATTTTGCACAGCGCTGTAGTGGAAAAAAATGGTAAGGCGATTATTTTTCCAGCCCTGCCGGGTTCGGGAAAAAGTACGTTATGCTCCGGGCTTATTAATCGCGGTTGGCGTTTGCTATCGGATGAATTCGGCATTATCGATCAGCAAACTGGCGAGATTATTCCGATTCCCCGTGCGATACCGCTTAAAAACTATTCCATTGGTGTCATCAAAGCGTTCGCGCCAGATACTCATATCGGCCCCACGTTTCCAAAGACTCGCAAAGGCGATGTCGCACACTTGGCACCGCCGGTAGCGAGTTTAGAGCAGCAATTTACCCGCGCAAAAGCGGCCTTTGTTGTGTTTCCAAAATTTCAGTGCGACGCAGAGCTGTCGCTGATTGAGCAAAAGCAAAGTGTTGCCTTCACTCGCTTGTCGAATAACTCGTTTAATTATCAGCTTACGATGGAGGAGGGTTTTCACTCGTTGGTACGATTAGTGCGGCAATCGCAATGTTATGGTTTGGGTTATGGCAATTTAAACGAGGCGATTGCCGCGCTGGATAAACTGGTTGAGGCAGAGGATTAAATCATGAACTTGCTCACCCAGGTACTGAATGAACCCGAACGTTTGTTATCGTTGTCGTCGTCGCAGTGGGATGACTTGCTGCGCTTCAGTCGCCATGCACGAATGATGGCAACGCTGGATCGGCTAGTGACTGCTTCGGGTTGCACCCACGTACCCAATGACGCACGTATCCTATTGGATGGCGCGCGGGTACGTGCTGAGTTTATGCAGATGCAGGCGAACTACGAACTGGATTTGATCGCCAGCAGTTTTACCGGGGTTGATGTACCGCTTATTTTGCTGAAAGGTGTGGCTTACTTGCATGGTGGGCTGCCTGCGGCAGAAGGCCGCCTGTTGTCAGATATCGATTTACTTGTGCCGCAGAATAAATTACCGATGGTTGAAGCGTGTTTTCATCGGCATGGCTGGCAACAGAGCGAAGAACTCAACGAATACGACGAACATTATTATCGTGCCTGGTCCCATGAGATTCCGCCATTGAAACACCCGGTGCGTGCGGTGGAGTTGGATGTGCACCACAACATCATCCAGCCGACTAGTCGTATTAAGGTGGATGCAGAAAAGTTAATTACTCGATCAGTGCCGGTACCTAATAGTCGATTTCGTATCTTGTGCCCGGAAGATTTGGTGCTGCACAGTGCCAGCCATTTGCTGTTCAGTGATGAGCTGCGTGGTGGTTTGCGTGACTTGTGGGATATGAACGTGCTGTGCCAATATTTTTCACAGCAAAACTCCGACTTTTATACAGGATTGGCAGACCGAGCCCTGGAGCTTGGAGTAGAGAAGCCCGTCTACTACGCACTCAATGCATTGCAGCACATTTTTGCTTTATCGATACCCGCCGATGTTAATGCACGACTCTGCCGGTGTGCTTCCCCAGCGCCTATTGACTGTCTGATGAAGCGCCTCATTCACAATACATTGGTACCTGATAATGTAGAGAAACTGGGGCCGTCATTCAGTCAGCAACTGCTCTATATTCGTGCCCACTGGGTACGTATGCCGCCGTTTATGCTAGCCAAACATTTATGGATAAAATGGAATTATCGGCGAAAAACGGTTGGTGATTAGCGCGTTATTGATATTGTTGTTGTGGCATGGGCCCAGTGCATAGCAGCATTACGTTAGGGGCATATAAGGAATGATCAATGAAAAAAGTGATTTTACCGTTGGCTGCAATGTTGATAGCTGGTTCAAGTATGTCGGCAACCGCCAATGACTTTATTGGTTACGTGGGGGTATCGGGTGGCCGCAGTGAAGTTGATGTTGGCGACAACGATTTCGACAAAGGCAAATCGTACGATATTTATGGCGGTTACCGGTTTCATCCAAATTTTGCCATAGAAGCCTCCTATACTGATTTGGGAACTGCGACTGACGAACTCGTCGGTGTAATCGATCTGGAGGTAGACGGCGTTAATTTGTCACTGGTAGGTATTCTACCTGTATCGGAAAACATCGAGTTGTTTGCCAAGGTGGGAATGTATTACTGGGATGCGAAACTTGATGCGGATCAATTCGGTAATGTGAGCACCGACGGCGAAGATATCAGCTACAGTGGCGGGGTATTTTTTGCGTTAACACCGACTATTGGTTTGACGTTGGACTATCGTGAGTACGACATTGAAGATATCGACGTGTCGAATGCCTCCATTGGTTTACGTATGGATTTCTAACGGCTGAACGCTGTACAGGCAGCACACGGGTGTGTGCCGCCTGTAACCTTATCGGTTTTCGTAGCGGTTATAATCCATTCGGCCAGCCTGGTCCGGTTGTTGTTGCACATACTGCGCATGTATCTGGTCGCTGTACCACCAAAAATCCTTGTTTGTTCTTCTTATCCCGTAATTATCCAGCAGGCGAGCATAGTCGTCGGCGGTGGCCAGAGTTGAAATCTGGTTAACCCAATCGTTGAGGTTTTCTTCATTAACAACAAAAAAAGTATTGGGGTAATCGCCCAAAATACCGTACGCAACCGATATGGCGTCTTCTTCTGGTAAACGGTTGTCTTGTTCAAACAGTAAGCTGGTAATGTTGAGATGAGCACGATTTGCCAGCATGGTATAGAGCGTTTTACGGCCATCTGCTTTTTTTACTAGGATCACTGACATTTCTGCCAGCAGCGACGCTGGAATGCCGCGCACCTTTTGCAGTTTTTCAAACGCTTTTCTGTGGTGATCGGGTACTGCTGGGTTCGACAGATTTTGCGCATCACTCACAGCGGGCCCAAGATGTTGGCTGAGCAGTTGGTAAAGTTCACGCTTTGGCGCGTTGGTGTGAAACACGATATTGGGATTGGGCAACGTTTCGAGTTTGTAGCGGTAAAGTTGATCGTGCAGTCGTTGGCTGGCACCTCGGTACCAAAAATCACGCAATTCAATACGGGTATCTTTGGGTAGTAACGAAAGGAAATTGTATTCACCTTCGATGCGTAAAAAATCCATATACAGGCGTGTATTCAGCTGATGAGCAACATTGCCAAACACATCAAAGTCGGCCGTCAGCAGATAGTGAATACGCTCCAGCAAAGGGTAGTCGATAACCCAGGCAGTTTTGGGCGGCTCGCCTATCAGGCCCTTGGTCACACTGGCATCGTCAAAGTTGCGAAAAATAGTCAGTGCAGCATTGGTGTTTTTACCATCGCCATCCCAGATTAGGTCAAGATTAATCGGCTGCGTGGAAAATAGTTTATTGAGCGCATCGGCTTTTGCCAGCAAGTATTTACGGTGCAATTCAGAGTAGGTGGTCCAGTAAGACAGCAGGTTGCCATTGCTGCCTTCTTCACCGGGTAGGCGCAGGTTAGGTATTTGTTGTTCAATAAAACCGTCGGCCATAGGTTGAGCATAAGTGTCTGGGTCGACAAAAAATACCCAGAATTGATCATTGATCACGCCAACCGCGATCTGGCCCCGGCATACCGGCCCTTTAATGAAACCGGCAATATAGTAATGGGCATCGTGCAATAAAAAGCGATAGCGCGCGCTGGCGGGAATGTCGCGATAGGTACTGAACGGGTTAAAGTTCTCACGCCGGTAGCCGGGCAGCGAAGTTACGTGATAATCAGGTTTAAAAAACAGACCGGTAAGCCACTGTTTACGTTCAGAGTTCAGTGCATAGGGTAAATGGGTTTTGGTGATAACCACCGCCGGCTGCGCTTGCAGCCGATAATAAACGCGGTCAACGTTTGGATTATCGCCGGGCCGGCGTGTGGCAATCATATCGATGGGATTGCCTGGCGCAGTGCGTGAGCGTACCAGTTTAAAATAGTGGCGTTCTGATGGGGGCACAGCATTATCAGAAAAATACAGGTTGGCCAGAAATAAGTGTTCGTACAAATAGCGTGACACCAGCTGACCTTTGTTATCGGGCTGATTAAGAAAGCGCTCCCATTCTTGTACCTGCTGGTTAACGGATGCTGGTAACGGTGGTTGAGCAGGCAGTGGAGCACCATCTTCTATCCATTGGGTGAGGGTGCCTAGCTCCTCGGTGGTTAGCCCGGGAAAACCGTAAGGCATCCCTGCCAAGGGATTGCTTGCTGCATAGCGGTCAAACGCCTCAATGCTAGGACATTGGTTGTCGCGTTTGGTGGAAAAATTGAATGTGTCCTCATCCAGCACTTTGGTGTCAGGCAGGGGGTGCTTAGCCTTCAGCGCCAGTACCTGATAAAGCACACTGGCTTGCAAATTGGCGGAGGGTGATTGCTGGCGTTCGTTTAAAACGGGTTCAAAGCCTTTATTGCGCCATTGTTGTGTGGTTTGTGCGTCGATAAACAATCGGGTTGGGGTTTTGGCTATCAGGCGCCTACCACTGTATACCGGCGTTTGAGTCAGGCCGCGATCAATGCCCGCGGCCGAGTCGAGTTTCAGTTGGCAGGGCGCGTCATAACAAGCATGGCAAGCAATGCAGCGGCTGTTGATAACTGGCGCAACTTTTTGCTCAAAAAAGCGTGCGGTCTCTTGGTTGGTAATCTGCCGCTGTTGTGGCATTGGCGTACCGAAGCGTTGATTAAGCTCAAATGCCCCCAACGCTGTACAAGCCCCTAACACCAGCAATATGGCCATCAATAAAAGGTGTTTGGGGTTTAATGGTTTGAGGCGGTAGGCCATTCGTGCTCCGGGTTAACATATAACGGGCTAAACAACGATATCTACGTAATATCGTCAATAAAGTTTTACGGCTGCAGGCGAATATTGTCGATATACACAACCGGCGCATTGCGTAGTGGTTTGGCAAACAACAATATCTCTTTCATCTGGCTGAGATCCATCGCGCGGCGGGATGGCGCTGAAGCAATGTCACTGAGTGAGATAGTAATATGATTAAGCCCAGTGTGCAGAGGTATGCTGCGGTTGAACCGGTCGTCGTATTCCCAATTGTGGTGGGTGTCGATAATACGAATATTCAGTGGGTTTTCCACGGGCTCAGGCACGTATACATCAAGTTGAAGGCGTTGGTAGCCTCGCCAGTCGGGAGATATTCGCTTGAGGCCGAGATTTGCCCAATGTTCACCGGCAAACACAAATGCACCAACATGACCAGGGTTGTTGGTCCAGGCCTTAGGGGTTGCAACGATAGTGGGAGCCGGGCTGTTACTCCACACGGTCAAGTTGTAGAGGTTTGGGTTTTCGAAATCAAGTAACACCGGAAACAAGCTGTTCTGTTGCCACTGGGCATAACCGGCAAAGGCCAGCGGAGTGCTGCTGAGCAATACCAGTAACAAGAGTACCGGCAGGTAGCGATATTTTTTTTGTGGTTGGTTAAGCAGGGCATGCAGCAGGCAACCGCTGCTGGCACCTGTCATATCGTAAGCAAAGTCTATCCAGCTGCGGCTGCGGGCAAAGTAGGGTTGAATAATTTCGATGGCACCGCCAAACAGAGCTAGAGCAATTATCAGCACAACGTAGTGGTGTGGCTTGAGAGTGGGTAGGTGTTTTAGCAGTTGCCATTGTAAACCCGCTACCCAGGCCAGCGCTGTGAACACAATATAGTGAATAAAGTTTTTCAGTTCGCTATAGAGCAAACCATCAGGCAGATATTCCTGCCAGAGAACGGCCGCCATCACGATGAGTACGGCGAGATTACGGTAATAACGAAGCGACATTGGGGGATCACGAGACGATTTACTGAACCATACCAGTGTCGCTGATGGTTTTACAGCACGCTGAGTTTCAGGCGGCTTTTTCCGTTGCGGTGTAGGCCAGGTTGACCAGTTTCAGAGGTACTTGGTTGTCACTCCAATGCAGTAGCTCGATTTCGCCGTTACGGTGCTCTACCACCGCCGTACAGCTTTCGACCCAGTCGCCGTCGTTGACATACAGCAGGCCATCTTGCCGGCGAATATTGGGGCTGTGAATATGGCCACAGATGATGCCCTTCAGCCCTCTGCGCCGGACTTCCTGCAAGGCCGCGTTTTCGAAGCGTTCAATGGCGGCATTGGCATTTTTTACTTTTTTCTTTAAGTAATTAGCCAGCGACCAGTAAGAGAATCCCAGTCGGCCACGCCAGCGGTTATACCAGCGATTTAAAAACAGTAAAAAAGCATAGCCGTGGTCACCCACCCAGGCATGGAAGCGTCCGCAGCTGACTTCACCGTCGAATTCATCACCGTGCAGCATCAACAGTTTGCCGTGGGCAATACTGTCGTAAACATATTCGCGGTGTACTTCGAGATCCTGATAGTTTGATCCGCAGTAGGCCCGCAGTGGCTCGTCGTGATTGCCGGGCACATATACCACGCGGGTGCCTGATTGAGCCAGATGAAGAATGTGTTGCAGCACCTTGTGATGGCTGCTGGGCCAGTAGACTTGGCGGCGCATGGCCCAAAGATCTACCACGTCACCTACCAGAAAAAGCTGTTCGCACCGGGTTTTAAGGAGAAAGTCCAACAGAAAATCCGCTTTACAATCTTTACTGCCCAAATGAATGTCTGACAGCCAAACGGTTTTGTAAGTTGCTGTTTTCATGGGTAAACACTTTGTAGTCAATCTGGGCACAAAAGTAACCCTCGCAGATGACAGGTTGGTTAATCTAACTTGATGCTTTTGTGACCGTAGCCGAGGCGTTGTTGATGTTGTTTGTGGTAGTGATCGAGCTACAAAGGTTGAAAGGATGTTAAACGTTAATCAATGGCAGGTGCTGGCTTCACGCATAACGGTGGGGTTCTCTCTGGCAGTGAGTTAAACCCTGGCCTATCACCAGGTTTTATGGTGTGAGGCAGGCTATCGGCACGCACTGTATCAACATAACCAAAGGTAAGGGTGGAGAGGTTTTTTAACGATTAAGGGAATTGTCAGAGAGGCGCATGGCATTGGTTACATAAAAACATTGGTTCTGCTCTGGCCTGTGGCGCAAAAAAAACTATACTATTTATCCGACAACAAACTAGTTTGCCCTACCTATTTGGTTGCACGCATTGGAACTGCCTGCGGAAATTTATGAACCCCTTGTATTTTCAATGCTTACATTGGCCTGCGGCCATACGCCACTTATTAACCGGGCAATAATTCGTGCCGGGCTAATATAATTAGATTGCTCTGCCTGGGTTGTACTCGTTACCTGTGTACCAGAACAGAGCGTTGCTGCTGACCAATTGCGCCGCCGAATGGCCAAATGTTAATAATGGTATTTTTGTGAGCGAAACTGCCAATAACCCGAAAAAGCCTATCAAAAAAATTGCGGTCAGTGAGCTTGAAGTGGGTATGTATATCACTGAAGCTAATAACGCGTGGGTGCCTGACCAGAACTTCCGGCGGCAAGGGCTGATTACCAAGCAGGCGGTAATCGAGCAAATCAAAAAACTGGGGGTCTCCAGTGTTTATATCGATCCGAATAAAGGCAAAGATGCAGCGGGTACCTCAAAAAGCGAAATCGATGCTAACAATCGTCAGATACTGGATAAAATAAAAAACACACCATATCAGGCACCTGCAGCCAACGTTGCCTTGGCTGAAGAGCTGGATGTTGCCAAAGAGATTCAAATAGAGGCTACCGCGCTGATTGGCCGGGTGATGACCGATGTAAAAATGGGCAGAGTCATTGATATTACACCGGTAGCGAATATGGGCAGCAGTATGGTGCAGTCGTTGATCAATAACCAGAATGCCTTGGCCTGTGTCACGCGATTGCGAGAGAAAGACCGTTATCTCATGGAGCACTCATTTAATGTCAGTGTGCTCATGGGCATTCTCGGTTCGGCCATGGGCTACAGCGGCGACGTACTGCACGAGATGGTTACTGGAGCATTGTTGCACGATATCGGCAAAATTCAGGTGAGCGACGATGTATTACACAAGCCGGGGCAGCTGACGCCGGAAGAGTGGGGTGAGATGAAAAATCATGTCACCTACGGTGAAGAGGTACTACGAGAAACCCCCGGTATCACCGATATCATGTTGGATATTTGTGCGCAGCATCATGAGCGGCTCGATGGCAGTGGCTATCCGCGCGGATTGGTAGAGGCGGAGCTCCCCATTCACAGTCGTATGTCGTCAGTGGTTGATGTGTACGATGCTATTACTGCCGAGCGGGTTTATCACAAAGGTATGGCGCCGACGACTGCGCTGAGAAAACTGCTCGAATGGAGCGGCGATAAGCATCTTGATCGCGATGTTGTGTATCGCTTTATTCAGGCTATGGGCGTGTACCCGATTGGCAGTGTGGTTGAATTGGATAACCGAAAACTGGCTATTGTGAAGGAGCCCAACGAAGCGCATCAAGACAAGCCCATCGTATTGGTAGTGTACGATCTGCGTATTAACCGCTACGACAATAAACACGTGATCGATCTTGGTGACGCGCGCTGCGGCCGTAAAATTGTGCGTGCCGTGTATGCAGAGCATTACGGTATCAAGTTAAAAGATTTTCTTTAATCGTTCTTTCTTACCGCGGACTCACAGTGGCTGGTGCCGGGCCCTTAATACCTCATAAGCACCTCGTAACGCAATAAAGGCCTGGGTGTTACCCCCTTTGTCTGGATGCGTGTCGGCAATTCGGCGGCGGTAGGTTGCCTTTATGTCTTCCCAGGTTGTTGAGGCTGCATCAAGCCCTAAGGCCGCGTAGGCAGCAGCACAATCACCGGTGGCTGGGTGGCGTTGCTGGTACTTGTCGAATTGCGTCCAGAAACTATCGAGTAATTGCGCCACCTCGTTTTCGCCTGTATTGAGCAGGTGTTCACCATTGAGATAATAATCGCGTAATGTATGGGAGCCTGCTTGGGCTGGTTGATGCTGCGAGGTATCAAGGGGGGTAATATGAATGCTCAGTGCAGAGATATGTAATTGCAGGTTCTCCTCCGCCAACGTTGCCTGTAGCTGGTAAAGCGCATTCATCAGCAAAAAATGCTTTTGGAACAAGCGCAGTGAAGCCGAGTCTGATAAGCCATGTAAATGCTGATACTCATCATCCAGTGCAGTCATTAACTGGTATTCAGTCAATGGCCCAGGTTGATGTTGCAGCAGAGCCAGCAGTGGCAGGCGCAGAGGGTTGTTGGCAAGATTCATGGTTACAGCCTAGCAATCCCTTGCCGTAATACAAGTCGTAATACAATAGCGCCACCCGCCCATGTGCAGCCAGCAGCGCATTTAATGTGGGCGATTTAGGCGTATAAGGGTTTTCGATATTACTCTTGGTGGCCAACACGTTATGATACGCGGCGCCTGCCAATCCACAGGCTTCGTAGTTCCGTATTTCTGGCGTAGGCAAAGGGTTGCCCGCGCTGTAACACCACCTAAACACAGGGTTTTTATGTCTAAACCACCACCTCGCTTGCTCACTGTTCAACAACGTATCACACTCAGTCATAACATGGTGCGGTTCGTAATGGGGGGCTCTGCATTGGCTGACTTTCCTCCCGGGCAGGAAAGTGGCTACGTCAAACTGATGTTTGACCCGATTAGCGGTAAAGGTATCAGTAGCGAGGCACAGCTGGCCGTAATAGAAAAGCCGCGGGTACGCAGCTATACCGTTCGTGCCCACGATCCGGTTGCCCAGACACTGGTGCTCGACTTTGCGCTGCACGGTGATGCAGGCCCTGCATCGGCATGGGCCATGTCGGCCAAAGAAGGTGACCATATTATGGTGTCAGGCCCTGGTGCGAAAAAACTGGTCGATAACAGTGCCGATCGCTTTGTGATTGCGGGTGACCTGACGGCGTTGCCCGCGATTGCGGTAAACCTCGAACAATTGCCTGTCGATGCTCAAGGCTATGCGGTCATTGAAGTGATTGACGAGAGCGACAAGCTCGACGTGAGTGTACCCGCCGGGGTTGAGCTGCAGTGGGTGATTAATCCCCATCCCGACCAGCCAAATACCGTATTAAGTGATGCAGTGCGTGCCTTACCTTGGCAAACCGAGGGCCGCACCAATGTATGGGTGGCCTGTGAATTTGAAAACATGCGTATGTTGCGCCGCTATTTCAAGCAAGAATGCCAGGTAGAGCGCGGAGACCTATACGCCAGTTGTTACTGGAAAATAGGTGATACCGACGAGGGCATGAAGGCCGCTAAGCGTTCAGACCCCGAAGCAGATTTATAACAACAGCGGATAACGGATTCAGGCGTGCTCGTGCGAGTTTTAATAGTGTTGGCCAAGGGTTGCAGCCAGTGATTCTCCAGACATATACATGGTTGCTATCAGCCATACAGGCCCACATGCCTAGATTTGAAGTGTTTCGTGTGTTTGCTCGTTGCTTGCGCAATACCATGGTGGTGTGCACGGCGGTGTCGGCGGCTGTGCCGGTATGGGCAGCGGTGAGAGTGCAAGGCGGCAGCGATGCACTCAATGAAAATGTAAGCCTTTACGTGCAGAGTTTGCCACTCGATGCCCAACGCCCCAGCAGCCAAAAACGGGTGCTGTCTGCCGCCGCCGAAGCTGCTCAGGCACTGGGTTACTATCAGGCACGTTTTCATCTTACCCAGAATGATGAAGACTGGTTGTTGACCATTGACCCGCAGCAGCGCGTCAAATGGCTGGCACCGGAGTTAACTATCAACGGTGAACCTGCCACTGACGAATCTGTGCCATTTACCAGTGAGCTGATTGCGCAGTTACGCAAGCCCATGGACGTCGGCGAAGGGTTAAATCATCAGGAATACAAACACTTTAAAGATGCCTGGTTACAAGTCTGGCAACAACAAGGCTACTGGAAAGCCCGTTATACCCATGCGGAGTTGCGGGTAGATATCAATCAACATCAGGCACAGGCGCGTCTGGCACTGGATACCGGGCCACACTATATTCTTCAAAGTTTAACCTTTAACGGCAGTGAGCTGTCCGACTCCCTCTTGCAGCGTATTATTCCTCTGAGAACCGGCGAGCCGGTAACCCAGCAAACACTGGTGGGCACGCAGCGTAACCTGGAAAACAGCCATTATTTTTCTCAGGTAGATGTTGACGTACAGCACGAGCAGGCAAAGAAGGGGCTTGAGCAGGGCGTTAGTCGCGTGAATGTTAATTTACAGGACTCTCCCTACCATCAGATCAGCGTGGGTGCTGGCTATGGCACCGACACCGGTGTGCGTGGACGTTTGCGTTTGGAAAACCCGCATATCAACCGCCGTGGTCATCGTTTGGTTAATGATATTGAAGTTAATGATATTTCCCGTGAATGGACCGCCAACTACCAGATTCCGTTGATGGCAGAAGGTAAAAACCCGCTGGATACCCGCCTGGAATTTACGGCCAGTTACGATTATGAAGATGTCGAAGACACCGAGAGTACCATCTGGAACGTCGGCGGTTTTATTTCGGATATCTGGGGGCGCGGCTGGCAGGTGCGCTACGGTGCCAACCTACTGGCTGAAGAAGAAATCATTGGTAACGAGCCGGCCAAGGATACCCTCTATCTTTTGCCGGCTGTGTATTTTAGCCGTATCAAGGCACCGCTTACTCTCGACCCCCTCTATGGCAACAGTACCAGCTTGTCGGTAAGCGGCTCGTCGCCTTCCCTGGGTGCTGATACGTTTTTCGTGAGAGTACTTGCAGGCCATAAGCGGCTGTTTTCACTGGGTGGCAGCCAAACCCTATTGACGCGCGTCGAGCTGGGTACCATCTGGACCGATGATATTAATCAGGTGCCTCTGTCGCAGCGATTTTTTGCCGGGGGTGATCAAAGCGTACGGGGTTACGACTACAGCTCGTTGGCGGTGCGCAACCAAGACGGAACCCTGCGCGGTGGCCGCAACCTCAATACGGGCAGCCTCGAATACAGCGTGAAATTTTTGCCGCGCTGGCGCGCTGCGGTTTTTACCGACGTGGGCCGCGCCTATGATGATACCAGCGCGCCCTGGAACTTGAGTGCCGGGTTTGGCGTGCGCTGGTTGTCGCCAATTGGTTCGATACGGGTGGATCTGGCTACCCCAATCAACAACGACGAATACAGCGGCGTGCGCCTGCATATTTCTATGGGCGGTGTACTGTGAAGCGTATTTTGGGCTGGTTGTCGTTGGCTACCTTGGGGCTGCTGGTATTGCTCAGTGCGGTGGCGGGTTGGTTTGCGCTGACCGAAACGGGTTTGCGCCTGACGCTCGGCTGGGTTGGTCGTGCGGTGCCCGCGTTGGAGCTGGAAGATCCACGCGGCAGTTGGTTGGGTGGGGTTGAGTTGAAGCGTGTGGCCTGGGGCGGCGAAGCCACCACCGAGGCATTGCAATTCAGTGCCAGTGGGCTTCAGTTCGACTGGAAACTGTGGAGCTTGATTCAAGGTAAGTTGGCACTAACAGATGTAAAGGCTGAGAGTATCGATCTGCGCCTTGGGGCAAGCGATGACAAGGCGCCAGCCACTGGCCCGGTTAGGTTGCCCAGGGTGGTGTTGCCCTTGATCGTGCAAATCGACAACCTCGACATTGGCCGGTTTTCCCTGGGTCAGCAGCAACGGGTATGGCTCAATACAGCCTTTGCCGCGTCGCGGCTGCGCTGGCAGGGCTCCACCATCAAATGGTATGAAGCCGACATTGATATGACCCTGCCCGGCAGCGAGGGTAACCCGGTATTTGGTTTTGTCGCTGCCACCGATGGCGAGTTATCGCTGCGTGGTGATTATCCGCTGAAGGCCCACGTGTCGCTGCCAACACTCCGTTACCCCAACGAAGAGAGCTTACGCCAAACACTCTCTGCCAGTGGTTTGCAGTTTGATCAGTTGTTGCCTGCGCAGGTGCAGGCAGAGGTGTCTGGCAGTGTCGCCACACTGCGGGTGAACGCGCGCATCACGGCACCGCTTGATGCGACACTAACTGGCCAGGTAGCCTTGCTAACACCCGACCTACCGTTTGAGTTAGCACTAACTCAGCATAAAGCTAATTCGCTTGCTCTTGGCCTGCCTGAGCCGTTGGATGTTAGCGCAATACAGCTGCATGCCTCGGGTGATCTAACGCAGCAAGCCGTTTTGCTTAGCGGTACAGTGGGTAATTTCAGGCTAGGTGAGCAAGTACTCGCACCTGCTGCAATAAACGCCGATGCGACCTTGGTATGGCCCAATTTAACGGTACGACAGTTGTCGCTAGAGCAGCCGCAGGTTGTCTTGAACACCCGCGGTTGTGAGTGGCTATTGCAGCCTGTGCAGGGCCAATGTGAAGGGCGCATCACTAACATGCAGTGGCCTATGGCTGATGTTGAGCCTCAGTTGCGTGCCGAATCCGATTGGCGGCTGGCACTCGATCTTAGCGATAATGCCGAGGCAATGGTGGATGTTGCGCTTGCCAACCTCCGCGGGCAACTCGGTGACATAGCTGGCTCGGTTGCCCGTGGTGCCAAGCCTACAAGCGTATCGGGTGAGGCAGCGGTGCAGCTACAGAAAAATGGTCAGCTGTATATTTCGTCGCTCGAATTGGTCGCGGGTAAAAACCGCGTGCAGGCACAGGGGGGGGTGTCCACTTCTGCCGTCCCGGTGACCAAGCCGCTGGTGATGGATATGCAACTGCCGCAACTCGACCAGCTGGTTGCCGGTGTAGCTGGTTCGGTTACGGGTAATGTGGCCTTGAGTGGCTCGTTGGTGACGCCGACGGTGCAGGGGCAACTGAATATCAACGAGTTGAGTTGGCGGGGCGGTAAGGTGAAACAGGCCAGTTTGGTGTTGCCTGCCAGCACACTGGCATCGGTGAAAACCTCACTGGTGGCTAGTGGCGTGGCGGTGGGAGACCTAACCGCTGCCAGCCTTAACGTCAATTTATCGGGCAATATGCAGCAGCACCAGTTACAGGTAGCGGCAACCCAGATCAACCAGGCCGATGCACCGGTTACGATGTCGGTGGTCGAGCTAACGTGTGCAGGCGCGTGGCAGAGTGAAACGCCGCAATGGGAGGGGCGTTGCAATACCTTAAGTGGTCAACTTGACGGCCCCAAGCGCAATATGCCGTTTGCTTTGCGCCAGCCAATCGCACTGGTATGGCAGCAAGCGAATAACCTCGTCACTATGCAGCCCTGGTGCCTGTCGTTTGCTGATGCCGGCATTTGTTCTGTAGGCCAGTCTGAATTGGGCCCGCAAGCCCAAGTGTTGCACCTCACTGCCGACAATATTCCGGTGGGTTGGCTGGCGCCGCCCGTACAGCAGTTGGTGTATAGCGGAACGCTTAGTGCTGATGTGGCCCTGTCGAGTTTGAATCCTGTGGTGGCGTCGGCAACCCTGCAAGCCCATGAGGCGGCGGCGCGGTGGCAATTGCCGGAAACGGTGACGCCACCGGCCGATATCGTGTTTGATGCCTTAAAGGTACAGGCGCGTATCGACGAAAAAGCGCTTGCGGCCACTATTGTGGGCCAAGCGCCAGGTGTGCTGGCGCTACAGGGACAGTTAACCGTGACCGACCCGATGCAAGCACGAGAGTTGAACGGTCATATTGAGGCCGATGTGCCAGAGCTATCCCAATTTGCGGGCTTTATTGAACCGATCGCGGGTATGCAGGGGCGTGGTAGTTTGCGTGCTGATCTGGCCGGTAGCTTGTATAAGCCCTCCCTCACTGGACAGCTTAACGTGGCGGGTGACCTGCTACAGCTGGAGTATTTCGACCAGCCGGTAAATCACTACGAAATTACCGCCAGTTTTGCCGGTACCCGGTTGGAGTACCAGGGGCAGTTTTCCGTTGCTGATGGCCAAGGCCAAGTCACCGGAGAAGGCTATTGGGATACGCTCGATAACTGGCAATTGAACAATCAGGTGGGGGTGGAGAATCTCACTGTTAAGCTGCCTGTGGGCGGTAGTGCCAAGCTTAATGCCGATGTGTCACTGGCCGCTGCGCCGGCTCGCGTTGAAGTAAAAGGCATGGGCAAAATACTGGAGGCAAACATTCAGGTAGATACCTTGCCACCCAGCCGTATTACCGTCTCACCCGATACCCATATTGTTGGCCAGGAAGAAACAGATGCTACGCTTGAGCAAGTGGTGGACGTGTCGCTGGATTTGGGGGATAACTTTCACTTTGTGGGGTTTGGTGCTGACTTGTGGCTTACGGGTACGCTGAATTATCAACAGGGTGCTGAAGAGGCTGCTAAAGCTAAAGGGAAGGTTGTCGTCAGTAAAGGTCGTTATCGCGCGTATGGCCAGCGGCTTAATGTGCGTAAGGGCGAGCTGATTTTTAATGGCCCGCTCGACAACCCTATCGTACAAATGGAAGTGGTCAGAGATACCTCTACCATCCAGGTTGCCGGCATTCGCTTGAGTGGTACCCTACAGCGCCCGAATACTGAGCTGTTTTCTGAGCCAAGCCTGTCGGAAACCGATACGGCGTATTTTCTGGTGACCGGGCAGCGGCGCAGCGAGAGCAGTAATGCCGACGCGGCCAGTGCCGACGCGGTGCTGGCCAGTGCGGCATTGGGGGTGGGTAAGTTTGGCGCCGGTAAGTTGGCCGAAGAACTCGGTATCGACGATTTTCAAATCAGTGCTGGGCAGTCAGAAAGCGGTACTGAGGCACAGGTGAGTGGTTATGTGAATTCACGCTTGTTTGTGCGTTACAGCACCGGGCTCGACCACAAGGCGAATACCCTCACGCTGCAGTACCAACTGACCCCTAAGCTGGTATTAGAAAGCGTGACCGGCTTTAATCGCGCTCTCGATCTGCTGTATACCTTCAGTATTGATTAGTGTTAACAGGCGCAAAATTGCCTGTATGCATCATGCATTGCGCAAATAGTCATCGAGGGCCTGTCGTAAATCGGTGATAGCTGTCAGGGTGCGCCGGTAATGGGTTTTCAGTTCGGTCAGCGTATTGTCACTTGGCGGGTTCTCGGCTTGTAGTGCTTTGGCTGCCTTCTCTAACGCTTTACTCTCGGTAAAAAGCGCAATGGCACTGCAGTTGCCGGCACTGCCTTTAATGCTGTGGGCGGCCAGCCCCAACTGCTTCCAGCGGTTTTGGTTAAATGCCTCGGTTAATTCTTGTTCGCGTTCGTCCAACCCGCTGCGCATGGTACCTGCGAGTTTTGCTACACGCTCTGGCTTGCGAATACGTCGCAACAAGTCGTCGTTATCCCAGATGTGGCTTGCGTTTTCAGGGACATGCGCCTCTGATACGTGGGCCTCAGTGGTTGCCAGTGTCGTCGTTAAACTGTCTACCGTGGGTGTAATCTGCGTGCTTAACCAGCGTACGACCAGTTTTTCGAATGCCTCGTCGTCAATCGGTTTGCTCAGGTAATCATTCATGCCGGCATCAAGACATTTCTGGCGGTCTTCCTGCAGTGCGTTGGCGGTCATCGCAATAATGGGTACCCCGCAGTAGCTATCGCCTGCATGTCCAGCACGAATGGCACGACTGGCAGTGTAACCGTCCATGATAGGCATTTGGCAGTCCATCAATATGAGGTGGTACGTGGCAGGCGGCGAGCGCTGCAACACGTCCAATGCGGCCTGCCCATTTTCGGCCACATCGGCTTTCAAACCAAGATGGTGCAACAGCATTATCGCCACTTCCTGGTTCACCGCATTGTCTTCCACTAGCAGGATGCGCGTGTGTGCAGGCCATACATGGTGGTCTGCTGCGCTAGGCTGGTGTGCTGGTGTTGCCGGGAGCGGGGTATCAGGGTTGGCGAGGTTGTAAAGACGAATTAAGCTGGATGTCCCCAGAGGTTTGCCTACCACCGGTTTGTCGATATTTTCTTGCGCTTGCGCATATTGCCAGTCTATGGCGCGTACTTCGAGACACCCTTCGAAAATAGCTGTGCGCTTCAGCAGGGCTATTTCTTCTTTGGTTAGGTTATCGTCTAACAAGAGTACCCGGCTAGGTTGTGATAATACCGCGCATTCAGTCGCCATTTGGATGGCGTCCATGGCGTTGTTTGCACCTAAGAAGATAATCCCGGCTGCATCGCAGTAGCTGGCCAGGCTTTCCAGGTTGTGCTGATGAGCGCTGACAAACACAATCCCCAGTTGTTGCAGTTGATCAGGTACAAAGGGGTGGTGTTTTTCAACGGCGTGTTTCAGTTGTACTTGAAAGGTGAAGTTACTGCCTTGTCCTAACTGGCTTCGCAAGTCAATAAAGCCGCCCATCATTTCACACAGGCTGCGGGTAATCGCCAGGCCTAGCCCGGTACCGCCGTATTTGCGTGTGGTACTGGTATCGGCCTGCGAAAACGGCTGGAATAATCTGTTTTGTTCCGCTTCACTGATGCCTATACCGGTATCAATCACTTCGGTGGTCAACAGCAGAAAATCAGGCTCTTCTTGCAGGTATACGCGTACATGAATGCCTCCTTCCTGGGTAAATTTAATGGCATTGTTTAGTAGGTTCAGCAAAATCTGACGCAGGCGAGTAGGGTCACCTTTTACCCAGCTCACGGGTAAGTGGCCCATGTCGAGGCTTAGTTCGAGCCCTTTGCTTTGGGCTTCCAGTGCCAGCGTTTCTACCAGCTCTTCGAAGAGCGCAGGCAGGGTAAAGTCGATTTCTTCCAGATCGAGCCGGTCGGCTTCAATTTTAGAAAAGTCGAGAATATCGTTGATGAGAGTCAGCAGGGCGTTAGCACTGTTTTTTGCCAAGTGAATTTTGCGGCGCTGGTCGTTATCCAGATGCGATGCCTGCAACAGATTGAGCATGCCTATCACCCCGTTTACCGGGGTGCGTATTTCGTGGCTCATGGTGGCAAGAAATTCACTTTTGGCACGCGTGGCCGCTTCGGCTTCTTCTTTGGCGTTAATCAATTCGTTGCGCAGTGCGACCTGCTCAGAGATGTCCTGGCAGGCGCCGTAAGCTCTAATACATTGGCCGTCAACAAACTCGGTATGCCCGGTAGACAACAGCCATATGCTGGTGCCGTCGAGTCGCGAGACTTTAATTTCCGTTTTCCATGGCGTGCCATCCTGCTCTGCCCGAGCGATGGCTGCTTCAATTTTTTCGCGGCTTTCGTCGTCGCTATAGATACGGCTTAACAAGCCTTTCGTGATAGGGGTATCGAGACCAACACCGTGAATGTGTCGGGTCATCTCCGACCAATAGATAGACTGGGTAGCATGGTTGAACTCCCATGCACCAATGCGTGCTTGTTCGCCCATCTCTTCCAGTAATTTCTGTTGTTGCTCATTTTCTCTTTGGGCGGCTTTGTGCGCGCTGATGTCTTCAATAAAGCTCCAGATTTTTAACTGGTTATCGCTGTCTCTAATCAGAATGCCGCTAACGCGAATAGGGTAGCGAGAACCATCTTTACGCACATGTTCTTTTTCGTAGGGCCCGTAACTGCCTGTGGGCAAAAGGGTTTTGAGGTGTGCAATGTCGTTTGCATGATTGGCCGCAGGGGTGAGTTCACGCCAGGTTAGCTGTTTAAGCTCGTCCAGTGTATAGCCCAAGGGTGCTAACATGGCATCGTTGGCAAAAATAAAATGGCCGGTTTTTAAGTCGTTCAGGCAGATGCCTATGGGCGAGCGGTCAATCAACCCCTGCAATAGATTTTCGTTGCCTTGCTTTTTCTTCAGCAGGCGCCCAATCACAACAACCGGCACAATAATAATCAGCGCTACCAGCAGAATCAGTAGGCGGTACACGACGATATTGGGCGGCAGCTGCTGCCATCCGCCTTGGGGTGCTGCGAGTATTTCCCATGTGCCGTAGGGTAGGTGAACCAATGTGCTTACCGGTGCAGCCTGCCTGATAGCCAGGTCTCCCAGCAACACTGTTGTACTTAAATCGGTATGGCTCAACACCGTGATCTGCAATGCCTCGTTGTTGATGAGGCCGCTGTTTTCAAACAGAATTTTCGGGTCGAGCAGGGCCGACACGAGCCCCCAAAACTGCTCAGGTTTATCTTCTGTGGCTGGCAGAAAGACCGGAAAACGCCCGACCAATGCCTGGCCTCCCTGCACCAGATTAATGGGTCCGGTAATGACCAGCTGGCGCAGGCGCTTGGCCTTTAGGGCGTCTTTTGCCTGAGTTTCGTGCGTGCCCAGGTTGAGCCCCAGTGCACCTTTGTTTTGCTCATAGGGGTAAACCAGGCTGATCACCATATTGGGCGCTGCACTTAGCGATCGTAGCTGGGGAGCATTGTCGATCAAAAACCGCGACTGCCGAGAAAACTTTTCCTGGTTGAGGTTGGGTTCGGCACTGATAGCCGAAGCCAGCCCGATTACGGATTGCACGGTAATGTTGAGATTACTTTCTACACCGCCCGTGTACTCGTGCAGTTGCTGCTGGGTTTCACTGCGCAGATTGGTGCGAAAGGTGTCTATATAAATTTTGTCGACATAAACGCCGATTACCGTCAGCGTGAGTATCGTGCTTAATAACAGCAGGGTATAAAGCGCGTTAGTACTGTTTAAGCGCATATGAGCGGCTTGTTCGAGCTGGAGGTGGGTTTCTGATGGCATTGCGCGTGGGGTACCTTGCAAATTAGTGGCTGCCAATGCTGTAAATTAGTGTGAACAGGCTCTAGCACGTTCGAATATCTCTCAAGCATAGATGAAAGAAAAAACTATGTCATTTGCTGGTTCTCTGGGGTGATATAAATCCCGTTATACCCTTACTTTCAGTTAGGCCTATTTCATCAAAGATTTAATGTCGAGTATAAAATGTGCTAACGCAGGGTTTTCTACCTGTGTTTTGCGTTTAAACAGAAAAAAATGTCCAGCCGAAACCGTGCGTATCAATGTCGAGTACGGTAAACCGTGGTTTATCAATGCTAAACAGCTTGTCACTGTACGCCAGAACCGTCATTTCGCAGCCGGATGATCATGACTTGTTACAATGCGCAACTGCATCTCTACCCGCAGCTCCCAGTCAATCCCTTCGAGGCAGGTTTCTTGTTCCATGGCAAAAAGCAGTAGGTCGTAAGCGCCTGTGCATAGCTCTTCAATACGGCTGACCTGTACCGACTGATAGGGTACGAATATTGGCAAATTTTTCCTGTAAGTGGTAAGTGGCGTTGGGTATCAGTTCTGGCAGCAGTGCCGGTACAGCTTTTATTTTTACGATTTCCCCATCGTGAGTACGCAGTTGTTGCCGCTGGCGTTTGGTCTCATCAACTGTCCTTCATGCGCGAATGATTTTGAGTTGTGCCAGTTTAATAAACAGGCTCCTGTTGAGTAGAGTATTTAAGAAACATGTTAACTTTTGGTTGCAATTAATCAAAAATAATTCAATTTAAATATTGATGTTCTGCTATTAGGGTGGACTGAAAATAAAATCAGCATGATATTCGAGGGAAAAATGTGATCAGTCGCAGAACTTTTATTCAAGCCGCTGCCGGTGTTACCGCGGCCAGTGTTGTCAGTCACGGCGCGTTGGCTTCTCGTAAAAACAGCAAGCCCAACGTATTGTTTATTATGGCCGACGACCTTGGCTACGGTGATTTAAGCTGTTTTGGGCGACCAGATTATAAAACGCCGGTGATCGATCAGCTTGCCAGCGAGGGGGTAAAGCTTGATCAAACCTATGCGAATTCGTCAGTGTGTTCGCCCACCCGCACGGCCCTGCTTACCGGGCGCTATCAGTATCGTTTGCCGATAGGACTTGAAGAACCTTTGAGTAAAGCACAAGTGGGCATGCCACCCTCTCATCCAACAATGGCATCGCAGTTTAAAGCCGCTGGCTATAACACCGCCCTCATTGGAAAATGGCATTTGGGGATGGCGCCCGACTATGGTCCGCTGAAAAGCGGTTATGACCATTTTTTTGGTTTTTACCCTGGTGGGGTTGATTACTTCGAACATAAAATCGTTCATGGGAAAAAACGCTATGGCGATGAGTTTTCCGGCGATGGGCTATGGGATGATACTGCGCCAGTTCGCATCGAAGGCTACCTTACCGATGTGTTTGCGGATAAAACGGTTGAGCGTATCGGTGAGATGGCGGATGACACCAAGCCGTTTTTTCTAAGTTTGCATTTCAGTGCTCCTCATTGGCCGTGGGAAGGCCCCAACGACATTCGCCGCTCACGTGATCTAACCAGTATATTCGATACCGACGGTGGAAATCTGGCCATTTACGCTGAAATGGTCAAAAGCCTCGACGCTAACGTGGGGCGTGTACTGGCTGAGTTAAAACGCCTTGGCATCGACGACAACACTATTGTGGTATTTACCAGTGATAACGGTGGTGAGCGCTTTTCTTATAACTGGCCTTTCGTTGGTCAAAAAGGTGAGCTGTATGAGGGTGGAATTCGTGTGCCTGGCATTGTTCGTTGGCCTGGTTATATCGCGGCAGGCAGCCAAAGTGACCAGGTTATTACCTCAATGGACTGGATGCCCACCCTGTTAGCGGCCGCAGGTGGGCACGCCGACAAAGGGGTTCCACTCGATGGTATCAACGTGATGCCAGTGCTTATGGGCAAAGCCAAGCCGCATAAGCGCACATTGTTTTGGCGCTATAAAGCGCACGAACAAAAAGCGGTGCGCGACGGTAACTGGAAATATCTTAAAATGGGTGAAAAAGAATTTCTGTTTGACGTAGTTGTTGATCGGCGAGAGAGGGCTGACTTGAAAGAACTGCACCCAGCAGTGTTTGAGCGTTTGAAAGCAGCCTATGCGCGATGGGATAGCACTATGCTGCCTTATCCTGCCGACTCGTTCAGTCATGATCCAAAGCATATATTTACCGACCGTTATTAGGGTTAATGCTGCAAGCAGGCAGTTGCTGCCTGCTTGCTTCTGATGATGTATCCGTTTTAATAATCAGATATCTTCCTGTTTGTTGACTTTTATGCATTTTTTATATAGAAAGATGTCAAAACAACATTTTTTAACAATAGAGCTTTCTGTTGATTGACACTGCTAAACAAAGTGCACAATAATAACATTGCTCCATACTTAAAAATAATAATGGCATTGCCTCATAAGGTGTTGTTAAACACCATTACATTATCCAGTAGTGAGAAGTAGATAAAGACCATAAGGCTTCGTGATAGAGGTCTGTGTGGCTGTGCTATATCGTAAATTCACACTACAACAATGAGAAATGGATAATGTATAAAAACGTAAAATTTCCGTGTACCCCTTTAACCCTCGCGAGCGTCATTGGCTTGGCTGTAGTTGGCCAAACCGCAGTGGCACAAACTGAAACCTTACTGGAAGAAGTGACGGTAACCGCACAATTTCGTGAGCAGCGCGTTCAAGATACGCCTTTGTCGGTAACAGCTGTGAGTGCTGATATGATGGAAGCACGCAACCAGCTGAGCATTGAAGATGTTGCCGCGCAGGCACCAAACGTAAACCTGACTGCGCAGGGCAGTGCGTTTGGCCCATCGGTATTGTCATATATTCGCGGTGTGGGTCAGTATGACTTTAATCCCGCGTACGAACCTGGCGTGGGTATGTATATCGACGATATCTATTACCCCACACTCACCGGTGCGAACTTTGATTTGCTCGATTTGGAGCGAGTTGAAGTGCTGCGTGGCCCGCAAGGTACACTCACTGGCCGTAACTCTATTGGTGGTGCGATTAAGCTGTATAGTCGTCGGCCATCGGGTGGTAACGGCGGTTTTGTTGAGGCGAGTTATGGTAGCCGCCACTTAATGGATATTCGTGCGGCGAGCGACTTCAGTTTGACCGAGACATTGTCTGGCCGTATTTCCGGTGTTTATAAAAGTCAGGACGGTTTTGTCGATCGCGTTGATTATGGTTGTGCCAACCCTGGTAACGCCGAAGGTATTGTCGCCACTCGCTCCCCTGGAAACTGTACATTGGGCAAGTTGGGTGACGAAGGTTACGCTGGGTTGCGCAGTACACTGCGTTATACGCCTGTTGAAACGTTAGACATTATGCTCACTGCAGATTACGTCAGTATGGATCGCTCTGGTGGTTCTGATGTTCTGACTGTATCAGATCTGAACCCCAATTACCTATGCGGCGATCGTTGCAATTATGTTACTTATCAAAACGTTGCCGGTACCTATCCCCCTGGCACAGTTCCCTATTCTGATGTGCCAACAACAGTTTTTCCTACTAATGTAACGTTTGAAAGTACTGGTTGGGGATTGAATGTTGACTGGGGGCTAACAGAGTCACTTCAGGTGCAGTCTATTAGTGCTTACCGCACTTACAATACAACCTGGAGTACAGACGACGATTTTACGCCAGATCCAGCCGTAGCAGCGGCGGGTTATAACGACATGGATCACCGGTTTTTTAGTCAGGAATTTCGTCTCAATGGCGGTATAAATGACAATATTCAATACACTCTAGGTGCGTACTACTCTGACCAGAAAACGGTGTATTTCACCTTGCAAGATATTCGCTATTTACCGCCGATTCCTCCATTTAACTTTGGTCTTTTTCAGTTTATGGGTGATGACCCCGTAGAGGCAGATACCTCTGCGGCCTTTGCCACCTTAATTTACTCGGTAACCGATAACCTTAATGTGACATTGGGTTATCGGTATACGGAAGAAAGTAAAACCTACACCTTTGTGCGTCGTAACTGGGATGGTACCCCGGGTGCCCCCCTGGTTGGCGCGCTCGATGGTCTGCAGGCTAAGTATGACGGTGATGAAGACGATTACCGTTTGTCGGTTGACTATCGCTTTAGTGACGATTTAATGGTGTACGGTTCCTTTTCAACCGGTTTTAAAGGCGGCGGTGTAAGTGCGCGTCCATTTACAGCCACGCAGGCTACCAAGGGCCAGTTTGACCCTGAAACCATAGACGCCTTTGAAGTGGGTATTAAGTCTAGCCCGTTGGAAAACTCAAACTTAAATGTTGCTGTTTTTCGCAACGATTACAAAGATAAGCAAATGCCTATACGCGACTGTAGCGTTCTTGATGGCTTCCCCGGTGCACCCTGCGCAGCAATTCGTAATGCTGGTGATGGGGTGATTCAAGGCGTAGAGGTTGAGTTTACTGCATTGTTTGGGCCGTTAGCCGTTGATGCAGCCTATAGTTATCTCGACAGTGAGTGGGATCGAATCGCACCAGAGGTGGGTGACGCCTACCTTGAATCTGACCCCATGTATTTCTTTGCGCCTGATCAAAAGTTTACCTTGGGTCTACAGTATGACTTCAATCTAAACAACAATGGCAATATTTATACTCGCGTTGATGCAACTCATACAGGGGAAATGTTCAGCGACCGTGTTATTGGTAATGAAGCTTATTATCTGCCTAGCACCAATGTGGTTAATGCTCGTATGGCTTGGCGCAATGCGGAGGGCGACTTGGATGTTGCTCTGCAAGTGTCTAACCTCACTGATGAAAATATTCGCTACGCAAGATTTGCGGCGATTTACGGTTTTACCAGCACTGCTTACGAAACCTTGGGTGACCCACGAGAGTGGTCTATTACCGTTAAGCGGAGTTTTTAAAGGGAAGTTGTACGCACGCCTCTAAGGGCCGATATTTTCGGCCCTCTTTTTTCTTTCTACTATGTTTGTTATCCGGCAAAAATTAATGTCCTTGGTGCTTTACCGGCAGAGATACAGCTTGTAGCAAATAGTGATAATGCATAATAAACGTTGGAGATGTTATGGCTGATGAAGTGAATGAGCTTAAGCAAACTGTTGCGAGCCTGGTAAAAACGGTTGAGCAATTAAATAAGCGTTTGCAGGTTCAGGAGGATGAGCAAGCTATTCGTAAGTTACACCACCTGTATGGCTATTTGATTGATAAATGCATGTACAACGAAGTGGTGGATTTGTTTACCGATGACTGTGAAGTGCGTTTTATGGGCGGTATTTATCGTGGCAGAGAAGGCGCTGAGCGGCTTTACGTTAAGCGCTTTCAGACGCGTTTTACCCACGGCAATAATGGTCCGATTGATGGCTGGCTACTTGATCATCCCATGAGTCAGGATATTGTCGATATCGATCCCGATGGGAAAACGGCAAAAGCACGTTTTCGCTGCAATATGATGGCGGGTCAGCATAAAGATTTTGGCACGCCCCGGCAGTGGTGGGAGGGCGCTTTGTACGAGAATACTTATCGCAAAGTTGACGGTGTTTGGCGTATTGAGGTTTTGAACTATGTACCACAATGGCACGCAGACTTTGAAACCGGTTGGGCGCATACCCGCTACAATTTTGTGCCGTTTTTAGCCGAAACCGTCAGTGATGAAAAACCGTTAGGCCCAGACGAGCTGTACACCGACAGATGGTTGTGGCCTACCCATAAAGTGGTGCCTTTTCATATGAATCACCCGGTTACGGGTAAGCCAATGATTGCTGAGCGTTGGCAGGGCGATATTGATCGGGAAAACAAACGTTAGACAATGATTGTTAATAAGGCTCGATAAAGCGCAGCACAAATTAGCTGTGCTTTATTTTTAAATATGAAACGAGCGGTATTGCGAAGGGGTGTATCCGACTCGCTTTTTAAACAGTTTGGAAAAATAGAACTGGTCGTCATAACCCACCCGTTGCGATATATCACCAATCTTTTCATCGTTCTTCGACAGCATTTGGCAAGCTTTCGCAATGCGCAATTCATCACGCCAGGCAATGGGTGAAATACCCATTTCTGAGCGAAATAGATGCGCCAATCTCGACGCTGACAAGTGGCATTCACGTGCAATATCATCAATGGAAATTTGAAAGCCCAGGTTGTTGCGAATAAATTGCCGAGCTTTGCCAACGCTTAGTTTGTTGCGGGTAAGCTCGTGTTGTTGCGCATAGGAGCTTATATTGTCCAGCATCTCATCGAGCAGTTGTTGTTGTTTATACCCAGCTTGTGCCTGCCGGTTATACGCGTTGATCTTCTCCATGGAGGTAAGGATGTGTTGAGACTGCGAGGATGTCAGTTGGCAAACCAGTAGTCCAGAAACCGAGGAAAGTTTTTCAAAATAAGGTAAATACGCTTCCTCTCCTTGAAAGGCCATCCATTTGTGAACCCATGCGCTGCTAGTGTTGCTGCGTTGGTAATGAAGCGTTTCGTTAGGGGGAATTAACACCAGTGTGCCGGGCTCGGTTACCACATCATAATTTTTGCCCGAGTATATGCCCGAGCCCATGGTGGTCAGGTTAAGATCCCAGTGCGTGGTAACGGGAAAGTGCGGTGTGGTAATGTCGTTTGCATGGCCCATTTGTGTGGTGGTCGTGCCGCCGTAGACCCAGTTACAGGCAAGATAATTAACGTGGCCTTTAATGAGTTGCACTTGATCCTGTTGGAATTGGCGCAGCATTTCGATAGTGGTGCCTTCCCTTGGCCTGGCAGGTTGAAAAAAGCTTCGCCACTTGTCATGCAGTTGTTGTCTCTGGTTGTCAAAGTTGTTGTTGTTATTGGTGATGTTACTCAAGTGCAGGAAGCGCTCACGGTCAAGCGACAAGAGTTCCATTCGCTGTTGATTTCGCTCCCAGAATAACTGGCTGTCTTTGGTATCAAAGTTGAGCCAATTAAGGCGCTGAAAGCTAAAGTTGCGGCAGTCGTTATAGGTTTGAATGATTAGATCTTTATTCATAATTGACGACAACGCGGCCTATCTGCTTGTGGATAAGTAACAAAAGGTTATTTACCGGTTACAATAATGCTGCCGTTTGACATCTGTTTTTAGATGTCAACGCTGACAATCTTAGCATAGCGGGTGTGGTTTCCGAAATCTGCGTGGGCTAATATCGCGTGATTTCATAAGGGACATTGTTGTTTAGGCGTTTAGGCTTTGTAGCGCTTGGATTTTAGGGTAATTGGAGCGATATGATACGTGTAGCGGTGGCTGGTTTCGGGATGGCAGCAAAGGTTTTTCATGCGCCATTAATACAGCATAGTGCGGAGTGCGAACTTACCGCTGTTGTCAGCTCGAGGGCTGCTGAGGTTGAGGCTCTGCTGCCAGGGGTAAAGGTGTTTGGCTCGCTGGATCAGTTGCTGTCAGCCCAGATAGTCGATGCGGTTGTCATCACCTTGCCGACTGCTTTGCATTTTGAAGCAGCAAAAGCCTGCGTGCTGGCGGGGGTGCATGTCGTCGTAGAAAAACCGGTGGTAACGAGTGTTGATGAGTTAGAGCAATTGCAGTTGCTGGCCGCGCAGCAGGGAACTCAGGTAACGGCGTTTCATAATCGTCGTTGGGATGGTGATTTTTTAACAGCAAAGCAGCTTCTTGATCGTGGGGCGTTGGGCGATGTTTGCTATTTTGAATCGCACTTCGATCGTTTTCGTCCCCAGGTCAGACAGCGTTGGCGCGAGCAGCCGGGTGCAGGTGCTGGTGTATGGTTTGACCTCGGCTCGCACCTGCTTGATCAGGCGCTGTGTCTATTTGGTGTGCCCCAGGCGATTACGGCGCGGTGTCTGCCGTTACGCCCTGGCGCCGACGTGGCCGACTACTTTCATGCGGTGTTGCATTATCCCAGCCGAGAAGTGGTGCTGCACGCGAGCATGCTGTGCGCTGCACCTAATCTGCGATTTCGTATCGAGGGCACAAAAGGTTCCTACATCAAATGGGGGCTCGACCCTCAGGAGGACCAGTTAAAGGCGGGCCTTACCCCAGCGGATGCGCGTTACGGCATTGATGATGGCAGTAGCGGTCGCTTATACCGCGGTGACGGCGACAGTGTGGTGGTGCAGGCTCAAGGCTGTTATCCGCAGTTTTACCAGCAGTTGGCTGCGGCTTTGGAGTGTGGCGCGCCGCTGCCGGTTACATTGAAGCAGGCTGGCGATGTAGTGCGATTGCTGGCTCTGGGTGAAGAGAGCAGCCGCGTGCAGAAGACCCTGCCGGTTTCACTATCGTAGAGGCAAAAAAAAGCCCCTTGCGGGGCTACAGGACACTACTCAATGAACTCGTTTATTTGGCGTGTGCCAGCGCGAGACTGTTATCTAACATGCGGTTAGAAAAGCCCCATTCGTTGTCATACCAAGAAAGAATTTTGACCAAATTGCCGTACACACGTGTGTGCGATGAGTCAAAATTGCTCGAGTAAGGGGTGTGATTGAAGTCCACGGATACCAGTGGTGCTTCGGTGTAACTCAAAACTTGTTTCAATGCGCCATGACTGGCTTCGCGCATAATGTCGTTGACTTCTTGCGCAGTGGTTTCGCGGCTGGCGGTAAAAGTAAAGTCCACCAGGGATACGTTAATAGTAGGTACCCGTACCGCAAAACCGTCGAGCTTGCCGTTTAGTTCTGGAATCACCAGCCCAATCGCAGCTGCCGCACCGGTCTTGGTGGGAATCATCGACATGGTGGCCGAGCGGGCGCGGTAAATGTCTTTGTGGTACACATCACTCAGGTTCTGGTCGTTGGTGTACGCATGAATGGTGGTCATCAGGCCTTTTTCGATACCAATCGCATCGTGCAATGGTTTAACCACTGGCGCCAGACAGTTAGTGGTGCATGAGGCGTTCGACACAATCTTGTGTTCGGCTTTCAGGGTGTTGTCGTTGATGCCGTACACCACGGTGGCATCCATATTAGTGCCAGGTGCCGATACCAGTACTTTCTTAGCACCGGCGGCCAAATGAGCCTTGGCTTTGTCGTAATCGGTAAAAAAGCCCGTACATTCGCACACCACATCAACGTTCAGGTCGGCCCAAGGCAGGTTGGCCGGGTTGGGTTCTGAACAAACGCGGATTTTCTGGTCATTGATGATCAAATGCTGGTCATCGTGAGTAACCGCAAAGCCAAAGCGGCCATGCACCGTATCGTACTGAGTTAGATGAGCGTTGATCTCTATGTTGCCCAGATCGTTGATGGCCACAATGCGAATGTGTTCGTGTAATTCGGGGCGCTCGAAGTAAGCACGCAATACGTTACGGCCGATTCGCCCATAACCGTTGATCGCTATATTTATCATTTGAGTGACTTCCTGCGTGTATATTTACAAACATTCTATGCTTTTTTTTATGATTTGCCTATAATTTTTAGTAATATTACGTAATATGTTTTAAAAAAGTATCTTTTTCATTACTTTTTCTTCAAAAAATGTAATTTAACTACATATTAAGCGGTGGTACACTAGCGAAATGTAATTCCGCTATGGTCAGTGATAAGAAAAATGCATACAGAAGCGTCGTTAGCACCCGACAGTCTGCTTGGTAGTATTGCCTCTGCGTTACCGCAGTTGAGCAAGTCTGAGCGAAAAATAGCCAATGTGATTCTTGAGGATCCCGAAGCGGTTACCCGCACCAGTATCGCCACGCTGGCACGCCAGGCTGATGTGAGCGAGCCCAGTGTGAACCGTTTTTGTAAGAAGTTTCATGCCGCCGGTTTCCCCGACTTTAAGTTAAAGCTGGTGGAGTCTCTGGTAAAAGGCTTGCGCTACGCGAACCAGAACGTCAAGCCGGGTGATGATGTCTCGGCCTATTCCGGCAAAATTTTTGATAGCACCATCAATACCCTGGCAATGGTGCGCGACAGTCTTAGCGACACATTGATCAATGATGTGGTTAGTCAACTGATACAAGCCAAGCGGATTTTCTTTTTTGGTTTGGGTGCTTCCAGTGCAGTAGCCAAAGACGCCGAATACAAGTTTTTTCGTTTTAACCTGCCGGTGTCGTTTCATGAAGACGTATTAATGCAGCGCATGTTGGCGTCTTCCGGTTCGCGAGGTGATGTGTTTTTTGTGATCTCGTACACCGGTAGAACCAAAGAGGTTGTTGATACGGCCAAGTTGGCTGGTGAGTCTGGTGCTACTGTGATTGGTTTGACCGCGCCCCGGTCGCCGCTAGCCAAAGTGTGTGACCTGGTGATAGAAGTCTCGGTAGTAGAAAACACCGATGAGTATATGCCCATGATCTCGCGCATTGTTCACCTCACGGTGCTTGATGTGTTGGCCACTGGTGTGACATTAAAACGTGGCCCGGCTTTTCAGTCGCACCTGAAAAAAATCAAAGACAGTTTGCGGCCCACCCGTTATCCCAGTGAAGATGCGCTGGAGCAGTCTTAACCGTTGGGTTGGTAATATCAATTCGCCTGCGTGTAGTGTGACGCAGTAACATTCAAACGAGAACCGTGAGTGGTTGAGTTAGCATGAGTAAACTAAATCCCGTCGTAGCGCGCGTTACCGAAACTATTGCTAAACGCAGTCGTCCGTGGCGCGAAGACTATTTAAACCTGATTCAAGAAAGTCATCAGAATGAACCCGAACGTAAACGCCTGAGTTGTGGCAATTTGGCGCACGGTTTTGCGGCTTGTGCCGATACCGATAAAGATCGTATCCGGCTGATGAATGCTTCCAATATTGGCATTGTGACAGCCTATAACGACATGTTGTCTGCCCACCATCCCTATGCAACCTACCCGGACCAGATTAAAAATGCTGTGCGCGACCTTGGTTGTACTGCACAGGTAGCCGGTGGCGTGCCTGCTATGTGCGATGGCGTTACTCAGGGGCGCTCGGGTATGGAGCTGAGCTTGTTTAGTCGCGATGCTATTGCCCAGGCAACAGCTATTTCATTGTCTCACCAAATGTTCGACGGTGTGTTGTGTTTGGGTATTTGCGACAAAATTGTGCCGGGCTTGTTGATGGGAGCACTGCGCTTTGGTCATTTGCCAACACTGTTTGTACCTGCAGGCCCTATGGAAACCGGCATGTCGAACAAAGAAAAACACCGTATTCGCCAATTGTTTGCCGAAGGTAAAGTAGGACGCGATGAATTGCTGGCGGCAGAAGCGCAGTCTTACCACAGTGAAGGCACTTGTACATTTTACGGTACGGCAAACAGCAACCAGTTGGTGATGGAGGCCATGGGTTTGCAGTTGCCTGGCGCATCGTTTGTAAACCCCGGTAACCCATTGCGCGATGCACTTACCAAAGAAGCGGCCTATCAAATTACTCGTTTAACCGCACAAAGCGGTAATTACCGCTCGTTGGGTGAGGTGGTGGATGAACGTGCAATCGTTAATGGCATGGTAGGCTTGTTGGCATCGGGTGGTTCTACCAACCACACTATTCACCTCATCGCTATCGCCCGTGCTGCGGGTTTGATTATTAACTGGAACGACTTTGCCGAATTATCGGCGGTAGTACCATTGCTGGCCCGCGTGTACCCCAATGGCCAGGCCGATATTAATCATTTTCATGCGGCGGGTGGTACGCCTTATTTATTTGCTCAATTGATGTCTGACGGTGTAATGCACAATGATGCCAAAGCCATGTGGGGTAATACCATGGCAGACTTCACTACAGAGCCGAAATTGATCGACGGCAAACTGCAATGGCAAGGTTGTGTAGAAGAAAGCCTTGACCCTGCCGTATTAGCCAGTGCCGCAACACCTTTCGATAAAGAGGGTGGCGTGCGTTTGCTCAAAGGCAATCTGGGGCGCGGTGTGATTAAAGTGTCTGCCGTTGCACCAGAGCATCGTGTGGTAAAAGCGCCTGCGGTGGTGTTGTCTAGTCAACATGATTTGCAGGCCAAGTTTGATGCTGGCGAACTGAATCGCGATTGTATCGTGGTGATTCGCCATCAGGGGCCAAAGGCCAACGGCATGCCTGAACTGCATAAACTGACACCGTTGTTGGGTGTGTTGCAGGATCGCGGTTACAAAGTAGCGTTAGTGACTGATGGCCGCATGTCGGGCGCATCGGGCAAGGTGCCAGCTGCCATTCATTTGTCGCCAGAGGCTGCTGCCGGTGGTTTGATTGGCAAAGTACAAGACGGCGACATGGTTTCGCTCGACGCCAATGCGGGTACCCTTGAATGTTTAGTTGATGAAGCCACTTTCACCGCGCGTGAAGCCGGTCAGCAAACTGAAGAAGCTGATCGCGGCGTGGGGCGTGAATTGTTTGGTAGTTTTCGTCGCGTTGTTACCTCTGCCGAAGAAGGTGCTACGGTATTGTTTGAGCCGCTGGAGGCGCAGGCATGACCGAAAAAATATGGAATTTAGTGGCAGATATTGGTGGCACCAATGCGCGCTTCGGCCTGGAAGACTATGCCAGTAGTAAATTACATACCGTTAAGCGTTATTCGGTAGCTGAGTATTCGCAATTTAGTGATGCGCTTGCAAAATTTCTGCAGGATGTTGCTGATATGGGTGGCTGGGCCAGTCTGCCGCGTGCGGCCTGTTTGGCGGTGGCGTGTCCGGCTGATGAAGACGTTATTCAGTTTACCAACAGTGCCTGGAGCTTTGATCGTAAAGATATTGCCTCACAGCTCGACGCGCCCGTTACGTTAATTAATGACTTTGCTGCCGTGGGCTACGCGGTAACCAGTTTAAAACCCCAAGACTGGCACCAAGTGGGCGACGGCACGGCAATACATGGTAAGCCTATTGCGATACTTGGGCCTGGTACTGGCCTGGGTGTTTGCACTTTAGTACCGGTGGGTGCCGGTTACCACGTTATCGAGGGGGAAGGTGGGCATGTAGATTTTGCCCCCGTCGATGAGCAAGAAGCCGCCGTGCTACAAATTTTAAGCCGCCGTTTTGGGCGTGTATCGGTTGAACGCTTACTGTCCGGCGCGGGTATTTTGAATATTTATCAAGCGTTGGCGCAACTGGCAGGCAAAGAACCCTTACATGATACCCCGGCGGCGATTACCGAGAGTGCACTGGAAGGCGTAGAAACGCTGGCGGTAAAAACGCTGAATATGTTTTGTCAGGTATTGGGCGCTACCGCCGGTAATCTGGCGCTAACCGTAGGGGCCAAAGGCGGTGTTTACATTGCCGGTGGTATCGTGCCGCGTTTTGTTGAGTTTCTTGAGCAGAGTGATTTTCGTCACCGGTTTGAGTCGAAAGGACGTTTTCGTCAGTATCTCGCCGATGTGCCAGTACGTGTAGTTATGAAAGACGATCTGGGCTTGTCAGGCGCTATCAAAAAATTAAGTTTGTTGGAGTTGTAAATGAGCTATCCATTGGCAGGGCGAGCCCAAGAGGTTCTCAAGCAGGCGCCGGTAGTGCCGGTAATTACCATTAACGATCTGGCAGAAGCGGTACCCCTGGCCAAGGCGCTCGTGGCGGGTGGTATTCCCGTGTTGGAGGTCACCTTGCGAACAGAGCATGGTTTGGCAGCCATCGAGAAAATCAAGGCCGAAGTGCCGGGTGCTATCGTGGGTGCTGGTACCGTGCTGGATATTGATGATTTGAATCGTGTGGTTGCGGCAGGTGCAGAATTTATTATTACACCCGGGTTAACCGATGCGTTGTTGGATGCTGGTGTTCAGTGTGGTGTGCCATTTATACCCGGTGTAGCGACCGTGAGTGATTTGATGCGTTGTCGAAATAAAGGGCTGCGAACGGTGAAGTTTTTTCCGGCTGAAGCGGCTGGCGGCGCTAAAACCCTCAAAGCGTTTGGTGGCCCGTTTGGGGATATGACATTTTGCCCAACCGGTGGTGTTAGTTTGAGCAACCTCGAATCTTATCTCGCCGTACCCTCTGTGCTCAGTGTGGGGGGCTCTTGGATCGTGCCAGAAAAAGACATCAGTGCAGGTAATTGGGAAGCGATTACCCAGTTGGCAAAAGATGCATGCGATATGGTGCAGCGTATCAGAGCAGCTTAATAAAGGTTAGAACATTATGAATGATGAAACCGATTTAGTAATTTTTGGTGCAAAAGGTGATTTGTCAGCGCGCAAACTGTTTCCTGCTCTTTATCACTTGGTTTGCAGTGATTTATTGCCCGAAGGCGTGCGTATTATCGCGGTAGCGCGCGAGGCTGTTTCTGCAGAGGAATTTTTGCAGGCTGTGAAAGCTCGCATTGAGCCATTTATCGACAAAAAATACTGGACAGAGAAATACTGCAAAGCGTTCTTCGACCGTTGTGATTATGTGCCAGTCGATTTTGCCAAGCCAGATGATTATAAAGGATTGTCGCAAAAGCTGTCTGACGGGCGCACCAGTATTTTTTATCTGGCAACGCCGCCAAGCTTGTACTCCGATATTTGCGATAACCTCAGTAATAGCGCTTGCCTCGAAGGTGACTGCCGCATTGTGTTGGAAAAGCCGATTGGTCAAGATTTAAAAACCTGTACCGATGTAAACGAGACCGTGGGTAAATACTTTTCGGAAGATAACATTTATCGTATCGACCATTACCTGGGTAAAGAAACGGTGCAAAACCTGTTAGTGCTGCGCTTTGCTAACCGTTTTATCAATGCTCAATGGGACAATTCCTGCATTGATCACGTGCAAATTACCGTGGCAGAAACCGTTGGTATTGAAGGGCGTTGGTCGTACTACGATAAAGTCGGGCAGTTGCGTGATATGGTGCAGAACCATTTGATGCAGTTGCTGTGCCTGGTGGCCATGGAGCCGCCTAACTCGATGACGGCTGAAAGTATTCGCGACGAAAAAGTAAAAATTTTACGCGCGCTGCGTACCATCGATGCCTCAAGTGTCGCCGACCACGCTGTGCGTGGTCAGTACGCCTCTGGCTGGTATCGAGGCCAGTCTGTGCCAGGTTATATGGAAGAAGAAGGCAGTGCTTCAGCAGGCAGTGATACCGAGACGTTTGTTGCGCTCAAAGCGTTTATTGATAACTGGCGCTGGGCTGGGGTGCCGTTTTATCTGCGTACGGGTAAGCGTATGCCGGAAAAACTGACTGAAATTGTGATTGCGTATAAAAGTTTGCCACACAATATTTTTTCGGCCGGTGACAATATTCCTAACCGTTTGGTTATTCGTCTGCAACCTAATGAAGGTATTGAAATGCAGATGGTATCGAAACTACACAGCCTGCGCGACAAAATGGCCCTGGCCAAACAAACCCTCAATCTCGACTTTTTGGGTTCTTCGGGTATGGATCGTATTCCTGAAGCTTACGAACGTTTATTTCTCGATGTAATCGCGGGCGATCAATCACTGTTTGTGGGCCGAGAAGAAGTAGAGGAATCCTGGCGTTGGTGTGATGCACTGATTGACGCGTGGCAAAAACAGGCGTTGGAAGTGAAGCATTATCATGCGGGCTCGTGGGGCCCTACGAAAGCTGATTTGTTAATTGAAAAAGATGGGCGTAGCTGGCATGAATGACGGGGCATACAATACTTTTACCAGTCGTGAAGCATTGGATGAAAAACTGGCAAAGGATGTTGCAAATAAATTACTGGCTGCCATTGAGGCTCGCGGCAAGGCGTCGTTGGTTGTTTCGGGTGGTTCTACGCCGCTTAACTTTTTTAAAGTACTGTCGGTGATGGAGTTGCCGTGGGAACATGTCACGGTAACGCTGGCCGATGAACGCTGGGTAGAGCCTACCCATGCAGACAGCAACGAGAAACTCGTGCGCACGCATCTGCTGGTTAACCATGCAGCGGCAGCCACCTTTCTGCCGATGAAAAATGCCGAGCTCAATGCCGAACAAGGTACTGCCACGTTAGCGGCAGCATTGAATAAGCTCGGGCGTTTCGATGTGGTGATTCTGGGAATGGGCGGTGATGGCCATACTGCCTCGTTGTTCCCAAAGGCCAGCGTACTGCGTCAGGCTATTGATATGAATTCTGGTTTGGACTGTATGGCGGTTGATCCGGTAACGGCGCCACACCAGCGTATGACGATGACATTGCCGCGTTTGCTAAACGCCGAACAGATCATTATTCATATTACCGGTGACGAAAAGAAAACGGTACTGGAAAACGCCAACCGTTGTAACGATATTGATCAGCAGTGCCAGTTGCCTGTGAGCCTGGTATTGCAACAACAGCAGACGCCTGTCAGCATTTATTGGGCGGAATAAGTTACGACACTGCAACGCAGTGTTCTATTAAGAGGAATAGACGTGATTCGACGTACAAAAATTGTTGCAACGTTGGGCCCGGCAACTGATGCACCCGATATGTTAGAAAACATTATCAGGGCAGGTGTTAATGTAGTACGCATGAATTTTTCTCACGGCAGCCCGGAAGACCATGCTGAGCGCGCCAGCCGGGTGCGCCAGATCGCAGATAAGTTAGGGGGTACGGTTGCCATTCTCGGTGACCTTCAAGGGCCTAAAATTCGTATTGCCCGTTTTGCGGAAGGTCCTATTCAATTGAAAAACGGCGAGCGCTTTGCGTTGGATGCTGATCTTGAGCGCGACGCGGGTAATCAGCACGAGGTGGGTATTGATTATCGCCAGTTGCCGCAAGATGTTTCGCCAGGCGATAAGCTGCTGCTTGATGATGGCCGAGTAATTTTACAAGTAGAGTCGGTTAACGGCGGCCGTATAGAAACTGTGGTTTTCTCGGGTGGCAAACTCAGCAACAACAAAGGTATTAACCGAGAGGGCGGCGGGCTTTCGGCCGATGCGCTTACCGAAAAAGATTTTCGCGATATCGAGCTGGCGGCAAAAATCGGTGTAGATTATCTGGCTGTGTCGTTTGTACGCAGTGCAGACGACGTTGAAAAAGCCCGCACGCTGTTGAAAGAGGCCGGTGGCGATGCCGGTATCGTGGCCAAGGTTGAGCGTGCCGAAGCGGTGAGTAATCCAGAAACTCTAGATAATATAATTATCGCCTCCGATGCAGTAATGGTTGCTCGTGGTGATCTCGGCGTAGAAATTGGCGATGCCGAATTGATTGCAGTGCAAAAGCATATGATCAAACGCGCACGGCAGTTAAATACCGTGGTGATTACCGCAACGCAAATGATGGAAACTATGATTACCAGCCCGTTGCCCACCCGCGCAGAAGTGTTTGACGTAGCTAATGCCGTGCTCGACGGTACCGATGCGGTCATGTTGTCTGCAGAAACCGCTGCGGGAAGTTATCCGGTAGAAACCGTAGAAGCTATGTGCCGGGTTATTTTGGGTGCGGAGCGCCAGCGCCAAACACAAACTTCACAGCACCGGTTGCACCAACATTTTGGGCGCATCGATGAGGCTATTGCCATGTCGGTAATGTATGCCGCCAATCACATGGATGGCGTAAAAGCGATTATCAGCCTAACAGAAACCGGCCATACACCACTGTTAATGTCGCGTATCAGCTCAGGCATCCCGCTATTTGCGTTTACCACGCACCCCGAAACCCAGCGCCGTTTGGCTCTGTATCGTGGTGTGATTCCAGTAATGATCGGCACCGATAAAATGTCGCCAGAGGCAATTACCCCAGCCGTTATCGATGAATTACTGCGTAGAGAAGCGGTCGTTGACGGTGAGCTGGTTATTATGTCGAAAGGCGACTATCTCAATGTGCATGGTGGCACAGATACTATGCGGATTATTCGCGTAGGCGACAAGTATTAACTGCCAATAAGTATTACTTGCTAATAGCTGCATTAAAAAGCCGTTTCTGGTTACATCAGAAGCGGCTTTTTTATTAGGTGGGCCCCAAAACTTTAAACATGGTTGAGCCCGCAACGGGTACAACCATGGAAAATAGTGAAGCGCTGCTAGCCAATACAATATCTCGTAGTTGATCCCGTATACTGAATTTGTAGTCATGTTAATGCGCGCTTTGCCGTAAATGGCACGTTACGTTTGCGCGTTTATCAATAAGGTGCTAAAAGTAACCCTATTCCTATCAAGGGGTTGGCATATGAGATTTATGTTAATTGGCTAGGATTTCTCCAAGGAAAGGTAGGCCAAAAATTGATATGCTTAAGTAAGTACCATTCTCATCTGATTCCACTTGCTCGTTGTGCATGTATAAACCTATTCTGTTGTCAGGTAATGTTATGAATGAAGAACCCAATTATAAAAACAATCCCTTGCATGGTTTGGGTTTAAAGAACTTGCTTACAGAGATTGTCGATCACTATGGGTTTGAAATTCTTTTTGCCTACTTGAACATCAACTGCTTTAAATCCAACCCCAGTATTGAATCCAGTATCAAGTTTTTAAAAAAGACGGATTGGGCACGTGAAAAAGTGGAAGCATTTTACTTGTACCAATACAAGCGTTTGCCTCGCGCCTCTGCTGAGCAGTTTGAATTGCCGCCCCGTGACCGCATTATTCCCGACGGCCAACTACCCGGTGAGCCCGCTGAACTGAGCCTGGAAGATGCCAGGCGCTTGCGTGAAAAACGCGCGAAGAAAACGGCAGAGCACGGTCGCGGCGGCCAGCGTTTTGATAAGGGCGAGCGTGCCGGGCCCTATGCCAAAAAACGGGATGGTAAACTATTACATACTGAAAAAAACAGCCCTTGGGGGTCGGGTAAAAATGCCTCTCGGCCTGCCGAGAATCAGCAGCATTTTTCTACAGAGCGTTCGGTAAAGCCTTCCAGCAATGCGGTAGAAAAAGACAGTTCAGATCCATGGAGTCAATGGAAAAAATAGAACCGAGTATTGTTATTCATTTATGAAACAACCTGATGTAGACCAGTTAGCCAGGGAGCATCAACCGGAGTCAATTTCGCGGCGGTTGAATAATCCCCCTAAAACCAGCTTGATTGCTGATGCGGTGTTAGGTGGGATTGACGGCTGTGTTACCACCTTTGCCGTGATATCGGGCGCAGTCGGGGCCAATTTTCCCGCGTCTGTCGCATTGGTACTGGGTTTTGCGAACCTTATTGCCGATGCGTTTAGCATGGCTATTAGCAATTATGAATCCATTAAAGCCCAGTTGGAATTTCGTGACAGTGTGCGGCTTACGGAAGAGGATCATATTGACCGCTGGCCAGAAGGCGAGCGCGAGGAAATACGGCAAATTTTCCAACAAAAAGGCTTTTCCGGTGAAGTCCTGGAAACTATTGTGCAAACCATTTGTGCAGAAAAACAACTCTGGGTAGACACCATGTTGACCGAGGAATACGGTATTCAAAAAGCGAATCCCGACCCTTTAAAAGCAGGCTTGACAACCTTTGTTGCCTTTGTTGGTGTTGGCGTTATGCCGCTGGTGCCGTTTTTGCTTTCCGGCCTAGAAAAGCAAGTTCAATTTTTTAGCAGCGCTGTTATCGCTGGCGCGATGTTTTTTTCTATTGGTACGCTAAAAAGCCTTATTTTTGCCAAACCGGTTATCACTTCCGGACTGGGGACTTTGGTTACTGGCGGTGCTGCAGCAAGTCTTGCTTATCTGGTCGGTTACCTGCTGCGAGAAATCTTCGGTATTAGCCTTGTCTAATCCGATAATGACAGTTTAAATTTTATAAAAAAGGAAACACTTTGAGCTTTTCAGTTGAAGGGCATGATGATTTAGTTCCTGTTTCCAGTGGGTATTTGCTCTTAACACTAGACGGTGAGGAATTGCATATGATTGGTGTTCCGTCACCAATGGAGCGAGCCGAAAGTCACGCAGAAAGTGTTTCGGAAAACTATGACGAGTTCGAAGATGCCGATGGCAATAGTTATACCGTTAATGTTTGTTCGTCAGACCTGGGCGTCGATTGGATCGTCGAAGTGCAGACGGAGAACGCAGAACAGGATGCATTGCTAAAGCGGAGAGTTGGCGTGCAATACTGTAATAATGATGAGCTCTAGCCATCTGTTTGTTAGGTAACGTGTAGTCAATAAAAAAGCCCTGCTTTAAAAGCAGGGCTTTTTCCCCGGATGGAAACCAACGCAGCTTATGCGTTTTCGTTTACCACAATGACTTTGCGGTGTGGGAATGGGATCTCAATATTGTGTTCATCCAGCGCTTTCTTGATCTGTTCAGGCACAGAATAGAGAACATTAAAGTAGTGCTCGCCCTTACAGAATGGGCGCACAAGAAAATCCACTGAGCTGTCGTTCAGGGTTTCCACTTCTACAAAAGGCGCAGGTGTTTCCAGTATATGGGGATGTTTAGCCAGAACCTCATCGATCACTGCACGGGCAGCGTCGGTATTTTCGCGGTAAGCAACACCAAAGTGCATATCAACACCGCGAATCTCGTAGTGGGAGTGATTGATAATCTGCGCACCCCAGATCTGGCTGTTGGGTATGATAATCTGCTGGTTGTCGAAAGTTTGCAGAATGGTGGTGAACATATCGATTTCCGTCACCTTGCCAAAGCGGCCAGCAGCGTCGATAAAATCATTCACTTTGTATGGCCGGAATATCAGCAGCATCACGCCGGCGGCCAGATTAGACATGGCACCTTGCAGGGCCAAGCCAATAGCTAAACCAGCGGCACCTAACAGAGCAACAATAGAAGCGGTTTGCACCCCAAAGCGATTGAGTACTGCAATAATAACAAAAGCGATAATCACATAACGGGCCATACTCCCCAGAAAGCGAAATAGCGTATCGTCCAGGTGAGTATATTTTTTGCTCACGTTAATAATGAGCTTGTTTACCCGCCCGGCAAACCATAAGCCCAGCAGCAGAATCACGATGGCCAGCAATATATTACTGGCCCAGTCCACAGCGGCGGGCACATACTGGTTTACATCAATTTGGTCTATTATTTCAGGCATATTTTCCTTCCTTTTGTAGGTGATATTGGAATCATTGATGTGGCAACGGGGGTGCCTAAACCCCTCTGGGTTACAGCGTTTATCGGCTATTGGTTTGATATTGTAAACAATCAGGCTGTTGTTGGTATGTTATTTTTCTTATATTGGGGGTATGGTCAACATGTACACCGGCTTGAGAGAGTTAGGCAGGCACGGGTGGATAGGGCAATGATTGTCATTCGGTAAGTTTCATCGGCCCCCTTATTCCTTGTTTTAGCATTTGTGTGGCCTTGGGAAGTGACAATTAGCAAGGTTATCAATCTTCGCGAGTCAGTTGGGTGGCCCTCAGTTTGGTTATTAGCGTTATAGTTACAGTGGTGCTTGAAAATACGTATGAATAAAGAAATTAAGTCAGATCCAACTAAGTTAGTGAAGAAAAACCCGGAGCTTTTGCATTCTCAGCTGATGAAGGTGGTTTCTCATACCCAAAGAGAGCAGGGAGAATGGATTTTGCACTCCGTAATGGTCGAAGGTTGTGACGTTCCGTTTAAATTTAAACGCAAGGGGAATTATCAAAGCTTAAAGGGTGCGCGAGTGAATATGACGTACTATCCAGACAACGAGGTAGTGGCTGGTATCAACTTTGAGTACATGAAAGTTGTACGTATTAAAAGAGGCTAGTTAAATTAACGGGGGTAGAGCCCTTTGATTATGCACTTTCCACGGAGCCCCGCTCCCGACAACTGCCCAACAACCTGCAGAATATATTTGATTTGGCTTGCCGTTATTACTTGAAGCGATGGAATATTTTTCAGAGGCTCCCTAGGTTTTAAATTGCCCCACAAGCGCTTGCAGATTGGAGGACAAGTGGGCCAGCTCATTGGCAGCAGCCGACGTTTGTTCCGCTCCGCTCGACGTTTTCTGAGCAATTTCGGTGATATGAACAACGTTGCGATTAATTTCGTCGGTGGTATAAGTTTGCTCTTCTACCGCACTGGCCACCTGATTATTAATATCGCTCATTTTACCAATGCCTTCGGTAATGGCTTTCAATGCGCTGGCGGCACTATCTGCCCGCTCAACTCCTTGCTTCGCTCTGGTGTTACTGCTAGTCATTACTGCAACCGCTTTTTTGGCACCGTCTTGCAGCTTGGCTATCGTTTTTTCAATCTCCGATGTAGACTCCTGCGTACGACTTGCCAGGGTTCGTACTTCGTCCGCCACGACGGCAAACCCTCTGCCAGTCTCACCCGCCCGTGCGGCCTCAATGGCGGCATTCAGAGCCAGTAGGTTCGTCTGCTCGGCAATAGCCTTGATAACATCTAACACAGAACCAATGGATTCGCTGTCTCTTTCTAACTCAGTAATCACACCGACAGAATTTTGCAACTCTTCAGCCAGGCCATTAACTGCCGCTGAAGCCTGCAGCACAACGTCAAGACCGGTTTTACTTTCTTTATCCACAGCCATCGCCGATTCCGCCGCGCTCGATGTATTCGAGGCCACTTCGCAAACGGTCATTTGCATCTCATTAATTGCGGCGGCAATAGATTCAGTTTCACGCTCTTGCTGTTGAATCGATTCGACACTATCGCGGGAACTAGCAGACAACTCCTCAGCAGCAGATGCTAACTGATTAATAACGCTACCAAGTTCTTGAATGAGCGCGTTGAAGCGCGCAATAACCGCATTAAAATGTGTAGCAATACCCTGCAGTTCATCCTGAGTTTCCAGTTTTAACTCGACACTTAAGTCACCTTGAGCAACGCGACTGGCTATGTCACCGACCGCCGCGATAGAAGTACGTATCGATAGATACAAACCTACAAATATATAGGCGAGTACCATCCCCATCGCAACGATAATAGTAGCGCCTTCCAAACGCTCTGCCTTGTCTTTTGCCACCCTGTTAGCCAGCAATTCATCAAACAGCGGCGCGATACCATCAAACAAAGCATAAGAACTGGCAATGGCCTTAGTGGCAATACTAAACACTTCAACACTCGATATTGTGATCGTTTCCTGGTCTAGAAGCCTTGTCCGAAGCAACGTCTGGATATCTTTCATAGCCGCCCGATTGTCTACATACAAATCTCGCAGCTTATGCTTAAGGCTGGGGTTATAGTCGAACGCCTTTTCTAATCCTTTACTGTTAGCGATGTGAGAATCCTGAATACTGTTAATCAAAATAGACAGTTGTATAAACTTGTCTGGGGTAAAAGCCCCTTTGGCCGCGACAGATGCACCCGCAGCCCGCGCCAGCCCCATACTCTCAATAAGGCTTGGCAAACCGTTGACCATTGCATCGCCAAGGTAGTAACTATCAAGAACGGGGTCCAGAGTGATACCAGAATTATCTGCCGCCAGCACTAAGCGTGCTAATAGCGCTGCGACCAGCTGAGAATGTCGGGATACGGTTTCTGCAGTGTTCCAGGAATGACCTTCTCGTTTAATGGTTTGCCAGTCTGCGTCTATCGTATCAACGCCGCTTCCAAGCATTAATGTTGATGCGAAACGTTTATCTATTTCGTGTAGGGCCGCCAGGGCATTATCAACCTTCGTCGCTGCAGCACTACTATCGCGCAGTAGGGTGCTGTCACCACTGGCGATAGCTGCACTGAGACCGCGGTGCACCTGCACGGGCTCGATAACCTGGCGGATAGATTGAATATATTCGATACCAATGCGTTCGTTTTCAATAAACGCGATATCCTTGTTGATATGATGAATTTGCAAATAACCAAAAAACAGCAGCGGCATAAGTGCCAAGATAAAAATAACTGAAAACTTAACAGGATAGGTCAACTTATCCATTAACTTGGTGGCGAGCAGAAATAGTGATTTCATATTGGGCCCTTATATTATTCAACAAGACAACCAGCCCACCAACACGATAGTTATTCCACTACGGCAGATATTGTCTATGTCTCAATACCTTTAGCTCGCCCCTGAACTAAAACGATTACGACCTTTAGCGGATACTTTTTACCTCCTTACCAGATTGAGTCCTGTATACAAATAACATTTCAAAATACCGCTTTAAAGAATTGCAGCGAATGTAAGAAACATCTAATAGCACCGAAACAAATATAACTGCTGCAATGAAAGCTATTAGTTAATATTTTAGCTGTTATTTAAAAACTTGCTGAGATTGGGCTGAAAACCGTCCCATTTTAAACAGCGGCGATCAGCAGTAGGTCATTCCAACTGCAGCCACGAAACATATCCCCCAGCCCACTTAACAACCCCAAACTTCCGGTAAGTGGGTAGGTGGGGTCAAACAGGGGTAAGTGGGGGCATATAAGTTTCACCTGACCCCACTTACTTGCACTTACTGCTAGCCTCAGTGAAAGCCATCTGGTGTTATTCAGGATGTTATTAAAAAGGCGGGTGTGGCAATACATGAGCGAATGAGATAGGTAATAAAAAAAGCCGCTACCCTTGCAGGGCGCGGCTTTTCAGGTGTTTCAGAATGTCTCTGAATCTATATCTGGTGGAGCCGGGGGGAGTTGAACCCCCGTCCGTCAGCACTCCGCCACGAGCTCTACATGCTTAGATTCACCTGTTGATTTAACACCTGGCAGCCCGGTGGCCTGACGCCAAGTGCGATCCTGTTAAAATTTAACCCATCCACCCCAGGCAGGCTTCACGGCGATCCTGTTCTGTATGACAGTCAGTAACGCGGTACAGGCACCTTGTCAAAGACCGCTAGGGGCGCACCCCTAGAAGTACATCAAAAAGCTACTTATGCAGCTAGTTGAGCACCGTAGTTGTCATCGTTTGCAACTATTAATTTGCAGCTTTCGATTTACGTGATTGGCTGCCATCACGGCATGCACCCTAGGCTTTGTTACCGGCGTCGAATCCAAATCGGCCCCAGTTATTGGCCTCGCTACAATGAGGTAAGCCAGTATAACACACAATGCCGCTGCTCTTATAAGCGTAAATAGCCGCTACACTATAAAAATAAATGGGGTTGTGTGGTTTTAGCTATTTCATGGCTTTATAAAATGTTGTTTTATATGCCGTAATTGCATATGAAGTCTCTTAAAAGGGGTGTTATCTGTGAGATAAAACGTTAAGGAAGCCAAGCCTAGTCGTACTATTAACCCGGCAACAAAATAGATCTCCTTGTCTATTTTGTTGCACGCCTTGGACATACCTGCGGAATTTTACGAAATTCCTTGTATTTCCATGACTGATATTGGCCTGCGACCCATGGTGGCGCATCCGCGCGTCGGTTATTAACCCAGCAATAATGCTTGCACGGTTAATATTAAGCACACAATAACAACGAGTAGTTTATCCGGATGGGAGCAGTCGCCAGTATGTTAAAACGTTTTTTGCTGGCAGGGCAGCGTTTGCTTGCTCTGGGGCGGCTTGTTACCCCCAGTTGGGGTGACATGCACACGACGCTACTGGTAAAGCAGGTCTCATTTATCTGTACTTCGTACCGGGCTAATACGTTTGCCATTTTGTTATTGGCTGCATGCTACGTTTTTGCTCTGTGGGACGTGGTGCCCCAGCAAACGCTCTGGACATGGCTGTGTGCAATTTTCGTTATGTTGCTTGTGCGTGGCGGGTTGGTGATTCGTTGGCACAGTCGTATGACCAGTACGGAGGTAAAGTATTGGGTGCTGGCATACACCGTGCTAACCGCGCTTGCAGGCATACTATGGGGTTGCACGGCCTTCTGGTTCGTTGACGGTAGCGACCTTATGATTGTCAATACCGTTACTTTTTTTCTGGCCATCGTTGCGGCTTGTGGAGTGCTGGTTTACGGCGCCATACGCATAGTGGCGGTGTCTTTTTTTCTGGCCGTACTCATCCCCGTAGTGCTGCGCCTCGTTCTATTGGATTTACCTGAATACTGGCTAATGGCGGCTGGGCTTAGCCTGTTTTTTGCGTTGTCTTTATTGAGTTATATACGTGCTTATAGCATGGGGCTGGCCCTGCTACAGGCCGATACCGAAAATGAAACGTTAAAAAAAGTGATTGATGAAAACCGCGTGCTGATAAGCGAACAAGATCGCGTTGTGCAACAGCTTATGCGCGTGGAGGATGAAAACAGGCTGTTTCGAACCATTATTGATCAGGCGCAAGGTGTCGTCATTCTATTGATAGACCCCCTGGACCGGGGGCGCGTTATGTATGCCAACGACGCTGCATGTAAGCACTTTGGCTATTCCAACGATGAGCTGGTGGGCAAGTACCCGGCTGAGCTTGTTGAACATATCGAGGGCCACGATACGCAAGCGATGATCAAGGACGTCATGTCTGGAAATACCATTGCGTTTGAAAGTCGGCACCGGTTGGCATCGGGGCAGTTGGTGCCGGTAGATGTGGTCATGAACCCCATCGACGTGGGCGGTAAGCGTGTATTTGTCGCCTATTGTTGGGATATTACTGCACGAAAAAAACTTGAACAGCAGCGGGCAGAATATGAGGCTGCAATTGCTAAGCAGGCGATAGAAACGCAATTTAAGCAGTTGGTGGAAGCCATGCCCGACCCCGTAATGCGATTTGATCGCCATGGGGTTATTCGTTATATCAGCAAAGCCATTGCCGATTATTGCGGCACTACACCCGATAACATGTTAGGTAAAACGGCGTTGCAAGTACCTAATCTCGGAAGCCGGGGGAATGAAAACCAGCGCGTGCATCAATCGGTAATGACCGTACTGCAAGAGAACCGTTCTATTGTATTTGAGCGCTGGTTTATTCAGAACAACGAGCGCTTGTGTTACGAGGTGCGCAATGTGCCCGAGCATGATGCATCGGGCAATGTGATTGGGGTGTTGTGCTTTGTACGCGAGATTACCGAGCGCGCCGCGTTAGACCGGGCCTTGAAATTTATTGCCAGTGATCAGTGGCTGGATAATTCTGGTCAGCTGCTGTCTTCGCTGATTAATTTTTTGCGAGAAACGTTGGTCGCCGATTATGTGGCGGTGCAGACGCTGGATGAATCAGAGCAGTGGGTAAATACGATTATCATCAGCTGCGAGCATGATGAGTTGGTGATGCAGCCGTTTGCCATTGATGGTGCTGTTATACGGCAGGCGGCCAGTGGACGTCCCGCCATTGAGCAGGTAAGTGAGGCCTGCCAACACTACCCGCAAGACCTGTTTGTAACCAAGGCTAAGTTGGAAGGAGTGATCTGTATAGCGCTTTCTAGCGCTGATATGAGTAATCACAGTTTCCTGTTGTTAGGCAAGAAGCGACCGCTTGTAAACCCGGCCATGGATCTTGCGGTGATGCAGCTGCTGGCCGGGCGTATCAGTGCAGAGCTGGAGCATGAGCGGTTCGAGTCGACGAGAGTTGCCCATGAGCAAACATTTAAAGCTCTGGTTGAAAACTCCCCGGATTTTATTAGCCGGTTTGATCGGCAAGGCTTGTGTGTTTATGCCAATCCAGCGTTGTGCAAGTTTTATGGCAACGAGTCGCCGCTCGGTGCTGAACCCGTTGAGTACGCGGTTTTCAAAGATGACGCAGAAAAATTTATGGACAACCTGCGGGCGGTATTGCGCGAGGGTGGTGAAAAGAATTTCCTGTATAAATTTGCTGACCGGAAATTGACGGAATATTTTGTAGATACACGTATTGTTGCCGAATACGATAAAAATGGAGAAGTGGCTGGGGCGCTATCGGTTAGCCGGGATATTTCCCAACGCATCAAGCTGGAAGAGAGTTTGCGTAAACAGGCGGGGATCGATGCGCTCACTGGCCTGCCTAATCGCCGTTTATTGACCGAGCGCCTGCGACAGGAGGTTAGCCGAGCTGCACGCAGCGAATCTGGCGTGGCATTGTTGTTTATCGACTTGGATCGGTTTAAAGAGGTGAATGATAGCCTTGGTCATGAGGTGGGTGACCAGTTATTGCGTCAGGCAGCCTTGCGTATTCGTGGGTGTTTACGTACGTCCGACACGGTAGCCAGGCTTGGCGGAGATGAGTTTGTTGCGCTTCTGAGCAATGTTACTGATGTTGCGCATTTGGGGACGTTGGCTGAAAAGCTAATTGCCGATTTGTCGCTGCCCTATGAGGCCAGTGGTGGCCAAATGTTTGTATCAGCAAGTATCGGCATAGCGAGTTATCCGCTTGATGCCACCACTGCACAAGGCTTACTGTCGTGTGCCGATCAAGCTATGTATTCGGCCAAGCAGGCGGGCCGCAACGGCTTTCGCTTTTTTACCTTTGAAATGCAGCAGCAGGCGGATCGCCGTGTGAGCCTGGTCAATGACTTGCGTAAGGCTCTGCCCTTGCAGGAGTTGTCAGTGGTCTACCAGCCCATTGTTGACGCTACTACCGAACAGGTAGTGAAAGCTGAAGCCTTGCTGCGGTGGACGCGTCCAAATTGTGGCCCTATATCACCGGCTGAATTTATTCCCCTGGCAGAAGATACCGGGTTGATCACCGAGATTGGTGACTGGGTATTTCGGCAGTCGTTACAGATGATAGCTGCATGGCGGGCCAAAGGTATCGACGGCGTGCGGGTAGGTGTGAATATCTCTCCCCGGCAGTTCAGCGACGAAAGCTTAGTGAAAAACTGGTTGAATTTAATGGCCGAGCTGGGAGTGCCGCCCCAGGCTGTCACCATAGAAATTACTGAGACGCTGTTAATTCATGATCAGGCTTCGGTGCATCGGCAGTTGGACATGTTGCGCCAGGCCGGTATAGGGCTGGCTCTCGACGACTTTGGCACCGGTTATTCGGCGATGGCGTACCTGAAGCGGTTTAATATTGATTACCTGAAAATAGATGGTTCGTTTATTCGCGATCTCACTACCGACAGCAGTGATTGCGCCATTGCTGAAACCATTGTGGTAATGGCAGCCAAATTAGGTATGAAGAGTATCGCGGAGTGTGTAGAAACGGTGCAGCAGCGCAACATGCTCATTGGGTTTGGGTGTGATTTTCTGCAGGGCTATCTTTATGGCAAGCCTATGCCGGAGGCGGAGTTTTTGGCAGGAGTCGATGGCGATGCGGGACAAACGCACCAGGCCTGACAGTAATACTATCAAGCCCTAATTGTGCGCCGACATAATCCGTTGTTTCTGGCGGTTCCAATCGCGTTCTTTTTCGGTCTCGCGTTTGTCGTGCAGTTGCTTACCTTTACCGATGCCAATTTCGCATTTCACCAGATGGTTTTTCCAGTACAGTGAAAGTGCCACTACAGTGTAGCCTTTTTGCTCAGTAGCAGCCTGTAATTTGGCAATTTCCTTGCGTTTGAGTAACAGCTTGCGGTAGCGGTTTGGTTCCACCACAAAATGGGTGGAAACGGTATTTAAAGGTTGTATCTGGGTGTTAAGTAGCCAGGCTTCGCCATTTTTGAAAAACACGTAGCTGTCGGTTAGCTGGCCTTTACCGGCGCGCAGGCTTTTTACTTCCCAGCCTTTCAGCTCAAGTCCCGCTTCAAAACGTTCGCTAATATGAAAGTCAAACCGCGCTTTCTTATTTTGAGCGATAACGTTGGATGGTGTTTTCTTCTGTTTCTTAGCCATGGCGCGGGATTATAGCGACCTCCATCGTAGCTGGATACACTTTGCTACCTGGGTAGCGGTATTTTGTTGCAGGGTGATCTATTGTTAATCAAAAACGCTGGTCAGGCTAACGCCAAAAAACTTTAATGCCACGGTATTGATAAACACCAGCAGCAGTATCGCTGGTATATAAGTGCCCAAGGCAAGATTAATGTAGCGTTCCAGCAAGGTTCCCTTGTAACTGGGATCGCCTATCTCTAGCTCGTGGTTAAAGTGCTCTTTTTTCCAGTGATAAATCACTACCAGGCAAATCAAAAAGCCGTTTAGCGGCAAAATCGTTTCGTAGAAAATATCGATAATCACATCAAACAGTGACTTCTCTTGCCCTGCGTACGTGGCAAAGTGGGTTAAAAACCCTACGCCGCCAAATGACAAAATACAGGCAATTGAAAGGGCTCCGCCTGCCACTGCCAATACTAGCAGTGAACGGTTGCGACTGTATTGCTGCTCATCCATCAGCCCTGCCAGGGGCACCTGAAGAATAGAAACCTGCGAGGTAATGGCGGCAAACAGCACTAATAGAAAAAATGCCCCCGCGACAATACTTGCACCCAGATAACCAATACTTGTTTGCAGTGCCAGGAAAATCTTCGGCAAAAAGGTAAAAATCAATGAGATAGATGAGTCCGAGAGCTCGGCAGTATTGGTATTAGGGTTGAAAGAGAAAATGGCGGGCAAAATCAGCAGGCCCGCCGTAAAGGCTACCATGGTATCGGTAAGGGCCACCATTTTAGCAGTATTCGGAATACTCTCGTCGCGACTGATGTAAGATCCGTATGTAATTAAAATACCCATACCCAGTGAGAGAGAGAAAAACGCCTGGCTGAGCGCACCGCTGATTACCTGCGGTGTTATTTTGCTGAAATCAGGTATCAAATAATACTTCACGCCGGCCATGGCGTTATCGCGGGTTAAGCCAAAGAGAACTAACCCCACCAGCATAATAAACAGTGCCGGCATCATGATTTTAGAGGCCCGTTCAATACCGCGAGCAACCCCGCCGTGTAATATCAACGCGATGACTGCGGCTGTGAGCAAAAGGTATAAAAACAGCCTGTCGCTGGTGATAAATTCACCAAAATAGCCTGGTGATGCCAGTTGTCGGAGATTGCCGCCAGCGGTTTCGACAAAAAAGCCAAAAATCCATACCGTAATCACCATATAAAACACGGCAATCATGAAGGGCGTGATCATGCTTAGCCAGCCGCCAATTTGCAGCATTAGTGAGTCGGCAAAGAACGTGCGGTAAGCGCCTACGGGGTTGCGTTGGGTGTGGCGGCCAGTAGAGAGTTCGGCCACCATCACGGGTAAACAGAGCAGCACGACGAAGAGGGCGTAAACCAGTAAGAAAGCCGCGCCGCCGTTTTTGGTTGCATTGACGGGAAACCCCACGATATTGCCGATACCTACTGCCGAACCAGCCGCCGCCAAAATAACGCCCAGTCGCGAGCTGAATTGCTCTCGTTTTACCTGCATGCTTTCTAACTCCCCAGATTGAAGAAAGGGTACTGTATCTATTTCTATATGTTTGATTTTCCTGCTTAAACAGGACAGTACTTGGGTGAATGCTATCAGACTTTTTTCTTTCACACCTCTGGCGCGAGTGGGCTTTAGCGGTGAAGGTTGTGGAGCCTATGCCGAGTGACTACAATCCGCGCTCATAATCCCATGATAGATGAGAGTTTACGGTGAAGGTGATAGAACGAACGGCGCTGGTGCCTTATTCAGCCGAACAGATGTACTGCTTGGTTAACGACATTGCTGCTTATCCAGAATTTATGGACGGTTGTGAAGGTGCTGAAATTCTGGCCCATGGAGAAGATTGGATTGAAGCACGCCTGGAACTGAGCATGGGAGGGATGACTCAAAGCTTCATAACCCGTAATCAGCTGGTGCCTGGCGAATCTATGCAAATGTCTCTGGTATCGGGGCCGTTTGAAGCGTTTGAGGGCTGCTGGCAGTTTACTCCGCTGAGTGATACGGCCTGTAAACTGAGCTTTGAATTGCGCTTTGAATTTGCCAACAAGCTACTCGCCTTGGCAGCCGGTAAATGGTTTGAAAAAGTGGCCAATCGACAGGTTGAGGCCATTACCAGCAGGGCGCAAACCGTTTATGGCCCTACGGGCGTGTAAGTAGGAGGAGGGTATGTCAGATATTGAAATGATCCCGGTCGAAGTGGCTTACGCCTTACCTAATAAGCAGAAAATCATTGAGTTACTGGTGGAGCCGGGTACGACTGCGCTGCAAGCGGTCGAGCGCTCTGGGATTCAAAAAGAATTTCCTGAGATCGATGTGCAAACGGCCAAAATGGGGATTTTTGGGCAGGCATTGGGTACCAAGGGTTTAAAACCGGCTAATCAGCACGAGTTGCAGCCTGGTGATCGCGTTGAAATTTATCGCCCGCTGGTGTCTGATCCGAAAGAGGTGCGGCGCAAACGTGCGGCAAAAGCCGCGCAGTCTGATAAAAATTAACCCTGCAGCAGGGTTAAAGGGTGTTCTGACATCGGCTAAGCCCTAGCTGTTCTCCGGCTGCACTTCTTCATCCGCGGTATCCTGTTCATCCACGGTATCCAGATTGACGTCACTGTTGTCACCGGGGCGGTAGTCGCCTTCAAAATGGCTTAACTTGTCGTCAGCGAAGTAAATCGTAAACTGTTTGCGTATGACCTTGCCTGTTGCGCCGCTTTTAATGCTAAAAAAGTAGTCCCAGCGGTCCTGATTGAAGGTATCGGCAACCAAGGGCGTGCCCATCACGTAGTTCACTTGGCGTTTGGTCATCCCCGGTTTCAATTGGTCGATCATTTCCTGGGTAACGATATTACCTTGTTGAACGTTAATGGTATAAACGCTGGGAAACTTGAAAACAGAGCACCCTCCGAGGAGAAAGCTGGCAAGCAGGCAACAGGTAACGGTTTTTATCAATTTCATACTGGGGGTTCCACTAACTTCGGCGAATGGGGATAATACCTGATCTATCCCAATGCTGAGAAGAGTCAGAAAAAATATGACTGAAAATCAAGAACTTCGCAAAGCAGGACTTAAAGTCACTCTGCCACGGGTTAAGATCCTGCAGATTCTCGAGAGCTCCGAACAGCGCCACATGAGTGCCGAAGATGTCTTTAAGGCTCTGTTGGAATCTGGTGAGGATGTGGGTTTGGCAACAGTTTATCGTGTGTTGACGCAATTTGAATCGGCCGGACTGGTAGAAAGACATAACTTTGATGGTGGACACTCTGTGTTTGAGCTGGATCGCGGTGATCACCATGACCACATGGTGTGTGTAGACACAGGCGATGTGATCGAGTTCCATAGCGAAGAGATTGAGGCATTGCAAGAGAAAGTCGCCAATGATAATGGCTATGAATTGACCGGCCACAGTCTTGTACTCTACGTAAAACCCAAATAAATTACGAGTGGCCCTGCGCAGCGTTGATTAGCAGCGCGGGTGGGAAGGTGAGCGTAGCCTCTTAACTACAATAATTTGAGTAGATGTATTATGTCGGATGAAGTAACCCGTTCTGCTTCTGAAACCGCTTCAGAGCAACCCGCCACCGGTGGCCCTGCCAGATTTGATCTGAATATTGAGCAAGTGGCCAATTTGGCTTGTAACCTGCTGGCGCAGGGCATTGTTAAAGCCAAGCCGGAGAACGCCAAAGACCTTTTTAAAAAGCTCAAAAAAAACGAGAGCTTATCGGTAGGTAGCATTACGATTAATCGAGGCCCTAAGACCGTTGACGGAAACTTTGTTGAAGGCAAGGTTGAATCGTTAAATGTGCCGGTGTCCTTGTCGCTAAATTACAGTGAATTCCGTGGTCAATTTGGTTTTCCGTTGTTTCAGGCTGCCGTGCGCGATATGTTGAATCGCTTTGCTGCGCTGTTTAAGGAAAAGAAAGAGTTAAACATTCTCACCAATCAGGAAACCGGGGCAATATTACTGCATCACCCTGGGGTGATCCGTAAAGATGATCAGTACAACGTGCTGGTGCTGGCCATTGAGCCCAGAGCCAACAATGCCATTAATCTGGCACTGTTTTTTGTGGATCCCGATCAGTACGAATCCTTGCGCAGTGATTAAGCCTGATCAGACTTAGCTAAACATTAAAAAAGGGCCGAAAAGGCCCTTTTTTAATGTTAATGTTAATGTTTGTGCTGGTTGTTTGATTCACAGAGATTAATCAGCGTTTTCAAGCATCGCCTGTGCGTGCGCCACCGACTGTGGTGTAAGGTCGTGACCGCCGAGCATACGGGCAATTTCTTCCACTTTGTCATCTCGTTGCAGTGTTACCAGGGTTGATCGAGCACCTTTTTTGGTATTGGTTTTTTCAACCCTTAGGTGTTGATGGGCTTTACTGGCGACTTGGCCAAGGTGGGTGATGCAGATGACCTGGCCCCGTTCGCCCAGTTGCCGTAACAGCTTGCCGACAATGTCAGCAGTGGCGCCACCAATGCCGACATCCACCTCATCGAAGACCAATGTCGGAATCGTAGAGGTTTGTGCAAGCACCACTTGTATGGCCAGACTGATGCGAGAGAGTTCGCCACCCGAGGCGACTTTGGCCAGGGGGCGGGCGGGTTGCCCAAGGTTGGTGGCAATCAAAAACTCAATGTCTTCAAGCCCGTGCTTGCCGGGTTTGTCATCTCTGGGGGTGAAGTTCACGACAAACTTGGCCAGCCCCATACCCAACTGCGCTAACTGAGTGTTAATCGCGCCTTCAAGCTTTTTGGCTTTGGTTTTACGGGCTTGGCTCAGAACGAGGGCTTTGGCGATAAAGGCGCTTTTGGCTGCGGCAGCTTTTTGTTCAATGGCATCAAGTTGCTCATCACTGCTGCTCAGTTGCTCGAGTTCGGCACGAAACTGTTGCTGCAAGTCGGTCAGTTCCGAAGGGTGAATGCGATGCTTGCGCGCCAGTTGGTAGATGCTCGACAGGCGCTCTTCCACTTCCTGCAGGCGCTCAGGGTTCATGTTGCTGGTATCGATATGCCGCTCAATTTCAACGAGGGCTTCTTGTATTTGGATATGGGCGCTGTTGAGCAGGTTTTCGGCCTCCACCAGATACTTCGACTTGGCCGGTAGAATGGCCATTAGATGCAGGCCTTTGTTGAGGCCCTCTTGCAGGCTTTGTTCTTCGCCGCCGCACAAATTGGCAAGCTCATAGCAACTGTGCAGGATTGTCTCGGCATGGGCAAGGTGCTTCTGTTCTGCCTCAAGTTCCGTTAGTTCGCCCTCTTCAAGGTCCAGTGCATCCAGTTCTTGCAATTGATAGGTGAGCAGGTCGAGACGTGCCTGATACTCCTGCTGGTTATCTCGCAAGTTATTTAGCTTGTCATCCAGTGCTTTCCACACCTTAAAGTGCTCATTCACCTGCTGGCTGTTTTCAGTGAGGTTGCCAAAGTCGTCGAGCAGCTGGCGATGAGTTTCTTTTTTAAGCAGTGATTGGTGCTCGTGCTGGCTGTGAATGTTAATCAGCAGCTCACCCAACTGGCGTAATTGCGAGAGCGTTACGGCCTGCCCATTGATATAAGCGCGTGACCGGCCTTCTGCAGTAACTACGCGCCGCAGCAGGCATTCGTCCTCACAGGCAAGGTCGTGGCTGCTGAGCCATGCTTGTGCGGCAGGTAGCAGGGTGATGTCGAATCTGGCACAGATATCGGCACGTTCCTGCCCTTGGCGTACGGAGTCACTGTCGGCCCGGTCACCGAGCGTAAGCCCCAGGGCGTCGAGCAAAATCGATTTGCCGGCACCGGTTTCGCCGGTAATCGCCGTCATGCCATCGTGTAGCTCGAGATCGAGGTTGTCCACCAAGGTGAAGTTGTTGATGTTGAGCTGACTGAGCATAGTGTTAACAGGCCCTAGCCTTACTGATGATCTGAAAAGTGAATAAAGACTGGGTATTTATACAGTATTTTTTGAGGGCTAACCAGCCCTGTCCGTAAAGAATTGATCAGAGCCGATAAAAACGTGGCGCAGGCCCTTGAATGTTGTGGCCGCGTCCCCATATTGAGTGCCTGACTTATCATTCAGCATAACTAGGGCCTGTTAACACTAATTTGGATGATCCTGTTGTGGCTGAAAAGCCATTCTCAGGCCCTGAATTGACCATTCTGTGATTGGAGATAAACGTGGCAAACGAAGAGCAGAATCCACCAGTAGAAGAGGTGGTTGAACAAGCTGACACCTCGGAAGCTGAAGACACGACAGAAGCCCCAGGCCGTGAACTAGAGGTTGATTTGGCAGAAGAAGTGAAAAGTCTGCAGGCTGAACTGGCGGGGGCACATGAACAGGTGTTGCGAGCGCAGGCCGACGTGCAAAACATTCGCCGCCGCGCCGAACTGGATGTAGAAAAAGCGCATAAATACGCGCTGGAGAAGTTTGTCAGTGACATGTTGCCAGTGGCAGACAATCTGGAGCGCGCGATCGCGTCGATGGACAAAGACAATGAGGCTACCCAGGCTGTACTGGAAGGCGTAGAGCTTACTTATAAAACGCTGGTTGATGCGCTCAAGCGTCATCAGGTGGAAACGGTTGATCCTGAAGGGGCGCCGTTCGACCCGCAGCTGCATCAGGCTATGTCGATGATCGAAAGCCCGGATGCCGAGCCCAATACGGTGCTTAACGTATTCCAGAAGGGTTACACCCTGAATGGTCGTCTCGTTCGTCCAGCCATGGTAGTGGTCAGCAAGGCCTCTGGCTGATGTAAATCAAGACTATTCGCTGCTTGACCCTTGAATTTCGCTAAAGCGAGCCAATATTCAAAATCAAGCCAGGTATGCAGCCCGCCTCTCGGCAGGTTGCAGAATGCGAAGATTAGCAAAATGCAACACGCCCTGATTCGCTAAAGACGAACAGGTTATCGCAAAGTTGGAGATTTCAAATGGGTAAAATTATTGGTATTGACTTGGGGACAACAAATTCCTGTGTTGCCGTTTTGGAAGGCGATAAGCCCCGAGTTATTGAAAATGCAGAAGGTGATCGCACCACCCCGTCTATCGTTGCTTTCACCGACGACAGTGAAATTCTGGTAGGCCAAAGCGCGAAGCGTCAAGCCGTTACTAACCCGCAAAATACACTGTTTGCCGTTAAGCGCTTGATTGGCCGCAAGTTTAAAGACGATGTGGTTCAGAAAGACATCAGTATGGTGCCGTACGGTATTGTGGCGGCCGACAACGGTGATGCGTGGGTTGAGATTAAAGGCGATAAGAAGGCGCCGCCTCAGATTTCTGCCGAAGTGCTGAAAAAGATGAAGAAAACCGCTGAGGATTATCTGGGCGAGAAAGTCACCGAGGCCGTGATTACTGTGCCCGCGTACTTTAACGACTCTCAGCGCCAGGCGACCAAAGATGCCGGTAAAATTGCGGGCTTGGATGTTAAGCGTATTATCAACGAGCCTACTGCGGCGGCGTTGGCTTATGGTATGGATAAAGCCAAGGGTGACCGCACGATTGCCGTATTCGACTTGGGTGGTGGTACCTTCGATATTTCAATTATCGAAATTGCCGATGTTGATGGCGAGCACCAGTTTGAAGTGCTGTCTACCAATGGTGACACCTTCCTGGGTGGTGAAGACTTCGACTTGCGTCTGATCGAGTACTTGGCCGCTGAGTTCAAGAAGAGCAACGGTATCGACCTGCACAATGATCCACTGGCATTGCAGCGCCTGAAAGAGGCGGCAGAAAAAGCCAAGATTGAGTTGTCATCCAGCCAGCAGACTGAGGTTAACCTGCCCTACATCACGGCAGATGCTACCGGACCAAAACATTTGGTGGTTAAGTTGACTCGGGCCAAACTGGAGTCACTGGTAGAAGAGCTGGTTACCCGCTCTCTGGGGCCGGTTAAGCAAGCGCTTGAAGACGCCGATCTGTCTGTATCCCAGATCGACGATGTAATTCTGGTGGGTGGTCAAACCCGTATGCCAATGGTTCAGGCCAAGGTAGCAGAGTTCTTTGGTAAAGAGCCTCGTAAAGATGTTAACCCCGATGAAGCCGTTGCCATCGGCGCAGCGATTCAGGGTGCGGTATTATCTGGCGACGTAAAAGATGTGCTGCTGCTGGACGTAACGCCGCTGACCCTGGGTATCGAAACCATGGGTGGTGTTGCTACACCATTGATCGAGAAAAACACCACGATTCCTACCAAGAAATCGCAGGTGTTCTCGACCGCTGATGACAACCAAACTGCAGTAACCATTCACGTGGTTCAGGGTGAGCGTAAGCAAGCCTCGCAGAATAAGTCGCTGGGCCGTTTCGATCTGGCCGACATCCCGCCTGCACCACGCGGTATGCCACAAATTGAAGTCACCTTCGATATCGACGCTAATGGTATTTTGAACGTGAGCGCGGCAGACAAGGCAACTGGCAAGAAGCAATCTATCGTGATTAAAGCATCTTCCGGTTTGAGTGACGACGAGATCGAGAACATGGTGCGTGATGCTGAAGCCAATGCGGAAGCGGATAAAAAGTTCGAAGAACTGGTGACTACACGCAACACCCTTGATGGTTTGATCAGTGCGACTCGCAAAACACTGACTGAAGCAGGTGATAAAGCCACTGACGATGAGAAAACAGCCATTGAGGCGGCATTGTCGGAAGCTGAAGAAGCTGTGAAGAGTGATGACAAGGCCCAGATGGAAGCTGCTACCACCAAGTTGACGGAAGCTTCCAGCTCGCTGGCGCAGAAGCTTTACGCTGAACAGGCGGAAAAAGCGCAAGCGGACGGTGCTGAGGAAGCCCAGCCTGATGCTGCCGATGATGGGGTCGTTGACGCTGAGTTTGAAGAAGTGAAAGACGATCAAAAGTAAGTGTTAAGATTGCCGGGGCTGCGTTGTAATGATGTTAGCCCCGGTACATCAAGTAATTTCAGGCGCGGCTATCACCCAATAGCCGCGCGCTTGTTTTAAACCACGAGTTCAAAAGAAACCAACATGTCCAAACGCGATTACTACGAAGTACTTGGCGTTGACCGCGATGTATCGGAAAAGGATCTGAAAAAAGCTTATCGCCGCATAGCGATGAAATTTCACCCCGACCGAAATCCCGGCGACAAAGAAGCGGAAGACAACTTTAAGGAGGCCAGCGAGGCTTACGAGATTTTGTCAGACAGTCAAAAGCGAGCCGCTTATGACCAGTTCGGCCATGCCGGTGTTGAAGGTCAGTCGGGTATGGGCGGTGGCGGCCAGGGCTTTGGTAGCTTCAGTGACATTTTTGGTGATGTTTTTGGTGATATCTTTGGCGGTGGTGGCCGCGGTCGTGGGGGACCACAGCGTGGCTCAGATTTACGCTACACCTTAGAACTCGATCTCGAAGAAGCGGTTCGTGGCACCACCGTAAAAATTCGAGTGCCAACGTTGGTGGCCTGTGGCACCTGTGATGGCTCCGGTGCAAAAGCGGGCAGTCGTCCGCAAGCCTGTACTACCTGTGGTGGTCATGGTCAGGTGCGCATGCAGCAGGGTTTTTTCTCGGTGCAGCAAACCTGTCCGAACTGTCGTGGTAAAGGCTCGATTATCTCCGACCCCTGTGGTGACTGCCATGGCGCTGGGCGTGTAGAAGAGACCAAAACCTTGTCGGTTAAAGTTCCACCGGGTGTTGATACCGGCGACCGTATTCGTTTGAGCGGTGAGGGTGAGGCCGGGCCCGACGGTGGGCCTCCCGGTGACCTGTATGTGCAGGTTGCGGTTCGTCAGCATGAAATATTCGAGCGTGAAGGCAAAAATCTATACTGCGAAGTGCCAATCAGCTTTGTTGATGCCTCCCTGGGAGGGGAGATTGAAGTTCCCACTCTGGATGGTCGTGTAAAACTGAAAGTGCCGGCCGAAACGCAGACCGGCAAGCTGTTTCGCTTGCGGGGCAAGGGTGTAGCGCCTGTGCGCGGTGGCGCGGCTGGTGATTTGCTGTGCCGGGTGGTGCTGGAAACGCCGGTAAATCTTAGCAGCAAGCAAAAAGAGTTGCTGCGTGAGTTCAAAGACAGTATGAAAGACAACAAAAATTCGCCGAAGCAAAGTACCTGGTTTGAAGGTATGAAAAACTTCTTCGGTGATATGAAGATATAATTGCTCTTTCGCGGAAAGGCGGGCTCCAAGCCCGCCGTTTTGTTTTAATACAGTCTGTATTTATTAATTGGTAACAAAAGGAACTTCTCATGTCAGCTCGCATTGCGGTAACGGGTGCAGGCGGTCGTATGGGCCGTATGTTGATTGAAACTATTACTGCTGCAGAAGGCGTTACCCTGGCAGCAGCCATTGAGCGCCCTGGTTCAAGCTTGATTGGCGTTGATGCCGGGGAAGTGGCAGGTGTGGGCAAGAACCATGTGCAGATTGTTGATGATCTGAGATCGGTTGTTAATGATTTCGATGTATTGATCGATTTCACTACGCCCAAAGCAACGCTTGCCAATGCCCAGGTCTGTGCTGCTGCCAAAAAAGGCATGGTGATTGGTACTACCGGTTTTACTGCAGAAGAGAAGCGTACGCTGCTGGAATCTCAGGCGAAGACTGCCATCTGTATGGCGGCTAATTTCAGTACTGGTGTGAACGTCACTCTCAAGCTACTGGAAATGGCTGCCAAAACCTTAGGCAACGACTTCGATATTGAAATTGTGGAGGCGCACCATCGCCACAAAGTGGATTCCCCATCCGGTACAGCGCTGGCCATGGGTGAGGTGGTTGCCGATGCAATGGGGCGTGATTTGGACAAGGTGGCTGTTTATGGTCGTGAGGGTGTCATCGGTGCGAGAGATAGGGAAACCATAGGGTTTGCCACCGTGCGTGGTGGTGATGTGGTGGGCGATCATACGGTGATGTTTATGGCCGATGGCGAACGTGTGGAAATTACTCACAAAGCATCCAGCCGCATGTCGTTTGCTCGCGGGGCTGTGAGAGCCGCTGGCTGGCTGACGAAACAGTCAAACGGCCTCTACAATATGCAGGATGTTCTTGGGCTTTAGTGATGCCCAGATAGGGTTGTTCTGTTCTTGTGGTAGCGCTGCTTGATTGCCATAACGGCGCTATTTTTTGTGCGTTTCTTGGCGCCTTGCCAATTTGATCCCTATACTCTGTGTGAACGGCGTCTAAGAAAAAATCATTAATTCCTTTGAAATTTGCATCACTTTCTGTATCTAATTAGTGCTTACGTATGTGTTGTGTTGGTTTTCCCTGGTTATCTGCTAAAGAAAACATACAATCGTACGATAAGTTACCTAGACAGTGCTGTCATTGGTTCTGAATGGCCCTGATTCTCTTAATATAGGGAAGAGGTTTTGGGGGCGATGTCGGCCAAAACGCGTTTCGGGCAGGCTATAAAGACTACATAACTAACAGGTTTTACTATGGGTATGGGCAATCTTTCGTTGAAGTGGAAGGTACTCTTAAGCGTAACCATCACCAGTGTGCTGGCCGTCATTGTCACCACTGTGGTTCAGTTAGAGTCACAAATTAACGCAGTCGAGGGTGCAATTGTTGAGGACTCTCGAACCTTGGCCAAAGTATTGGGCGGTGCCACAACCGGTGCAATGGCCTTTGATGATAAGGTATCTGCGACTGATGCCCTTAGCGCCTTGAAAGTCAGCCCGCGGGTTGAAAACTCGGTAATTTTCAAAGGCGGCAAGCCCTTCGCCTGGTATAGCAACAAGGGAAAAGCTGACAACTTACCTTCCGGAGCCCCTTCCAGCCCAGGTAATATTGGTTACGATGTGAAAGATGGCTTTTTGACCCTGACAGAAACTATCGAGGCCGATGGCAAGCGTGTTGGTAGTATCTATATGCGCATTGATTTGGCTGAGGTCAATGAAGCGGTAGCGAGTGCAGTTTGGGGGGCCATCGTTATTGTGCTGGTCATCAGTGGTGTGGCAGCTGGTATTGCTTATGCGGTGCAAGCGGGCATTACCAAGCCGGTGAATGCTGTCGTTGATGCCCTGCGTGATATTGCTGAAGGTGAGGGTGATCTCACGCGTCGCCTACCTGTTAGTGGTAATGACGAGGTGGCCCAGCTGTCGCAGTGGTTTAATACTTTTATTGAGAAAGTGCACCAGATTATTGCTGATATTGCGATGACGGTAACCGAGCTGAATGCTAATGCTGAGAAGCTGTCGGAGACCTCCAAGGAAACTGAGCGTGGCGTTGTGAGTCAGCAATCAGAGATTCAGCAGGTGGTTACGGCTGTTCGCGAAATGGCCTCCGTGGTTGAAGATGTGGCCCGCAATGTGGGTGAGGCCGCTGGTAACGCTGAGCAGGCAGACAATGAAGCCAAGTCGGGTAAGTCTGTTGTGGCAGCGGCAATGAAGCAAATTGAAAGTTTGGCCAAAGATATCAATACCGCATCAGAAGTGATTGACCGCTTGCGTCAAGAGACAGACAACATTGGTTCGGTGTTGGATGTTATCCGTGGTATTGCTGAGCAGACCAACCTGTTGGCACTGAATGCTGCCATTGAGGCTGCTCGTGCCGGTGAGCAGGGGCGTGGCTTTGCGGTAGTAGCCGACGAAGTTCGTACTCTGGCGTCGCGTACGCAGACCTCTACGCAGGAGATTCAGGAAATGATTGAGCGCCTGCAGGCGGGTGCTCGTGAGGCGGTGCAAATGATGGAAACCGGCACCAGTCAGGCTAGCGCGTCAGTCGTTCAGGCGGGCGAAGCCAGTAACTCACTTGAAGCTATTACCGGTGGTGTCAGCTCGATTCGTGACAAGACCAACCAGATTGCCAGTGCCTCAGAAGAGCAAAGTGCGGCAACCCGCGAGATGGAGCGCAACATCGAGAATATTTCGTCGGTGGCTCGCCAAACGTCAGAAAGCGCGGTGGAAATTGCATCAAGCACGGCCGGATTGGCGCAAATGGCCTCTAGAATGGCCAACATTGTGGGGCAATTTAAGTTGTAAGTAACAATGGTTGTCCAAAGCGTGGACAGTCTATGTCCTGATCCCGTAAAATACCCGCCTGAATAGACACAGGCCAATTTGGCAAAGCATTTAACATTTAAAGTAGGTTAGGTGCATGCCGAACAGGATCAATAAAAGCGAGGCTAAACGAATGTTTGCCTCGCTTTTTTTCAAGCCGCAATCCTGTAATTGACCTTTAAATCTGCACGAGATTAACCACGTATGAGCGTAACTTGTCCCCGAATGTAGCGTTTTCGGGCGCTGAGGTTGCGACCGGCGGTAGCGCAGTGCAGTCGTTGGGTGTCTAAACTGTCAATTTCTAAAACTGGGTGTATTGAACAGGAGGGTGAAACCTTCTGTGTTTTTCGCAAGAGAATAGCGAAAGTGAATGCTTACCAACCTTGTTAGCATTATCGTTTGGAGGTGGATTTGATTACTGGGGCTCTCTTATCTGGAGCAAAGCAACCTGCAGTGCTGGTACTGGAAGACGGAAGTGTCTTTCGAGGCGTTGCGATTGGCTCTTTGGGAACATCTGTTGGTGAGGTGGTGTTTAACACCTCCATGACCGGCTATCAGGAAATCCTTACGGATCCCTCCTACGCTCGCCAGATTGTTACGTTAACTTACCCGCATATTGGTAACGTGGGGGTCAACAAGGAAGACGAAGAGTGCGCAAGCATCTGGGCTGCAGGCCTGGTGATTCGTGATTTGTCGCTGTTGGCCAGCAACTTTCGCAGCGAGCAAACCCTCGATGCTTACCTGAAAGAGCGTAACATTCTGGGCATTGCCGAGATTGATACGCGTCGCCTCACGCGTATTCTTCGTGACAAAGGTGCTCAGAACGGTTGTATTTTGGCCGCCGAGAATATTTCCGAAGACGATATTGCCAAGGCGCTGGAGCTGGCCAAAGGTTTCGCCGGTTTAAAAGGCATGGATTTGGCGAAAGAGGTTGCCACATCTGAACAATACGCCTGGACAGAGGGTTCATGGGCGCTGGGTAAAGGGTTTACGGCGCGTGAAGATAAGCCTTTTAACGTGGTGGCTTATGACTTTGGGGTAAAACGCAATATTTTGCGTATGCTGGTAGATCGTGGTTGTGATCTCACTGTAGTACCGGCTCAAACCCCGGCTGAAGAGGTGTTGGCGTTAAACCCCGATGGCATCTTCCTCTCAAATGGACCTGGCGACCCCGAGCCCTGCGACTATGCGATTGCCGCTATCAAAACTTTTCTGGACAAAAATATTCCTATCTTTGGTATCTGCCTTGGGCACCAGTTGTTGGGCCTGGCCTGTGGTGCCAAGACGATAAAAATGAAGTTTGGTCACCATGGTGGTAACCATCCGGTTCAAAACCTGGCGACAGGTGAGGTAATGATTACAGCGCAAAACCATGGTTTTGCGGTTGATGAGGCAACCTTGCCAGAGAATGTCAAAATGACCCATAAGTCACTGTTTGACCAATCATTGCAAGGTATTGAGCGTACCGACAAGCCGGCCTTTAGTTTTCAGGGGCACCCTGAAGCGAGCCCGGGGCCGCACGATGTGGCACCTTTGTTTGACCACTTTATTGAACTCATGCAAGCGCGGTCAGCGGGTTAAGCCTGCCGCAGATTGTTAACTTTTGACCTTGCAAACTGACTGAAAAGACGACTATGCCAAAACGTACCGACATAGAAAGTATTTTGATTATCGGCGCTGGCCCCATTGTAATTGGCCAGGCTTGTGAGTTCGATTACTCAGGGGCACAAGCCTGTAAAGCGCTGCGCGAAGAGGGGTACCGGGTGATTCTGGTTAACTCTAACCCCGCCACTATCATGACCGATCCGGCCATGGCTGATGCTACCTACATCGAGCCCATTGAGTGGGAAACGGTTGCCAAGATTGTTGAAAAAGAACGCCCCGACGCCATTCTGCCGACTATGGGAGGACAAACCGCACTCAACTGCGCCTTGGCACTGCACGAAAATGGTGTGCTGAAAGAGTTTGGTGTTGAACTGATTGGTGCTAATTACGAAGCTATTCACAAAGCGGAAGACCGTAACGCCTTTGATAAGGCGATGAAAAAAATCGGCCTTGAGTGCGCGCGTGCCGACATTGTGCACTCACTGGAAGAAGCGCTTGAAGTGCCGAAAAAGTTTGGCTTCCCCGTGATTATTCGCCCATCGTTCACCATGGGTGGATCCGGCGGCGGTATCGCATACAACTGGAAAGAATTCGAAGAGATCTGCTTGCGCGGTCTCGACCTGTCGCCAACCAATGAGCTGTTGATTGATGAATCGCTGCTGGGTTGGAAAGAATACGAAATGGAAGTGGTTCGTGATAAAAACGACAACTGCATTATCATCTGCTCTATTGAAAACTTTGACCCCATGGGCGTGCACACAGGCGACTCCATTACCGTTGCCCCTGCGCAAACGCTGACTGACAAAGAATTGCAGATTATGCGTAATGCCTCGATTGCGGTATTACGTGAAATCGGTGTGGAAACCGGCGGTTCAAACGTACAGTTCGCGGTCAACCCCGAAGACGGTCGTCTGGTTGTCATCGAGATGAATCCGCGTGTATCCCGTTCTTCTGCTCTGGCTTCGAAAGCAACCGGCTTTCCGATTGCCAAAGTGGCCGCCAAGCTGGCGGTGGGTTACACCCTTGACGAGCTGCAAAACGAAATTACCGGTGGTGCAACACCTGCTTCGTTTGAGCCAAGCATCGACTACGTGGTTACCAAAGTCCCACGCTTTACCTTTGAAAAATTCGGTGATGCCGATGCCCGTTTGACGACTCAGATGAAGTCGGTCGGTGAGGTGATGGCGATTGGCCGCACATTCCAGGAGTCTGTACAGAAAGCCCTGCGTGGTTTGGAAGTAGGCTCTGCCGGTTTCGAACCTAAAGTCGATTTGTTGAGCGATGAAGCTATTTCTACTATCCGTCGAGAAATGACAACACCCGGTGCCGAGCGCATTTGGTATGTGGGTGATGCCTTCCGTGCTGGCATGAGCGTTGAAGATGTATTTGCCTTGTCAAAAATCGATCCATGGTTCCTGGTACAGATTCAGGAATTGATGAGAATCGAAGGCGTATTGGCCTCCAAGCCGCTGACTGATATCGATGAATCAGCCATGCGTTTATTGAAGCGTAAGGGCTTCTCCGACAAGCGCTTGGGTGCCTTGTTAGGCGTAAGCGAAAAAACTGTGCGTCAGCACCGTCGCAAGCTCAATGTATTCCCGGTCTACAAACGCGTAGATACCTGTGCGGCCGAGTTCAGCACCAGCACGGCGTACATGTACTCCACGTACGAAGAAGAGTGCGAGTCGAACCCATCCAACCGCGACAAAATTATGGTGCTGGGTGGTGGGCCAAACCGTATTGGGCAGGGTATCGAGTTCGATTACTGCTGTGTTCATGCAGCACTGGCGATGCGCGAAGATGGCTACGAAACCATTATGGTTAACTGTAACCCTGAAACCGTTTCTACCGACTACGACACCTCCGACCGCTTGTATTTTGAGCCGGTAACCCTCGAAGACGTACTTGAAATTGTTGCTAAAGAGCAACCCAAAGGTGTGATAGTGCAGTTTGGTGGTCAGACACCACTGAAACTTGCGCGCGCACTGGAAGCGGAAGGTGTGCCTATCATCGGTACCAGCCCAGAGGCGATCGACCGTGCGGAAGACCGTGAGCGCTTCCAGCAAATGATCGAGCGCTTGCAGCTGCGGCAACCGGCTAATGCCATTGTTCGCTCAACCGAAGAAGCCGTGCGTCGTGCCGAAGACGTAGGCTATCCGTTGGTGGTGCGCCCATCTTACGTATTGGGTGGCCGGGCGATGGAAATCGTTTATAAAGAGGAAGAGTTGCGCCGTTACATGCGCGATGCCGTGCAGGTTTCTGAAGATGCGCCAGTGCTGCTCGATCACTTCCTGAACTCAGCCGTTGAGGTCGATATCGACGCGGTGAGTGACGGTGAAACCGTTGTGATCGGTGCGATTATGCAGCACATCGAGCAGTGTGGTGTTCACTCCGGTGACTCGGCTTGTTCGTTGCCACCTTATTCACTGCCTGCCAGCGTGCAAGACAAAATGCGCGAGCAAGTGAAGAAAATGGCGGTTGAACTGGGCGTTGTGGGTTTGATGAACGTGCAGCTGGCCTATCAAGACGGTGAGATCTATGTGATCGAAGTTAACCCGCGTGCCTCACGAACGGTGCCGTTTGTATCGAAGTGTATTGGTACTTCTTTGGCAAAAGTTGCTGCTCGCTGTCAGGCTGGTCAGTCGCTGGCCGATCAAGGCTTTACTACTGAAATTGTGCCGTCGTACTACAGCGTGAAAGAGGCGGTATTCCCGTTCAACAAATTCCCCGCAGTTGACCCGATCCTGGGGCCAGAAATGAAATCAACGGGTGAGGTAATGGGGGTAGGTGATACCTTCGCTGAAGCCTTTGCCAAGGCTCAGCGTGGTGCAGGCGACGGTATTCCAACCGGTGGTACGGCATTTATCAGTGTGCGTGACTTCGACAAGCCGCATATTGCTGCCGTCGCCAAAGATTTGGTTGAGCTGGGTTTCAAAATTCTGGCAACAGAAGGTACCTATAAGGTGATTTCTGCGGCGGGCCTTGAGGTGCAGAAGGTAAACAAGATTACTGAAGGGCGTCCTTCAATTCTTGATGCTATCGAAAATGACGAAGTGGATCTGATTCTGAACACTACCGAAGGCAAAAAAGCGACTCAGGATTCGTCCTACATTCGTCGCGGTGCTGAAGCGCACTCTGTGTATTACACCACCACGCTGGCCGGTGGCGAGGCAGTATGCATGGCATTGCGTTCCGGTCAGGATCGCACAGTGAGACGCTTGCAAGAACTGCATAAACGTCTTGGTTAAGTCATATTTGAGTGGGGGCTCTGGTAGCGCTCAGCTGGCAAGGAGTAAGTAAATGAATAAAGTACCAATGACAGAAGAGGGTGCAGCCGCTCTGCGCGAAGAGCTTGAGCATTTACGTAAGGTCGAGCGTCCTCGTATTGTTCATGCGATTGCAGAAGCGCGTGAGCACGGTGATTTGAAAGAGAATGCCGAGTATCATGCCGCCCGTGAGCAGCAGAGTTTTTGTGAAGGCCGTATTCAAGAGATCGAAGCCAAGCTGTCGCACGCACAGGTGATTGATGTCACTAAGATTCCTGCTGGCGATAAAGTGATATTCGGTACCACGGTTGATATCGTCAATGTCGACACAGATGAAACTGTGACCTACAAAATTGTGGGTGACGACGAGTCTGATGTGAAAAAGAATAAAATTTCGATAAGTTCACCCATTGCCCGGGCGCTAATTGGTAAAGAAGTTGGCGAAGTGGTTGTGGTCAAAACCCCTGGTGGTGAAGTTGAATATGAAATTGATGATGTAAAGCACATTTGATCTGTGCTGTGCAGAAACAAAAAAGCCGGTGCATTTGCACCGGCTTTTTTGTTTGTATTGGTCTCGACAATAGCGTGCGCTATATCAGCGAGACAAATTTGATAATTTAATATTGGGTTTCTCGGCTTTGCGGAATATCAGCGCGATTTTACCGATCTCTTGAATCAGCTCGCATTTGCTTTGTTGGCACAGTTCAGCAGCTACTTGCTTGCGTAGTTCACGGTCAGCAATGGCGAGTTTAACTTTGAGCAACTCGTGATCGTTAAGTGCCCGGTCTATCTCCTGAAGTACCGCTTCCGTCAGACCGTTGCCAGCAACGGTAACAACAGGCTTTAAGCCGTGGCCAATGGTGCGAAAATGTTTGCGTTGTTCCGGGGTGATCTTCATGGGCTTTTGACTGCGTAGGGATTAGATAAGAATTCTGCGGCATTGTACTCTGGTTCGCTAGCTGTGAATACCTTTGGGAGTAAAAGTGGCAGCCCCTTCCTATACGTGAGTTTTCGGGTTAGCGTGAATAGCGCGCGCTGCAAGCCGTGTGCTGAGTGATACCCTTCATCAGGTACGGCCAGTATCGAGAATACGCTCCACATGAGGCCGCGCTTGCAGCCCGGTATTAGCCATAATATTGACCCATTTTTCGAGATGCTGCTGTGTAATGGCTTGGTTCCAGCTAGCGCGTTCGCGCATTCTTTGATACCAACTTCCAACGTTAGGGTAATCATCCCACATATGATCTAACCGCAAAGACGCCAGTCGATGCACATAAGGTGCAATGTCTAAATCTGCCAATGATAGTGAATCGCCAGCAAGCCAGAGTGTTTCCGTGAGCTGTTGTTCCATGTTGGCAAGCATCTTATCAAATGCGATAACGGCAGTAACAAAGGCGGGGTCATCATACCCGAGCTGGAAAGATTGCCGTTGACGTTCTCTATCATCTGGGTCGCGCACATTGTTTAAAAAATCTGCTAGCTTCTCTGGCGTGTCCAACGTTTCCAGAAAAAGAAAGCGAAACGCTATCACAAAGCTCAGGGTGCCAACATGGCGTAGATGAATGCTGGTGTCTAGCAACATAGACCAGGCGCGTTTGCGGGCACGCCAATAAGGATCCAGGGGCATTAGTGCTGGGCCATCAAAAGCGTCGTTAATGTATTCGCTAATAATGGTAGACTCGGTAATAACCTTGTCGTTATGCGTTGCTACGGGCACAACGGCTGCAGGATTTATACGCAAAAACTTGTCGCTAAACTGCTCGCCTTTCTCAATAGCAATGTGAACACTGTGAAAAGGCACTTGTTTTTCTGCTAATGCCAATCTAACTTTTTGGCAACATACTGATTCGTTGTGATCATACAGAGTGAGCATAACAATCCAATTTATAAAGGGTAAATATCTAAACGCAATGCAGGAGGCAGCTTATGCATCATAAAGCGTGTGTCTCAAATGATACAGGTTTGCTGCATGTAGATTGGTATTTAAAATGAAAGGGCTCCGAACGTTTCAATCATACTATTAACCCGGCAATAATTCGTGCCGGGTTAATAACGTGAAATAGTCCATGAAATAGCCGTAAAAAGATAGCTAAAGTGGAGCTGCTTTTTACAGTAAGTTCGGTGTGTTGGCGTCAGCGTTGCGCATCGCAACCTTCGTGTCGTGAGTGGGAGCTGTCGCTGTGCATCATGCCGCCGGGTTTACCCTTCATGCCTTTCGACTTAGCGGTATGCATTAACTGATAAAACCGCATTTCTTCTTCATCAGTCAACAGGTCGTCGATTTGCTGGCGAAAATTGTCTTGCTGATCCCGGCCTTCAGCACGCAAAGCCTGCATTTTTTTAAAATGGGCTGCGCGGACCGTTTTGTTTTCTTCGATAAGTGTTTTTAGTTGTGCCTGTCGATCGTTGTCCAGCGATAGAGATTCAATAGCCTTCTGCAGTGGGTCGGCGGTTGTCTGTTCTGCTGTGGCAGCGTATGAAAGTCCTAGTAGTACCAGGGTTAACGCTAAAGGTTGTATTCTCATATTACGTCTCCGTATCGTTTGCATGAGGTAAATGAAGTGCGAGGCTTTCAGGTTGTTACACGCAAATTATCGGTACCAAATGAGCAAGTATTGTGGACACACTGTGAATCACATCAGGAAGATGATATCACGGCAGTTCAAATTTATAGCCGAGCCCGTAGACGGACTGAATAAACGCCTGAGTATCACCATTAACGGCGAGTTTTTTACGTAACTTTTTAATATGGCTGTCGATGGTTCTGTCGCTTACCACACGATAATCATTATAAATTCTGTCCATGATCTGATTGCGATTAAAAATGCGACCTGGTTCTTTGTACAGCAGGTAAAATAGGGCGAATTCTACGGCCGTTAATTGGCAATCTTGGTTATTGATTTTTACCTGATGATTATCGGGAATCACCTGTAAGCCTACATGTTCAGCGATGTCTGCACCGAGTTGAACACGGCGCAAAATCGCTTTAATACGGGCCACCAGTTCACGTGGACTGTAGGGCTTGCAAAGGTAATCGTCGGCGCCTAGCTCCAACCCCAGTAGCCGGTCAATCTCTTCTGTTTTTGCTGTGGTCATGATGACCGGTGTGTTGTTGCTGGTGCGTAGCGCTTTGCATATATCCAATCCATTCTTTCCCGGCAGCATCAGGTCGAGCACTATCAGGCTGGGCTGATAGTCGGCTATGGTTTCCAGTGCATGGGTACCTTCATGCAGCTGTTTCACTTGGTAGTTGGCGGCTTGCAGGTAATCGGCAACAATACCCGCTAGGTCTTGTTCGTCTTCAATAATTAAAATTTTTTCATTCATCGTATTAATGGGGTTTAGTCCTTCAGCGGTAACTGTACGGTGATTTGTAAGCCACCGAGGCTCGATAGTGAAGCATTAATATCGCCACCGTGCGCATCCACAATATTTTTGCAGATGGCTAAGCCAAGCCCTGCCCCACCTGTCTGACGGTTGCGTGAGGCTTCCACGCGATACAATCGATCAAACAATTTGCTGAATTCTGCTGTCGGAGGGGCCGGTGGTGAGTCTTCTAATGTGATGGTCAGCGTTGTGTTGGTGGTTGCAGCACGTAATAGAACAGTTCCGGGGGCTTCTGTGTATTTGAGGCTGTTCTGCAGCAGGTTGTTCAATAATTGCAGTAAGCGCTTTTCGTCGGCATAAATGGTGGTGTCTGCGTTAACTTCCAATTTGCTGCGCAAGGTTAGCCCGGTTTGCTCAAATGCTGTGGTTGAGCTTGCTATAAGGCGTTCTAGCAGCGGGTGTAATTTGATATCTTCACGACGGTAATTGAGTGCACCGAGGTCACTGAGGGAGAGCTGGTAAAGATCGTCAATAAGGTGGGATAGCTCGTCTACCTTGTCCAATAAGCGGCTCAGGTTTTCGCCAGAAGATGGCCGCACACCGTCAATAAGCGCTTCCACCTGCGCTTTCAATACTGCCAGGGGGGTGCGTAGCTCGTGAGAAATGTCAGCCACCCACTGTTTCCGTGCAATTTCGTTGGCCTCGAGGGTTTTGGCCAGGGCATTGAAGTGGTTTGACAGTTGGCCTATCTCGTCTGCCGTATCCACAGGCACTTGGGACTGGTAGTTGCCCGATCGCATTAAGCGCGTCGCATCACTGAGTCTGATAATAGGTTTTGTCCAGCGGTTCGCTAAAGGCAGTATGATCACCAGCGCGATAATAATTGCGCTGCCAGCGATCCATAGTGAATTATGCAATTGTTGCTGCAAAAATCGGCGATCCAGCTGATAAGACGCCAGATCTGGCACTAAATAGCTAATGTATCCAATTGGTTGGCCATTCAGCTTGATCGCATAGAAGGTAATATTATCGCCCTGTTCGCCACTGCCCGCTATCCATTTGCGTTCAGCGTCCCAAAGTGACATGTCGTATTGTCTGGCCCGTGGGTGTGGGTTTCTGTTTGCTTCCCGGTCTGTGCGATAGAAGCCTTGCGGTGGCTCTGGTGGAGTGCCTGCGGGCATTGAGTTTTTGTAGCGCATTCGATCCGGTGGAGTCAAAGAACGGCGTAGCAGGCTTTCCCAGTGTTGCGGATTTTGTCTGAATGCTGCCCAGGAGCGGTTCTGTTGGTACACCTCTAGGGCCAGATAGGCCACACGTTGTACATCTCTTTTGGTGCGTTCTTCAATGTGGTGCAAAAAAGTACGGTTCATAGAGATTCGGCTGACCACTACAACCGTAACTACTACGAGAATCACCGCTACCGTGAACGCAAGGCTCAGCTTGAATGAGATTGATTTGAAAAATGCCATGGTATGTTGCCAAAAAGTCGCGGGTAACAGTGTAAGCCCGGTTGCGGGTTTTGTTGTGATTTTCATGGAGGATGCTGAATTTTTCCACAATTTAGGCCTCGGTGAGACCTGTCTCCAGGTTTGCTGCTAATCAGGTAACCAGTACAGGTTATCTACGGTACAATGGGCTTTGTATTGGTTTTAATTGCACTAGGTATCTTCATGTCCCGCTCCAAAAGCAGCCACCGCTGGTTACGCGAACACTTTAACGATCCTTACGTCAAGCAGTCGCAGAAAGACGGCTACCGTTCCCGGGCCAGCTACAAACTGATCGAGCTGGACGAGAAAGACCGCCTTTTTCGGCCTGGTAGCGTGGTGGTCGATCTTGGTGCAGCCCCAGGAGGATGGTCGCAAGTGGCCGTGCAGAGAGTAGGTGGCAAGGGCATGGTACTGGCCTCCGATATTCTGCCCATGGACAGTATTGCCGGCGTTGAGTTTATTCAGGGTGATTTTACCGAAGAGGTCGTTTTTCAGAATCTGCTGGATAGTTTGGGGGAACGACGGGCTGATCTTGTAATCTCAGATATGGCCCCCAATATGAGTGGAGTGACAGATATTGATCAGCCCCGCTCGATGTACCTGGTCGAGCTGGCCTTGGACATGGCCCAGAATGTGTTGAAGCCCGGTGGCACCTTTGTTGCAAAGGTGTTTCAGGGGGAGGGTTTTGACGAATTGGTTAAAAATGCCCGTAGCTGCTTTTCTAAAGTGTTAACCCGCAAGCCAGGCTCGTCAAGGCCCCGTTCTAGAGAGGTTTACCTGGTGGCCAAGGGCTTTAAAGGGTAAAGATACCGCCAAGGTTTGGCTGGTAAACAACATGGTGCCGCTGCTACAGCCGCTATACTGTATGTGTGGTTGCCGGTTATAACGGCAATAAGTTCTGTTTATGAGCTTAAGTATTGTCTCAATCAGCGCGCAGGCGGCATACTGATGCCTGTGCAAATTAGGTAAATAGAGGGTAGGTCCTTGAACGACATGGCAAAAAACCTGGTGTTATGGCTGGTTATCGCAGCAGTTCTGCTGATGGTGTTTCAGAATTTCAGTAAACCAACTGAGGCCAATGACATCACCTACTCTGAGTTCGTTTCTGAAGTTCAGTCGAATCAGGTTAAGTCAGTTACCGTTGATGGGCTGATTATTTATGGTGAGCGGTTCGATAACCGTACCTTCAAGACCGTTCGTCCGCCGCTGGCCGATGCCAAGTTAATGGACGATTTGTTGAATCATCGGGTTGAGGTAAAAGGCCGCGAGCCAGAAAAACCCAGCCTGTTGCAGCAGCTGCTGGTAGCCAGTTTTCCCATTCTGTTGATTCTCGCTATTTTCATGTTCTTTATGCGGCAAATGCAGGGCGGCGCTGGTGGTCGTGGTGGCCCCATGAGCTTTGGCAAGAGTAAAGCTCGCCTGCTGGGTGAAGACCAGATCAAAACCACGTTTGCCGACGTGGCCGGCGTTGACGAAGCGAAAGAAGATGTACAGGAACTGGTTGAGTTCTTGCGCGACCCCTCTCGTTTCCAGCGTTTGGGTGGACAGATTCCGCGTGGCGTATTGATGGCAGGCCCTCCTGGTACGGGTAAAACCCTGTTAGCGAAGGCGATTGCTGGTGAAGCTAAAGTGCCGTTTTTCTCGATTTCGGGTTCCGACTTCGTAGAGATGTTCGTGGGTGTGGGTGCTTCGCGTGTGCGTGATATGTTTGATCAGGCCAAAAAACAGGCGCCTTGCATCATCTTTATTGACGAGATTGATGCGGTTGGTCGCCATCGTGGCGGCGGTCATGGCGGTGGCCACGACGAGCGAGAGCAAACTCTGAACCAGTTGCTGGTGGAAATGGACGGTTTTGAAGGCAACGAAGGTATTATTGTCATTGCTGCCACCAACCGCCCGGATGTGCTCGATAAGGCGCTGTTGCGCCCTGGTCGCTTTGACCGTCAGGTGTTCGTAGGCTTGCCCGATATTCGTGGTCGTGAGCAGATTCTCAAGGTTCACATACGCAAAGTACCGTTGGACGAGAGCGTAAAAGCCTCGGTAATTGCTCGCGGTACCCCAGGGTTTTCCGGTGCTGATCTGGCTAACCTGGTGAATGAGGCAGCGCTGTTTGCCGCGCGTGCCAACAAGCGCATTGTGACCATGGATGAATTTGAGCGTGCCCGCGACAAGATTTTGATGGGTGCAGAGCGCAAGACCATGGTGATGAGCGAGAAAGAAAAGGAAAACACCGCTTATCATGAAGCGGGTCACGCGATTATTGGTCGTTTGGTGCCAGAGCACGATCCAGTACACAAGGTAACCATTATTCCTCGTGGTCGTGCGCTGGGCGTTACACAGTTTTTGCCGGAGAGCGACAAATACAGTTTGAGCAAGCGTGCTATCGAATCGCAGATTTGTTCACTGTTTGGTGGCCGCTTGGCCGAAGAGATGACCTTGGGTTTTGAAGGCGTCACCACCGGTGCATCAAATGATATTGAGCGGGCAACCGACTTGGCTCGCAACATGGTGACCAAGTGGGGGCTTTCGGAAAAACTGGGGCCGTTGCACTATGGCGAAGATGAGCGTGCGATGCCGGGCGCTGGTACACCAAACTATTCGGGTGCGACGTCTAAAACCATTGACGAAGAGGTTCGTCGTATCGTCGATGACTGTTACCAGCGCGCTAAAAAGTTACTGGAAGAAAACCGTGATATTCTCGAAGCTATGAAAAATGCCTTAATGGAGTATGAAACCATTGATGCAGAACAGGTTGATGACCTGATGGCTCGACGAAAAGTACGTCCACCACGTGACTGGCACGACAATGACTACACTGGAAGCACGCCCCAAGGCGGTGTATCTGACGAAGATAAGAACGCTAAAGGTGCCGCCAGTGGCCCGATTGGTGGCCCTGCCAAAGATCATTAACTGTTCTTTACTTGCAGATAACCACTTGCACCGGCTGAGGCCGGTGCAGTCATTTTTACAGGTCGAAAGTATTGGCTATGAAATTACAGTGTGCGGGTAAGTGGTTAGACTGCTCACGCCCGGTTGTGATGGGCATTTTAAATACCACCCCCGATTCCTTTTCCGACGGCGGTAGCTATTTTCGCGATGGCAAGGTTGATTTGTCTCTGGTATTAAAGCGTGCGGAAACCATGCTCAAGGAAGGCGCTGCTATTCTCGATGTGGGGGGGGAGTCAACCCGCCCAGGCGCAGCGGTGGTATCCGAGGCTGAAGAGCTGGATCGCGTCGTGCCAGTGGTGAGTGCCTTGCGTGCAGAATTTGAGACCTTGGTGTCGGTAGATACCAGTACGCCCAGTGTCATACTGGAGTCAGCAAAAGCCGGGGCTGGTCTGATTAATGATGTAAGAGCCTTGCAGCGTGATGGGGCTCTGGCAGCTGCCAGTCAAACTGGCTTACCGGTTTGCCTGATGCATATGCAGGGTGCGCCGGATACCATGCAAAACAACCCGGATTATACCAGTGTGGTTGATGACGTAGAGGCTTTTTTAACCGCCCGAGTGGATGCCTGTGTGGCTGCTGGTATAGCGAAGGAGCAGATCATTCTTGACCCTGGCTATGGTTTTGGCAAAACCGTAGCACATAACATTGACCTGTTGCGCCATTTAGACCGCATCGTGGATTTAGGTTATCCAGTGTTGGTTGGGTTTTCCAGAAAATCTATGATCGGCAAGATGCTCGGACGGGATGTTGACGAAAGGCTTGCTGGCAGTTTGGCGTTGGCGATAATGTCGGCACAAAAAGGCGCTCATATATTCAGGGTGCACGACGTGGCGGCAACCCGTGATGTGTTGGATATGCTCGTGGCGGTTGAGCGCGCCTAGTTATTACTCGCTATTAATAGCACTGCAGCCAGGGGGAAACATGGCAAGAGAATTTTTTGGGACAGATGGTATCCGTGGGCGCGTGGGTGAAGGTGCAATTACCCCGGAGTTTGTACTGCGTTTAGGCTGGGCTGCTGGTCGTGTACTGGCGCGGCACGGCTCGGGGCATAACCTCATTCTTATTGGTAAAGACACCCGTATTTCCGGCTATATGTTCGAGTCTGCGTTACAAGCGGGTATTATCAGTGCGGGCGTGGATGTCGGCTTATTGGGGCCGATGCCGACGCCGGCGATTGCCTACCTCACCCGAACCTTTCAGGCCAAGGCCGGTATTGTGATCAGTGCCTCTCACAATCCGTACTATGACAATGGTATTAAATTCTTCAACGGCGAGGGCCGTAAATTGGCCGACGAGATTGAAGAAGCCATTGAGGAAGAATTAAAACTGCCCATGGTTACCAGCGAACAGCTGGGCAAAGCGCGCCGCATCAGTGATGCTTCGGGGCGTTATATTGAATTCTGTAAAGGCACTATCCCGCGCGATTTCACCCTCAGTAAGCTGAAAATCGTGGTCGATTGCGCCAACGGTGCCACTTATCATATTGCGCCAGATGTTTTTCGCGAGCTCGGTGCCGAAGTGATTCAAACCGCCGTGTCACCCAACGGTGTCAATATTAACGAAAACTGTGGTTCCACCAAGCTGGAGCCTCTGCAAGCGAAGGTCCTGGAAACTGGGGCAGACTTGGGGATCGCTTTTGACGGTGATGGCGACCGGGTACTGATGGTTGACCATAAAGGCGAGCAGGTCGATGGCGATGAACTGTTGTACATCATTGCTGCCGACCGCTACCGCAATCATCGAGCATGCTCAGGTGTTGTCGGTACACTGATGAGTAATCTGGGGTTTGAACTGGCGATCAAGCAGCTCGGTACCGACTTCGCTCGGGCCAAAGTGGGTGATCGCTACGTATTGGAAACCATGGCGCAAAAAGGTTGGGCTTTGGGCGGCGAGTCGTCAGGCCATATTATCTGCAACGATGTAACCACCACGGGTGATGGGGTGATTGCTGCACTGCAGGTTGTATCCGCACTCGTGCATAACAATGAGTGTTTGCACGATGCCAAACAAGGAATGCGCAAGTTTCCGCAAACCATGATCAATGTGCGGGTGTCAGAGAAGTTTCCGGTGGAGCAGAATACTGAGGTTCAGCAGGCGGTGACTGAGGCAGAAGCTAAACTTGCAGGGCGCGGGCGAGTTCTGTTGCGGCCTTCAGGCACCGAACCAGTGATCAGGGTAATGGTGGAAGGTGAAGACCAGCCTCTGGTGAAGCAATTGGCCAAACATCTGGCGGCAGTTGTTGAAGGCGCGGCGCCGTGACTTAATAGCGAGCCCTCTTTGGCTGCCGGGCATGGGGCGTTGTATCTTGGTGGATTCTTCGCTAAGATTTGCGCCCTTTTGGATGTCGGCGAACTACGACTCACATTAATGGAAAAACGATGCGACGACCTCTCATAGTCGGTAACTGGAAGATGAATGGTTGCGCCAGTGCCAATAAAGCGCTGATTGATGGTGTGGTTGCGGCCTGGAAAGGCGTTCATCAGGCTGAGGTGGGTGTTTGCCCCTCTTATGTGTACCTGCTAGATGTGCTTAAGCAGTTGGAAAACAGCAATATTGCCGTAGGTGCGCAAGATGTCAGTAGCCGCGAAGATGGCGCGTTTACTGGTGAGGTTTCGGCCGCTATGCTCGCAGACATTCAGTGCCAATTTGTCATTGTTGGGCATTCTGAGCGTCGCGAGTATTTTGCTGAGTCCGATGGGTTTGTAGCGAAAAAATTTGATGTTGCTCAAAAGGCAGGGTTAACACCGATTTTGTGTGTTGGCGAAACACGCGAGCAGCGAGAAGCCGGAGAGGCTTTACTGATTATTGCGGAACAGCTAAAAGCTGTACTCGATTTGTGTGGCCGAGATGCTTTCCGCAAAGCCGTTATCGCTTATGAACCTGTTTGGGCTATAGGTACCGGTTTGACTGCAACACCTGAACAAGCGCAGGAAGTGCATGCATTTATCCGTGAGCAGTTAGGACAGATTGGCCAGCAAGTGCGCATTTTGTACGGTGGCAGTGTAAAGCCAGATAATGCGGCAGAGCTGTTCGCACAAGCTGATATTGATGGTGCGCTCGTAGGTGGCGCTTCACTGAAGGCAGATGACTTTGTTGCGATTTGTCGTGCTGCTGAATAAAGATTGATTGAAAAAACTTTTTACTAAAGCGTAGGCTTTTTCTGAGAAAACTATGGAAAATATTATTCTGGTTGTACACATCCTGGCTGCTCTGGGCATTATCGGATTGATTTTGCTGCAGCAGGGCAAAGGCGCAGAAATGGGCGCTTCTTTTGGCGCAGGTGCTTCTCAAACTGTTTTTGGAAGTGCGGGTAGTGGTAACTTTTTCAGTCGCTTAACCGCTATTTTGGCGGCTGTATTTTTTGTCACCAGTTTTGGTTTGGCTATCGTTGCCAAAGATAATGCATCCGTAAAAGTGGATGATGCTATTCCTGCCGTAGTGGAAATGCAGGACAATGATGTACCTGCTATGGATCAGTCGATGCCCGCCGACGATTCAGAAATACCGGTTTCAACTGAAGAAAATACTGGCGGCGAAGAAATTCCTGCGGCACAATAGCGCCCTCTTCAAAACGGCCCCGGTCGTAGGCATAAAGCCTGAAATTTAAGCGCAGCATGTAGGTTAGGTTTTGCGCTGATACTTACAAGGTATCAAGTAAAACGTTTAACATAGCCCAAGTGGTGGATGGTAGACGCCGCACAGGATGTGCAAGTGTCGCGTGAGGCAGGACGCCGGTAGCGACCACGCGTAGCGTGTTGTTTGAGAAGGCACGCAACGATCGGTAGTAACATAGTTTAAAAATATGCCCAAGTGGTGGAATTGGTAGACACGCTATCTTGAGGGGGTAGTGGCGTAAGCCGTGCCGGTTCAAGTCCGGCCTTGGGCACCATTGTTTTCTAACGTTTTACTTTCACCATTCTTAAAGATGGCTCATTCATGTTGATGATGAAGAGTTCGCATCCCTGCCTCACCTGATTGAACATTATTACCTAGTTTGTCACCTGTTTTATACGGCAATCCAGCATGCCTCTGTAGCCGTAATAATACCTTCTACTGTGTTATTTTCGGGATAAAACAGCATGACAGCTAATGCTCTTGTTTGGTTTCGCAACGACTTGCGCTTGCATGACAATCCGGCACTCACTGCCGCTTGTAAGGCCAGTGGCCGGGTAACGGCCGTGTTTATTGTCGCTGACGAGCAGTGGCAGGTACACGGCGTTGGTTCTCGACGCTTGTGGTTTACGCAGTTGGCGGTGAATGAGCTGGCCAGCAAACTTGCTGGCATCAAGATTGGACTGCGTATTCTGCGGGTACCACGTTTTGTGAATGCTGCGGGTGAATTATTGGCGCTAATGCAGTCTGAAAACGCGTCGGCGCTTTTTTTTAATCGCGAATATGGGCTTGATGAACAAGTACGCGATAAAGCCGTAGTGGCAGCGGTAGAAAAGGCTGGTTTAAGTAGCCAGCTGTTTGATGGCAGCGTTATCTTGCCACCGGGCAAAGTGCTCACCAAAAATCAGCAACCCTATAAAGTATTTACGGCGTTTAAGCGTGAGTGGTTGCGAGTTGTGCACGATTATCCGTTGCAGCCCTTACCCGAGCCGAAAGCACTAAAAGAAAGCTCTGTTGCCAAGGGTTTACCTCAGGCTGATTTTGCTGGCAAAAGTCAACCAGACGATTTGCCTCATGCATCCGAAGATGAAGCTCATAAGCGGCTCGCCAGCTTTACCGAGCGAGGTTTGTTTGATTACGACCAGCGGCGCGACCTTCCAGCAGTAGAGGGTACGAGTAGCCTCTCGCCGTATTTGGCTATGGGGCTGGTATCGGCGCGGGCGTGTTTGCACGCGGCAAGAATGTTTAATCACGGCGAGTTACAGGGAGGGCAGGCTGGCTGTGATACCTGGATTAACGAATTAATCTGGCGCGACTTTTATTTGCACTTGCTGGATGCTTTTCCGGCAATGTCGTTGGGGCGTGCATTAAAGCCGGAAACCGACCGTCTGACTTGGCATTATGATGACAAAGATTTTGCAGCCTGGTGTGAAGGTCGCACAGGTTTTCCGTTGGTAGATGCGGCCATGCGTCAGCTGAATGAAACCGGTTGGATGCACAATCGTTTACGCATGGTGGTGGCTACGTTTTTGTCGAAGTATCTATTCATCGATTGGCGTTGGGGCGAAAAATATTTTATGCAGCAATTAGTGGATGCACACTTTGCTGCGAACAATGGTGGCTGGCAGTGGAGTGCCTCTACCGGTACCGATGCGGTACCTTACTTTCGCATACTGAGCCCAGTACGGCAGGCCGAAAGGTTTGACCCGGACGCGGTATTTATTAAAAGGTTTCTCCCTGAGTTACGGCAGGTTGCCGCTAAAGACATTCATAAACCCGGTTGCAAAGCGTTACTGGAGGCAGGCTACCCCGCGCCCATTGTCAACCTGACAGAGGCAAAATCGGCCTGTATCAGTGCGTTTAAAGCGTTATGAAGGTTGCTGGCTGCACAGCATAAAAAAAGCCGGTGAAAACCGGCGTTTTTCTATAGGGAAAGGTTATACCTTGAAGGCTTTTTTTAGCTTCTTGGGAACCATGACCTTTTTCAGCTGTGCATAAACCGGCAAGCCATTTTTGTAGGGAGGATAGTCTTCACCGGCAATCAATGGGGCAAGATACTCTCGGCCCTTTTCGGTAATACCAAAACCGTCTTTGCTGATAAAGTTGCGTGGCATTTTCTTTTCTACGTTAGCCACTTTCGCCAATGAGGCTTCGGTGATTGACCAGCTGTATTTTTTGCCCTTACCTCGGGTAATAGCAGGCATTACTCCGCTCTTGCCAGCAGCGGCCATTTCTACGGCGGCTTTACCTACGGCGTAGGCCTGCTCAACGTCGGTTGCAGAGGCTATATGGCGGGCAGCGCGTTGCAGGTAGTCAGCTAATGCCCAGTGATATTTGTAACCCAGCTCGGCTTTCACCATTTGCGCCAATGTCGGTGCTACACCGCCTAGTTGTTTGTGGCCAAAGGCATCAACACTGCCTGCATCGGCCAGGAAGGTACCGTCTTTGTATTGGGCACCTTCAGACGCAACAATAACGCAGTAGCCATTTTTCTTTACGCTGGCTTGCACTTTCTTCAAAAACTTGGCTTTGTTAAAGGCTATTTCAGGGAACAGAATAATATGGGGTGGTTCACCCTCTGTTTGTGCGGCCAAACCACCGGCCGCAGCAATCCAGCCTGCGTGGCGGCCCATCACTTCAAGAATGAATACCTTGGTTGAGGTTTCACACATCGAAGCAACGTCGAGCGAGGCCTCTTTAGTTGAAACAGCTACGTACTTGGCTACTGAGCCAAAACCGGGGCAAGTGTCGGTAATAGGCAGATCGTTGTCGACAGTTTTGGGTACGTGGATGGCTTGAATGGGATAGCCCATGGTTTCAGACAGCTGCGATACTTTTAAACAGGTATCGGCAGAGTCGCCGCCGCCATTGTAAAAGAAATAACCGATGTTATGGGCTTTAAATACTTCGATCAAACGTTCGTATTCAGCACGGTTCTGTTCGAGGCTTTTCAGTTTGTAACGGCACGATCCGAAAGCACCCGATGGTGTCTGGCGCAATGCGGCGATGGTTTTTGCTGATTCCTTACTGGTGTCGATAAGTTCTTCGCGTAAGGCACCAATAATGCCATTCATACCAGCATACACTTTGCCGATTTTGTCTTTGTGTTGGCGTGCGGTTTCAATAACGCCGCAGGCTGAGGCGTTAATGACGGCCGTAACGCCACCGGATTGCGCATAAAATGCATTCTTCTTTGCCATAACAAGAGGGCCTTTAGTCAGTAGTGTCCAATAATTAAGCGTGTAATTCGGTGAGGGCCTTGGTGATTTGCTGTTTTCGAGAAAGGCCTCTTTTTAATAGGGGCAGATGATACTGGATATTGATGGCATTTTCAGGCTTTGTGAGTGATACGCTGCCTTGTGGGCGAATTTGTGTCGTTAAAGGATTGTGGCTTTTGGTTTGAGCCTAAAGTGCGTGCTAAAGTGCTGACAGGTTTAGAGAATGAGTACAGGCGTAATATAAAAATGCATATTCATATTTTAGGTATCTGTGGCACGTTTATGGGCAGCTTGGCCCAGTTGGCTAAGGCATTGGGGCATCGGGTGACGGGTTCAGATACCAATGTGTATCCACCCATGAGCACTCAGCTTGAAGCCGCGGGTATTGAATTAACCGAAGGGTTTGATCCGGCTCAGCTCAATCCTGCGCCTGATCTGGTAGTTGTGGGTAATGCCATGAGTCGGGGTAACCCGGCAGTGGAATATATGTTGGAAAAAGGACTGCGTTATACCTCCGGCCCGCAGTGGCTAAGTGAGTATGTTCTGCAAGACAAATGGGTGCTGGCGGTTGCGGGCACCCATGGAAAAACCACCACAACCGCTATGCTTACCTGGATTCTTGACAGCGCCAACATGGCGCCTGGTTATCTGATTGGCGGTGTGCCGAAAAACTTTTCGTCGTCGGCTCGTTTGGGGGAAACGCCGTTTTTTGTGGTGGAGGCTGACGAATACGACAGTGCATTTTTCGACAAGCGCTCCAAGTTTATTCATTATCGCCCACGTACGGTTATTCTGAATAATCTTGAGTTCGATCATGCTGATATTTTTTCCGATCTCGCAGCCATTCAAACACAGTTTCACCACTTAGTGCGTACCATTCCTGCCAATGGTTTGATTGTCGAACCCGCCGATGACGCTAATGTAAAACAAGTACTCGACGAGCGCGGTTGCTGGACTGAACGTCAGGTTTTTGCTGTGCTTGCCGCTGATGATCCCTTGCCAGATGCAGCCACTGCTTCGAGCCAATGGCTGGCAGTGCCGCGAGTGGCCGATGGAAGCTGTTTTGTGGTTTATCAAAAGCAGGATGACCACTGGCTTGAATCTGGCCGGGTCAACTGGAGCCATACCGGTAACCATAATATGAAAAACGCACTGGCTGCGTTATGTGCTGCGCGCCATGTGGGGGTGCCGGTGGAGCAGGGCTGTGAGGCCCTGAGTCAGTTTGCGGGGGTAAAACGACGCATGGAGGTACTGGGTACGGTCAATGGCATTACCGTGTATGACGATTTTGCCCATCATCCTACGGCCATCAAAACCACGTTGGCTGGTTTGCGTAAAAAAGTAGGCAGCGAGCGCATAGTGGCGGTGATTGAGCCCCGTTCGAATACCATGCGTATGGGCATGCACCGCAATAATCTGGCGCAGTCCTGCGTTGATGCCGACGATGTACTTTGGTACCAGCCTGCAGGCTTAAACTGGAATCTCGACGATGTGGTTAATCACAGCCCGGTACCGGCCAAAGTGTGCACCGATCTCGCAGCACTGCAAGAAGACGCCCTGCGTCTCACGCGCGACGGTGGCCATATTGTGATTATGAGTAATGGCGGGTTTGGTGGTGTGCACCAACAATTGCTGGCGCGTTTGCAAACTCAACAGGGAGAATCGGTATGAGTCGCTCCATTACCCTGGCATTAACTGGGGCCTCGGGTGCGCAGTATGGTTTACGCCTCTTGCAATGTTTGTTGCAGGCCGGTTGTGACGTGGCCTTACTGTTGTCCAGTGCCGCACAGGTGGTGATCGATACCGAAGCCGATATCAACTTACCTCTGTCGGTTGATGGCGCCAGCGAGGCAGACCAGCAAGCTTTTTTACAGCAACTATATGCGCCCTCAGGCCCGGGCACGTTAACCGTGTACGGTAAAGAAGACTGGTTTTCGCCGGTGGCTTCCGGCTCCAGTGCGCCACGGCAAATGGTGGTTTGTCCTGCCAGTGGTGGCTGCCTGTCGGCTATTGCTCATGGCGCCAGCAATAATTTGATTGAACGTGCTGCGGATGTGGCGTTAAAAGAGCGGCGTCAGTTGATTGTGGTGCCCAGAGAGGCGCCTTACTCGGCGATTCATCTGGAAAACATGCTCAAACTCACGAAGTTAGGCGCTGTTGTGATTCCTGCAAGCCCTGGTTTTTATCAGAAGCCGCAAAGCATTAACGACTTGATTGATTTTGTGGTGGCCAGAATTCTCGACCAGTTGGGCATCGATCAGTTTCTTTTGCCCCGTTGGGGAGAGCGTTGAGGCGCTAACTCAAAAACACATAGGCCAGTATGGCAAGCATGACAACGCACAGGCCGGCGCTTACCCATGTCATTGGGTGCATGCGCCAGTTGGCGTAGGCAGGTTCCTCACGGTTGCCGGGCGAGGTAGGTGAAAGTTTCCAATGCTTGGGGCGGTCAGGGTCGCGGTAGTCTGCTGTTTTGGCGACTTGGCCGTTACTACGCTTTTTCTGCATGCCTGGGCCATGCAGTTGAAAACTGTAGATGTCGAAACGAATCTGGTCGCCGGGTTTAGCGCAGCCCTGAGTAATGCGGCGCCCGTTAATAAACGTACCGTTGGCTGAATTCAGGTCTTTAACGTGCAGTTGGCCACCCCAGATCCCCAGTTGCGCGTGTTGTCTTGATAAGTGTGAGCCGGGCAAGGTGATATCGCAGTTTGCGTCTCTGCCAATAATAATTTCATTACTGTACAGCGGAATCTTCTGGCCTTTCATCCAGCTTCCGTCAGCAACCAGTGCCCACTCGTCTTCCTTGGTTACATCGGTAGGCGTTACTTCAAGCTCAAATTTGCCCAATGTTATGGTGTCCCCTGCACGTAATTGATGTTGTTGCACTTTACGATGATTGACCAGACAAGGGTTGTTGCTGTCTAGTGACGTAAGTTCCAGTGTGTCGTTTTTTACCAGTATTCGAGCGTGGTTAGCGGCCACACTTGGGTCATTCAATACCAACTGGTTAGTGTGGTTACTGCCAATGGTAAACGGGGCTGATTGTTTTTCTCCATCGCTATTAAACGCCAGCGCCTGATGCTTGCCATCAGGTCGCTTTAGAAAAATTGCGTACATACGGTGCTCCGGTGTTACCACGCCTATTACCCGGGCGCAAAAAGCCTATCAGGAGTTGCTGCGCAACCTGAGTCATTGCGCTAACAATGTGCATGCTGGATTGTAAAGATTAGCGGAGCGGTAACCAATGGTAATATTACGCACTTTTTATTTTGGCGCGGTTAGGCTGGTTCACAAAATTTGAAATTAGTACTGTGCCAAAAACGCAGGCAATGAAAGACGTGACAACGCCCTGGCGGGAGGGCGTTGTGTCAAAGGCGAAGAAAGTGCGTTACAGGTCGTAGCCACGCTCGTCGTGCGACACGATGTCTAAACCTTCAAGCTCTTGCTCGTCGGTAATACGCAGGCCAACCATGGCGTTGATCAGCTTAAGCAGAATCCAGCTCACTACGCCGGTGTAAACAAACGTGGATACCACGCCAATGGCTTGCACCCCCATTTGTTGAGTAATACTGGTATTGTCGCCACCAAATCCCAAGCCGCTGAACACGCCAAGGTTTTCAGAACAGAATACGCCCACCAGCAAGGTACCCAGAATGCCGCCTACACCATGCACAGGGAACACATCGAGGGAGTCATCAATGTGCAGTTTTTGTTTGAGGGTCAGGGTGGCGTAAAAACAGATAACCCCTGCCATTAAGCCGATTACCACCGCTGCGGCCGGCCCCACGGAACCCGATGCGGGAGTAATCGTACCCAACCCCGCTACCATGCCGGTGACAATACCTAATACTGATGGCTTACCGTGGCGAATCCACTCGCAGGCCATCCAGGCCAGGGCACCTGCTGAGGCCGACAAGTGGGTTACCAGCAAGGCCATGGCTGCATTGCCATTGGCTGCCAGCGCGCTACCGGCGTTAAAACCAAACCAGCCTACCCAGAGCATGCCGGCACCGGTAACGGTCATGGTGAGGTTGTGGGGCAGCATGGGGGTGGTGGGAAAACCGCGACGATTACCCACCACAATAGCTGCTACCAGTGCGGCAACACCGGCGGTAATGTGCACCACGGCGCCGCCGGCGAAGTCGAGGAAGCCCATGTCGGCCAGCCAGCCGCCGCCCCATACCCAGTGACACACGGGGGCGTATACCAGCAGCATCCAGGCGGATGAGAAAATCAGCATCGCAGAAAATTTAACCCGCTCGGCAAATGCACCCACAATCAGGGCGGGGGTGATCACGGCAAAGGTCATTTGAAATGCGGCAAACAAGATACTGGGTATATCGCCATTAATGCTGTCGACAGTCATTGAACCAAACAGCACATTACCCAGATCGCCGATGAAATTGTTTTGTTCATCAGCCGAGCCAAAGGCCAAGGTGTAACCCAATACAAACCAGAGAATCGACATTAGGCAAGTGAGGGTAAAACACTGCATTAATACGGAAAGCACATTTTTAGACCGTACCAAACCTGCGTAGAACAGTGACAGGCCAGGAATGGTCATAAATAAAACCAGTGCCGTTGCGGTAAGAATCCATGCTGTATTAGCGCCGTTTAGTGTGTCTGCTTGCGCGCTGCTGGCACAGAATAATGCAGCTAAAGCGGCGACAAAAGCGTGTTTGGTAATCAGTTTGCTCATGGAGTCGTCTCCAATGGAATTGTTGTTTTTGTTGAAGGGGGTTAGAGCGCGTCGTTGCCTTGCTCGCCAGTGCGGATACGAATCACTTGTTCGATATTACTGACAAAAATTTTACCGTCGCCAATTTTGCCGGTGTGGGCGCCTTGGATAATGGCTTCCACTACTTGCTCGACCTGGTCGTCGGCAACGGCAATATGCAATTTGGTTTTGGGAACAAAGTCGATCACGTATTCGGCGCCGCGATAGAGTTCAGTGTGGCCTTTCTGGCGACCAAAACCTTTCACTTCTTCCACTGTCAGACCGGTAATGCCGATGCCGGTGAGTGATTCGCGAACTGCCTCCAGCTTATGAGGCTTGATAATCGCATTAATCATTTTCATGGTTTTGCCCTGTTTTGGTTGTTATTTAATTGGCTTGTTATATTTTGGTGCTCTCGGTGACGCGGATAATAGCGAATTTTGCTGACAAGTAAAATTAACAGAGAAAACAACAGCTTGTTGGTTGTAAAAAAGCGCATTTTCGCCAACTTTTGCGCACAATATTGGGGCCTTGAGTGATTTTGTGCACCAATACTATGCACTTGTGCAGTATTAAAGTCTTGTGCTGGGGGAGCTAAAAAACGGTGTCGGGCGCTCGGGCTATCCGCTACAATCGCGACCACATTGATTTGCCTGACTAAAGAACCTGTATATGCCAGCCAGTACCCGAATTGTGTTTCGCTACTGTAAACTCTGCCGTTGGATGCTTCGTACCACTTGGATGGTTCAGGAGTTACTCACCACCTTTGATGAGGATATTGCAGAGGTGTCATTGCAGCCCGGTACTGGCGGTGTATTTGAAGTGTGGGTAAACGACAATTTGGTCTGGGAGCGCAAGCGCGATGGGGGATTTCCAGACATTAAAGAACTAAAACGGCGGGTTCGCGATCAAATTGATCCGCACCGCTCGTTAGGACATTCTGATCATTCTGCTAGCCCCTCCTGATCAGGCGGTGCGAGACGCACTGCACGAATTCGTTTGGTTTAGGATATAACCGCTGCTATGTCTCAATATTTAAATTCTCTCTACTCGAACCTCGTGATTCGACGTCCGTGGTGGGTGTTGGCTGCTTTGGCTATTTGTTTGGTGATGCTGGGGTTTGGTCTACCAAAAGTAAAGCTGGATGCATCGGCTGATTCGTTAACCCTTGAGCACGATCGTAGTCTGGATTATTACCGCGAGATTTATCAACGGTATCAGACCGGTGATTTTTTATTTATCACGTTTAAACCCAAGGCAGACCTGTTTTCCGGTGAGTCGCTGCAACAATTGAAATCCCTGCGCGACGACTTGTTGCAAATCGATGGTATTGCCGACGCTAATACGATTTTGGATGTGCCGCTGCTCTACAGCCCGCCACAAACGTTAAAGCAAATCAAATCAGGTATCCGCACACTGTTGCAAAATGATGTTGACAGAGAACAGGCTAAGCAGGAGTTTTTGACCAGCCCCATCTACAAAAAGCTACTCTTGAGCCCGGATAGCCAAACCACCGTTATTCAGCTGAATTTTGTGGTTGATAACCACTATATCGATCTGGTGCGCAAGCGCGATGCATTGCGGTTACAGCGTGATAAAACCGGCTTAAATAAGGCAGAGCAACAGGAACTGGAAGAGGTGTCTGCTGAGTTTCTGGCTTATCGAACGCAGGCGGCTGCCGAACAGTTCCAGCGCGTCGAAGACGTGCGTAAAACGGTAGCAGCCTATAAAGACAAGGCCGAGATTTTTGTGGGCGGAGCGACCATGATCACTGCCGATATGATCTCGTTTATCCGCAGTGACCTGGTAGTGTTCGGCGCAGCGATTCTTGTTTTTATCATCATCATGTTGCTGGTGATCTTCCGGCAACCACGGTTTGTGTTTGTTCCCTTCACCGTATGTGTTGTCACTGTGGTAATGATGTTGGGGTTGCTAGGTTGGCTGGATTGGCGCTTAACGGTGATTTCATCCAACTTTGTTGCCTTGCTGTTGATCGTCACACTAGCGGTAACTATTCACCTGATTGTACGTTACCGGGAGTTTTTTGCCCACGAACCAGACTGGACACAGGCCCAGCTGGTGCAGGCAACCGTTGAGGCAATGTTCAAGCCGTGTTTGTATACAGTGCTGACGACAGTCGTGGCGTTTGCTTCGTTGGTGGTGAGTGATATTCGCCCGGTAATCGATTTTGGTTGGATGATGTCGCTGGGGTTGTTACTGGCGTTTGTACTGAGTTTCCTCTTGTTGCCAGCCCTCTTATGTGTGCTGCCAAAAGGCAAAGTGGTAGTAGATGAAGACCATTCGGCAGCATTTACGCTGCGCTTTTCTCGTATTACCGAGCACTATGGTAAGTGGATTATTGGTGTATCGGTGGTGGCTGCGGTTCTAAGTGTTTACGGCATTACTCGCCTTGAAGTAGAAAACCGCTTTATCGATTACTTTCATAAGTCTACCGAAATCTATCAGGGCATGAAGGTGATCGACCAGCGTCTGGGTGGAACTACCACATTGGATATCATTCTCGATGTTGATCCGGCTATGGCGTCTATTGGCAGTTCGGCAGCTTTTGGGGGTGAGGGTGACCCGTTTGCTGAAGCTGACCCGTTTGATGAGCCCGACCCGTTTGAAACCCCGGAGCCCTTGACGGAAGAAGACCCTTTCGCCGAAGCGGACCCCTTTTCGGAAGGTGCCGATAGGGCTAATGAAAATAGCTACTGGTTTACGGTTGCAGGGTTGCAGCAGGTTGAGCAGTTGCACGACTATCTCGATACCTTGCCGGAAGTGGGTAAGGTGTTGTCGCTGGCAACGGCCTACAAGGTGGCAAAAGATATTAATGGCGGGCCGTTGAATGATTTTGAGCTGGCAGTAATGCGTACATCGCTGCCGCCATCGGTCACGGATTTTCTGGTCAAGCCTTACCTCGCAGTTGAAGCCAATCAAACGCGTATCACCATGCGGGTCATTGATACTTATCCTGGGTTGAAACGAAGTGAACTGGTGGCAGAAATCAAGCGCCAAGCCATTGAAAAATTTGGCTTTTCTCCGGAGCAGGTGCATCTAACCGGCAACCTGGTGCTGTACAACAATATGCTGCAAAGTCTGTTTCGGTCTCAGATTGTGACACTGGGAGCGGTATTTTTTGGCATTATGCTTATGTTCATGGTGCTGTTTCGCTCGTTGTGGTTGGCCATTATTGCGATTATTCCCAATATCTTGGCCGCTGCTGTGGTGTTGGGTGGTATGGGGCTGGCGGGTATTCCGCTGGATATGATGACCATTACCATTGCCGCCATTGCTGTGGGTATTGGTGTTGACGATACCATTCACTACATTCATCGTTTTCGTCAGGAGTTTGCAGAAGACGGTGACTACATTGCCACCATGCATCGGGCTCACGCCTCGATTGGTAAGGCGATGTATTACACCTCGGTCACGATTATAGTGGGCTTTTCGGTATTGGCGCTGTCGAAGTTTATTCCGTCAATCTACTTCGGTCTGTTGACGGGCGTAGCCATGCTCGCAGCCATTCTTGGAGCGTTGATGTTGTTGCCGAAACTGATCCTGATGATCCAGCCTTTGGGTAAGTCCAGAGTATAAACGTGCTTTATTGGGGTTGTTCGAAGGTAATGCGAAACCGGGCACCGCCCAGCGGTGCCTGCTCTACGGCCAGTGCGCCGCGATAACTGCTGATAATATCAATGGCTACTGCCAAGCCAATGCCTTGTCCGGCATAAGCGGTATCGGCTCGGGCACCTCGCTGCAGTAATTCTTGTTGGCGTTCCGGTGGCAGGCCGGGGCCGTCATCATCTACCGTAATGGTCAGTAGTCCTTTTTTCCAGGTGGCTGACACCAAAATCTGATGGTCACAGAATTTGCAGGCGTTATCCAGCAGGTTGCCCATCACCTCCATCAAATCTGACGAAGCACCATAGAAGTGACTTTCAGCGGCAATGTCTTGGGAAAACTGAATATTTTTATCCTTGTAAACCTTGTCCAGCGCGCCGCAAAGGCGACTGACCAGTTTGGTAACCTCCGTTTGTTCAGCGAAAGTGTTTTGCTGCCCAGCTACCGCGCGGCGCAGCTGGTGCTGAATAATCTGGTTCATGCGTGTGCATTGTTCGCTGAGTGTATCGCGGGTATCGCCTGCAGGAAGATTTTGCAGTTCACCCTGTAGTACCGCCAGCGGTGTTTTCAGGCTATGGGCCAGGTCACCGAGTGTTGTGCGGTAGCGTTCACGCTGGCGCTGTTCGTTGAGCAGTACCTGGTTAAAACTCTGGGTAATCGGTTCAATTTCCTGCGGATATATCCCCTCTAATACTTCTTTCTGGCTGTGTTGAATGGCATGTAGCTCCTGGGTAACTTCGCGCAGTGGCCGCAAACCCCAGCGCACAATGAGTAGCTGTAGTAGCAGGAGCGTCAATACCAGGGCCCCCAGCGAGTAGCCTAGTTGTTGGCGATAGATTTGGAGTTCCTTCAGGCTTTGGGTTAGATCCAGTACAACATAGAAGCGCAGTGGCAGATTGGGCGTTTCCCCGCCCGTGTCCCACAGAATATCGTAGTAGAAAACCGCTACTTCGATGGTTGGTGTGGTGTCGGTAGCTGGCAGGGTCTGATATTCAAGGCCGGTTTGTCCTGGGCGTATGACCGTGTTATCCCGGGGGCGCCATTGGCGCAGCTGAAACCTGGCCGAGGGTGAGCGCCAAATTTCGCGTCCCCGCCCGATGATAAAACCATAAAGGCCTGAATCCGGCTGGTTGAACCCCGGCTCTTGTAATGCCTCAGGCAGCCAGATGGTTTCACCGTCCCATTCGGCAGCCGCCATCAGCAGGTAGGCCTGGCTTTGCAGCTGCGCCTGGTGGGCTGTATGTTGGCTTTCAGAAAAGGATCTGTCGAGTAAGTAACCGCTTGCTAACAGGAACAGTGGTAGTAAAACCAGCGACGCCAGCAGCAGGCGCGCCCAAAGCGACGAGGGCAGGCGCAACGCTGTTGGCAAGCGTCAGTCTCCGCTGGCAGTCAGCGTGAAGCGATAGCCTTGTCCACGCTGAGTGGCGATAGGTTTGAGGTCACCCTCGGGGTCGAGCTTTTTGCGCAGGCGCCCGATAAACACTTCCAGCACATTGCTGTCTCGGTCAAAGTCTTCCGCGTAAAGGTGTTCTGTTAGTTCGGTTTTGGAAATAACCCGGCCAGCGTGGTGGGCAAGATATTCCAAGGTATTGTATTCAAAGGTGGTTAGTGTGAGTGGTTGGCCATTCAGGTTGACTTGTTTGCTGGCGGTGTTGATGGTGATTGGGCCAAATTTCAACTCCGGGCTAGCGTGGCCGGTAGAACGGCGCAGCAAGGCATTGATACGCGCTTTCAGTTCTTCATTGTGGAAGGGCTTAACCAGGTAGTCGTCAGCTCCGGCTTCAAGGCCGTCAACTTTATCTTGCCAGTGACCGCGAGCGGTAAGCACTAAAATAGGGTAGGCAAAACCCTCCTCTCGCAGTGTTTTTATGACTTCTATGCCGCTGATTTTTGGCAGGCCAATGTCAATAATAGCTAAATCGCAGGGGTATTCACGACACTGAAACAAGCCTTCTTCCCCATCCGGTGCCGTATCTACTGCAAAGCCCTGTTGTTGCAGATACTGTTGCAACTGTTCCCGCAAACGTACTTCATCTTCAATCACTAGCAGGCGCATCAGTCGTTCTCCTTGCCTTTGGGTAGTGCACCCAGTACTCGGCCATTATCCCCGTCAACGGCAATATGGGTGATTTGGCCCGAGGGTAGTAATAACTTCACCCGGTAGGTGGTGGTGGTTGCGGTGCGTACTGGCGATACCTTCAGAACTTTGCCGCCGTGCTGACGTTGCGCAATATCTGCTGCTTGGCCGGGCTTAAGCTTTTGTGCCGTAGCCACCAACGGGCTGGTTAACGGTAACACCAGTACCAGCGACAAAACAGATAGCCGTTTGGGTATTTTGCAAGCCGCAGCGCGCAAAAGGCGACGAGAAAACATACAGACTCCGAGAGGTTGAGAGGCGGGGTGGCCGCCTCCTGCATAGCCGTTATTTGCCATTGATTGCATCAATACACAGGGCGAACGTCAACCGCTACTTTTATTTTTTTGCCGGGATGACGATCCATGTAGGTGTGATAGATCTGGCCGTTATAACGATATTCGACATCGTAGCCGTTAATTCGTTCTTCGTATTCCGAGTGATACGACACATCACAGCGTTCCACATCTTCATACACAGCGCGACTGCTGTGGCGGCGGTTATTGGCCATGTCGTTAGCAATGCTGGCTCCTAAAATCGCGCCTACTACTGTGCCCACGCGCTTATTGCTTTTGTTGTGGCCCACGGCGTTACCGAGTCCTCCGCCTATTGCTGCACCCAATATCTGGCCTGTGTGGCTGTCGCGATAGCCGCCAACGGGTTCTTCATGGCGTACGGTCTCTACCCAGCACTGCTTTTCAGGAACCCGATGTTCGACTCGCTGATAGCGAGGCTCGACATTGACGACATCAGCAAACGCAAAGCCGCGATTGCTGTCTCTGTAGGTGTCTCGATAATGGTCGTGTTTTGCCATTGCTGAACTGGCAAAAACCAGGCAGCTGCATGCGATGATAATGGCTTTCATGATGATGTCCTCAGTCAAGTGGTACTTGTGTCATCGTTGCTGACAGCTTAGTGTGATAAAGCTGAATCCAGTCTGAAGCGAAAGGTGCTGTTTTGAATGGTGATTTATGAGCGAAATCCCACTGTTTCCGTTGCGCACGATTCTGCTGCCTGAGGTACCGTTATCGCTGCAAGTATTTGAGCAACGTTACGTGAAAATGGTCACTGAATGCCTACGCAGCAATACGGGGTTTGGCATTGTGTTGATTCGTGAAGGGTATGAGGTTGGGCAAGCGCCACTTATTTTTCCGGTAGGGTTGTATGTGGAACTCATCGACTGGCATCAGCTGCCGAGTGGTTTGTTGGGCATTAAGGTGGCTGGTTCGCGCAAGTTCACGGTTAAACGTTCCCGAATCCAGGATGACCAATTGATGCTGGCGACGGTGGCGTGGCATGAGCCTGAGCCGCGCGAAGCGGTACCCGCGCCGTTTGATGGGTTGGAAAGGTTGTTGTCGGAGCTACGTGAGCACCCTGAGATTCAAGCACTCAATCTACCTGAGCCAGAATTTGCCTGCCAGTTGGGCTGGCAGCTTACTCAATTGTTACCCATCAGCAAGCCAGAACAGGTTGCCCTGCTCGCTGTTGACGACCCTGTCGAGCGGCTCGAGCGTATAGCCGAGCATCTGGAGCGTCTGGCTTCGGAATAATCGGTGTGGGTGGCCTGTTACCACTGAGCCCGCTGTTTGCCACACAAGCCAAACGGGTTTTTACAAGGTATAATGCTCGCCCTTTTTTATCGCAATAGTTTTTATCACGTTATTAACCCGGCAATGAAATAAGTTGTGGGGTTAATGCGGCACATGGCGGTGCCGCCGCCGGTCGTTGACCGGCGCGAGCCCTTGCAATACCAGCAACTCCGCGCAGTTGCGCGAGTATTTCTAGGACGATAATCAAATAGTGATGGATCACCTATTTGATTGCCAGGTTAATAGTTACCAGCTACGGGTTTGTTATGGATGTAAAAGAATACATGGCTCAGGTAGGCGTGCAGGCTCGCGCCGCAAGTCGTGCTATGGCTGCGGCTGACTCCGGTGCAAAAAACCGTGCGCTCGAGGCCATTGCCACTGCTCTGGATACCTCGCGTGACGCGCTCACGACCGCCAATGCTATTGATATGCAGAATGGTCGCGCCAATGGCCTTGATGCCGCGTTATTGGATCGTCTTGAACTCACCCCGGCGCGTATCGATGGCATGATTGAAGGCTTGCGCCAGGTGGTGGCGTTACCAGACCCTTGTGGTGAAATTACCGATATGAGCTACCGCCCTTCGGGTATTCAGGTAGGCAAAATGCGCGTGCCTTTGGGCGTGATTGGCATTATTTATGAATCGCGCCCGAATGTGACGATCGATGCTGCCAGCCTCTGCCTGAAATCCGGTAATGCGGCCGTGCTGCGTGGTGGTTCTGAGTCAATCAACTCGAATAAGGCGATTGCCCAGTGTATTGCCAAAGGTTTGAGTGACGCTGGCCTGCCAGCGGCAGCCGTGCAAGTGATAGAAACCACCGATCGTGCGGCGGTAGGTGAGCTTATCACCATGCCTGAATACGTTGATGTGATTGTTCCTCGTGGCGGTAAGAGCCTGATTGAACGGATCAGCCGTGAAGCCAGTGTGCCGGTCATTAAGCATCTTGATGGCATTTGCCACGTTTATATCGATGACCAGGCTGATCTCGACAAGGCTTTTGCCATTGCGATAAATGCCAAGACCCACCGTTATGGTGTTTGTAATGCCATGGAGACCTTGTTAGTAGCAGAGGGAGTAGCTGCTCAGATTCTGCCGCAACTTGCCGAAGCCTATACCGAAAAAGGCGTAGAGTTGCGTGGTTGTGACAAGTCACGGGCAATCGTGCCCGCTATGCACACAGCCACAGAGGAAGACTGGCAAACAGAATACCTGGCACCGATACTCGCCGTGCGCATTGTCGCTGATATGGCCGAGGCGATTGCTCATATCACCCGTTACAGCTCACAACATACTGAGTCTATCGTCACCGAAAATTACACCCGTGCCCGCCAATTTCTGACGCAGGTAGACTCCAGCTCGGTCATGATCAATGCCTCAACGCGCTTTGCGGATGGCTTTGAGTATGGGCTTGGCGCAGAGATTGGTATCTCTACCGACAAGATTCATGCCCGCGGTCCGGTAGGTCTTGAAGGGCTTACCTCGCAGAAATGGATCGTGTTTGGCGATGGACATATTCGCCAGTAGTGGTGCAGGACGGTAATGGCCTCAGTCGCAATTTTTGGTGGTAGCTTCGATCCCATTCACCATGGTCATTTGCGTATGGCACTGGAACTGGGCGAATCATTGCAGCTGGATGAGGTGCATCTGCTACCTGCGTATCGCTCGCCGCTAAAGAGTGGTGCGCTGGCAACGTCAGAACAGCGCCTTACCATGGCGCGTATGGCAGTGGCCGACTGCAGCGGCGTACGGGTGGATGATCGCGAAGTTAACGCTGGGCAGTCGGTTTACTCATTCGACAGCCTCGCAGCCATCCGCAAAGAGCGTGGTGAGCAGACTTCCCTGATTTGGGTAATGGGCACCGACGCGTTGCTGGATTTTGATCGGTGGCACCGGTGGCGTGAGTTTTTGTCTGTGGTGAATGTGCTGATTGTGGCGCGTCCGGGGTTTCATTTGCCCTCCGGTGGCCCGGTGGCTGACTGGCTAGTGGAATATCAGGTATCTGCTGATGAGCTTACCCAGCAGTCTCGTGGTGGGGTGGCCTTGGTACAGCAGCGGCTATTGCCTATTTCTGCTACAGAGATACGAGAGGTAGTAGCGGCAGGGCGGTCGGCACAATTTCTTTTGCCCGACAGTGTTTGGGACTACATTAAACGTAATGGCCTGTACGGCAGTGAATAACACAGGTTGTTCGATAAACAGTTGGGATGCCGTTGGGCAACCCGTTATTTGAGGTGTGAATGGCAAGTCTGAGTGAAATCGTCGTCAATGCATTAGAAGATTTGAAGGCCAATAATCTGGTGGTTATGGATGTGCGTGAGCAGTCCGACGTAATGGATACCATGGTATTGGCCAGCGGTACGTCTAATCGTCATGTGAAATCGCTGGCGCAAAATGTGGTTGAAGATGCGAAAGAGGCCGGTTTTCAGCCGCTGGGCGTCGAGGGTACCGAGACCGCTGAGTGGGTGCTAGTGGATTTTGGCGAGATAGTGGTTCATGTGATGTTGCCGGCAACCCGCGATTTTTACGATCTTGAAAAGTTGTGGTCGGTCACGCCCGGTAACCGTAACCAGCCCAAACCGGTCGACGAATAGTGGATGGTTTGCGGGCGTTGCTGCTGGCGGTATGGCTGTGCGTATAAAAATTCTCGCCGTAGGGACCAAAATGCCTGCCTGGGTGGAAGCTGGTTACCAGGAGTATGCCAAGCGACTGCCCCGCGATTTAAAAGTTGAGTTACAGGAATTGCCCTTGGGGCAGCGCAGTAAAAACAACCCTGATATAGCTCGAGCCATTGCCCAGGAAGGTGAGCGAATGTTGGGGGCGATCCCTTCGGGTGATCGGGTTGTGGCGCTTGAGGTGCAAGGTAAAAACTGGTCAACCGAGCAGCTTGCCGAGCGTATGCGCGACTGGCAGATGCAGGGTGACAACTGTACCTTGCTGATTGGTGGTCCGGATGGTCTCGCCAGTGGATGTGTTGCTCGGGCTGATGAAAAGTGGTCGCTGTCTGGTCTGACCCTGCCTCATCCGTTGGTGCGTATTGTCTTGATCGAACAGCTTTACCGGGCATCCACCATCCTCAGTGGGCACCCATACCATAAATAAGATTTCTGCCGGAACTTTCTCTCCATATGGGGCTTCTATCTGACGCAGCACTTTGCTTCTGTGTAGGCGTTCGCTATGCTTGCGCCCAGCCATTCTGTCCTTCGAGTTAATTGATTGTTGCATGTCAGATCCCGTTCAACTTAAAGACCATTATCTCGAAGCGCGAATTTTTTCCCATCGCCTGATTGTTATGCTCGTGCTGGTCCTCGGGTTGCTAGGGGTGTTGGTTGCTCGTTTTTATAATTTACAGGTGGTACACCACGAAGCGTTCGTGACGCAATCCGATCGTAACCGGGTTCACGTACAATCGATTCCTCCCACGCGTGGGCTTATCTATGACCGTAATGGCGTGCTATTGGCTGAAAACCGCCCCAGCCACACGCTCTCGATTATTAAGGAACGGGTCAAAAACCTTGATGCAACCATTGCGCGTTTGCGCGAAATTGTCAGTATCAGCGCTAGCGACCTAGAAAAATTCCATGAGCGATTAAAGCATCGCCGTCGCCCGTTTGAACCCATTCCATTGCACTACCGGCTAACGGAAGAAGAGATTGCCGCCCTTGCGGTGAACAAATACTTGCTTGATGGCGTCGAGGTAGAGGCGCAACTGGTACGCCATTACCCGTTTGGTGAGTTATTCGCCCATACGGTGGGCTATGTTGGCCGCATCAATGAGCGTGAGCTGGAATCGTTTACCGAAGAAGATGAGCGACGCTACAGCGGTACTTACAGTATCGGTAAAATTGGTCTGGAAAAGCAGTACGAAGCCCAGCTGTTGGGTGAAGTGGGGTATCAGAACGTAGAAACCAACGCTCGCGGCCGCGTACTGCGTGTACTGGAACGCACAGACCCGCAGCCGGGTCAGGATTTATATCTTTATCTGGATAGCCGGTTACAGGCTGCTGCTCGTGATGCACTTGGAGAATTTCGTGGGGCGCTGGTGGCCATCGAGGTCGAGACCGGCGGAGTGATGGCCATGGTGAGCAATCCCAGCTACGACCCCAACCTGTTTGTGACCGGTATCAGTTACAAGGATTATACAGCCCTTAACACCTCCCGTGATTTGCCGTTGTTTAACCGCGCTATTCAAGGGCAGTACCCGGCTGCCTCCACCGTTAAGCCTTTGTTAGGCTTGGCTGCGTTATACAACAAGGTTATTACTACCAGTTACACGGTGTGGGATCCGGGTTATTTCCAGCTGCCTAACGACGACCGACTTTATCGCGACTGGAACCATAAGCGGGGTGGTCACGGCAGAACAGATTTACGCAAAGCCATCGAACAATCGTGCGACGTATTTTTTTGGGACGTGTCGCATAAAATGGGCATCGATGCCATGTATGCCTTTGGCCGGGAGTTTGGCCTGGGACAGCGTACAGGTATTGATATTCCCAGTGAACGGCCAGGTAACTGGCCTTCCCGCGAATGGAAGCGCGCTGCACGTGGGTTACCTTGGTTTCCTGGTGATACACTCAATACCAGTATCGGGCAAGGTGCAGTGCTGGTAACACCCTTGCAGTTAGCAGTGATGACGGCAGCGTTGGCGGGACGTGGAAAATACCATGCCCCTACGCTACTGAAAGAAATGTCAGCTGATAGTGATTACTCGGTGCTTGATCCGTTTAATCCTGAGGCTGAGCTACCAGAAGAGCAGCAGCCATTTGTCAGCGCGCTGGACAATATGAACATTAAATCCGAGGACTGGGACTACATTATTGGTGCGATGGTTGATGTGGTACATGGGCGGCGGGGTACAGCACGCAGTATCCGTCAGGGGCTGGATTACAAAATTGCGGGTAAAACCGGTACCGCACAGGTCGTGGGTATTGCTCAGGATGAAGAATACGACAGTGAGGCATTGGCCGAGCGACAGCGCGACCATGGGTTGTTTATTGCCTTTGCACCGGCAGATCATCCGCAAATTGCCATTGCAACGATTGCTGAAAATGGTGAGAAAAGTTCAGCTGCTGCCAAGGCTGCTCGCAAAGTCTTTGATGCGTATTTTCGCCTGAAAAAACTTGATGAAGCCAAAGCAGAGCAAGCTGCAATCGAGGCGACTGAACCGTGAGATCACAAGACTTTTTGCGCAGAATGCCGGGCGCAGCCCATGATTTGCGCCGCCGAGAAAGCCTTTGGCGGCGACTGCATATCGACGTGCCGCTGTTGTTTTTACTGCTGGTTATTACCTGTTATGGCTTGCTGGTGCTCTACAGTGCCAGCGGCGGCGGTTCTTACGTAGAGCGCCAATCGATATTTTTTGTCGTGGCTTACGGTGTGATGTTTGTGACTGCACAGATACCCATACAAGTACTGGAGCGCTGGTCGCCGTGGTTTTATTTGCTTGGTGTCATTTTGCTCGCACTGGTATACGTTTTTGGCGTTGGTGCCAAGGGTGCTCAGCGCTGGCTGAGTTTGGGTGGATTTAGATTTCAGCCGTCAGAGATATTAAAACTGGCTGTACCTATTTTAATGTCGGCCTACCTGGCACGGCGTACGCTGCCACCCGGCTTTAAGCATGTGGTTGTAGCACTGGCGCTGATTGCGGTGCCTACCTTATTGATTTTAAAACAGCCGGATTTAGGCACTTCGATACTGATTGCAACCTCTGGGTTGATCGTATTGTTTTTTGCCGGTTTACGGTGGCGAATGATATTAACTGCGGTAGGGGTTGCGCTGGCGAGCGTTTGGCCCATGTGGCACTTTGTGCTAAAGGAATACCAAAAGCAGCGAATTTTGACATTACTGAATCCGGAAGCGGATAAGCTCGGCGCGGGTTGGAATATTATCCAGTCAAAAACGGCCATTGGCTCGGGCGGCATTTACGGCAAAGGCTTTTTAAATGGCACGCAATCGCAGTTGGATTTTCTGCCAGAGAGCCATACCGATTTTATTATTGCGGTATTGGCGGAAGAATTTGGTTTGGTGGGCGTCTTACTGTTGCTGGGGCTTTATTGCTTGCTGATTGCTCGTGGATTAACTATCGCTTACTACGCCCAGCATACTTTTGGTAAGTTGCTGGCAGCCAGTATTACCGTGACGTTTTTTGTGTATGTGTTTGTCAATGTAGGTATGGTTGCCGGTTTATTGCCGGTAGTAGGCGTGCCCCTGCCCATGGTGAGTCATGGCGGTACCTCGCTTGTGACGCTCATGTTGGGCTTTGGTATGCTCATGGCAATCAGTACCGAAAATCGACGGGTCACTTTATAGGTCGTGTCACTTTAATGGGTATATGCGGAACTCTCTCTAAAATTTACGCTCACAGACCATTGGTGTCTGCCGTGCTGGGGTTGGCCGTCAACAAGGAAAACAAAAGTAAGAGGTAAGGGTATGAAAATTCGAAGTTTGTTTGCAGGTGCAGGCATGCTGCTTTCGTTATCGTTCAATGCAATCGCGCAGGGTAGCGCTCAAACCTATCAAGGTCGTGACGATGTCGTCGCTTTTGTTGATGAAATGGTCAAAGAAAGCCAGTTTAATCGTGATGAATTACTGTCGCTGTTTGCACAGGCTGAGCGCAAACAGTCCATTTTGGATGCTATCTCCCGTCCGGCAGAAAAAACCAAACCCTGGAAAGACTATCGCAAAATTTTTGTCACGCCATCGCGTACAGAAAAAGGCGTGGACTTTATGCATGCGAATAAGGCTGCATTGGACAAAGCCGAAAAAGAATTTGGGGTTCCGCGTGAAATTATTGTGGCTATTTTGGGTGTTGAAACCCGTTATGGCCAACATCGTGGTGGTTATCGCGTGATCGATGCCCTGTCGACACTGGCATTTGACTATCCCAAGCGTGCGCCATTTTTTCGCAAGGAACTCAAAAACTTCCTGCTGCTGGCAAGAGATCAAAAGCAGGAGCCAGCCTCGCTGATGGGGTCTTACGCCGGGGCGATGGGATATGGCCAGTTTATGCCTTCCAGCTATCGCGCCTACGCTATCGATTTCGATGGTGATGGCACCGCAGATATCTGGAACAACGCTACCGATGCGATAGGCAGTGTAGCCAATTACTTTAAAAAGCATGGCTGGAAAAATGGAGAGCCAGTGGTTACTCGTATTCGTGTGCAAGATGGCTATGATGCCTCGTTGTTAACCACGAACCTAAAACCTACTAATCAAGTGAGTGAGCTGGTCGCGGCGGGTTATCAACCTATAACCCCCCTGGCGGATGATCAAGCCGCATTAGCGATTCAGCTTGAGGGTGACAACGGTGCAGAGTTCTGGATGGGGCTGCACAACTTTTACGTGATTACCCGCTATAACCGCAGTCATATGTATGCGCTGGCGGTTTATCAGCTGAGCCAGGCCATTAAAGCGGAGAGCTAATGATTGCGATGCTATTCACCCGGCGGCGCATCCGTGCGCCGCTTATTAACCCGACAATAATGCTTGCGGGGTTAATAAAACCGTTGGCTCATCAAAAATACCATTTTGCCCGCTGTGCCTACGTGTATTTACTGGTGACTGGCTTGTTGGCGGGTTGCTCAACGAGCTCAACGGTCAACAAGCCAACGGCAGAAAAGGATTACGGCCCCCGCAGCCCGGTTGATGTGTCGCATATTCCCGATGCTGTGCCTCGGCACGAGCCGCGTACGATCGCGGGCAATAAATCACCCTATACTATATTGGGCAAAACCTATTATGTACTGCCGCAAAGTAGCGGGTACAAAGAGCAGGGTATTGCCAGTTGGTATGGCAATAAGTTTCACGGCAAGAACACCGCCAATGGTGAGGTTTATAATATCTACGCCATGACAGCCGCCCACAAAACCTTGCCCATTCCCAGCTATGTTCGTGTACGTAATCTGGAAAACGGTAAATCTATTGTGGTGAGGGTTAACGACCGCGGCCCCTTTCACTCTGGGCGCATCATTGATTTGTCTTATGCGGGCGCCAAAAAGCTGGGTTTTATCGACAAAGGCACTGCGCGGGTGGAAGTGGAGGCGATCGATCCTCCGGCGCCATTATTAGCTGCTGGCCAAGAGGCCGCTGTAGCAACGGCCGTGGCGCAGCCTGCTGTTGAAGGATCGGTGAGTGGAGAAGCTTTTTTGCCCGACAACACCTTTTTGCAAGTGGGGGCTTTTTCGAACTACAACTCTGCATTGTCATTACAGGAAACCATCAGAAAATTGACCGAGTTTCCCGTATTTATCAGCACATTGGAGCAAAACAAGGTGCTTTATCGTGTGCGGATCGGGCCGGTAAAACGCCAGCTTGACGCTGCTGATTTACATAACCGGCTGGTGAAAAATAATCTGCCTACACCGCAGATTGTGTATCATTAGCCGCCTTAACGGACAGATTATACTCAGGGATGACGCCTTGCGATGGTTAATCGTTGCCATACACTCAATTTTTAGCGAACAACACAGCAACCAAGTAATGTTTATTATGCCTAAATTTCGGACTTACCTCGCTTTAGTATTTCTACTGTTTTCCCTATCGGTTCACGCGGTCATCATTCCCGCGCCGCCACAATTGGCATCCAGTGCCTACATTTTGATTGATGCCGATACCGGTAAAGTGTTGGTAGAGCATAATGCGGAAGAACAGTTGCCTCCGGCCAGCCTGACCAAAATGATGACCAGTTATATCGTCTCCAGCGAGATGCATAATGGCCGTATCAAAGCCACCGATATGGTACCCATCAGCGTCAAAGCCTGGCAGATGGGAGGTTCGAAAATGTTCGTGCGTGAAGGCACTAAAGTGCCGGTGGAAGAGCTGTTGCGCGGCGTGATTATTCAGTCTGGCAATGATGCCAGTGTTGCGCTTGCCGAGTTTGTTGCCGGCAGTGAATCGGCTTTTGCGGATGTGATGAACCAGCAGGCAGCTATTTTAGGTATGACCCATACCACCTACAAAAACGCTACCGGTTGGCCAGCTGAGGGCCATGTGACCACTGCGCGTGATTTGTCGAAACTGGCGCGCGCATTGATTAACGATTACCCGGAGCACTATTCCTTGTATTCGGAAAAGTACTTTAAATACAACGGTATTAATCAGCCTAACCGCAATAAACTGTTGTTTCGTGACAAGAGCGTAGACGGTATCAAAACCGGCCACACTGAAGCGGCGGGCTATTGTTTGGTGTCGTCTGCCAAGAAAAACGGTATGCGTTTGATTGCGGTGGTGATGGGTACACGCTCCGAAGAGGCGCGTGCAGCTGAATCGCAAAAACTGTTGTCGTATGGTTTCCGTTATTACACGACACACCAGTTGTATACAGCCAATCAGGTATTGAGTACACCACCGGTATGGGGTGGTTTGGCGAAAGAGGTCTCTTTAACACCGGGTGATAAGATTTTCCTCACCATCCCGCGTGGATCGGAAGACGAGTTGGATGCTCAGATGCATATTGATCAGGTTATCAAAGCACCTATCACTAAAGGCCAGGAACTTGGCAATATCACTGTAAAACTTGACGGCGAAACGTTGCTGGATGTGCCGCTAGTGGCGTTGGAAAACGTTGAAGAGGCAGGTTTTTTTGCCCGTTTGTGGGATGATATCAAACTGTTTTTTATTGGGCTGTTTAGTTAAGCGATGCAACTTTTTTATCATTTCGGGCGTAAAGCGTTGCATAACATGAGTTCGCCAGCGCTAACTTAGGTAATGCTAATTATAAGCTGATGCCCTATGGATTCGAAAGACGATGAACTGGCAACCTTCTGGCTTAACGGATATCCTCCAGCAAGGGCTGCAGGTCTCGCTGCCTCCAGCGTGTGATATCCGCCGCCATCGGATCCGCCCGAATCTCGCTGTCGCTCAGCGTCTCAGCACCGCATGGCTGCAGAAGGGCACGTAGCCTTCCGAGTGCCACCTTCGTGCATCATCACCAGTCGGCCATTGCAGTCGAGTAGCATCCCTATCATCCGGGCATAGGCTTCGCTATTGAGGATCATGCAGCAGCCTCCCATCAGCGCGTCGGTATCGAAATACCAGGTAGCCAGGAGCAGCATCGACAGCAGGGAATTTAGCAGTATGTTTTGGCATTAATCACTGACACACTGAAAAGCAGAAAGCTGGAGGAGTTATCAGACTATTGCAATTTTTACACTTTCAATATTGTTGCCAAAGATTTGGAGAGAGGTACCGACCGACGTTTTAATGAATTCTTGCGGGTGGGTTCGGGTGGAGAACTGCAATTACCCTTTTATATTGCGCTGGGCGCATCTTTTATGTCGGCTTATAAAGTGCGTGTTAGTCTGAAAGCGGTTCACGGCGGTGGTGCCAATGCGATGTTGGATGAAGCCTTCAGCAATATGGACGGCAATAACACCAACGTTGCCCTGACCTTTTTTCGAGACATTGGTTTGCAGGTCATTCTTGCAGCGCCGCTAGAAGTGGGGAGCAAGGTCGCCCCAATGTGGACAAATCCATTAATATTATTCGCAAAAGCGGGCATGTTTATGTGGACTACAAACAGTACACTGCAAAAGGTCGCGCGCTGCAGGAATCAGACAATCTGTATAATCACCCGGAATGAGAGGATGCTCTGGAAGCAGTTCTGGAAGAAGAACTCGCGGGCGTCTAAACCTTGCGAACACTAGCGTAGGATGGCAATTTCCTCCCGCGTCTAAATAACAACTAAAACGAGTTGAGCCTATATTATGCCTTCACTGTTGATCCTTGGCTTGATTGGTTTTATTGGCTTTTTATGTCAGTGGCTGTCGCAACGGGTAAAGCTACCGGCGATACTATTTTTATTGCTGGCAGGTATTGTGTTGGGCCCCGTGTTATCAGTTGTCGACCCCGACAAACTTTTTGGTGATTTACTCTTCCCTTTTATATCCTTATCCGTGGCGGTCATTCTTTTTGAAGGCGCCCTGACCTTAGAGCGCAGTGAGTTAAAAGAAATTGGCAAGCCCGTCAGACGCATGCTCAGCATTGGCGTGGCGGTATCTCTGCTGCTGATGACGCTAGCCACCCACTATATTATGCAGCTGGACTGGGCTATATCGGCACTGTTTGGTGCCATTATGGTAGTCACCGGGCCAACCGTCATTATGCCCATGTTGCGAGCCGTACGACCGCAGCGCAAGATCGCTGACGTTTTGCGTTGGGAGGGTATTGTGATCGATCCTATCGGTGCGTTGATTGCGGTGTTGGTGTTTGAATGGATTGTGGTGCAGCAAAGTACTGCGGCGGTCAGTGAAATTTTTTATGTGTTCGGCAGTACGGTCTTCGTTGGGATGGCCATTGGCGCCGTATCGGGCTACCTGTTTGGCCTGTTGTTACGCCATCATTTTATTCCGGAGCGGCTCACTAACTATGCCGCGCTGGCGAGTGTCTGTCTGGTGTTTGCCGTGTCCGACTCGCTGCTACATGAATCGGGTTTGCTGGCCGTTACCATTATGGGTATCTGGCTTGCGAATATGCGTGATGTCCATGTTCATTCCATTTTGGAATTCAAAGAAGATCTCACCATTGTGTTTGTGTCCGCATTATTTATTGTACTGGCTGCGCGACTGGATATCAGTGAATTCCTGGCTTTGGGTTTTAATGGCCTACTGCTGCTGGCAGCTATGCAGTTTTTAGTGCGACCCATAAAAGTTGCACTTAGTTTTATTGGTACGGATTTTAACTGGCGCGAGAAAGCCCTGGTGGCATGGATTGGGCCCCGGGGTATAGTTGCCGCTGCGGTATCTGTGGTGTTTGCCCTGAAGCTGGAAAACGTGGGCTTAAATGGTGCCGATAAATTAGTGCCGCTGGCGTTCATGATTATTATTGGCACGGTTGTTTTTCAAAGCCTGACAGCCAAGCCTGTCGCCCGCTTACTGAATGTCACCCTGCCAAAGACCCAAGGGGTATTGATTATTGGTGCCAATAAATTTTCGATTATGTTGGCGCAAGCCCTGGCCAGAGCCAATATCGAAAGTCTGATTTGCGACACAAGCTGGGATAAATTGCGGGCAGCGCGAATTCTCGGATTAAAAACCTACTATGGCAATCCCAGTTCTGAGCATGCGTCCAAGCATTTTGATATGACCCCTTATGGCTTTATGACGGGTCTTTCCAACCACTTTGAATACAATGTCACTCAGGCTAACCGTTACCGGGAAGAATTTGGAACACGGAATGTCTTTATACTGCCACCTAACCAGGCAACCGAAAAAATCAATCGCCATGTAGCCAGCGCCCGTCATTCGGGCCGTCTGCTATTTGATGAGCACAGTTCATTCAATGCATTAAAGAAAAAGCTCAATAACGGTTACGTGATTAAAATTACCGAGCTGAAAGAAGAATACAAGTACAAACACTGGCTGGAAAAACATCCAGACTCACTCATGTTGTTTCTATTAAAACCCAGTGGCGAGTTGGTATTTAACACCATAGACACACCACTTTACGCCGAAACAGGGAGCAAGCTGTTTTATTTATCTAGCAACGGTGAAGTTAAAGATCCCGATAATAATACGGATGGAAAATCCCAAACTAAACATCCGGGCTCAAGGAACCCGGAGTTGCTTGATGCCCCTTGACGGGGACGGCTCCTGTTACCGACTCAAGTTCAGCTGCACATTCAATTCCACCACTTGCACCCAAGCGGCTGCTATAAACCCGGATACCGTTAAAGATTTCTCTGGCTATAGGCCCCTTGAGCACGCGAAACCGGTATGTGGGCACCCAACTTTTCGAATCGAGTCCCTTAGGATGCGGGTTTCTACACAAACTAAAACACGTGAACACCCCATCAGGCAGATGACGCAAGCCGTTAAAGGCGCTAACCTATTCGTTATAACGTTTACGGTGTATCGGTATCGCATCCGGCGAACAAGCAAACGGCTGACGTAGGTCACCCATAAATTCAAAGTGCGTCGATTTTAAACAAACGATCGGTTGGAGAATACATAAGAAATCCAGCGTGTTCTCCACGATTTTTGAAAAGCTCAAGCATGACAACAATGCCAGGCTCTTTGCTATAGAGGTTTCACCTATGCAGCTCACCTCGTCTTGCCGTCAAGCTAATTCCTACTTCACTATTTTCAGTGCTTTCCCTGGTGCTGTCCCCGCACGGAAGAGGCAAATCTAATGTTTGGAAAACAGTGGTTGTGGCTGTTTCTAGCACTCTTTCTGCTAAACAGTGCGCCCGTACAGGCAGATACCCCGCTCGCGTCCTGGCGAGAAGAGCTCGTCAGGGTGAGGCAACTGGCAGAAAATGATATTCCCCAGTCCTATGAGCAGGCCAAGCAATTACAAACTGATATCCCCGCGCTAGCGACAGTGTCTGACCGGGTTCAGTTATTGAACCTGTTGGCCCGAATTGAGCTCTACGGCGCACGCACCGAACAGGCGTCCCAGCATGTGTATGAGGCACTGACTCTCTCGAGTGAGGCGGGAGATAAGATTGGTCAGGCTGAATCGGCACTCAACCAGGTGTTTGTAGCCGTGCATACCGCCGATATTGACGAGATGATTGCGGCCGGCGAGCTGGCCATGAGCGCACTGGAAGATATCCACAGAGTAGACCTGCAAAGCGAAGCCATATTGCGTACGGCCATGCTCTACCAGCGCCTTGGTCGCGTTGAAGACTCTTTTGAGCTGGCTCTCAAAGGGATGGAATTGGCCAAAGAAGCCGCTAACCCTCTGTCGCTTATGTATGCCCATCATGGGCTGGCTCTTGCCTACGCACAAAATGGTCAACCCAACGTTGCGCTAGAGCATTACCAACAGATGGTCACGCAGGCGCAGGCCGCGAATTCTTCTATTTGGGAGGCCTTCGCACTTTTTGGAGTAGGCGCACTCAGCATTAATCTGGGAGATGCAGTAGCGGGCGAGGCCTTCCTGCAAAAAGGGGTGGAGTTGTGCCGGCGCATAGGCGCGCCTTTTTGTGTGGCCCAGGGCCTGTTTCATCAGGTTACCCACCTGAGGGCCGAGGGCCATTATGCCGAGGCGTTAACGCTGCTAAATGAGATTGTCGCCATTTATGAACGTTATCCCAACGTAATAGCCCTCTGGTGGACATTGGATGCGCGCAGTGCCAGCTTGCAGGCACTCGGTGAGTTGGAAGCCGCGCGGCAGGATGTCGAGAGGGGTTATAAGCTGGCGCTAGACATAGGCTTACCCCAGTATGCTATTAACAGTACCCGGCGTCGGGCCGCGCTTGCCGCAGCTCGAGGGGACTATCAACGGGCCTATGAGTACAGAATTGATGCTGCAGAAAAAGAAGCGCAGGCGGAAGAGGTTAACTCCAGCGAGCGAGTGATGAAGCTGGCGGAACGTTATGAAACCGAGAGTAAACAGCGACGCATTCGCGAGCTGACAAGACAGAGTGAACGGGATACCGCGCAGCGGCGACTGTTGGTCGTCATCTTGAGCGCCACCACCACGCTCCTGGTCGGGGGCGGCTGGTTTCTGTGGCAGCTGCGCCATTCCCACCGCCTGTTGCAAACCAGTTACAACCGCTTGCAGCGAATGCAAAACTACCAGCAGGCCATTCTCGATGCGCTGCCTGATTTTTTGTTTGAACTGGGAGCGGATGGGCGTTACTACGGTTTTCACTCTTTGAGTGCCGGCATGCTGCCCGGCCCGCCAGAAAAACTGATTGGGAAAACCGTATTTGACACACTGCCGCCCGACGCAGCTGAAGTCTGTATGGCGGCATTAAAAGAGGCGGAAGATAAGGGTACTTCTTTCGGCAAGCAAATTCAGCTGACCCTGGCGTCGAAACAGACCTGGTTTGAGATGTCTGTTGCCCGCAAACAGGGGGATATACCGCGATATATCGTGCTGTCCCGTGATATCACGCGCCTTAAGGAAATCGAGCGCTCGCTGACAGAATCCTATGTCGAATTGCGGGAGCTGGCTGCCAGTGAGGAGTCCGCGCGGGAACAGGAGCGACAGCGCATTTCACGGGAGTTGCACGATGAATTGGGGCAGATGCTCACGGCAATTCGCCTGGAAACCTCCATGCTCAAACTCCAATTCTCCCCGGGCGATCAGCAATTCCAGAGCAAGGTGGCACACATTGTCTCGCTGGTTGATCACACCATTGGCGAAGTGCGCAATGTCGTGAATCTGCTGCGCCCGGTTGCACTGGAACGGGGTATTGTCGATGCCCTGGAGTGGATGGCGGATGACTTCGAATCCTACAGTGGCATTCATTGCGAATTGTCCATTGGTGAAGGGCAAATTAACAAAATGGAGGGCGCATACGCCATTGCCTTGTTTCGTATTGCCCAAGCCTCGTTGACCAACGTGGTGCGGCATTCGGGAGCAGATACCGTTCAAATAGGGCTGGAGCAGGTCGGCGGAGATTATTGCCTGACAATATCTGATAACGGCAGGGGCTTTGATACAGCAATGCAGAAGGAGAAGTCTACCGGCCTGCTAGGCATCCGCGAGCGGGTAAGCCGGCTCAATGGTCGCCTGACTATGGATAGTGCACCAGGTCGGGGTGTGAGGTTGAAGGTTTGCCTGCCAGTCCCAGAATCATCATATGACGACACAAAAATCAATGAATGACAATTACTTAAAAGTGGGAATCGTCGTAGCGTGAAGCTTGCTCGACTCCCGAATTTGAAATTGTTAATGCAATATCGGACCTGAGCTTAAGAGCGTATACAACGTGGAAAATAAACCCGTTAGAATTTTGATTGCTGATGATCATCCCATTGTACGCGATGCGTTAAAAAATCTGCTTACCGGGAATGGGAATGGGATGTCTATTGCCGCTGAAGCCGAGTGTGGCACCGAGGTGCTGGAACTGCTCGGCAGTGCGGAATACGATTTATTGATTCTCGATATGTCCATGCCGGGAGCGCCTACCGGTCCTGAGCTGATTGAAGCGGTTGTCACGAGCAGGAAGAATGTCCCGCCTATACTGGTGTTCAGCATGTCCGACGAGGCACGTCTTGTCTCTGATGCGCTACAGGCAGGAGCCTCCGGTTATATTACCAAAGACAGTGATCCGGCGATGATTATCGAGGCGATTAGAAAGGTGGCAGGCAAGGGCAAGTATGTCAGTCCCCATCTCGCCGAGAAAGTCCTGTTTGGGCAAGTGTCGCAGGAGACTGATCCGCCGCCGCAAGAATTGCTGTCCAAACGTGAGTACGAGGTGTTTTTAAAACTGCTGGATGGCAAATCGTCGGAGCAGATTGCCGAGGAGTTGTTTATCAGCCGGCAAACCGTGGGCACCCACAAGTCGCGCCTGATGGATAAGCTGGGTTTGCACAATAATATCGACATTATCCGTTATGCTGCAAGGTGCGGCCTGATTTCTCTTTAGCGGGCACCCCTTCGTACCTGAACTCCGCCGCTAACCCGGCGCCAATTAAGGTTTACCCCTCCCCCCGCCCAGCCTCGCTTTTCCCGGCTATTTGAAGATCACGACGACGGCACTGTGCATCTGGTGCAAGCCGCGTTTAATGGAACGCACCTTGTCGTCTTAAGACGACAGGAGAATCAATAAGAGCACATTAAATCCCTCTGTAGAAAAGTGGATACTGGCTTCGGCAGGGATAAAACCGTTGACCTCCAGTATGCAGGAGTGAACTATGGACATCCGAAGCAAGACGATTGGCTTTTATATCCTGACAATAGTCTTGGGTACGGCCTTTTTCCTATCACTTTATTGGTCGGAAGAGAAAGCCGGGCGTGACCTGGATAAGTTGCTGAATTTCAATATTCCTCTCCTGGAGGAGATTACCACTATTGAAACTGCCCTCGTTGAAAACGAACTCAACCTTCGTGAATACCAGCTCGGCGCTGATTTGATGTCGCTGGGCGAGTGGCAGCACGGGGAATTTCAGCTTGCCAAGAGCGTTGCACGGCTCGGTGCCTACCTGCCGCGACTGCCCACCGTGACCGAAATAAGCCGGCATGTCGAGGAAATGCAGCGGTTGCAGCAGCAGCTGGAGAATACCCACCCCTTGACCCAGGCCGATCAGGCATTGTTGGCGCGGATTGCTGAAAAACGCCGCGCGGTTCCTCCGCTACTTGAACGCCTACAACAATATCTGCATAGCGAGTTGTCGGGTACATCCAATAGCAATACTAACCGTGCCGCAGAAACCAAAATGCTGCTTTTGCTATTCGGCCTGTTAGGGGTGGTCTTTGTCGCGCCCTTGACGGTTTACCTCAGGCGTTCTGTTGTCCAGGCAGAGCAGCACACCTTTCTTTCCTCCCACGACCCGCTCACTGCGCTGCCGAATCGCCAGCAGTTTGAACATACTGCCGATCAATTGGCTCACTCTAAGGTTACGCAGGTAATAGGCCTGATCAAACTGGATCAGTTCAAAATGGTAACGGCAGGGCACGGTTATGACGTGGGCGATGTGATTATTCAGCAGGCGGCGGCCAGAATTCTGGAGCGACTGCCCCGCTCTGCCCGCCTGTTTCGGTTTGACGGGCCGAGGTTTGGGGTAACCCTGCCGTTTGATAAACATGAACAGTGGCTGGCTGACATATGCACGGCGTTTGAGCGGCCACTAACCGTTAACGGTGCGGGGTTTTATGTGACCGTGAGCGTGGGTTACTGTATTTCCCCTGATGATGGCGAGAGTGGGCATAGTCTGATAAAGAATGCCGACGCCAGCCTCGTCTCGATCGGTAGTCATGGCGGCAATAAATGCCAGCACTATACCCATAAGCTGGCAAAGCAGGAACAATCCTTGATGCTGATGAAAAGCCAGTTGCGTCAAGCGCTGGTTAATGATGAATTGCTGCTCCACTACCAACCTCAAGTTGACGCGAATACCGGCAAATTGATTGGTATGGAGGCGCTGCTGCGCTGGCAGCATCCACAGTTGGGGAATGTGTCGCCACGGGACTTTATTCCGTTGGCGGAACAGAGTGGCCTGATTGCGGCTATCGGCGAATGGGTCATTCGCGAAGCCTGTTTCCAGATTCAGCGCTGGCAGCGGCAATTTGGTGAGGCCTGCGTGATTGCTGTGAACGTCTCCCCGCGGCAATTCCTGCACCATAATTTCCTCAACATGGTAACCACCATTCTGAAAGATACCGGTGTATCCCCATCACTGCTTGAGCTCGAAATCACTGAAAATGTCACGATGGAGAACGCCGAGTACTGCATCAGCGTTATGCACGAGCTCAAACGCCTGGGTGTGCAGTTGTCTATTGATGACTTCGGCACAGGTTTCTCCTCCATGAATTACCTGAAACGATTCTGCATTGATAAATTGAAAATTGACAAGAGCTTTGTACGCGATCTGGCCGTGAGCCCGAAAGATGAGGCAATTGTCAGGACCATTATCGACCTGGCTCACAACCTTGGGCTCATGGTGGTGGCGGAGGGGGTGGAAACCGATGCGCAGCGCCTGCTATTACGTCGCTACGACTGCGAGGTGTTACAGGGTTATCTGATAAGCCATCCGCAGCCGGCGGTGGAACTGAGTCATTTCTTCCAGGCGTGCGAACGCAACGAACAGGTTCGTCGCACCGCATAGTTGTTTGATAAGCCTATGGGCTTTCATCTTAAAGTGGATAAGTGTACCGGCATAAGGTCGTTCGCGTATGACCGCGCCTGTGAGGAACCCTGGTTCAAAGAAACCTCACCGTGTCATTCCCCCTTGGTATTTATGCGCCCGCATTTTCCAACCGCCTGGCTGGGTATAGAAATCACCGAAAGCCTGTTACTCGACGATCAGCCTATTGTATTGAATGCGCTGCACAAGTTGCGGCGGGCCGGGGTAACGGTAGCATTGGATGATTTTGGCACTGATTATTCGGCCATGGGTTACCTGAAAAAAAATTCCCGACTGACTACCTGAAAATCGACTAGTCTTTAGCGTGCAATATGACCGTGTACGAAAATGATTGGGCCATTGCCGAAACAATTGTGATTATGGCGCAACGTCTGGGAATGGAACGTATTGCATTGTCGGTAAACGGCAAATCGGAATTATTAATAAACTATTAAGATAGAGCGAGATGGTTATACCTATGCGATATTTTAAGCGGTCATTGTTGGTTTCAGCATTGTGTTGCTGTCAACCGTTATCAAGTATTGCGGAAGCTGCGGCCTCCGACAGAGATAGCACCAGCGATAGTGACAATACAACAGAGCAGGTGATTCCCAATATTATTGTCACGGGTATACGTGGCAGTCTTGGCGCCGCCAGTGCTATCAAGCGGGCGCAATTCGAAATTGTTGATGCCATCGTTGCTGAAGATATTCACAAGTTACCCGATACCACACTCACCGATGCCTTGCAGCGTGTGCCCGGTTTGCAGATTACGCGTGACCGGGACAGTGGGGGTAAAGTGTCGATTCGCGGCTTAAGTCTGCTGGAAACCACCTTGAACGGGCGCGAACAGTTTTCCGTCAACGACGCTGAAGGTTTCGGCCGCAGCCTGAATTTTGGTGGTGTACCGGCGGAAATGGTCGCTGCCGTGCACATCTATAAAACCAGTGCTGCCAATCTTGTAGAGGGCGGTGTGGCGGGATCCATTGATATGCGTACCCACCGGCCGCAGGACTTCGAGGGAGACCGCCTGGCATTGACCTTGCGCGGTGTTCATGGAGACCTGGTGGACGAGTTGGATACCCAGTACAACACCCTGTTAAGCAAACAGTGGCAAACGTCTGCGGGCGGGCAGTGGGGAGTACTCCTGAATCTTTCTTATCTGGACCAGCATTATCGCGAAGACAAGAAAGATACCGGCGCCCCAACCGCACGCACCGATGTTTTCGAGAATCAAACGGTGTTTGTTCCCAACGGCACCTCGGAATATATCAATCAGGGTGAGCGTGAACGCCGCAGCGCCAATCTGGTGTTCCAGTGGCAGCCGACACCTGCGCTGGATCTTTACGCCGAAGGCAGCTACCTGGACTTCCAGACGTTTGAAGACACCCACCAGGTCAATGCCGGTTTCAGCAGTTCAACCACGTTTGTCGCCGACAGTGTCGAGTTGTTTCCCGGTACCAATGACGTTCGGCGTAGCAGTTGGACCGACGCCAACCTGTCGGTACTGAGTTTTATTCGCGACACACAGGATCGTACCCGTCAGGTGGCGCTGGGCGGTAGCTGGACGGGCAGCGCGCTTACTCTTCGGGCAGACTTGTCCCATACCCGCAGCCACAACGATCTGGTGTTTCGCGGGCCGATTCTGGCAGGGAGCGCGGCGGTTTTCTCCCAGGACGTGAGTACAGAAGTCCCCGCTACCAGCGTGGATGGCACCGATTTGGCCGACGCCGCCAACTACCAGTTCAGCGCTTTGCTGGATATTTCCCGCCCTTTTGAAGGCCGGCAAACCAGCCTGCGTCTGGACGCCGAGTACGATCTGGCCGATGGCTTCTTTGATACCCTGGCCGTGGGTATGCGCCTGTCGCGGCGTAATGCCAGCAATAAACCTGGCCAGATTGTCGGTTTTGCGCTCGGCCTGAGTGATCCGTCGGTGGCCGGCTCCGGCCTTGAAAGTCGTTTTCCCTACGGTGATTACTTCCCCGGTTCGGGGGTGAGTGGGCTGGCGCCCTTTGTAACCGCCGACTTGGGTGGCGCTCGCAACGCGGAGGCTTACCGGGCCGCTTACGGCCTTGAGCCAAGAAGTGCCAGCGCCAGTCCTCTGTCACTCTGGGAAGCCGATGAAGATACCCAGGCCGTCTACCTGATGGCCGAGTTTAATGAAGAGGACGCGCTGAGCGGCAACCTTGGGCTGCGCCTGGTGCGCACAGCGGAATCCACCAGTGGTCACCAGTCCGTACCGGATACCAGTACCACAAAACCTATTGCTATCGACCATGACTACCTGGACTACCTGCCGAGCCTGAATCTGCGCTATAACCTGGCGCAAGACCTTTATTTACGTGGCGCACTGTCGCGCACCCTGACGCGGCAGAAATTCAGCGCGCTGTCGCCATCGCTGACCTTGTTCCAGAACCTGGTCAATCCGGAATTAAGCTCGGGCAGTGCTGGCAACCCGAACCTGAAACCGGTGCGCTCCAACAACTTGGATGTGGCATTGGAGCATTATTTCGGTACGGACAGCTATTGGCATGTCGGCAGTTTTCTCAAACGGGTCGATGGTTTTGTCACTAATCTCAGTCAAGCGGAGATTCACGACGGCGTCAGTTACCAGGTAACCCGGCCAATGAACACGGGCGACGCCGATATCAAAGGTGTTGAGCTGGGTATTCAATATCTTCCGGAACCCACGGCGCACTGGTGGTCCGGTTTTGGATTACAGGCCAACTACACCTACGTGGACAGCGAAGATAACAGCCTGGTAGCGGGCGAAACCCTGCCGCTGCAGGATCTTTCCCGGCGCAGCTATAACCTGATAGGCCTATATGAGCGGAACCGGTTTTCCGCCCGTGTCGCCTACAACTGGCGTAGCCGGTTTCTCAGCTCCGTCAGTCAGCTGGTTACTATTGGCGCCGTTCCCGTTTATACCGATGACTACGGCTGGCTGGATGCCGCCATCACCTATCGCTACAACGAGCATTTAACGCTGTCGCTGGAGGGCACAAACCTGTTAAACACACGGCGCACATCATACTACGGGGTGACAACCCGCCCATTTCGCAGCGAAATAACTGATACGCGAATCGCTTTCAGAGTAATGCTGCAACTATGACATCCTATCAACGCGCGATTCATTGAGTCGGGAAAAGGCGCTGAGCCTGCTGCCGCAAGGCCTTTTGGCCCAGCTGCTGTTGGGTAATGCCTGCGCCGGTGAGAAAATCTAGCCTCGGCGTCAGGCAAGGACTCTTCACTCTCTGTCGCTCGGTAAACCAATGGATGATTGAGCCAACGTTGGTGGAAGAGATGCGTTTACAGACGTTGTTCCAACTCCAGTAAATTGATCAGGAAACGCCCAAAGTAGGTGAGGTCTTGCTCCATGGCCAAACGTGCGCCTTTGGCATCGCCAGCTTCAAGGGCTGCAAAGGCATCTTCATGAAAGTCATTGAGGCGTAGGGATAGGTCGGCACCCGTAAATATCCGGTTGAAGAGGGGGCCTATCTGTAGCCATAGCGACTCAATGGAGCGCAGTAGTATGGGATTACCACAGGCGCCGTAGAGGAGGAGGTGAAACTGGCTGTTGGCATTGAGGTAGCCCTGTACCTGGCGCTGCTCGATGGCGGTGTCCATTAGCTGCACACAATTCTTTAGCTCGCTCAGATCATCAGCCGTTAAGCGCGGGGTGGCCAGCTCGACCGCGAGACCCTCAAGTGCCAGGCGCACTTGGAGTATGTTTTCGTAGCGTTCAGGGGTTATTGATGGCACGCGCATCGAGCGCTGTTGCTCCCCCTCTAAGGCGCCCTCCGCCACCAGCCGTTGCAATGCTGCTCGAACCGGCATGGGGCTGGTTCCCCATTGTGCTGCGAGGTCGCGGATCTTTAAAGCCTGCCCGGGTTTGAAGTAGCCGGCCAGTAAACTTTCTCGAATTCGTTGATAAAGCTGTTCCTGCAAATTGTCGCTCATATTTCAGCTTTCCCGTGGCGGTGCAGGAAGTTGGGAAAGGGTGAGTAAGCAGTTGCGCATAATATTCTCCAGTCAATGAGATAAGTTTACGGCAACTAGCCTGATAATGTCGATTTAAGCTTCGTTGTTTTTAGATTTTTTGTGATCACATTGTAGGGTTTAAAGTAAATTATATCGGGTTTTTTAGTATTTTATAGTTTTTTGTGATCACAAATTTATGAAGTAGTGTTAAATAAATGGTAAATATGACTGCCACTGGTATTAGTGCAACCACTGCGGGGACCTATCAGGCTGGGCTGTTCAGGGCGCCCCAGTGAGCCTTGTTTTGATACAGCAGAAAGAGGTTGAAGAGTTCCGCCTGGCTGTTGATTTGCAGCTTTGCGTAGAGGTGCTTACGGTGGTTCTTTACCGTGCCGAGGGTGATGCCAAGACGCTCGGCGATGCCCTTCGACGAGTAGCCCAGCACGATCAGCCGGGCGATCTCCTGCTCGCGGTTGCTGAGGATATCGCTGGCGAAATTGTCCAGCAGGTAGAGCTCGGCCGGGTCGGCGTCACTCTGCAGGTTCAGGCTGCTGCTGAGCCAGAACTGCTCGACCATCGCTTGCAGTACTGGAAACAGGGTGTTGATCCGCTCTGCCAGCTGCCCAGGATCGACACGTTGGCGGTGGCTGTAAAAACCGAACGATAGGCCCAGGCTCTGGGTATCGGAGAGCTGGAAAAAGCACATTGCCTCGTCGTACAGGCCGAGCGGGGCATAGTACTCGCGGAAATAGTCGGACTGGCGGAACCCCGGTGGGGCGACGGCGTCGAGGGTGCTGAAGTGCGGTTCTGGGTGCCTGAGCCAGTGGCGGTAGAATGGGTCGAGCAGGTACATGCGGTCACAGTAAGACTTGAGCACCTGCTGTTTCAGCGCCTCGCTGAGGTTATCCTGAAGCGCGACCGGGCGGCGCTCCTGTTCCATGAAAAAGAGCACGTAGTGGATCCCGGGGAAGTACTGTTCCAGCATACCGCCGATCGACTGCAGGAACTGCGGGCTGCGCATGGTCCGCACCAGTTCGGCCAAGGGCTCGAGCGTGGCGGCCAGGGGGCTGTTGTCGGGAGTGGTCGGCGCTAGATTCATTGGCAATGCTTTTTCGGGCGTGTTTAGAATGTTGTGTTAGGCCAGATTGTAGGGCCTCCAGTGCTTTGTCAACGTCGAACTCCTTGGGCAGGTGTCTTTCCGTTTGGGGTGCTGATTGTAGGATTGACACAAAATTTCTAATACCCCCGCTTTTTCAGATGGGCTGGCACCGTCAAGGTGCCAGCCCCGTTCGGCTTAACGGATATCCTTCAGCAAGGGTTGCAGGCGATCAAGCAGCGCCTGCTGGTGGGGTTGCAGGCCTTGCTGTCCCCAGCGTGCGATCTCTGCTCCCATCGGGTCTGGCACTCGGATCTCGCTGTCGCTCAGCGTCTCCAGCACCGCATGGCCGCAGAAGGGCACGTAGCCTTCCGAGTAGCCGCCTTCGTGCACCATCACTAGCCGGCCGTCGCAGAGCCGGTCGGCGCAGTCGAGCAGCATCCGTGTCATCCGGGCATAGGCTTCGCTGTTGAGCATCATGCAGCCGAGTGGGTCCATTGCGCTGGCGTCGAAACCGCAGGCAACCACGATTAGCTCCGGTCGGAACTGTTGCAGTGCCGGTATCACCAGGCTGTCGAGCGTTGTCAGGTAGGCGCCGATGCCGCAGCCAGCCGGCAGTGGCACGTTGAGGTTGTAGCCGAATCCTGCACCTTCGCCGCGTTCGTCAGCTGCGCCCATGTCAGTTGGGTAGTTGCTATCATGGTGCAACGAGATGGTCAGTACGTCTGGATTATCGTAGAACGCCTGCTGGGTGCCATTGCCGTGGTGCACGTCCCAGTCGACGACGGCAACCCGGCGCACCAGCCCCTGTGCCTGTGCCGCCATGATCGCCACTGGAATATTGCCAAGCAGGCAGAAACCGCGGCCGCGATCCCGTTCGGCGTGGTGACCGGGCGGGCGCGACAGGCAGTAGGCGTTGTCGATCTCGCCCTTCAACACCGCTGCGACCGAAGCGATTGCCAGTCCCGCGGACTGACGCGCAATGCGGAAACTGTCCTGGCGAAAGGGGGCGTACTCGCCACCGTCGCCGAAGCCTGCCTCGCTTTCGCGCGCCAGGCGCGCCAGGTAGTCGGCGGTGTGGAAGCGCTCGAGATCTTGCAGCGAGGCGGGTTTCCCCTTTACCGGCTTTAGTTCGTCGAGCAGGCCGCTAACCTCGAGCAGGTTGCGTAATCGTCGTTTGGTTTCCGGGTTCTCGGCGGCGACGGCCGGCTGGATGAAGCCCCCGGCCTGGTCGAATATCGAGCAGGGGCCCGTATCGTGCCACATGCAGAGTTCGTGGTAGGCAAAGCCGGTTTTTCGCATTTTGTTATGTCTCCTGGTAGTTGTCGGTCAGGCCGCGAGTATGAAAAGCATCAGGCTCAGGGCGGCCGCAATCAGTACGTAGGGCAGCTGGCTCAGGGCGTGCTGCATCGGCGTGATGCCGCAGCCCCTGGCCGAAATCACGGTGGCGTCGCCGAAGAAGCAGGCGTGGCTGCCGAAGGCGCCAGCGGAAATGAGCGCGCCGAGCGTCAGCGGCATGTTGGCATCGAGCGACTGGGCCAGCGGTACGATGATCGGTAGTGCGATGGCATAAACACCCCAGAAGGAGCCGGTACCGAACGCCAGCGCCGACAGCACCAGGAACGTCAGTGCCGGCAGCCACTGGGCGTTCATGTAGGGTGTTACGGTTTTGATCAGGTAGGGTGCCAACCCGAGCTTTTCGTTGACGGCCTGCAGTATGAAAGCGGTAAAGACGATGCCTAGCGGCACCAGCATAGTCTGCAGGCCCGCAATCAGTTCGTCGAACAGGCGCGAAAAGGGCGCAATGCGCTGGATGCTGTAGAGCACCAGGCTCACCGCGAGCGCGCAGATGACCCCCATCAGCGCGTCGGTATCGAAATACCAGGTGGCCAGAATCAGGGTTAGCATTGGCAGCAGGAAATTCAGCAACCGCGGCGGGTGTGCTGACGTGGCACTGTCGTCGGTAGGCGCGGCCTCCCGGCAGCGTTGCTCGGCGGTTTTCATCGCGCCCAGTGGCGGTACCACACCGAATATCACCAGTGGCACCAACAGCACTGCGATCCAGGGATAGAAGAGGTAGGGCAGCAGTTCGAGATAGAAGCCTAAGCCTTCGCCGCTGCCGGCCAGGCCGTTGCTTTCCAGTAGGCCGGCCAGGTAGATGACCCAGGTAGAGAAGGGAATCAGCAGGCAGACCGGCGCAGCGGTGGAATCCACTAGGTAGGCAAGCATCTCGCGGGAGATCTTCAGTCGGTCGGTCACCCGGTGCATCGCGGTGCTCACGGTCAGTGCGTTGAGATAGTCGTCAATGAAGATCAGGATTCCCAGCAGCCAGCCAACCAGCAGCGTCTTGCGGCGGGTGCGGACGTGTCGGCCGACGATATCGCTGAAGGCTAGCGTGCCGCCGGAGAACTGCAGCAGCGCGATCAGGCTGCCGAACAGGCCGCAGACCAGAAAGATCCAGCCGGTGATCGGGTCCTGCATCACGGTCAGCGCCGTACTGGAAAAGTCCTGCAGCGCGCTGGCCGGCGAGAGCATCAGAAAGCCGGTCAAACTGCCGGCGATCAGCGCTTCTAGTGTGCGTCGGATTGCCAGCGCTACACCGAGAACCACCAGCGTCGGCAGCAGGCTGATGGCGCCATAGGCACCGTCGCTGCCGTGGGCCTGGTAGGCGAGAAGGGCCGCGACCAGGACGGCGATGAGTGCGATGGACGGCAGGCTCAGTCGCAAGGCCGTGCCGGGCCGGGAAAAGATGTTTTCCATCGGGCCGTTCCTCTGTTGCTATTGTTGGAGGTGGTAGATTGACTATTGATGATAGAGAGCTGGGGTCGGGAGCTAAATGTCCCCAAGGGGACATGGAGGAGGCCGGGGGAATGGTCAGGATTCGTCGGGATCTGCGGTTTCGATCAGATGTCCAGCGGCTCTGCGAACAGCGCGATTGCCAGCATCAGCAGCGCTGGCAGCGGGTAGTAGAACGCGAAAGCGCGGGAGGCGAAGGCCACCACCTCAGTGATGATGTCGATGTAAGATTCTTTGGCTTTTAATTTTTTTGTGATCACATTATAGGGTTTTTAGTAAATTATATTGAGTTTATTAGTGTTTCTTGGTAATTTTGTGATCACAAATTATAGTGAAACAATTTTAGATAGGTGATTAATATGACTTCCAGTGGTATCAGCGCAACCGCTGTGGAAACCTTCGCCACTCGTGAGCGTGGCCGTTTCCTTGAGCAAAACCCCAAATCTGTAGCGCTCGCCGAGCGAGCTCGCCACTCCCTTTATGGTGGTGTGCCGATGCATTGGATGACTGATTGGTCCACACCCGTGCCTTTGTTTGTTGAGCGTGCCAAAGATGCCCGCTTCTTCGACGTAGATGGTCACGAGTACGTAGATTTCTGTTTGGGTGACACGGGCACGATGTTTGGTCATTCACCAGACCCTGTGGCGCGAGCCCTGGCCGAACAAGCGAGTAATGGTCTGACAGTTATGCTGCCGGGTGAGGATGCCGTGGTTTGTGGTGAACTGTTAACACAACGGTTCGGCTTACCTTTCTGGCAGATGACGGCGACAGCCACCGACTCAAACCGTTCTGTGTTGCGTTGGGCGCGCGCCGTTACTGGCCGCAAGACCCTGCTGGTGTTCGATGGTTGCTACCACGGCACGTTGGATGACGTAATGGTGCGTTGCAAAGAAGGTAAGACGGTTCACCGGTCGGGCCTGATTGGTCAGGCTTACGATCTTGAGTACAGCCGGGCTATTCCTTTCAACGATATCGATGCGCTAGAAGCCGCGTTGGCGCAGGGTGATGTGTGTGCACTGCTCTGTGAACCGGCGATGACCAACATCGGCATGGTGCTGCCAGACCCCGGCTTTATGCAGAAGTGCCGTGAGCTAACCCGCAAGTACGGTAGTCTGTTGATCATCGACGAGACACATACCATTTCCACTGATATTGGTGGCTGTACGCGACTGTGGGATTTGGACCCAGACTTCTTTGTACTCGGCAAGCCGGTTGCTGGTGGCGTGCCCTGCGGCGTCTATGGTTGCAGCGCGGAGATGGCCGAGGCCATGGCAAAGGCGAGTCAGCAAGCCAGCGGCGGCGGTCATGGCCATAGCGGCATGGGTACCACGTTATCGGCTAATGCGTTGGCGATGCACTGCATGCGAGCTAACCTCGAAGAAGTGATGACTCAAGCGGCTTACGACCACATGCTGCCGTTAGCTAAACGCCTTGCCGAAGGTTTGCGACAAGTGATTAGTAAGCATGGATTGAACTGGTCGGTTACCGAGCTGGGCGCGCGCTGTGAATTTCAATTTTGCGATGAATCACCGCGTACCGGTGCCGAGGCAGAGGCCTCCTTTCATGACGAGCTGCAGATGGCTTTGCATTTGTATCTGCTCAATCGTGGGGTGCTGATTACGCCTTTCCACAATATGACGCTCTGCTGCCCGAAAACCACAGCAGATGACGTGGACACGTTGCTCACTATGCTTGATCAAGCCCTGAGCGAATTACTAGCCATTCCCGGCGCACGTCTTTGATTACAAGGGGTTCATGATGAAATTAGCTAATCCACAAGAAGCTTATGATTTCCTGAGAGATCATCCTGAGGTGCGCAGTATCGAATTGATGCTGATCGATGCTAATGGGATTCCCCGGGGTAAGTTATTACACCGCGACGAACTGGTCGCTATTTACGAAAGTGGCCGAGCTCTTCCCAGCTCCATTGTCTCCCTGAGTATTCAGGGTGAAGATGTTGAAGAAAGCGGTTTGGTCTGGGAAGTTGCCGATGCTGATTGTTGGACTTACCCGTTACCCGGCAGCCTGACGTTGCAACCGTGGCGATCAGTGCCTACCGGGCAGGTTCAGGTCAGCATGCATCCAACCGAGGGGCAGCCAGCGGTGGTGGGCGATCCACGCCACGTACTTACCCGCACTATTGACGCACTCAAGGCTGACGGCTATCACCCCGTGATGGCGGTGGAGTTGGAGTTCTACCTGCTGGACAAACAGTGCGACGCCAATGGGCGCCCGCAGCCGGCGGTTCAGGTAAATGGCATACGTCCGCAGGCGCCTCAGGTCTATGGCGTTTACGAACTGGAACAGGTACAGCCGTTCCTCGATGATCTTTATACCGCTTGTGAGGTACAGGGGCTGCCGGTACGCACGGCTATCTCTGAATACGCGCCTGGTCAGCTCGAACTGACATTGGAACATCGTTTTGACGCGCTACAAGCGATTGATGAAGGCGTGCGCTATAAGCGCCTGGTCAAGGGTGTGGCTAACAAACACGGGCTGCAGGCCTGCTTTATGGCGAAGCCTTTTGGCGATCTGACCGGCAGTGGTATGCATATGCATATTAGTTTGGCAGATGAACAGGGCAACAATTTGATGGCCAGTGAGGATCCTCATGGAACACCACTGCTACGTCATTCCATAGGCGGCATGATGGCTACGCTTAACGATGCGCTGGCGATTTTTTGTCCGAACGCTAACTCCTTCCGCCGGTTTCAGGAAAACAGTTACGCGCCGTTGGCGAAAAGCTGGGGTGTGAATAATCGCACCGTGTCTTTCCGCGTGCCGGGCGGGCCAGCAAAGAGTCGCCATGTTGAACACCGAATCTGTGGTGCCGATGCTAACCCTTATCTGGCAGCTGCAGCGATTCTTGCAGGTATTCACAAAGGGATTCGTGAGCAGATTGATCCGGGTGAGGCTATTGTCGGCAATGGCTACGAGCAGGTTAGAGAAACCTTGCCTACCGACTGGCTGACTGCTCTGCGCAGCCTGGAAGCATCCCCGTGGGCGCGGGATGCGTTCGGCGAAGATTTCCTCAAGGTTTTTCTGGCTATCAAGTGGGCCGAGTACCGCAAGTTTATGGGTGAGGTTGGCGAGCAGGACTGGCGCTGGTATCTTAATCACGCCTGATATTTGCGCCCCGGGGTTCCTCTCGGGGCGTGATCGCCCGAAATGGGCCGAAGCAGGTAGTACCGTATTCAGACAAAAACCTATATAATCAGCGGCCGCCCGAGGGGTGGATTCGCTCGCGCCGAGAGGCGCGCAGTTCCTGTTTTATCTGCCCTTACAGGCAATGTCTCCTAATGCCAGTGTCGTAATAACCGCAATGTCTGAACCACAAGCGCCTAAAATCGAATTTCCCTGCCCCGACTACCCGATCAAAATTATGGGTGACGCCGGTGCCGAGCTGCACAGCTGTGTAATTGAAGTCGTCAACCGCCATGCTCCCGATTTTGATGAAACCCGCATTACGGTGCGTGATAGCAGCAAAGGGCGCTTTCAGTCGATTACTGTGTTTATTACTGCCACCGGCGAACCGCAGCTGAAGTCTATTTTCGAAGATCTGAAAGCACACAGTGCCGTAAAAATGGTGCTGTAGCCGTTGATGACCAGTCTTTCCGGCAACACATTGAATATCCGGCGCTTGGGTGTCGCCGATTATGAACCGGTGTGGAAGGCGATGACAGCCTTTACCGATAATCGCAACGCCGATACCCTCGATGAGCTTTGGGTAGTGCAGCACCCACCGGTCTTTACCCAAGGGCAGGCAGGGAAAGCTGAGCATGTATTGGCCCCAGGTGATATTCCGGTGGTTAAGGTCGATCGAGGCGGGCAGGTCACTTATCATGGCCCCGGTCAGCTGGTAGCCTACCCGCTGATTGATATTAAGCGTGCCAAATTGGGTGTACGCGAGTTGGTAACCTATATTGAAAATACGGTGGTTGCCTTGATGGCCGACTATGGCATTACCGCTTATGCTAAGGCTGATGCTCCGGGTGTGTATGTCGACACCGGCGAGGTGCCAGGTGGCTACGGGAAAATTGCCTCATTGGGCCTGCGTATTCGCCGCGGTTGCAGTTTTCATGGGGTTGCGGTCAATATCGATATGGACCTCGAGCCCTTTGAACGGATTAACCCCTGCGGTTATGCCGGTATGCCCATGCTTGATATGGCGTCGGTGATGTCCGGCCATGTGGCCTATACACAGGTTGAAAATGCGTTTATCCAGCTGTTTGCCTGTGGGTTAGGATACGCCACACTAAATTACCTTGAAGAACCCTGATGCCCGCACGGCGTGTGCCTTGCTAATCTCAGGGGCTTATTTGAAGAGAGATGTCATGACCGATCAACCAGAAATCGTCCCCGTAAAGCGCACTGTTCGACACAAACAGGGTGAAAAGCTGCGAGATGCGGCAAAAGTGGAACGGATTCCGGTAAAAGTGATTGCTACCGATGAGATACAGCGCAAGCCAGACTGGATTCGCGTGCGATTGCCTGCGTCTCCTGAGATCGACCGCATTAAAAAGATTTTACGTAAAAATGGTTTATCGAGTGTTTGTGAGGAGGCGTCTTGCCCCAATTTAGGTGAGTGCTTCTCTGGTGGTACCGCTACGTTCATGATCATGGGCGATATCTGTACTCGCCGCTGCCCGTTCTGTGATGTGGGCCACGGGAAGCCGAATCCGCTGGATGAAAAAGAGCCTCGGCACCTCGCCCAGGCGATTGCCGAGATGCGTTTGAAATACGTGGTGATCACATCGGTTGACCGTGACGATCTGCGTGACGGTGGTGCCCAGCACTTTGCCGACTGTATTCGTGAATCGCGCGCCTTACTACCCAGCTTGCAGGTAGAGATTCTTACCCCTGATTTTCGTGGTCGAATGGACATTGCACTGGATATTCTGGCTGCTGAAGCGCCCGATGTGTTTAACCACAACCTTGAAACGGTGCCTGGTTTGTATCGTCAGGCACGGCCTGGTGCCAACTATAAGTGGTCGCTGAAGTTGCTGCAGGAATATAAAAAGCGCCGTCCGGATGTGCTGACGAAGTCGGGCTTGATGGTGGGGCTTGGTGAAACGAAGGAAGAAATTTTTGCAGTGATGCGCGATATGCGTGAACACGATATCGACATGCTCACCATTGGCCAATACTTGCAGCCTTCACGCGAGCACCTGCCGGTTGCGCGTTTTGTTGAGCCCGCAGAATTTGATGAATACACGGCCTATGCTGAAGAAATTGGCTTCAAACACGCGGCTTGCGGCCCTCTGGTTCGCTCTTCTTACCACGCAGATCGCCAGGCTCATGGAGAGCAGGTTAAGTAATCTGCCAGCTCGGTACGGGGCTTAATCTCACTGTGCCGGGCATCAACCTCTCTGACTGTACCATTGTGCCATTGGCTGACCATCCCCAGTGGGTGTCGCTGGTGGCGCGCTGGCAGCACCAACAGTGGCAATTACGCAGTCAAACCGGTTCGCTGGCTGAGCGTGAATCTCGCTTGCGCGAACAGCTTCTGGCGAGCCCGTTTCCGGTTACGTTTATTGCCTTTGCTGCCGATCATGAGCCCCCTGTGGGCTGTGTGAGCCTGGTTGATTACCGGTTTAATCAAACCCGTCCGGCATCTATTTGGCTCGCTAATTTGTACGTAGAACCGGATTGGCGCTACGGCGGTCTCGGGTCTTTATTATTGGATTACGCCACCGGCTATGCACGCCAGCATCGCTTGCCAAAGCTGTTTCTCTTCACCCACGATCACCGAAAGTTTTACGAATTGCGCGGCTGGCAGTGGTTGCGCCAGCACACCTTTGGTGGGAATCTGGTAGACATTATGGCAAATGTGTTTGCGTAGTGGTGCTCATAACGGTATTGCAAGGGGCGGAGTATGAAAAGGTTACTGGTGTTTTTTGCGGCAGGCTGTGTGGGCGGTTTGGCGAACAGTCTGGCAGTTTGGCTGGCGGGTGATACGGGCGTTACCAGCGCCCTGGGGGTGGCAATTGCGCCCCAGTTATCGCCAGCATGGCTGTATCCGCGTATTGTGTGGGGCGGGTTGTGGGGCCTGTTGTTTGTGTTGCCCATGTTGTCATCGCGCCCTTTGGTGAAAGGGTCAATCCTGAGTGTATTTCCTACCATTGTGCAGTTATTTGTGGTTTTTCCACTCAAGGCCCACAAAGGCATTGGCGGGCTAGAGTTGGGCCTGTTAACGCCATTGTGCGTACTGTTTTTTAACTGGGTGTGGGGTGTTGCCACGGCCTTTACCATTAAATTTTCACGATAAGAGGAATTTTTTGCACGTAGCCAGTATCTAAACTAGGGCATGTATGGTTGGTTCGCGCTGCAGCTTAGCCTTTCGTTACCTGCTGCAGTGATCAACGGCTAAACATGGGACTAAGGATAAAACCAAATAGTCTTTTAAGCCGTATTCACTATGTGATTTACTGAATAGACTGAGTTTTTAAACTAACGTTGTAGATGTAATGATGCCTTTTAACCTGCCCCAAAGCCGTTATACCGACAGCAAGTTGTTGACTTGCCTGCTCGGTGTTGTGCTGGCAGCTTGGCTCATTGGCTTGGCGGGTAATATCCCTGCCAGTGCGGGTGCTGAATCCATTGCCGGCGTTAATGCCGGGCAAGCCCTGTACGACGGCACGGGTGATCAGCAGTTTGAATTTGACGATTCAATGGCCGCGTCCAGTGCTTACTTTGTCAGGGTTAGTGTGCCGCCATCGGTGGTGATTCTGCTGGCTCTCCCGGTTCTGATTTTATCCTTCCGCTCTACTCCTCAGGCGCGCGCGCCTCCCCGCTGCATCTTCTGATTATCTGTTCCAAACCGAGCATTTGTAAGCTCAATCACAGACAAAGAAGGTGGTTTCTATGCGCGTTTCAAAATTAATTACTATTGTGCCTTTAACCCAAGGCATGCTCACACCAAAAGTTCGTAAACCGTTAACACTGGAAAGCCCAGCCATTGATGTGCTCAAAGAAGCGGGTGAAGACAAGGGCCTTAAACTGCGTGCTGGTTTAAGTGTGGATATTGCACGGCAGATTCTTACCGAGACGCATCGCTTAACCGCGCTGGTAGTCGATCGTCAGCAGCGTGTAGTGGGTTGTATTGCCTTAGCCGATCTGGAGAGTGTTAAGGTGCTGACTATCGCCGCCCGCTTGGGCTTGGTGAGAAGTGAGCTAACCCTGCAAGACCTGATGGTGCCCGTTCATAAGCTGCTTAAAATGAGTGTGGCCAGCAGCCTGCGAGCAACCGTGAGAGATGTGTTGCACAGTTTGAAAAAAGCATCCAAAGCGTATTTGTTAGTGTTGGATGAAACCGACGAGGGTTTGGTAGGGTATTTTTCTGTCCAGGAAATTGCCCACAAATTAGGCGTCGATATTGCGATGGATCTGGTGCCCAGTACGCTCGATGAAGTCGTTGATGTCATGGAGCACCCACACTAGTTTCTGCCTTCTGGCCTTATTAACCCGGCACGAATGGTTGCCGGGCTAATAGTGTTTGTATGTTGATGAAGGCTAATCAGCGGGATGCGGGCATTCTACGAGTCCTTTCTGCCATGCTGTGCCACCGGGCCCGCGTTTTGTAACAATAGTAATACTTTGATTGCGCAATATGGGTGACATATTGGCGGCCTACACTTTTCTCTTCGCACAACGGGCTTGGCGTCTGTTGTGTTATCGACAGATTGAGAAAGGGAGCAACGATGATAACGTTTGGTGAACGCCGTATTGCGCAGCGGCAGCCGATGACACAGAACCAGGTACAATGCCGCCTAAAGTCAGCCTTGCTCAAACCTGCGGCGGGCGGTGGTGAATGTCAGGTTGTTGACTTGTCTCCTACCGGTTTGGGGGTGGTTACCCTCGATAAGTTGCCTGTTGGCGAAGATGTTGAGCTGCAAATAACCTCTGGTGGTTATACGCTGGAGCATGTTAAAGCGTTTGTTGCTTACTGCCGATTTGAGCATGATCACTATCGTTTGGGCGTAGTGTTTAACTTTCGCTCGCCAGAAATGCTTTCTTGCCAAACCTATAACTTTTTAAGCCGTATGCTGGATCAGGCGGGCCACACAAAATGTGATGCAGGTGGCATTTTTGCTGTGGTTAATGCCTCTGAGCGTGGAGATCCCGCAGGGCATTAGACGTTTCTTAAGCTTGTTTTAAGAATAACCCAGTAATCTGCCTGCATGGGTAAAGCAAAGCGGAGTTTTCCTATGCAAACACAGGTTATTGACAACAAAGTCGCGTTTACAGGCACCTGCACCGCCAAAGATGCGGCTTCTGCGTTGGCGTTTGACTTACATACCCCGCGCGGTGCGCAGCGGGTTGCTCTGGAAAGCTTCATCCATAACAAATACAACACGGCTTACGGCGCTAATATTTCATCCTTTTTGCCTTTGCTGCTGAGTATGAACTGCAGTGGCGATTACCAAGCTGCTTTGGGGCTAAAACCCGGTGCCTGCGGCGCGTTCTTTCTTGAGCACTATCTTCAGCGCCCTATCGAGCAGGAAATAGCTGAGCAGATGTCGGTACCTGTCAGTCGTAATGCGATTGTCGAGGTCGGTAACCTGGTATCAGAACGCGCTGGTTCAAGCCCTATACTGTTTATGGTAATGGCCGCAGCGCTGGAATTGGCCGGTTATCGCTGGCTGGCGTTTACGGGTACGCCGCAGGTCAAGAAACTGGTGGAGCGGTTGAACTGCCAGCCTGTGGTACTCAACGAAGCAGACCCTCATTGTCTGGGTGACAATATTGAGCATTGGGGTCGCTACTACGATACCAAACCCCACGTGATGGCTCTTGATTTACGCAAGGCGGTTGAAAATAGTCTTCAGCGAGCAGCGGTTGCCATGATTCTGGAAAAATTTGCCGATACTATTCATGGACTGGCGCAGCGCTTGCGCGACCACCGCCGTGTTTGCGGGGTGTGATGATGAGTCATTTACTGTCGCGACTGGCCTTTCTGGCAGAGTTGGTTGAGCCAGATGCACTGGCATTAGTGGATAACCAGCAACAGGTAAAATACACCGATTTGTTACCACGGGTAAAAGCACTGTCTGAGGCTTTGCGGGCACAGGGCGCGCGCGTGGTGGCTTTTCAGGGTGAAAACAGCGTCGCCTGGGCGTTGTTAGATCTGGCTTGTCAGGCTGCCAATATCGTTGCCTTGCCACTGCCCGAATTTTTTACGACGGAACAAATTCTTCATTGTCTGACCGTGAGTGGTGCAGACCTGCTAATGCTTGACGATAGCGAGTTAACCTGCAACAGCCTTGCAGGCTTAAGTCAGTTGGCTTGTCGTGAGATATCGTTGCCGCACGGCTGGCAGGCTTGGCAAATTACCCCGAATGAGTCTGTTCGTCAGGCTCTGCCTCGCGGCACACAGAAAATTACCTTTACGTCTGGTTCAACGGGCACGCCTAAAGGCGTGTGCTTAAGCCAGGATCATCAATGGCTGGTGGCTGAATCATTAGCCGATCGTATTAATGTGGCTGCGCCCAAACACTTTTCCATGTTGCCACTGGCAACGTTGTTGGAAAACATTGCCGGTATTTATGCGCCTTTGTTAAGTGGTGGTACGGTACATTTTTTACCGGCAGCTCAGCGTGGGTTACAGGGCAGTTCTGGCTTAAACATCCCGGCTTTTTTACAGTCATTGTCTACTGTACAGCCTGACACCCTCATATTGATTCCACAGTTGTTAAGTGTGCTGATCGCCAGTGCCGAAAAAGGTTGGCAACCACCCGTGATGAAGTTTGTGGCAGTAGGCGGTGCGCGCGTTGCTGAGCCCATGTTGTTACGGGCACGACAGTTGGGCTTGCCGGTTTACGAAGGCTATGGCTTGTCGGAATGTGCCTCGGTTGTTAGTTTGAACGTGCCAGAGTCCGATTTGCCCGGTGCAACCGGTAAACCCCTTAAACACGTTGAGATCGGCGTGGAAGACGGCGAAATTATAGTCAAGGGTAATGTGTTTTTGGGTTATCTGGGTGATCAAGCCAGTTGGTATCAAACCCGGTTTGCGACAGGTGACCTCGGGGCGTTGGATGAGAACGGGTTTGTGCACATTGCCGGGCGCAAAAAAAATCTATTAATCAGCAGTTTTGGTCGCAACATCAACCCGGAATGGGTCGAAAGTACATTGATGGCCAAGCCTTTGTTTCGTCAATGCGTTGTTTTGGGGGATGCTAAGCCCTATTTGGTTGCCTTGCTGGCATTACCAGAGGGAGTCCCGCCGACAGTTGTTAATGATTGGTTGGGCTATATTAATACGGCACTGCCAGATTACGCACAAGTAAAAGCCTGGGCTTGTTTAAACAATATGCGCTGGCTGCCATTACTTACCGCCAATGGCCGCCCCCGTCGTGAGGTTATTGCCGAGCAGCTCGCCGACGTTATTGACGCATTGTACAGCTGCGAAAATGACAATCTGCTGCAAGGGATTGTAGCTGCTGGGCTTTTCCATAATGGTCAATGGCAGCTTGTTAGTAGTAATAGTGCCTTGAAAACAGCCTGATAGGTTATTGGAATTTATTCAGTGAGGAGTGCGTGATGAGTTTTTATCAAACGCTGCAAGAACAAACCGCTACCGACCGCCAGTACTTGTTAAGTGCACCCATTATTAGCCAATGTATGCAGGGTGATATTACGCTGCCGGATTATGTGGCTTTTCTTACCCAGGCGTATCACCATGTTAAACATACCACGCCGTTGTTGATGGCAACCGGCGGCCGCTTGCCCGAAAGTAAAGAATGGTTACGCAATGCGGTTGCCGAGTATATTGAAGAAGAGCTGGGGCATCAGGAGTGGATACTTAATGATATTGCAGCTTGCGGCTACGACAAAGACAAGGCGCGGGCCAGCATCCCCAACGCGTCTACCGAATTTATGGTGGCCTACGCTTACGATACGATAAACCGCATTAACCCCCTGGGCTTCTTTGGTATGGTGCAGGTATTGGAAGGCACCAGTATCGCCATTGCCGATGCCGCGGCCGACAAAATACAAACGGCTCTGGGCTTACCTGATAAAGCCTTCAGCTATCTGCGTTCGCATGGCGCTTTGGACCAGGAACATGTGAAATTTTTTTGCGGCTTGATGAATCAAATTACTGACGAGGCCGAACAGCAGTTAATTATTCACTGTGCGAAACGCTTTTATCTCTTATATGGCAATGTATTTCGTGAGTTGAACGGAATACAGGCTGAAGGGTTGGCAATATAACCAGTTGGCAGACATTGAGTACGTGGATACATCTATGAACTTAGCAGGCAAACACATTGTTATTACCGGGGCGACAGGCGGTATTGGTCGGGCCATTGCTTCATCGTTAGCGGAGCAAGGCGCAGCGTTGTTGTTGGTTGGTCGTAATACTGAACAACTCGCTGTCTTGAAAAATAGCCTGCCGGGTGAAGGCCATACCCTGGTGGGGTTGGATCTGCTCAAACCCGGTGCTGCCGAAGCGCTTTATCAGGCTGCCAACGCCTTTTCTGTTGACGGAGTGATCAACGCCGCAGGGGCCGGTCAGTTGTGTTTTCTACAAGATGTCGGCCCTAGAGATATTGAGCATATGGTGGCATTGAATCTTACGGTACCGATGCATGTGTGTAGAACATTAGTACCACTACTGACGCAAAAGCCGGGTAGTTTTCTGGTCAATGTGGGCTCTATTCTAGGTAGTATCGGGCTTGCCGGCTCAACCGTGTATTGCGCAACCAAATTTGGATTGCGCGGCTTTACCGAGGCGTTGCAGCGTGAGTTGGCCGATACCTCTGTACGGGTTATCTACTTCGCACCGCGGGCAACCAATACCAGCCTCAACAGCACTGCGGTGCAGGCCATGAATGACGAATTGAACAATGCGGTTGATGAACCGGCCTGGGTTGCCAACGAGTTGGTAAAGGCATTAACCCGCAAGAAAAGCAGCCGTTTTTTCCTTGGTTGGCCAGAAAAGTTTTTTGTACGCCTCAACGCCCTGTTGCCCGGTATCGTCGATGGCGCGTTGCGTAAGCAGTTAGACATTATTCGGCGTTACGCCACTAAAACAACCCATGAAAATATTTAATAAAACCGTTGTGCGCCAGGAGGAAACCCGTATGGCTAGTCAAAAAACTCATCGCCGCTTGGTCACCCAGATCGTGGGTGCAGCGTTTTGCCTGTTGTTTTCCGTCACCAGTTTTTCGGCATTTGCTACCGACGAACAACTTAAATACTTGCAAGACCATTGGGCCATTGCCAATTACAAGGCAGCCAATAAAAAGGCCAAAAAAGAAATGTTTGAAACTTTGCTTGAAGAGGCAGACAAGTTTGTGGCGGAGCACCCCAACGATGCTAGCCTGATTATCTGGCGCGGTATCATCGAGTCTACCTACGCTGGGGTAAAAGGTGGATTGGGCGCAATGAAATATGCCAAGGCCTCAAAAGCCGATTTTGAGCACGCCATGAAAATTGACGATAAAGCACTGGGGGGCTCAGCCTACACCAGTTTGGGTACGCTATACTTTAAAGTACCTGGCTGGCCCATCGGCTTTGGTGACGACGACAAGGCTGAACAATTATTAAAAACAGCCTTGCAAATTAACCCTAACGGTATTGATTCCAACTATTTTTACGCTGAGTTTTTGCGTGATAACAAGAACTATGAAGCTGCCGAGCAGTTTTATATGAAAGCCTTGCAAGCCCCCGCTCGTGAGGGCCGAGAGATGGCTGATGAAGGTCGGCGCGAAGAAATCTCGGCTGCGCTGGCCGAACTTCGGGAAAAACAATAAGTTTTGTCGGGCGGTTAGGCGCTAACCGCCCCTGTTTTCTTAGCGATCGCTAAAACGCCTAAAACAAGGAATATCCACGTACCATGAAATTATTGCTGGTAGAGGATGACAACCGCATTGCCCGTGAGGTAAAGCGAGCGCTGGAACGGGAAAACTTCAATGTACACTGGGTGGCAACAGGCCGGCAGGCGTTGAAGCAGATAGCTGTTGAAGTAGCTGATATTATGGTGTTGGATCTGGGCCTGCCAGATATGGATGGGTTGGAGGTACTGCAGCAACTCAAGCGGCTTCTGCCCGACATGCCCGTGCTTATTTTAACCGCTCGCGACAGTGTTCATTCCAAGGTGGATGCCCTCGACAGTGGTGCCGACGACTATATTGTAAAGCCGTTTGAAATGGCTGAATTGCTGGCCCGCCTACGTGTGTTGGCGCGCCGTTTGAGTACCGCCACCAGCAGTGATATTCGGGTCGGTGAGGTAAACCTGGATTTGAGTGCCCACAGTTTGCAGGTAAATGGTGAGTTGGTGGCATGTAGCCGCCGTGAATATATGATTCTGCAAGCATTGATGGAGAATGCCGGGCGTATTCAAACAAAAGATGCGTTGGAGCGAAAACTCTATGGTTGGGGCGAAAATATTGCCAGCAATACCGTGGAAGTACATATCAGTAATTTGCGCAAAAAGTTACCAACGGGTTTTATTCAGACGATTCGCGGTGTAGGTTATACCGTCTCTAAATAATATTCGGGTCGTCTGTGCGTTCGATCAAGCTGTTTCTATTCATTGTGTTGCTGGCAATCATTTGCCTGGGCAATTTTATTGCGGCCCTTAATGGCTTTCGTGCCAGCCTCCATAGGGCTGAGGTATTGCTTGACCAGCAATTGGCAGAGCAGGCCAAACTGCTGAATCAACTGCTGGCAAAAAGCACTGATATCGCCCCCGATTTGTTTACCGATACCAACCTGTTTCAGATATGGCAAGACGGCCAGCCGCAGTACTTTTCCCACAATGCACCACGGTTTCCACTCACTGATGCGGGCGCTGGTTACCATTATGCCAACTTCAATGGTGTACGCTGGCGTGTGCTCCTGGTAGAACCTCGCCAGCACCAACGCATCTTGATTGCGCAGCGCTACGACACCTATGTACGTTTAGTCGAAGACATTCTGCTGGAAGCCATCGTGCCGATTTTATGGATTATTCCATTACTGGCATTGCTGATCTGGCTCATTGTGGGGTCTGGGTTAAAGCCATTGAAACTGCTGGCGGGCCTGCTGACAAAACGGAGAACCACCGATTTTTCGCCCATTGATGGTTCTGATTATCCCGACGAGCTCGTGGTGGTGGTAGACTCCATCAATACATTGTTTGAACGTTTGCAGGGTGCTTTTAGCCGCGAAAACCGGTTTTCATCGGATGCAGCCCATGAACTGCGTACACCACTGACCAATTTAAAATTAAGTGTGCATAATTTGAGTGCAGACCTACAGCAACAAGGTATTAATGCATATTCTGATACCTTGCAGGGGATGGGTGAGAGCATTGATAACATGGCCCATACCATTGAGCAGCTTCTGGCGCTGTATCGTCTTACTCCAGAAACGTTTGTTAACGCCCTGAATGAATGTAATGTGGCGGAGTTGGTGCGCGAGCAGATTGTGGAAAGTTACCCACGTTTTTCTGCCAAGCATCAACATGTTGATTTTGCGGGGGATACACTCACTATTCGTGGTGATCGTTTTGGGTTGTCGATGTTATTGCGTAACCTGTTGGAAAACGCCAGCAAATACACCCCTGCCAGTGGCAGTGTCAGTGTAAGCCTGGTTGATAATGGGGGGCACATTAGCTTGATTATTGAAGACAGCGGCCCGGGTATTCCCGCCGAAGAATATTCACGTGTATTTGACCGCTTTTATCGTCAGGGTGGTGACCGCCATGCAAGCAAAGAGCCTGGTACAGGTCTGGGGTTATCCATTGTCGAGCATGTGGTGAGGTTGCATCAGGGGACGATTACCCTGCAGCAATCCGCCGAACTCGGCGGACTGGCTGTTCGTGTTGACCTGCCAAAAGATCAGGTTGAGGTAAAGGTATGATAAGAAAACAGCAGGCAAGTGGGTGTGTGTGGTTGCTTAGTTTGTTGCTCAGCGGTTTTGCAGCATTCAGTTGGGCGGCTAAACCCTCGGTGGAGATTGTGATTCGTGGACATTTGTTTTATCCCGCCGAAGTGATTGTACCTGCTTATACCAAAGTGCGGTTGGTGGTGATTAATGAAGACCCCACGCCGGAAGAATTTGAAAGTTACGAACTCAATCGTGAAAAAGTCATTTTGGGTAACAGTAAAGGGGTAATTTTTATTGGCCCCCTCGAACCTGGTGAATACCCATTTTTTGGCGAGTTTAATATTTCAACCGCGCAAGGCAAGGTGATCGCTAAGCCGTTAGAGGGTAAGTAATGTTACTGGATACGGTGTGGATTATTCTTTCTGAAACCTTGGAAGCCGGGTTGCTGGTGAGTTTGCTGTTAAGTTTGTCGGCGCGGCATCGCATTGCTCGCTGGTGGATGCTGTTTGCCTTGATCACGGGTGTGGCCGGTGCCTGGTTATATGGTGCTAACTTAGCGGTAGTGTCGCCATGGTTTGATGACGTGGGGCAGGAAGTTGTCAACGGCCTGCTGCAATTTTCAATTTACATCGCTCTGTTAATGGCGGCGGTGTTGTTGCGTTTGCGTCATGGCGGCGACATTACGGCGTTAACCTTTCATCGTTGGATGCCGTGGTTTTTATTGGTGGCCGTGGCCTTGGCATTTGTGCGTGAAGGATCTGAAATCATCATTTTCTATATGGGTATTAGCGCGGTGGGTAATCCTATGGTGATTGCCCTCACCAGCGGCATGTTAGGTTTGCTGATTGGTATGTGCACTGGTGCGTTGCTGTATTACGCCATTATGCTTTCACCAAAACACACTATCGGTTTGGTGCAATATACGTTGTTGTTGCTGGTGGCCAGCGGTATTGTGCTGCAGGCTACGCAACAGCTTTTGCAAGCTGATTGGCTGCCAGGATCGGCACCGGTATGGAATACCTCTAGTTGGTTGCCGGAAGATTCTGCCCCAGGTCTGGTGTTGAGTGCCATGCTGGGATACGAAGCAACCCCTAGCGTGGCAGAAACGCTCTTGTATTTTTCTGCTGTGTGTTTGTTTTTACTGGTGCCTTTTACTGCTCAAATTTTTTGTCGCCGATGTATGACGGTGGCGCAATAACGGAGTCAACCTATGTCTGGTTTTTTTCGCCTTTTATCCTGCACCGTGTTAGTCGCTATGCCACTGACACAGTCAGCATTGGCCGACGGCGGGCATATCGGCAAAGTTTATGACCCGTATGTAACACAGTTGGAAACCGAAATAGAATTTCGCGCGTTGGTGCAGCAAGATAACGCTGAAGAGCTGGATGATAATCAGCGTTACAAGTTTGGTGTTGGCCGGGCGGTTACCGATAAGCTGTTATTGGAAGCTTACTGGAGTGGTCAAAGTACCCACGAAACCGGTTTTCAGGCCGACGCGTTCGAAGCAGAAATAAAATACCAGCTTACTGAGCAGGGCGAATATAGTAACGACTGGGGTTTATTGTTTGAGGTAGAACGTGAAACCCAAACCAATATTTGGGAGGCTGCCAGTACCGTGATTGTATTGCATGAGTGGAATCGTGTGGTGGGCACTGCTAATGTGGGTTTGGTATACGAATGGGGCGAAGGCATTGAAAACGAATGGGAAACCCGTTTCTCCGGCCAAATGAAGTATCGCTATAAAGAAATTTTTGAACCTGGTATAGAAATGTATCTCGGTGAAAATTCACGTGCGCTTGGACCCGTAGTGGCAGGCACGTACCGCTTGGCGCCACGTAAAAAGCTCGCCTGGGATACCGGGGTGATTTTTGCGTTTGATAACCAAACTCCGGATGTCAGCTTTAAGGTGAATGTGGAGTATGAGTTTTAAGTTACTATTAACCCGGTAACAAAATAGATCTCCTTATCTATTTTGTTACACGCCTTGGAAATACCCGCGAAATTTTACGAAATCCCTTGTATTTCCAAGGCTTACATTGGCCTGCGACCAATGGCGGCGCGTCCGTACGCCGCTTATTAACCCGGCGATAATGTTTGCCGGGTTAATACTGAGAAAACAAAGAGGTATCTGTTATCGGTAATATCAATCTGACCTTGGCAGCTTCTCGATTGCACCTTTTGCCAGTCATGTCATCCCTGAATGCTGTTACCACGGTGGCTTTGTCCGCTCCCCAACCTGCTAAGCTTTCATGAAATAGATAATAGTTACCGCTTATGAATTGGGTTGCGCAGCAATTTAGTTATCCGACGGATAAACAGGCGTTGATGCAGGGCTCCTATGAGTCCTGGCTGGTGGCGCTGGCAGACGTGTTTGATGCGCTTACCAGTAAACGCCCCTACAAAGAGGCCTGGTCGATAAAAAAACACTCGACTAAAGGACCAGCGCGGCCAATATTTTGATCCGGGTTTAGTTGCGTTGTTGCTTAAGGAAATAGACCAGATTCTAGAGATTAAAAATCATTGGCAGGACGACATGTGAATGTAGCCGGTGGTTTTTTAAATGGTTAGCTTGTGCGTGTATTCCTTAATGGATTGCTAGAAATTACGTTTTCTTAAGCTTGGTTTAAGGCTCCGCGATAAGCTCTTTGCTATGGTTTATGCATCGCCGGAATGTTTGCTGGCAAGTGAAGTAATCTATAGGACCAATACATTGCAGCTTTCTATTGTTATTCCCGCACGCGATGAAAAAGGCAACATTGAGCCTTTAGCGAAAGAACTGGTCGAGGCATTGCCGGAACCGCATTATACGATAGAGATCATTTATGTTGATGACGGCAGTACCGATGGCACACTGGCTGAAATCAAACGTTTAAAACAGCAAGGCTATCCGCAAATAAGAGCCATTCACCACGCGAAGAGTGTGGGGCAGAGTGGTGCAATCTGTAGCGGTGTGGCGGCCGCCCGTTTCCCCCTGATTATTACCCTTGACGCCGACGGCCAGAACGACCCGGCTGATATTGCTGTTATGCTCGAACAATTGCCACCTGTTTATACCGGGGTGCCTTTTTGCTTGGCCGGGTATCGCTGGCAGCGTAAAGATACCGCCTGGAAACGCTTCCAGTCGATAGTGGCGAATGGGGTGCGTTCGCGCATTTTACGTGACGAAACGCCCGATACCGGTTGCGGCCTGAAAGTTTTTCCACGCAGCCTGTTTTTATCGTTACCGCAGTTTGATCACATGCATCGTTTTATCCCCGCGCTGGTTCGCCGCGCTGGAGGGCAGGTTATTGTGGTACCGGTGTCGCACCGCGACCGCCGTGAAGGCACCTCGAAATACAACCTGTGGAATCGCTTGTGGGTGGGTATTGTCGATATGCTGGGAGTCGCCTGGTTGCAACGTCGTAACTGCCTCGCCGAGGCCGTCGAGGTGATCGAGTAATCATGGGTAGGTCGCTGGCTAAATCATTGTTGCTTGCTGTGCTGCTGGTGGCATCGGGCTTAGTGGCTAATCGACTGCTGCATGGTGACGTTGTTGATACTGCCTGGGTTGATGAGCATTTTCGCAATAAGGGGTGGTACTCCACGGAACTGTTTATCCTGTTTGCCATGGTCTGGATGATGTCGGGTCTGCCGCGTCAGGTAAGTGCTTTTTTTGGTGGTTATCTGTACGGCTTTAGTGTGGGCACTCTGGTTACTTCGTTAGCCGCTGTCACGGCCTGTGTTGCGACGTTTTATTTGGCGCGTTGGGTACTGCGCCCTCTGGTATGCCACTATCTGAAACATTTGGTAGAAAAGCTCGACCGTTTTCTCACTAACGATGTGTTGTTTAAAACCATTGCCATTCGTTTACTGCCGGTTGGCAACAACTTACTGACTAATCTGGCGGCAGGCGTCAGCCAGACTGAAAGTAAACCGTTCTTTGTAGGTTCGCTGATTGGCTATTTGCCCCAGACTATTGTGTTTGTCCTGATGGGCGCGGGGGTGTCGATAGAAATCGGGTGGCAACTGGTATCGGTGGCAGCCTTGTTACTGATTGTTTCTACGGTGGTAAGCCAGCGATTGTTCCACCGTTATCGCAGTGTTCTTTCGGTTGATGCCAGATGAGTTATTCTCCCCATCGCTCTTCGGTTAACGATATTTTGGGGCTGTCGCGTCCAACGTTCGATGTGCTTTGTCTGTGTATATTTGCTTTGGTATTAATACTGGTCGGCCTGGGTGGGCGCAGTCCATGGCCAGCCGATGAGCCGAGGTTTGCGTTAATTGCACAGGAGATGTGGCATTCCGGGCAGTGGTTGTTTCCGGCGCGGGGCGGCGAGTTATACCCCGACAAACCGCCTGTTTTTATGTGGGCCATTGCCTTATTTTATGGTGTCACCGGCTCCATTAATCTGGCCTTTCTGCTTCCGTCGGCTCTGGCGGGTTTTATTACCATACTGGCGGTATACGATCTTGGGCGCCGCTTGTGGTCACACCGCATTGGCTTGTGGGCAGGTGCTCTGTTGATCACCAGTTTTCAGTTTATGTTGCAGGCTAAAACGGCTCAGATAGATGCACTGGTATGCTGCTGGATTACGCTGGGGTGTTACGGCCTGCTAAGGCACCTGCTAGAGGGCCCGCATTGGGGTTGGTATACGTTTGCCGGCTTCTCTATGGGGCTGGGGGTTATCACCAAAGGGGTGGGCTTTTTACCGCTGCTTATGCTCATACCCTATGCAGTTGTGCGTCTGTATCAGCCAAAGAGTCATGAAGTGCATGGTGGGTGGCGTTGGGGGTTGGCCCCGTTGTTTATGCTGGTCGCCATTCTGTTATGGGTAGGGCCGCTGTTGTGGAGTGTCGATGCCCACGCCGACCCAGCCTATGCCGCCTATCGGGATAATCTGCTGTTTCGTCAAACTGCCACCCGCTATGTACATTCGCTGGGGCACGTAAAACCCTGGTACTACTACCTTGTGTCAGTGATCCCCTTTTTATGGTTGCCGCTAAGCCTGTTTTTTCCCGGTTTAGCCAAGCATTGGTGGCAGGATGTTCGTGAGGGTGATCGCCGCGTTATCCTGCCATTGGTCTGGGCGGTGCTGGTGATCGTATTTTTTAGTATCAGCCCTGGCAAGCGTGGCGTTTACATGTTGCCAGCACTGCCCATGATGGCGTTAATCGCCGCGCCCTACATTGAAAATATGTTGGCACGGTTAGGGTACCGGCGTGCCGTGATCCTGGTGATAGCCTTACTAACCAGCGTGCTGTTGTTAGCAGGTATTGCCGGTATGCTGGAAATGAAACCGGCGTTTAAGCTGCAGCAAAAGTACGAGCTGGACCCGTGGGCATTTGCCTGTGCGCTGGGTGTAATGGGGGCGGCGTCGCTATGGGTACTGCGCAGAACCGGTAGCGTTGTTGCTGGGTGGGTGCTGTTTATTACCGGGTTTTGGTGCTTGTACAGCACCTGGGGCTATAGCCTGTTAGAGTCAGTGAAGACTCCCAAGGCTGTGTTAGCCGAGGCCACACCGTTATTGCCCAAAGAAGCCACACTAGGTTTTGTTGACTTTCGTGAACAGTTTTTATTTTTTTCGCCCTATCACAACCGCCATTTCGGCTTTCATACGCCTGCTGCGATTCAACAGCAGTCGGCCTGGCAGTGGATGCGTGAACATCCAGAGGTGTTTCTGGTGGCTCCTCGAGGCAAGTTGGCGCAGTGTTTTGACGAAAATCAGGCCGTTATGCTGGGCTTGGCGCATCGTGCTGATTGGCTGTTGTTTAGTAACACCAGTATCAAACCAGAGTGCGCCGTCGCCGATACGGTGGTTGCGCCATTTATCGCGCCGGATATTCACTAGTACAGGGTTATTGCTAGGTGTGCTAGCTATTGCAGGTTGCAGTCAGCATGAGGCCGATGCGCTGCTGGCCAATTACCAATGGCGTATGGGCAATGCCTTGGCCGTGTCGATTGAGCCTGCAAACAACCTGCCGGCAGTGGTTTATCCCCGCCGCCGCGATCTGCAACTTGATATTCCCGCGGTAAAAATCAACCTGTTACAGTTTTTACGCTTATCGCAATGTGAGTTGCAACGCTTACTGGGCGAGCGCAACAGCAATCTGGGGCGCTTGATGCCTGCCAGTCAGCAGTTGGTATATCAACAGCAGTTTATGCAGTTGGCAGAAGCTTGTTTAAGTCAGTTGGTGGTTGAAGATAGTGGTCGCGATTTGCAACAGGCCCTGCGCAAGGCGTTGGCGTCGAAGCAAGAACATCTGCCGGCACTGGTATGGAATGCCACATTCGCCAGCGACGAATTTCGTCACCTGCTGGGTTCTGCACACACGCCCAGCGGACTGGATGATGGTGTTCCCTCCGAATTGCTGAATGCGCTGGCCAATGTGTTGGAATTGGTTGCGCAGGGGCGGGATGCCAACTGGCAGCCGGTGGAAAGCTATCTGCAAATTATTGGGGCCGACACTTACGGCGGTCAATTGGTGTTGAGTCAGCAGCGTTTGCTGCAAATGCTTGCGCCGGTGACTCAGGCCCTTGAAGCCGCTACCGCCGCACACGCGGTTTGCCCTCAGGGGCGCACAACCCCTCAAGCTCGCATTTTGCAAAACGTATTTTACAAATACTACATTGGGCAAGTGCAGCCTTATATCGCTCAGGTTTATCAGCATAGTGCTGCATTGCAAAAACGCTTAGCGGGCTTGTACACGGCTACCGATAGCGTGGCATCGCCCGCATTTACCCGGTACTGGAACGCTACCTGGGCTAACGACAGCGACAGTGTGTGGCAAGATTTTCTGCGGCAGGTAGCAGCCCACACGGTTGCCTGGCAACAGCAGTTGCAGCAATGTGGGATGCGCCCAGGTGCCTGATTTGTGTTTGGCAGGCCTTCACACGCTTAACCCGCCCATTTGTCGTGCTTTACTCGTTATTTTTTTTGCTTGGTCTATAGTCAGGTGAGGCGTGCCCATATTGGCACTTAAATCTTTTTGGGCGTAGCCCTGCATAACCAGACGTAGCGAGAGGTGTCTGTGGGCAACCACCTGCACTCGGAAACCAGTCGGCATTTATTGCAACACGAAGACCAGCCCGTGAACTGGTACCCGTGGGGAGAGACTGCTCTGGCTCTTGCTGCCAGTCAAAACAAGCCTATCTTGTTGTCTATCGGTTTTTCCGCCTGCCATTGGTGTCACGCCATGGCTACCGAGAGCTTCGCTGATCCCGCTATCGCCGCCAAAATGAATGAGCGGTTTATCAACATTAAGGTAGACCGAGAAGAACGGCCCGATCTCGACGACATCTACCAAACGGCCCATCAATTATTAACCGGGCATACCGGTGGCTGGCCATTAACCGTGTTTTTATGCCCTAAAACCCGCGTGCCGTTTATTGCTGGAGGGTATTACCCCAAAGAGTCCAACGACAGTCAGATTGGCTTTGATGAATTGTTGGATAAGGTGCACCAGTTTTATCACGACTTCAGCAAAAACTTCGTTGTATTGCGCGACCAGGTGCAACAGGGTTTTGACCGGCTGGCCCAACCGCTTACCTTGGACAAAACCTACCGTTTGAAACATGAGCCTATTATTCGTGGCGCCCGTGGGTTAATGCGGCTGGCCGATACCGAGCATGGCGGCTTTGGCGGCGCGCCCAAGTTTGCCATGCCGGCTCAGCTGGAACGTTTATATTTATTGGCTAACAGTGAGTTGGCCTGTTCTGGTGATGCTGAGCAACAGTTAGCACTTACTCTCTCGGCGATGGCCAAGGGGGGTATTGCCGACCCCGTGAGTGGTGGCTTTTTCCGCTATGCCACCGATGCTGACTGGCAAATTCCCCATTTTGAAAAGCTGTTGTGTGATAACGGCCAGCTATTGGGCTTGTATGCCAAAGGCTGGGACCAGTTTGGCAATGTGCAGTATGCTCAGGCAGCAGAGCATATTGCCACTTGGGCCATGCGCGATATGCAAAGCCCCGACGGTGGGTTTTACAGCAGTGTTGATGCCGATTATCAAGGGCTGGAAGGCGCTTACTACGTGTTTGCACAAGCCCAGCTGCAGCGGGCTCTGAGCACTGATGACTACCCTCTGGCAGCCTTGTTGTTTGGTTGGAAGGGTACTCCCAATTATGCTGGGCATTGGCATCTGCACCAGCCACAGCCCTGGCAGGCAGTGGCTGAACACGAGGGTATGCGTGAAACCGAGCTTGCAGACCACTTTACCCGTATTTGCCATCGTTTATACCTTGAGCGGACCCGCTTGCCTGCACCGGGTAAAGACGAAAAAATCCGCACTGCCTGGAATGGGCTGATGATTAAAGGACTCGCCAGTGCAGCCAGGTATGTTGATAAGGTGCCTCATATGGCTAACGGGTTTTCCGATAGCTGTTTGCACTCGGCGCAGCGAGCGGTAGATTTTATTCGTCAGCACTTATGGGTTAACAACCGGTTGTTTGCGACCTGGCAAGCGGGGCGGCCAACCGTGAGCGGGTTTGCCGACGACTACGTTTACCTGATGTCAGCGCTGCTGGATATGCTGCAACGGGAATGGCGTGATAGCGACTACCGCTTTCTGATTAGCTTGGCTGAATCTCTGCTGGTAAATTTTGAAGATGCAGAAGAGGGTGGCTTTTTCTATACCGCCCACGACCATGAGCCGCTGATCTATCGTGCCAAACCCTGGGCCGATGGCGTGTTGCCAAGCGTCAATGGGCTCGCCGCCGGTGTGTTTCTTCGGTTGGGGCATTTGACCGCCGAGCCGCGTTACATAGACGCCGCTCAATGCACCATAGAAGCGGGCTGGATTGAGCTTGAGCGCCAGCCGGAGTTGCATCACTCACTGTTGGTAGCCTTGGATAACCTGCTTAAACCACCGGTGCAGGTGCTGTTATACGGTGATGCAGCTATGGCGCCCTGGCAGCAGGTGATTACCGAGCAGTTTTCCGAAAACGTCTGGTGCTATCGCATTCCCGTAGGCGCGGTAGTGTGTCCGCCAGAGGTGATGGCCATGGACGAAAATAGCGGGCTTATCTGCGAAGGCGACAAATGCCTGCCAGAACAACACAGCCTCGACGCTTTGCTCCAGCAATTGGAAACCTGCTTCTGCCCTTTGTCGACGGATGATGCTCCTGCGGTGCAGGCGTATTCGCAGTAACCTTCAGCCTTCTGTACGTTGGTCTTGGCGTGTTAACAGGCCTCAGGTTAGGCCGACTTCCGCCATTGCGCATTCATCTTTAGGAGCTTTTCCGGGTCGTCGGTAAATACGCCATCTACGCCCATGGCGGATAAATGCCGCATGTCGTCTTTTTTGTTTACCGTGTAAACCCAGGTTTTCAGGCCGCGTTGTTTGGCGTCGTCTATCAGTGGTTGGCTGATGAAATTGACGTCGAGATGGAAGGAGTAGGCTTCCAGTGGCTCACAGCATTTGGCGTAGTCGAGAGGAATGCCGCTGATGAGAACACCGCGTTTAACCTGAGGTAGCAATTCCTTAAAAGTCAGCAGCTGATGGTGGTCAAAACTGGATACCACATATGGCTCAAACGACAGGTTGCCGTCGCGCACAAAGGCCTCCAGTTCGTTGGCGACGCTGGTGCTGCAGCTGGGGCCCTTCAACTCAATATTCAGCAGTGCGCGGTTGCCTACCAGCTCGAGAACTTCGCGTAAGGTAGGAATATGCAGGCCGACGTCGTTGGCTAGCTTACGCAGTTCATCTGGGGTGTATTCCAACAGGTGGCCTTTACCCGGAAACAGGCGGCCAACGCGGCGGTCGTGAATCACCAGCAGCTCGTTTTTGATACGCCATACGTCGATTTCTATGCCGTCGACACCCAAGGTCAAGCTTTGACTGATGGCCTCTAGCGAATTTTCTGCGCCCAATGCACTGCCTCCCCGGTGGGCAAAGCAAGTTAGTGGGTTCATCAATTCTGCGTACGACATGGCCAAGCCCATAAAGTCAGTAAAGACATGGTTTTCGATCAATCGAGGGGCGTATATTGTTATACCGCCCGAATATGACAGACACGTGTAATTAATACGTCTACTACAGAGAATAGTTCAATTGTGGGAGTTCGACGACAGGTTTTTGCGTCATATTAGCGATACTGCATAACTATAAACCCGGCAAGCATTATTGCCGGGGTAATAGGTTTGGCTTGCCTCTCAGTGCAGAGTGTCGAGCAAAATAATCTCAACACTGTCGCCGGCATTCACGGCAATACCCGGTGGAATTATCGCTAGTGCATCGGCCCAAACCACCGACGATAGTACGCCAGAACTTTGGTTAGGGTGGGCCTCTACTGTACCGTTGGCGGCCAGGCGTACGCGCAAATATTCCTGTCGCTTGCCGGGGCGAGTGCTGAAGGCTGCTATTGCTGTGCGGGTGGGCAAATGGGTGCCTTGTTGATGCATACTTCGAAAGTAAGCCCTTACAAACACGGTAAAGGTTATAAATACGGCTACGGGGTTGCCGGGTAAGCCGAAGAAGGGTGTGCCTTGCACATCGCCGAAGGCCAGCGGTTTGCCCGGTTTGATAGCGATGCGCCACACGTTGAGTGTGCCAAGGCTTTCGACAGCAGGGCGAATATGGTCTTCCTCGCCGACAGAAACGCCGCCAGTGGTGATAATGCAATCTGCACGGTTGGCGGCCTCTTGCAGGGCGCTTTGGGTTGCTTCAAGGGTATCTTCTACTTGCCCCAAATCGATAACCTCTGCACCGGCCTGTTGTAACAGGGCAGTGAGCGTATAGCGGTTGGAGTTGTAGATTTGGCCCGGGGGCAGGGGTTGACCCGGTGTGACCAGTTCGTCACCAGTAGAAAAAATGGCTACCCGTAACGGTTTGAATACGGTAACCGAGGCGGTGCCTACTGAGGCAATCAGTCCCAGCATAGCGGGTTGCAGCACTGTGCCAGTGGCCACCAGCAGGTCGCCGGGCTGAATATCCTGCCCCTGTTTGCGGATGTTGCTACCGGTCTGCAAAGCGGTCAGTTGTGCTGCACTGAGTTGCAGTTGCTGGCCGTTTAACTGGGCGTCTTCCTGCATGATCACGGTATCGACACCGGCGGGTACTTCTGCACCGGTGAAGATACGCACCGCAGTGCCTTTGGCGAGTGGGTTGGGAGCTTGTCCGGCCGTAATGCGTTGGCTAATAGGTAGCAGAGTATCGCTACTGGCTGCGATATCTGCCAGACAAAACCCGTAGCCATCCACTGCGCTGTTGTCGGCAGGTGGTACGGCAAGGGTGGAGAGAATGTCTTCAGCCAACACCCGATTGAGCGCGTTCTGCAAGGGCACCGTTTCGGTGTGCTGCAGTGGGGTTGCCTGCGCCAGAATACGTTCTAGCGCTTCACTGACGGGTATTAACCCCTGTTGTGGCTGAAGACTCATGTTAGGGCCTGTTAACACTAATGTGAATGGCCTGCTGAAAACCAATTTGTTGTTCTGCCAGGCATTTTGAGTACAGTTTGGTTATTCCGAATAAGCGAAAAATAACGTAGCAGAACGGCGAATTGGTTCGAGCCCTTCGGGTTGTGGCTAAAAAACCGCCACTCTGCGTTGCTCGTCGTTCATTTGGAATAACCAAACCTCTCTCCTCGCGCCTAAATTGGCGACTTTTTAGCCACAACAGGCTCATCCAAATTAGTGTTAACAGGCCCTGGGCCTATTTCCAGTTGGCCAGCAGGGTTTCCAGGGCTACCTGGTCTTGCGCAAATTTACGAATACCCTCGGCCAGTTTTTCGGTGGCCATGGCGTCTTCGTTCATCTGCCAGCGGAAGTCGATTTCATGCACTGCCTGCTTGGCGTCACCTTTTGCCCGCTTGGCATCCAGCTTGGCTTCCAGTGTACTGGTATCGGCTGCTAGTTCACTCAGTAGAGCCGGGCTGATGGTCAGGCGGTCGCAACCGGCGAGGGCTTCAATTTGTTCTTTGCTGCGAAAGCTCGCCCCCATCACCACGGTGTCGTAGCTGTTGGTTTTGTAGTAATCATAAATACTGCGTACCGATACCACGCCGGGATCTTGGTCGATGGTGGCGGGCAGGTTACCTTGGGCTTTATGCCAGTCGAGAATGCGGCCTACGAAGGGGGATATCAGAAACGCACCCGCATCGGCACAGGCGGCTGCCTGCGCAAAGCTGAACAGCAGGGTCAGGTTACAATTGATGCCTTCTTTTTCGAGAATTTCGGCGGCTTTGATACCTTCCCAGGTTGAGGCGATTTTAATCAGAATGCGGTCGCGGCTAACGCCGGCTTTATCGTACAGATCAACCAATTGCAGCGCTTTGGTAACGCTGGCCTGAGTATCGAACGACAGGCGTGCATCTACTTCGGTAGAGATGCGGCCGGGGATAATGCCCAGAATTTCACAGCCAATTTTTACTGCCAACCGGTCGGCGGCGGCAGCCACTTTGGCTTGGGTATCGGCTTGATCACTTTCTGCCAGCGCTTGGGTTACCAACGGGGCATAGTTTTCCATTTTGGCCGCAGCCAACAGCAGAGAGGGGTTGGTGGTGGCATCCAATGGTTTGTGCAGACGAATCGCATCGATATCACCGGTATCAGCGACTACGTCGGTAATGGCTCTCAGTTGTTCAAGTTTGTTGCTCATTGGATACTCCTGACCTTATTGCTATATGCGTTTGGGGCTGCTATGTGCATTTGGGGGTGGCATTCTACCGCAAACAGCGGTAGAAATTGTCCTGATTTGTGTTGATTCAATAAATTCTCATTACGCTTGAATGCGGTTTTTGCAATCAGGGAGGTTATACCATGCCCACATTGGTGTTTATTCCGGGCTTGCTGTCTGACGATGTGGTTTGGCAACCCGTGGCAGATGCGCTGTCTGAGCGTTATCAGGTAGTGATTGCCGACAGTAGCGCAGGTGTTTCACTCAGCGATATGGCTGCCGTCATGCTGGCGCAATATCCGGGCAAATTGATTCCGGTGGGGCACTCCATGGGCGGGCGTATCGCGCTGGAGATGTTTCGCCTGGCACCAGGGCGTATCGCTGGGCTGGGATTGATCGATACCGGGGCGCATGGCATTGAAGCGGGCGAGCAACAAAAGCGCCAGCGCTGGGTGGACCTGGCCAATGCCGAAGGCATTGAGGCGTTTTTGGATGTTTGGCTGCCGCCTATGGTGCATCCGGCCCGTCATCAAGACGAGGTGATGGGGGTGCTCAAAGCGATGGTGCGCCGCGCAACACCCGCGCAGTTAGAGCGCCAGATTCAAGGCTTGGTTAACCGGTTGGATGCTAGCGGGCTATTGCCGCAAATCGAGGTGCCGGTATTATTGGTTACTGGCAGGCAAGATGAATGGAGCAACGTAGCCCAGCACGAGGCAATGGCAGCCGAGGTGCGTGATGCAACCTTGGTAGTGATTGAAGACGCGGGCCACTTTGCCCCTATTGAAAAACCTGAGGCGATGGCCGGCGCTTTGCGCGATTGGCTGGAGCGTAAATTACCTGCAGTGTAATACGTTTTTAAACCAGCAGCTGGACAAAATTACAGGGTTTGTGGGTGCTGTCGAGCTGCTCTTTTAAAATACCTTCCCATGCGGTTTTGCAGGCGTTGTTGGAGCCCGGCAGGCAGAACACCACTGTTTTATTAGCCAGCCCCCCCAGGCAGCGAGACTGAATGGTAGAGCTGCCAACTTGCGCCAGTGACAGGTGACGAAACAGTTCGCCAAAACCAATGATTTCTTTATCGAGCAATGGGGCCACGGCTTCAGGCGTGCTGTCGCGGCCGGAAAAGCCGGTGCCGCCGGTGATCAATACACACTGAATGTTGGCGTCGGCTATCCACTGCGACAGTGCTGCACGTATCTGATACACATCGTCTTTAACCATGCGCTTATCACACAGTTTATGCCCGGCTTCGGTGGCCGCTTGGGCCAGATACAGCCCGGAGGTGTCAGTCTCTTCTGTGCGGGTATCAGATACCGTTAAAACAGCCACATTCAGAGGTTTGAAGTCTGCACTAAACATAGGTTGTGTCTCAATTGGAGGGGGGCAGCTGGCAGTACTCGAGGATAAAGTCGGCAATCTGCGCAATATTGTTGATATCCAGTACTGGGCCATCGCATTGATAGTCAGCGGGGTTAATGGCTTCGTCACTGGCCAGTGCCACGACATGAGTAACGCTGGCGGGTAGTTTTTCATCGTTGTGGGTAGGGCGCACCACCTGAATCTTGGGATGATCGGCTTGTTTAAAGCCTTCTACCAACACAATATCTACCGGTTGCAGGTGTGCCAGCAGTTCTTGCAGCGTAGGCTCTTGTTCATCGCGGTGTTCGTGCATGAGCGCCCAGCGGTTGGCCGAGGCAATCAGTACTTCGTGCGCGCCGGCTTTGCGATGCAGGTAGCTGTCGGTGCCGGGGAGGTCGATATCAAACTGATGATGGGCATGTTTGAGGGTAGACACGCGCAAACCGCGGCCAATCAGATGCTCAACCAATAAACGGGTGAGCGTCGTTTTACCGCTGTTTTTCCAGCCGGTAATACCAAATACGTGCATAGGCCTCAGCCTCCGGTTGCATTCATAAAGCGCACGATATCGGGTTCGTCGTTGAGGTCAAAATGGTGGCGTTCGGGCTTGATCTGAATGGCATTAACAATGGCCGCTTTTAAACGCTCGCGGTCACCGGGGTGGGTCCGCAGAATTTGCTTGAGATCGCCACTGTGTTCGTTGCCCAGGCACAGCAGCAATTTGCCCTCGGCATTCAAGCGCACGCGGTTACAACTGCTGCAAAAGTTTTCACTGTGGGGTGAAATAAAACCAATACGGCTGCTATAGCCGGGTACGTGCCAGTAGCGAGAAGGCCCGGCACTGGTCCTATCTGTGGCCTGTAAACTAAAGCGCTGGCCGATCTGCTCACGCAGCTGCACACTGCTCACAAATTCCTCGGCGCGGCCGTGTTCGGTAATGGCGCCCAGCGGCATTTCTTCAATAAAGCTGATATCCAGCCCTTGTTCCAGCGCGAAGGCTACCAGCTGGGTGGCTTCTTGAGCATTACGGTTTTTAAGGATGACCGCATTGAGTTTGATACGCTCAAAGCCCGCCTGCTGTGCTGCGCGAATGCCGTCGAGCACGGTGTCAAGTTTGCCAGTGCGAGTAAGTTGCTGGAACAGGGTGGGGTTTAATGTATCTAGACTGATATTGATGCGTTTAACACCAGCGTCGGCCAGCGGTGCAGCAAACTGACGCAGGTGCGAGCCATTGGTGGTGAGGGTCAATTCGTCGAGCGCGGCAATTTGTCCCAGGCTGTTAAACAGGGTCATAACGCCTTGGCGAATCAGTGGCTCGCCACCGGTGATACGAATTTTTCGCACCCCCAGCTCGGTAAAGGCGGTAGCAATCTCGGCCAGCTCTTCCAGCGTACACAACTGTGCACGAGGTAAAAAGGTCATCTCTTCGGCCATACAATAGACACAGCGAAAATCGCAACGGTCTGTCACCGACAGCCGCAGATAATCGATAGTGCGCCCAAAGTTGTCTACTAAGCTATTTAATGGCAGTGCCATACTGGCCTACTGTTTTTACGTTGAAGACTGATCTGCCATTGTATCAGGGATTGCTATTAATCCCAGTAAAAGGGTCAAGCATACGAGGATGAAGTAATGACTAAAATGCGCATTGAACGCGACAGTATGGGCGAGCTACAGGTACCAGAAGAAGCGCTTTATGGTGCGCAAACTCAGCGGGCTATCAATAATTTCCCGGTCAGTGGCAGGCCAATGCCGAAGGCATTTATTACCGCACTGATACAGGTTAAGCAGGCGGCGGCCCACGCCAACGGGCGGCTGCACTGTATTACATCTGACCAGGCTGCTGCGATTGAGTCGGTGTGCGAGCTACTGCTGCGCCGCAATGATCTGATGCAGCATTTCCCGGTGGATGTGTATCAGACCGGATCTGGCACCAGTACCAACATGAACGCCAACGAAGTCATTGCCAAACTGGCCGGTGAGGTGCTGGGGCGGCCTGTCTGTGCCAATGACCACGTCAATTACGGCCAAAGCAGCAATGATGTAATACCCACCACCATTCATGTGAGTGCCTCACTGGCATTGGTTAACCAGTTGCTGCCCGCGTTGCGCCATTTACGCGCGGTGATTAATGAAAAAGCGGCCTCCGATGGCGAGGTAGTGAAGACCGGGCGTACCCATTTAATGGATGCTATGCCGCTGACACTGGCGCAGTCGATGAGTGGCTGGGCAGCGCAAATTGAACACCGCATTGAGCAGCTTGAAGGGATTCTGCCCGGCTTGCTGCGCTTGGCGCAGGGTGGCACAGCCGTGGGCACAGGGATTAATGCGCATCCACAGTTTGCTCGCCAGTTTGCCCAGGCCCTGAGTGAAACTACCGGCCTAACCTATGTGCCGGCGGATAATTATTTTGCCCTGCTGGCGTCGCAAGACACGGCGGTAGCGTTGTCGGGGTTACTCAAAGCCACGGCGGTTACCTTGATGAAGGTGGCCAATGACTTACGCTGGATGAATTCTGGCCCTTTGGCCGGGTTGGGGGAGATTACGTTGGAGGCTTTGCAGCCGGGGTCGTCAATTATGCCGGGCAAGGTGAACCCGGTGATTCCGGAGGCAGTGGCTATGGTGTCGACGCAAGTCATCGGGCTCGATCAAGCTATCACCGTGGCGGGGCAAGCGGGCAACTTCGAACTGAATGTGATGCTGCCGTTGATTGCCAGTAACCTGCTGGAATCACTAGCGCTATTAACCAATGCTGCTACGTTGTTGGCCGACAAGGCCATTGCTGGTTTTCGTGTTAATCACGAACAGCTAGCGCACTCGGTAGGTCGCAACCCGGTGTTGGTGACAGCCTTGAATCCGATTATTGGTTATATGCGCGCGGCCGAGATTGCCAAAGAAGCTTACAAACAGAACCGGCCTATTATTGATGTGGCAGAAGAAATGACGGATATATCCCGTGCAGAACTGGAGGTATTGTTGTCGCCGCAACGGCTCACCCATCCGAGCAGAAGCTGTTAACCCGGCAGCAATTATTGTTGGGTTAATAAGCGGCGTACGGAGGCGCCGCCATGGGTCGCAGGTCAATGTAAGTCCTGGAAATACAAGGGATTTCGTAAAATTCTGCGGGTATTTACAGGGCGTGCAACAAAATAGATAAGGAGATCTATTTTGTTGCCGGGTTATATAGTGGCGCTTTGATGGTATGTTTGGCATACTTTTTCTGTGAGATTGGGTATAGTGTAGGCAGGCCCTGCAATACGCTAGATGCCTTTTTAAAACAATAGCTGTTTATGTCGATCTTGTGGCTTTTTGGCCCGGTTTACTGCGACCGTTAACTGCACGGAGAACCTTCTCATGTCTGATACGCCAACCAGCACGTCATCTGTTGCACCAAACTTTTTTGCTTCTGCAGGCGAAGCAACGCCGAAGGAAAAGTCTGGTGTCGACACCGCTATTCTGGAAGAGAAGTTAGGCTATTTACTGCGTTTGGCTGAGCGAGCCGCCAGCCGCGATCTTACCTCGGCTTCCGGTGGATTAACGGCAGTGCAGTACAGTATGTTGGCATTGGTAGCCACCAATGAGGGCATGGCGCAGGGCACCATTGGAGAGGCATTGAATATGGATCGTGCTTCAACGATGGCCGTAATGGATAAACTTGAGCAGGCAGGGTTAATCGAACGCCGTAAGTCGACTGTTGATCGTCGTATGCACGCGATGTTTCTCACCGATAAGGGACGTGAAGAGTTCCCACGAATTAATGCCAATATTCTTGAGGCTGATCAGCGGGTAAAAGACAAGCTCCCCGAAGAAGAGCAGGCACAGCTGGTCAGTTGTTTGTTAAAACTGATTCGTTAGTGTTAACCGCTCAGGTAGATTGCTAAAAGCAACAAAAAAGCCACCGTATTCCACGGTGGCTTTTTTGTTGCCGGGTTAATAGGGGGCAGGATGGTGTTTCTGATGAGTCAAATGACGGAAATGGATATTGTTGTACTGGCTTGACGTTTCTATAGTTTCAGCCTGATTGTTTGTTGAAATGGATACTGCTATGTCGACCTACCGTGCCCCTGTAACCGATATGCTTTTTACCCTGCTGACACAGGCGGGTTTGTCTGAGCTGTTGGAGCACTCCGACTATGCCGACCTCGACCTGGATTTGATAGGTGCTGTGCTTCGGGAAGCTGGCCACTTCTTTGCCGAAGAGTTGGCGCCAACCAACCGCGCAGCAGATGTGGCTGGGCTGCGCTTTGAGGATGGTCATGTCCTAATGCCAGAATGCATGGTGAAGGCCTATAGGGCGCTGGTAGAGCAGGGTTGGACAGCATTTTCTTATTCAGAGGCCGAAGGTGGGCATGGTTTGCCGGCGCCGGTGGTGTGCGCGATTACCGAGATGATGCAGTCGGCCAACCTGGCATTCAGCATGTGTCCACTGTTGTTGCCCGCCGCGGTTAGTACGTTGCAAACGCATGCTAGCGCCGATCTGGCCGCGCGTTATGTGCCCAAGCTGGTGTCGGGTGAATGGACAGCCACCATGGCGCTGACAGAGCCTCAGGCAGGCAGTGATTTGTCGCTGGTACGAACGCGCGCAGTGCCCGATGGAGACAGGTATCTCATCAGCGGGCAAAAGATATTTATTTCGTTTGCTGACCATAATTTTACCAACAATATTGTTCATTTGGTGTTGGCACGTTTGCCAGATGCGCCGGAAGGGTTGGGTGGAATCTCTCTTTTTGTGGTTCCTAAGTATTTGTCAGACGCCAATGGCTGCCTTGGTGAGCAGAACGACATTGTGATTGCGGGTATTGAACATAAAATGGGGCTGCATGCGAGCCCTACCTGCACGGTTAGCCTTGGCGATAATGGGGGTGCTACAGGATACTTGGTGGGTGAGCCGAACCAGGGGCTGGCGTATATGTTTACCATGATGAATCACGCCCGTTTGCAAGTAGGTTCGCAGGCGGTGGCGTTATCAGAATTGGCATACCAGCAGGCCGTGGCCTATGCCAAAGAGCGCAAACAAGGGCGGCTGGGCGGCAGCCACGACACGGTTGAAATTATCCAGCACGCGGATGTTCGCCGTATGCTCATGACTATGAAGGCGGGTACGTTGGCGATGCGCGGCCTGATTTATTCAACGGCGACGATGCTCGATGGTTTACACCGATTGCACAACGACGCGGACAAGGCCGACAGCAAAGCCAGAGCAGAGCTTCTCACGCCTATCGTTAAAGGATGGACCACAGAGTTATTGCAGGAGCTGGTAGGCCTTGGTGTTCAGGTGCACGGAGGTATGGGCTTTGTTGAAGAAACTGGCGTTGCCCAATTAGTGCGCGATGCCCGTATTACGACAATATACGAAGGCACAACCGCTATTCAGGCGCAGGATCTAGTGAAGCGAAAAGTGCTCAAAGATCAAGGTAAAGTCATTCGTCGCTGGTTGCTTGATATGCGTACAATGTTGCAGTGTGTGTCGCCAACGCTGGCGTTGGAGGCGTGCAAGCTAGGGCAGGCGCTGGATGATGCGGATTCAACCCTTAAGCTATTATTGGGTCACGACCATCGCAGCCTTCAGCTCGGGGTACTGGCGTACGATTTTATGATGATGTGCGGCTACGTGGCGGGTGCTTACCAGCTGTTGGTAGGGGCGAATGCGTATTTACAGATTAATGTGGCTAATGTGAGCGCTGAGTATGGTGCTCAGTACCTGCAGGCGGCACGATTTTATATGCTGCATTTGTTGCCCCGCGCGCAAACCCACAATGTAATCGCTAGAGGTGCAATTGAGTACCCGAGCGGGCTGTCGGTTGAATCGTTTGCTGAGCTCTGATGTCTTGCTTCGTTATTACACGCTAACTGCTTGATAAGACAATAATATAGATAGGTTACTGTAGTGTAGATTGACAAATATAGTGTGCTTGGTCATTCTGAGGCCCAAACCGCTAAATGCCGTTGATATCTGTTTATAACGCTTGGCATTTATTCTTGTGCGGTTATTGCTCTCACATGATGTAAGCAGGTCCCTTGCCGTTTTTGCCTGTGCTATACACAAAAAAAATCAATAAATAGAGGTATTTCATGAACTCTGATCCACGAGATATTGTCGGCAACGCCAATATGAGCAAGCTGCAGATTATTGCAGTTGCCATGTGTGTGTTATTAAACGCGTTAGATGGCTTTGATGTATTGGCCATTAGTTTTGCATCCCCCGGTATTGCGAGTGAATGGGGCATTCAGCGCGGTGCGCTGGGTATCGTGTTGTCGATGGAGCTGATCGGTATGGCGATTGGCTCGGTACTGCTGGGCGGCGTTGCCGATAAAATTGGTCGCCGGCCCACAATTCTCGGCTGTCTCGTGGTGATGGCAGGGGGGATGTTGCTAGCGGCCTTTGCAACCAGTGTTATCGAATTATCAATTATTCGTTTTGTGACTGGGCTGGGTATTGGTGGCATGCTGGCGGCAACCAATGCCATGGTGGCCGAGTGGTCGAGCCGTAAACACCGTAGTTTGGCTGTCACGCTGATGGCTACCGGTTATCCGGTAGGCGCCATTGTTGGTGGTTCGGTGGCGTCGGTTCTACTGGCCAATTTCGATTGGCGCTCCGTCTTTTTCTTTGGCGCGGCTGTCACTTCAGTGTTTATTCCGCTGGTGGTGATCGTGTTGCCTGAGTCTGTTTCTTACCTCACGTTAAAGCGCCCCGCCAATGCTTTGGAACGTATCAACAAAACATTGCAGCGCATGGGGCATGCCGTTGTCACCGAGCTGCCAGAGATTGTTGCCGACAGCGGCAAAAAGGCAGGGTTTGGCAAGCTGTTTGAACCGCAGTTGCGCAATATCACCCTGTTGCTAACGGTGGCTTACTTTGCCCACATTATGACCTTTTACTTCATTCTTAAATGGATTCCGAAGATCGTGGTTGATATGGGATTCGAACCTTCGTCAGCAGGTTCGGTGCTGGTGTGGGCTAACGTGGGTGGTGCCGCTGGTGCACTGTTGTTAGGTGTGCTAACGCAAAAATTTGATGTCAACAAGCTTGTGGTTGGCGCGTTGGTGATGGCTACGGTATTGGTGACCGTATTTGGTTATACCAAAAACGACTTATCGCAGCTGGCGCTCATGGCAGCTGTTGCCGGTTTCTTTACCAATGCTGGTATCGTTGGGCTATATGCCATGTTTGCTCACTCTTTCCCTACTGAGGTGCGTGCTGGGGGTACGGGTTTTGTGATAGGCATAGGGCGCGGTGGTGCAGCGCTGGGGCCTATTGTCGCAGGCTTCCTGTTTGAGGCAGGAAAGTCCTTGCCCACTGTTTCCACCGCCATGGCGTTAGGCTCCCTTATCGGTGCTATTGCCATTATCATTTTGATCAAACTACTGAAGGCGCGGCACGTAAGCGAACAGGCAGCCTAACCTTATCTGTAGGTTTACCGCATAAAAACGGCGCGTTTAGCGCCGTTTTTTACTTTGCCCGCGAGCATAGGCCTGTTAACTTGCCTCATTAACGGCTGCCTTTCTTCTCAACCTCGCTTCTCCAATCATTTTTCTGTGTAGTATTTGGTTGCAACATTTTTGTACTGTGTGCGCTATCAAAGTGCATCTCTGGTGATTTTTCATTTTTAAAAAATGCATCTTTTTGGATCGTTTTTTTGGTGCATTTTTTTAATCTATTGATATAAAAGGGTTTTTATTGGTGCGCTAAGAGTTGGCATTGTTTCTGCTATATAAATTTTATATAGAATTATTTTTAGCAGAGAGCCTGTTTATGAGTGTTGCACCATTAGCATCCGTCAGTCGCGTAAAACGAGCCGAGAGTGGCGCTGCCGGTCGAGTGATGCTGGTTGGCGCCGGACCAGGCGACCCTGACTTATTGACCGTAAAAGCACTGCAAGCCATTCAAGCGGCCGATATTATTTTGTACGACCGATTGGTTAGTGAAGACATTCGACAGCTTTTCCCTACCTCCACGCCAGCGCTGTATGTCGGTAAAGCGCATAGTGATCACAGTATCCCCCAAGCAGAACTCAATCAGTTACTGATCAAAAAAGCACAGGCTGGGTTGAATGTATGCCGCTTGAAAGGGGGCGATGCTTTTGTGTTTGGTCGCGGTGGGGAAGAGATGCTGGAGCTCAAAAAAGCCGGTATCGAGGTGCAGGTTGTTCCCGGTATTACAGCGGCTTCTGGTTGTACCACTTACGCAGGCATCCCTCTGACTCACCGCGGGGTGGCACAAGGTTGCACGCTGGTGACCGGCCACGGTGAAAAAGATTTAAACATTAACTGGAAGAGCCTGGCACAACTGCACCATACACTGGTGTTTTATATGGGCCTGGCGAATGCGACTTTGATTCAAAGCCAGTTGATGCAGCATGGCCTGTGCGGCACTACCCCCGTTGCGCTGATAGAAAATGGCTGTTGTCAGGAGCAACGTGTAGTGAAGGGGCAATTACAGCACTTGGCGCAATTGGCAATGAACGAAAAAGTACAGTCGCCGGCCCTGATCGTGATTGGTGACGTAGTGGCGTTGGCCGATCAGCTTAGTTGGTTTGAGGCTCTGCAGCAGACAGAACCAACATCGACAAAAACAACGTTAGATGCAGCATTCCGTGCTGCAAACCTGAACAGATTATCAGCCTGAGAGAGGAAGAGGTAATGAGCAAGCAGCGTATAGTGGTTGTGGGCAACGGCATGGTTGGGCACAACTTTATCGATACACTGATAAAAGAAGACAGCAGCTCAGCATACGAGGTGATTACATTTTCAGAAGAGCCGCGTTTGGCCTATGACCGCGTGCAATTAAGTAGTTACTTTACTGGTTCAACGGCGGCTGATCTGGCGATGACCGACGAAGCCTATTACGACGAAAAAGGCGTTAGCTATGTGCTCAACGACAAGGTGGTTGCGCTCAAGTTTGATGAAAACAAAGTAATTACTGCCAGTGGTCGGGAAGAGACCTATGACAAGCTGGTGCTGGCAACAGGCTCTTATCCTTTTGTGCCGCCCATTCCTGGTAATGATCAGGAACACTGTTTGGTGTATCGCACCATTGAAGATCTGGAAGCGATTACCGCGTCGGCAAAAGTTTCCAAAACGGGTGTAGTGGTTGGTGGTGGCCTGTTAGGGCTTGAAGCGGCCAATGCACTGCAAAACCTTGGGCTCGAAACTCATGTGGTGGAATTCGCCCCGCGTTTGATGGCTGTGCAGCTGGATGAAGGCGGTGGCGCCTTACTGCGTAAAAAAATCGAAGAGTTAGATGTGCAAGTGCATACCGAAAAAGCCACCCAAGAAATTGTTGCCGGTGAAAACGCCCGTTATCGCATGAATTTTGCCGATGGCAGTTTTTTGGAAACCGACATGATTTTGTTTTCAGCGGGCATTCGCCCGCAAGATGAACTGGCTCGCGAGTTCGGTTTGGAAATAGGTGAGCGCGGCGGTATTAAAATCAATAACTACTGCCAAACGTCGATAGACAATGTATATGCCATTGGCGAGTGTGCCCTGTGGGATAACCGCATCTTCGGTTTGGTCGCACCCGGTTATGCCATGGCCAGTGTGGTTGTATCGCATATTACTGGCGGCACTAAGGCGTTTACTGGTGCGGATATGAGCACCAAGCTTAAATTGTTGGGTGTTGATGTTGCCAGCATTGGCGACGCGCATGGTCGTACACCGGGGTGCCAGAGCTATGTGTATAACAACGAAGTGGCGCAGGTATACAAGCGCCTGATTGTCTCGGCAGACGGCAAGAAAGTTGTCGGTGCCGTATTAGTTGGTGATGTAGAGGCCTACGGTAACCTGCTGCAATTTATGCTTAACGACATCGATTTGCCCGAGAGTGCAGAGAGCCTGATTCTGCCCAGTGTGGAAGGCGCTGGTGCTGCACTGGGTGTGGATGCCCTGCCGGATTCCGCCACGATTTGTTCCTGCTATGACGTGTCCAAAGGGGCTATCTGTTGCTCGGTGCAGGAAGGCGCGACCGATATGGGCGCCGTGAAAGCCGCTACCCAGGCATCTACCGGCTGTGGCGGTTGTGCTGCACTGGTCAAGCAGGTGATGGATGCGGAGCTGGTAAAACTGGGTGTTGAAGTCAACAATCATTTGTGTGAGCACTTTGAATATTCTCGCCAGGAACTGGCCGATATTGTTCGGGTGAAGAAAATCAAAACCTACGCCGAGTTACTGGATTCTCATGGTAACGGGCATGGGTGCGACATTTGTAAGCCAACAGTCGGTTCTATTCTTGCGTCATACTGGAATGAATATGTACTTAAGCAAGAGCATATTGGTTTGCAAGACACCAACGACATCTATTTGGGCAACATGCAAAAAGATGGTACTTACTCAGTAGTGCCGCGTGTTGCGGGTGGTGAAATAACGCCAGAAAAACTGATTGTACTGGGTGAAGTTGCTAAAGAATTTAATCTTTACACCAAAATTACTGGCGGCCAGCGTATCGATCTATTTGGTGCGCAGTTGCATGAGTTGCCGTTGATCTGGCGCAAGCTGGTTAATGCCGGTTTTGAAACAGGCCATGCCTATGGCAAGTCGGTGCGTACCGTAAAATCCTGTGTCGGCAGTACATGGTGTCGCTATGGTGTTGACGACTCGGTTGGCTTGTCGATTGAAATAGAAGATCGCTACAAAGGTTTGCGTTCACCCCATAAATTAAAGTTCGCGGTATCGGGTTGTACCCGTGAATGTGCTGAAGCGCAATCGAAAGACGTTGGTGTGATTGCCACAGAAAACGGTTGGAATCTTTATGTATGCGGTAATGGCGGTATGCGCCCACGGCATACTGATCTGTTGGCAAGCGATCTCGATAAAGAGACATTGATCAAATATATCGATCGGTTCCTTATGTTTTATATACGCACGGCAGACCGGCTACAGCGTACCTCAGTATGGATGGAAAACCTTGAGGGTGGTTTGGACTATGTGAAAGATGTAGTCATTAACGATCGCTTAGGTATTGTCGCTGAGCTGGAAGCCGAAATGGCCGCTAATGTGGGTAACTATCAGTGCGAATGGAAAACCACCATCGAAAACCCAGAGCGCCTGAAGCGCTTCAAGCATTTTATTAACTCCGAGGCGACCGATAGTAATCTCGCTTATGTTGCTGAGCGTGGTCAGCGTCGCCCGGCGACGAAAGAAGAACGTATACCCGCTTTAGAAGTTGTGGAGGCTTAACTGTGACGAACTGGATTTCAGTGTGTAAAGACGACGATATTTTACCTGGCACCGGTGTTTGCGCTGAACTGCAAGGTGAGCAGGTTGCTATTTTTAAATTGGCCAAAGACAACGCGTTATATGCAGTGTCGAATTACGATCCCATTGGTGAAGCCAACGTATTGTCACGCGGTATTACCGGGTCACTGGGCGATGCCTTAGTGGTAGCATCTCCCTTGTACAAGCAACATTTTAATTTGCAAACCGGCGAATGTCTGGAAGATGCGAATCATCGATTAAAAACCTATTCGGTTCGTTTACAAGATGGTGATATTCAATTGGCTTGTTGATGCATTGAGCAAACTGGCTGACGCTGATACAGAGCATCCGATTGAATATTTGTTCTCTGTACCATTTGGGGCGGTTTATCCGCCCTTTTTTTTACTACTTTTTTACTGCTGTTAACCCGGAAAAAAGTAGATCTTCCGATTTTTTTGTTGGTGCTCCCTAGCTCGTTGGGGCAGCGGTGTGGTGGCATAACCCATGTCGAGCATGTCATTTATAACCCGCAAACCGCAGCGCTCACCTTGCGCTCTGTGCCTTACCATATTGAGGTTGTGGTGGGGGATATAAAATTCCTGCTACCTTTTACCTACGTTTGCAGAGTGGTCAGTAACCCTCGCTTTGTCACGCTACCTTTGTTACCTTGCTTTTTTTTAAATGGCATAACAGGTAAGCAATGAAAGCGGTATTACTTGACGCCGATACCTTGGGCGAAAATATTGATCTCTCACCAATACAAAACGCAGTATCTGAGCTTGTGGTCTATGGCCAAACAAATGCCAGTGAGGTAGTGCAGCGTACGGCAGATGCGGATCTTGTGTTGACCAACAAAGTGCGTATCGATGAGCAGATTATTCAGAATAAAAAAGCCATTTTAGTGATGGCAACGGGTACTAATAATGTTGACAGAGCGGCGGCTGAACGTTTGAGTGTACCGGTATTGAATGTGACCAATTACGGCACGCAGTCGGTCGCGCAGCATACCTTTATGTTGATACTGGCTTTAGCCGGGCGCTTGCCCCAGTATCAACAGACAGTGGCTGAGGGGGCTTGGCAACAGCATTCGTTTTTTTGTTTGATGAATTTTACTACCACCCAGCTGGCGGGCAAAACGCTAGTGATTGTAGGTGCTGGTGCGCTGGGTTCTGCGGTTGCCAAATTGGCCGAAGCCATTGGCATGCAGGTGATATTTTCTGCGCGACCCGGTGCATCTGATGATGTCCGTCCTGGCTTTGAGAGCCTGTTACCGCAAGCCGACGTACTGTCGTTTCACTGCCCACTGGGTGAACACACCCGCCATCTGCTTAATGCAACCCGTTTGGCTCATATTAAGCGTGGTTGTTTGGTAGTGAACTGCGCGCGCGGCGGCATTGTCGACGAGATCGCCTGCCTTCAAGCCCTGCAGAATGGCATATTGGGCGGGTTGGCGGTGGACGTGTTGCCGGTGGAGCCGCCGCGAGATGGGCACCCCTTGCTTGACGCCTTGAACAACCATCTTAATCTTATCGTTACACCGCACAATGCCTGGATAAGCCGCGAGGCACGTCAGAATATTATTGAGCTTACCGCAGCCAATATTCGATCGCTCGTTTAACCGCTTGTTAATACAGCACGCCCCTGGGCCGCTAGCGTACAGGGGCGCTGTTGCTGGCTCTGCATATCGCATACCGCTGTTTGGGTGGGTGCTGACTATGGCAATGGCGTACCCGCTCAATGTTGCCAGTGCTGAGAATAGGGCAAGCATTGATGGTCGTGCCTGTTATGGGCCGGAATGCAGCCTATACTGAAGCTTGTTAGCGAAAGGCGCAGCCCGGTGTGAACCCTGCTTTTTTAAGAATAATGGCCAATGGGCAAAAACCGGTAAAGGCTGCTTGCAGCATATTGGCACCTACAAATGCGGTAAGCCATAGCCAGTTTACGGAGTGAATTTGGCTGAGTGCCAAGCTCAGTAAAATCACGGTTCCTGCGAATGTTAATACCAGCTTATCGATGTTCATTTTGTATGTCCTCAGTCAAATGGGTGATTGGTGGTGGTTGTTACGATATTGGCTGGCGGTGCTCAGCGCAGTATAGCTCATGCAGTGTATGTAGCAGTTGTCTTACTGCCGGGTCTGCCAGCGAGTAGCAAATTTTCTGGCCGTCGCGCCGTGTATGTACCAGGCTCTGTGCCCGCAATTTTGACAAATGCTGGGAGCAGGCCGATTGGCCAAGGCCGGTTACGTTTTCCAACTCGCCTGCCGTGTGTTCTCTGTGTGCCAGCGCGCATAGCAGCAGTAGCCGGGCTGGATTGGCCAGTGTTTTGAGTACTCGCGCTGCCAGTTGGGCTTTGTCGAATTGGTAGGGTGGTGTTGGTTGGTACATGGTGTAAACGCATTAAATAAGTTGACTCTAATATAAGTAAGATCTAATATAATTGCAATGTCTTTTTGATGATCAAGGAATTACTGCATGGCGCGTTCATTTCTTTCCGATCAAGCGGTGTATTTTGCGTTAAATCACCCTCGTACGATTAGCCGCAGTATGGTGCAGGTTACGGTTGTGTTGCTGGTATTGGCGGCGATACCAAACTTTATGACAGTGCCTTATTTACCGCCTATTAAAGTCGATACCGACCCCGAAAACATGCTGGCGCATTCTGAGCCTGTGCGCCTGTTTCACGATGAAAACAAGCAGGTCTTCGATTTGTCTGACATGGTGGTGGTGGGCATCGTCAACGACACTAATCGCAATGGTGTATTCAACTCTGAATCCCTGCGCCGGGTTTACGAGCTTACCCAATATGCCAAAACCCTGAGTTGGCCATCCAAAGCCGACCCTGCGGTGCGCGAAGGTGTGATTGACGTAGACATGATTGCCCCTTCCACCGTGGATAACATCGAGCAGGGCGGCATGGGGGTTGTAAATTTCTCGTGGTTAATGCCTAAACCTCCGGCGACGGATGCCGAGGCGGTGAAGGTGCGCGACCGTGCGCAAGCCATTCCTTTTTTAAATGGCACACTGGTTTCGGAAGACGGCAAAGCCTTGGCACTCTATCTTCCCTTAACCAGTAAAACTCTGTCGTATCGCGTGAGCAATGCCATTAAAGCCTATACCGCTGATTGGCCAATCGAAGACCAAGTTTACATTACTGGGTTGCCCGTGGCAGAAGATACGTTTGGTGTGGAAATGTTCATTCAAATGGCCATTTCTGCACCGCTGGCCATGTTGGCAATTTTCCTGTTGCTGTGGTGGTTTTTCAAAAAACTTGTACTCGTTAGCGCACCCATGATTGTTGCTATGGTGAGTGCGATGGTGACCATGGCGCTGCTGATTATTTCCGGCAACACGATTCACATCATGAGTTCCATGATTCCTATCTTTGTGATGCCGATCGCCGTGCTGGATGCTATTCATATACTGTCAGAATTTTTTGATCGGTATCCGGTGTACAAAGATCGCCGTAAAACCTTGGCTGAAGTGATGCATACCTTGTTTGCGCCCATGCTGTTTACTACCGTGACTACCATGGCAGGTTTTTTGTCACTGGCGTTAACGCCCATTCCACCTGTGCAAGTGTTTGGTATTTTTGTCGCCATCGGTGTATTTATCGCCTGGGGCCTGACTATGCTATTTATACCTGCCTATGTGATGTTGATTCCAGAGCATAAACTGGAAGGCTACGGCCACGAGGGTAGTGAAGGCGAAGAAGACCATACCTTAATGGGGCGCTTTCTGGCCGCGCTGGGGCGCGGTGCTACCCGTAAGCCAGGGGTTGTTTTACTGGCAACCTTATTAACGGCCGGTATCGCTGCTTACGGTATTTCCACGATTAAAATTAATGACAACCCTATTAAGTGGTTTGGCAAAGATCATGACATTCGTGTTGCCGATCGGGTACTGAACGAGCATTTTGGCGGTACCTATATGGCCTATTTGTCACTGCGTGCACCGGAGTCTGCTGGGGTTGATAAAGCCGCATTATTACAAATGCTGTCGACCAAACAGCAAGAGGCAGTTGATACTCAATTACCTGTATCACCCTTTGAACAATTTGCGGGTTATGTGAATGGCACCCTTGCGCTGTCTAATGCCGAATTGGGTAATTATATCGAAACCCACATGCAGCAGGCACAAGGTGATGAGTACTACAGCTGGGATATGCTGGCGTTAATGCTCGACGAAATTAAACAGCAGCAGGAAGTTTTCAAACAGCCTGATACGCTACAGTGGATGGATGAACTGCAACAAGCGCTGTTGCAGAATCACACGGTCGGCAAAATTAATTCATTAACCGATGTAGTGAAAACGGTCTACCGTGAACTCCTGATGGGTGATCCCGCCGCGTATCGCATTCCTGAAAACGTTGGCGCAGTAGGACAGACACTCATTACCTATCAAAACAGTCATCGCCCGCAGGATTTATGGCATTTCGTTACGCCCGATTATCGGCAAACCAATTTATGGTTGCAGTTAACCAGTGGTGACAACCGTGATATGGAGAGTGTGATTAAAACTCTCGACACGTTTTTGGCTGCGCACCCTGCGCCACGCGGCATTAAAGCCGACTGGTTTGGCCTCACCTACATTAATGTCGTTTGGCAAGACAAAATGGTGTACGGCATGCTCGAAGCTTTTTTGGGATCGTTCGTGGTAGTTCTGCTAATGATGATTGCTCTTTTCCGCTCAGTGCTGATGGGGTTGTTATCGATGATTCCGCTCACCATCACCGTAGGTTTGATCTACGGCATTATTGGGTTGATCGGTAAAGACTACGACATGCCGGTTGCCGTATTGAGCGCACTTAGCTTGGGGCTTGCGGTGGATTATGCGATTCACTTTTTGGCGCGTTCACGCGAAGCCGTGAACAAATATGGCAGTTGGACAGAGGCGGTGAAGTATGTGTTTGGCGAACCAGCGCGAGCGATCAGTCGCAATGCCATTGTGCTGAGTGCTGGGTTTTTGCCTTTGCTGGCCGCACCACTGGTGCCTTATCAAACGGTGGGTGTTTTTATTGCCGCCATTATTATTAGTGCAGGGTTGGCAACGCTACTGATTATGCCGGCACTGGTCACCTTGTTACAACGTTGGTTATTCAAGAAGGGGTAACGTATGAACGTACAGAATTATTTGAAGCAAACTTTTCGATTATCACTGCTAGTGGCAGCCTTGGCATTGCCGTGGTCTGCTTATGCACAACCCAGTGTTGATGAGATTGTGAACCATGCCAACTATGTCTCTTATTATCAGGGTAAAGATGGCCGTGCGCAGGTGCAAATGGTAATCACCGATAATCAGGGCCGCTCACGGCAGCGCAGCTTTACGATATTGCGTCGCGATATTCCTGACAGTGATGCGCTGGAAAATCAGGCGTATATCGGTGAGCAGCAAATGTATGTGTATTTTCATCGCCCTGCCGATGTGAACAAAATGGTATTTATGGTTCGCAAAAAACTAGATGGCAACGACGACCGCAAGTTGTATTTACCAGCACTGGACCTGGTAAAACCCATTGCAGCGGGCGACAAACGCACCAGTTTTGTGGGGTCTGACTATTTTTATGAGGATGTAAGCGGCCGCAGTATCGATGCTGACAAACACGAACTGTTGAAAACGACCGACAACTACTATGTGTTGCGCCACACGCCTAAAGACCCTGATAGCGTTGAGTTTGTCTACTACGACATGTATGTACACAAGCAAACCTTTATTCCAGTGCAAACCGAGTTTTACAACGCCAATGGCGAAAAGTATCGGGTAGCTAAGGCGCTCAAGGTTGATGATGTCCAAGGCTTTCCTACCGTCACAGAAGCGAGTATGGAGAATCTCAAAACCGGTAGTAAAACGGTAATGCGTTACAGTCAGGTGAATTACAATATTGGTTTGCCTGAGGATGTATTTACCGAGCGTTATTTACGGGTTCCACCCAATCAATATTTACGATAACAGGTGCTGATACGGTGTTTGCTGTTTTTTCCAGGCTGGCGGGCGTAATACTGCTATCGATGGGTTTGTTGTCAGCCGTGTCTTATGCCCAAGAGCCAGATTTGCCTGCTGGGCTTGGGTCATTTGATCGTGAATCAGAACCATCGTTGCCAATGGGTATTGGCAACGATGAGCCCGCATTACCTGGGGGTTTGCAAACCGATGATGAGCCTTCCCTGCCGGAAGGTATCGTTGAGCCTACAACGGATGTGGCGTGGCAAAGCGAGAGCGACGATGGCAATGATTGGGGGATCACCGGCTTTTGGGAAACCCGAGTCGGTACGCGCTTGAAAACTCCAGTTGCTCAGGATCATACCAGTCTCGCAGAAACTCGATTGGAGTTGGAAAAAGAATGGTTCTGGAATGACTGGTCGAGTAAAGCCACAGCCAATGTGTTGTACGACGATGTAGAAGACTCACAGCATATCGATTTGGAGAATGGCAGGGGTTGGCTGGATATTCGCGAAGCCTGGGTGCACACACGGCTGGGCGATACGGTTGACGTAAAAGCTGGCCGCCAGATTCTTACGTGGGGTGTGGGCGATCTGTTATTTATTAACGACCTTTTTCCCAAAGATTGGAACAGTTTTTTAGCTGGGCGCGACGATCAATATCTAAAAGCCCCTTCCGATGCATTGCGTGTGGGGGTTTATCACCATTGGGGTAACCTCAATATCGTGTATACCCCGAGGTTTGACAGCGATCGTTACATCGATGGACGGCGGTTATCGTATTACAGCCCTATGTTCGGAGCTGCGGTTGGCGAGAACGCATTGGTGATAACTGACAAGCCCACTACCACTGGTACTAATGACGAAATCGCTCTGCGTTACTATCGCCAGATAGTCGGTTTTGAGGCCGCTGCCTATTTTTATGATGGCTACTGGAAGAGCCCCGGTGGGTTCGATATCAATACTGGTTTGGCTATTTTCCCGCGTTTACGCGTGTATGGTGCCAGCTTGCGAGGGCAGTGGGGGGCCGGTATTTTTAGTGCCGAGATGGGGTACTACGATTCCCGTGATGACAGTCAAGGTAGTGATAATTTCATCAATAACAGCGAATGGCGTGGCCTGTTGGGCTATGAGGTGGAAGTCGCTACCGATACTACACTGGCCGCGCAGTATTACCTTGAAGTATTGCAAGACTATACTCACTATCAGCAAGCATTAATGCCGGGCCAAATTGCCCGTGATGAAGTCCGGCAGGTAATCACCACGCGGTTAACGCGTTTGGCAATGAATCAAAATTTAACGATTAGCTTTTTTGCGTTTTATTCCCCGACCGATCGAGACGCTTATATCAAACCTTCGGTAAGTTATAAAATTGACGACCACTGGACGGCCACAGCAGGAGCCAACTGGTTTATCGGTAAAGATGAGCATACCTTCTTTGGTCAGTTCGAAAGCAACAGTAATGCGTTTGTGGCACTGCGCTACGGATTTTGAGTTTTTAGGTGAGAATCCCCTGTTTTTGGTTGTCGCACCTTTTTTAGGTGACTGCTGTTTTGTGCGATTGTCTACCGTTTTGTATGCTGTTCAAAAATAATTTAATGTCGCCAAAAAAAACAAAAAAACGATGATCTGCCTCATCGCCGTCTACACTCGTACCTGTACCCTTTAGAGAGTGTTAACCGCAAGACTCAGGACATCTCATGACGCAAAAAACTATCAAACTTTACGATAATAATCAGCACATCTGCTTGTTTGTAACAGGGCTGGTTGAAGGGGAGGGTATCCCCAGTAATCAACTGGTGATTATTGATCATGGCGAAGCCGCACTGTTTGATCCAGGTGGTGAGCTAACCTATACCCCTTTATCTATCCAGTTGTCGAAACATATTACTATTGATCAATCGTTGCGTTACGTGTTTGCATCGCATCAGGATCCTGACATTATTTCGTCACTACCCCGCTGGTTGATGCATAGTCAGTGTAAGGTGGTCACATCTCGACTCTGGGCACGCTTTCTTCCGCACCTGGTTTCTGGTTTCGTCTCCAATCAAATGAATAAATCACTGGTAAACCGCATGGTTGAAGTGCCAGATCAAGGTGGCAAGGTTACTTTGGGTAACTGTGAAATTCAGGCAATACCCGCCCACTTTTTGCATTCTGTAGGTAATTTCCATTTTTATGACCCCATCAGCAAGCTGTTGTTTAGTGGTGATGTGGGCGCAGCGGCCACGCCAGGTAAAGACCACGAGCCGGTGGAAAACATGGCCGAGCATATCCCGTTGATGGAGGGCTTCCACAAACGTTACATGGCCAGTAATAAAGCCTGCAGAATATGGGTGAACCGCGTTCGTAAGCTGGATGTTGAAATGATTATTCCACAGCACGGTCGCCCGTTTATGGGTAAAGAGCGTATTGCCGAATTTCTCGCCTGGTTTGAAAACCTGGAGTGCGGTGTCGATTTGATGTAACCGTAAATGCAACGGTTGAGGGCGGCTGGTAGATCTCTTTCGGGTGCGTTGCATACCTCGGTATGTTGTGATTACTGATTGTTAACCGGCTTGGTTTTCGAGCATTTGTTGCAGCGGTTGCTCAGCAGCAGGTACGTGAAAATGTTCCTGACAAAAGGCAACTCTTGCATCGGCTTTGAGTCGTTTATTCAGCTGCTTTTCAACCATTTGCAGGCGTGGCAGTAAGCCTTGTTGGTTGGCAACCTGTATGGCTAAGCCGGGCCGGGCGTTGAGTTCCAGTAACATGGGGCCGGAATTTTCATCCAGTACCAGGTCGGCCCCCATATAACCCAGGCCCGTCATTTCATAACAGCGGGCAGCCATTAACAGAAAATCATCCCAGTGAGGGATCTGTACTTCGTACAGCGGTTTATGGGTGTCGGGGTGGTGGGTTAATGGCTGTTCGAACTGAATGGCTGAGAGTGCGCGGCCATCGCGTATATTCAGGCCAATGCCCACAGCACCTTGATGCAGGTTGGCCTTGCCGTCTGAATCACTGGTGGCGCAGCGAATCATGGCCATTACCGGGTAACCAGAGAATACTACGATGCGAATATCGGGTACGCCCTGAAACGAAATACCTTCTAGCATAGGCGCCGGTTTGATCAGGGATTCAATAACGGCGCTGTCGGGAGAGCCACCCAGCGAATGCAGACCGGCCAGGATATTACTGAGATGGCGCTTAATGTCTTCGTAGCCGATCAGTTGGCCGGAAGACTTGATGAAACCTTTCTGGCTCTGGCCTTTGATGACCAGGATACCCTTTCCGCCAGAGCCTTTACTGGGCTTGATGGCAAAGCCATTGAGGTTTTGCAGCAGTTTGCCAATGGTAGTTATTTCGTGTTGTTCAGTGATGACCCCAATAAGTTGCGGCACATTGATGCTGTTTTCCTGTGCCAGCAATTTGCTTTTTAACTTGTTATCAACCAATGGGAATAAGTGGCGTTTGTTATAACGGCCGATATAGGCGAGATTGCGGCGGTTCATGCCGAGCACACCTTTGGTATTTAACTGCTCTGGTGACTTCCACATACCGTTGCGCCGCCTCAGTCAACCATTCTTCTAAATCGACGTAATTCGCTGAGTCGATAACCCGTGTACTGACCAAGTATCAAAATAAGTGCCAGCGTAATAAAGTGAATTTCAGGAAAGTTAAACGACAAGTGAGCCAGCACATTCCAACTCATTAATAAGTAGGCTGCGACGGCGACCAGCAGGCTACCCGAGCCTTGCACCAGCACTTCACGAGGCCCTTCTTCTTCCCAGAGTATCGACATGCGCTCGATGGTCCAGGCGATGATAATCATCGGGAAAAAGGTAATGGTCATACCGGTTTGTATGCCCAGGCGCGCGCCCAACACACTGGTAAGGGCAATCAGGAAAATCACAATAACTACCAGGGTGGCAATGCGGGCGACCAACAACAAGTTGAGGTGCGAGAGGTAACCGCGTAACAGCAAGCCGGCCGCCACAATCAGCACAAAACTGAAAATACCCGGCATGAGTGAGGTTTGCAGAAAGGCCACGGCAATCAGTACTGGCATAAAGGTACCGGAGGTTTGCAAACCCACGATAATGCGCATAAATACGACAACCAGTGCCCCCAGTGGCAGTAGCAGCAGGGTCTTAAACATGCTTTGCTCTTCCAGCGGCAGGCTGCTGATGCTGAACAGCTGGAACCCGGCCTCCTGTGTACGAGCTTGATAAAGGGTTTGCTGGGGTACATTTTGACGAATGATCGAGAAGTACAGGGATGAATTTCTACCGCCTTCTACGTCGAGAAACGAAACCCCGCCGCGTTTCCACAGTAGCAGGTTTTTAGGTACGCCTTGCTCACCGGTTGTAAGGTTGAATACATGCCACTGGTTATCTTCGTACACTTCTAACATCTGTTGCAGGCGCTGGCGACGGCGGGCGTCTTCCAGATAAAGCCCTTCCGATAGGCGGGCAGAATACCCCGCACTGTGTAACAGCGAGAGCATGAGCTCGCCTCGCGACTTGCGTGACAGCAGCAAGGCCGCGTTTTGGCTCAAACTGCCCAGGTTAAGTTCTTTGATCAGCTCCCGGGTCAGTGAGGTTGGGGATACCGCACGATCACTGGCTTCAAGAAGAATTTGTTTGGCTGCTGTTTTAGTCGGCTGATCCCAGTTATTGATAGGGTTTTCCTGATCGGCATGGGGTGGCTCAGACGGTGGCTGAAACAAAGGGTCGGTTACAAACTGGGCCTGGAAATAAAGCACCTGTTTACCGTTGGCGAGGCGTTTGGTCCACTCCCCACGACGGCCAGAAGGGGTGTTTATGACAGAAAAACCATAGCCAGGGCTGGCTGCTTGTTCATTCAGCAGGCGAAAGCCGGGAATATTATCGGGCAGATCAAGGCTTACCTCTACCGGTCCACCATAGGCATTAAACTCAATACCGGCCTCTATCAGCCACACCGGCTGGTCGGTACCTGGTAGCAGGGGTAGGCCGGTGTGGATGTGGCGAAGTGTGACCAGCGTAAGGCCGGTAGTGAGTAGAATAAATACGAGCAGGTATAAAGGGGTTCGGCGCACACGCTGTTCCTTGGGAAATTACTTTCCTAACAAAAACGACTCGCTGACATCAACAACCATGAGGTCAGTTAAAATATTTCGGCCAACCAATACAGAGTAATCCAGGTGCGATCGATCGGTTAGGGTAAAATCGGTCATATCTTCGATCGTGCCGATACGAAATGCCAGTTGTACAACCGGGCGGCGTTCACCCTCGGTATCTATCGATTGATAGACTCTGACCCAGCGCATTACCGGGCGTTCCACGGTTTTTTCGTGTTTGCCGTCTGTCAGTATCTTAAAACGCACCCATTTTTCACCATCGCGCTCAAATTGGGTAATGTCGCGGGCATCCAGTGATGAGGATTCTGCACCGGTATCGATGCGGGCCTCGAATTTGGCACCCAGAACAGGAAAGTTGATGATCTCCCGGCGGCCAACCCACACTTTGTTGCTGGTAGTATGCGCCACGACAGGCTCAGGTGGCGTCACTTTAGCGGGCTCCGCTACTGGCTTGGTTTCGGAAACAGCAAAGCTTTCGTTGGGGGGTGGCAGCGTATGGCTGGTAGCGTGCTCCTCGTAGGCCTGCATCAAGGCTTCCTGATGGGTGGCGATTTGCTCCAATTTGGCAAACAAACGGTCGTTATCTTGCTGCTGTTGGTTTATCTCTTCACGTAATACGTCGAGATCGTCTTTTGTGGACCAGGGAGTTGTTGTACAGCCGCATAACACCAGGCTGAGCCCCAGTCCGAGGCCTTTGATACGGGCGCTGATCACTAGCAGTTTACTCTTATCGTGGGTGGTCTTAAGGCATTAAAGTGCAGGCAAAGGGTAACTGAAACTCTGTTGCGGCGCTAGGGATGGCTAAGCTGATTATGTATGACGGGACTATGTGGCTGGTTGTTATTTGATCAGGTTGCGGCGGTATTTCCGATAGATGTCGCCAAAAATAGTTCGATAGCTATGTATAAGTGCGCGCTATAGCAGGCAGTTTTAATAGAATCAAATAGTGCTATGCCCCGAGGCTGAACCGGTTAAGCTTAGATACGTAACGTGTTAACACCGCACTCATCATTGTAAGACGGGGGTGTAACGTGGTTCTGTTTAGGGTATCGATACCGCCTTTGTTCAGGGTGGTGTGGATAAGCGCATTAACGGCTTTATTGGTCGCTTGCGCCGGGCAGGTGCCTTCCCGCTCGGTTTCTTCTAGTATGTTAAAGCAGTTACTGGCGGGCGAAGCTCTACTGGCAGGTAACTCATCATCTGTCGATGTGCCACGTTTGAATCTGCTGGCCTTAACCCCCGGACAACAGGCCTTTGTCGAGGCTTATTTACCAAAACGCCGATACAATGCGACCAGCATCAACCAGTTTAATTACGCTCTATTCGCACCAGGCAATTTAGGCTTGAAATATGATGCGAGTGCTACTCTTAGTGCAGCAGAAACCTTCGCTCAGGGGCGCGGCAATTGCTTGTCTATTTCATTTTTAGTGGCGTCGATGCTCCGCTATGGCGGTTTTCGCGTGCACTTTCAAGAGGTGATGACAGCGCCTTCCTGGTCGCCTACCAATACCAGCGACAGTTACCAGATTACTCGCCATGTTAATGTGGTGGTTAAATTGCCTACTTCGGGTAGAGAGATGACGCTCGACTTTAATCGCAGTCGCGAAACCGCTATTGAGCGTATTCGAAGCAAGCGACTGAGCGATGCTGAGGCCATGGCGCAGTATTATAATAATCATGCCGTCAATTATATGTTTGAAGGTGATGTAGCACGGGCCTTGGGTTATTTTCGTAAGGCGTTGTTGCTCGCACCTAAAGACGCCAGTATATGGTCTAACGTGGGTGTACTCTATCGTCGTGCCCAGTTAACAGCCGAAGCCGAGGCAGCTTTTCTTCATGCAATTGATCTTGACGCTAGCACGTTATCGCCGATTAATAACTTGGTCACCCTATACGCCCGAACCGGGCAAGCTGAAAAAGCAGAAGAGTATCGCCGCCTGGTACAGGCCTGGCGTGATAAAAATCCCTATTACCGTTTGCAGCTGGCTCAACGGGCTTTCGCTGAGCAGCGTTTTATTGATGCTCGTCGTCACGTGGATTTTGTCATCAGCGAATTGGACGGCAACGAGCAGGCTTTGCTTTTGCGGCAGGCCATTGAACAAAAACTTCAACGAGCCTTTCTTGACTCTTCCCGTCAACATCCTCAGCAGTGCCCAGCTTGCTGATGCTGTAGTTCCTTACATTATTAACCCGGCAACAAAATAGATCTCCTTATCTATTTTGTTGCACGCCTTGGAAATACCTGCGGAATTTTACGAAATCCCTTGTATTTCCAAGGCTTTCATTGGCCAGCGACCCATGGCGGCGCATCCGTGCGCCGCGTATTAACCCAACAATAATACTTGCCGGGTTAATACGTCATTTAACGTAGTGGCTTACGACAATCCCCCCATGGTGAATGCCCCACCGCTCTCCCTACTATAACCCTGCATCAAAAACAGGGTGAATCATGCTGCAAAAAACGTGGCGCCAGATCACAGATCAGCAACGTTCATCAAAAACGAATGTATGTGAGAGACCATTTGACGGGAGCAAACGTTATGCGAGAGATAAAGAAACAGTTGGCCAGTGTGATTGCGGCCACGGTAATGGCGGGTGGTGCACAAAGTGCATTGGCGGATATGGATGCAGGTAAAGTCAATATTTCCGGTTATCTGGATATGTCCATTTCCAGTGTGGATGCCGACGATGGCACTGACTCTGATAGTGCAGGTTTGGATCGTGCAGAAGTGCGTTTTAAGTCGCAGCTCGATGACAAAGTTTCTATTGAAGCTCACGTTGCCGGTGGCGCCGATGAAGACTATGACCTAGAGCAGGCCCATGTGGTTTACCAGGCTACCGATAATGTATCGGTGATTGCCGGTAAATACCTCAGTGCGTTGGGCTTCGAAGCCTTTCACGCACCCGACTTATATCAGTACACCATTTCAGCCGCTTTGGTTTATCCATCGTTCTTCAATGGTGTGGGCGTTAAATACAAAGGTGAAGGGTTCGAAGTATATGGCTCCGCGGCTTCAGGTATTTGGGATACCACAGATACCAATACCGATGAAATGGGTTATGAAGCGAACGTGCGTTTCACTGCCGTTGAAAACCTGACCGTATTTTTGGGCATTGCCAGTGGTAAAACCGGTGATACCCCAGCCGACGATTTCGACCAGACATTAGTCAACTTTTGGGCCAGTTATGCAGCCGGTGGGCTTACCGTGGCGGCGGAATATAACGACCTGTCTGATTGGGGCGCAAAAGGCGTAGATGGTGAAAGCTGGCTGGTGATGGGCAATTACGCCTTTACTGATGATTTCAGTATGACTGTGCGTACCAGTGCAATTGAAGTCGATGCGGGTGGTGGCACTAATGCACTGGGTTGCTACGACTGTAGCAAATGGACAATCGCAGGCCTGTATTCCCTTACTTCGAATGTCTCGCTAGTGGCCGAATACAACATGCTCAGTGACGATGCAATGGATAACGACATCGATACGATCGGTTTGGAAATGATCGTTACTTTCTAATTCTCCCTTTGAACAAAAAGGTATTTGTTATGACCATGAAAAAAACACTAAAGGCAGGCATGTTGGGCCTGTCACTCGTAGCAGCCATGGCTGCACAGGCGGCGGATACAATTAAAGTGGGTGTATTGCATTCGTTGTCGGGCACCATGGCGATCAGCGAAACCACGTTAAAAGATACTGTGCTCATGATGATAGAAGAGCAGAATAAAAAAGGTGGCTTGCTGGGTAAAAAACTGGAACCTGTGGTGGTTGATCCCGCCTCAAACTGGCCTTTGTTTGCAGAAAAAACCCGTGAACTGTTAACCAAAGAGAAGGTTGATGTAATTTTTGGTTGCTGGACATCGGTATCGCGAAAATCGGTACTGCCGGTGATTGAAGAACTCAATGGTTTGATGTTTTACCCCGTGCAGTATGAAGGCGAAGAGTCATCAAAAAATATTTTCTATACCGGTGCGGCGCCCAACCAGCAGGCAATTCCAGCCGTTGACTACCTGATGAATGATCTGGGTGTAGAGCGTTGGGTATTGGCAGGTACAGACTACGTGTATCCACGCACGACCAATAAAATTCTTGAAGCTTATCTGAAAGCGAAAGGCGTAAAAGATAAAGATATCATGATCAATTACACCGACTTTGGCCACTCAGACTGGCAAAGCATTGTGAGTGATATCAAAAAATTTGGCAGCATGGGCAAGAAAACCGCTGTGGTATCTACCATTAACGGCGATGCCAATGTGCCATTTTATAAAGAGCTGGGTAACCAGGGCGTTTCGTCTGAAGATATTCCTGTAGTGGCTTTCTCGGTGGGTGAAGAGGAGTTGTCTGGCTTCGATACCAAACCATTGGTAGGTCATATGGCCGCATGGAATTACTTTGAAAGTATCGAATCGTCAGCTAATGATGCCTTCATCAAACAATGGAAAACCTTTATCAAAAATCCTAAGCGTGTGACTAACGACCCCATGGAAGCAACGTATATCGGTTTCAATATGTGGGCAAAAGCCGTGGAAAAAGCAGGCACCACCGACGTGGATAAAGTAGAACAGGCCATGATTGGTATTACTACTGCGAATCTTACGGGTGGTAAGGCTACTATGCTGAAAAATCACCACCTGGCCAAGCCGGTATTTATTGGTGAAATTCAATCCGACGGTCAATTTGAAGTGGTTTGGGAAACCGACGGTTTGGTTGATGGCGATGCGTGGTCTGACTATCTGCCTGGTTCAAAGGATATTGTCGCTGACTGGACTGCGCCAATTAAGTGCGGCAACTACAACACGAAAACCAAAGCGTGTTCTGGTCAAAATTTCTAGGTAGTTCTGCATTATGGGTGCCGCTTTATTGTTCACCGGTACCCTAAAAGAGAAGGCCTTATGCTGTGTTAAACGCAGCATAAGGCCGGTTGATGTTCCTGTGTGTTATGAGGTATTCGTGTGTTGTTAACGCAGCGATTACAAAAAACTATTGCTTTTGCATTGATGTTGCTGCTTTCGGTGGTGGTCAGTGCAGAAATTTCTCCGCCCGAATCACTGACGCCGTTATACCGGGAATTGGCTGGTGCGAGACTCAGTAAAACCGATAGCGTGATTGTGAAGCTGGAAAAAGCGGGTGGCGAAGCTATGCTGCCTCTTTTTAGCACTATGTTAGAAGGTCGTCTTTATTATTATAAAGCCCAATTAAAAAATTCTATTAAACAGGATTCTGCAGATGATAATGGTCAGCCTTTGTCATTTGATTTATTAGATGTGCGCCGTAACGCCGATGGTAAATATTTGGCAAAAGATGTTTTTACCCAGGAAACTCTCAGAGAAGTAGAGGGTTCCGCTATCAAAAAAATACGCGTGAACAATAAACTACGCTCAGTATTGCGCGATGTGATTGCGCGATTGCAGCTAGACGCCTCCAGTAGTGAGGTTCGTTTGCAGGCAGTAACTACCATGATGGGCGATTTAAATGCTCATTCAGCCGCATTGTTACAAACCCGGTGGGAAAAAGAATCTGACGTGGGTGTAAAGCATGCACTGGAGCAGGCTCTCGCCCTATACCGCCTGCGCACCACTGATGACGCCACGATTAAAATTACTGCAATCCGTTCATTGAGTGAAAATCTTGACCCTCAGGTGCGGCATGAGCTGCAACGGCTGATGCAGCAAGACCGCGATGGCAATTATCTGGAAGCCGATGCCGAGGTGCGCCATGCTGCTACCAAAGCGGTCGCCAAACTGGATGACCGAATTTCATTTTATCAGCTTGTTGAACAGCTGTTTTTTGGTTTGAGTTTAGGCTCAATTTTGCTGCTGGCTGCTATTGGTCTGGCCATTACCTTTGGGGTAATGGGTGTGATCAATATGGCCCATGGCGAGATGATTATGCTGGGGGCTTATACCACCTACGTAGTGCAACTGCTGATGCCCAACGCCCTGGAGTATTCTATTTTGGTAGCAGTGCCTGCCGCATTTGTTGTATCTGGGCTAGTGGGTGTGGCGATTGAACGGGGTGTTATTCAATTTTTACATGGTCGCCCTCTGGAAACCTTATTAGCTACCTTTGGGATCAGCCTGATTTTGCAACAAGCTGTACGTACTATCTTTTCTCCTCTAAACCGGCAGGTTGCGACTCCGGAATGGATGAGCGGTTCATTGGAAATTAATCCATTGCTCTCATTAACTTATAACCGCTTGTACATTTTTATCTTTGCCCTGCTGGTCTTTTTTATTCTACAACTCATTCTCAAAAAAACGAGTTTGGGGCTTAACGTTCGCGCAGTTTCACAAAATCGACAAATGGCGAAGGCGATGGGCATTCGTACTGAATGGGTTGATGCGATGACATTCGGTTTGGGCTCTGGTATTGCGGGTGTAGCGGGAGTTGCCCTAAGTCAGCTGACTAACGTAGGCCCTAATCTTGGGCAAGCCTATATTATCGATTCGTTTATGGTGGTGGTATTTGGTGGTGTGGGCAATTTATTAGGTACGCTGGTGGGTGGCTTTTCGCTGGGTATTGTCAATAAGTTTCTTGAACCCAGTCTTGGCCCGGTACTGGCGAATATTTGCATTTTAGTGGCGATTATTTTGTTTATTCAGAAGCGGCCGAAAGGACTGTTTCCACAAAAGGGGAGGGCAGCCAATGACTAATTTAACCGCGTTTTTTGCAAAAGGTCGTTTGTCTGCTTTCGACACGCAGTGGTTTGTCGTGGTGTTGATGGGCGCAACCTTGCTGGCCTCGTTTGCCAATCTGGTATTTTCCCCTGACTCTATGCTACACGTGAGCACTTATACGATTACGTTATTGGGTAAGTACTTGTGTTTCGCTTTACTCGCGCTTGCCGTTGATGTGATCTGGGGCTACTGCGGCATTCTTAGTCTTGGCCATGGCGCATTCTTTGCGCTGGGTGGCTATGGTATGGGTATGTACTTGATGCGTCAGATTGGCGACCGGGGCGTGTATGGTAATCCCCTGTTGCCCGATTTTATGGTGTTTCTCGATTGGAAAGAGTTGCCCTGGTTCTGGTTGGGGATGGACAACTTCTGGTGTGCCATATTGATGGCTTTGCTGGTGCCGGGCTTGCTGGCGTTTGTGTTTGGTTGGTTGGCATTCCGCTCAAAAGTGACCGGTGTTTATCTTTCTATTATGACGCAGGCGCTGACTTATGCCCTGATGCTGGCATTTTTTCGTAATGAAATGGGGTTTGGCGGCAACAATGGCTTGACTGACTTTAAAGATCTGCTGGGTTTCGATTTGCAAAGTGATACCACCCGTATTGCCTTGTTTGTGATTACCGCAGGGCTTTTGTGCAGTGCCTATGTGTTCAGCCGCTTTATCATGAACTCTCGTTTTGGTCGGGTATTGTTAAGTATTCGTGACGGTGAATCGCGCACGCGTTTTCTGGGTTATAAAACGGAGTATTTTAAAGTCGCGTTGTTTGTGTATTCGGCATTGTTGGCTGCGGTGGCAGGTATCATGTATGTGCCGCAAGTTGGCATTATTAACCCGGCAGAATTTTCACCCTTGAACTCTATTGAAGTGGTGATCTGGGTAGCTGTGGGTGGCCGAGGTACGTTATATGGTGCGGTAGTGGGTGCACTGCTGGTGAATTATGCAAAAACGCGTTTTACCGCATTAATGCCAGATGGTTGGTTATTTGCTCTGGGGGCATTGTTTGTGTATGTCACGTTATTTATGCCGCAAGGCATTGTGGGCTGGGCAAAAAATAACATAGCACGTTTTCGTGAGCCACCATCAAATGCTGGCGGCCATGACAAACCTGTAACCGCAGAAGGAGTGGCGTCATGAGCTTGTTGGAGACAACGCGCGAAACATTTCGTCGTGATCAGGTGTGGCCGATTTTATTGAGCAAAAATACACAGGTGAATGTATCGAAGAATATTCTGTTGTATGTGGAAGGGCTAAGTGTCAGTTTTGACGGATTTAAAGCGCTGAATGACTTGAATTTGTATATTAATAATGGCGAGTTACGTTGCTTGATTGGTGCCAATGGTGCGGGTAAAAGCACGCTCATGGATGTGATTACCGGCAAAACCGCCTGCGATGAAGGTAGTGTGTACTTTGGCCAGACCATTAATTTATTGGAGCGCAGTGAGCCAGAGATTGCCCAGTTGGGGATCGGGCGGAAATTTCAGAAGCCGACGGTATTCGAAGCCCAAAGTGTGTTTGCTAATTTGGAACTGTCGCTAAAAACCCGTAAAGGGATTTGGGCCAGTCTGATCGCTGAGCTTACCCCTGAGCAACGTGATCGTATTGATCAGGTGTTGGAATTGATTGGCCTGGCTGAGCACCGGCATCGTCCTGCCGGTGTGTTGTCCCATGGGCAGAAGCAGTGGTTGGAAATTGGCATGCTGCTTGTATCTGAGCCACGACTGCTACTGATAGACGAGCCGGTAGCCGGTATGACACCACAAGAGACCGAGCGTACTGCCGAATTGTTGTTGTCGCTGGAAGGTAAACACACCGTAGTCGTAGTAGAACACGATATGGAATTTGTGCGCAGTATTGCGCGCACTGTTACGGTGCTTCATCAGGGTAGTGTGCTAGCGGAAGGAACCATGGCGCAGGTGCAGAATAATCAAGATGTGATCGATGTATATCTGGGAAGTGAAGCATGATTGAGATTAACGGGGTTAACCAGCTTTATGGTGGTACGCAGATACTCTGGGATCTTAACCTGAGCATTGAGCCCGGTTCCTGTACCTGTATTATGGGGCGCAATGGCGTGGGTAAAACCACCTTGCTGAAATGCCTGATGGGATTATTGCCGGTTAGCAGTGGTGAAATACGGTACGAAGGCGAAGCCATTCACAAGAAGTCGGCAGAATTTCGCGCACATCATGGTATTGGCTATGTGCCGCAAGGGCGCGATATTTTTTCACTGCTCACCGTTGAGGAAAATTTGCGTCTTGGTCTGCCGTGCCGAAAAGACAAGGCGAAAAAAATTCCCGATAAAGTGTTTGAACTGTTTCCTGTATTAAAAGACATGTTGCACCGGCGCGGCGGTGATTTATCCGGTGGCCAGCAACAGCAGCTGGCCATTGGGCGGGCGTTGGTGATCGAACCCAAAGTGCTGATACTGGATGAGCCCAATGAAGGGATTCAACCGAATATTGTCAAACAAATTGGTGACGTAATTACCCGTTTAAATAAAGAAGAACAGTTGACAGTGATACTGGTGGAGCAGAAACTGGGGTTCGCCCGTAAAGTGGGTGACGACTTCCGGCTAATGGAAAAGGGCCACATTGTGGCCAGTGATAAAATGAGCGCTCTTTCAGACGATTTAATCAAACAACACCTTGCGGTTTAAAACCACTATTGGCGAAACGTGTGAATCAACGGGTTGTACCTTCCTCCAGCTTGAATGAAACCCCTGCCTTCCAGCCATCTCGCTGGGAGGCAACCCTTGCGCTGGAACTGGCACCGCGCCAGCGTGGCACCCGCCTGGTCAGCAATGAACATTCTGGCCCTCTCTATGTACAAAAACCGTTTTACCCGGAAGGGCCCGAGATGGCCCATGTGTATTTGCTGCATCCGCCGGGTGGTTTGGTGTCGGGTGATGCGTTATCCATAACAGCCCGTTTGCAGTCAGGTAGTCGCGCCGTATTTACCACACCAGGTGCGGGACGTATTTATCGTGCCCGGCAAGATAAAGCCCTGCAGCGTCAGCATGTACATTTTCGACTGGCTGAAAATACCCAGCTGGAATGGCTGCCGATGGAAACCATTGTCTTTCCCGATGCGCACACCCAACTGACTACCCGCGTTGAGTTAGCCGAAGGCTGCCTGTTTGCCGGGTGGGAAATCACCTGCCTGGGTTTACAAGCAAACCAGCAACCGTTTGTTTCCGGTTCGGTAAAGCAACGTTTTGAAATATTGCAGCAGGGGCGCCTGCAGATAGTGGAATCGTTCAATGCTCAGGGTGGGGATTCGTTATTTCAGCAGGGGCAGGCTGGATTACAAGGGTGCAGTGTGTCGGGGTTCTTTGTACTTGGGCCGGCCGACGGCGTTCACTCCGATACCCTTGAAAACGCTATTGAACATTTGCGAAGTACCCTTGCCGACAATGTTACCAACGATTGTACTATCGGTATCACACAGGTGAATGGCTTCGTGATTATTCGTTATCTGGGTAATCATAGCGAGCAGGCAAGAAAATTATTTTTAATGTGTTGGCAGCAGTTACGGCCAGTGATATTTAAGCGGTTGGCATGCTTTCCCAGAATTTGGTCAACCTGATTTTCTGTGCATATTATGCGCAGGTGAATCATTAACGACGTGATGAGTAGTGAGTAATGGAACTGTTACCCAAAGAAAAAGATAAATTATTAATTTTTACGGCCGCTCTGTTGGCAGAACGCCGTCTCAAGCGTGGCGTGAAACTTAATTATCCAGAGGCAGTGGCTTATATCAGCATGGAAATCATGGAAGGCGCCCGCGATGGTAAAACGGTGGCCGAATTGATGGCCTATGGCAAACAGATTCTGAGCGCCGATCAAGTGATGGATGGCGTTGCTGAGCTGATTCACGAAGTACAGGTTGAAGCAACTTTTCCTGATGGCACCAAGCTGGTAACGGTGCACGAGCCAATTAATTGAAGAGGGGCGATTTATGATTCCCGGTGAAATAAAAGCTGCCGATGGCGTTATTGTCTTAAATGATGGGCGGCAGGTGATTACGGTACAGGTGGAAAACCAGGGTGACCGGCCGGTGCAAATTGGCTCACACTATCATTTTTATGAAGTGAATCCAGCGCTGGTCTTCGAGCGTGAAAAAGCCAAAGGTTACCATTTGAATATCGCCTCCGGCACGGCCGTGCGATTCGAGCCAGGCCAAAGCCGTGAGGTAGAACTGGTGGCGTTTGCGGGTAAGCGCGAAGTGTACGGCTTTCGTGGCGACGTAATGGGAAAATTGTAAGGGTTTACCATGAGCGATAAAGAAAAATCTGAATTACCCACATCAACAGCCACCATGGATCGCCACAGTTATGCGCAAATGTTTGGCCCTACCACAGGTGACAAAGTGCGACTGGCCGATACCGAATTGTGGATCGAAGTGGAACAGGATTTCACCCGTTATGGTGACGAAGTAAAGTTTGGTGGTGGCAAAGTGATTCGCGACGGCATGGGCCAGAGCCAGTTGCCCAGCGCCTTTACTCCTGACGTGGTGATTACCAACGCCCTGATTCTTGATCACTGGGGTATTGTCAAAGCGGATGTCGGCATTAAAGATGGTCGCATTGCTGCTATTGGCAAAGCCGGTAACCCAGACGTACAAGATGGTGTGGATATTATTATTGGCCCCGGTACCGAAGTGATTGCCGGTGAAGGCTCGATATTAACGGCCGGGGCTATCGACGCGCATATTCATTTTATTTGTCCGCAACAGGTAGAAGAAGCATTGATGTCGGGCATTACTACGATGATTGGTGGCGGCACCGGGCCTGCAACGGGTACCAATGCCACTACCTGCACACCGGGCCCTTGGAACATAGGCAAAATGTTGCAAGCCACCGATAATCTGCCAATGAATTTTGGCTTTTTGGGCAAGGGTAATGCCAGCTTACCGGAAGCCTTGGTCGAGCAGCTTGAAGCGGGTGCGTGCGGACTCAAACTGCACGAAGACTGGGGTACGACACCGGCATCGATCGATAACTGCTTAACCGTGGCCGAGCAGTACGATGTGCAGGTAGCTATTCATACCGATACCTTGAACGAATCTGGTTTTGTTGATGATACGCTCAATGCCTTCAAAGGGCGCGCCATCCATACCTATCATACCGAAGGTGCTGGTGGCGGGCATGCGCCCGATATTATCAAAGCGTGTGCGTCCCCCAATGTGTTGCCATCGTCAACCAACCCCACGCGCCCCTATACCATTAATACCATCGATGAGCATTTGGATATGCTGATGGTGTGTCACCATCTGGATTCCAGTATTCCCGAAGATGTGGCTTTTGCCGATTCGCGCATTCGCAAAGAAACTATTGCGGCGGAAGATATTCTGCACGACCTCGGCGCCTTCAGCATGATCTCCTCTGATTCGCAGGCCATGGGTCGTATTGGCGAGGTTATTTGTCGCACCTGGCAAACTGCACACAAAATGAAAGTACAACGTGGTTTACTGAAAGAAGATACCGAATGCGGTGCCGATAATTTCCGCGCAAAGCGCTATATTGCCAAGTACACCATCAACCCGGCGATTACTCACGGTATTGCCGAAGAGGTAGGCTCAGTGGAAGTGGGTAAACTGGCTGATCTGGTATTGTGGAAGCCGGCCTTTTTTGGTGTGAAGCCCTCACTGATTATCAAAGGCGGGTTTATTGCGGCGGCGCCAATGGGTGACCCGAATGCGTCTATTCCCACGCCGCAGCCGGTGCACTATCGCATGATGTTTGGCGGTTTTGGTTCGGCCCCGGCAAAAACATCAATCACGTTTGCTGCCGCCGCTGCTATCGATAACAATGTTGGTGAAACCTTGGGTTTGCAGCGGGAGCTGGTGGCTTGTAAAAATACCCGCGGCATTACTAAGCACGATATGGTGTTGAATAACTGGCTGCCCAATATCGAGGTAGACCCACAAACGTATGAGGTTCGCGCCGACGGTGAGTTGTTAACTTGTGAACCGGCCACGGTGTTACCGTTAGCCCAGCTCTACCAACTTTTCTAAACTTTTTTGGAGTTATTGCTTGAGCCATTTCGATGTTTATGAACGCTTGGGTTCGCACTATCGCGAAGACGACAATGTTGATGCACACATTGTGCTCGATCACGACCAGCGCGACAAAGGCCGTTTGCGCGTAATCAGTGAAGAAGGTACGGAAGTACGACTGTTTTTAGAGCGCGGCAAATCTTTGCAGGTTGGCGAACTGCTGCGCAGCGAGTGCGGCAAAACCATTATGGTAAAAGGCGCCGTGGAAAATGTGATTGAAGCAGATTGCGACGACTGGCATACCTTTGCCCGTGCCTGCTATCACCTGGGTAATCGCCACGTAAAAATTCAAGTTGGTCCGCGCTGGTTGCGCATTACCCCCGATCACGTGCTGGAAGATATGTTACAGCAGCTGGGATTAAAAACGGTGAGTAAACAAGTTGTGTTCGTGCCAGAAAGCGGGGCGTATGCTCATGGTCACCACCATCACTGACCTGTCGCTACTGCGATTAATGCAGTTAAGCAGCCCGGCGTTGCCGGTAGGTGGTTACTCGTTTTCGCAAGGTATGGAATATGCCATTGATGCAGGCTGGGTAGCCACGCCAGATCAGGTGATAGATTGGCTGCAGGCACAGCTGATGTACGCTTTGGGGCGTGTTGATGTGCCTGTGATATTTCGGCTGTATCAGGCATTGGCCAGCAGCGACATCGACGACATTTTATATTGGAACGATTTTTTGCTGGCGAGCCGGGAAACGCAGGAGTTACGTTTAACCGATACGGCTATGGGTGCTGCGCTGAAAAAAATGCTGGTGTCACAGGGTATTGCTTTACCGTGTATGTCGGCAATGGAAAACGATATCAGTTTTATTACGCTATTTAGTATGGCGGCACATGGTTGGCATGTGCCTGCACCCCAGTGTGCGCTGGGGTTTTGTTGGAGCTGGCTGGAAAATCAGGTCGCGGCTGCAACCAAACTCGTGCCCTTGGGGCAAACCCAGGCGCAAGCGTTGATACTGCAAATGCAGCCAGAGATTCCCCATGTGATTGAGCAGGCCCGTCAGTTACCCGACGACGAACTGGGCGGCGGTCTGCCGGGTTTGGCCATAGCCAGCTGTTTGCACGAAACACAGTACAGCCGTTTATTCCGTTCTTGAGAAAAGAAAATATTACGTAATAGGTAGATTTATGAATGAAAAAGCCAGTAAAAAAAAGCAGACATTGCGAGTGGGTGTTGGCGGCCCGGTGGGATCGGGTAAAACGGCATTGTTAAAATCGCTGTGTTACACACTACGCGATGTGTACGATATCGCCGTGGTTACCAACGATATTTACACCAAAGAAGATGCCAAGTTTCTTACGGAAAATGAAGCACTGTCGGCAGATCGCATTATTGGTGTTGAAACCGGTGGCTGTCCGCATACCGCGATTCGTGAAGATGCGTCGATGAATCTGGCTGCAATTGATGAATTGTTGCAGCGCCATGGTGATTTAGATGTGGTGTTTGTAGAAAGTGGCGGCGATAACCTGAGTGCAACGTTCAGCCCTGAGCTATCTGACTTTACCATTTATGTGATTGATGTATCGGCTGGCGATAAAATTCCCCGCAAAGGTGGACCCGGCATCACCAAATCGGATTTGTTGGTGATTAATAAAACGGATCTTGCACCGATTGTGGGAGCTTCGCTGGATGTGATGGATCGCGACGCCAAAAAAATGCGTGGCGATCGCCCGTTTGTGTTCTCGAATCTAAAAGCTGCCGAAGGCTTAGAGAGTATTATTCACATTATGGTGAAAGAGGGTATGTTGCCCGAGCGAGAATTGCCAACGATAAAAGCCGTTGTCTAAATTGAATTGAAACCTATGAATATACAAATGGAGAAGACCATGTTAGTGAAGGCAGTCATCAAATCCTTTAAACGCATACTGATGACCACTGTGGCAATGGGGATGAGCCACGTGGTGTTGGCCCATGAAGGTCACGGTGGTGGTAGTGGGTTTATGCACGATGCTGAGCACGCCATGTGGACATTGTCTGGGTTGGCGATAGTGGCATTGGTAGTAGGTATTTACAAATACCGCTCTCGCTGAGGCAGTAAGCCCTGAATCGCTGCAGGACCTACCTGGCCGATGTTTTAATCGCCTAATGTTCTGATGGCAATGGCGGCTGCAGAGGTACGGTTTTCAACACCTAATTTGGGGAATATCTGCTCCAGGTGTTTGTTAACCGTACGTACACCCATGTCGAGAATCTGCGAGATGTCCTTATTGGTTTTACCCTGCGCCAGCCAGTAAAGAACTTCAGATTCGCGCGTGGTTAGATTCAGTTTTTCTCTTAGCCTTTCTTCACCGGATACTTTTGTGCCGTCGCTCAAACGCAAGACAATATCGTTGTCGCTACGGTGCTCAATGTAGGTGACTTCCAGAGGCATGTCGGGCGCTTGTACTGGCAGGGTCTGGCCGTTTTTCAGAGGGTGTACTAACCAGCTTTGCAGATATGCCGCAAAGTTTTTTTTCAACCACTGATCGCTCGCGTTGGCGCGGGCAAACAGTGCATGGGTTTGTGGCGTGCCCCAGAGAATATTGCCATCACCGTCAACCGTAAAAATATTCTGGCCAGTAACATCCAGGGCATTCTGCGCACTGGCGGTAAGCCGGGCATTGTGAAGGTGTACTTTAATACGGGCCAGCAGTTCGGTTGGGTTTACCGGTTTGGTGAGGTAGTCTACGCCACCGGCATTCAGGCCTTTAAGTATGCTGTCGGTATCACTGAGGCCGGTCATAAATATCACCGGTATGTTGGCCAGATGCGCATTGGCTTTAATGGCTTTGCAGGTTTCAAAGCCGTTCATGTTTGGCATCATGGCGTCCAGTAAAATCATATCCGGGCGCATACGCTGGGCAATAGCCAGTGCCTGCTTGCCTTCCAGTGCTACCAGCGTATCAATACCCGCCTGTTCGAGTGCGTCGTTAATCAGCGTTAACGAATCCGGTGCGTCATCGACCACGAGTATGATGTCTCGTTCTTTGTTGTTGATCATGAGGTTTCTTCTTGGGTAGTGATTACGTTTGCCAACCACTCGCACAGCTGCGGATAGCGTAATGCTTTGGTGAATTGTTGTAAGTGGTTGAGCTGGTCTGCGTCGAGAATGTTCGCCTCTTGTATTGTCACCATTGTTTTATTCACGCCTTTGCAGTAACCGACTTTGGCGTAGGCATCCAACTCGCGCAATAACGCATGTTGTGGCAGCGGGGCAAGCTGCTTGCCAGAGTGGGTTGGATTAGTTGATGGAATTTCTGCAGTGGCTGAGGACGTTTCGTATTGCCATTGCAAGTGCAGCAGGCGGCCTATTTTTTCCAGCAGTATACGGTTGCTGATGGGTTTTACCATGTAGTCGTCGTGGGCACAGGTTTCATTCTGCATCGCCAGCAGGTTTTTATGCCGCTCCTGGGCATCTGCCGATACCATCATAATGGGCGCCTTAATGCCTTGGTTGCGCAGCGTTTGTGCCAGGGTCAGGCCGTCGGTTTCTGGCATGCTAACATCCAGCAGGTAAAGGTCGGCCCTGGTGTCATCTACCAGTTCCAGACAGCTTTTGGCATCTTGTGCTTCTACAGTGGAAAAGCCCAGCGGGTTGAGAATGTCGGCCATTAACCCTCTGTGTACCGGTTCGTCGTCAACAATCATAATTACTTTGGTAGCGCCTTCGTAGCCGCGAATTAATCGCGGGGCGGCAGTTTCTTCGTAGGGACTATCAAGGCGTGAAAGCATCAACGACACGGTAAATTCACTGCCTTGTCCGGGCGTACTGCTAACGCGCAGTTCGCCACCCATCACTTCGGTCAACAGGTGCACAATGGTCAGCCCTAAACCCGTGCCGGAAACGTTTGGCACATGCAGGTTTCGGATCCGCTCAAACGGCGCCAGTATGCGTTGTTTGTCTTTATCGCTAATGCCGACACCGGTATCCCTCACGGCAAACTCGGCCACTTGATTGCGGTATTTGATGGAGAAGTCGACGCGGCCTTTCTCGGTGTATTTAATAGCATTCGATAGCAAATTGATAAGAATCTGGCGCAAACGTTTCTCGTCACCCATCACCACTGGCGGCAAATTGCTGTTTACATGGTAGTGAAACTCAATACCCTTATGTGCTGCTTGCGGGGCAAACATTTGCACCAACTGCTCCATCAGCTCCGGCAGTTTGAATTTATTGCGATAGATATCCAGCCTGCCGGCTTCAATTTTCGAGAGGTCGAGTAAGCCCTCAATGAGGTCGGTGAGGTATTCGCCGTTGCGGCGGATTATCTCTAAGCCTTTCTGTACTTCCGGCTCGTTGCCTTGGCGCTGGCTAAGCAATTGGGCGTAGCCCAAAACGGATTGTAGTGGGGTGCGCAGTTCGTGGCTGATTCCCGTAAGGTAACGGCTTTTGGCATGGTTAGCGCGCTCGGCAATTTCCTTGGCTTCCTGCAATGAGCGGTCGGTTGCCTGGTGGGCTTCAATTTCTTCAATCAAGCGCTGGGTTTGTCGGTTTGATTCTTGCTGGGCCACTTCCTGGCTTTCGTGTGCCAGCAAAAACAACCACGAAATCACGCCGAAAATAATCATCAGGGTGAAGAACAGTGTCCACAGGGTTTGCCAGAGCAAATCTGCTTCGGCACCGGCGGTTGGACTCATTTGATAGTAAATGAGCGATAGCAGGGCCGCGGTGACTAAATTGATACAGAAAAAGATGGCAGTAAAGCGACCAATACGGGAGTCGATGACCGCCACCACTTGCGCCGGCAAGAACAGGCTGAAGAAGTGTGAGGCTTGTTGGGCAAGGCGGGCTTGGGGTTTGCAGCTGTCGAGGCAGCGTGCATCAAGCGAACAACAAAGGGAACAAATTGCGCCTTGGTACGCTGGGCAATGACTCATGTCTTGTAATTCAAAAGGCGTCTCACAAATGCAGCATTGCATTTGTTGCTTGGTCCCAGGCAGTTGTGTATCGAGATGGGTGAGGTCGAGTTCGCCGGTGTGTCTGGCCAGATAATAGCGGCCCTGAGTTATCGCGGCGATAACGGGTACGCTAATAAAGCACACCCCGATACTGATAAAGTGCGCAAGGTATTTGGCGGTGGTGCCGAATTGCCCGAGGTAACAGAGTATACCGACGATAGATGCCAATACCATGGAGCCAACACCCACCGGGTTTACGTCATACAGGTGCGAGCGTTTAAACTCGATTTTTTTCGGGCTCAGCCCCAACGGCTTGGCAATCAGCAGGTCTGCCGACAAACTACTCAACCAGCTCAGCGCGATAATGGCAAAAATACCCAGAATGGATTCCAGTGCCCGATAAATGCCAAGCTCCATTAAAATAAGGGCAATCACCACATTGAATACCAGCCACACGACTCGCCCGGGATGGCTGTGAGTCAGCCGCGAGAAAAAATTCGACCACGCAATAGAGCCCGCGTAGGCGTTAGTCACGTTAATTTTCATCTGGGAAATAATCACCATGACCCCCGCCAGCATCAGGGCAAAGGTGGGGGAGTGGGTAATGTAGCCAAACACCATCTGGTACATATAAACGGGGTCGGTTGCCTGTTCTACGGAGGCACTACGGCTAATGGCAATGTACGCGAGAAACGAGCCCAATAGCATTTTGATCATGCCGGGAAAAATCCAGCCCGGCCCGGCAAGGGTTAACCAGAACCACCAGCGTTTGCGATTGCTGGCAGTTTTTTCTGGCATAAAACGCAGGTAATCCACCTGCTCACCAATTTGCGCCACCATGGCAAAAAATACCGACGCCGCACCGCCAAACAATGCCAGGTTAAAACTGTGGCTGTTGGGTAGGTGGGCAGGTGCGTAATGAGTCCAGTTGTTGATTTCAGAAAATTCAAAGTATCCCACCACAACTAGAGCAATGCACTGCAATGTGAGCCATAGCGGTTGGGTGCCTATTTGAAAACGGCTGATGGCGGTGATGCCGTGGGTCACAATGGGTATAACGGCCAGTGCGCAAATTACGTAGGCAATCTCTAACGGAATGCCGAACATGGCCTTTAGGGCCGAGGCGAGAATCGCCGATTCAATGGCAAAAAAGAGAAAGGTAAATGAGGCGTATATCAGTGAGGTGATGGTCGACCCCAAATAACCAAAACCGGCGCTGCGGGTGAGCAGGTCGATGTCGAGCCCGTGTTTGGCTGCGTAGTAGGTAATGGGAAAGCCGGTGACAAAGATCACCAGCGACACGGTAAGCATCGCCCACAGAGTGTTGGCGAACCCGTAGCGCAGGGTAACCGCGGCGGCAATGGCCTCCAACGCCAGAAAGGCGGTTGCCCCCAGGGCGGTTTTGGCGACTTTATCAATACTCCATCGCCGTGATTTGGTGGCGGTAAAGCGCAGGGCGTAGTCTTCCAGTGTCTGGTTACCTACCCACTGGTTATACTGTCGGCGCATACGAAAAATCTGTTGGCTTGCTCTCATAAGATTTGGCTCTTGGTTTTACGGCCTGTTAACAGGCTCTACTGTGGCCATTGGGTCATCGTAACCCACCCTTGCCTAGTGTCTATGCGTTATATTCCCCCCTTCTGCATAGAAGCAAATTACGTGCTAATGTGCTGCTCTCGTAGTTATGGCAAATAGATACGGGTAAGCGTTGCGGTTAACGGTTTTATAGGAAAGGTTATGGCATCTGTAGGCTTGTTGGCTCTGTTGGATGATATTACAACACTGCTGGATGATGTGGCGGTACTCTCGAAGGTAGCAGCGAAAAAAACGGCGGGCGTGATTGGTGACGACCTGGCGCTCAATGCCGAGCAGGTATCGGGTATTACCGCTGCTCGTGAATTACCGGTAGTGTGGGCGGTGGCAAAAGGCTCGTTGCGCAACAAGCTGATTTTGGTGCCTATGGCAATTCTGTTGAGTGCCTGGCTGCCGTGGGTGATCCCCGTATTGTTGATTCTGGGTGGTCTCTACCTGTGCTTCGAAGGGGTAGAGAAAGTGCTTGAAGTACTATGGCATCGCAAAGGTGCGGCAACAGAGGCAGAGGCTGCCGATCATTTGCACCATTTGGCGGCTCTGTCGGATGCGGAATTAAAGGCCTACGAACAGACTAAAATCAAAAATGCCATTCGTACCGACTTTATTCTCTCGGCAGAAATTATTGTGATTGCACTGGGTGTGGTGCAAAACAGCAGTTTGTGGCAGCAGTTTGTAGTGATCAGCGTGATTGCACTGGGTATTACCGTGGTGGTGTATGGACTGGTGGGGTTGATTGTTAAGCTCGATGATATCGGATTGGCATTAATGAAAGTTCCTGGCGTGGACCTGGTCGCTCGGGCCAAGCGTAGGTTTGGTTACTGGCTTTTAGCCGGTTGCCCGTACCTGCTGCGCACCCTCTCGGTATTAGGCACTGCGGCCATGTTTTTGGTAGGTGGCGGCATTCTGTTGCATTACTTCCCTGGCATGCACCATTTGTTGGCACCGGTGCTGGCTTGGTCCCTATTGCCGCATGGCCTGACTGAACTGGGAGTCAATGTGCTATTGGGGTTGGTAAGCGGTGTAGTGGTCTTGTTGCTGGTCAGTGTTGCTCGCAAGGTGCACCGCTAATCCATAAGGAAAACTCGGGCCAGTACCTGCAAATCTGATAATAATTCATACCCTGTGAATAAAAATGATGTTGTTGTAGCAACGAGGATTTGGTTGAATAGTCAGTGTACTTACAAATTCTCAAGCGCAGCTTTATCTCTGGGAGATAACCATGGTTTCAACCGATGACATCACCGCAGTTCAGCACACGCTGGCAAGCAAAACCTTTCAACTTTACATTAACGGGCAGTGGGTTGCGCCAGAGTCAGGTGAAACCTTCGAGGTGAAAAACCCTTCCACTGGCGAGTGGCTGGCAACCGTCGCCAAAGGCGATAGTCGAGACATCGACAACGCCGTGAAAGCCGCGCGCACAGCGTTTAACCAAGGGCCGTGGGCCAGCATGAGCTTTACGGCACGTGCAGAGCTGCTGCAAAAGCTGGCCGATGCCATCAAGGACAATTTCGAAGAGCTGTCGATTATTGAGTCATTAGACGGCGGCAACCCCGTTGGTCATATTCAGCATGTGGATATTCCCATGGGATTGAAAAACTTGCGGTCTAATGCAGGCTGGGTGGGCAAAATTGCCGGTGATGTGGCCACCACGCCGGTGGATGCGGAGTTCTTAACCTACACCATGCGCCAGCCCGTGGGTGTGGTGGGTGCCATTACCCCCTGGAATGCGCCCCTGCTGATGATTCTGAACAAAATGGGCACAGCGCTGGCTGCGGGTTGCACGGTAGTGGCCAAGCCTGCCGAGCTGGCACCCCTGTCGGCCTTAAAGCTGGCCGAAATCATTGATGCTGTAGGTTTTCCCCCCGGTGTGGTCAATATTGTTACGGGGCTGGGCCACGAGGCCGGGCAGGCCATTGTTGATCATCCGGATATCAACAAAGTGTCGTTTACGGGCTCCACCCGTGTAGGTCGGTCGATTCTGCAAGGTGCCTCTGGCAACATGAAACGGGTAACGTTGGAGCTGGGTGGCAAGTCACCCATTATTGTATTCCCCGACGCCGACCTTGATGCCGCCGCAGCCGGCATCGCACGCGAAATCTGTTTTAAAACGGGCCAGTACTGTGCGGCAGGTACTCGCCTGCTGGTGCACGACACAGTGCATGATGCTCTGGTGGATAAGATTGTGGCGATCATGGCCAACATCAAACCCTCGCCAGGCACTGCTGAGCAATGCCAGATGGGGCCGATTATTTCCGAAACTCAGCTCGAAAGAGTGCTGGGGTTTGTGCAGCAGGCAGTAGCTGACGGCGCTACCATGCGCTGCGGTGGCAGCCGCGTTGACCAGCCGGGTTATTTTGTACAGCCCACTGTGCTGACTGGTGTAACCGATGAGATGTCGGTATACAAAGAGGAGATTTTCGGGCCGGTGTTGTCGGTACAAACATTTACCGATGCTAACAACCTTGATGCTATTGCAGCCATTGCCAACGATACCGAATACGGCCTGGCAGCAAAAATCTGGACCCGTAATCTGCGTTCGGCTCACGGCTTAGCACGACGTATCGATGCGGGTCTGATTACCATTAACAGTGGCGGTACTGGCGATGCCCCGCGGCCGTTTGGTGGTTTTAAACAATCGGGTATTGGCCGCGAAGGTGGGCTCGATGGGCTGCTGGCGTATACCGAGGTTAAATCGGTACAAGTAGGATTCTAAAGATGTGCCAGGGTTTGCCGACCCTGGCTTTACTTATTTCTCGGTCAGCGCGGGGGCGTCAAAGCGAATACCGATCCAGCCATCTAAAATAAAGTTGCGAATATTGGCATGGTCGTCGCCAGCAGGGTTGCCAAGCACGTCGTCTCGATAAAACTTGCCAAACAGTGCCAGGGTTTCAGTTTCACTTAGCTGGTGTAACTCGGCAAACGCAAAGATTTTACACGAACCCTCGTTGGTGCCAGCCGCATTGGTGACTTCACCGTTACGAAATGCGGTGGGGGTGTAATGGTAATGGGCTTCAATGGTGGCGATCACATCGGCAAACTCTATCGAGTCTGGGTTAGTACGCACCTGGGTAATCAGTTCTGCGGGTGTCATAGGGTTTATCTGCCTGTTCAGAATGGAAAAAGCCGGGCAGTTTACACGACAGTACAATATTTAGCAGTTCTGCTTCTTTTTTTGCGCTGTTGTCCGTTGGCAAAGATTCTGTTTTCTCTTTAATAAACAATGTATTACTTGTTCTGCCGGTGGTTTTCGAGTCGAGAGTGGTGGTTTGACAGCTCATTGCACGTCAACTATACCGCTATAATAGTGGTAAATTTACCGGTCGCACTCATAGCTATGGATGAATGACCGTAGTTCTCGATAGTATCGAAAAAGGTAGCTCTATGGCTCAAAAGCATATTATCGATGAAGAAGTAACCTTTGGTAATGACGAAGAGTTAGTTTCTACCACAGACTTGCGTGGCGTTATTACCTACGCCAACGATGCATTCTGTCGAGTGGCAGGTTTTACCTTGGATGAACTGGTGGGGCGCAGCCACAATATCGTGCGCCACCCGCATATGCCGAAGGCTGCGTTCGCCGACTTATGGACAAAACTAAAAGCGGGTAAACCCTGGCGTGGGGCGGTTAAAAATCGTTGTAAAGACGGCCGCTACTACTGGGTAGATGCCTTTGTTACCCCAATTTTTGAAGACAAAAAACTGGTAGGTTATCAGTCGGTGCGTACCAAACTGAGTGACCAAACCAAACGCTCGGCTGTCACGCTTTACCGTCGCCTCAATGAAGGTAAAAGCATCGAGTCTTTATTCAGTAAGTTTGGTGTTCGCTTGGGTATTTTTATCGTAGCCAGCGCTGTGATTGTGGGGTTGTGCTTTAAATCACCCTTGTCAGCATTGCTGCTGCCTCTTTTGCCGTTTGCCTGTTTTTATCAGGAACTGTTTAAAACCCCGCATTTTTTTAATGAATTGATATCGCAGTACGACAGTGTGTCGCGCATCGTGTATTGCGGTACCGATACGCATAGCCCGGCTGCCTTTCACTTGGCTATTCAGCAGGGCAAAGTGAGAACTATTATTGGCCGAATTATCGATGAGGCCAACCAGCTCAAGCGTCGAGCAACAAACCTTAATGGCATTGCTGCAGCGGCAAAAGAAGGGGTAGAAAAAGAAACGGCTGAGCTATTACAGGTATCCAGTGCCGTGGAAGAAATGGTAGCCACCATTAACGAAGTGGCACGCAACACGGTAACCAGTTCTCAGCGTGTTGCTACCGCCCAACAAGATTGCGAGAAAGCCACCACTGCAATGGCGCATACCATGGATAATGTCGATGAGCTGGCGTTGGAAGTGGGGCGTTCGGCCAATGCAGCCAGTGAACTGGTTTCTGAAGCTGAAAAAATTGGTTCGATTATGGATGAGATTCAGGGCATTGCCGATCAGACTAATTTGTTGGCGTTGAACGCTGCCATTGAAGCTGCACGTGCTGGCGAGTTTGGTCGTGGTTTCTCGGTGGTCGCCGACGAGGTGAGAGCATTGTCGAGTCGTACACACAATGCTACCGAGCAAATTCAGCGCTCTATTTCTGAAATTCAGCATACGCTGGTGTCGTGGTCGCAAACCATGTCGCAGGGCAAAGGCACCGCCGACGATTGTGTGGCCAAGGCCAGAGCGGCACAAGAATTGATTAACAATGTCAATAAAGCCATTACCGATATATCGGGTTTAACCATTCAAATATCGACAGCAGCCGAAGAGCAAAGCATGGTGTCGGAAGAGATTAATCGCAATATTGTTAATATCAGTGAAGCCTCCAATCACAACCTGGCTCAAGCAGAGCAAGTGCGTGCAGAAACGGATCAAATCAATAACGGCGTTGCGCTGCTTAGTTCGCTGGGCCAGGCGTTTGGTGAAAAGTAATCGCTTGGTTGTTCGTCCAGATTGATGCAGTGACAGGTGCCACTTTTACTCGTTAGGTTCAGGGGCTATAATACGCGCCTCGTATACTGTAACCGGTCAGTAATCTACTGCCGGGTATGGCAAGCTGTTCAGGTGCTCACCATTGTCATCGTGTCATGTATGGCAAGGGGGTGAGGTAAACGGGAAGTCTGGTGGCCTACGTCTGTAGCGATTCCAGCACTGCCCCCGCAACGGTAAAGGTAACGCCTTGTGTGTTGTCGAGTCCGGAACCGGCCTGTTCAGCCACTACGATGTTGCGGAGGGCTTCATCGGAGGTTAACAGACCGACTGCGGTAGCTGTAATGGCTGCTCCTTTCTGCTGCCTCTCTCATTTCCCTCCCTCAATAATCTTTATTTTTATTTTGAGGGTTTATGAATAAAACACTTTTACCATTCGTTATTTCACTCACGGCTGCCAATGCTTTTGCCAGCGAGGCAGTACCGTACCTCGAAGAAGTGGTGGTAGCTTCCAGCCGCACGCCGATGTCGGTGCGGGAAGTGGGCACTAGTATCTCGGTGATTACTGCCGATGATATTAAATTACAGGGTTTTTCGTCATTGTTCGATGTGCTGCGTAGCCAGACAGCCGTGGGTGCCAGCAACACCGGTGGTTTGGGTAAAGCAACCTCGCTGCGTGTGCGCGGCGAAGAAGGCTACCGCACCCGTGTACTGATCGACGGTATCGACATTTCTGATCCATCCGGTACTCAAGTTAATCCCCAGCCACAGCATATTCTTAGTAATGGTATTGGCCGAGTGGAAATTCTGCGTGGGCCGCAAGGCATGATGTACGGCGCCGATGCGGGGGGCGTGGTAAGCATTTCCAGTAATACGGTAACTGATGGTGTACAGGGTGGTGTATCTGCCGAAGGCGGTCGTTACGACACCCGCCAGATAGACGGGTACATTGGAGCCGGCAGTGATGTGGGAGATGTGTTTCTCTCTGTTGCCGATTTGCATACCAATGGTTTCAATACGCGGGTTGACGATGCGACTGGCGAGCGTGATGGTTACGACAACCAGACCGTGCACTTTACCGGTGGTTGGAATATTGCCGATAGCCTGCGATTGCAGGGTGTGGTGCGCCGTGTGGAAACCGAAACCGAATACGATAGTGGGTTTGGTAACAGCCATGTTAATGAATACGACCAAACCGCTGCACGCCTGGCGTTAACCGTAAAAGCAAACAGCGGCAATCATACATTTGCCTACAACAATACCGACATCGACAGTGATGACTACTTTGCCGGTGTTTATTCGTTTGGTAGCCAAGGCGAGTTGGAAAAAATCGAATATCTTGGTAATACCAACATTAATGAGGTGTTCGCTGTCGTATACGGCATTGAAGATCGCGACGAAGAAATGACCAGCTCAGCGGGTGAAACGTTTCAGCGCGATCAACAGGGTTATTTTGTTGAAGGGCAAATGCAGTGGGATAAACGTGTATACCTTACTGCTGGTATCCGCGAAGACGACAACGACGATTTTGGTAAGCACGTGAGTTACCGGGTTACCTCTGCCTACGTTATCGATTTCGCCAGTGCCGATGTGCTGAAATTTAAAGCCAGTTATGCCACTGGCTTCCGTGCTCCCAGCCTGTATGAAATTTCATATAACGCTGGGCCCTGGGGCAATAATGAAGTGCTCAAAGAAGAAACCAGTAAGGGGTTTGATGCGGGTATAGAGTATTTCGCCAGCAGCAGCCTCTATGTAGAGCTGGTATATTTTGATCAAGACATTAACGATGAAATCTTTTTTGATCTCACTACCTTCTCCGGCTACTTACAGGAAACCGGTAAAACCAACGTAAAAGGTGTTGAGTTAACTGCCGATATACCCTTCAACTCTACGCTGTCGGCGACCGTGAATTACACCTACAACGACACCAAAGATCACGATGGTGATCGGCGTATTCGTCGCCCGCGCCATTTGGCTAATATCGGTGTAACGTTTCAAGCTGTGCCAGAAAAACTGGTAGTAGCCGCTTACTGGCATATCGTACGTGATATGACAGACGAAACTACCGCATTGGGTGTTATCGATCTCGACGACTACGACACATTGGTATTGAGTGCCAATTATGCACTGAATGATCACGTACAAGCTTATGCGCGCGTTGAAAATGCCACTGATGAAAACTACCAAGAAGTGTATAACTACCGTACTGCGGGTTCATCCGCGTATGTGGGTATGCGCTATTCATTTTAAGCCGGTGGTTTAACCGGTGCTTTTGGGGCTGTGGGCTTTACAGCCCCGCTTTGTATGCAGGAAATAAAATGTCAGAAGAGCAACGCCACAAAATCAAAATGCAAAAACACAAAGCATTGGTGGATGCAGGTATTCAAGCTGCTGATACCGAGCGCGGTGTTATGGTGCTGCTCACTGGTAACGGCAAAGGTAAAACGTCGTCCGGTTTTGGTATGGTGATGCGGGCACTAGGCCATGGCCAGAAAGTGGGGGTGGTGCAATTTATTAAAGGCGTGCAGTTGTCGGGTGAAGAATTGTTTTTACAGCAACATTTGCCCACTGACGATTTTTACCAGATGGGCACGGGCTTTACCTGGGATACGCAAGATCGCCAAAGTGATATTACTGCTGCCGAAAGAACCTGGGCCGTGGCCGAGCGTATGTTGACAGACGCTTCATACCAGCTGGTATTGCTTGATGAACTTACCTACATGCTAGGTTACCGTTATCTCGACGAGCAGCATGTTATCCGCACATTAACTGCCAGGCCTGCAACCATGAGTGTGGTTGTCACCGGTCGCGGGGGCGGTACGGGTTTGCAAACCATCGCCGATACGGTGTCAGAGATAAAAGACATAAAACACGCTTACCACAGTGGTGTAAAAGCGCGTAAAGGCGTGGATTATTAGTGTGAATAAACAATGACTTCGAGACGCTCCAATCTCATTCTTATTGCGTTCGTCGTGGCATTACCTCTAGCGCTGGTATTCGCTACCAGCGTGGGTATGGTGAATGTAGGGCTTGAGGCCAATCTTGCTTATATTGCCCAAAAGATGGGATTGGGGGCAGAGTCCTCCGTGGCTCATCAACAGATTCTGGCCATATTGCGTTGGCCGCGCACGTTGATGGCGGCGTTGATAGGTGCCTGCCTGGCGTTGTCGGGCGCGGTGATGCAGGGTTTGTTTCGCAATCCACTGGCAGATCCTTCTATCGTCGGGGTGTCCGGTGGCGCCGCCGTGGGTGCAGCCTGTGCGATTGTGGCCGGCGTGCCCTTGGCTACATGGTTTGAGAATCACCTTGGCCATATTGGTTTTCTCGCTAATACCTTTACGTCGACCACTTTGGTATCTCTCTGCGCTTTTGTGGGTGGTTTTGCCAGCGCGGTTACTGTTTATGTACTCGGTAGTAACCGAATGGGGCGTACCTCGGTAGGCACCATGTTGCTGGCCGGTATTGCTATTAATGCACTGGCGGCAGCCGTTACTGGCGCACTGGCCTATCTGGCCAGTGATGTTGCTTTGCGTCGTATCAGTGTGTGGCAGATGGGCAGTTTTGACGGTGCCAATGCCAGCCAATTGCTGGTGGCCATGGTATTTATTTTTCCGTTGCTGTTTCTTCTCTGTCGCTATGCTAAACCACTCAATACCCTGCTACTGGGTGAGTCGGAAGCCCGCCATTTGGGGGTGCCGGTGGATAAGCTAAAATGGCGCTTAATCGCGTTATCATCGTTGGGTATTGGTGTGGCGGTGGCGTTGGCTGGCGTCATAGGATTTGTGGGCCTGGTAGTGCCTCATATTGTGCGCATGTTGGTGGGGGCCGATCATCGTGTGGTATTGCCGGCGTCGGCCCTGTTGGGTGCCATCTTAATGGTGCTGGGTGATGTATTTTCCCGCTCTTTGATGGCTCCCGCTGAAGTGCCCATTGGCATTGTTACGGCATTAACAGGGGTGCCTTTCTTTTTGTTCTTACTGATTCGTCAGCGTCAGCGTTTGGCCAGCGATGGTCTCTAGCGCAGATGAGACTGGTGGACGGTGATTGGGTAAGTTATGTTAACTGCATGTGAGTTAGTGATTAGCCGTGGCCAACAAACTTTGTTGACTCAGGTCGATATTTCGGTGATTCCCGGCGAGGTAGTCGCGGTGTTGGGGCCTAATGGTTCTGGCAAATCAACGCTGATTAATGCACTGTGCGGTGAGTGGGAGCCAGCGGCAGGTACTATTACCTTGAATAGTCACCCACTGGCACAATGGCCTCCTCGTGAGCGCGCCAAGCAAGTGGCGGTTCTGCCACAGTATTCGGATTTAAACTTTCCTTTTGCCGTGCAAGAGGTAGTGAGCCTTGGGCGTTATCCTCATGCAACGGGTTACGCGCGCGATGCAGAAATTGTTGCAGAGACACTCGCCGCTGCCGATGCGTTACACCTCGCCGAGCGCAATTATTTAACCTTGTCGGGTGGTGAAAAACAGCGGGTGCAACTGGCGCGTGTGTTGGCGCAGGTGTGGGATGCAGCTGGTGGTCGCGACAACGGTTACCTGTTGTTAGATGAAGCTACGTCGGCATTGGATATTGCCCATCAGCACAGTATTTTACAGACTGCCCGCAACATGGCACGCCAGGGCGTGGGGGTATTGCTGGTGTTGCACGATATTAATCTGGCCGCCCACTATGCAGATCGGCTGGTGTTTTTAAAACAGGGCGAAGTGATCGACAGCGGCACCGTGAAAGGCCTGATTACAGAACAAAACATGCAGGCCGTATTCGGGGTGGAAGCGCGTATTATCGAGCATCCGGATACGGGTAAACCGTTAGTGATTTATTGCGATACACACCCCCACACTGTCAGCCACCAGTGTGAGGGTGTGTATCGCAACGAGGGCAACTATGCGTAAAGACAATGCTATTGCGGTAACGACGATAGATCTGCTGCGTCACGGTGAATGCGAAGGCGGTAATATTTATCGTGGCAGTATTGATGTGGCGCTGTCGGCTAATGGCGAACAGCAAATGCAAAACGCCTTAGCGCGTTGGCAGCAGACACGGTGGCAACGCATTATTACCTCGCCGTTGCGTCGCTGTCATGAGTTTGCCCAGCGGCAATCCGCTGCGTTGAAAATTCCTTTGTGTGTGCAGCCCGCCTTTCGCGAACTGCATTTTGGTGACTGGGAAGGACGCGTGATCGATGAGGTTAAACAGCAAGAGCCCGATGCCGTAAAGGCCTTTTATGCCGACCCCGCCACAGTGGCACCGCCGAATGGCGAATCGATGCTTGAGCTGCAAGCGCGAATGTTACCAGCCTGGCATCAGGTACTGGCCGATCACGCCGGTGAACATTTATTGCTGATACAACACGGTGTCACTATTCGCGTGTTATTAAGCTGGGTATTAGGGCTGCCATTGGCTGAGTCTACACGGCTTGATATTCCCTATGCGAGTTTAAGCCGGGTAGCTATTTATCACACACCCACCGAGCTTTTCCCTCGGTTACTTTTTTTCAATGCGCACGAATAATGTCTATGAATTCTAAGATGACTGATTGGTGCCACATTCTTTGCTTAAACGTGGGTTTGTTAATGACATGCCTGTTGGCAATGGGAGTGCGTGCGGAGCCTACTGAGGCTGTTAGCGTGGTTGATGATTTAGGTCGTACTATTACGTTAGCGGCGCCGGCCAAGCGCATAATCAGTTTGGCCCCCCACCTTACTGAAAACCTGTTTACCGTAGGAGCAGGTGATCAGGTAGTGGGGGTAGTGGAATACAGTAATTTCCCTGAGCAGGCCAGGCACATTACGTCGGTAGGCAATTTCAGTCGTTTTAATATTGAAGCCATCATTGCGCTACAACCTGATTTGATTGTGGGTTGGTTTACGGGCAATGGTGAAGATCGTTTACAGCAATTGGTAGCGTTGGGTTTTTCGGTGTATTACAGCGAGCCAGAAACACTCAACGATGTTGCTACCAGTTTGCAGCGCTTAGGTGTACTTAGCGGCCATAAAGCGCAGGCTAACCAAGCGGCGCTTGCGTTTAACCAGAAGGTGGCACAGCTGCGCCGCCATTATCAGCAGCAGCAATCCGTTACTGTGTTTTATCAAGTATGGGACAAGCCGTTAATGACACTGTCTGGCAATCACCTGATCAGTGACATTATGCAATTGTGCGGTGGCATTAATGTTTTTGCCAACATGGTTGCAATCGCACCGCAACTCAGTATCGAGTCGGTGTTGCAGGCAAACCCACAGGTTATTGTTGCCAGTGGCGACAGCGAAGAGCGGCCACAGTGGCTTGATCAATGGCAAGAGTGGCCAGCAATTCAAGCCGTAAAACTGGGCCATATTTACTCAATTCCCCCCGATTACTTGCAGCGCCATACGGTGCGTGTGTTGCAAGGTGCAACCGCCATGTGTGAAGTTTTGCACAAGGTAAGACAGCACGGCGGACACCACATAGATAGTTTTTCAACAGCCCATTAGTGTCAGCAGGCCCTAACAACTGCGCGGCCAGGGCGCCGCGCGAAACCGACATTAAAAATATCGTAAGTGCTGATCGAGCCACATCCTAGCCAAGCCGAACATTCCGAGGCAATAATGCTTCTATTTGCTCAAGACTCTGCGCATTAGGCCTGATTGCACGCTCATGTTCAGCCAGGTTTTCAGTTTATCAAGGATGGGCTTGGCCTCTTGTTGTCGAACTCCATAGCGTTTATCAGGAGGTTCGCCGTTAATTTTCTTTTCAATGGCGTAGAGCGCTTGGATATGGGGTAGTGCAAGATCCGCTTTGTCGACTTTTCCTTAGACTTCCTGCATGCTTTCACCTATTTTCGATGCGAACTTCAAGTACGAAACCAGCAGGTAGATACACAGTGCAGATAATACCTGTGTGAGCTTAGTGCTTGGATAGCCGCATGGCGAAATAATCCAAAAAAAGAAAGTCATCGCAATTGGATTTTCTCGTTTAACATGTTTTTAATCGAGTGGCTTTAGCGTGATAATACGCCGTTTTTTTTGCTGCAATTGCTCCAAGCCCCAGCGGTAACGCGGAAAAGAATAGAATAACTTATCGAAACTACCATCAGCTTGGGCGATTTTGAGCCCTTCTGTAATACGTTCAGCTAATTTTTTGTCTTCTTTGCGAACAAAAAAGTTGTAATCATTCTTATAGTAGAGCATGAGTTCTTGTTCTATGGCCAAGGGCAGATCTGAGAATCTGGCTGGTTCCATAGAGATTTGGGCAAGCCCTCTGGAAAAATAGTCAAAGCGTCCTGCTGTAAGCATGAAAAAAAGATGGGTGTACTCCATCCCGTATACCAAAGGTAGACCGTTGTGAGCCATGATTGCGGCATCTGACCAGTGAGGATGCATGCCACCTCGCAGTTTGCGTAGGTCATCCAAGTTTTTAACTGCCGAAAAGCGCGCTTGATCCCCACGACGAATCATTAATATGCGATAGCTACTTAAATCTTTTAGCAATGAGACACGGATAGGTAATAAGTTCTTTTCAAGCTCTGGTGTGATTTTTGACCACATTACATCATACTTACCTTTTAACATATTTGCCCAAAAGCGATGATCAACTTCACGCTTTGGCGACAGCTGAATCGAAAAGGGCCCATATTTTTCCTCTGTTTTGGATAGGGCTAGTTCTAGCAGCTTTGTAAAATAATAGTCTTCATGTCCGCGGAATGCCTCAGGGGTTAAGTGGTATACGGCAGCAATATCAGGTATCACCACGCGTGTTGTTGCGGGTTCGGTAGCAGGCTGACCGTGTACATTAATACTTAGCAGAATTAACAGGCCAATTAATATAAATGAGTGCACTTTGGCCCCTCCGTGATCTTGGGTGAGATAACAAAAGAATAGTGCAGAATACTTTAAGTTCATAGAAATAATTATGTAAGCGCCAACCCAACCCCGCCCTGGCCCAGTTGAGCAAAACTGGACGTGGCAGTGGCCTTGTATTTCGATAACTTCTGGCTGAAATAGGTGAGACTGAGATTGTGTTGTTTGCAGAGTGCTGCCTGAGATAAACCTGAATGTTCGAAATCGCTAAGTGGCTGGGGCCAGTTGTGGTTGTGACGTTTGGGCATGCTAGCCTCCTTGGAAAGAAGGCTACAGGTTATGCTGCCATTCGGCGCGGGTGAAGGGCGGGGTTGGATTGGCGCTTACAAAGTATCAGGCAAAATCTTCTGAGCGGATAAACAGCGCCGCGACCCCACCGAGCACCAGAGGAATGGCGAACACACTAAAGGTAACCGCCAGGCTGGCGCCAGACTGCAACAGGTAGCCGCCCACCAAGGGGCCAGCCACCGCGCCTGCACGGCCGGCACCGACTGCCCAGCCCACGCCCGTAGCGCGAATTTCTGTCGGGTAGAGACGCGCCGCGGTGGGCCAAAAACCGTTAAAACCACCATTGAGCGTGATACCGATAATAAAGGCACTCAGTAAAATCATCGTCACACCCATGGGCACAGAGGCAAAGATCATCAACATGCCAGCGGCCAGCAAGAAGAAAAGAAAAATCATACGCTGCAAGCCGTAGCGGGCAGAAATCCAACCGAGAAAAATGCTGCCAATACAGGAGCCCAGATTATAGGCCGTGCCGGCATAGATACCCTTATCCAGTGGCAAGCCAGCATCTACAGCAATTTTCGGAATCCAGCTAATCACAAAATACAAGGTAAAGAAGCCAAGCATCACCCCGATCCAGAGCATCGTTGTGGAAAAGCCGCGGCCGTCGGTAAACAAGGCTTTAACGCTGGTGCGGTGATGCGCGGTGTCTGGTTGCGGCGGTAAATGTTGCAGTGGGGCATGACCTAATTTCACCAGGGTATTGTTCATGGCGTTCAAAGCGTTTTTGGGTTGTTTCTTCGCCAGGTACTCCAGAGATTCCGGCATCAGGCAATAGACCACCGGTAGCATCAGGCCGCTGACAATGCCGGCCCCGATAAACATGGGGCGCCAGCCGTGTGCCGGCATGATTGCTGCCGCGGCGAAACCGGTTAATACCGCACCGATGGGGTAGCCCGCTTGCAGCAGCGCCACGCAAAAGTTGCGTTGTTTTTCCGAGGAAAATTCCGCCGTCATGGCAGCCATACTGGCGAGAATGGCGCCGACGCCCAGGCCGGTATACACCCGCGCCGCCGCCAGTTGAGGAATAGTCTGACAGACACCGGAGAGCAGCATCCCGGTGGTGATAATAAACAGGGCGATCAGAATCATTTTGCGGCGCCCGATAACATCGGCATAGGGGGCGATGGCCAGGCAGCCAAACGTCATGCCGATAAGCGCAGCACTGAATACGGCGCCGAGCGCGGCACCGGGAATACTCCATTCCTCGGCGAGTACGGGCGCGGCGTAAGACATGAGTACCACATCCATACCGTCGAGCATATTCAATACAAAACAGATGGCGACCACGAGAATTTGCAATCCAGACATAGGATTGTAGTCGACCGTAGCACGCAGATGCTTCACACAGCCGGCATAGGAATCGAAGGTGAGAGGCCGTTGCACCTCAGTTGGGGCGCCAGTGGGCGATACGACATCGGTTGTCATAGTGGCTCCTGTTTCCAGATGCGGCATTATTGTAGATATCACGAACAGGTCGATATTCCGCTTGGCAACCATTTAATAATGTCGCGGGGCCGGTGACAATTACCCGTGTGTTGCTGGCCTATAACTTAGGATTATACCCGCCAGCACTTGCCTTTAATCCCTGTTTCAACCGTGAACACGCCTGGCCCGCGGCGATGTAAGGGCAAGTAAAACAGCCCTTGGGCTGGCCGTTTAATCCAACGCGCGAATTTCGGTTTTCGCCAGGTGATAAAGTTTCTGCGCATTGTTAGACATGGCAATACCGTTGTGGCGCAGAAAGTGTAAACGCTGGTTATTGCCTTTGATGGGAATGGTTAGCAGGTTGGGGAAACGGTCTGGCCTGGCCGTATATTCAAAGGCGATGGAAATACCCAGCCCCTGTTCTACCATGGCACAAGCGTCATCGGCGTAGCGAATCACTACGGAGACTTTGGGTTTAATATCCAGTTCGTTAAACGCCTGGTTCATGCGTTTGCCCAGCAATGTATCGGGGTAGAACATCACCAACTCGTAGTCCGCTATATCTTTAAACGTGACCGACTTCTTTTCGCTTAGCGGGTGGCCTTTAGGCACTACGCAGTGCATATCCACATTGATCGAAGGTTCCGACAGCACCAGCGGGTGTTCTGGATTGTAAAACGCCAGGGCAAAATCGCAGCGGCGCTGGATAATGTATTCGGCAATGGTTTCATTGGGCAGGGTTTCCAGGTGAATTTCAATGCCGGGCATTTTTGCTTTGACCTTGGCCAGCAGGCGCGGCAGCACATAGTTGGCCAGGCTGGCTGTGCAGGCGATACGAAACTGTAAATCATCGGCCTGGACAATGCGGTTGATGGTGATATCCAGGTCTTCTATCTTGGCGTAAATGGGCTCCAGTTCGCGAAATAACTCCACCCCTTCAGGGGTAGGAATCAGCCGGCCTTTGTGGCGTTCAAACAGGGCGATGCCGAGTTTTTGTTCCATGTATTTTAATAGGCGACTGATGCCGGGCTGGGAAACGTGTAATAAATCCGCTGCCCCATTAATGGTTTTGGCGATCATTATCGCGCGAAAAACTTCCAGCTGTCTGAAATTTAAAATCATTGGCTTACCTTCTTTGGCTTACCTATATAAGGATAAGGCATTTTATTAAATGTGTCGCACCGCCCCTGATCGTCTCCATTGTAGCAATCCGGGCCGTTCTCTGCTGGGTGTCTTAACACCATGTTATAGCGTGTAGATATCTAAGTATTTTACAGCTTCAACACCCCTGCCATTTAATGTGTACTCAAATCAATACTGCCACTGGCAGCAGAATAAAATAAATAACAGGTTTCTCTATGGCCCTGAAACTGGGACTCATTGGTGCGGGTATCGGAAAATCCAGGATGCCGTTATTGCAAGAATATTTAGGGCAATTAACCGGTATCCCTCTCACCTATGAACTGTTCGACGGTGAGCGGCAGGAGCATTTCGATCCGATCGCACAGTTGCAACAACTAAGCGAGCAGGGGTATGCCGGTGCCAATGTTACTCACCCTTACAAGCAGCAGGTGCATCGCTTTGTTACCGGTCCGCTGGTGTCGGGGCATGAACATATTGGCTCCTACAATACGGTCAAGTTTGTTGATGGGCACCCGTGCGGCGCCAATACCGATTATACCGGGTTGATTCGCGGTTACCGCTATCGGTTGGGTGAACAATCGCCCGGTAATGTGTTGTTGTGTGGTGCTGGTGGTGTTGGTCGCGCAACGGCGTTTGCACTCAAGGCTTTGGGCGTTAGCAAACTGGGTGTTTTTGATATTAACAGTGCACAGGCCAGTAATTTGGTCGCCACCTTGCAATCTCTTGGAGTTGCTGCCGAGGTGGTCACACCAACCGGGTTCACTGACTATGCCCGTGGTGTTGATGGCCTGGTGAACTGCACGGCACTGGGTATGTATCGCTATCCGGGTTCGGCCTTCCCGGCTGAGGTTATTGGCTCACAACAATGGGCGTTCGATGCGGTTTATACGCCATTACACACGGAATTTTTAATTCAGTGCGAGCAAGCCGGCATGATCTGCCTGACGGGTTTTGATTTGTGGCTGTTCCAGGGTGTGGATGCTTTCCACCATTTCACCGGTGTTGATGTTGAGGTTGAGTCGTCTCTCATAGAAACCGCACTCAGCTGGCTCGATTAACCGTGGCATTCAAAATGTTCGAGGTAACTTTATGAAACGCGCCATTGCATCAGTTTGTATTTCCGGCGACCTGCGCCAAAAAATTGATGCCGCCGCCTTTGCGGGGTTTCAGGGTATAGAAATTCTGGAAAACGATTTGCTGATGTTTGACGAATCGCCAGCAGTGGTCAGGCGCATGGTGGAAGATGCCGGCATGGAGATTGTGGCATTGCAGCCGTTTCGGGATTTTGAAGCTATGCCTGCGGAACGCATGCAAAAAAACTTTGATCGAGTTGAGCGCAAGTTTGATGTGATGGAAGAGTTGGGCACGGATACGTTGTTGTTTTGCAGTAATGTATCGCCCCACGCGTTAAATGATTTTAATCGCGCGATTGAGCATTTTTCGGAGTTGTCGGAGCGCGCTGCAAAACGCGATTTTCATCTCGGCTACGAGGCATTGTCCTGGGGCCGCTATATCAAAGATTATCGTGATGCCTGGCGTTTGGTGAGCTGTGTCGACCGGGAGAACTTCGGCCTGGTGTTGGATACCTTTCATATTTTTGCCCTTGGGTTGCCCATCGATGCGATCCGCGAGATTCCCGGCCATAAAATCACCTTAGTGCAACTGGCCGACGCTCCACAACTGCAGCTGGATGTATTGAGTTGGAGCCGCCATTTTCGCTGCTTCCCTGGTCAGGGCGATTTTCCTATCAGCGATTTTGTCAGTGCGGCCTTGGCTACGGGCTATAGCGGCTACTTCTCGCACGAGATTTTTAACGATCAGTTTCGCTCGTCACCCTGTCGCCCCTCGGCGGTGGATGGCATGCGTTCGCTGTTGTGGCTCGAAGAAGAGGTCGCCAATAAACAGCCAGCCTTATTTCAGCAGGGCACAAAGCGAACGTTTGCCGGGCCACCTGCACCCAGCGCACAGAAAATAGAGTTTATTGAGTTTGCCGCCGAGGCACAGGAAAAAGACCGCTTGGTCAATTTATTGTCGAGCCTGGGCTTCGTTGAAACACATCGGCATAACAGTAAAGACGTCAGTCTGTACCGTTTGGGCGATGTGTGTATTGTGGTAAATGAAGAGCCAGATAGTTTCGCCCAAAATTATTATTTGGTTCACGGTGTATCAGTGTGCGCACTGGCATTTCTCGCGTCGGATGCCGAGGGTATGTTGGAGCGTGCTGAATATTTCGGCTACAAAAAATTTGAAGGCGATATTGAAAACGGCGAAATGGACCTATGCGCCGTGAAAGGCGTGGGCGGCGAGGTTATCTACTTTATTCAGGACAACGCTGACAACAGTCGATTCTTTGATCGTGACTTTACCCCGATAGAGCATGCGAATGTCGATGCGCAAGCGTTTTCTATGGGCATTGATCATGTGGCCAGTGGTTTGTCGGAGACAGAGTTTTTGCCTACCTCCTTGTTTTTCAAACTGGTGTTTGGTCTAGAGATTGCCCAGCCTCTGGATCTGATCGACCCCTACGGTATTGTCGTCAGCCGCACCGCCACCAATCAGTCAAAAAGTATTCGTCTGCCGTTCAATATGTCGAAAAGCTGGGGTACATCCACCGAGCGTTTTCGCGAGGGCCAGAAAGGCTCGGGCGTGCAGCATATCGCCATTAGTTGCGACGATATTTTTGCTTACACTGCCACTATTGATCGCGACATTATTTTACCGATTCCGAAAAATTATTATGTCGATCTGCAATCCAAATTTGATTTGGATGACGACTTCGTCGTGAGTCTTCAGAGCAATAATATTCTTTATGATCGCAGTGAAACCGGTGAATTTTTCCATTTTTATACGGCGGCAATTAACGGTGTTTTCTTCGAAGTAGTTCAGCGGAACCAATACGCCAACTACGGCGAAGTGAATGCCCAGGTGCGTATGTCGGCGCAGGCACGCTTGCGCAAATTAAACACCGAAAAAGAATTCAGTTTTGCAACTGAAATAGCCGGGTGAGTCGCTGCTCCGCCCCGACTGTGGCTAAGGCCATACATTAAATACCTACCAATAAGAGAGATAAGACAATGAAACACATTACCTTTATCACAGGACAGTTACCAAAAAACCGCCTTGTGGCAGCGGTCGCACTGGCTTCGGGTGTCTTCGCTGGTTCCGACGCTGTAGCGCAGGACGGAATGGCCGCCCTGGAAGAAATTGTGGTGACGGCAGAGCGCCGCTCTGCAGATGTACAGGATATTCCGATTTCTATGTCTGTTTTCAATGAAGCATTGTTGGAGAGAAAATCTGTTAGCCGACTGGAAGATTTGCAATTTGCTTCACCAGGTTTAGCTGTGAATAACGCTGGGCTAACACAATCCGTGAATATCCGCGGCATAGGTTTGGCCAGTGGTTCACCGGCAGTTACCAATGGCGTGGCGACTTATGTAGATGGATTATTTCAGCCACCTATCGTGAGTGCTAATACGTTTTATGATATTGCTGATGTGCAGGTGTTGCGTGGGCCTCAGGGTACGTTTGCGGGTGCTAACTCTACCGGTGGTGCTATTGTGATTAACAGCAAGCGACCACAAATAGGCGAAGACATTAATGGTTATGTGGAACTGGGGCTTGGAAACTACTCAGAGCGCAATGCGCAGGGTGCAGTAGGCTTTTCTTTAGGCGATACCTTTGCGGTACGCGCAGCAATGAATCTTCAAGACCGAGACAGCTATTACAACTCTGTGGGTACAGAACATACAACGGCCGGCAGTCTGGACGAAGAAAGTATTCGACTAAGCGCATTGTGGGCGCCGACTGAAGCGTTGGAAATTTATACGAAATACGATAGAGCTGACAAGTCTACCGGTGGTTACGCGTATCGACCAATCCCTACGACGGCCAATGCAGCAGGTCGTGTCGGTGGCATTCGGGATTTAAGCTATAACTCACCCACCGCAAATGATGAAACGGCAGAAACCGGCCAGTTTGAAGTCAGTTATGCCCTGGATAGCGGTGTTAACCTGAAATGGGTCAGTGGTTACCAGGAAAAAGAAATTAACAATCTCTATGATTCAGATGGCACCGTGCTAGACACTGTTTCCCGTGATCAGTTCGTGGGTGAAGATCAGATCAGCCATGAGTTCAATATTATTTCCGATACTGGTGAAAAGCTGGAGTGGGTAGTTGGTGGTTATTACCAGAAAAACAAAATTGATGTAAATATCGCTAACAGTTCGGGTGTTACTATTCTTGCTGCCACTGACAAAGTCATAAAAGGTGCGTTTGGTCAGGTTGGTTACTTTGTTACTGATGATGTTCAGGTTGAATTTGGTTTGCGAAAGGCCTGGTTCGAAGCAGACAACGACCCCGACAGTGGTGTTTTCATCGTGCCCCTAAATAACCTGAAAGTCGCCGAGATTTCCGGTAGTTACAAAGATGACTCCTTACTGGGTAAGTTGTCGGTGAACTGGAACTACGATGAAAACAATTTGGTTTATGCTTTTGTGGCCAAAGGTTACAAGCCGGGTGGTATTAATTCGGCCGTATCGACCTTTGACGGAGAAACCGTGTGGTCTTATGAAGCTGGCTGGAAATCCACTATGCTTGACGGCCGTTTGCGTACCACGGCTAGTCTGTTCTATAACGACTATGAAAACTTTCAGAACAACGCCATTGATCTGAGCACGGGTCGCAATGATGTCTACAATATTGCCGAAGCGACAATTCAGGGGTTGGAACTGTCGGCGGAAGGACAATTTGGTGCACTGCGTGTGGATGCCAGTTTTTCCTATGTGGACTCCGAACTGAAACCAACCTTGGCACTGGTAAATACTCGTGCTTTGCCGGGCAGTAATCTGGGGCCTCAGTGTGCGGCGGGTCAGCCCTCCAATCCCCCTGTGTGTTTTGATTATACAAGTTACCTGTTAGGAACCGATGCAGGCCCCAACCTCTACGCACCGGAATACAGTTTTACCGTTGGTGTGGAGTATGAGTTCGTTGTATTTAATGGCGCCACACTGACACCGCGTTTGAATTACGCCTGGCTCGATGAGCAGTGGAATAATTTGATTTACAATGAAACGACGGATCTGCTGGAGTCACGTGGCTTGCTATCGGCCATGGTGACGCTGGAAAAAGATACGTGGAAGGTGCAAGCCTATGGCCGCAACCTGGCCGACAAAGAGTATATCACTGGGCAGGAAACCAACTTCAATCAGGAGTTTTATGGCGCACCTCGGGAATATGGGGTGAACTTCACCTATAATTTCTAACCATTAACCCGGCGACAAAATAGATCTCCATATCTATTTTGTCGCACGCCTTGGGAATACCCGCGGAATTTTATGAAATCCGTCGCATTCCCAAGACTTACATTGGCCTGCGACCAACTTTCAGGTTTGTAACTTCAAACCGCCCCTTACTGTTATTAGTAAGGGGGCGGTTTTTTATCGACAGTGAAAGGAATAACCATGAATCAAAAAGCAAACATTTTCCCCCGGTGGAAGGGGGCTATGTTAAGCGGTATTGCTCTGGCTCTGGTGTCGTCTGCGAGTTCGGCTGCTGCCTTGTGGGGAGCTGCCCCGAAGGATGCCCCAGCTGAGCGCTGTGCGAGCTTAACCGAGCTTTCCGTGCCGGGTTACGACCTGAGTGTTATCGGCGCGGATTATATCGACAGCCCCGATAAAATGCCTGCACCGAAACGCCCTGGCCGCGAAGTGAATAAAGACGCTTTTACGCCTTACTGCCGCTTGGAAGGAACTTTTGAAAAACGCACGGGTGCAGATGGAAAGCCTTATGCCATTGGTTTTGCCGTGGCCTTTCCCGATAACTGGAATGGGCGTTTTTTGTTTCAGGGCGGCGGTGGCCTTAATGGTATTCTTCTCGAACCCATGGGCGCATTAGCGGCAGGCGATGTAACGGCTTTATTTCAAGGTTATGCGGTAGCCAGTACCGACTCAGGCCACAAGGGCCTGGTGTTTGACACCCGCTTTTTTGCTGATCAGCAGGCGCTGATTAATTTCTATGGTCAGGCGGTTGCCAAAACAACAAAGCTAGGCAAGACGCTGGTGGCTGACTATTACGGTGATACACCGGAACACAGTTATTTTGTCGGTTGCTCCACCGGTGGCCGCGAGGCCATGACCATGTCGCAGCGCTATCCGGATTACTTCGACGGTATCATTGCCGGCGCGCCGGCGCGCACCACTAACCTGTCGGAAATTGCTGACCTCTGGTCTGCTTACGTTTTACGTCAGGCAACTGATCCCGGCGATGAAAATCCGTTTTCGCCACAAGAGCAAGATTTAATTGTTGATAGCTTGCTTGAACAATGTGATGCCAAAGATGGCATGCAAGACCAATTAATCTTCGACGTTAAAGGTTGCGACTTTGATCCTGCTGTCTTGCAGTGCGGCAGTGGTGAGAAAGCGGGCGCAAGCTGTTTGTCGGCAGCCAAAGTTGATGCATTAAAGGCAGCGTTCGCCGGACCCAAGCGCGCTAACGGCGACAATGTTTATCCGGGTTTTTACTTCGATACGGGCATCTCCGCCAAACCGGATAAAAGCATTCCTGGCTTGCTTCAGGCGATGGCCGCCCCCTTAGGGAGCCCGCGTTTGTCGCAGCCATTTGATATCGAGGCGGAACTTGCCTTGGCAAAATCCTATCCCTTGGCACCGGGCAATGCCACCCTGGAAAACCTTAGCAGCTTTGCCGCCTATGGCAGCAAGTTAATGTTCTTCCATGGCGTCAGCGACCCCTGGTTTTCTGCCAAGGATACCGAAGGGTACTTTCAGCGTATGACCGCAGCCAACGGTGGCAGTGAAGCGGTTAGTGAGTGGTCGCAACTTTATTTTGTGCCGGGCATGGGGCATTGCGGCGGCGGTGAACACACGCTGGATAAATTCGATATGTTGTCAGCCCTGGTGGGCTGGGTGGAAGAGGGCCGGGCACCCGAGTCGGTAACGGCAACCGGGCCTTCCATGCCGGGGGTTAGCCGGCCGTTGTGTCCTTATCCGCAGGTGACGACTTATCAGGGTGAGGGTGACCCTGATAAGGCCGACGCCTACCATTGCCAATTGCCTTAACTGCGGGGTAGTTAATAGGCAGATAAAGGGGCGTAACGAATAAATCTCATACGTTACGCCCCCATAGCGGGTTGCCATTGGGCGGCCAGGATACTGTGATCACAATCTGCGTTTGGCACTGGACCATTGCGACTGTGTTGTAGTGCTGCAAGAAGGCGTTATTGGCGTTTGTGACGGCAAGTCAATACAGTACAGATGCACCATTCCTGGGAATCTTCGTTATACTGCGTGCAATCAGTGTAAAAGCAGATCCAACCCAGGGTAATCATGGCATCAACACTTTCGACAAAAGCGGTATTGCAGTTTTTCCTCAAAGGCGGCGCCACACAGTCGCTGTTTCGCTGGTTGGACTTTCGTTTATTCGTCGCTCGCAAAAACCTGACACTAGTCGCTGATAATGCGCAAAGCCCTATTGCTAGTTCTGCTGCCAGTTCTACTACAAGCCCCGCGTCGGCACCAGCCCACTATCTGAGCCTCTGGGAGCAACAGCTCACCCTTAGCAGCCCTGCTACCTGGTTCTTGCGCTTGGCGGCAGCCGTCGTCGCACTGATTGGTTTCAGCGCGATGGCGGGGGTGCTGAATTACAGTGGGCAACACCCCATCAATATTTGGGTACCGTTGGCGTTGTTTGCGTTTGTACCCTTGCTATTCACCCTCAGCAGTTTTTATTTCTCGGTGCTGTCGCCAGCGAAACACCATTTGCAGGGCCACCCGTTGCTAATGGTGTTGGTCAACAAACTCAAGTTAGAACCGTTTCTGCCCTATAAAAATTTGCTACTGCCATGGTTGTTCTGGCAAACGCAAACACTGGCTATTGTGTTTTCGGTGTCGGCGTTGCTGTCGTTTTTCTTATTGGCAACGTTTCAGGATTACCGGTTTGGCTGGTCGTCAACCTTAATGACCGACAATGCCACCATGACCCAGTTAATGGCCATTATTAGCTGGCCGTGGCATTGGTTGATGGCATCGCCCAGCGCAGAATTAATTAGCCACAGCCGTTTTAGTGTGCCTGTTGTACCGGGGGCTATGCAGGATTTTACGAAGAGCGCCGTGAACAATACCTGGTGGATAACCCTCGTCATGGCCATGGTGGTCTATGGCTTATTGCCCCGGCTCTTGTTAGCGCTGTTTTTACGCCAGCGTTTTATTGGTAAGTTGCGCAGCAATATTCTCAACAGCAGTGATGTTGAACAATTTATTATTGCCCAACAACATCAGGAAAGTCGCAACCCTATTCAGTCAGACGATGCACTGGTACAGCTCGCCCCAGTGGACCTTAATCAACCCAATATTGATTTAATCACCTGGCAGCAACCGGATGTTAACGTACCCGTCGTGAAAAATTTAGGCAGTGCAGACTGGTTAGATGATGAACAATGGTTGCAGTCACCGGCCAGTGTGCGCGTAAATCCCGTGCGGGTTATTGTGGATCCGTTGCAAACTCCCACCGGGGAATTGGCAGACTGCATTGATTTTCTTAAACAAAAAAACGCCACGGTTGAGCTTGTTTTGTATGGAAAAGCCGCAGCCGATTCCCGTTATCTCAATCAGCAGAAGTCCTGGCAGTTTTTTGCAGATCGCAATCACATAGTGTTAAAGGTGGGTAACTAAGTGGCTAAATCGGTATCGACACCCATGTTTGCCGTGGTTGGCCATCCCAATAAAGGTAAGTCGAGTATTGTCGCGACCTTAACACGACAAGATGCAGTAAAAATTTCAGCTATATCGGGTACCACAACCACGGCGCAAACATTCGACCTCAGTATTGAAGGCGCAACCCAATACACACTGGTCGACACGCCGGGGTTTCAGCGTCCACGGCAGGTGCTTGCCTGGTTGCAACAACATTCCCCCAATGCCGCCGAGCGTAAACAAACAGTACAGGCGTTTGTGGAAGAGCACGCAGAGGCCGCACTACAAAATACCGACGCAAAATATCACGATGAAATCGAACTGCTAAAGCCAATACTCAATGGCGCTGGCATTATCTACGTCGTCGATGGTTCGTTACCCTACAGCCCCGAATTTGAAGCAGAAATGACCATTCTGCAATGGACCGGCCAACCGCGTATGGCGCTGATCAATCCCATTGGGGATGAAGCCTATGTGCAGGAATGGCAAAACGCCCTAAGTCAGTATTTTAGTGTGGTGCGGGTCTTTAACCCCCTGACCGCAGACCACCAAAAACAATTTGCAGTACTGTCGGCGTTTACAGAATTGTATGAGCCATGGCGCGCAGCCATTGAATCGACCATGGCCGTATTAACGCAGTATTTTCAGCGACTGGAAGCGCAGGGCGCTTATATTGTGGCGGAACATATCCAACAAATGCTCAGCCACGTGAGCGAAGTGAAAGTGCCTGCCAAATTCGCACAACATTTATTGCAGGACAAATTAAAAAAAGATTATCAACAAGCCCTGCGCGATATCGAAGCCAGTATGCAGCGTCAATTACAAGCATTATTTGCCCATCCACAAATGCGCACACAGGCACAACAGTTAACCGCCGACTATCCGGACCTGTTCGACGCCAGCCATTGGTACTTATACGGATTAGATCGACAAAAAATTATTACCCTGGCAGCCTCAGCGGGTGCGGCCGCCGGTGCGGTTATCGATGTAGGCGTAGGCGGCAGTTCATTAATGGCGGGAGCATTAGTGGGCGGCGTGTTGTCGGGTATCGCATCACTGGTGGCAACCTCAGACCCGGAAAAATTAAAGATTAATGGTGTCCCCTTAGCCGGCAAAACATTAACCGCCGGCCCAACCAAAGAACTCACCTTTATTTTTGTACTGCTGGGCCGCGCCATCGATTTTTTAGAAATGATCCTAAATCGCACCCACGCAGACCGCTCAATCGCAGAACTCAAACACACCCACTTAACCGAACGCCTTAATCACTTACCGAAAGTAGAACAGGTGCAACTTACAAGGTTATTGCAACAAACCCACAAAGGGCTAAGCGAATCAGACTTGCTCAAGTTAAGGGATTGGATTTTAAAATTACTAGTGAGCGAAAAAAATACGCAACAATAATAGGGATAACCCTTTGTTAGCCTAAAACCAGGCCTCTCCAACAGCATCATTGATATACCAACATACTATTTTTATACAGTATATTTTTTGAGCAGAAATATTAAGGCGTGTTTTTCTGAAAATGGCACGTAAAGTTTGCGCGACTATCAAGAAGATGCTAAAAATAACCTTATCCCGCCAAAGGGTTAAAAAATTCCCATTCGAAATAACCGACACAGGAAACCAAGATAACGCGCATGCGTGTATTTTTGGAGCGAAGGGGTGGGTCGATATGAAAAAGCTTATTTTAAATCAAATAATTAAACCGGGGATCAATGGGGTCAGAGTGATTGATTTTTTAACCCGGAAAATAAAGGCAAGCTAAATGGCCCCTGATTTAATTCCCCAAGGTCTGTTGGAGAATATTAATCCAGCCCCCATAATAATATCAATGACTCTGACCCTATCGATTCTGACCCTATCGATTCCACAATTATTATTACACGAGGCAAAAAATGAATCGAATATACGTTATATTGCTCTTCACTTTGTTAGCATCATGCGGAGGTGGTGGTTCATCGGGTGTTACATCGACGAGTGAGCCACCGTCTACAGAAACTAGTGAGCCAGCATCTCTAGCCCCTAATGACAGTTCTGGTTGCGGCAGTGCGGCCCAGTTTGCTACAGGCTTGGAATCCATATCCATTGACGGCACATCACGTAGTTATTGGATCGAGATGCCAGCCAACTATGACCCTGATCAAGCCTATCCTTTAATTGTCGCGCTGCACTGGAGAGGTGGAAGCGCGTCCGAAATTTATGGGTGGAATGGCTTTTTCGGACTTAAGGAACAATACAATGGAAACGCCATTTTCTTAGCTCCTGATGGCCTGGATGCAGGTTGGGCTAACCCCGGTGACCGCGATATCCGCTTCATGCGCGCCATGATTACTGAAGTGCAGGAAGGCGTATGTACTGATACCAGGCATGTCTTCGCTACGGGTTTTAGTTTCGGCGGTATGATGTCTAATGCTATTGGCTGTCAGATGGGCGATGTAGTTCGAGCTATTGTGCCAATGGCTGGTTCACTCTGGAGCGGTTGCGCAGATTCAGCTGAAAAAGTGGCCGCTTTGTTTATTCATGCCAAAGATGATAACACCGTGCCTTACTCGGCAGGAGAAGAGGCGCGCGATGTTTTCCTTTCGCGAAACGGGTGCAGTGCATCCACAGAGCCTTTGGGTAGCAACGGTTGTGTTGAGTACACAGGGTGCGAGAGCGATAACCCTGTTGTTTGGTGCGGCACGGAAACCGGGGGACATTGGTACCCAGATTTTTCTGCGCAAGAGTCCAAGGAATTTTTTGACCGCTTTACTATTAACCCGGCGACAAAATAAATCTCCTTAATCTATTTTGTCACATGCCTTGGAAATAGCCGCGGAATTTTACGAAATTCCTTGTATTCCCAAGGCTTACATTGGCCTGTGGCCAATGGCGGTGCGTCTCTGCGCCGCTTATTAACCCGACAATAATGCTCGCCGGGTTAATAATTAGTGTCCAGCTATAAACGCTAAAAGTACTGAAAATAAAAGAAAGCCCTGGTTTGTGGTATGGAAATGGCTCTCGTACTTTGTAGAGGTGTTCATCAAGGAAGTGGCCACAAATCAAAAGGGCCTGCCGGAGCAAGAAATCGATCAGAAGGGTCAGAATCATTGATTTTTTAACCCGGAAAATAAAGGTGAGCTAAGCGGGCCGTGATTTAATTCCCCTCTATCTGTTAAAGGAGAAAACTGCGTCCGCTCCTATAAATATCAATGACTCTGGCTCCATCGATTCTCTTATGGTGGAAAGCCTATGTGCAAGAATGGAAAAACTCCTTAAGCCAATATGTTAACTTCGCCCGGTTTCTTCGCTAAAGAAAAGTGGTAAGCCTCTCTTTTTTCATTTCACTTATTGTCGTCAATCTTCTCCAAATAAACGGTGAGCCTGTTTATACAGGCGCCATTTCTTCATCAATCAGATTAGATGCCTTTGGCAACTATAGATCAACTTAAAACTAATAATAAGGTGCTAGTTCGATGGTAAATGACCGAAAATAGAATAAAAACAGAGCTTAACAGGGAGTTTTACCGAGAAAAACGGCAGATTTATCTGAATTTTTTGCCCTAGCATGGCCAAACAGCAAACAAAAGGAAATGAGAGGAAATAAAATGAATTATAGAAAAACGCTCCTGGCTGCGTTGATTGGAACTATCACGACACCTGCTTTCGCGGCGGTGGGTCAGACTGAAGGGGCCACACTAGAGACTCTTGAGGAAGTTATTGTGACTGGTACGCGGCGCCAGGACCGAACAGTGACTCAATCGGTAATTCCCATTGATGTGTTCTCGTCCAAGGATCTGATCCGTCAAGGCACCTCCGATACTAACAGCCTTTTTCAGGCAATTATACCATCTTTTAGCGTATCTCAAAATGCGGTTTCTGGCGGTACGTCGTTTGTCAGACCGCCGAATATGCGTGGGCTTCCACCTGATCAAACGCTCGTACTGGTGAATGGTAAGCGCCGCCATCGTTCGGCCATGGTTAACACCGATGTAGGCGCGAATTCACTGCTGAGCCAGGCGGTTGACCTTGCCCAGATTCCGGCCATTGCTATTGACCGGGTAGAAGTACTGCGTGATGGTGCGTCTGCGCAATATGGCTCAGATGCCATTGCCGGTGTGATTAATATTGTGCTCAAAGATGATAACGCCGGTTTTACTGCTCAGGGCCGTGCAGGCCAGTACTATGAGGGTGATGGTGAAGAATACCAATTGGCGTTTAATGCAGGCTTTGCGCTGGGTGATAACGGCTTCTTCAATGTGAGTGCCGAATACGTTGACAATGGGCCTACCAGCCGCGGTACGCAGCGGCCGGGTGCGTTGCAACTGAGTCAAGAACGCCCAGATTTGGATATCGCCAACCCAGTGCAAGACTGGGGTAAAACCGAGTTAGATGTGAAGCGGCTGTTTGTTAACAGTGCCGTAGGCGTTGGTGACAATGAGGTCTATTTTTTTGGTAATTATGGTCAAGGGGATGGCACTCAGAATTTTAACTGGCGCCAACCGTTCGACACGGCAAATTTTAATCGAACCGGTCTGTTCAATGTTACCTATTACCTAGACGAACTACCTAACGGCAACCGTGATGCGACCGGGCGAACCTTTAATCTCGCAGAGATGCTGCCCAACGGTTTTAAACCGATTTTCTCGGGCGACGTTGATGATATCTCTGGCACCTTCGGTTATCGAGGTGAGATGGGTGAACTCACTTATGACCTCTCTGCCAGCTATGGTCAAAATGAGCTGAGTTTTTTCCTCGATAATACCGTTAACCCGTCTTTTGGTCCTGATACGCTAACCAGCTTTCACCTCGGCACATTTACCCAGACAGAACAAAACCTAAATGCTGATTTTAGCTATCCGGTCGAAGTGGGTCTGGCCAGTCCGCTCAACGTGGCGTGGGGCGCAGAGTATCGTCGAGAAGAATACGAAATCGGTCAGGGCAACACTGAATCTTGGGCGGCAGGCCCCTTTGCACGTCAAGTGGTAGAAAACCCAGACAGTTCCACGTTTGTTGTCCTCAGTTCAGTGGGTTCGAATGGTAGCCGTGGTAAAAACCCAGAAAGTTCTGGGTCAAGTTCACGTAATAACTATGCCATTTATGTCGACTTAGAGACCGATGTAACCAGTGCGCTGACTCTTGGCGCTGCGGCACGGTATGAAGATTTCAACACGTTTGGCGATACTGCCAACGCTAAGCTATCTGCCCGCTATGAATTGTCACCGGCAGTTGCTATCAGAGGGGCGGTCAGTACCGGGTTTCATGCGCCTACGCCGGGGCAGACAGGTACCAACAACGTAACGCTGAATTTTGAGGCAGGTAGTACCTCACCCGTAGAAACCGGCACGTATGCGGTTACAAACCCAGCTGCGATCTATTACGGCGCGACGGATGTAGATCCAGAAACGTCGCTTAACTTAACGGCCGGTGTGGTGATTACCCCTGAGTCGGGTATTAATCTAACCATCGATTATTACAATATCCGTATCGAAGATCGCCTTGGTTTGTCGCGGGCATTTACTGTCACCGAGCAAGATCGGGTAGCACTTGCTGCGTTGGGTGTTACCAATGCTGAACAGCTTAACCGGGTTCAATATCTAACCAATGCGTTTGATACGCGAACTCAAGGTATCGATGCGGTGCTGACCAATATGATACAAACTGATGGCGCTGGTAGTTTTAGTACGTCGCTGGCCTTGAACTGGAATAAGACCGAGGTTATCGACCGTGATGCTGCGATTGTGAGTGACGCCCGCGTTGACACGTTAGAAAAAGTGCACCCGAAAATTCGCGTGAACTTGACAGAAACCTGGGAAAACGGTCCATTCTCACTGCTGGCTCGCGCTAATTACTACGACAGCTATACGGTTACATCCAGCAGAGGGGCTGCCCAGAAGTTTGGCAGTGAGGTGGTGGTTGACCTTGAAGGAACTTATCACGTCAATGATTACCTGAGTTTGTCGCTGGGTGCGCAGAACCTGTTCGACAACTACCCGGATAAAGATCTCCGTTCTATTGATCCGAATACGGGCCTGCCAGGTAACGGTAACCAGTATAGCGATGTGTCTCCCTACGGTTACAACGGTGGTTTCTGGTATATTAGAACCAGCATAGAGTTCTAAGCCAACACTGTACTGTTGTATCAAAACGGCAAAGGCCGCTGCTCCTAAGGAGCAGCGGCCTTTCTATTTCCAATACTTACATTGGCCAGCGGCCAATAAAAATGCATTCCTTTCAATCGGTTAACTAAACTCTACCCAAAAAAAGCCACTGGCGCTGAGATCAAAGGCTAGACAAGGTATTTAAAGCCTTTCTCCTTCCATGTGTGGATATATGTCACCTTGACGCAAATAATTAGGTCCAAAAAGCTAATGTTGTTGTAATTTGTTGAAATAAATAATATTTTTTGAATGGTTATTAAGCGAGGTGCGTGGAAGTTCGTCACTTTGACGCAATTGAAACACGTCACCGCGACGTATAGTAAGCTGTTAAGTTTTTAGGAGATTTCGGTGTTTGTCAGGAAAATGGAAGAGAAGGACCTTGAAGCTGTAAGTGCAACTTGCATGGCTTCATTTCTGCAGTCCGTTGCAGGCACATTGTCTGAGGAAGGGGTTTCAACCTTTTCTAAAATTGCTGCGAGTAATGCCTTTCTCGAAAGAATGAAGGGCGACAACTTGATGCTGGTCGCAGAAATTGATGGAAAAGTTGAAGGTGTAATCGAGCTCAAGGAAGGTCGTCATGTTGCAATGCTCTTTATTAGCCCTGAACGCCAGAAAAAAGGTATTGGTAAGGAATTGCTTTCATCAGCCCTGAACTATGCGAAGGTTGAAACTATTACGGTCAGCGCGTCCCTGTCTTCAGTTCCTGCATATGAGAAGTACGGATTTGAATGCAAAGGCGAAGCAGATGAGTCGGCAGGTTTGGCTTATCAGCCTATGGAAATCAAACTTAACAAGGCAATGCACGCGACAAGCGCGTGATTGCGGCGTTAACCCTACGAAATTATTATGCCAAACGTATTAGTCAAAAATTGGTTCGGAGATAAGTTTAGCAATCTTCACCCTTTACTTCAGAAGTTGCATACAGAAGGCGGCAGGCTTACTGGTGATGTTGAGATATATTACGGGAAAGGGCTGGCTGGGGTTATTGGAGGTAGGCTAGCGAAGAAGATGAATTTACCTAGTAAAGGCACCCATCAACTGGTAGTGAGTATTTCTCATGATAATGATGGTTTGCATTGGGGGCGTTGTTTCGATGATCAGGCATTGGTTAATTCAGTATTCAAACCTGTAGGGCATATTGAACAAGGTTATTGGATTGAAACTACAGGGCCACTGTCAATGAAATTGACTGTAGATATTAATAATGGTGGATGGTTTTGGCGGTGCCTGAAAGTTAATTTCCTAGGTTTTCCAATACCCCGTTGGTTAATTCCGAAAACCGATGCGTATAAAATTATTGAAAATGGTAAGTATCGTTTTCATGTTGATTTTTCATTGCCTATTATTGGTTCTTTGATTTCCTATCAAGGATTACTGCGAGCAGAATATAGCTAATGAGCATTGAGAAAGAATTAAGAATAATGCATGCATGTGAGTTAGGCGCTGTTGGGGTTTATAGGGGGCAAAAATGCGTTTCACACTACTTCTTCAAGGCTAACCTTTCCGATTTAGATAATATGCGGTTTCATGAAAAGGACCATGCGTCTATTTTTAGAGACTTACTAAAGGATCGAGATTCTCGGTTTTGTTTTGCGCACCAATTATTTTTTATAGGTGGTCTTTTTTATGGTGTTATCGTAGGGCTACTTGGGCTTAAGGCGATTGGTGAGAGTACTTATACTATAGAAAAAATAGTAAATGAAGAATTCGAGCTAGCGCTTCTTAAGCTTGAAATTGATAGCTCTATTTGCACTAAGATAAGAGTAATACAATTGGAAGAACAACAGCATAGAGACTCAGGAAAAGAATTAGCAGGTAGCAATTACGCTCTATTTGGAGTCGTAAAACGAATAGCGAAAAGTGGTGCATATACAGCGAAGTATTTGGCCTCGTCGCTATGATTGGCCTAGTATCGAGTTTGAATCGCGACAAATTTCCGCTGTCACCTTTTGTGCAAAAAAACACACAAAAGCCGCCATCAAAAATTTGCTCGGAGAACCGGGCGTTAGAAACAAGAAGAAAATATGAAGTGCCTCATAGTTACAACGCACCCGTTAAATGATAGCCTCTGCAAACAGTTGGGTAAGCACGTCGAAAACAAGCTTGCCCAAATTGGCCATGAGGTTATTATCGAAGACCTCTATGCTGAGAATTTTGAGCCTGCATTAACAGTGATAGAAAGAAAATCATATTATGGTGATGGCTACGACTCATCAGATATCACAGAACAAGTGCGTAGGCTTGAGGATGCAGAGGCTCTGGTTCTATTGTTTCCAACATGGTGGTTTGGTTTCCCTGCCATGCTCAAGGGATGGTTCGACCGGGTTTGGGGTCCTGGTATCGCCTATGACCATGCAAGTGATTATGGACTAATTAAGCCTCGGCTGGATAACCTAAGAAAAGTCTTAGTGATAACAACACTGGGTTCTCCCTGGTGGGTTGATCGCCTGGTATTATGGCAACCAGTAAAACGAATAATGAAATTGGCATTGCTTGGGGCCTGCACCAAGAAAAGCAAACTCCAATTCTTGTCGCTTTACAATAGCGAAAAACTTAATGAGCAAAAAATTGGTGCATTTAAAAATAAGATTGAAAAAGCACTCGCCACTTGGGAAGAATAATGTTTCTAACAATGCAATTTCACGCGGACGGAAAAAACGCCGTTTGTTTCTCACTATGCTTTTTTGCCCGGTGAATTTCGACGTTATGTGTAGGGAGGGAATATGAGGAATAACCATTGCCCGAATTGCGGAAATAAAAATATTAGTGTTGCAGGTAAATTCCTCGGAGTTGGGTTGGTTTGCAGTAGTTGCGGAGAAAAGTTAACGTTAGAAGGGTATTCCTCGGTATTCTTCGGATTGTTAGCTTTTATTAGCTTCAATTTCATAAAAACTACTTTTGAGCTAAATTATTTGGTCGTAATCGCAATAATTTCCCCTCCAATCTTGGTATCGCTTTTAATCTTTGCGCCACTTGCTACTAAGGCAAAAAAGTTCAATGCGGTTCGGTGGCTGTATGCAATTGCAGCTTTAATTGTTGTGGTTCCATTTGCGGGTATGGGACTATATTTTGCAGCCCGTTAAAACACATAGAATCAAGTTTGAAGTGCGACAGATTTTCGAAACGTTCGTTTGTGCTACGAATAGCACAAGCCTCATATTGCTCCAGTTTGCCCCAGAGGCACGGCGTTAGCGCTTAGGGAGGGTTTCATGGAACAAATTGCCTATAGCCAAGAAGTTAGGGCTCTCTTGGTTGCTTGTGATCTGCCAGTTGCTGATTTGCGGGATGATGGTAATGTTTACTTTTTTGGCTTTCGTCATGAAAACAAGCTTTTGGGTGTCGTAGGGGGTGAGGTGCAAGGCGATTACGGACTTCTTCGTTCACTAGCGATTTCTTCAGCCCATAGAGGTAATGGACTCGGCCAGAAACTTGTAATATTTTCTGAAGAGTGGGCAGCTCACTCTAACCTAAAAGCGCTATATCTTCTTACGACCACAGCTAATGATCTCTTTGAGCGGTTGGGCTATCAGGAGCTATCTCGCTCGGAGGCTCCAAGCGCCATCATTGAGACAGCGCAATTTTCAGGGTTATGCCCGGACTCATCGATTTTTATGGGTAAAAAGCTTGGCGCAAACCAAGCGTTGCACCGGACGAGTCGGTGAGTGCGACGTTTTGTTTGCCGGCGGCCTTGGCTTTTATTCCGGAAAGGTGGATGTTTTAATTAAAGTACTTCGGTTTACAGAACGATTCCCGTGATGGTGATAGCGAGAATGGTTAATATTAATTCACTAAAAAGATAGAATGACATTATGAGTGAAGGTAAAGTTAAGTGGTTTAACGGTGACAAAGGTTTTGGTTTTATTACTCCAGATGACGGAGGAAAAGATTTATTCGTTCATCATTCTGAGATTCAGATGGGAGGTTATAAAACGTTAAACGAAGATCAAAAAGTTGAGTTTGATGTAGGGCAAGGTCAAAAAGGACCATGTGCAACAAACGTTAAGCCATTGTAGTTCGGTATAAACATAACGCCTTGCACCAGCGGAAATTTTTCATCGCTCTTTTGTGTGGTATGTACCACACAACGGCTCTTTCAAAAATACCGCTGTGCAAGGCGTATGTAGTAAAGGAGATCAATCGTGAATAATTGGAATCTTTCCGGCTCTTATGATTTCAAAGGGCGGAATGTTCGATATGGAATTATGGGCAATGGTCCACCAATGGTGCTTGTACATGGCACCCCTTGGTCATCGTTTAATCTACGTCACTTGATCCACTATTTGTCCAGAGAGCACAAGGTCTACTTTTTTGACCTGTTGGGCTACGGTCAGTCAAGTAAAGTGGAAGGTGATGTTTCATTAGGTGTTCAAAATGAACTTCTGAATGATTTGCTCGATCATTGGAACCTGGATAATCCGATTATTGTTGGGCATGATTTTGGTGGAGCAACCACGCTAAGAGTTCACCTATTAAATAACCGAACATTTAAGAAAATAATTCTGATCGATCCGGTGGCAGTTTCTCCTTGGGGCTCACCTTTTTTCCGACATGTGAATATCCATGAAACCGCTTTCGCGGGATTACCAGAATATATTCATGAAGCGATAGTTCGAGCTTATGTGCAAACAGCCGCCTATAAACCGCTTGATGAAGTGACATTGAACGGTATTGTTTCGCCGTGGCTTGGTGAGCAGGGTAAGGCAGCATTCTATCGCCAAATCGCTCAGGCGGATTCCAAATATACTGACGAAATTCAAGCGCTTTACCACAAAATCACAACGCCCACCCTGATTTTGTGGGGCCGGGAGGATAGCTGGATACCTTTGGTGCGAGGGGAGGAGCTTCACAAAATGATACCGAGTGCTGTTCTTCGTATTATTGATGATTCAGGCCACTTGGTCATTGAAGAGAAACCAGATGATTTAGTAAGGGAGATTTTAGCTTTTACTAAGGCCTAATAATTCCTTCAAAGCGACTCTGCTACATTCCGGGAAAAACTTAATTGAGGAAGATCATGGTCTTTGAACCCGTGGTATTAAAAGGAAAATATGTCCGCTTAGAGCCGCTGTCTGAAAAGCATAAAGGTGAGATCTGTCACGCTGGTCCCTCACGTGGATGGCATTGATGGCTTTTTCCAAAACGCTTTTAGTGATCATGAATCTGATAATGGTTTGGCATTCGCCACTATTAATGAAGCAACAAACCAGGTTGCGGGTTCTACACGATTCGTGAAGGCAAACCTTCCTAAACCGAAACGCAACGAAGTACGACGTTGTGTGTTACGTTTATAAATTATGAATCATATCGAATTGAAAGAAGTATTAATTGGGCTGGCGATTATTGCATAAACTATCCCTCGCTGTTTTTATGTAGCTTGTCGGTGATGAATAATGCGTAATACGTGTTTTTCCGAAAATGGCACGTAAAGTTTGCGCGAATATCAAGAAGGTGTTAAAAATAACCCCTTTCATACCGGTGGGTTAGCAAAACCCCGCCCGACATAACCGGCACAGGAAACCAGAATAACGCGCGTGCGCGTATTTCTGGGGCGAAGGAATGAGTCACCATGCAAAAAACACCGTTAAATCAAGTAGCTAAACCGGCAAAGCTAGAAATCGCTTTATCGGGAAGCCGCGCATGCGCACTATTAAGCTGTTATGTGTAATTAAATGCGTAAATTTTCTATTGAAGATGATGTTCATGCTGAATGGCAAGGTGACTTTGAAACCTTCGATGCAGCAATAATTGAACTTCAACGAAGGGCAGCTTTGACGTGGGATGCTCCACCTAATCAGTGTCCTTGCACTGGTTGGAAAACTTGCGAACGCATTTATACGATTACAGAATTTATTGTTGGGGATGAAACCTTTACTCCTCAGAACCTGTATGAGGTTTTATCGATTTCGTCACGTGGTGTAAAGTGGTTGAAAGGCTTTGAAAATTACGGAAATAGTGCTTCACATAACAATCCGTAGCAGTTCATGCCCGCCTAAAACCGCTCCGCGGCAGGCATTGGGCGCAATTTCGCTGGCGCTACATTGCGCCACTGTACAGGGGCGTTATGTGAATAAAGAGATAAAAGCATGGACACGATAAAGTTCACCAAAGAAGAAAAAGAGGTAATGGTGAAAAAAGTCCAACTCTACTTCAGAGAGGAATTGGATCAAGATATTGGCGGGTTCGACGCGGAATTTCTCATTGATTTCTTTTCAGAGGAAATGGGTGCGTTTTTCTATAATCGTGGTTTGTATGATGCAGAAGTAGCCATCAGTGAAAAAGTTTCTGAAATATCAGATATGTTAATACAGCTTGAAAAGCCAGTATAGAATGGGTATATCACATAACAAGCGCTGTTGTCGTCACGAAAAAGCCGTGCGGCTGGGACGGCTCCACCGCGTTCCGCCGCCCCAAAGCAAGGTGTTAAGCAACCAATCATTAAAATTGGGAGAAATCATGAAGACTATGAGCTGCAAGCAACTGGGGGGAGCATGTGAAATGGAATTTCATGCCGATACGTTTGAAGAGATGGCTGAACTAAGCAAGCAACATGGAATGGAAATGTATAAAAAGCAAGATGCGGCGCATTTAGAAGCAATGGAAGAAATGCGAAAACTTATGGAGAGCCCTGATGAAATGAATAGGTGGTTCGAATCAAAGCGAAAAGAGTTCGACGAACTACCAGAAGGTTAAAGGCTTTCAGCGTAAGCAGAGGAGATTTGTATTGAAATTCAAGCCAGTCTTCGCAGGCACATTGGCCTATACACTTATAACGTTCCCGCTAGCGGTTGTGTGGCACGTTCTGTTATTTGAGGAGAGGTATAAGGCATTCGGCTATTTTCAAGGAGAGCCGAGCTTTCTTCTTGGTTTCGTTACAATCCTTATTCAGGGGGTTGTTCTATCTTTTCTGTACCCGTTCGTAAAATTTTCAGGCAATGGCTCTGTTCGAGGTATAAAGTACTCATTGCTGATTGGCGTGTTTTTTTGGTCATCGCATGTGCTGGCGTTTGTAGCCAAGCAAATAATACAGAGCCCGATAGGCTTTGTTGCAATGGAAAGCTTCTACTTGCTTTTGCAGTTTGGAATTTATGGCGTTCTCATTGGTAATATTTACAACAGGTGGCCAAACAAAATTGCATAACCATACCAGCCAGCGGAGCAGCTTACACGCCGCTTCGCTTTGTTCCGGCTGCCCATGCTGGTCGCGTAATGGACTTATAGTGTGGATGACATATTAAAAAAATTGGGTCTTGTTCCCTTCTTTACTCAGCAACTAGAAGACGCCACCTTATTACAGGAGCGTCTCGGACGCGTAATGACAGTACAACGGTCGAGAAGCACCGTTGCCTGTGGTTCGGGCGACCTGGCTGTAGAGCTTGCGCCTGCTTTACGTCGCAAAGCCGCTATTGACCGACCGACTGTCGGTGACTGGGTCGTGCTGGATGAGTCACGTACGAAAATTGTAAAAGTCCTTGAACGGAAAAGTGTATTCAAGCGCTTGGGTGCGGGCGAAAGCAATGAACTTCAGCCGATAGCTGCGAATATCGATACCCTTTTCATCGTTACATCCTGCAATGAAGAGTTTAAAGAATCACGACTGGAACGGTACCTTGCACTGTGCATGGAGGCCGGAGCAATGCCCGTCATCGTTCTCACCAAGGCTGACCTTGTTGAAGATGCAGATTCTTATGTCCGTCGCGCCCGAAAAACTAAAGCGGGAGTTCCTGTTGAGGTAATCAATGCTCTTGACCCTGCATCAATCAATGGGCTTTCTTCCTGGGTTGATAACACCTCCACCGTTGCGCTTGTTGGTTCATCCGGTGTAGGAAAGTCGACAATTCTTAATACATTGGCAGGACGCTCCTTAGCGGCTACGGGGGAAATTCGAGACGATGACAAGAAAGGCCGCCATACGACCACACACCGTGAATTGCACATTTTGCCGTCCGGCGGCCTTCTTGTTGATGTCCCAGGTATGCGAGAGCTAAGGGTCGCAGAAATCAATGGCTCGATTGATGCCGTTTTCGATGATATCGATACGCTTGCGACACAGTGCAAGTTCGCTGACTGTAACCACGAAACGGAGCCAGGTTGCGCAGTGCTTCGAGCGATAGGAGAAGGAGGGCTTGATAGTCGCAGATTGTCCAATTACAAAAAGTTGCTGCGCGAAAATGCCCTGGCGACAGCAAGCTTAGCAGAGAAGCGCGCCCAAGGTCGGGACTTCACGAAAATGGTCAAAGAAGTTAAATCCATAAAGCAAAAAAAGGGTGAAATTTGATGATCATAACCAGCGGAAGCAGGCAGGGACCACAATAAGTGGGGTCAGATCAAACATATCGGCATAAGTTTCATCTGGCCCCACTTGCTAAAACGGCAAAGGCCGCTGCTCCTTAGGGGCAATGGCCTTTGCTTTTAACGCGGGTTAATAGATTAGTAATAACGTAATTCTGTGGCTTTACCATGAAACACTTTATAAGAAAAAATGGTGTAAAGCAGAATTACGGGTACCACCACTAACGCGCCCCATAAAATAAAGCGTAGTGATTCTGGCGCGCTGGCTGCATCCCAAATAGTTAGCGTGCCCGGTACTACGTAGGGGAAGAAGCTGAACGCCAGTGCTGAAAAACACAGTACAAAAATCATGACTACCATAATAAAGGGCAGCCAGCAGTGGCGATCATTGGTTTTGGGTAAGCGCGCTAATAGAATGTTGTTAAAGATAAAGGCAAAGAAACACAGCGCTGGTATCAGCAAAATAAACATCACTAACGGAAACTGAAACCAGCGGTCAAAAACGCCAGGGTTAACCAGCGGGTTTACCAGTGATACCAGCAATACGCCAATCAATGTTGCGCGCCCACTGAGGCGTGCCCACTTAATTGACTGTGCCTGTAACTCACCTTCGGTTTTCATAATCAGCCAGGTGCTACCAATGTAGCTGTAGGCAGCGGTTACCCCAAGAGCCGACAATATACAAAATAGGTAACTGCTAAGGCTGTGTTCAAAACCCATCACGTATTGGCCGAGCATATAACCTTGTGCGAGGGTGGTGAGTAACGAGCCAAACTTAAAGGCACGATCCCAGGCGAGTTTGTGGTCAATAGCAGCTTTAGCACGAAAGTCGAAGGCAACCCCGCGCATAATCAAACCAATCAACATAATTGCCACGGGCAAGTATAGGTTGGTTAGTATGATGGCGTGAGCAACGGGGAACGCGATTAGCAACAAGCCAACTGCCAGTACCAGCCAGGTTTCGTTGGCGTCCCAAAATGGGCCGATAGAGGCAATCATCGTGTCGCGGTCGTCTTCGCGTTGGTCGTCAATTGGCAACAGGATACCTACGCCTAAATCGTAGCCATCAAGTACGGCATAAACGACTACGGCTAACCCCATTAGGCCAATAAAAATTACGGGCAATACATCGGCGGGTATCATGCTGAGGCTCCTTCAGTAGTAGAGGATGGAACGTTGGCTTCTGGCTTTTCGTATTCTTCAACTTGCGTTGACCGCCTGGCCATTAAACGCAAGGTATGTACGTAAGCTGCCAGCAAAAACAGATACACAACAATGTACAGGGTTAATGAAATGCCCACATGAGAAGGTGGTACCGGAGTAACGGCTTCTTTCGTGGTGAGCAAGCCGGTGACTAACCAGGGTTGGCGACCAATTTCGGTGACATACCAGCCAGCCAGCGTGGCAATCCAGCCAGAGAATGTCATCCAGCTGATCCATTTAAGTGTGCGGCTTGAGAACGTTTTTTGTTTATACCATTGGTAGCAGGCAAACCAGGCAATCGCCCACATGAGTACACCTAAGCCCACCATTAAGCGAAAGCCATAAAAAATGGGAGCAACAGGTGGGCGATCGTCACCAAATTCACTCAAGCCTTTGATTTCACCGTCTGAATCGTGCGTGAGAATAAGGCTGGCCAGTTTGGGAATAGGGATTTCCAAATGGTTGGTTTGTTTGGCTTCATCCGGTACTGCAAATAGCAGCAGCGGCGCACCGGTTTCGGTATGCCATACACCTTCCATGGCGGCAACTTTTTGTGGCTGGTGCTCTAGTGTGTTCAGCCCATGTAGGTCGCCAACAAAGGCTTGTGTTGGAGCAAGAATCGCGGCAACCACGAGAGCACTTTTTAGGGCCAATTGTGGGGCATGTTTGGTATCACCTTGGCGAATGCGGTAGGCAGAAATACCGGCGACCAGAAACGCGGCGGTAAGCCCAGAAGCAATCAGCATATGCACAAGCCGGTAAGGAAACGATGGGTTAAAAATTACCGCCCACCAGTCAGTGGCGTGCACAACGCCATCGCGAACTTCATAACCTGCAGGGGTTTGCATCCACGAGTCTAATGCCAGAATCCAGAACGCTGAGAGGGTAGTGCCCAAGGCAACCATCAAGGCTGAAAGCGTATGCACTTTGCTGGGTACGCGATTCATACCAAATAACATAATGCCCAGAAATGTGGCTTCAAGAAAAAAGGCGGTGAGCACTTCGTAGCCCAGTAACGGCCCAGCGATATTGCCGACTTTTTCCATAAAACCGGGCCAGTTGGTACCAAACTGAAACGACATGGTAATGCCACTGACCACGCCCAGTGCGAAGGTGAGCGCAAGTACTTTTACCCAAAAACGGTAAGCCCGCATCCACACCGGATTATTGGTTTGGTCAAACCGCAGTTTGAAAAAAAACACAAACCAGCACAGGGCGATGGTAATGGCAGGAAACAGAATATGAAAACTGATATTCAGTGCAAATTGCATGCGTGAAAGCATGAGTGTATCTAGCATGGGGGGTACCTCATTACGTCGAATACCGTAGCCTCTGGCAACAGCATTGGCTCAGCTGCTGATGTAACGACAGCTGAGAACTGCAAAGCTATTTGTCGTTGGCCTGACTTTTTTTGCTTTTGCTACCAAAATTGAGCACTTTGGTCACGCCTGCGCCCAAGCTCATCAGGGTCTGTAAGCGTTCCGAGCTCATGTCATTCAGTGCATTGGCAAAATTGTTCAGTTTTTCCAGCAGGTCGTAGATCTCTTGCATTTTTTCCTGCGCGTAGATGTCCTGCTCGCTCTTCGGTGATTCCAGCATTTGCTGCCGGAGTAGTGATAGTGTCGGGTCAAGCTCACGCTTGCGCCGCTCTTCGAATACCGCGCGGGCCAAATCCCAGATAGACCCCGCAGGTGTAAAGTACTCTTTGCGGTCGCCCGCTTGATGGTGGCGTTCAATCAGCCGCCATGCTTGTAGTTCTTTCAGGCCCATACTCACATTACCCCGGCTTACATGCAACGCCTCGGCCAGTTGGTCGGCATTGAGGGGTTCCTGGCTGATGGTGAGTAACGCAAAGATCTGGCCCACGGTACGGTTAAAGCCCCAGCGGCTGCCCATCTCGCCAAAATGCAAAACAAAGGATTCGCTGCTATGTGAGAGCTTCACTTTTTGTGCCTTTTTGTATCTTTAGAACTTTCAGAAATTTCTGAAAATTATAAAGGCTCTAAAGATGGGCCGCAAGCAATATATTAGAAAAAATAAATATAGAAGGGGTACATCAGGAAAAAACACCCGGCCAAATGTTAGGCCGGGCGCTAAGCAGAACAGCTTTTTAAGCAGGGTTCGATTACCAGTTGTAGCGGAAGTCGATACCGTAGCGGCGAGGGTACGGCACGGTAGCAAAGTGCGTTGCCGAGCTGGCATTCACTTGCGAGCCAGCGATTTCGTCATTGTCGTTAAGGTTTTTTACCCATAGCGACACTTCGTACTGGTCGTTGTAGTTATAGCTCAAGCGGGCATTACTTTCCCAGAATGCGTCTGATTCATTCAGGTTTTGTGGGGAGGTTGCCGGGTTGTCGTTAAATGCGGTGTAGAACTGTGACGACACATAGGCTGTATCGACGTGTGCTGTGACTTCGCCCTCAGACATAGCGATGGTGTAGTCGATGGCCACATTAGCACTCAGTTCTGGTGCTTCGATGAGTTCGTTACCCGAAAGATCAATCGGCGCGTTAGTGTTGGGGTTGGTTAATACCAACTCGTCATACTCGGTGTCGAGCCAGCCTAAACCTGCCGAAACTTGCAGTGCACTGGTAAGGCGCGCAACCGCTTCCAATTCAAGCCCGAGAATGCTTGAGGCACCGGCGTTAACCAGTTGCTGGTCGGTGAGAGAAACGGAATTGATAAACTGCTGGTCTGAAAAGTCGTAGTAGAACAATGCGCTGTTCAAGGTAACGCGATTGTCGAGCAATTGGGTTTTTAGGCCAAGTTCATACGCATCGAGAAACTCAGGGCTTACTACGGTTAGCGAGGCTTCGTTCAAGGCGCCGCCGTTGATTTCGCTGCTGCGGTAACCACGCACAAACTGGGCGTAACCCATGGTGTCTTCGCTAAAGTGGTAACGCAAGCCAATACGACCGGTTGGCTCTGAATCGTGATAGTCACGCTCGTAGGGGCCATCATTAAACACAAGAGTAACCGGCGCACCGGTAAATGCCGGCGTAAGATCGTTGGCAACGTTAAAGTCTTTTATTTCGCCTTTATCGTCGGTCCAGCGAATACCGGCGTAACCAATCAGTTTGTCGGTAAAGTCGTAGGTTGCGTCAACGTAAACGGCGTATTGGGTGCGAGTTTGTTCGTAGGTTTGTGCTTGGTAAAGATGCTCGCCGGGTGCACCGTTTACACGCAGGTCAAACAAAATATCGTTTTTGTCCTGGAAGTAGTACAAGCCCGCGATAAAGTTGAGTGGGCCGTCGAAGGTTGTCGACAAACGTAAGTCCTGGCCTTGTTCTTTTGAATCGGTTGCGAAGATCAGTTCAGTGATTGGCAGGAACGTACCATCGCCATCAACGGGGTTGTAGAACTCGCCATTGAGCAATGAGGTAATGGACGTGATATCGAAATTGTCGAAAGACCAGTTCATGGTCAGATAGCCGCCATCGCCTTTCACTTTGATATGGCCTGTGTTGTCGTAGGCACCTTCGTGTGAGTCGAATGCAGCTCCGGTAATAGGGTTAATGCGCGGATTAATACCAGCAACGTTGGTACCGTCGGTATTGGTGCCACGGGTGAAAACGCCAATGTTGGTTGGGTTGCTGCGAACGCTGAACAGTCGCAGTGTTGCGTCGAAGTCGCTGTCTTCATACCGCAGGCCCAAACGTACCGCGTGGTTATCGATAGAAGACAGGTCTTCTTCGCCAGCACATAAGCCGGGCAAGCCATCGCCGGAACAGGCGTTGTCTACCCAGCCGTCGCTGTCGGTATAGTTAAAGGCCAGGCGCGCGGCGAGTTTATCTTCTGTTAGTGGCGCATTAATGGCGCCAGTCACATTTTTGAAATTATTATTGCCCAGCGAGGCCGTTACATAACCTTCCTGCTCGAAGGTAGGTGCTTTGGTAATAAAGTTGATGGCACCTGCGGTAGTATTTTTACCAAACAATGTGCCCTGTGGGCCACGTAATACCTCTACGCGTTCCATGTCGAACATTTGCTGGCCGCCGAGAAAGCTGCTGGAAACAAACACTTCGTCGGTAAATACGCCGGTAGCTGAGGAGGCATTCAAGTTGAAAGCAGACGTTGAAATACCTCGCATGGAAAACTTGGGTTGGTCTTCGTTACCCAGTTTTGACACATTGAGGTTAGGGGTTTGTCGCGCAATTTCAGAGCCACTGCTGAACTGCATTGAGCGAATAGCTTCACTGCTCAGTACCGTTTCAGAAATAGGCACGTCTTGTAAGCTTTCGTCACGCTTCTGTGCGGTAACGATAATTTCTTCGAGTGCAATAAAATCTTCTGCCAGCAGCTGGCTTGAGTAAGGTAGCGCGAGTGCTACGGGGATGATTGTGCTGAGGAGTTTTTTTCTGTGAAGCTCTTTTTTATGAAACATGGTGTGCTCCCATCGTATCCATTATTAGTATTGAGACAGTGTTTGTTCAGCATTCCTGGTTGAACAATGTGGTGGCGCACTTTGTATAGTGTGCCTTTTGTGTTTTTTGATGTGATGTCACTTCAAAACTTTGCGCGTCCGTGCACAAATAAACTCGGTTATCAGTTTGTGGCTAGTGGCCGCTATCGTTCTCAATCCAGCCACAGGCACGCCCAACGCATTTGTTCCAGCCGTGTAGCAGTTGCTGTTGTTGTGCTTTGGGCATTTGGCGCTGCCAGTGTTGTTGTGCCTGCCAGTTTTCTCTCAGCGTGTCGCAGTCTTTCCAGAATTCGGTTGCCAGGCCTGCGGCGTAAGCCGCCCCCAATGCGGTGGTTTCAATCATGCTGGGGCGCACCACGGTGGCGTTGAGAATGTCGGCCTGAAACTGCATTAAAAAATTATTCACACTCATGCCGCCGTCCACCCGCAATTCTGTAATCGCCATATTGGTGTCTTTGGTCATGGCTTCGATGACTTCATGTACTTGGTAGGCAATGGACTCCAGTGCAGCGCGAGCAATGTGTGCCCGATTGCTGAAGGCGGTAAGGCCGGTAATAGTGCCTCTGGCAGAGGGTTGCCAGCGTGGTGCAAACAGGCCGGAAAAGGCGGGTACAAAATAAACGTCGCCATTATTGCTAACCTCTCCCGCGAGTTTTTCTACCTCGCTGGTGGTGTTAATAATGCCCAATTGGTCGCGTAGCCATTGCACCACCGAACCCGCTACCGCCACTGAGCCTTCCAGCGCGTAATGGGCAGGCTGATTGCCAAACTGGTAAGCTACGGTGCTGATCAATCCGCTTTTGGGTTTGGCGATGTGAGCGCCGGTATTCATCAGCAAAAAGCAGCCACTGCCGTACGTATTTTTTACTTCGCCGGGTGCAAAGCAGGTTTGCCCCACAAGGGCCGCTTGCTGGTCGCCCAGAATGCCGGCTAAAGGCACACCTTCAATGGGTGCGATGCGCGCTTCGGTGTAAACCTCGCTAGAGCTTCTTATGGCTGGTAGCACCGCCTTGGGTATGTCGAAGGCCTGCAGCAGGTCGTTGTCCCAGTCCAAGGTTTCAAGATTCATGAGTTGGGTGCGGCTGGCATTGGTAACGTCGGTAAGGTGTACGCCGCCGCTGGTGCCGCTGTTAGCGCCGCCAGAGAGATTCCATAACAGCCATGAATCGATGGTGCCAAACAAGATTTCGCCGTTTTCGGCTTTGGCGCGGGCTTGGGGAATGGTGTCGAGCAGCCACTTGAGCTTCAGTGAGCTAAAGTAGGTAGAAATGCGTAGCCCGGTTTTGTCGCAAAATTGTTCGTGTCCGCCTTCGGCTGCATATTCTTCCACCCAGGGGGCAACGCGAGTATCTTGCCAGACCAGTGCGTTGTATAGCGGTTTACCAGTTTCTCTGTCCCAGATGAGGGTGGTTTCGCGCTGGTTGGTAATGCCAATGGCAATCAAATCTTCTTTGCGAATATTGGCTTTGGACATCGCTTGGCCAATGACATCAACGGTGTTATGCCAGATTTCTAGCGGATTGTGTTCTACCCAGCCAGGTTGTGGGCAGATCTGCTTATGCTCCTTTTGGGCCATGGCAACGCAGGCTCCATGCTGGTCGAGCAGCATAAAGCGGGTGCTGGATGTTCCCTGGTCTATAGTGCCAATATACTTACTCACGAAGTCCCCAGTTATTGTTTTAATTTTTGGTCAGAAATAGAGGATTAAAGGAATTGAGATGTTCCTTTTGATCGAAACCGAAAATAAATTGTTCTAAATCGAAATTTTGGCTATCCTATCACGCGCTGATTTAGTGTCAATATTTCGTTTTAGTTATAAATTGCGACAATAGAATAAGAAATTTTCGCTTTATTACTAAAATTGTTCGTGTTCGCGCGTAATGTTAATAGACTGTTTTGCCTCTACCGTGTGGGAGGTTTGGAGACGCTTATGACTAATAATAAGAATGGCTTTCAAGGGCGCCTGTTGTGGCTTGGTATTGTGATTATGGTGCTGGGCTGCTGGCTGGCGGCTTCCATTCAAACTGCCGGTGGTATTCGCATACAAGATGTTCGGTTTACCGGTACCAATGGCACTGCCATGAGCGGCTTGCTCTATATTCCACCCAATGCAACGGCTGAAACCCCCGCGCCTGGTGTGTTGGCGGTGCATGGGTACTTTAATTCCCGTGAGGCGCAAGACGGTTTTGCCATCGAGTTTTCGCGGCGTGGCTATGTTGTGCTGGCCATTGACCAGACCGGTCACGGCTATAGTGAGCCACCCGCGTTCGCCAATGCGTTTGGTGGTATTGATGGCCTTAAATATCTGCGTTCGTTGGATATCGTCGATAAAAACAATGTGGGGCTTGAAGGCCACAGTATGGGGGGCTGGACGGTTGTTAATGCAGCGGCTGCCATACCCGATGGTTACAAAGCATTGGTGCTCGAAGGCTCAAGTACCGGTGCGCCTTATGCGCCAGAAGGCACCACGAGTTTTCCTCGTAATCTGGCAGTGGTGTTCAGCCGCTACGACGAGTTTGCGGGCATTATGTGGGGTGTCGATAAGGCCACCAACGTAATCCATAGCGAGAAAATGCAGGCCGTTTTTGGTGCCGGTGACCCTATTGTGCCAGGCAAGGTGTATGGCTCAATGGAAGAGGGTAGCGCACGCGTGCTATACACCCCGGCAGGTACCCACCCCATGGACCATATTTATACGGTTGCCATTGGTCATGCGGTTGACTGGATGCAAAAAAATCTGGAGGGTGGCAAAACCATTCCCGCCGATGATCAGATCTGGTACTGGAAAGAAATTGGTACATTGATCGCGTTAGTCGGCTTTACCGTGTTTATTCTTGGGGTGTTGCGTGGTTTGTTAAACTTGCCTTACTTCGCCGTATTAAAAGGGCAGCCACAGGTTAGCTCGGTTAAGCGTGATGCCCGTTGGTGGATAACCCTGGCGGTGGGAACGTTGATTCCGGCCATTACGTTTTTACCGTTTTGCCGTTTGGGGGGCGACCTGATTCCTGTTAACGGAGTACTTTCGCAACAGTTTGTTAGCGAACTCTGTTTTTGGGTGCTACTGAATGTGGTGATTATTCTGAGCTTGGCGAAAGTGTTTCGCGCCCAGGCGGACCGCGCTATCGACCAAATCGTACCCTCTATCCTGTTGGCGGTTGGGGTATTTGCCATTGCTTATACAGCGGTTGCCATGGCTGATTTCTTCTTCGAAGTGGATTTTCGTATCTGGTTTATCGCCTTTAAAGTGATGAGTCATGCACAGCTCGCGGCCTTCCTGGTTTATCTGCTGCCTTTTGTCATTTTCTTTGTGGTGGTGTTGCGTTCATTGCATTCGGCACTGGCAGTGTCGACAGATAGTGTGGCTGTGCAATATCTGGCAAATATTGCGGCGCTGGCGTCTGGCTTTGTGGTGTTTTTACTGGTGCAATATGGACTACTTTTTTCTGGCCATCAGCCGCTGCTGTTCCATATGTTTGATCCCTTGCGGCTGATCGTTTCCATTAACTTTGTACCATTAATGATTTTTGTTGCTGTGGTGTCGACCTTCGCGTACCGACACACGGGCCGCTATCTGCCTGGTGCCCTCATATGTGCGGCCTTTGTTACCTGGTATGCAGTAGTTGGTCAAGCAATGCAAGGAGGATAAACACCCTATGTCTGCCACTGATCGTAAAACCAAAACTGCCGAAGCCCGCCATGCTGCCATTGTTACATTTGTCAGGCAGCAGGGTTTCGTGCCCATCGGCCAGTTGGCTGAACAGTTAAACGTCACCGTGCAGACGATTCGCCGAGATGTTAACCAGCTTTCCGACGAAGGCAAAATATCGCGTTTTCATGGCGGGGTGGGCTTGCCCTCAAGTGTAGAGAACATTGAGTACTCTGCGCGCAAAGGCTTGAACATGAGTGAAAAAAAACGCGTGGCCAAATTGGTTGCGCAACACATTGCCCCGCACTCGTCACTATTTATCAATATTGGTACCACCACAGAAACCGTCGCTCGCGAATTGCTGCAACATGAAGACCTACGGTTTATTACCAATAACCTGAATGTGGCAACCCTGTTGAATGCGCAGTCTGATTTTGAAGTGGTGGTGGCCGGTGGCAAGGTGCGCAGCCATGACGGTGGCATTGTGGGGCAAACCGCGAATGACATGATTTCGCAATTCAGGGTGGATTATGCCGTGATCGGTATCAGTGGTATCGACGACGACGGCATATTGCTCGATTACGACCACGATGAAGTGCGAGCCACGCAAACCATTATCAGCAATGCGCGGCAGGTATTTTTGGTGGCTGATCACACAAAATTTACTCGTCGGCCCATGGTGCGAGCAGGCTCGATTACGCAGGTGAGCGCACTGTTTACCGACCGCTTACCTCCGGAACCTATTGTAAAAATATTGAAGGCACACAACGTGAAATTGCATGTGCCGGATAAGGAACCAACAGAATGACACAGTGTTATGACCTACTCGTGATAGGCGGCGGTATCAATGGTGCCGGCATTGCCCGTGATGCCGTAGGCAGAGGTTTAAAGGTTGCTCTGGTTGAGCAGTCTGATATTGGCGCGGCCACCTCGTCGGCCAGTACCAAGTTAATTCACGGTGGCCTGCGTTATCTGGAATCTTATGAATTTCGTTTGGTGCGCGAATCACTCAACGAACGCGAGCTGTTGTTAAATATGGCACCGCATATTATCCACCCGATGGAATTTGTACTACCGCACCAGAAAACCTTGCGGCCGCGTTGGATGATACGGTTGGGTTTGTTCTTGTACGATCATATTGGTGGCCGTAAAAAATTGCCGGCGTCGCGTTCGATCAAGGTGGATGGTACCCAATATGGTAACGGCTTGAGTGCATCCATAAAACACGGCTTTGTCTATTCCGACTGCCGTGTAGACGACAGCCGCTTAACCCTGCTCAATGCCATGGGGGCTGCCAACCGAGGCGCGCTCATTATGCCACGCACACGTTTTATCGATGCAGAATATAATGGCGAGTATTGGACTGCACGTTGCGAAAATACGGTAACCAGTGGGTTGTGTACCTTGCAGGCCAAGGTGATTGTGAATGCCGCTGGCCCTTGGGCCGGCACTGTGTCGCAAGCATTTAATGCAAAAGCATCGTTACGCCTGGTAAAAGGCAGCCACATCGTGGTGCCTAAACTGTATGAGGGTGAGCACGCACTATTGTTGCAAAATACCGATGGCCGTGTGGTGTTTAGCATTCCCTATCAAAGTGACTATACCCTGATCGGTACCACTGACGAATCGTTCACCGGTGATGCCGCAAAAGCATCCATTTCTGCTGAAGAAACACAGTACTTGTGTGATGCCGTAAACCAGTATTTTACCAAAACCACAACGCCTGACGATGTGGTATGGACCTACGCTGGTGTGCGCCCATTGTGGGATGACGAAGCACAAAGCAATAATTCAAAAGTGACCCGCGACTATCATTTAGAAATGTTGCGAACCCCGGGGCCACTGCTTAATGTATTTGGTGGCAAGATTACCACCTACCGCTGCTTGGCCGAGTCGGTGATGGAGCGGCTGGAGAGTGTACTCTCGTTTGATCACCATTCATGGACAGCTACCGAGTGCTTGCCGGGTGGCGATGTTGCCGCCGATGATTTCAATCGTTTTGTCGAGTCTGTAGCTGAGCGCTGGCCGTTTTTATCTGCAGCGTTGGTGAAACGCTTAGCCTGTACTTATGGTACCCGCGTAGACATGATTCTTGGGCATGCAACAAGCATGGCTGATTTGGGCCATGACTTTGGCGCGGAGCTAACCGAAGCAGAAGTGCGTTATCTGCAGGAACACGAATGGGCGATGACCGTAGAGGATGTTATCTGGCGCAGAACCAAGCTCGGCTTACAGCAAGACAAGCTCGACCTAGTAGCGTTGGGAAAACTGTTGCAAAGCAATGCGGAAAAACTGCCAAGTAGCGCTGCATCTGCCGGTTAATAAACTAACAAGCTACTAATTAGTAGAGCATCATAGAATCAGCCAACCTGCGGGCAAATTCGGCATTTGTCTCGCAGGTTGCTTGAAACAGGCTCAGCATCAAAAATACACCCAGTACGCTTAGATACCCCCTGCCTTACGTACCCTCTATTAACCTTAAAATATACCTTTCCAGCAGAATCGTTTAGATACGCCAGAACTTTGTGTATTTATACAGTATATTTGGAAAACAACTATTTTAATGCGCATTTGTCTGGTAATGGCAGGTAAAATTTGCTCAATTTTTCGATTAGTGCTAAAAAGTAATCCTTACCTTTCAACGGGTTAGTCAAACCCTTGCCTGAAATAATGCGCAAAGGGAAGCAGAAAAACGCGCAGGCTCGTTTTTCCAGAACGAAGGAATGCTCCATCATGAGTAAATCTTTTTTAAATCAAATAGATAGTCTGAAAATGGTGCGTATTGTTGAAAAGCGAAAATGCACATGCTCATTAACAATATATTAAGTGTAACTATGAAAGCAGTACTAATCATTGCTGCTCTTATTCCCGCTCTTGCTTATGGAGAGAACGTTAGTGTAAAAACAGAGCTTGCTAAGCTCGTGGAAGATGCTGTGGTGGCACAAGATGTTGATATAAATATTCCACCTAATACAGCCAAGGAAACTTCGCTAGAAATCAGCAGTGTAAATGGCGTCTCAGTATGCGCTAAAGAGGCAGAGGGGCATGTTAAGGCATTGCAAAACGAATTTACTAAGTCTGAGTATCTAAGGCTCACTTACAGTATATATGGAGCGTATCTTAAAACCGGCGATGGTATTAAATATCTACCGCCCGAAACAGAGAATCTTAAAAACTCCATAGGCGACTGTACCAATATTTATGTGTCAGTTTACTAAACACGTAACAAGCAAAGGCAGCAACGCCCTGCAGGCTGGATACGCTAACGCGCCGCTGCTATGAGTGTTATGTTTTCTAGAAAGCAGTAGAGATTAATGGCGTACGATGAAGGATTAGCAGAAAGGATGAGCAGTTATTTTGAGGGTCGCCCCGATGTTCAGACAAAAAGAATGTTTGGCGGTTTATGTTTTATGGTATCTGATCACATGTGCTGTGGCATAGTAAAAGATACTTTAATGGCAAGAGTTGGCCCTGAAAATTATCGGGAATGCCTCAGTAAAAAGTATGCTAAGGAAATGGATTTTACAGGGAAACCTATGAAAGGTATGGTTTATGTCTCTCCAGAAGGTATAGAAGACGATTCCGAATTGGAAAGCTGGATCAGAATTTGTGAATCATTTGTTAAATCACTTCCACCCAAAAAACCGAAAACATAACAAGGTGGTGTTATTCGCTGTTGCGGGCGTTATGCAATCCACATGGAAAGATCGTGAATAACCTGGTAATCCTTGTTGCGCTCACATTTGTAGCCGGATTGGCTATGCCTTTTGGTGCGTTTCTCGCTATCATCGGAAAATTCAAGTCACGATTGCTTGAGGCAGAATTTAGTCACAGCATCATGGCATTTGGTGGCGGCGCTCTACTATCTGCTGTGGCGCTCGTATTAGTTCCTTATGGTATTTCCAAGCTTGATCCGTTGATAGCCTCTACTTGCCTCATGGGTGGTGGACTCATTTTCATGGTGCTTGATATTTATCTCCTGAAACTGAAGACACCAGCCAGTCAAGTCGTGGCAATGCTTCTTGATTTCATCCCTGAATCAATAGCGCTTGGAACTGCATTTGCAATCGGAAGTACAGACGCGTTTTTGCTTGCGGCGCTAATTGCATTGCAAAACATTCCAGAGGGATTTAATGCATATCGCGAGTTGAACAGCGCTTATAATTTCGGTCCTAAAAAAATTATGCTTATCTTCTTTTTGATGGCATTTCTGGGTCCTGTTTCCGGGGTGTCGAGCTACCTGTGGTTACAAGACCAAACGATTACCATTGCTGTTATTGTGCTTGTGGCTTCTGGAGGTATTCTGTATTCCGTATTTCAAGATATCGCCCCCAGAGTAAAACTTGCGAAACACTGGGCTCCCCCGATGGGAGCGGTGCTAGGGTTCGTGCTTGGGATGGTTGGGGTGATGGTAATCAGATGATCGGCATAAATTAAAGGGGGTAGACCTCTTTTATTCATGTCATTTAATACATGGAATATTGGATAAAGAGCTGGCGGGTAGCGGTGGTTTTAAAAAACATTACATCGGACAATACACCTATGAAAATTCAGGGGCGTTTTAATTGAAAAATTTAAAAAAATATAACAAAAAAACCAAGTCGGCGCTGAAAGGCGAGCCTAGGCGCGGCGAAAGATGCCGCGCCCTTGTTTTTGGCGTTAAGCAATACCATTATGAAATCTAATACTAGTAAATACACATATAAATCATTCGCGATATTAACGGTATTTTCGATAATATTATGGTTGCTAAGCCATTTTCACTACTTTGTCGCGAGTACGCAAGCTTACTCTGGTAATGCAACAGAGCTATTGGCAGTTAAAGGTAATTTAATTTATTTTTACTTTAATAATTACGAGGGAAATAAACCGAAACAGACCACGACGATACGTTTTGTTTCTAGGAATTCGCAGATGGGACGTCGATTATCAGTAGAGTTTGATTTTACTAAACTGGAAAGTTTTCAAAATCAGCTAGGCTTTGTTTCAATAAAAGATTCCAAAAATATGGTTTATGGTAACTTGTCAGTCATTAGTGTTCCCATTTGGTTGTTTAGTATTGTTTTTATAATTTTTTCGATCCTTTTCAAAAGAATGCAAAATGATTAGCAAGGCTAGGCAAGCTGTGAGTACTGCATTGAGAATAATTGGGATATTGGGGGCTTTCCTCTTTGGTTTGTTGCTTTTACTGACATTCTTGTCGCCAGAAAAAGTTGAAGGATCAACTAAAGGTTTCGTCCAAGCTCAGATTGAAAAAGAAGTACACGAAAAACAACAAGTAATAAAGGAGTCTTCAGTTACTGAGGCTGCATTGAATATCGCTGGTAAGTTGGGTCTGGAAAGGGAGCAGATTCAGTCTGATTTAGATAAAGACTTACCAGAAAAGATAGCCAGTGTGATTGCGTCAATGTGTCATTATGATTGCGGAAAGAAAGAAATCTTGGCGCAGTCAATTACCTCAGGTTACTTGGAAAGAATAAAAAGCATCAACGTAGCTGAAAGCACCTTGAGTGATGTCATAAAGGGTAAATACCTTGAAATTGTAGGTAATTTAAAGCTTGATTTGAGAATATTTCTAGGGTCCAACTTAGCGATGTTCGTAGTCTTGCTGGCTGTGTCATTCACCAAGCCAAAAGCGGTACAGCATTTGTTCTTACCAGGGTTGTTGTTGGTGGTGGCAACAGTGCTATCTTCGTCAATTTACATTTTTGGTCAAGATTGGTTTTATACGATTTTATATGACGACTATATGGGGTTTGGTTATCTGGCCTATATCTTGTTTATCTTTGGCTTTTTGCTCGATATAACCTTCAACAAAGCTAGAGTAACAACCGAAATAATAAATGGCATAGCTAACGCGGTTGGTTCAGCGTTTTCGGTGTTACCGTGCTAGCCGCATGTGACAAGTCAAAGCACCCGGACGTCCCTTCGGTCAGTCCATTATTGAGATGCTGGGAATCTTATGGTCGAAGCTAATATTGTAGTGCCAAAAAGTATTTGGATTGATGCCCAAAGGTATGCTTTAAGATATGTTGCTTTTTTTAATATAATGAAATTTTATGCATGGAGGTTTGTTGTAGTTTGGATTTCTATTGCAATAGTTGATGGGATTGCTAAACAAAGCGAGCTTATTTCAGAGCACTTTAAAGTTTTATTTTTACTTTGGGTTATTGCGTGCTTTTCTAGCTATATTAATTGGTACTTAGGACTGAATAAAGCTGTAAGCTCATTTTCTTTTCATGCGAAACTGGAAAATGGAGGTGTTTATACACAATACCCAGAATCTTTCATTCCTTGGTCAACTTACTACAGTATCGTTGATCGAGGAGGCTATTACTTAATAAGAGGTAGAAACGGAATTAGTGTATTACCCAAAGATGAGAAACTTAAGCATGTTGTTGAGTTGAGCTTGAAGAATATTCCTAATAGATAAAGTCAACTTGACGCGGAAAGCGGCGTAACTGCTTTAAGTGTTATATTCGCCGGAATTATTGGTTTCTATTCTAGAAAGGCAGATTTTGAGTTAAAGTACTTCAGTTTGCAGAGCGATTCCCGTGATAGTGATAGCGAGAATGGTTAATATTAATTCACTAAAAAGAAAGAATGATATTATGAGTACAGGCACAGTTAAGTGGTTTAATGGCGACAAAGGTTTTGGTTTTATTACTCCAGATGACGGAGCGAAAGATTTATTCGTTCATCATTCTGAAATTCAGATGGGAGGCTATAAAACCTTAAACGATGGTCAAAAAGTGGAATTTGATGTAGGGCAAGGTCAAAAAGGCCCATGTGCAACAAATGTTAAGCCATTGTAGTTTGGTATAAACATAACAATTTTTACCACCGTGCCGTTGTGTGGTCTGTACCACACAACGGTTCTTACCAACATGCGGCTACCCACCAGATATACAATATTCACATCCACCAAGCAAGAGTGGGTGAAGCGAGATAACTCTATTCTCGTTATTGCTGAATACTACCAGTGAAGCAAGTATTGGCCCGAGGAAAGTGTTGTTACGTACAAGAATGCAATTAATGCCTACAAGCCAGCACTTTAATAGCGAAAAAGGCGCGTTACAAATTATGACGGCGCTATATCCCCCCCCTGGTTTGATACCTGCTGAAAATCTAACGTGTCGTATTAACTCAATGTTATCCTTCATTCGGTATCGTAGCGCGAACCATAAGAATAAATAGTTAAGGAGATACCTATGAATAAGAGCCAGTATCAGGAGTATATAACGGCATTTAACGCAAGAGACTATGACCGCGTTTGCAGCTTTTTCACCCCAAACGTTGTTATTTACACAGAAGGGCACACGATACAGGGCCAACAAGGTGTTCGAGATTTTTATCAGTTTTTTCACACTTATGTTGATGAAAAAATACACGTGAAAAAGTTGGTCTGTGATGAAAACTACCTTTTTGCCGAGGGTGTAATGCACTTGACCGGACTGAAGACGTTAGACCAAGCGACATTAAATCAAAAAGGGTTTTCTAATTTTGTCGAGGTGCCTAAAGGGCTCAGTGTGACTGTAAATATTTGGCTGCATTATGACGTAAAAGATGGCTTATTTGACGAAATTCGCTGTACGGCTTACGTACCTGCTGAGGGTGAGTAATAGTCAGTACTGATAAAACATGATTTAGGTAGAATTTTCGGCCTCACTAGGTAAGGCCGAAAATGATGGAGAGTTGACTGCTGAGATTAAAAGTTAACTTTAACGCCAGCAGTAAAGCGACGGCCTAGCACGTCAAACAATGTTGGGTTGGTTTGCACGGGGTTACCATAAAAGATGGAGTAGTAGGGTGTTACCGGTGGATCAACATCAAACAGGTTAGTGATATTGCCGAAAAACTCTACTTCTGTATTGGTGCCGAAGGTGTGCATATAGCTAAGGTTTAAATCGGTGTAAAACACTGAATCAACAGTGTTGTCTGATAATTCAAATCCAGGTGGCGGACTATTCTCACTGGTGCCCGAAGCAATATATCGACCTTGTAAAAAGGCAGATAAATTACCGTAGTTATAGGTAAGTTGGGCCGTTATTTTATTGTCTGGCAGCGAGTAGTTATTACCTGTGCTCGATTCGTAACCTGTTTGACCTGCGCGATCTATTTTTTCTCCATTACCGGTGGTGCGCGATCGCTCAGATAAGTGTGATACAAATAGTCGTGCAGAAATGCTTTCGTTATCACCCTTAAACCAGTTGGTATCTGTGCGGTAGGCAATTTCGAGGTCGGTACCGCTCACCACTTCTTGGTCGATGTTAATAAATTGATCACCAATCAAGATGATGTTGTTGGTGTTGGCATCTCTCAGAATACGTGAGCAGGCTGATTGATCACCAGCGCTACAGGC
>JBNKFV010000030.1:0-4440 GCA_050289485.1 Cellvibrionaceae bacterium
GGTTGCCCCCTCGGCACCACGCTGTCCATTCCCTACTCGCCATCAGGCATTTAGGGGCGTACTGCCTGCCGCGGTTGCTGGCATATCAGCCAAACTTGCCGGCCACGACCTTATCCTTGTGATTGGCGCGCCGGTTTTCCGCTATCATCAGCACGCTCCAGGCCGCTACCTACCCGAAGGCGCACAACTTATCCATATTACTTGTGACGCGCAGGAAGCCGCACGCGCACCCATGGGCACAGCCCTGGTAGGCGATGTGAAGGCCATTATGTTGGCACTACTTAGCAAAGTTGCCAAAACCAACCGCCCTCAGCCCGAAGCGATGGCATTGCCACAACCTTCGCCTGACACAACCACTGGGCCTCTGGCCCCGGAGACGGTGTTCGACGAAATCAATGCACTGGCACCCGATGACGCCATCTACGTTAAAGAATCTACCTCTACGGTAACGGCCTTTTGGCAACGTGTTGAGATGCGCAATCCTGGCAGTTACTTTTTTCCCGCCTCAGGCGGCTTAGGATTCGGTTTGCCAGCCGCGGTAGGCGCACAGATGGCACAACCAGACCGGCAAGTCATTGGCATTATCGGCGATGGTTCAGCCAACTACTCCATCACGGCATTATGGACTGCAGCTCAATACAAGGTACCCGTCGTTTTTATTATCCTAAAAAATGGAACTTACGGAGCGCTGCGCTGGTTCTCAAGAATTTTGGATGCAGAAGATTCACCCGGACTGGATATTCCCGGGCTCGATTTCTTGGCTATCGCTAAGGGCTATGGCGTAGAAGCACAGACGGTTACCAACCGAGAAGAGTTTCGAGCAGCCTTCAAAAAAGCGCTTGCATCTCAGGCACCCATTTTATTGGAAGTTAGCACAACGACCATAGAACCCTAAGGCGTAACAAGCGACAGCAACTAATTTGATTTTCAATAGGCTTAAACCCAAAAGTATTGGAGCGTTCCAATGTCTACAGTAAACGATAACAACACCGATCTGGCAGCCCACATTATTGTAGTTGGCGCAGGCGCCATGGGCTGCTACTTCGGCGGAACATTGATTCAAGCAGGCCACAAGGTTACGTTTATAGACGTAAACCCAAACGCAATCGAAAGCATCAATCAGCAAGGCATTATTTTAGAAACAGATAACGGTAGCCAACAATTTCCGGCGGCGGCATCAACAGCACAGGATGCTACACAACCCGCGTCGCTGGTCATCTTGTTTACCAAAACATTGCATACCGAAGCGGCGATAAAATCCATCAACCACCTGTTAACGCCCAACAGTGTCATTCTGTCGTTGCAAAACGGACTGGGTAACGCCGACAAAATTGCCAAGTACCATGATCCTGCGCGAATTGCAGTGGGTACCACATTGGTACCGGCTGATTTAAAAGGCCCTGGGCACGTTGCTTCGCACGGACCCTCAAGCTCGCGCTTAATGGACGCTGCCACACAGCATCCACAATGGGTCATTCAACTTGGCGAAGTTTTTAACAACGCCGGATTAAGCACCACGCTGGATCCAAACATCCACTCTGTTATTTGGTCAAAGGTCGCCTTTAATGCCGCACTCAATGCCATTTGTGCTGTGACTGGCGCTACGCCTGGCTTGATAGGCGATGTAGAAGCATCGGTTGAGCTGGCAAATAGCGTCGTTACTGAAACCGTTAACATTGCAAAAGCCAAAGGTATTTCTGTAGAGCACGAACACATTTGGGAGAATGTCACCATGGCCATGCGCGAACATCGCCACCACAAACCTTCCATGCTGCAAGATATTGAACAGGGTCGCGCCACGGAAATCGATGCAATTAATGGTGCTATTGTTGCGACAGGCGAAGCGCTAAACATCGACGTCCCAGTCAATAAAACCTTATATCAGCTGGTTAGGCTAAAAGAATATTTAAGCAAATAAGGCAGCGGTATTGGTGATAATACGCTGATATAACACCTGCCCCTGAACGCTCAAAAAAATGCACCATTAAAAGACTTTTATACGCACAGCATTTCCTCTAGCCAGCGTATTAACGATAAAGATTGCGTACCCAAACAGGCAAAACATAGTGCCTTTTCAGGCATGGGCTCGATGCTACGGATCTCATATCCTGCAAGTGTTCAAAGCCAGTCTTTATCTGAGGAAAAGAGTTATGCATCAAAGTTACAAAGTTGCAGCGGTACAAGCTGCCCCAGAATTCATGAATTTAAATGCGACGGTCGACAAAGCCGTCAGCCTGATTGAACAAGCGGCCCGAGAAGGTGCCAAGCTTATCGCTTTTCCTGAATGCTGGATTCCAGGCTATCCTTGGTGGATCTGGCTTGCGCCTACACTGCACAATGTCAAATATTTTCGGCAATATCACGAGAACTGCCTGGAAGCCGGTAGCGAACAGTTCAAACGCTTAGCCAAAGCAGCAAAAGATAATGGCATTTTTGCCTCAATAGGGGCTAGCGAGAGAGACCATGGGTCATTATATATCGCGCAGTTTTTATTTGATGATCAAGGCGAAGTGGTTAAAGCTCGGCGCAAACTCAAACCGACCCATATGGAACGCACCGTATTTGGTGAAAGCGATGGCAGCGGCCTGCACGTTGCCGACACCAAGTTAGGCAGAATAGGGCAACTGTGCTGCTGGGAGCATCTCCAACCGCTCTCTAAATACGCCATGTATAGCATGCATGAACAGGTACACATCGCTGCGTGGCCTTCATTCAGTACATACCCGCAAGCTTATTCATTAGGACCCACTGCCAATAACGCGATATCACAAGTCTATGCACTGGAAGGTCAGTGCTATGTTATTGCGCCTTGCGCCATCCTGTCACAGGATATGTTCGATCTCTTAGCAGAGACAGAAGCGCAGGAGGAGCTCCTTTATGTTGGCGGGGGATTTGCGCAAATTTACGGACCCGATGGCACACCGTTGTGCGATCCATTACCCGAAACGGAAGAGGGCTTGCTGTTTGCCGAAATCGATCTTGGCAACATTACCCTCGCCAAATCCTTTGCAGATCCAGTGGGCCACTATTCCAGACCAGACGTAACCCGCTTACTACTGAATAAACGTGCGCAAAAACCGGTTGAACACTTTAATCCAGACTTGACCAATGAAGCCCTACCGGAAGACGCGACGGAAATAGACGGCAACCCATCTGAAAAATCCTCTCCGGATATACGGGCATAAATTATGCGTCGACAGCAAATACCCAGTAACTGGACACCACCGGCGCCCGCCTGGAAGTCGACTTGGAACGATGCAAAGGAACCGTTAATCGTGGGCTATTTTGGGGTTCAGGCAGACCAGCCAACCCCTCTGGCTGCCTGGGCGGAGCCTGCTTTTAGCGGACCCTGGACCCCATTGCATAGAGACCAAGGCAGCTTTATCGATAGCCACGGCATCATGAATTATGTATACGTTGCCTACTGGCGAGAGTCGAGTTACTTAAAGTGGTGGCAAGCGCAGCAGGATTGGTGGCAAAGTGATGATCGCACAAAAAGTGGGCATGGCTATTGGCGGGAAGTTGTTCTCATTCCCTTCACGCATTTTGAAACACTGCACTCTACCCCGTCACCTCATGGTCTAGGCTCAACTGCTGATGGGCTATCGGGCCCAATCCTGGAGCACGGATACCCTGGCGCTGCGCGTGACCGTATTGCGCTGTCTAGCCGTGAGGACCTCGACAACCCCATAGACATGAAGCCAGGCATGAGTGCCACCCAACAGAACAACGGCGCCCGCATTATTGTTACACCGCCGGAAAAAATTTGCCTGATCCGCTCAGGCCAAGACTGGTCTCAGTGTGATCAGCAACAACAAGATTATTATCTGACAGAGGTTCACCCCAGTCTCAAAGAGGGAATGAAATTTCTTCAAGAAAACCCTCTAGAAACCAATTGTTATAATATGCAGCTGATTAATAGCAAAGATAAAGATTGGAAAGATATAAAACAAAGTTTTGGCATGGGTTATGCCGTAGACATTCTGGCATTTGAAAACTGGGCCAAAAGCCATCCTACACATTTAAAAATATTTGCAAGATTTATGGCCATGATTGAGAAATTTGGGACCAACTTAGCTTTGCAGCTATGGCACGAAGTCATCATCCTGCCTGCGCAGGGATGTGAATTTGAATATATAAACTGTCACCCAAAAACAGGTATGCTACCCTACGCTAAGTTGTGAAATATTATGGCTATTACTGAGGTCTTTATGTATGGAACAGCTCCTTGCCGATGGTTACTGCAAAACCACTGAAAACTTACCGGGCAAACAGCGCATGGATTTCTGGCGGGAGTCCATATGCGATGAATTTGTAAACCTCGATTGTGATTTTCTCAGTGACAATACTTTTACGGGCATACTCAACGGCGGCGTAAGTATTGGTAACTTGCAGTTCTCAGAAGTTGCGGCCGACCCCCATTTTGTAAAGCGCTCAAAA
>JBNKFV010000031.1:0-121955 GCA_050289485.1 Cellvibrionaceae bacterium
GAATAAATACTTTAGGGAGCTTGGCATACCGGAACTGGTGGAATGTTAATAACTCAATCAACCGAACCGCCGTGGTACGTGATCCGTATGCCCGGTGGTGTGGGGGGAGAGGCGTCGTGAGGCGTCTCCCTATCCCGATTAGAATTTTCGAGTGCCAAATATTGAAATCTAAAATTTTAGAGTTTTTAAATAGATATATTTCTTGGGATAGCCTTAGGGTTCTTCCGGCTAACAAAATAATAGCTAGTAGTTATGTGTGGATAGTTATTGTTCCTGTGGTGGCAAAAATATTTTCAAAAGTGCAAGAATCTATAGCCATTGGCCTTAATGGGTACGAATTTGAGCTTGTATTATCGCTGCCATTTTCATGGAAATTATTTTTCTTTTCAGCATTGTTCTTTACCGCCGGTAATATCATATTTTTAATGTGCTGCCCCGAGGCTATTAGGAAGTATGTAAATTACGATGATTTCATGGTAAATGGAGGCGATATTTCAGATTTAAGCCGCTGGAAAAAAGATATTTCATTTCAAAAGAAAGTTGAGTTCGAATTACTTAGAGAGAACCTAAAGCAAAAACCAAATTTAAAGGAAATATTTTGGTTTACCTATAAAAATGTCAAAGAAATCAATGTGCTCTATAGGACCATAATTAGTATATTTTATATGGTAGGCTTAACTTTGTTCTCCATTGTTGCTGTGTCAAACGTTTGGTGGGTAATTAATTCAGGGTATGTATTCTAACAAGGCGGTTAAATGCGCACGCAAAAAACGCGTGCCGGACACTGCGTGCTTCGGCCCATTATTGAGGCGTTATGTGATTTAAATAAGCATTACATTGAAACTTGAATATCGTGTTTTCTATGGAATATAGGGAGATTGGAAGTATGAAATATATAAAATTATTAAATTTATTGACTTTGGTTATTATTTTACAGGGGTGTACAGGGTTTCTTACCTCAAATGAAAACGATAACCCTAGTGGAGCAGCAGATATTTTCGGGGAAGATACCTATTTTGAAAGGGTTAATATATTCCAGCTTCTAGATCCGTCAGAAAATACAGTAAATGAAAACGGGGTGGGCAAAGAAAATGATGAAGAGGTATATTATTATTTAGAGTATTCACTAAGTAAGTTCTACGAAAGGATTTCAGCGTTAACTCCAGAACAACAAAAAATAGAAAGAAACCGCACTCAGTTTCGCATCATTTCCGCATCTAATCAACGATGCGGCGATTTTAAAAACTCTCTTCACAAATACCAAGGAGATGTAAATTTTGCATTAGGTTCCTTAACGACGGTTTTAGCTGGCGCAGGAGCGGTACTTTCCCATGAGCAGACAGCAAAAGAATTTGCCGCTTTAGCTGGAGTAACAAGCGGAGTCAGAGCAGAATTTAACTCCAGTTATTTTAAAAATATTACGATTGATGTTGTCGGAAAGGGAATCGATTCTGCTAGAAGCCAAATTTTAGGTGATATAAAAAAGAAAACAAACTTTAGCTTTATTGATTATACAGTTGAAGAGGCAATTTCTGATGCGATTAAATATCATTCGGCCTGTAATGTTATATCAGGCCTACAGGAAGCATCAAAAGCACTGACTAAACAAGAGTTAGATCAGGGGGTTGCCTCATTAGTTGGTACTTACGCCACAATCCGACAAGTTAATTCGCCAATATTGGACGATTTGGAGCAGTTGTTTAAAAGGTCTCAGGACGTCAATCCAGTAGAGTACTCGCTTAAAGCTGAATTGAATCTTGCACAATTGAAGGAGAAGAAAAATACAGTGAGTGCCTTAAATCCGGACGCAGATAGCAATGAGGAAGCTGAGAAAGCAAGTATATTATCTGAGCTAGCTTCAATAATTAGTAAATTGGAATCCGGTTATTTAAGTACGTCTGAAAAAAAGAAGACGTTAGAAATTAAAAATGGATGGCCTGAAATAATAGCAAAAATTAATATTTCTCAAGAAGAGGGTCAAAAGGAGGCGCTTGTTTCTCAGCTGCAAGCCGAGGTTTCTGCAGCTGAAAAGAGGCAGGTAGACTTGGGTCAATTAATACTTAGTATGCAAAAGTTATCATCTCGAAGTGATGAGTTAATAGAATCACTAAAATCCTAAATTTTTAATTTAAAGAGTGGAATCACATAACAATGCATTGCAGCGGACAAGCCGCTGAATGCGGCGTTAGCCTTCCAAGTTCCCCAAGAAAAGTAGACACCTTCTATAGTTAGGTTTACGCCTGGCATGCACTGCACCCCATCTCACTGTGGAGCTTGTGCGTCTGAGCGCCTATAGTAAAACTTTTTTCAGTGTTGCCGAGGTCGTTGTTCAACCGTGATAAATCTAAGTCAGTATGACCACCTGGTTCATATCGAAACCAAGGAGGAGTTAAGGCTCTATGAGCTGATTCCCAATGCTGTTTGGGTGTTTGATATCGATAAGCACGGCTGGTGGTGGGGCAACTCGGCGGCGGTAGCGTTCTGGGGGCTGGATTCGCTGCAGGCGCTGATCGACAAGGATCTGTCAGGCGATACTCAGGGCGCGCGTGACCGTACGCTGCAAACCTTTGAGCTGGCCGTGCGCGAAGGCCTTACGGTTGACCCCTGGACGACTTACCCAAACGGCAAGCCCAAAACTCTGCTGATGATGCATCGGGCTGTGTTGTTGGGGCCGGATCGGCATCGCGGCATCATTGCCTATATCAACGAGCAGGTGAACATGGGTGAACAGCCGGAGAATCTGCTGCTGATGGAGGCGATGCGCTATACGCGGGTGCCAGCCACCACCTTTACGCTGGATGGCGATCCGGTGGTGGAAAACCCTGCTGCGACCGATGCTTACAATTATCTCTATAACCAGCCGCTGGATGATGACAGCTGTGCGTTTGTCGCCCGCTTTGCCGATCCAGCCCTGGGGCGTGCTTGTCTCAAGCGGGTGCAGGCCGGGGAGGAGGGGCGCTGGGATTTCATCATGCAGACTGCCAAGGGGCTGCGGCGGCACAGTCTGGATATTCGCCGTACCCGCCACCCGCTGAACGGCGATTTTCTGTTTCTGGTGGTGGAGTATGATTTCACCGAATTGTATGAGGCGCTGGAGGAGATCGAAGCCGCGCGCGCCAAGTTGCATGATATCGCGATGAAGGATGCACTGACGGGTGTATATAGCCTGCATTACATGCAGGAGGCAGCGAAGACTGAATTGGCACATGCGGCCCGTCATCAGCAGACGCTCTGGCTGATGTTCATTGATCTGGACGGGTTTAAGTCGATCAACGATAGCCTCAGCCACAGTGCCGGTGACGAGGCGTTATGTGAAGTGGCCAGGCGCCTGCAGGCGGTTATCCGCGCGGAGGATCTGCTGGCTCGGGTTGGTGGAGACGAGTATGTAGTGCTGCTGTCTCATGCCAGCACCAAAGCGGACACTACCGCCGTGGCCCAGCGTATTCTGGATTGCCTGCAGGCGCCGATCTCGGTTGAAGGCGAGTTGGCCAGTGTTAGCGCCAGTATCGGCATCGCCTGTTTTCCAGACGATGGGGAGGATCTGGAATCACTGCTGAAAGCCGCAGATGCTGCCATGTACCGGGTAAAAAAAGGCGGCAAGAACGGTTTTGTCTTTGTGCAACCCGGTGATGACGCTGAGTAGCTTTGGGCGGCTGATACCGGTTCGTGCTCTGCCATTGCATTTAGCGCAGTACTCAATGTAGTGCAGGTTAGTATTGGCCTCACTATGTTCGGTCCATTTCGCGAAGCCTCTAGTCAGCTCGATGCGCTTGGGCCGGTAGCAGGCGCAGTTGTGGCCTTATCTTTTATGATCTACTACGCGGCAAAGCTTTTAAACTTTACCACTTTGACGGACAGTAAATCACTGTCAGTCTATAGAGGTGCTCGATGGGCATAACTAAGAAAAAACATTACGATAGCTATTTAAGGAGAAGTATGAATATCACCGCTAAAAAGATTACCAAAGGCTCAGTTTTTAAGATTTATTTCTTGGGCTTGGCCGGTGGGTTTTCCGTACTATTTTTAATCTCTGGTATTTTAGCAATTTTTGGTGCTGAGACTGTGAAGTGGGAAGAACAGCCAGTTACTGGGTTTAAGGGCTTTGTAACTGCTATGCTTATGTGGCCGGTTTTTAGCTTTTTGTTCGCGGGATTTATGTGGCTGATTAGCATATTAGGTTTGTGGTTATACTCACTTATAAGGCCGATAACTATATCCTTTAAGGATATGGTTGTTGAAGAATCGGATAATGCATAACAAAAAATTCAACGCGGATACAGTAGCCTCCGCTTCGTTTATGCGTGCGCACTTCGTGTATTTTATGCAACACTGCACTCCCGATTTCTGTGCCGGTTAACTTGGTGTTTTGTGGCACGACGAGGTATCTAAATGACGACTAGCGACAATTCAATCACTTACCTTTCTGAATCAGACCTTTCAGCTTTGGGCATATCTACCGAGGATGTTATTGAAAGCATTGAATCGCTGATTTCAAGCGTTGATAACCAGTCTGCCTGGAGTGCACCCAAAGCCGTAATCTTGCCCGATGACGGACGTTATATGATGGCGGCGCTGGCTGCAGCTGATGATCCTCCCTTATTGGCAGTAAAGACAGTTGTTCTCAACCCGCGTAACCCGGAGCGGAATCTACCGCAAATCAACGGCCTGGTTACCATGTTGGATAGCAGTACTGGACTCCCCGTTGCCATTCTTGATGGAAACTGGATAACGGCAGTGCGCACAGCAGGCTTGAGTGCGACGGCCGCGAAGCATATGGCACGAAAGGACTCATCGGTGGCTGCATTTGTTGGTTGCGGAGTTCAAGCAAAAAGTCATTTGCAGGCGTTTTCTGACATATTTCCTCTCAAAGAGATCCGTCTATTCGGTCGCGGTGAGGCCAATATTAGGAGCATGTGCGAGGACGCCGAGAAGCGCGCACTGACCCCAACGGTGTGCAAATCAGGAGAAGAAGCAATTTCTGATGCTGATCTGGTGATAAGCTCGGTTACTTACTCTGCCAGTATGTCTCCGTTTCTGAATGCGCATTGGTTGAAGCCGGGTTCGTTTGCAGCCATTACAGACTTGGCCGCACCGTGGGAAAAGGAAAGTTTTACGGCACTCAATCAAGTAACAATCGACGACCTGAAACAAGAGGCCGCCCTGCCAAACAAGCTGGCGCCGCCTGAATGTATCACAGGAGATTTATCCGGATTGGTTTTGGGAAGATTTGCTGGCCGGAACCGGGACAGCGATCGAAATGCGTTTATATTTCGTGGGCACGCTATGGGAGATTTGGCGCTGTCAATTCTTGCATATGAAAGAGCGTCGAAAGGAAAGCGTTGATGCCCCGGTTACCTACCTGGGTTTTTTTTGCGTTGCGTTTGTCCGGTGGTGGGTTGCATACTAGCGCTCCCATGGTTTTAAGGAGCAGCCCATGTCAGATATAGCTTTGCGTTGCCAATGTGGTCAGGTACAGGGGGCGTTACATCATGTATCGCCGCACGATGGCACGCGCGTTATTTGTTACTGCCATTCTTGCCAGGCTTTTGCCCAATATCTTCAGCATGCCGACACGGTGTTGGATACCTACGGTGGCACCGATATTTATCAAGTTGCGCCCGCCCAGTTTGAGATTACTCAGGGTAAAGCCTTTGTAAAAAGCATGCGCCTTACTGAAAAAGGGTTGTTGCGCTGGTATGCCGATTGTTGCAAAACGCCCATCGCTAACACCGTTTCGTATAAATTTCCCTTTGTTGGCGTGATTCATAATTTCTTTGCGTCCAGTGTGGATAAGCACGCATGCCTTGGCCCAGTGAAAGCCCATGTTAATATCTCGGGGGCCACCAAAGCACTGCCCGACTCCATCGCTAAACATACCCATAAAAAGCGATATGTGGCGAAACTTATGACAAAGATTTTGTGGTGGAAATTAACCGGCAAACATAAACCCTCGGCATTGTTTAGCGAATCAGGTCAGCCGATTTGTGCACCTGTGATTGCCAACGCCGTGCCGGATGACGGTTGATATTGTGATTAGGTTTGGGAAAGGTATTCTGTTTAGCCATTTGGTGTAATGTTGACGGGCTTTAGCCTTTACTCAAAACCAATCGAAAAGGCCGATTCGAGATCGTTTTGGTTATAGGCTTTAAAGGCCAGCATGGTTTCGGTTTTGGTAATTTCTTTAATCGCCATAATATCTTCGGTTACCAGTGTGGATATTTCTTCACTGGTTTTCACTCGCAGTATGGCTACAATGTCGTAATTGCCACTTACCGAGAAAACTTCTGATACGCCGGGTACTTTTGCCAGCTGCGCGACTACAGTGTTTACGCCTTGGCGTTCTACATTCATCAGTACAATAGCAGTAATCATATTCAACACCTGATTATGATGGCAGATCTATCAGCAGCATATTGCCTGCCAGACCCAAAAAGATAACACCGGCAACGGCATTGAGTGTATTGCGCATTAGCAATGAGCCTTGCATGGTGCGTTGTGCGCTTGATGCTAACACGCTAATGAGGCCGAAAACCAGCACGGCGGCAATGATAAACGTAAGCCCCAGCAGAGCAAACTGCAGGGTAATGTCGGTACGGCGGGAGTCGATAAACTGGGGCAAAAACGCGAGAAAAAACACCAGCACCTTGGGGTTGCTCAGGTTCATCACGATGCCGCGCAGGTAGAGTTTTTTAGGGGGTATGGCCAACGTGGGTGCATTAGTCGCTGCATTGGCTGTGAACTCCAGAGCGGCAAACGATAACCACGCGAGGTACAGCAGATACAGGGCCCCGAGAAAACGCAATAAAGTAAAGGCGATAGGGGAGGCTTTAATCAGGGCCGAAACCCCCAGTGCGGCCATTGCAGTGTGCACCACTAAGCCTGTGCACAGCCCGGCGGTAATTAGCCAACCCGTGCGATAGCCCCGCTGTACAGACTGGGCCATCACAAACAGGTTATCGGGCCCCGGTACTAAGGCAAGGATCACCGAGGTGCCAAAGAAAATGATTAGCGTATTCAGGTCGGGCATTCATGTGCTCAATGGCGTAACAAGACGGTGGCTATGTTACATGCAATAAGGCTTGGAGTGGTGAATAACTTCGCCAGTAAGGTTTATCCTATTATGGTGGAAGAGGTGTGTGTTAATCGCCATGAGGCTATGGAGTATCTGTCCAAGCTCGGGCTATTTCGCCTTACGGCGAGTTAAGGCCTTTGGCCGTCCAAAGGCCTTAACAATCCAAAAACGCCCCTATACCAAGGTTGGCTGCGCCAACTTCCCTGTGTGCTTCACTTGCTAGCGCGGCTGCGGAACTCGTTCGCTACGCTCTCTCAAACAGTCCTCGCCTTTTTGCGCCAGCAAGCTCCAGTACTCGGCTTGGTAAAAGGGGATAGCGCGGCAGATTTCTGTATTAGAAAGACATTTTTCTACGCGAAAAACATTTACCGCGTATACAAGACGACAAAAAATCACTTATTTTAAATAATCTTAATGTTAGCACGTTTTAGCACTCCCTTTTTGCGCCGCCGAGCATTGCAGGTAACAGGCGATTAGTGCGAGGACTGTTTGAGGGAGCGTAGCGAACGAGTTCCGCAGCACCGACTGTTATCGAAACGCGCAGGGACGTTGGCGAAGCCAACCCAGCATAAGGGCGGTTTTGGATTGTTAAGGTCTTTGAGCGCTCAAAGACCTTAACTCGCCGTAAGGCGAAACAGAAAAATAAAATTTTCCTGATAGATTTCTAAAAGAGGATTTACAATAACTTATCCAACGCAGGCACTGCATCAAACAAATCCGCCACCAACCCATAATCGGCTACTTGAAAAATAGGCGCTTCTTCATCTTTATTGATGGCAACAATCACCTTGCTGTCTTTCATGCCGGCCAAGTGTTGAATGGCACCAGAAATACCTACAGCGATATACAAATCTGGCGCAACAATTTTACCCGTTTGACCAACCTGCATATCATTGGGTACGAAACCGGAATCTACGGCTGCGCGTGAGGCGCCTACAGCCGCTCCCAATTTATCGGCGATGCTGTAAAGCAGATCGAAATTTTCACCATTCTGCATGCCACGGCCACCGGAGATCACAATATTGGCGGCGGTTAGTTCTGGGCGGTCTGACTTTGCCAGTTCTTCACCAACAAAGCTGGAAATGCCTTTATCGTGTGCCGCTTCAATGTTGTCTACCGCTGCTGATCCGCCTTCTGCGGCTACGGCATCAAAGGCCGTAGCACGCACGCTCAAGAGTTTGATGGCATCGCTGGATTTTACCGTCGCGATAACATTGCCTGCGTAGATTGGGCGTTTGAAGGTGTCGGCATCAATCACGCTGATGATGTCGGAAATGGGTTGAACGTCTAGCAACGCGGCTGCGCGTGGCAACAGGTTTTTACCCATGGTGGTTGCTGGTACCAGTACGTAGCTGTAATCTTTTGCCAATTCGGCTACCAATTCAGCCACGTTTTCTGCTAACTGATGCGCATAGGCATCGTTATCTGCCAGTTTTACACTGCTTACACCGGCAATCTTTGTGGCCGCTTCGGCGGCAGCGCTGCACTGGCTACCGGCTACGAGTACATCAATGTCGCCATTCAAGGCGCTAGCCGCAGCAACGGTATTCAGCGTTGCTGGTTTAATGGTGGCATTGTCGTGTTCTGCAATAACTAAAATTTTCATTAGATCACTTTCGCCTCGTTACGAAGTTTGTCTACCAGAGCCTCAACAGACTCCACCTTTACGCCAGCGCTGCGCTGGGCTGGGGGTTCAACTGATACCAGTTGCACACGAGGAGTTACATCTACGCCTAAATCAGCCACGGCAATTGTATCCAGCGGTTTCTTTTTTGCTTTCATGATGTTGGGCAAAGAGGCGTAGCGAGGTTCGTTTAATCGCAGGTCGGTGGTGATAACGGCAGGCAATTGTACATTTAAGGTTTGTAGGCCGCCGTCGATTTCACGGGTTACCTTGGCACTACCAGATTCCAGTACCACTTCTGAGGCAAACGTAGCTTGTGGCCAACCTGCCAAGGCGGCAAGCATTTGTCCGGTCTGGTTGTTATCACCGTCAATCGACTGCTTACCCATAATGATTACATCAGGCGTTTCTTTATCAGCCAAGGCTTTTAGGCATTTGGCAATCGCCAGCGGTTCGAGATCGGTGTCTGTTTCAATATGAATGCCTCGATCGGCACCCAATGCCAACGCGGTGCGAATTTGCTCCTGACACTGCTTGTTACCTACCGATACCGCCACAATTTCATTGATAATGCCTTTTTCTTTGAGGCGTATCGCTTCTTCAACGGCAATTTCACAGAATGGGTTGATCGACTTTTTAACATTGTCGATGTCAACGCCAGAACCATCAGCTTTAGGCCGAACTTTTACGTTGTAATCCACAACGCGCTTGACTGTAACAAGTGCTTTCATTGATCTCTATACCTTCTTACTGGCAGTTTGTTATGAAGAATGTTCTGGGTAGAGTGCTGCATGATGCCAGTTAAACTACAGCAATGCCACCTGCATACAGTATAGGGCCTGCCTACACATTGCCGGTTACCATCCCGTTATTCGGCACCAAAATACACACAAAATAGGTAACCCAGGCAAAGCATTTTGCGTGCTATTGGTTCGGCATATTCTTTATGCATCAACGCTTTGGGGTTTATGTGCAAAAGCACTTCCAGCATTTTGGCGGTTATTCCAAATAAACAAAAATAAAGCTTTCAAGCAGTCTACTCAAGTCAACCTTTATACCCCTAAGGGGTAGGCTTATGAGGATAAAGCCGTTACTCGGTGTTGCTCATTCGGAGTAACCAAACTTATCGTTTAGCCTCCGGCCTCTACTGTTGAAAATTTACTGCTTTTTAGCCATAACAGATTCATTCAAATGAGTGACAGAACCACTCTGGTTTCTGTACGCAAGCTCTAGCATCTATATTGCCCAGGGAAGATGGCAATAATCAGCGGCAAAGCCCTTGTCATCGGTTAAGCCACTTTTCATTCGCGCGCTAGGCAGGCCTGTGGCGTGTCGACACCTTGGCGTAATTTTCTTCATTTCCCTTTCTTGTGCCGGATGTTACTATTCATTGTCGACAAAATGGGTGGCTTTTTATAGGTTTTTGGGTATTTTTGGCTGTAATTTTCAATAATTGTCGACAGAATAAGGTGTCCGCTGGAGATGACTGTAGAGCAATTAACATCCCATACGCTGGGAAATCACATTACTTATACCCTGCGTGATGCCATTGTGCGCGGAGAGATTGCGCCCGGCAGTAAGCTCAGTGAGCCAAAGCTGGCTGCCGAGTATCAAGTGAGTCGTGGGCCGCTACGTGAGGCAATTCGCCGCCTCGAATCCATGAAGCTGGTGACTCATGTGCCTCGCGAAGGGGTGCGGGTTATCGCCTTGGATCTACCGCAGGTGGTCGAAATCTATCATGTGCGTGAGGCGCTGGAAGGTAAGGCAGCCGCCTTGGCCGCGCGCAATATCAGCGATGAAGGTTTGCAAAATCTCAGGCGCTTGCTGGCCATGGCAGAGTCACATATGGAAACCAGCGGTGGTGCCTATATTCAGGCTGATGCCGATATCGATTTCCATTATCAGGTAATTCAGGCCAGCGGCAATGCCGTATTGATTCAAACCCTGTGCGAAGAGCTGTATTACTTGGTACGCATGTACCGTTATCGATCCAGCTTACAGTCCCGCCGTTCCATGCAGGCCTTCAAAGAACATCAGCACTTGTTGTATGCCTTGGAGCAGCGCGACGAACAGCTCGCTGAAATGGTCATGCGCAAACACATTGTGCGGGCCAGAGAAAATATTGAACAACAACTTACGTAATTCGAGACAACTATGACTACAACGCCAGGCACACGTTTTCGTACCGTCATTGAAAACAACAATCCATTGCAAATTGTCGGCACTATTAACGCTTATTCGGCATTGATGGCAGAGCGTATTGGTCATCAGGCAATTTATTTGTCTGGCGGCGGTATTGCCAATGCCTCTTACGGTTTGCCCGACCTGGGCATGACATCGCTTAACGATGTGCTCGAAGATGTGCGCCGAATCACCGGGGTTACTGAATTGCCATTACTGGTTGATATCGATACGGGATGGGGTGGCGCATTCAATATTGCTAAAACGGTAAAAGATATGATTCGTTCTGGTGCGGCGGCGGTACATATTGAAGATCAAGTGTCGCAAAAACGCTGCGGCCATCGTCCCAACAAAGAGCTGGTTGCTGCCGAAGAAATGGCTGACCGTATTAAGGCAGCCGTTGATGCAAAAACCGATGGTAGCTTTTTTATTATGGCACGTACCGATGCGTTTGCATCAGAAGGTCTGGAGGCCAGTATCGAACGAGCCACTGCCTATGTAGAGGCCGGTGCCGATGGTATATTTGCTGAAGCTGTTACGTCGCAAGAACATTATCAAGCATTTAGAGAAGCCTTGGATGTACCGATTCTTGCGAACATGACCGAGTTTGGAAAAACCGATTTGTTTAATAAACAAGAGCTGGCGAATTGGGGAGTGGATATGGTGCTTTATCCATTGTCTGCGTTTCGAGCCATGAATAAAGCCGCGGAAGCGGTTTATAAAAGCCTATTAGAATGCGGCGATCAAAAAGCCGTAGTCGATACGATGCAAACTCGCGCAGAGTTATACGACTACCTGAATTACCACTCATACGAACAAAAACTTGACGAGTTATTCGCTAAAAATAAGTAAGCGTGCGGGAGTAAAATATGTCACAGAAAAAATTGGAAGGCGCGGGCCTGCGTGGCCAAATCGCCGGTAAAACTGCTATCTGTACGGTCGCAGCCTTGGGGCATAATGATTTAACCTACTACGGCTACGATGTAAAAGATCTCGCCGAAAACTGCGTGTTCGAAGAAGTGGCTTATTTGCTCTTCAACGGCGAATTGCCAACTCAGGCTCAGCTGGCTACCTATCAAAACAAACTAGCTTTACATCGTGATTTGCCCGCCGCATTAAAAGAAGTGCTGGAGCGTATTCCAGCCAGTGCGCACCCTATGGATGTTTTGCGTACGGGTGTTTCCATGCTGGGAAATCTTGAAACCGAAAATGATTTCAGTGAACAACAACATCATGCAGATCGTTTGCTAGCTGCATTGCCGGGCATTATTTGTTACTGGTATCGTTTTAGTCACGACGGTGTTCGTATTGATCTGAATACCGATGCGGCTTCTATCGGCGGACAATTTTTGCAGTTACTCACCGACACCAAACCCAGTGAGCTACACGAGCGGGTGATGAATGTGTCGCTGATTCTTTATGCCGAGCACGAATTTAATGCTTCTACATTTACTGCGCGTGTGTGTGCTTCTACATTATCGGATTTCCACAGTTGTATTACAGGTGCGATAGGCAGCTTGCGTGGCCCGCTGCATGGTGGTGCCAATGAAGCGGCGATGGAAATGATCGAAAACTGGGCGTCGGCCGACGAAGCCGAGCGCGAAATTCTTGGCAAGCTTGCACGCAAAGAAAAAATTATGGGTTTTGGTCACGCCGTGTACACAGAGTCTGATCCGCGCAATATTGTGATTAAGGAGTGGGCCAAGTTGCTTTCCAAAGCTGCTGGAGACGATACTTTGTATCAGGTTTCATTGCGTTGTGAAGAGGTTATGTGGCGTGAGAAAAAACTGTTCTGTAATGCAGACTTTTTTCATGCGTCGACTTACCACTATATGAACATTCCAACAAAATTGTTTACGCCGATTTTTGTTATGTCGCGTACCTCCGGTTGGGCTGCTCATGTATTCGAGCAGCGATCAGACAACCGTATTATTAGGCCCAATGCTGAGTACATTGGCCCCGGCTCACGAACCGTAAGGCCAATTACCGAGCGATAGTTCGCAATTTGCAGGGGAGTGTTACTCTCCTTTTGTTAACTTTTTGAGATATGATCGTGACTAGCCCATTTCGCAAACCCCTTCCAGGTACGCAGTTAGACTATTTCGACGTGCAAGCCGCTGTTGATGCGATTAAACCTGGAGCCTATGCAACCTTACCGTATACGGCCCGTGTACTGGCTGAGCAGTTGGTAAGGCATTGTTCAGCTGAAGCATTGCCCGGTTATTTGGAACAAATTGCTTATCAGCGCAGCGACAACGATTTTCCCTGGTATCCTGCGCGAGTGGTGTGCCACGATATTCTCGGACAAACCGCGCTGGTTGATCTAGCTGGTTTGCGTGATGCGATTGCCGAACAGGGCGGTGATCCTGCAAAAGTGAATCCGGTTGTGCCCACGCAATTGATTGTTGACCACTCGCTGGCGGTGGAATATGCCGGTTTTGATCCCGACGCTTTTGCCAAAAATCGCGCGGTAGAAGATCGTCGTAACGAAGACCGTTTTCATTTTATCGAATGGACCAAAACTGCCTTTAAAAATGTGGATGTGATTCCTGCCGGTAACGGCATCATGCATCAGATTAACCTCGAAAAAATGTCGCCGGTTATTCAGGTGCGCGATGGTATAGCCTTCCCCGATACCTGCGTGGGTACAGACAGCCACACGCCGCATATCGATTGCCTGGGTGTTATTGCGATTGGTGTGGGTGGTTTGGAAGCAGAAACTGTGATGTTGGGGCGGCCATCGATGATGCGTCTGCCAGAAATAGTGGGTGTAAAACTCACCGGCGCTCGTCAGCCCGGCATTACGGCCACCGATATTGTATTGGCATTAACGGCGTTTTTGCGGGCACAGCGCGTGGTATCGGCCTATCTGGAATTTTTTGGCGATGGTGTGGCCGGATTAACCATTGGTGACCGCGCAACCATTTCCAATATGACACCCGAGTTTGGTGCTACGGCAGGCATGTTCTATATCGATGAACAAACCATCGACTATTTGAAAATTACCGGGCGTGAGCCAGAACAGGTGAAGCTGGTAGAGCTGTATGCAAAAGCCAATGGCTTGTGGGCATCACAATTGGGTAACGTGGTTTATCAGCGAGTGCTGGAGTTTGATTTGTCATTGGTAACACGTACGATGGCGGGGCCCTCTAGCCCGCACCGTCGTGTAGCGACCGCTGATCTGACGAGTCAGGGCATTGCCGGTAAGCTTGCGCAAGCGCAGGCAGAAGAGGCTGCGGGCTTGTTGCCCGACGGTGCCGTGATTATTGCGGCAATTACCAGCTGTACGAATACCAGCAACCCGCGCAATGTGATTGCTGCAGGGCTATTGGCGAAGAAGGCTAACGAATTGGGTCTGGTACGAAAACCCTGGGTAAAAACGTCGTTTGCCCCCGGATCTAAAGTGGCTAAATTGTATCTTGAAGAAGCGGGTCTATTACCTGAGCTGGAAAAACTGGGTTTTGGTATTGTGGCTTATGCGTGTACTACCTGTAATGGTATGAGTGGTGCGCTGGATCCTTCTATTCAGCAGGAAATTATCGAGCGCGACCTTTATGCCACGGCGGTGTTATCGGGCAACCGCAACTTCGATGGTCGTATTCATCCCTATGCCAAGCAAGCCTTTTTGGCTTCACCACCATTGGTGGTGGCTTACGCGATTGCCGGCACCGTGCGTTTTGATATCGAGCGCGATGCCTTGGGTAAGGATGCTCAGGGTAAGCCGGTTACGCTGGCAGACTTGTGGCCCGCAGATGAAGAAATCGATGCAATTGTGAAACAGGCGGTGAAGCCTGAGCTATTTAACCAGATTTATATTCCCATGTTTGACTTGGGTGCTGTTGAAGAAGCCGAGAGCCCCCTTTACGCCTGGCGTCCGCAAAGTACCTATATTCGTCGTCCGCCTTATTGGGAAGGCGCGCTGGCTGGCAAGCGAACCTTGTCGGGCATGCGCCCATTGGCGATTCTTCCTGACAACATTACTACCGATCACTTGTCGCCATCTAATGCGATCCTGGCGAACAGTGCTGCGGGTGAATATCTGACGAAAATGGGTGTGCCAGAGGAAGACTTCAACTCGTACGCTACCCATCGTGGTGACCACCTTACCGCCCAGCGAGCCACCTTTGCCAATCCCAAGCTGGTTAATGAAATGGCCGTTGTTGATGGCGAAATAAAACAGGGCTCGCTCGCACGTTTGGAGCCGGAAGGTAAGGTCATGCGTATGTGGGATGCGATTGAAACCTATATGGAACGCAAGCAACCTCTCATCGTTATTGCCGGTGCTGATTATGGTCAGGGGTCTTCCCGTGACTGGGCTGCAAAAGGTGTACGCTTAGCGGGTGTGGAAGCGATTGTGGCAGAAGGTTTTGAGCGTATTCATCGCACAAACCTAGTGGGTATGGGCGTGCTGCCATTGCAGTTTAAAGAAGGCACCACCCGCAAAACGCTGGCACTCGACGGCACCGAAATTTATTCGGTTAAGGGCGAGCCTGCGCCGGACTGTGATCTCACATTAGTTATTCAACGCAACGATGGTGCGGTGGAAAATATACCGGTCACTTGTCGTCTGGATACGGCGGAAGAAGTGCATGTGTATAGCGCTGGTGGTGTATTGCAGCGGTTTGCGCAAGATTTTCTGCAATCAGAAGGAGTCAGCGCATGAGTTTCGCGGCGCAAATAAAAGTTCGCGCAACCTATATGCGTGGGGGCACCAGTAAAGGTGTATTTTTCTGTAGGGAAGACTTGCCTGATTTTGCCAAAGCGCCAGGCACCGCACGCGATAATTTTTTGTCGCGCGTGATTGGCAGCCCCGACCCCTATGAAAAACAAATCGACGGTATGGGCGGCGCGTCGTCCAGTACCAGTAAAACCGTTATTCTTGATAAAAGCACGCGCGCGGATCACGATGTTGATTATTATTTTGGTCAAGTTGCGATCGATAAGCCATTTGTCGATTGGAGCGGTAACTGTGGCAATTTAACCGCTGCGGTAGGGGCATTTGCCATTAGCCGAGGTTTGGTTGATGCTAGCCGTGTACCTGCCAATGGCATTGCCACCGTGCGTATTTGGCAGGCCAATATTGAAAAAACGATTGTGGCTCATATTCCCATTACCCATGGCCAGGTGCAGGAAACCGGTGATTTTGAACTCGATGGAGTTACGTTCCCGGCAGCCGAGGTGGCTATCGAGTTCTGGGATCCTGCCGACGGTGAAGGGGCGATGTTTCCTACTGGCAATATCGTTGACCCATTGCATGTGCCGGGTGTTGGCGACTTTGAAGCCACGTTGATTAATGCCGGCATACCCACGATTTTTCTGCGTGCTGAAGATTTGGGATATACCGGTACCGAATTGCAGAGCGCAATCAATAACGATTTAGACGCTCTTGCTCGTATCGAAACTATTCGCGCACACGGCGCGATTAAAATGGGGCTGATTAAGCATATCGACGAAGCAGCAACACGGCAGCATACGCCGAAGATTGCGTTTGTAGCGCCTGCGCACACCTATACATCATCCAGTGGTAAGGTGATTACTACAGACGACATTGATGTGTGTGTGCGGGCTATGTCGATGGGCAAATTGCATCACGCTATGATGGGTACGGCGGCAGTAGCGATTGCCGCCGCTGCAGCGGTGCCCGGCACGTTGGTGAACCTGGCCGCCGGTGGCGGTGAGCGCAATGAGGTACGTTTTGGCCACCCTTCGGGTTTGTTACGAGTGGGTGCGCAAGCCGTCTATGACAATAACCAGTGGCAAATTACCAAAGCAGTGATGAGTCGCAGTGCGCGGGTGCTAATGGACGGTTGGGTATACGTACCGGGCGAATAAACTGGTCTTGACGTAATAAAAACGCCTGCAGATGCAGGCGTTTTTTGGGTGGACCGAAACTTACTTGCGCTTCAGTTTATTTCCGTTTCATTGACTGGAAGAATTCGTCGTTGGTTTTAAAGTCTTTCAGCTTGTCGACCAAGAATTCTGTTGCGGCTACGTCTTCCATATCGTGCAGCAGCTTACGCAGAATCCATACCCGTTGCATCTCGTCCTCTTTCATCAGCAAGTCTTCACGACGTGTGCCAGAACGACGTACGTTAATGGCTGGGTAAACACGTCTTTCGGCCATCTTACGGTCGAGGTGTAGTTCCAGGTTACCGGTACCTTTAAATTCTTCGTAAATAACTTCGTCCATTTTTGAACCGGTGTCGATCAGTGCGGTGGCCATAATGCTTAGGCTGCCGCCTTCTTCAATGTTACGGGCAGCACCAAAGAAGCGTTTTGGCCGCTCAAGCGCGTGAGCATCCACGCCACCGGTTAATACTTTACCGGATGAAGGAATAACCGTGTTGTAAGCACGGGCCAGGCGGGTGATAGAGTCGAGCAGGATAATCACATCCTTTTTGTGCTCAACCAAACGCTTGGCGCGCTCGATAACCATTTCGGCGACTTGAACGTGGCGCGATGGGGGTTCGTCGAAGGTAGACGCTACCACTTCGCCACGTACAGAGCGTTGCATTTCGGTAACCTCTTCTGGGCGTTCATCAATCAGCAGAACAATTAAATGGCATTCCGGGTTATTGCGCGTAATGGCCTGCGCAATATTCTGCATCATAATGGTTTTACCGGCTTTCGGTGGTGCCACAATCAAACCACGTTGGCCTTTGCCAATCGGTGAAATCAGATCAATGATGCGGCCGGTCAGGTCTTCAGTAGAGCCATTGCCCGCTTCGAGTGGGAGGCGTTCGTCTGGAAAAAGCGGTGTCAGGTTTTCAAAAAGAATTTTGTGCTTGGAGTTTTCTGGCTTGTCGAAGTTAATCTCATTAACTTTCAATAAGGCAAAGTAGCGTTCACCTTCTTTGGGAGGGCGAATCTTGCCAGAAATGGTATCGCCAGTACGCAGGTTAAAGCGTCGGATCTGGCTGGGGGATACATAAATATCGTCTGGGCCTGCGAGATACGAGCTGTCTGCAGAACGCAAAAAGCCAAAACCGTCTTGAAGAATTTCGAGTACGCCATCACCGTAAATATCTTCACCACTTTTGGCGTGGCGCTTAAGAATATTAAAAATGATGTCTTGTTTGCGCGAACGGGCGAGGTTTTCCATGCCCATTTCTTTCGCAATGCCGATGAGTTCTTCAATGGGTTTTGTTTTCAGGTCGGTTAAATTCATAAGATCGGATTAATTTAGATTGGTAAAGAAATGCGGTAGAACACAGCCGCTTTAATAGATAGTTAGTGATAAAAATAATATGTCGACTGAACGTCGGGAACTGCCCTTGAAATTGTTATTACACACATCCTGCCACCATGATGTTGAGCCTGCAGACATACAACCACGCAATGCCAACTGCAACAACTCGTTCACACATAGAGTAAAGCGGTACCAGATAAATTGCTGGAAATTACTTCACGGGGTATAGCAGGGGAATCGCCCTTTCCTGTTGTTAGGTGGTTGTGTAGCAGAGGGAGGGGGCGAAACAGATACTTGCAGTATAGCCACAATTAACTTCAAGTGCAAAAAATGATCTTGACTTGAAGCTGTAGGCCAGATCTTAGGCCAGATGCGCTGCAGTTTGCAAGTTAAAACCACAGTTTATCTGGCCCTTGGCCTCACAAATAATGCCTAGAGGTTGCCTTCAACAAAGTCTTTCAACTGAGTTTTCGACAGTGCACCCACTTTGGTGGCTTCCAGCGTACCGTTTTTGAATACCATCAGTGTAGGAATACCGCGGATGCCGTATTTGGCCGGGGTTTCCTTATTGGCGTCTACATCCATTTTGCAAATGGTCACTTTGCCAGCGTATTCGTCTGCCAATTCATCGAGAACTGGTGCAATCATTTTGCACGGGCCACACCATGCTGCCCAGAAGTCCACTAATACGGGGCCTTCTGCGTTAATGACATCCTGTTCGAAGCTGGCATCGGTTACGTGAATGATGGCGTCGCTCATAAGAATTCTCCAGGTTAAAATCTGTTCGGCTAAGCGAGAAAGGACAGCATGATAAGGACTGCCGCGTTATTGCACAAGTGCTTTCTCTGTACGCTACCGTGCTAAATATGGCACACACGAGGCTATTTATCCGCCTAATTGCAGCAGTAATTGCGACTGTACCGCAGTGCTCAGATCACCTTCCAGGTTGTTGCTGTAGTTACCGTCGGCATCGAGAATCCAACTGCTGCGGGTGTCGGCCAAATACAGGTTGAGTTCGTCAAGCACGCGCTTGGCAAGTTTTTCCTGGCCGATTGGAAAGCAGGTTTCAACCCGACGGTTGAGATTGCGCTCCATTAAGTCGGCACTGGCGCAGTAGACTTGTGGGTCGCTGTTGGCAAAGTAAAATACGCGGGTATGCTCTAAAAAACGACCGATAATCGAGCGCACCTGGATATTGTCAGATACACCGGGTATCCCAGGACGCAGGCAGCACATCCCACGCACAATCAAGTCGATTTGCACCCCGGCCTGTGAGGCACGATACAGGCTTTGAATGATTTCGGGTTCAGTGAGGCCGTTGGCCTTGATGATAATGCGGCCTTGCTTGCCTTCCTGCGTTGCGGCACTTTCCTGCTCAATCAGCCGTATCAATTTTCGTTTCATGGTAAACGGGGCACTGAGTACCTTGCGAATGCGCTCGGCCTTACCCATACCCGTGAGTTGCTGGAATAACTTGTGAACGTCGGCGGCTAAATCCGGGTCGGCAGACAACAGGCCGTAGTCGGTATACAGGCGGGCGGTTCCACTGTGGTAGTTACCGGTACCCAGGTGTACGTAGCGCTTGAGGCCATCGGGTTCGCGACGCACGATCAGTAGCATTTTGGCGTGGGTTTTGTAGCCCACCACGCCATATACCACCACGGCGCCAGCTTCCTGCAGGCGGCTTGCCAGTTCGAGATTTTCCTCTTCATCGAAGCGGGCGCGCAGTTCCACTACGGCGGTGACTTCCTTGCCGTTACGGGCGGCGTCGACCAGTGCCTCGACCACGGGTGATTGTGCACCGGTGCGATACAAGGTTTGTTTTATCGCCAGCACGTTGGGGTCTTTACTGGCCTGGCGTAGCAACTCAATCACCGGGTGAAAGGATTCGAAAGGGTGGTGCAGGAGGAAGTCCTGCTGCCGAATGGCGTCAAAAATATTACGGCTGGGTGCCAGCCCCTTGGGCGTACTGGCCTTAAATGCAGGATACAGCAAATCTGGCCGGTTGAGCATGTCGGGCAGACGCATTAAGCGTTTCAGATTTACCGGGCCATTGACCTGATACAGTTCTTTTTCGGTCAGGCCGGTTTCTTCCAGCAAAAATTTCACCAGCTCTTCGGGACAGTTGTCGGCCACTTCCAGGCGTACGCCGTTACCGAAGCGGCGTGAGTGCAACTCGCCTTTCAGTGCCAGTGCCAGGTCTTCAACACCCTCAGTGTCCACATCGAGGTCGGCGTTACGTGTCAGCCGAAACTGGTAAGAGCCTTTGACGGTCATGCCCGGAAACAGACGGTGTGCATGGGCGTGAATCATTGACGACAAAAACACGAAGTTGTCGCCGGGCGGGCACAGTTCGTCAGGTATGCGAATCATGCGCGGTAGAGATCGAGGCGCTGGCACAATGGCCAAACCGGTATCGCGGCCAAAGGCATCTTTGCCTTCTAGGCTAACAATAAAGTTGAGACTCTTGTTCACCAGCCGCGGAAATGGGTGGGCGGGGTCGAGCCCAATAGGGCTGGTCACGGGCAATATTTCATTGCGCACGTATTCTTCGATCCAGGCGGCTTGTTCTGGGGTCCAGTCGTCACGGCGCAAAAAGCGGATATTCTCTTTTTCCAGTGACGGTAGAATCACGTCATTTAAAATCTGGTACTGTTCTTCAACGATTTCGTGGCATACCAGGCTTATCTGGTCGAGTACATCTGGCGGATAAAGACCGTCCGGGCCGGCCATTTCACGGTCTAACTGAATACGTGAACGCAGACCTGCCACGCGAATTTCGAAGAATTCATCAAGGTTTGAGCTGAAAATCACCAGAAACTTGAGCCGTTCCAGCAATGGATGGTCATCCAGTGCTTGAGCCAGAACCCGTTGGTTAAACTTCAGGTGACTCAGTTCGCGATTGATGTAAAACGCTGGGTTGTCCAGCGGCAGATCCGGCACTATTTGCTTATTCATTCCGTTACTACGTGAGGCGAGTGGCAGCGTAAGCGCTGAGATATTTAAAAAACAATGTACGACTATTAACCCGGCAAGAAAATAGATCTTCTGTTTTTTTGTTGCACGTTTTGGAAATATTGGCAGAATTTTGCGAAATCCCTTGTATTTCCAATGCTTAGGCGGCGCGTCCATGCGCCGCTGATTAACCCGACAATGATGCTTGCCGGGTTAATATGTTTCAATGCTATGCAAGTACTGTTGCACTTAAATGACAATCCTCACGCCGCACGGTTCAATGGTAGCCGTGCAGTGTGTCACTCAGGCCCTAGCTCAACGCTTTTGGTGCAGTAATGATTATGTTGAGTTTTTCGAGCATTTTGGTCAGCTCTGCCAACGTGATGGGCTTGTGCATAAAATCGTTCATACCGCAGGCAAAAACCGCTTCTTTGTGCTCTTGCAGAGCGTGGGCTGTGAGCGCCACGATGGTAACGGCCTGCAGGCTGTTTTCTTTTTCCCATTTGCGTATTTCGCGCGTAGCCTCAAAGCCATCCATCTCGGGCATTTCGCAGTCCATTAAAATAAAATCGAAGCGCTGGTCACTTTGCTGTACGGCTTTTACCGCCTGTAGCCCATTTTCGACCAGAATGGGTTTTATGTGAAGCTTGCCCAGCAGTCCTTTGATGACCATGCGGTTAACATTGTTGTCTTCAACCACCAGTACATTCAAGCTGCTCAGGTAAGTTAGATCTGTGTTGCCGCTGGTGTATTCTTGTTTGCCTACACGCTTGTCGCTGAGTTTCGCCATTTCCAGTTTTAGCCGCGACAGTGATACGGGTTTTCGTAACACACTGACAATATTGCTCGACTCCAGTACATCCTGATTAAACGTTTGGTTGGAACCGGTCAGCAGAAACATGGGCGGGGGGCTGTTTTTATAAAAGGTACTGATATTTTTAGCGAGGGTAAGGCCGTCGTTATCCGGTAAGATGACATCCAGTGAAATAAAGTCGAAGGGCTGGTGAGAATGCGCTGTCTCGGTGATGGCCTTTATGGCCGCCTGAGCTGTTGATACGGCCACACTTTGCATTTCCCAGCTGCGGCAATGGTGCTGGAAAACCGTGGTGAGCATTTCATTATCTTCTACAATCAAAATGCGTTTGCCGCGCAAGGCCTTGGCAATTTGCTGGGCTGACATGTCTTGCACTTCGATATCGCTGTAGGGCAGTACAGCGGTAAACCAAAACGTTGAGCCGTGCTCAGGTTCGCTGTGCACCCCAATCTCACCGCCCATCAGCTGGGCCAGTTGCTTACAGATGGCAAGCCCTAGGCCAGTACCACCATATTTACGGGTCGTAGAGCTGTTCGCCTGGCTAAACGATTGAAACAAACGCTGGATGGCGTCTTCCGCGATACCAATGCCGCTGTCTTGCACTGAAAAACGAATGACCGGGGTGCCGTCTTCCTGGGTAGCGACCAGCTCGGCTTCCAGCAATACGTAGCCTTCATTGGTAAATTTGAAGGCGTTACCCAACAGGTTGATGAGAATCTGACGCAAGCGCGTAGGGTCACCTTTCAGTTGCGTTGGCGTACCGGGTTTGACGCTGGCAATCAGCTCCATGTCGCGTTTGTTGGCGGTAGCGCCAAACAGCTGAATACAATCTTCCAGCAGACTCTCGAGATCGAAGGACGTCGACTCCAGTTCCATTTTACCGGCTTCGATTTTTGAGTAATCCAAAATGTCATTAATAATGTCGATGAGGCTTTCACCACTACGGTGAATAATGTCGAGGTAATGGCGCTGGGTGTCATTGAGCGGCGTGTCGCGCAGCAGTTCCACCATGCCAATCACCCCGTTCATCGGGGTTCTAATTTCGTGGCTCATGGTGGCCAGAAACTGGCTTTTGGCTTTATTGGCGGCTTCAGCTTCGTTTTGTTGCCGTTGAGACGCGAGCTTTTCTTCTTTTTCGGTCAGTAAGGCTGTCTCGATTTGGTGTCTTTTTTCGATATCTTCTAATAATGACATGCGCATCTGGTTAATGGCGCTAACAACGTTATCCAGTTCGTCAGGTTCGTCTGCGGCGGGTTTATTGCGCTTGAGAGCCAATTCTTTCGACAGCCCGTCTAACTTCAGGCTACGCGCATATTGAGCGATGGTTTCAATATGTTTGGTCAGCAGGGCGCGAATCAACAACAAAATGACCAGTGAAATGATCAAAGTTTTGGTGCCTTGTAGCAGCGCAATAAACTTGGCCCGATCCCACAGCTTAGAGTACACATTGCTCAGGCTGGCGGTGATATAGAGTGTGCCTAGGTCTTGGTCGGTTGTGTTGTCGTCCTCATATTTGAGCTGGAATTCCTTCACTAAAATAGCATTGGAGAAACTGGTTTGGTTATGGCGGTCGTCGACTTCTTCCATCTGCGGCGAGCTGGCGGTCATGGTTTGCACGCGGTTGTTCCAGTCATGCCACACCACCGTGACTTTTACCACGTCACGTAGATCCAACAAGCTGTGGATTTGGATGTTGAGTTGCTCTTCATCGAACCCCCAGAGGCTTTTGGTAATACTGGGAATACTGCTGACACGGACCTGATCGAGACGTTTTTCCAGCGATTCAATATCGTCGCGGAAATTGGCGTATAGCTGCAGCAGTATGGCAACAAGGGTGATGAGAGAACTGGTCAGTAACACCAAGCCCAGTAAGCGCGTGGCGATAGGGTTTTCACGACGATAGCGGACAAGATCAAACATTCCAGGAGAAGGCCTTAGTCATCATCAATAGAGCGTGCCGGAGTTATACCTGAGAGTTATACCTGAGTGTAGCATCCGCCGCCATACTGCGTAGTGTTATTCTCGTTGAGGTTATTGTTGCTGAGCACCTGCGGGGAGATCCATAAAGTGCTCCAGCACATCATTTAAAAAACGCTGCCCTAGTTGGGTTGTGGCAAACGTTTGTGGGGTTGAGTGTAACAGCTTTCTCTCCACCAACGGTTGGCAGTGTGATTGCATTGTGGCGGGGTTGAGGCCGGTGCGTTCCGCAAACAGAGCCCACGCAATAGGCTCATGCAGTCGCAGGGCGTTCATCATAAACTCCAGGGGCCGTTCGTCGGCCGAGACCTCTGTGACGGAGGCCAGCAAGGCGGCAGGTGCTTGCAGGTAGTGCTCGGGCTGGCGTTTTTTAGCCGTGCGAACAATGCGGTTGCTACCGGGTAGGGTAATTTTTCCATGAGCGCCTGCACCAATGCCGATGTAGTCGCCAAACAGCCAGTAATTGCGATTATGGCGCGACCCACGGCCCGGTTGAGAATAGGCTGATACCTCGTAGTGTTGAAACCCGTGCTGTATGAGTAGCTCGTGGCCGTGGTCTTGAATATCTGCCAGGGTATCCGCTACGGGCAACGCCGGTGGACGGCGATAAAATACGGTGTTGGGTTCAATGGTAAGCTGATACCACGAAAGGTGTTCTGGCTGGTGGCGCAGTGCGGTTTGCAGGTCGGTTAGTGCTTGTGCGGTGGTTTGTGAAGGCAGGCCGTGCATGAGGTCGAGATTGATATTATTGAATCCCACTGCGCGGGCTTTTTCGATAGCGTGCTCGGCGTCGCCACCACTGTGAATACGTCCCAGCTGTTGTAAGTGTTCGTTATTAAAGCTCTGAATGCCCATCGACAGCCGGTTGATACCGGCTGTACGGAAACCGGCGAAACGCGCTTGCTCGAAGGTGCCGGGGTTAGCTTCCAGGGTAATTTCAATAGCGTCGCTAAAACCGATCTGTTTTTCGGCGTGAGCCAGTATTGTGGCAAACGTTTCTGCCTGAAACAGGCTGGGGGTGCCGCCGCCGATAAATATCGAGCTTAGCTGGCGCCCTTGTACCAGTGGCAGGCTGTGATCCAGGTCATTCAACAAGGCTTGCAGATAGGCTGCTTCTGGCAGTTCGTTGTCGGCCTTATGCGAATTGAAATCACAATAGGGGCATTTGCGCACACACCAGGGAATGTGTATGTACAGGGCGAGTGGTGGTAACTGCAGTGTAGAGGGCATAGGCTGCAGCTAGTGGCTGATCTCGGCCAGCAATGCACGTAATGCCAGTGCCCGGTGGCTCATCTGGCTCTTTTCGCTTTTTTCCAGCTCGGCAGAGCTGCATTGTTTCTTTTCAACCCAAAACAGCGGGTCGTAGCCAAACCCATTGTTGCCGCGGGGGGCGTGCAAAATACGGCCACGCCAGCGCCCTTGGCAAATAACGGGTACGGGGTCTTCGGCATGCTGCACTAGCGCCAGTGCACAGATGAATTGCGCCCCGCGCTGAGCCTCGGGAGTATCTTTCAGGGCCTGTAACAACTTGTCGTTATTAGCTTGATCAGTAGCGCCGATACCCGCGTAGCGGGCGGAATAGATGCCAGGGGCACCGCCCAGCGCGTCTACTGCCAGCCCAGAGTCGTCGGCAAGTGCTGGCAGGCCGCTAATGGCAGAGGCATGTCGGGCTTTGATCAGGGCATTTTCGATAAAGCTTAGGCCGGTTTCGTCGGCATCAGCAATGTCGAAAGCGGATTGCGGAATAACATCGAAACCACTCTCTGCGAGCATATGCTGAAACTCTTTGAGTTTACCGGTGTTGTTGCTGGCCAATACCACTTTCATCACGGATCCAGGTACAGGGTTTTGCTGAGTTTGATATCGAACGCAGGCTCAGAAGGCGATGGTTTAATATTCACGTTAAAGTGCATTACTTCTTCATTGGTGAAGCGCACCGGCGCCAGATAATAAACCGTGTCTTTCTCTCGAATCTCCACAAACTCCAGCTTGCGTTGCTGTTGCATCAGGTTCACCGCATAGCCGGAAATTTCTACCGGTTTGCCGAGCCCGTTGGGGTGATTTTTATCGGTTACTACCACGTTGATAAACGCTTGGTCTTTGGCGCGAATCAGGTTGTAGGCTTTGGCAATATCCGGTTGTAAAAAACTGCTGTTGAATACGCTATGAAATACCTGGTAGTGGCCTTTGGTGGTTGACGCACCCTCTTGAGCATAAAGGTTTGTGGCCAGAATCAGGGCTAGCAATCCGCTGACCAGCACATGGATGATACGCATAAGGCTCTCCAAACTTACTTGGTTAAATGGTAAATGGCAGTGACGCCAAACAGGTTGGGATTAAGCTTCGTCAGCGCCTTATCGCTGGCACCCTCAGCGACCACTTGCCGGTGCAGGATATTGATATGTTTTTCCCTGCACAGCACTTCGAAATCATCGAAGGTGCAGAAGTGGATGTTAGGGGTGTCGTACCATTCATAGGGTAGCAGATCCGACACCGGCATACGCCCTTTTACCGCCAAATGCAGCCGCGCTTTCCAGTGCCCGAAGTTGGGGAAGGTAACGATGCATTCTTTACCGATACGCAACATATCATCCAGTACCAGGTGTGGGGCGTGCATGGTTTGCAGTGCCTGGGTCATGATGACCGTATCGAAACTGTTGTCGGTAAAGTTGGAGAGGCCGTCGTCGAGATTCTGCTCAATCACATTTACGCCTTTGGCGATACAGGTGTTGATGTGGTCGGGGTCGATCTCCAGCCCGTAACCGGTTACCTGCTTGTGGTCGGCCAGGTTTTTCAGCAGGGTGCCATCGCCGCAACCCAGGTCTAATACCCGGCTGCCGGGGGGGACCCACGCTTGGATAATGCTTAAATCAATGCGCATGCTGCCCCTCCACATCAATGTTGGCCATGTAGCGGGAAAATAGCGCTTGGTAGCGTTCAATGGGCACCAAAAAGGCATCGTGGCCGTAGTTGGACTCTACCTCGGCATAGCTGACCGGCTTGTTGGCGGCAATCAGAGCGTTAACGATTTCTCGCGAGCGCTCGGGTGCAAAACGCCAGTCGGTGGTAAACGACACGACCAGAAACTTACACTGTGCCTGCTGAAAGGCCTGTGCTGGGTCGTCGTTATACTCGCGGGCAAGGTCGAAGTAATCCAGAGCTTTGGTCATCAAGATATAGGTGTTGGCGTCGAATTTGTCGGAGAAAACTTCACCCTGATAGCGCAGATAGCTTTCGATCTGAAACTCCACCGGTTCTTCAATGCCCTGTTCGAAGGAACCTGAGCGCAACTCGCGACCAAACTTCTGGCCCATACCATCGTCCGAGAGGTAGGTAATGTGGCCAATCATGCGCGCGACCGACAAGCCTTTCTTCGGGTAAGTCCCTTTTAACAGGTAGTCACCGTTGTGGTAGTCGGGGTCGGAGGTAATGGCCTGCCGGGCGGTTTCATTAAAGGCAATATTCTGCGCAGTCAGCTTCATGGCCGAGGCGATGACCACGCAATGGCGCACCCGCTCTGGGTACTCCAGCGCCCAGCGCATGGCTTGCATGCCGCCCAAGCTACCACCTATCACAGCAGCCCATTGGCCAATGCCCAAGTGGTCTGCCAGTTTGGCCTGGCTGTTGACCCAGTCACGCACACGCAGCATGGGAAACGCTGCGCCCCATGGCTGGTCGGTAGCCGGATTAATGCTGGTGGGGCCGGTCGAGCCATCGCAGCCACCCAGATTGTTGAGGCTGACCACGAAGAATCGATTGGTATCAATGGGCTTACCTGGGCCAATGTAGTGATCCCACCAGCCGGGCTTAGTGTCTTCCGGGTGATGGTAACCCGCGGCATGGTGATTGCCAGACAGGGCATGGCAGATAAGCACCGCATTTGAGCGTGTTGCGTTCAGCTCGCCATAGGTTTCATACACCAGTTGCCACTCGTTGAGTGTGCGGCCGCTGGCCAAGGACAGGGGTTCGGTAAAGGTGACGCTTTGTGGTGCGACAATGCCTACCGAGCCCGCTGGGGCCGCCGATGCGTTATGTGCACTCATAGGTTTATATTCCAATCACCAGTGCTCTGGCTGATGGGGTCATACCGGCAAGGCCAGCCAGCCAGCCAATCACAATGTTGATTACCTGAAGTGTCAGAAACGCAAAGATAGGAGTGATATCAATGCCGCCCATAGGCGGCAGCAGGCGTCGAAATGGCGCCATCGCCGGTTCCATCAGCTGCCGTAATAGCTGCAGGGCTGGGTGATGGCTGTAGGGGGCTATCCAGCTAAACACGATACTGATCAACAAACCCCAAAAGTAGATACTGGTGACAAAACTCAGCAAACCAATGCTCACCCATACCAGCACAGTGGCAGGGTTAAGAAAGCCGCCATAAGCCAGCATCGTCAATTCGGTCGCCACCCAGCTGATGGCTACGGCCAGCAGTATAGAGGCCAAGTCGATGCCGTAGATGCCAGGAATCACTTTGCGTAGGGGTATTAACAACGGGTTTGTGAGCCTGACTACTGTCTGCGAAATGGGGTTGTAAAAGTCTGCCCGTGCTACCTGTAGCAAAAAGCGCACAATGACGATAAACAGATACAGCGAACCGAGGGTTTGTACGATCAGCCGAATAATGTCTGGCAATGGGCCCATGGTATCTTCCTTAGTTAGATAGCCGTTTTAGTCAATTGTTTTTGTTGTATCACTTACTTGCCAAGCTCGTCGGCCATGGCTTTCGCCCGATCTGCCGCTGCCCGCATAGCTTTTTCCACAATCTCGCTATAGTCGTGGTCAGTAAATGTTTTGATGGCTTGCGCCGTGGTACCACCGGGGGACGTCACGCGGCGGCGCAGCTCAGCCGGCGGTTCACCACTTTTAATGGCCAGGGTCGCGGCGCCCAGTGCCGTTTGCAGCGTGAGTTGGCGAGCAGTGTCTTCTGATAAGCCGAGCTTGACACCAGCTGCAATCATCGACTCCATCATCAGAAAGTAATAGGCTGGGCCGCTGCCAGATACGGCAATCACTGCGTCCATTTCCTCTTCGGCATTGAGCCAGGTAACCAGTCCAACCGCTGCCATCACTTGTTCGGCCGCCTGGCGTTGCGCTGATGTCACGTTCTCAGTGGCAAACAGAGCGCTGGCGCCCAGGTGCACTTGCGACGGCGTGTTCGGCATGCACCGTACGATGGGGGCGTCACGTTCCAGCCATCGAGATAGGCTGTCACAGCTGATGCCGGCAGCGATAGAGACTAGCAGAGCATCTTTTGGCAAGTGCAGGCGAATTTCCTGCGCCACCGACTTCATTACCTGGGGTTTTACGGCTAATACGACAATGTCTGCAGTGCTGATGGCTTCAATGTTGCTGGCGTTGGTATCGACACCGAAGTCGCGACTAAACCGTTCGCGGGTTTTTTCGCTGGGAGCAGCAGCACTGATATAGGCACTGGGGTAGCCGTTTTCAATGAGGCCGCCGATAATACTGTAGGCCATATTGCCGGCGCCGATAAAGGCCAAATGTGGATGTGTCACTGGGTATCACCTGTTGTTGCTGAATGTGCGGGCGCCTGTCGCGCCCCGAAAATATCGGTGCCTATACGTACCAGGGTGGCACCTTCGTAAATCGCTGCTTCAAGATCGCCAGACATGCCCATTGACAGTGTGTCGAGCGGCTGCAACGGCAATTGCGTTTTGAGTGCCTGCAACAGGGTAGCTACTCGTTTGAAGGCCGCGCGAGCTTCGTCCATGTCTGTACATGGCTTGGGTATCGCCATTAAACCACGTAAACGCAGGTTCGGCAGTTCGCTGCACGCTGTTGCCAGGGCCAGTAGCTCTCTGGGTAAAACACCGGACTTGGTGTCTTCGTTGTCTATATTAACCTGCAGGCAAATATTCAATGGTTTGCCGGTACCGCGCTGGTCATTTAAACGCTGCGCGATTTTATACCGATCAACACTGTGAACCCAGTCAAAATGCTCGGCGATAGGGCGTGTTTTGTTCGATTGAATCGGGCCAATAAAGTGCCAGACCAGTGTGAGATCGCTCAAGTCGGCCTGTTTTTCCAACGCTTCCTGCAAGTAGTTTTCGCCAAAGTGTTGTTGCCCGGCGTTATGGGCCTGGCGAACAGCGCTGGCTGGCTGGGTTTTGGAGACCGCCAGCAGACAAACCTCGTCGGCTGAGCGGCCAATGGTTTGGCAGGCTTGGGTAATACGGTTTTGCACTGCCACTAGGCGGTCTTGGATGTTATGCATATACTGAATAAGCTAGTTTGAGCATGATTGCCGATGTCTACACAGCCAAATGCTTAGCCGATTGCGACATACAGGTTGACCAGAGCGCCAACCGGTTCACGGCGTGAATAAAAATTTGGCCGCATACTAACATTATGTGCCTTAAAACTTCAGGGTTTTGGCAAAACTTCAACCAGTAAGGGTTTGTCTATGGATATTACGGAACTTCTCGCCTTTAGTTCCAAGCAGGGCGCTTCGGATTTGCACTTGTCTGCCGGTCTGCCCCCCATGATTCGTGTTGACGGTGATGTACGCCGCATCAACTTGCCCCCAATGGAGCACAAGCAGGTTCATGGTCTCATCTACGAGATCATGAACGACAAACAGCGTAAGGATTTCGAAGAATTTCTCGAAACCGATTTCTCGTTTGAAGTGCCGGGCGTGGCGCGCTTTCGTGTTAACGCCTTTAACCAGAATCGGGGTGCGGGTGCGGTATTTCGTACCATTCCCTCAAAGGTTCTGACCATGGAAGAGTTGGGCATGGGACAGGTGTTTCGCGATGTGTGTGCCGTACCCCGTGGTTTGGTGCTGGTTACCGGGCCTACCGGTTCTGGTAAGTCGACAACGCTGGCAGCCATGATGGACTACATTAACGACCACAAATACGAACATATTCTTACCATCGAAGATCCCATCGAATTTGTGCATGAAAGTAAGAAGTGTCTGGTGAATCAGCGTGAAGTGCATCGCGATACGCTGGGGTTTGCTGAAGCCCTGCGTTCTGCCCTGCGGGAAGACCCGGATATTATCCTGGTAGGTGAGATGCGTGACCTGGAAACCATTCGCCTAGCGTTAACCGCTGCAGAAACTGGCCACTTGGTGTTTGGCACCTTGCACACCACCTCGGCGGCGAAAACCATTGACCGTATTGTTGACGTGTTTCCGGCCAATGAAAAGTCGATGGTGCGCTCCATGCTGTCGGAATCGTTACAGGCAGTGGTTTCGCAAACGCTAATGAAACGTATTGGCGGTGGCCGTGTGGCAGCCCACGAAATTATGCGCGGCACGCCGGCGATTCGTAACCTGATTCGTGAAGATAAAGTGGCGCAGATGTATTCGGCGATTCAAACCGGTGGCAGCCTGGGCATGCAGACCATGGACCAGTGTTTGTCTGATCTGGTGGCGCGACGGGTGATCAGTACCGAAGCGGCCCGTGAAAAAGCCAAAATGCCGGAAAACTTTTAAGCGTAGCCCCATTAACCCGCTGATACAGCGGCTTTGAACGACTAACTGCGGAGCACACCATGGATTTTGATCGCCTGCTGACCCTGATGGTAGAAAAGGGTGCGTCAGACTTGTTTATTACTGCGGGGGTTCCGCCTTCGTTAAAAATTCACGGCAAAATTGTACCCGTGACTACCACACCGTTGTCGCCGGAAAAAACCCGTGAAACGGTGTTGAGTGTGATGAATGAAAAGCAGCGGGCAGAATACCTTGATTCCAAAGAGCTAAACTTTGCCATCAGTGCTCGGGGTATTGGCCGTTTTCGTTGCAGTGCGTTTTACCAGCGTAACCTCACCGGCATGGTGTTGCGACGCATCGAAACCACTATCCCGCGTATTGATGATTTGGGCTTGCCGCAAATTATTAAAGATCTGGCCATGACCAAACGTGGCCTGGTGATTTTCGTCGGGGCAACCGGTACCGGTAAATCCACCTCGTTGGCATCCATGTTGGGGCACCGCAACCGCAACAGTAAAGGCCATATTATTTCCATCGAAGACCCCATCGAATTTATCCATCAGCATCAGGGTTGTATCGTTACCCAGCGTGAAGTGGGGCTGGATACCGACTCCTTTGAAATTGCGTTGAAAAACACCCTACGGCAGGCGCCAGATGTCATTCTGATTGGCGAGGTACGGTCACGAGAAACCATGGATCATGCCATCGCATTCGCAGAAACCGGCCATTTGTGTCTCTGCACCCTGCACGCCAATAATGCTAACCAGGCGCTCGACCGTATTATTCACTTCTTCCCGGCTGACCGGCACTCGCAGCTGTGGATGGACTTGTCATTGAACCTGCGTGCTATTGTGGCTCAGCAGCTGATCCCTACACCCGATGGACAGGGGCGCCGTGCTTGTTTAGAGGTGTTGCTCAATACGCCGTTAGCGGCGGATATCATTCGTAAGGGCGAAGTGCACGAGCTGAAAGAGTTGATGAAAAAGTCTACCGAACTGGGTATGCAAACGTTCGATCAGGCGTTGTACGAACTCTACACCCAAGGCGAGATCACTTACGAAGACGCCCTCGCGCATGCGGATTCAGCCAACGACCTGCGTTTGATGATTAAGCTTGGTGCCGAAACCGATGCGGATTATCTCTCGAATGCGGCTAATGAGTTGTCATTGGAAGAGGATGATAGTGGTCGAACCCGTCGTTTTTAGCCGATGCTATTAACCCGGCAAGAATGATTGTCGGGTTAATAGTCAGATTCTGGTTGGCTGGTGAGCCAGCTTTCCAGAATCAGGCGGGCAGCCAGTGAGTCGATAGGGTTTTCTCGGTAGTTGCCCTTGTGCCCGTCTTCTCGGGCAATGGTTTTTGCCTCGCGGGTTGATAATCGCTCATCCATCAGTGCTGTTTTGATCCCAAAGCGACCATTCAGGCGGTTGGCAAATTTGCGTGCACGCTGGCTTAGCTCTGAGTCGGACCCGTCCATATTGAGTGGCAGTCCGATGACGGCCAGCGCAGGCTGCCATTCCTTTAGTAGCTGGTTTATCTGATCCCAATTGGGTACCCCGTCGCGGGCTTTTAAGGGCGCGAGTTCGCTGGCGCTGCCGATAAGGCTTTGGCCGATGGCAACCCCAATATTTTTAACGCCGTAATCAAAGCCTATGACGTATGCGCTCATAGCCGCAATGTTTCCTTTGGATAGGTCGCGGTGGTGTCAGGCGTGACCTGATGTGGGCGCGATAAGGTTGAGGTCGACGCCCAGTTGCTGAGAGGCCAATTGCCAACGCAGCTCAATGGGGATGTCGAAAATCAGGCTGCTGTCTGCCGGCAGGGTAATCCAGCTGTTTTCTTCTAACTCTTGCTCAAGCTGGCCTGCCTCCCAGCCCGCATAACCGAGAATAAACAGGTATTTTTCTGGGCCTTTGTTCTGGGCAATGGCTTCGAGAATATCTTTCGACGCGGTAAGGCTGAGTTCTTCTGAGATTTCCATGGTGGAATCCCATTGGCTGTCGTTAGTGTGTAAGACAAAGCCGCGCTCCATTTGCACTGGCCCGCCACACAATACTTGCTGAGCCGCCGTCTCGTCGTTGGTGGGAATCTCCATCTGTTCGAAAACGTCGCCAATAGTCAGTGTGAGAGGATGGTTGATAATCAGCCCCATGGCGCCATTTTCACTGTGCTCACAAATGTACGTCAGCGTTTGGCCAAACAAAGGATCTTTTAGGCTGGGCATCGCCAGCAAAAAATGATTGCGTAAACTGTTGTCCGTTCCGCTGAAGTGTAATGTGGGTGAATCAGATGCTGTTTTCATAGTAGTAAGTATGGGGTGCCTTGAAGCGAAAACAAGTCTATTGAGTGACTTTCTTAACGGTGTACGCTGTTTTTGGGCCAAGTGATCAAGGCGATGTGCCTTTACAGCTCTGTACTCAGCCCTGTGATATCAAACCGCCAGGTGCGAATGATCTCTAACTGGTCGGCATTTTTCCGGATTTCGGGTGGAAATGGTGGAAACGGCGACGAAAGGTGAACGATTTGTAATGCCGCGTCATCGAGAATGGAGTGGCCTGAAGACTGCAGAATCTCGGCACTGTCGATAGTACCGTTGGCGTTTACTATCACCGACAGCCTCAGCTTTCCGTAGGTTTTATCTTTCAGTGCCTGCTCGGGATAATTGCGATTGCCGACAAACTCAACCTTACTGGCCCATTTGTAAAGGTATTCGGCATCGTAGGCGGCTTTTGTGGATACCGAGGTAAGGCGACGAATACGTGGACGTTTTGCGTAGGCTTGCCGTTGCTGATCGAGCTTGGCCCGCAAACTGGCAATTTCCAGGTTGCGCAGCTCTACATCGTTCAGTTCACCCGTTACATCTTCTGGTTTAAACGGGTCGGGCTCTTCCACCTTGGCGAGTTTGAAATCACTGTTTGCGGTGGTAGTGACTTGATCTTGAATGACTTGAAGGTTGGCTTGTGCGGCTTTCACCGAGGGCAGTGGCGTAACCTCGTTAATCTGGCTGTCAGCAAATTCGGCTTTCTGGCGGGTGCTTAGCTCACGGGCCTCGTTGGCGCTGCCACTGGCCTGTTGGTTTGTCTGGGCGAGGTAATCTGCCTTGTCGGGCTCTTGTTCTGACTTGTGGGTGGCTAGAGTGATCTCCAGCGTAGGTGAGAGTTGCTGACTGAAGTTTACGCCAAAGGTCACCCCAAAAATCACCAGTGCATGGGCTGCCAGCGCCATAAAAATGGTAAAACTCAGGCGTTCTGAAGTGGCAGAAGGTGCGACATCAATGGCCATAAATGCTGTGTTCCAATGCAGTGTTTGGTGCAGGCTGCCAGCTGAGTGTATTGCTCAAGCAGGCTGCACCACTTATCAACAGGCGTTATTCAACCGGTAGTCGGGCAGTGTCCCAGTGCTCGGTCATTTTTCCGTTCTCGACCCTGAACATGTCAAACCATGTGGTGGCGTAGGGCTTTTGGTTGGCGTCATTATACTGAGTCAGTGTTGCCAGAACCACGAGGTCGTTCTCAGCAATAATACTGACCAGGTTGGGAATGTTGTCAGGGATGGTGGTGGGTTTGGCAAATTGTTGGAAAAAATCCATAAAGCCCTTCAGGCCCGTGTTGGCCATGGGGTTGTGTTGCTTGTAGTCTTCTGCCAGATAGCCTGGCGCCTGATCGACTTGCTGGCCCACCAGCAGTGTTCGCCACATGTCGTAAACGCGTTGTTTGTTGTCTGCCAGTTGAGGGTTTGAGCTATGCAGCAGTGCAGCCTGATTTTTGGCTGGGGTAGGTGGTACATAGGCTTGTGGTGTTGGCATTCCAGGCAGCAGGGTACCATGATCCCAATGCTCAACGATTTGTCCATTGTCGATACGGAACAGGTCAAACCAAGTGCTGGTGTAGGGCTTCGGTTGGGTTTGCTCGTCTACTTGAACAAAGGCAACCAGGTCGCCCTCTGCCACAATCGCGATCAGTTTGGCTTGCACTTTTTCCTGTATGGGTTGGGCTGGGCCCAGGGAGGCAACAAACTGTAAAATGGCCTTGCGCCCGGTATCGGCGATGGGGTTGTGCTGAATGTAGTCAGGCGCCAAGTAGGGTTTGGCGGCCTCTACGTCTCTTGCCTCTAGCAAGGTGCGCCACATGTCGTAAACCAGCTGTTTGTTTTTGGCCAAGGCGGGGTCGGCACTGCGCAAGAGCTCGGCGTGATTTGTATTTTCTGTGACAGGCAGTGCTGGACTCGGCGGTGCGCTTTCTGCCGTTTCTATCTGCCCAGCGTCAACGGTTGTTTGATTGGTTGGGGTAGTTGAGTCGGAGCAAGCCAGCAGCAACAGCGTGCTGGCCAGTGCAAGTGCGTTTGAAACAGTATGTCGCATTGTCGAGTGTCCTTGTTTTAGTGGTTTTTAAATGTTGTTATTCCTGTTTGGTCAGGTATTGGTAGCCTGTAGTTTTGCCTCGATAGCTTGTATCAGTTTGTCACCAATTTGTGTGTTGTAGGCCGCATCGATTTCGCGCACACAGGTTGGGCTGGTCACGTTGATTTCTGTCAGGTAGTCGCCGATAACATCAAGCCCAACAAACATCAGGCCTTTTTCGACCAGTTCTGGTGCCACTTGGCTGACAATCCAGTGGTCGCGTTCTGTTAATGGCTGTGCTCTGCCGGTGCCGCCTGCAGCGAGATTGCCGCGTGTTTCGCCCTGGGCTGGGATACGTGCCAGACAGTAGGGGATAGGTTCACCATTCACAACCAGTATGCGTTTGTCGCCATCTTTGATTTCCGGCAGAAAGCGTTGCGCCATAATAAAGTGGCTGCCATGGCTGGTCAGAGTTTCAAGAATAACGCCCACATTGGGATCGCTTTCGGTACATCGGAAGATTCCTGCGCCACCCATACCGTCCAGAGGTTTAAAAATAACGTCTTTGTGTTCTTGATGAAATCGGCGTAATTGTTGTGGTGAGCGGCTTACCAGCACGGGTGGGCAGCATTGTGGAAATTGTGTGGCGTAAATTTTTTCGTTACAGTCGCGTAGGCTCTGGGGGTTGTTAACCACGAGCGTGCCTTGATGAGCAGCTTGCTCCAGAATGTAAGTGGTGTAAATGAACTCGCTGTCGAAAGGTGGGTCTTTACGCATCAGGATGGCATCTAAGTCTGCCAATTGAATGGTTTCACTTGGCTGCAGGGTGAACCAGTTGTTCGGGTTCATGGCTACCTCAGCTTTGGCTGCCTCAGCTTTGGCTACGCCCTGATCGAGGAACAGGTGTTTTTGCTCCATGTAGTAGAGCGTCCATCCTCGTTCTTGTGCGGCATGCATAAGGGCCAGAGTCGTATCTTTTTTATACGTGATGGCGGCAATAGGGTCCATCACAACCCCAAGTTTTTTGTTCATAGTCAGTATGCCTGGCAGCTGAGCGCCGCGGATGTGTAAGTGGTCATTGCGAGATCGTTTGGGCGACAAAGGTAAGGGTTCTTTGTGTGTTGCGCAACTGCGCTGAAAAAATTGAGATGTGCTATCTGGCTAGCAGTCTAATGGGGCTTAATTCACAGTTTTCTAAATTTTTCAGGTAGTTATAGATAATACCTGAAAGCTGTGTTAAAAATGGTTGGCACTTGGCCGTAGGGCTGGGGTGCCACGGTCGTAGCAATGTAAAGGTTACAAATATGGACGTAAATTTGGAAAGCCTTAAGGTGATGGTAATCGATGACAGTAAAACCATTCGCCGTACCGCTGAAACCTTGTTAAAGAAAGCTGGTTGTACTGTTGTAACTGCCATCGATGGTTTTGATGCGCTGGCTAAAATTGCAGATACCCGGCCGGATATCATTTTTGTCGATATTATGATGCCGCGTCTGGATGGTTACCAAACCTGCGCGCTTATCAAAAATAATAGTGACTTTAAGTCTACGCCCGTCATCATGCTCTCCAGTAAGGATGGCCTGTTTGACAAAGCCAAAGGGCGAATCGTTGGATCTGACGAATATCTGACAAAACCTTTCAGTAAAAGTGAACTGCTCGGCGCCATTGAGGCGCATGTTGGCGTACAGTCTTAAGTCTACAGTTAAACATCATTGTTGGGGTATGGGCACGTTGCCGTGGTATATCCCATCATACGTAACGGCACTATTGTGACGGGGGAGTTATGGCCAAAGTATTGATTGTTGATGATTCGCCGACGGAAACCTATAAGTTGACTACTATGCTTGAGAAGCATGGACATTCTGTGGTTACTGCAGAAAATGGTGAATCTGGTGTTGCCGAAGCAAAAAAAGAAAAACCTGATGTGGTGCTTATGGATGTGGTGATGCCGGGCCTGAATGGCTTTCAGGCGACCCGGCAGCTAAGTAAAGGCAATGAAACATCTGCCATCCCGGTGATTATTGTAACCACCAAAGATCAGGAAACCGATAAAGTCTGGGGCATGCGCCAAGGTGCCAAGGCATACTTGACCAAGCCTGTTGAAGAAAAGCTGTTAATAGAAACCATTTCAAACGTGATGGGGTAGTGTGGTGCACAACTCTGACTTAAGGATTTGGCATGGCTGAGCAGCAAGTCGCATTTGATGTGCTGCTGGATCTGGCTCGCCGCAGTCGCGGCGCGGCGCGCGGTTTGCCTGCGCAAGTTGAAATTACCCCCCACTGGAGTGGCGTAGGTTTCTCTCTTCTCGGACAGCGCTTTACGGTCCCCATGGGTGCTATTACCGAGATGCTCGAAGTACCTAGTTATACTCATCTACCAGGCGTGCACCCATGGGTGTTGGGTGTCGCCAATGTTCGTGGCCGTTTGTTGCCCTTATTCGATATGGCGATGTTTTTTGGTGGCAGCCTTTCTGGCCCGCGTAAAAAGCGTCGTGTACTGGTGCTGGAAACCGAAACTCTTTACAGCGGTTTAATCGTTGATGAAGTGTTTGGTATGCAGCACTTCCCAATAGATACCTTTGATTCTGGTATGCGCCCTGAAAGTGCCGTCTTTAATGCATTTACCAGTGGTTGCTATAACCACCGGGATCGCCAATGGCATGTGTTTGAAATGGGGGTGTTAGCTCAGGAACCGCGTTTTTATAATGCGGCGGCGAGCTGATCAGAGGTACATAAAAGTAATAATAAGATGCAGCAAAGGACGCAGTCAGGTGGCTGCAATATGGAAAGAGTTAATTTAGCGTTTAAAGCAACGTCGTTCAGGAGCGCGTAGCATGAAAAATGAGTCCAGAAATGTCGTGAGCACGGTTCGCTCAAATCCGACATTAGCCCTATTAGTTTTAGCCTTGTTGCTAACTGTCGGCGCCATTGCGGTGAGTTTATATCTTGTGCAGCGTTATGCTTCGCAAGATCAACAGCATCTGCAGTCAGTGTCTGAATTGCGGGCATTATCGTATCGGGTGGGGTCTCTGGCTCGAGATGCTACGTCGGGTCAGGATGAAGCTTTTACTGAGTTGCAGTCGGTCGTAAAGGATATGGAGTCTGCCTGGAGCCGCTTGCGCACCAGTGATGATGATACTCGTGTTGCCCTGGCGCAAAGCTTTAGTGCGTATGACACCGTATGGCAACGCGTACGTTCCAATGCTGACACAATTACCACCAATAAGGACACCATCATATTCCTGAATGATGTTGCTGCCACGTTGAACCAGTCTCTGCCGGAACTACAGGCCGAGCACAATAATATTGTTGAAATTCTGCTTGAGAACAACGCCCCTGCCGACCAGGTGTCAGTGGCGCAAATGCAGTCCTGGCGTGCGGAACGTATTGGTCGAAACATCGATAAAATGCTGCGCGGTGGTGAAGACGCTAACAAAGCGGCTGATCAGTTCAACCTTGACGCCAGCCTTTTCGGTAAAGTGCTGTCAGGCATGATTGAAGGTGATACCACCATGGGAATATCGCGGATTTCTGACTCAGAGGCATTGGAGAGCCTCGATGAAATTCGCGAACTGTTCCAGTTTGTTAGTAGTTCAGTAAGAGAAATTTTCGACGCTTCACCAGCACTGTTTAATGCACGTCAGGCTACTGATGCATTGCTTGATGACTCGCCTGTTATTCTGGAAGCTCTGGGTCAATTGTCTGATCAAATTGCTGCCCAGTCTGGCCAGCGTGTGGTGAACAACACCCTGCTGATTGGCCTGGGTGTCGTTTTCGCTATTATCTTGTTGCTGATTGCTTATCAGATTCAAAGTTCTACACGTAAGCGGCTGCAGGAAACCGCAGAAACCAACGAGCGAAACCAAAGCGCTATTTTGCGTCTTCTCGACGAACTGGCCGACCTTGCAGATGGTGACTTGACCACAACCGCCACCGTAACCGAGGATTTCACCGGTGCGATTGCGGACTCAATCAACTACACCATCGACCAGCTGCGGGTTCTGGTGTCGCGCATTAACGAAACGGCCGTAAACGTATCAACGGCATCGGAAGAAACCCAGCAAACCGCCTTGCATCTGGCTGAAGCTTCTGAGCACCAGGCACAGGAAATTGCCGGGGCATCTGCAGCCGTTAATGAAATGGCGGTAACCATTGACCAGGTGTCGGCTAACGCCGCCGAGTCGGCAGCGGTAGCGGAGCGATCGGTATCGATCGCGAGCAATGGCGCCAAGGTGGTACAAAACACTATTCACGGCATGGATACCATTCGTGAACAGATTCAAGATACCTCCAAGCGTATTAAACGACTGGGTGAATCGTCACAGGAGATCGGTGATATCGTATCGTTGATTAACGACATTGCCGACCAAACCAACATTCTTGCACTTAACGCGGCTATTCAGGCATCGATGGCCGGTGATGCCGGTCGAGGCTTCGCGGTGGTTGCGGATGAGGTGCAGCGTCTCGCGGAACGTTCTGCGGCGGCAACCAAACAGATTGAAGCCTTGGTTAAAACCATTCAGAACGATACCAACGAAGCGGTTATTTCGATGGAGCAAACCACGGCTGAAGTGGTTCGTGGAGCCCGACTGGCGCAGGATGCGGGTGTGGCACTGGAAGAAATTGAAAACGTATCGACCTCGCTGGCGGAACTGATTCAGAATATTTCTAACGCTGCTCGCCAGCAGGCATCGTCTGCCGGCCACATTTCCAACACGATGAATGTTATTCAGGAAATTACCTCGCAGACCGCGTCGGGTACAACGGCTACGGCGAAGTCGATTGGTCGCCTAGCTGTGATGGCGTCTGACTTGCGAGATTCGGTAGCTGGCTTCACGCTACCAGAGGAACAAGAAAGCTTCACTTATACGGATGCTCCAGCCGTAACCGACGAACTACTTGAAGAAACGCAGGTTGTTGAGTCGCTGGATGGTGATTTTGACGCTGAGGCGTCGCTTGATACAGAAGGCGAGTCTCATGAAGAAGACGAGCCTCACGGTGAAGGTAATTCTCGGGCGGCAGTGTAATACCCACTAGCAGTGTAATACTCACTAAAAGTAATCGTGCAAAATGGGAAGTATGGTCTGGTCGCTGAGTTCGTCTGACCCTTTGTCAGAGTTGCAGTTCAAACAGTGGCGCGAGCTGATTGAGGCGCGCACCGGGATGCATTTGCCTGAGCGGCAGAAAGTGTACCTGCAGCAACAGTTAACCGCGCGCATGCGTGAACTGGGGCTGGCTGGTTACGATGCCTATTACGACGTAGCAACACAGGGCGTTGAAGGTAATCTTGAGTGGCTGCAGCTGGTCGACAAACTGGTTATTAAAGAAACTCACTTTTTTCGTCACCGCCCTTCTCTGGATTATGTACGCAGTTACTTATCTGAGGCGTTGGCAACGAAGCGGCTGGATAGCAGTTTTGAAATCTGGAGTGTTGGTTGTGCCACAGGTGAAGAACCGTATTCGTTGGCAATGGTGGCCAACGACTGCTTTGCTGAGGCTGAGGTAGAAGCTTATTTTGGCGTAACCGGTTTGGATATCAGTTCGCCTGCTTTGCAAGTTGCGCGTAAAGCGGTTTACAGCGAGCGCCGCACAGAGCTGATGACCGATGCAGAGCGTCAACGTTATTTGCAAAAGACTGCCTCGGGTTGGGAGATAGAGGCCGGCTTGCGTAGTCGGGTTTGTTTCAGTCAGGGCAATGTGTTGCAACTGAAACGTATGCCGAAAGTGAAGATGGATGTCATCTTTTGTCAAAATCTTCTCATTTATTTTCGTCGCTGGCGCCGACGAGAAATACTAAATGGCCTGGTAGAACGACTAAAACCGGGCGGGCTTTTGGTGATCGGCCACGGTGAAGCGGTTGATTGGCAGAACCCTGCCGTGGCTCGTGTGGCCGCTGCCAATGTACAGGCATATAGATTAACTGGTTGTTGATGTAATAACGCCGCCGCAAAAAGTGTTAAAGGTTTGAGCTGAAATAGTTCAGTGATTATAGACAGTGGCGGCTTTCAGAGCCGTTAAAGCGTAAGCTTCAACAAGATAAGGGGAATAAATCGGTATGGGCGATAATCGCAACTATGCCGCCCTCGAGTGGGTAATCGGTGAAATAGAAGATACCTTGGCAGAAGCCCGGAAGGCGCTTGAGGCCTTTGTTGAAGACCCTAACGATGTCAGTCAGGTAGGTTTTTGTCTAACACATATTCATCAGGTGTATGGCAGCCTGCGCATGATCGAGTTTTATGGCGCCGCCATGATTGCCGAGGAAATGGAATCTCTTGCTCAGGCGCTGATTAATCAAACCGTACAAAAGATTGATGATGCGCTGGATGTATTGATGCGCGGTATTCTGCAATTGCCGCTGTACCTCGAACAGGTAAAAACAGCGCGTACCGATTACCCTGGTGCTGTTCTGCCGCTGTTGAATGATCTGCGCGCAGCCCGTGGTGAAAGCCTGTTATCTGAGTCAAAATTTTTCTTTCCTGACCTTACTCCTGCGCACCGAGTGCAAGGGCAGCGACATCAGGTGACCACCAATGCTCAACGTTTTTCCGAAGTGGCTACAAAACTGCAAAAAATGTTTCAGGTTGCTGCTGCTGGCCTTTTAAAAGGCGTTGAGGAAGAGAAAAATCAGGTCTACCTCGATAAGGTGTGCGAGCGTTTGGTTCAAATTACCTCAGGCTCAAAGCGGCAGGCGTTGTGGTTGGTTGCACAGGCGTTTGTGGAAGGAATTAAGCTCGAAGTGATCGGCTTGAGCCCAGCGGTTAAAAACCTGTTGAAAGAACTCAATCGCGAAATAAAAATTCTGGTTAAGTATGGGACGCGAGCGTTAAATGCTTACCCCAATGATGACCTGGTAAAAAACCTGCTGTTTTACATTGCCAGCAGCCCGGCGGAAGGTAGTCACATTGTCAATATCAAAGAAGACTACCGCCTTGATGCTGCCTTGCCCGCTGAGCAGCAATCGGATTATCCCGTAGAGTTTATTACTGCACCAGACCCCGATACGATCAAGTCGGTGGTTGCGGCGTTAAAAGACGAGCTCGAATCGGTTAAGCATATTCTCGATCAGTCGCGCGAAGGCATGGCGGATGTTCGTGATGCCGTGCCAATACTCAAGCGTATTGCCGATACACTGTCGGTACTGGGTATTGCTGAACTGCGTGAAAAAATTGTCGCGCACAGTCAAGCCTTGGTTACATCACTGGCTGATGAAAGTATTTCGGCAGAAGATATTGTGGCTGAACTCGCGGCCAATATTGTTGGTTTTGAAAACGATTTGGATAATTTGGCCGAAGGCTACGGTAGTAGGCTGGATAACCCTATCGATATTTCTATCAGTCAGGCCCATGAGTCGGTCTTGCGTGAGTCACGTAATGGTCTCGAGCAGGCGAAAGACGCTATTGTTGAATACATTGCATCGCAATGGAATAAAGATCATTTGACCAATGTGCCGGGGCTGCTCACCGAGATTCGTGGTGGCCTTGACATGATTCCCCTGACCCGTGCTGCGCGGGTGGTGGGTGCTTGTTCGCGGTATGTAGATCAACGCCTTCTTCATGGTGATCTCATTCCAGATTGGCATTCCCTTGACACATTAGCCGATGCTATTGCGAGTGTGGAATATTATCTGGAGCGCTTAAGCAGTGATAAAGTTGAAGGGCTCGAGCTGTTGCTTGATGTGGCAGAGCAGAGTGTCGAGCGGTTGGGATATGCTGTTGCACCGTCAAAACCTGTCGTGGCGGAGAGTACGTCAGCAGACAGCGTCGATAGTATTACTGCGACGGATGCGTCGGCAGAAGCACTGGCCTCAGGAACAGAGTCAGTGGAATTTGATCTCCCAGCCACACCGACTTTTGCTATTGTCGATGACGAGCTCTCTGATGAGGACCAACCTTCTGACGAAACTGTCGTGACAAATAACGAGTTGGCAGCGGAATACGTCGAAGAGCCCGCAGAAGATAGCGCTCAAGATCATGTTGATACCGACATCGATAGTGAGCTAGTTGAGGCTGCTGAGCGGCCATCACTTTATCATGTGAAAGTACCGCCAAAATCTGGTGAGTCTGCTGCTGAGCCAATCCCTGAATCCCAATCACCAGTGGCGGCGCCATCACCCGCTGATGATGTTGACGAAGAAATTCTGGAAATTTTTGTCGAAGAAGCTGGCGAAGTGACAGAAACGATCGCCGAGTTTTTGCCCCGCTGGGCAGACGATTTTTCAGATAACGAAGCGCTTGTAGAATTGCGCCGTGCCTTTCACACGCTCAAGGGCAGTGGGCGACTGGTTGGCGCAACCGATGTTGGCGAGTTAGCTTGGTCAGTTGAAAATATGCTGAATCGTGTCATCGACGGTTCGATTGATGCGGGCAGACCTCATGTTGATGTCATTAAGCGTGTGACGGCATTAATTCCTACCCTAATCAGTGCCTTCGACAATCGCCAAGCTAATCCGATGGTGCAGGATTGTGAGTTATGCAGCAGTTGGGCAGAGCAACTGTCCAATGGCAGTGTGCCGGCTGCTTTAGCAGAATCGGTTCCTGCTGATGATGCCCCCGTCGATTTATCTGCTCCGGTTAATGCGCCGCCTTCTTATGATGCAGAAGATACCAAGGAGACCCCGGTCGACCTTGATGAAGACGATAACCAGTTGCTGTGGGAAATTTTTGGTTCTGAAGCAGAAGGGCATCTGGAAACCGTGCGCGAATTTATTCGTGAAATGGATATGTCGGCGCCGTTGTATTCTCCGCCCAGTGACGCCATGCAGCGTGCGTTGCATACGCTTAAAGGCAGCGCGCATATGGCCGACATCAGTGCAGTTGCGCAGTTGGCTACACCGTTGGAGCGCTTTGTCAAGGAGTTGCGTTCCTATCAGCTGGATATCGATGCGGATATTCTGCAGCTGCTGAAAGACGGCGTTAGCTATGTTGAGAATGCCTTGGCGCAAATCAGTAACCAGCAGCCGGTACTAATTGAACGGCTCGATCAGTATCTCGCACGTATTGCCGAGTTGCGTGAACTCACAGTCGCACCGCTGATTCGTAGTCAGGAAGATATTCAGCAGCAGAACAGCAAGCGGGTTGATCCAGAACTACTTGCCATCTTTATGGCGGAGGACATGAAGCTTCTGTTGGATGCTGATCAGCAGCTTCAACGTTGGAATGAACAGGGTTTTGAGCCTGCGGATATTCCTTCTTTAGAACTGGAGCTGGCCACATTACGTAATGGCGCAGACCACGCGAATCTACCCCAGATGGCCGCGCTAAGCGGCGACCTTGCTTGCGCGTATGATGCCTTGCGTACAGGTAGTCTGGCATTTACTGGCGAGGTTTGTGCTGCACTAACCGCCGGGCACAATGCATTACTGGATATGGTTGATGCCGTTGCAGCAGGCCAGAATTTGCCGGATGCCGAGGTCAATTTGCAAGCTGTGCTTGATCAGATCCAGCACCCGGAAACCCCTGACTTAGAAGCAGAAGCAGAAGCAGAAGCAGAAGCAGGTGGTGGCGACAGTGAAGAATGGTTCTCTATTTCAGCGGAAGACCTGTCCGGCGACGATATTCCCAATATTGTGGTGCAGTCTGCTGATGGCGAGAATAACTTTGATCTAGCCAGCGCCATTATTTCGAATGACGAGATGAGTACCAGCGCTGAACCTGCCTTTGATATGGCTGCAGCCGATGAAAGTGTCGCAGAGGGTTCTGACGTTGTCGATCTGGGTGAGTTTGGGTTTGTCACACAAGAAGATAGTGTTACTCGCACCGATGAAGAGCCGGTAGTCGACGAAAATGTAGCCGATACGCTCGCCAACGATATTCCGCAATGGGACGCTGACAACTCCATTGATGCTAATGATTATGCCGATGCGACTGACTGGCAGCAGGATCAAATAGTCGATTTCAGTGAAACACTGGAAGCAGACCGCCTCAGTAATGCCCCCGAGTCTGCAGACACTGGTGAGGCGCCGGTGTTTGTGTCGGAGCCGATCAATGACGTTGCCTTGCCCGCTGACGATAGTGAGCCAGCTCAGCATGACTCTGATATCAGTGATTCAGTACCTGTGGTTGACGAGACCACAGAAGCGCTGATGGATGCTGAAGAGGATATCGACCCTGAAATTATCGAAATCTTTACTGAAGAAGCTGATGAGTTACTCGAAGAAATTGACGAAGCCGTACACGAGTGGGAATCTGATTGGTCGTTAACAGAACCTGTTGAGGCTCTCAAGCGTTCACTGCACACCTATAAAGGTGGTGCACGCCTGGCTGGCTTAATGGCCCTGGGTGAAGAGGCCCATGAATTTGAAACGTTCCTGATCGATTTGGGAAGTGCTAGCAATATTGATCAGGCTTTCTTTGAAAAAATACATCATTATCAAGACCTGCTGGTTAAAGGTACCGCACAGGTTAAAGCCGGTCAGTTGCATGGGGCGATTCATGGCAACGCGGCTTCAACCCCGCCTGCTACGGTATCACCACAGCAGGATGCCGCTGAGGCAGATGGCCCTGACCTTGAAGTATCTGCCACTGATGCGGGAGATGCGATTGCGGGCGATAACGCAGAGGTCTCTGAATCGACCTATCAGCCCGCTGATTCTGTTGACGCGGAAGAGCAAGCAGAATCTGCTCCTCCGGCTACGCAAAATAATGTACTGCCATTCCAGCGCCCAGAGCCACCAAAGGCTGCGCCTGCACAATCACCGCTGCAAACCCGTCGTTCAGCGCCGCAGGAATTGGTGAAGGTACCTGCCGAATTACTCGAAGAGCTGGTAAACCTCGCCGGTGAAACGGCTATTGGCAGCGGTCGTGTAGAGGAGCAGGTAAACGAAATTGGCGGTGCTCTCGATGAAATGGAAATTACGTTGGCCCGTTTGCAGGAGCAGTTGCGTCGACTGGATATCGAAACCGAAGCGCAGATTTTGTTCCGGCAGGAGCAAATGGAACAGTTTGACGATTTTGATCCACTGGAAATGGACCGCTACTCGCAGTTGCAGCAATTGTCGCGCTCGTTGATTGAATCGTCCTCGGATTTACTGGATTTAAAAACTACGCTGGTAGACAAAAAGCGTGACACCGAAACTCTGTTGTTGCAGCAGTCTCGGGTTAATTCTGAATTGCAAGAAGGCCTCATGCGCTCGCGCATGGTGCCTTTCTCACGCATGGTGCCGCGTTTGCGCCGCATTGTTCGACAGGTTGCCTCGGAATTAAACAAAAACGTTAGCCTGGAAATGGAAAACGTTGAAGGCGAAATGGACCGTTCAATTCTGGAAAGAATGGTCGCTCCGTTGGAGCACATGCTGCGTAACGCGGTTGACCATGGTATCGAAAAACCACCGGTGCGTTATGAGCGTGGTAAGCCGGAGAGTGGTCGCATTGTATTAGCACTCTCTCGTGAAGGCGGCGATGTCGTGTTGCGCATCATGGACGATGGTCAAGGTATTGATCTTAAGCGCGTTAGAGAAAAAGCCATTGAGCGGGGGTTGATGGGAGAGGACTCCAAGCTGCATGACCACGATATTATGCAATTTATTTTGCATGCAGGTTTTTCCACTGCCGACAAAGTGACACAGATTTCCGGTCGCGGGGTGGGGATGGACGTTGTGCACAGTGAAATCAAACAGCTGGGCGGTTCCATGACCATTGATTCGGTTTATGGTCAGGGCACTGAATTTGTGATTCGCTTGCCGTTTACCGTATCGGTAAACCGTGCATTGATGGTGAATGTGGCTGGCGACCGCTTTGCCATTCCACTCAATACGATTGAAGGTATCGTACGCGTTAATCCGTTTGAACTGGAATACTATTATCAGAATCAAGATGCCCGATTTGAGTATGCTGGCGAAAATTATCGCGTTAAATATCTCGGTAATATGCTTAATACCGACACGCAACCGGTGCTTGAAGGTCAGGCTCTGCCGTTACCGGTAGTGCTGGTGCGCTCGGCCGATCACTCAGTTGCCGTGCAAGTAGATAGTCTGATGGGTAGCCGGGAAATTGTGGTGAAGTCGTTGGGTCAACAGTTCAGTGCTGTGCAGGGGCTTTCTGGTGCTACCGTAATGGGTGATGGCTCGGTGGTAGTGATTCTTGATCCACACGCGATGATTCGTAAAGAAATGGCACTGGTAGGTATCCAGGCCGTTGGGCCAACGGCCAGTTTGCCGGCAGCCAACGAAGAGCGGCAGTACACGGTGATGGTGGTTGATGACTCGGTTACCGTGCGCAAAGTAACGTCACGTTTCCTTGAGCGTGAAGGCTTTAATGTGGTAACAGCTAAAGATGGCGCCGATGCGCTCCAGCAGCTGCAAATCAATGTGCCAGACATTATGTTGCTGGATATTGAGATGCCGCGCATGGACGGTTTCGAAGTAGCCAAAAATATTCGCAGCACCAGTCGTTTGGGCCACCTGCCAATCATTATGATTACCTCGCGTACCGGTGAAAAACATCGCGAGCGGGCTATGGAATTAGGCGTAAACCGCTATCTGGGTAAGCCGTATCAGGAAGATCATTTGCTTGAGACCATTCGTGAGCTGATCGAGCCGCAGGGATAAGGGGTTGTCATGGAGGCTTTGCGTCTGGGTATATTGGTGGCAGATGGTAACGCGCTGAATACCTATCGCCATGTGGTGGCAGAGGCAGGCAACAAGGTGGTGCAGGCATATACGCTTAACCGTGTATCGCCGGAGATTCTTACAGAAAGTCAGGTGGATGCCTGGTTAGTGAATCTCGATAGCGACTCAAGTCATGGCATAGCGGCAGAGCTGCTGGAACGTATCGAGTCGACGCTGCTTGAATTACCGGTTCCGGTTATTTACCAGGAAGGTGCAACACCCACAGCTGGTAGTGAGCCTTATACTGCGTGGGTTAGGCGGTTGTTGGGTAAGTTATCGCAGCTGCCCGGCCATATAAACCTGAGCCAGAGTGGCGTTACCATTGCGCGCCAGGTTTGGGTGTTGGCCGCTTCAACAGGTGGCCCGGAAGCGGTTGTTAGTTTTCTACAACAGCTCCCGGCAGGTATCCCGGTGGCGTTTATTTATGCGCAACATATTGAGCCCAATTTTGAAACTAATCTGGTGTTTGCGATTAATCGCCGCACTAAACTGAAAGCATCAGTCGCCCGGCACGGCGATGTATTGCAGGCTGGTACGGTGGTATTGATGCCGGTTACTGAACAGTTTGATGTTGCTAGCAACGGTACCTTTAAAGCAACCGGTGCTGCTTGGCAAGGTGACTATACGCCTTCGGCCGATCAGGTGATTGCCAATATTGGCAATCTGTATGGAAATCAGAGCGGCGTGGTGGTGTTCTCGGGCATGGGTAATGATGGTGCTCGTGGTTGTGAATGGCTCAAGTCAAAAGGTGGGAAAGTTTGGTTGCAGCGGGCTGATACGTGCACAGTGTCGTCAATGGTTGACGCAGTACGTGGCAGGCAGGTTGTTATTGACAACATTAATGAGCCAGAAATATTGGGCCAGCAGTTTGCAAAGCAGTTCCAAATGCCTCGTGGTATTGTTGCGTAGCATTGACCCGTTAACTAGTTAGGAAACCCTATGAAGGCAACACCAACTCTGGAGAATTTTTCGCAGCAGGACGTAACCAGTTTAATGGTTCCTCTCGCCGAGCGAGTGCTCCTGCTGCCAACCGTGAGTGTGGCTGAAATGGCCGCTTACCGTGCACCGGCTCCGGTCGATGATACGCCTGAGTGGTTTCTGGGGTTTTTTGATTGGCGCGGTATCAAGGTGCCGTTACTCTCGTTTGAGGTGCTCAATGGCGAAACTTATCCTGGCACCAAGGCAACCAGCCGGGTTGCCGTGTTGAATAGCACGGGTTCCAGTGATGCATTGCCGTTTATTGCCATTGTTACTCAGGGGATCCCTCGTCTCGCACGGGTGACACCAGAAGAAATCAGTCAAGATGAAGCGGCTACCGCAAAACCCTATGAACGGCTGCATGTGTCCCTGGCGGGCGAGAAGGCTGTAATTCCCGATGTAACAGCATTGGAAGACGTTTATCTTGCTCTTTCGCTGTAACGTCTGTTGCAGCGTTTCTCTACATATCTCCCCATAAAAACTGCACCAGAGTTAGTGCGCTGATAGGCGCTGTTTCTGTGCGTAATACTCTTGGGCCCAGACTCAGGGCTTGAAAATTTTCGCTGAGCGCAAGCTCTATTTCTGTTTCCGACAGGCCGCCTTCCGGTCCAATGAGTAAGCAGCAGCTATCGACACCGGTCTCGCTTTGTAGGCGCTGTTCGGTGCGATGGTGTAATACCAGTTTTCTATCAGCCTCGACACTCGACACCCACTCTGAAAACGTGGTTGGCATATCGATGGTCGGTAGTTGGTTGCGCTGGGATTGTTCGCACGCGCTGATAGCGATTTGCTGCCAGTGCTCCAGTTTCTTATCGAGTCGTTCGCCTTTCAGTTTGACTTCTGTACGTTCAGTAAATAAAGGGGTAATACGGTGCACACCTAGCTCAGTGGCTTTCTGCACTACCCAATCCATACGATCGCCACGGGAAATGGCAATGCCCAGATGGATTTTTAGCGGGGATTCGTTATTGATATCGTTAAATTCGCCAAGCAACACTTCTGCCTGCTTTTTACCAGCATGGGTAAGTATGGCTGCATACTCACCGCCTTGGCCGTTAAAAACAATGCAGGGTCTGCCTGGCTGCATACGCAGTACTGATACCAGATAACGTGACGCTTTTTCGTTTAATGTGAGCGTCACGCCAGTGGCAAGATCATGATCGTAATAAAAACGTGGAATGCGCATACGTTGTAATCTGTACCGAATAAAGAAACCGCCAACAAAGGCCGGCGGGTAGCTTTTATTTTAAATTGGTTATTTCACACTGTGTAGTTTGGTATTGCTGAAGCCAATATTTTTAAGAATTGTTGCGTTGGGTTCAGTGTGGTTCATTGTGTACAGGTGAAGGCCAGGGGCGCCGTTGTCCAACAGCGTTTCACATAGCTCTGAGACCAGATCGATACCAAATGCTTGCAAGCTTTCGTTGTCGTTACCAAAGCCGTCAAGCCGCTGACGAATCCAGCGTGGTATTTCTGCGCCACAGGCTTCGCTGAAACGTACCAGATTTGCATAATTGGTAATCGGTAAGATGCCAGGATAAATGGGCTGGGTAATTCCTGCCGCCTGACACTGATCAATAAAATAAAAATAGGCGTCAGGATTATAAAAGTATTGCGTGATAGCGCTATTAGCTCCGGCATCGAGTTTTTGTTTCAAAAAGTTGATGTCTGCTTGATACGAGGGGGCGTCGGGGTGTATCTCTGGATATGCGGCTACCTCTATTTGAATGCTGTCGCCAAAGTGCTTGCGAATAAAAGCCACCAGCTCACTGGCATAAATAACTTTGTAATGGCTGTCTGCGCCTGCCGGGGGATCTCCGCGCAGTGCAACAATACGATTTACACCCGCATCCACGTAAGACGCTATCAACTGGCGAATGGTCTCTTCATTATCGCGGCCAAATGAGAGATGCGGTGCAACGGCAAAACCGGCTTGTGCAAACTCGGTGACTAACGACCGAGTATTGTCACGTGTGGAACCGCCAGCACCATAAGTTACCGAAAAGAACTCTGGGTTAAACGTGCTCAGGGCATCGCGCACTTTTAACAGCTTGTTTTTTCCTTCGTCGGTTTTGGTCGGAAAAAATTCAAAACTGATGCGTATATCGTTACTCATTTTCTAATACCTTCTATGCCCTGTTGCCGCACAATAATTATTCGCTGCTTTTCTTGCAGCGAATAAGTCGGCAAGTGCCTGTGTGCTGGCAGCAGGGTTTTAATATTTGTAAGACTCTGGTTTATAAGGCCCATCAACTTTTACATTGATGTATTTGGCCTGGTTTTCAGTGAGACGTGTAATAACGCCGCCAAAACCGCGCACCATGTCGGCTGCTACTTCTTCATCCAATTTTTTGGGCAGTACTTTTACATAAAGTTGCTGCGTTTTTTCTGCTGCAGGCAGGTCGGCAAACTTTTTCTCGTAGAGATACATTTGCGCGAGTACCTGGTTGGCAAACGAACCATCCATAATGCGTGATGGATGGCCAGTTGCATTGCCGAGGTTAACCAGGCGGCCTTCTGATAATAAAATCAGATGGTCGTTGTTAACCTCGTTGCGCATCACCTTGTGTACCTGGGGTTTGATTTCTTTCCATTCCCAGTTTTTACGCATGAATTCGGTGTCGATTTCATTGTCGAAATGGCCAATGTTACATACCACCGCGCCGCTCTTAAGTGCTTGCAACATATGTCTGTCGCACACATTGATATTGCCCGTGGTGGTTACCAGCAGGTCGGTGTTACCCAGCAGTTGGGTGTTAATGCTTTCAGCCGTACCGTCGTTGATACCATCGATATACGGTGAAACCACTTCGTAACCATCCATACAGGCTTGCATAGCACAGATAGGATCGATTTCGGTAATGCGAACGATCATGCCTTCTTGGCGCAATGACGCGGCAGAGCCTTTGCCTACGTCACCATAGCCGATTACCAGCGCTTTTTTACCGGAAAGCAGGTGGTCAGTTGCGCGCTTGATGGCATCGTTGAGGCTGTGGCGGCAACCATACTTGTTGTCGTTTTTGGATTTGGTCACTGAATCGTTCACGTTAATCGCAGGTACTTTGAGTTCACCTTTTTCGAGCATTTCCAACAGGCGGTGTACGCCTGTAGTGGTTTCTTCAGAAATACCATGAATGTTGTTGAGCATGTTGGGATATTTTTCATGCACGACCTGGGTGAGGTCTCCGCCATCGTCGAGAATGATGTTGGCATCCCATGGCTGACCATCTTTAAGAATGGTTTGCTCGATGCACCACCAGAATTCTTCTTCTGTTTCGCCTTTCCAGGCAAATACAGGAATGCCTGCTGCTGCAATAGCGGCAGCGGCGTGATCCTGGGTTGAAAAGATATTACAAGATGACCAGCGCACTTCTGCTCCCAGAGCTATCAGTGTCTCGATGAGTACAGCAGTTTGAATGGTCATGTGGATGCAACCCATGATTTTGGCACCGGCCAATGGCTGTTCTGCGCGATATTTTTCACGTAGGGCAATCAGTGCAGGCATTTCACCTTCGGCAATATCAATTTCGTTGCGGCCCCATGCAGCCAAAGCAATGTCGGCGACTTTGTAGTCTGAAAAAGTATCAATAATGTTTGTATTGGTGCTCATGTTCGTTGTCCTTCTCTCTATGAATTCGTTAACTACAGCGCGGCTTTTAGCGCATCGGCTTTGTCGGTATTTTCCCAGGTAAAGTCGGCCAGCTCGCGACCAAAATGGCCATAGGCGGCCGTTTGACGATAGATGGGGCGCTTCAGATCGAGCATTTCGATAATGCCGCGTGGGCGTAAATCAAAGTGTTCACGTACCAGGCTGGCGATCTTGTCATCATCCAGTTTGCCGGTACCAAAGGTGTTAACCGAAATAGACGTTGGCTCGGCCACACCAATGGCGTAAGACACTTGAATTTCACAGCGCTCTGCCAGGCCCGCAGCGACAATATTTTTAGCCACATAGCGGCCCGCATAGGCTGCGGAACGGTCTACTTTGGATGGGTCTTTGCCGGAAAACGCACCGCCACCATGGCGAGCCATGCCGCCGTAGGTATCCACAATAATTTTGCGGCCGGTCAAACCGCAGTCACCCAAGGGGCCGCCGATTACGAAGTTGCCGGTGGGGTTGATATGAAACAGCGTATCGTTGTGCAGCCATTCGGCGGGCAGAACGGGTTTGATAATTTCTTCCAGCACGGCTTCGCGCAGGTTGCTCAGTGAGATGTCTTCGTTGTGTTGGGTAGACAATACAACGGCATCTACGGCTACTGGCTTGTCGTTCTCATAGCGCAGCGTGAGCTGTGATTTGGCGTCGGGGCGTAACCAGGGCAGTACCCCTTCTTTGCGCAACTTTGCCTGGCGTTCGACCAAACGGTGAGAGTAATAAATAGGTGCAGGCATGAGCACATCGGTTTCGTTAGTGGCGTAACCAAACATCAGGCCCTGGTCACCGGCACCAAGATCTTTGTTGTCGGCTTCGTCTACCCCTATGGCAATATCGGCAGATTGCTTGCCAATGGCATTGAGTACCGCACAGGAGGCGCCGTCGAAACCGACGTCACTGGAGTTGTAACCAATATCCAGAATCACGTTACGGATCAGATCTTCCAGATCCACATAGGTTGAAGTCCGTACCTCACCGGCAACAATCGCCATACCGGTTTTTACCAGCGTCTCAACGGCCACACGGGCATTGGGGTCGTCTTTGAGAATGGCATCGAGCACGGCATCAGAAATCTGGTCTGCCATTTTGTCTGGGTGTCCTTCCGACACCGACTCTGATGTAAACAGTGAATAATTAGACATAGAAGATTCTCCGTGCTTCCCCGGTTGTCTCAAGTAGCCAGGGAAGGTTTAAAAAATTGACGTATTTGAATTTGAAAACCGTTGCGCAGCGCAAAAAATACGCTTTGCCCGTTAACCAGGCCCGCCGTGGCGGCCCAGTTGGTTAAATCATCTGGATCAAAGCCCAGCCAGATATCACCACAGGCTTCTTTTGCCCAAACCTGATCGTGGTGGCAGAGGTCGGTAATCAGCAGTGCGCCGCCTGGCATCAGTGCATTGCCCAGGTGCTGTAATATTTCTGCCGGCGCAGGCGTGTGGTGAAGCACCATGTTGGCCACAATCACGCTGGCTTTATCGTATTGCGGCAGTTGGCTGGTATCACCCAGTACAAAGGTGACATTATCGAGTGTGGATGCCGTTGCGTTGGTGCGTGCTTTTTCAAGCATCTGCTCACTGTTGTCCAGCGCCGTTACCTTATTAAAACGCTGGCTGAGCAAGGGCAGAAATTCGCCCTCGCCAGGGCCTACTTCTATCGCATGTTTACCGTTGACGGTGGCGGTGGCTTTCAGTAGCTCGCTGATGTGTTCGGCATAGACGGGGTAGCTGGCGATTAGGTCTTGTTGCTGTCTGAACTTGGCTGCGTTTTCGGTAAAGAAAGCCTGTGATGCCTCTGTGCGTTCGCTCTGCACCTGTACCTGACGGCGGGCTACCTCGACAGAAAGCGTGATTTGATCGGCGGCACTGAATATCTGTTCGCGCACATTGGCTGCAATATCATTACCCGGCAGGGCGCGGCGGTAGAAAATCGAGTTACCCTCGCGGCGGGTGGCCACCAATCCCGCATTGGCCAGCACCTTTAGATGGTGACTCATGCCCGACTGTTTAGTGCCAAAAATGGCGCTGAGTTCCAGTACGCCGTACGACTGATTGGCCAGTAGTCGCAGAATTTCCAGGCGCAAGCTATCGCCAGCTGCTTTGTAAAGGCTGGCCAGTTCATCGAAATCTATGGCGGTATCGTTTTCCGCTTGATTTGACGGGGTGCGAAAGGAGGCTTGGCTATTCATGGGGTGGCACTTTAGCATCAAACCAAACCTATATCAAAATTTTTTGATATAGGTTTGGTTTGCGTAAGCTGTGCAACTTTCCGTAACGTGAGTGCGCCGTAGAGATTCGCCATTTGAACGGTGAAAATGGCTCCAGCCGGTTTACCTGCTGCCACGCTTAAGCGACAATAGCGCCCTTTTTGATCCGCAGAGCGTTTTAGCGACCTCGCCGAGGAGTTGTTACTCATGTCATCGCGTACAGAACTTGCCAATGCCATCCGTGCTTTAAGCATGGACGCCGTGCAAAAAGCCAAATCCGGACACCCAGGCGCCCCTATGGGCATGGCCGATATTGCCGAAGTGTTATGGAATGATTATCTCAAGCACAACCCAGCTAACCCTAACTGGGCTGACCGTGACCGGTTTGTATTGTCAAACGGCCATGGTTCGATGCTGATTTATTCACTGTTGCATTTGACGGGTTACGATCTGCCGATCGACGAGTTGAAGAACTTCCGCCAATTGCATTCCAAAACCCCGGGCCACCCCGAATACGGCTATGCGCCTGGTGTTGAAACCACCACCGGCCCACTGGGTCAGGGTATCTCTAATGCTGTGGGTATGGCGTTGGCTGAAAAAGTACTGGCGGCGCAGTTCAACCGCGACCAGTTCAATGTGGTCGATCACTACACCTACGCCTTTTTGGGCGATGGCTGCTTGATGGAAGGTATCTCCCACGAGGTCTGTTCATTGGCGGGTACCCTGAAGCTGGGTAAATTAATTGCGTTTTACGACGACAATGGCATTTCCATTGACGGTGAAGTAGAGGGTTGGTTCACCGATAATACACCCAAGCGCTTTGAAGCCTACGGCTGGCATGTTATCCCCTGTGTTGATGGTCACGATAGCAGCGCTATCAAAGCGGCCATTGAAGAAGCCCGTAGCGTGAGCGACAAGCCCACCTTGATCTGCTGCAAAACCGTGATCGGTTTTGGTTCTCCTAACAAGCAGGGTAAAGAAGAGTGTCATGGTGCGCCGCTGGGTGACGACGAAGTAGCCCTGGTGCGTAAAACATTGAACTGGAATCACGGCCCCTTCGAAGTACCCGCCGAGATCTACGCTGGTTGGGACGCCAAAAAAGCCGGTGCCAGCGCCGAAGCCGCGTGGGAAGAAGTATTGGGTGCCTATAAAGGTGCTTATCCCGAGTTGGCGGCTGAGTTTGAACGCCGCGTGATCAAGGGCGAGCTGCCGGCCGACTTTGCCGAAAAAGCAACCGCCTACATTCGCGAATGCCAAGACAAAGGCGACAAGATCGCCTCACGTAAAGCCTCGCAAAACACCCTTAATGCCTACGGACCCTTGTTGCCTGAATTTCTTGGGGGTTCTGCCGATCTAGCTGGCTCTAATCTGACGATCTGGAGTGGCAGCAAGCCGCTGACTGGGGAAGATGCCGCGGGTAACTATGTTTACTACGGTGTGCGTGAGTTCGGCATGAGTGCCATCATGAACGGTATCGCGTTGCACGGTGGTTTTGTGCCTTACGGCGCAACCTTCCTGATGTTTATGGAATATGCTCGCAACGCTGTACGTATGGCGGCGTTGATGGGTGTTCGCAGTATCTTTGTCTATACTCACGATTCTATCGGTTTGGGTGAAGACGGCCCGACACACCAGCCGGTAGAACAGATCGCCAGTTTGCGGCAAACACCAAACCTGCAAACCTGGCGCCCTTGTGATGCTACCGAGTCAGCCGTTGCCTGGAAGGCCGCAGTTGAGCGTGCAGATGGTCCCAGTGCATTGATCTTCTCGCGTCAGAATCTGGCGCCTCTGTCTCGCACCGATGCGCAGTTGGCCAATATCGCCAAGGGCGCTTACATCGTGAAAGACACTGCCAGCACGCCTGATGCCATTATTATCGCCACCGGCTCTGAAGTGGAGCTGGCAATCAATGCCGCCGAGACACTGGCTGCGCAGGGTAAAGCCATTCGTGTGGTTTCCATGCCGTCGGCGGAAGTATTTGAAGCGCAGGATGCCGCTTACAAACAGTCGGTATTGCCGTTGGATGTAACCGCGCGGGTTGCTGTTGAGGCCGCTCACGAAGACTTCTGGTACAAGTATGTGGGCCTTGATGGGCGCATTATTGGTATGTCGTCGTTTGGTGAATCGGCGCCGGGTAATGTGTTAATGGAAGAGTTTGGCTTTACCGTCGACAATGTGGTTAACACGGTATCTGAGCTGCTTGATTAATGGTTCTTTGTTAATGCTTCTTCGCCCTAGACGCCACGTCTGGGGCGAAGAGTTTATCTCTTCATGAGGGCGTGCAAATTGCCTGTTCGTATCGCCATCAATGGCTATGGCCGCATTGGCCGTAGCGTATTACGTGCCCTGGTTGAGCGCCAACTGCAGGACCAGCTGCATATCATTGCGATTAATGAGCTGGCGGACTGTAAAACCATTGCTCATCTTACCAAGTACGACTCTACCCATGGCCGGTTTCCGGGTATGGTTTATGCCGAGCATGACATTCTGCGCATCAATGACACCGGTATTCGTGTGCTTCACGAGCCTGATATCAAAAAATTACCCTGGGCGGCGTTGGATATCGATCTGGTGATTGAGGCCAGCGGCCAATTCACTGATCGCTCCACGGCAGAGTTGCATTTACAGCAAGGTGCCGGGCATGTGTTATTTACCAACCCGGCACAGGCTGATGTGGATGCCACTGTTATTTATGGATACAACGAGCAGCACCTTAAAGGTAGCGAACGGGTGGTCTCAGCGGGTGCCTGTTCAACTAACTGTTTAATCCCAGTGATTGTGGCGCTGGATGAAGCGTTTGGGGTAGAGCATGGTGTGTCTACCACCATTCACTCTGCCATGAATGATCAGCCGGTGATTGATGCCTACCACCATACCGATTTGCGTAAAACCCGCTCGGCGTTTGATTCAATCATTCCGGTTGATACCGGTTTGGCGCGGGGTATTGATCGGTTGCTGCCTCATTTGTTGGGGCGTTTTGAAGCGCAGGCTATGCGTGTACCCACCACCAATGTATCGGCCATTGATCTATCAGTAACCCTGAAAGGTGAAGTGTCGGTGGCCGCTGTAAACCAGGTGCTGTCGGAAGCAGCCAGCAAGCGCTTCGGTGGGGTGTTAGGGTGCACAAATGAACCGCTGGCCTCCTGCGACTTTAATCATGACAGCCGCTCAGGGATAGTAGACGCTGGCCAGACCCGCGTAGCCGGTAAACACCTGGCAAAAGTATTAACCTGGTTCGACAACGAATGGGGCTATGCCAACCGCGTTGTTGATATTGCTTTGTATTGGGGTGGGCGCATGGCGCGCCCCGAATCTGTTAAATAAACATCATTGGCGAGGATTAAACATGGCTGTTATTTCCATGAAGGATCTGGATCTGCGCGGTAAGCGCGTTCTGATTCGAGAGGATTTAAATGTACCGGTAAAAAATGGCGAGGTAACGTCTGACGCGCGCATTCGTGCTGCATTACCTACTATTGAGGCGGCACTTAACGCCGGTGCCAAAGTCATGCTGATGTCTCACCTGGGGCGGCCGGTTGAAGGAGAGTTTGCCGAGGAGTTTTCTATGGCGCCGGTAGCCGCCCACCTGGGTAAATTGCTGGGCCGTAATGTACCTGTGGTTGCCGATTGGCAACAAGGTATCGAATTAAACGATGGCGATTTGGTATTGCTGGAAAATGTGCGTTTTAACGTCGGTGAAAAGAAAGACGCCGATGATTTGGCCAAGGCTTATGCTGCCTTGTGCGATATTTTTGTGATGGATGCGTTTGGTACCGCCCACCGTGCGCAAGCGTCTACCCACGGTGTCGCCAAGTATGCGCCGGTAGCGTGTGCAGGCCCACTCTTGAGTGCCGAGCTGGATGCTTTGCAAAAAGCACTGGCGAATCCTGAGCGACCTATGATTGCCATTGTGGGCGGTTCAAAAGTGTCTACCAAACTCACCGTATTGGAAACACTGGCCGATGTAGTAGACCAAATGATTGTCGGTGGTGGTATCGCCAATACCTTCCTGGCCGCCAGTGGCAAGCCGGTGGGTAAGTCGTTGTATGAAGAAGACTTGATTCCGAATGCCAAGGCACTGATGGCGAAAACCCATATTCCCGTACCCGTGGATGTGGTAACGGGCAAAGAATTTTCTGAATCCGCAGCGGCAGAGCTTAAATCGGCGGACGAGGTCACAGCCGATGATATGATTTTCGATATTGGCCCGCAATCAGCACAGCAACTGGCTGAGATTATCAGCAACGCCAAAACTATCATCTGGAATGGCCCGGTTGGCGTGTTTGAATTCGACCAGTTTGGTAAAGGTACCGAAACAATCTCAAACGCCATTGCCGACAGTGAAGGGTTTTCAATCGCCGGTGGTGGTGACACATTGGCCGCCGTGGATAAATACGGTATTGCCGATAAAGTGTCTTACATCTCTACCGGTGGTGGTGCGTTTTTGGAATATGTAGAAGGTAAAGAATTGCCTGCCGTTGCGATCTTGAAAGCACGGGCAGCTGAATAAAAACAAAAAAATATCTTGTTAATTATAAGGACACAACGAGGAACTATCACTATGGCGGACATGAATACGCAAACGATGCTTGAAAAAGTAAAAACCGGTAAAGGCTTTATTGCCGCATTGGATCAGAGCGGCGGCAGTACCCCCAAGGCCCTTCGTCTTTACGGTGTGAATGAGGATGAATACAGCGGTGACGAAGAAATGTTTAAAATGGTTCACGCCATGCGTACCCGTATTATTAAGAGCCCGGCATTTACCGGTGAGCGTATTCTGGGCGCTATTCTTTTTGAAAACACCATGGATCGTGACATCGATGGTATACCAACCGCAGAGTTTTTGTGGACACAAAAAAATGTGGTACCGTTTTTAAAAGTTGATAAAGGCTTGGCTGACCTGCAAGACGATGTTCAGGTAATGAAGCCTATGCCAGAGCTGGATGCTTTATTGGCCCGTGCTAGTGAAAAAGGTATTTTTGGTACCAAGATGCGCTCGGTGATTAAGGGCGCAAATGCCGCTGGTATTGGTGCTGTGGTTGCCCAGCAGTTTGAAGTGGGCAAGCGCATTGCTGCAGTGGGACTGGTACCCATTATTGAGCCAGAAGTCGACATCAATATTGCCGATAAAGCACAAGCCGAAGCGCTGCTGAAAGCTGAAATTGCTCAGCAGATCGATGCGCTACCAGACGATGCACGCATAATGTTAAAGCTGACACTGCCAACCCAGACTAATCTATACAGTGATTTTGTAAAAAATCCCAAAGTGGTTCGGGTGGTTGCCTTGTCTGGGGGTTACAGCCGTGAAGAGGCCAACAAAAAACTAGCTGAAAACGTGGGTGTGATTGCCAGCTTCTCGCGCGCGTTGACAGAAGGGCTCTCTGCCAAACAATCTGAAGCTGAATTCGACACTATGCTCGATGGCGCTATTCAGAGTATTTACGAAGCTTCGTTAACGTAAGTCTCAGAGGGTCTTGGTAAAATCCCGCTTTTGCGGGATTTTTTTTGCAATTATGGCGGTATTTATTCTACCGGTATTGCCGTACTAAAAATCTGTTCGGTAATACGACTGGCTTGCTTTATCAAGTGCTCTCCCAGCGCCTGCGAGTGATAAATTTTGGCCCGGTTTTTCTTCATTACCAAGGTAATTGCTGCGCAGGCATAGCCTTCATTATCGAGAATGGGGGCCGCAATGCCAAACAGGTTGTTGTCGAGTTCGCCAAACGATAGCTCGTACCCGCGGCGCCGGGTTTCACTCAATATTTGTTGCAGTTCTTTCCAGTCTAACGATGGCTCGGTAATGGCGTCGTACATGCGTTTGAGTTTGGGGCGCTTGGTAAATGCCAGAATGGCTCGGGATGACGCCCCTTTGGCAAAGGGCATTTTATGGCCGCGACCAAAAGTGGGATGGATACTGCTGTTGGCCGACGTTTCGTAAATGTTAATTGTCTCTTTACCATACATGCTGGTAAGCAGTACGTTGCAGTTAGCGAATTCAGCTAGTTCGTTGGCAATTGGCCCGCCTATTTGCAGCAGTTTGTCGCATTTTCGCATTTGCAAATCCAACTGAATAATACGCGGCCCTAGTCCATATTCATTGCCGAATTTCACGAGAATACCTGTGGCGGTCAGCTCGCGAACATAGCGGTAAGCGGTAGGAATTGAGAGGTTTAGTGCTTGCGCAATGGCCTCAACCTCCATTTGTCCTCGCTCCTCGGTGAACAGATCCAGTACAGAGAGTAGTCTGGTTAAGCTGGACACGTTAAATACTCCTGATGGTTTAGGCGCTGGTAGTTCATAGTACAGGAGTCGTTATGCTAACACCAAGATGCCCGGGGTATTGCTTTTTAGCTTTGTGGTTCGAACAAGAGTTCAATAGCATCTACTTGCTCGTTGCCTTGAAAGCATTGCAACCGAAAATGATCGCCTGGCTGTACATTGGTGGCTATTACCATAGCACCAGACAATACGAGGTCGCCTTTAGTAATCTGCTGGTTGTGTTGTTGTAGATGCTTTATTAATCCCAATACTGGAATGAGAGGGTTGCTCATCACATTGGCAGAGGTGCCTGTGGCTGTATTGTCAGTGGGGCCAATCAGTTCCATCTTGCAGTCAGAAAAATGAAAAGCGTCTGGCGAAAAAGAGTGCTCGGATATCAAGCAACCAGTCGCTGCAAGATTATCTGCTATCAGATCGACTAAGGCTTTTGAGTTCAGCAGCCTGCGGCTAACAATTTCAAAACCGAAATGCACACTGTCGATATAAGACAGAAGTTGGTCAACGTGTTCGATGTGGTCAGGGCAGTCATGGCCAAAGCGCAACGCTACCTCGCCCTCCAGGTGCGTTGGCAGTGGCGAGGGGTGAGGCACTGTCGTATTAGTAAACAAACCACGTGCAAACAAAGGGGCGTAGACGGGATGAGTCACTCCAAAAGTTTGTTGCGCTTTGTGATTGGTTAATCCGGCTTTCCAGCCAATCAGTTTTTCACCTGTAGCAACCAGTTGCGTATTCACCGTCGACTGCAGTTTGTACGCCGACGCTATATTTGAGTTGGGTACGCTCGTGGAATAGAGAGCCTCGCTCGCGCATTGACGCTTCAGTGCATCAAATATGTGTTGCTCCAACGTTTGCATAACGGTGAGATCTGCCTTTATGGATAAATAACTGCCATTGATTAATGAGCTGCTCGGGTGAGTTGTGTTTGAAGTTCGTCCATCACCTGCTGGAAATTACTGGCTGACGCCACTGCAGCAACATAGCGGTCGGGACGAATAATCGCAATACACTCACGTTGTTCATTGAACCAATAATGTAATTTATTGGTAAGGTCTTCCACATTGGCGGTGTTGTCACTACTTTGAATACGCTGGTCATGAGACAAGCCGCTACGTGATCGATTGGCCTGAATAAACTGTGTATTGAGACCGCTCCAGAAAACGATTGATTTTTCAGACAGTAACGCTGCTGGGTCTACGCGATAGCCAACGACTGAAAACCAAGGGCCGAGAATATCGTCGAGTTTGGTTGCTTTACCTTCGCTGTTTTCAACGTCTGGTTGAATAAACAGTTTGCCTACTGCGCTATCAGTTGAGGGTTCGCCATTGTGATGTAAGACAATGCCTCGGGTGAATTGGGCTATTGGTTTGAACTTGAATTCAAGTAGATGCTCACGCAAGGCAGGTACGCCATCGATGGCATGAAAAATCCAATCGCGCACACCTGCCGCTACCGGGTCTGTTAGGCCTAACACCGCACCCATGTTGTCAGCCAGAGCGATTAAATCAATCGCGTGATCACGTCGTTCCAGCTCGTAGGTGGCCAGAATAGCAGGGGGTAACATTTGTTTAACCGCGGCGGCTATTTTCCAGGCGATATTGCCAATATCACGGAGGCCTGAATTTAAGCCTTGCCCAGCCCAGGGCGGTGTAAGGTGAGCGGCATCTCCCACGAGTAACGCCCGGCCTTGGTGGAAGGTTTTTGCCACACGGGAATGGTGGGTATAGGCGCGAATACGCAATAGCTGTAGTTGATCGGCTTTATCGCCAATATGCCGTCTAATCAGGTTCCTTACCTTTTCTTCCTGTACCATCTGTTCTTCATCTTCACCATCAAATAACATGAATTCCCAGCGTCGGTGCTGGTAAGGAAGATAGATGCAAACAAAGGGGCGCACTGGGTCGGCATGTAATGCCGTGAAGGGAGCGTCGAGGTTATCGTTGTTGGTGTCAACAACAATCCACTTGCGTGGATGTGTAACGCCTTCCAGTGGTATGCCTAAAAGATCGCGCACGGTAGAACGGCCACCATCGGCGCCAACTACATAATCTGCCTTGATTTTGTAGCGAGTATTGTCTGGCCCATTAATGACTAACTCTGCGTCTTGCTCGTTCTGATGCAGCGTCAGTAGCTCATGCCCGGTGCGCAGGTCTAGGTGATTAAAGCGCTGAAGCCCATTGCGCAATGTCACTTCTGCCAGTTGTTGCATAAAAATATTGCGCATGGGCCAGCCGTTTTTTCGTTCGCTGGGTTTGACTTCCGCAAAACATACCCCGCGACCATTGTAATAACGTAAGGGTACATCCTGAATCATATCGCGCAGACATTCTTCGGCGAGGCCAACAGTTTGTAATACGCGCAGGGCTTCATCGTCCATACCTACGGCGCGAGGAAAAGGCAGAATCTCCTCGCTGCGCTCGATCACAATCGTCTCAATACCATAAATGCCCATGTAGTTAGCCAGGGCAATGCCGTTAGGGCCACCGCCAACAATCACAACGCTGGTTTTCTCGCAGTTCATGGGGTACTTACTCCTGCTTGCCAAAAATAGGATCCAGTTCAATGGGATTGCTTGGCGCATTCAATTCTTTGAATAATGCTTTGGCTTTTTCATCATCGTGTTCTGTTTCGAGAAAAAACTCCAGGCGATGACCGTCTGGGTCTTCAAAATAAACGCCGCGCCCAACACCGTGATCCGTTGTTTTAATAACGTTTACGCCTTTTTCCAACAGCATGCCGTAAAGACGGCGTAGTACTGTTTCATCACCTTCGATTTCCAAACCATAGTGTTGCAGTTCTTTGCCACCGGGAATATCGTGTTTGGCTTCAATCAGAGCAATATCGTGATGTTTCTGGCCAAAGCCCATCATTGTCCACTGCTCGCCCACGGCAGTAATTTCCATTCCTAATATATCCTTATACCACGCTGATGACGCCTTCATGTCGGAGACGAACAGTGAAATGTGTGTCCGTATGACTCTTGGCATTTTCATAGTGATCACCTTCAATGTGTACTGAATTAAATGTAGATACCGCGAGTCATTCCGCCATCAATACCTAATGATTCACCAGTGATGGAGCCAGATTTAGGTGACGCGAGAAAACCTACCAACCAGGCAATTTCCACTGGCTGTAACGTGCGGCGAATCGGTGTATTGTCGATGTAAGCTTGTTTTACTTCCTCAGGCGTTTTGCCCTGCTTAATGTCTTCGCGTTCGTAAAGTTCCTGGATGTGTGGTGTATCAACAACGCCAGGGTGAATAATATTCATGGTGATACCATAGGGCCCCAGTTGATCAGAGAGGGTTTTATTCATATGAATAATGGCCATGTTACGCATGCCAGAGATAATTTTGCTGGCACGAGCGGTGAGGCCGCCAATGTTTACAATGCGGCCAAAGCCCTGCTTTTTCATATACGGTGCCACTGCCTGAATACAACGGAAGTAGCCGATCGATTTAGTGTTGAGGTCGCCGAGTAATTCTTCTGGTGGAGCGGATTCAAGATCGTTGCGTACCACACCGGAGGGTGCAGCAGCATTGTTTACGAGAATATCAATATGGCCAAAATGCTCTGCCGCCTGGGTTACCATGGTTTTCACCTTTTCGGTGTCACTGGTGTCGCAGTAAAGGGGTAATACTTCAACACCCGTTTCGCCAGTAATTTCTGTTGCTGCGGTTTCCAGTGTCGCTATGGTTCTACCGCAAATCACCACTTTGCAGCCTTCCTGCGCAAGAAACAGTGCGACATCTTTGCCGATGCCTGATCCACCACCAGTGATGATGGCTACGCGATCTTTAATATCTAAATCCATAAATAACTCCGGAAAAAAGTGTCATATTGATTGTTGGTTACTGGGTAAGAGACCGCCAAACTGCGAATGCAGCTGGCGTGCTGATCGCGGTCGCGCTGAGTGGTGTACACGCTAGTACGGTTTTTTTTCAGCTGGAAGATTTTTGGAAAAAGGCGTACTGCCCCGTTGCTTAGTGACAACAGAGTGATGCTGAGGTGTTGAAGCATTCATAAGGTGTTCCTTGGTTGTCTGTGATTGGTCTTTCTAATTGTTTTTTTATCGTAATATGATAAACCATGCTTTTGCAAACGCATTTTTCCCTGTTTTTGGTATTTTAATGATGCTTAGAGATAAGGTTTGTGGAAGAAAATTGCTGAATCGTGGGCTGAATCGTGGAAAGGTACTTGATTTTCAATGGGTTGAAAGCGGCCTTTGCAGTGAAATGAATGCCGCAGCAGGGCTTCTCTTGAAATATTGTTATAATATGATAAAAATATTCTTGGGGTGAGGAGGGGGAGGGCTGGTACTATTTTACAGTGTGCTGGCAATCTGAGTGGGTTGGTGTAGCGCCAGTTTTTCGGGAGGTACAGGTTTGCCAAACAGGTAGCCTTGGGCGTATTCGCAGCCGATTCCTTGAAGTATCTGTAACTGTCGCTGGGTTTCTACACCTTCGACCACGACGGCTTTTTGCATATGTCGGCACAGCGACACGATCCCTTCGACAATGGCTTTGTTCTGCCGGCTCTCGGCGATATCCGTGACAAATGATCGATCAATTTTTACATAATCAACATTAAGACTTTTAAGATAAGCCAGCGAGCTCATGCCGGTACCGAAGTCGTCTATGCAGACTTGTACCCCGATGGCTTGAAGTTGCTCAAACATCTTGGCCGTGGTTTCCAATTCGACCATGGTGGCGCTTTCCGTGAGCTCGATTTCGAGGTGCTTGGGCGTTACGCGAAAATGTCCCAGCTGATTGATAATAAAGCTTGGTAACGTGGTATCAGTCATGTTGTAGGGCGACAGGTTGACGGCCACGGCAAGGTTGAAATTTTGTTCCTGCCATACGGCAGCCTGCTGGATGGCTTTTTTCAGTATATAACGGCTGAATTCGTGGACGACGCCACTTTGTTCGATTAAGTCGATAAACAGGTTGGGCGCTAGCAGTCCTTCCTGCGGGTGCTCCCATCGAACCAGGGCCTCTACACCAATAATGGTGCCGTTGAGCAGACTAATTTTGGGTTGATAGAAAAGCACAAACTGTTCGTTTTCAATGGCGCTGTTGAGTTGGCTGCGCAGCTTGAGGCGCAGCGTATTCAAGCTGTCGTCTTGCGGCATGTAGAAAGCAAAGGGTTGGCGCAGGCTTTTTGCTCTATACATGGCAATATCGGCATGCCGCAGTAAGGTATCGATGTCATCGCCGTCGTCAGGGTACATAGCAACCCCTACACTGGCGCTGACTGCAAAATATTCTTCACCGATTTTTATGGGTTGATGGCAAACTTTGGCTATCTTTTCGGCAAATTTTCTAATGTCGAGGCGGTCACTGCCTTTCGCCCAGGCAATAAATTCGTCGCCGCCGTGGCGAATAATGTCGGCATTACCCTTTACGGCGTTGCGTAAACGGTTAGCGATGGCAGCTAGCACTTCATCGCCCACAGCATGTCCCAGGTTGTCGTTGACTTCTTTGAATTTATTCAGGTCGATCAATAGCAGGGCGGCACCAGAAGTTTCGGTTTTTTTGTTTTCTTGCTGCAAAAATGAGCGTACTTCACCGACGAGGTAATTGCGGTTGAAACTGTGCGTTAATGGGTCGTGTGTGGCGAGAAATGCCAGTTTTTGGTTGCTTTTTTCTACCCGCTTGGCAATGGCTGCCGAGATAATCAATGCCAGCCAGACTGCACCCCAGAATGTTAAAAAGGCAGTGATAGAGAGGCGCCGACCAATATAATTGAGCGCGGTTTCCAGTGATGCGATGCGATGCATGAGTATCAGCGAAAGGGGCGAATCCTCACTACGGCGGTAAGTCCAGAAGTAGGCCGCGTTTTCAAAGGAGAGTTCACCGTGGTGCTGACTATTATTGATGGACTGGATCAACGATGACAGCAGCGGTTTTTTGTCGCTTGGGTTAATAAAGTAGCGCTGGCCTGGCTCGCCAATCACAACAATACCCACGGTGTCGGCATTGGCTATTTGATTCAGCAGGGTTTGCCAGTCCTGCACCTGTGGCGAGTAATGATTCTCCAGATGATTGAGTAAAAACTGGGCTTCTTTGGCGAGTGCGTCGCGCTCGATGGTTTCGCCCATGTCACGAGACAGGCGGTAAGCGCTGACAATAAAAATTACCGAGACAATAATGGCGAGCGTTACGCAGCCTGCCAGCAGGCGCCAGCGCAGCCGGTCTACGTCTAATAATTGCTTAAGGTCAGACACGGTGAGCGTTAGTCGCTGTCTTTGCAGGTTTTAATATTGGCAATTTGGTACACAGCGCACCAGCCAGTAGCCAACGATACCAGATTGAGCAGGCCAAAGATAAGTACCAGTGTTTGTAAGATCCAGTCACCGATCTGATCACCAAAAAAAAGCCCGTACCCTGTGACTGCAATGCCAATAATGCCGCGCAGACTTCTGTCCAATGTGCTTAGGTTTCGTTTGAACAAGGCCATGCTCACTTCCTCTTTGGTGGTTAGTTGTTATATTGAGGGGTGTCACTTATTTCAACGTTGATAGTATAACTTAGCTCTCTTCATTATCGAACGGCGTTTTTTTCGGTTATAGCGAATAAGTTATGCTCCAGGACCATCTTATAGCTTGAGGTATGATAATATCCCTCTTTTATTTCCGGATATTTGTCTGGCTTTGTTAATTAGAGAGAGAGTATTACATGTCCAGTTTACCCCCTTGCCCAGCCTGTGGTTCTGAATACACCTACGAAGATGGGGCGTTGTTGATATGCCCGGAATGTGCGCACGAATGGGCGCCGGGTGAAGCGCTTTCCGATGAGAAGGTGGTTACTGACGCGAATGGCAATGTGCTGCAGGATGGTGACACTGTTACCGTGATCAAAGACCTTAAGGTTAAGGGCTCTTCCTTGGTGGTGAAGGTGGGCACCAAGGTAAAGAATATCCGTCTGGTCGATGGGGATCATGACATTGACTGCAAGATTAGCGGTATTGGGGCGATGAAACTGAAGTCGGAATTTGTTAAAAAGGCTTGATACAGTGAATTAATGTTGTTTCTGCTGGTCGCAGGGGGTGGCCGAGAAAATTTGCCTGTGGTAATGGCAGGAAAGGCAGTTTGGGGCTATTGTTAAGGAGTGTTTTTAACCGCCTTTTGTGCCGAGCAAAAGGTAGCTGCATAACATAAATAGGTAGTGTGGAGGCGGTTGTGGGTTATGCAAGTCCGGGAATTTATTCGTCACCCAATCAGTATTCCTCTGGACTACATGATTACTGGTTATTCGCCTGAGGCCGAGCGCAGTCTTGACCTCAGTGTTGGTGGGATGTCATTTTCATCCAAACATTATGTGGCCCCTGGGGCGCGGCTGCAGCTGAGCATTTATATAAAAAAGCCACCCTTTGAGGTTGAGGCAAGGGTTCGCTGGAGCCGCCAACGCCATGATGGCGGCTATGATATCGGTATTCAATTTGCCAATGCCCATATAGCCTACCATGTGCGAATGATCGAGCAGGTTTGTCATATCAAGGCGTACCAGTTACGCATATTTAATGAACAGAGACGAGTCCTCTCTGACGAGGAGGCCGCGCACGAGTGGATAAGCGCGTTTGCAGACTGTTTTCCGGAGAACAACGGTTAAGGCCATTGAGCCTCATCTATGAGCGCAATCATTTCTCCCCCCCCTTTAGATGACCAAGCACGAGATTGGCTGCAGGCAGTGCTGGGCACGCAGCCTGATTACCGGGCTGCCGTGTCGTCCGCCGGATTACAGCGTTGGCTGCACCATTACCTAGCGTTTTATCAGTTGCCTGATCCCCGAACCTACGCCGGCGTTGCCCATGTGATGTTCCGCTTGCCTGGTGGTTTGGTGGGGCAGGCCTGGGTGCCGGAAAATTGTCGTGGCACCTTGTTTTTCGTGCATGGTTATCTTGATCACGTAGGACTAACGGGGCACATAATTCGGTTTGCCCTGGAGCAGGGTCGGGCGTTTGTGAGTTTTGATTTGCCTGGCCATGGTTTGAGTCAGGGCACGCGAGCCGCCATTGACGACTTCGCTATCTACACTGACGGGCTAAGCCAGTTGATTACGTGTGCAAGAGGTTATTTTCCTGCGTCTTCTTACCTCGTTGGCCAAAGCACGGGCGGGGCTATTATTGCTGACTGGTTGTTCCGGCGCCGGCGTGATCAGCACCACACGAATGTTCAGCCCATGGCCGGTATTGGCTTGCTGGCACCCTTGGCCAGACCCTGGCATTGGGGTTGGTACGGCTGGGCCCTGCCTGTGTTGTCGTTGCTTGTCAAAGAAACCCGGCGCCAGTTCAAGGCGAATTCTCACAATGAGGATTTTGTAAAAAGGCAGCGCAGTGATCCGCTGCAAAGTCATGTCATTCCTTGGGTGTGGCTGAAGGCTATGGTGCAGTGGCAGCGCAAGTTGAAATTGCAGCCGCCCTCTGAGCAGCCGCTTTTGTTGGTGCAGGGTACACAGGATAAAACCATTGATGCTGCCTGCACGCTGAGGGAGTATTCCCGTTGCTTTCCTCGTCTTTCGATATATGAAGTGGAGGACGCCAACCACCACTTAATCAACGAGTCTCCCATCTATCGTGAGCAGGTTTTTGGCGCGTTAAAAAACCATTTTGATTGGTAAGTTTGCGTTAGTTGGCTATTTTGAAAAGTGGGCGCGAACTTTCTCAGGGTGGGTGCGCCAAATAGTTTAGACTTGTGTGCTGAAATCAGGTTTCAGTAGCGTTACTTTGTAGAATTACTTTCTGCGATAAAGGAGGTTTTAAGTATCATGGATGACGTACAGCCTATCCCCGTTTCAACCAGCGTTTTGTTGCTGATTGGCTTCTTTCGGTGCCCGCCATCGGTTATTTTGCCTGGCAGTCGTCAGCGTGTAGTTTGTTGTTTGTCGGCAGACGACGGGCTAAAACAAGTGGCGGTTCAGCGCCCCGATGTCGTTATTATTTCTGCCAATATCGCTGATTACAGCGTTTATGAAATGTGTGAAAAAGTGCGACGTCAAAGTGGTGGCGACAATGCTGTGGTTCTTCTTTCGGCAAGTGAATCGGAAGACATTGACGAACTGCGCGCTTATGCCGCCGGTGCAGATAACGTGGTGCGTCGTGGAGCTGCCGCCAGTGCACTGGCCGACATGGTTAAAAACAGTCTGGTGTTGAAATCGCGCCAGACAAAAATGGAACGGTTACTGACGTTATCCCGACAAAAATATTTGTCAGTACTGCAGGAAAATAACCTGCAACAGCCCATGCTTAACTTTCTTTTGGCCTGTGCCCAGGAAACCTGCTTTGCGGATTTATACGAAGAGCTCAGCAAAGTATTATCCGACTGCAACGTCGATTTCTGTATTCGTTTTGGCGGCAGCAGTGGCCAATGGTTTTGTAACACCACGGAAATCTCGCCCTGTGAACGAGCACGCCTCGACCAGCCGTTTCGGCGCGATATCTGGTTAACCTCTGAAGCCTGTATCTGGTTTGGCACGGCATTTCGCTTGTTGGTGAGAAACTTCCCCACCGATGAGTCGGACAAAACATCAAAGCTTTTTATGCTCATTAGTTTGCTGGTAAAAACACTGGACGATCGTCTGAGTCGCCTGACTGATACCACGAATCTACAAGGTTTTGTCGCCGAAATGCCGGGCCGCATGGCATTGTTGCAGCAGGATTTTTTTACGCTCAATCGAGCCTTTGAGCGGATGGAAAGCCGCGCCTATGGTTTGTTAACAGACAGTGATGTGGAAAAACCGCAAGACCAGCTGACCGCTGCCAATGAAGTAAGGGCGTTAGCAGGCTATGTAAAGCGTGAAATGCAACGTTTGCGTGGGCATATCATTGATAATATGCGATAAGACTTGAATGTTACTTGTGCAAACTTCTGGTGCTTTGCTGGAGTTGTGCGCCAGGGCCGCCTGGCTACATTCATGTAAATTATTTATCCCGCAATGATTATTTGTCAGAGAGCCGAGAATTTGATTGTCGGCTCTCTGACAAATCAATAGCTTGTCGTTATAGAGTTTGCGGGTGCATCCCTGCATCACGGTATTTCAGAAGCGCTCTAGAACAATACGCGACAGCGGATAGTGCCTTCAATTTCGCGCAGTTTTCTCAAAGCAACATCGCTGTATTCGGCATCCACGTCCATTACTACATAACCGACTTTTTCGTTGGTTTGCAAATACTGAGCACTGATGTTGATCTGGTTGTCGGAAAACACGTTGTTGATTGCCGACAGTACGCCCGGCGCATTGCGGTGCACGTGCAGCAGGCGGTGCGCGCCTTCGTGAGGTGGCAGTGCAACCTCGGGGAAATTAACTGAACTGATGGTCGTACCATTGTCTGAGTATTTCACCAGTTTTTCAGCCACTTCCAAACCAATGTTTTCCTGCGCCTCTTGCGTTGAGCCGCCAATGTGTGGGGTTAGAATCGCATTATCAAATTCGCGCAGTGGGCTGATAAATTCATCACCATTACCGCGTGGCTCAACGGGGAATACATCAATGGCAGTCCCGGTAAGGTGTTCTGTACGCAGAGCTTCTGCCAGTGCATCGATGTCAACCACCGTGCCCCGCGAGGCATTAATCAGAATGGCCCCTTTTTTCATGGTGGCAATCTCTTTCGCGCCAATCATGTTTTGTGTGCTGGCCGTTTCTGGTACGTGCAGGCTTACAATGTCGGCCCTGGCGAGTATGTCGCTGAGTGAACGCACTTGTGAGGCATTGCCTAAAGGCAGTTTGGTGACTGTATCGTAAAACAAAACTCTCATGCCCAGCGATTCGGCGAGCACGCTCACTTGGCTGCCAATAGAGCCATAACCAATAATGCCCAGTGTTTTGCCGCGAATTTCAAAACTGCCGTCGGCCGATTTAAGCCATTCGCCGCGGTGACAACCGGCATTTTTGGCGGGAATGCCACGTAGTAGCAAAATAGCTTCGGCCAACACGAGTTCGGCAACCGAACGGGTGTTGGAATAGGGGGCATTGAAAACTACTACCCCGTGTTCACGGGCGGCCTCAATATCAACCTGGTTAGTACCAATGCAAAAGCAGCCAACAGCCAGGAGTTTCTCTGCTGCATCGAATACTTCGCGGGTGAGCTGGGTGCGTGAGCGAATGCCAATAAAGTGAGCATCGCGAATGGTATCGATCAGCTCTTCTTGTGGCAGGGCTTTTTTCAGGTAGATGATATTGTTGTAACCATCGGCACGCAGTGTGTCGACGGCAGATTGGTGTACGCCTTCGAGTAAGACAATTTTGATTTTGTCTTTGTCCAATGAGATTTTAGCCATGGATCACTACCTCGGTAAGTCTGTGCGGGGGGGGGCTGAATTTAAGGCGCGGTATCATACCACAGAGTTTGGAGAACGCGGCTAGGCCGGCGAACAATATTTAGGCATTGAGGAGCGAGAAGCGGGTTGTGACAATAAAAATGACTGCGATTGCCCTTATCTGTTCGTTATCGGCACATCCTTATGGCCACATGACTGGCGACGTTTGTAGAATAGCACCTTTGATTTCTCGTAAGACGGTAAAGGCAGGGCGTTTGTATGCTGCAATTTCAGATTATTGCGGTTACTCCCTTCCAGCAGAACTGTACCTTGCTCTGGTGTGATGAAACCCGTGAGGCGGCGGTAGTTGACCCTGGCGGCGATCTGCAGCTGATCGAAGACGCCATCGCTGCGCACAAGGTTGTTGTTACCCGCATTTTATTAACCCACGGCCATTTGGATCATGTCGGCGGCACAGCGCAGCTGGCTGAAAAACTGGGGGTGCCTATTGATGGGCCGCACAAAGATGATTTGTTCTGGCTGCAAATGTTGCCGCAACAAGCTCAAATGATGGGATTTGCCGTACCGCCAGACTTTATGCCACAGCGTTGGCTTGATCAGGGTGATACGGTGAGTTTCGGCAATGTGACCCTGGAGGTGCGATATACTCCTGGCCATACCCCTGGACATATCATTTTTTATCACGCGCCGAGTCAGTTGGCGCTGGTGGGAGATGTCCTGTTTGCCGGGTCTATCGGGCGTACCGATTTTCCACGGGGTGATTTCAAGACACTGGTTAATTCCATTCGGCAACAGTTGTGGCCGTTGGGGGATGAGGTGCGTTTTATTCCCGGCCATGGCCCCATGTCGACGTTTGGCCAGGAGCGGGCCTCCAATCCATTTGTGGCAGACAAAAGCTTTGGTTAACTCGGTCCTCATAAAATGGAGCTTTTATGAGATGTAAGTACTTACTATTGGTGGTGGGCTTGGTGTGTTTACCGCTGGCGCGAGCAGCGGCCGACGCGTTATACCACTGGGTTGACGAGCAGGGACGTTCTCATTACTCCGATCAACCGGTGGACGGTGCAGAATTGATTGAGGTGGCGGGCCCCCAGCGTCAGTCAGATCATGACGATGACGCGGCCCGTAAAGAAGCCAATAAAGCATGGTTTGAAGCGCAACAGAAGCGCCGTGAGAAAGATGCCGCCGCAGCCAAAAAAGCAGACGCCAAACGTAAGGCTGCAGCGAAAAAACAGGCTAACCGTTGTGAAACAACGGCGCGCAGGCTGGCCGACAAGGAGGCCGAGCTGGCAGCGAAAAAACGAGCCGGTATTTCGGTGGCTAAAGAGAGCCAATTAAAAATCCGCATCGACTTGTTGCAGGGCAAACTTGAGCGGGAGTGTGGCTGAGTTGCTCTGGGATAAACAGCGCCGCCCGATCACCCATCAGTGGCTAGAGGTGTCGCCCTCATCGCTGCCATTCTGCTACGCGGTCCGATTTTCAAAACGTCGCAGTGCCGAGCTACGGGTGTCTGAGGGCAAGGTAAAGGTCTATGCGCCAGCGACTATGCCCATGCAGGCGATTGCCAGCTGGGTGGCCGACAGAGAAGCATGGATACTCCGGGCTCTGGATCGCCAGTCAGTCAAGCAGGCAGAGGTGCCTGTACGGCAAGGGGTTGCGGGGGAGCGGTGGCCTTATTTGGGCGAATTGTTCACGCTTGCGATACAGCCTGCTCGTCGTAACAGTGTTTGCCGCGAGGGCGACAAGTTGCATGTGCAGTTGGCTGCTGGGGCGTCGGTTGGTGCGTTGATAGAGGCATGGTACAAAGCTGAGGCTCGCACTGTGCTAACGGCAAAAACAGTAACCCTGGCTGAGTCATTGGGTTTGTCGGTGCATACGGTTAAACTGCGCCGCACCAAAACCAAGTGGGGCCATTGTACCCGCCGCGGTGTGATTCAGTTTAATTGGCTGGTTATACAGGCTCCTGAGTGGGTAGTGGACTACTTGGTTGCCCATGAAGTCAGTCATTTGCAACACCCTGACCACAGTCGTGCCTTCTGGCGTTATGTCGCAGCAATTTGCCCCGACTACCGTGCGGCTGACCGCTGGTTGAACGAAAACGGCCATCGCTTGACAGTGTAGCCCTGAGTAATGAGAGCCTGAAAAATGAATGAATCGACGGAACCCTTGAATGGCAGCAGCGAAGAAAACTACGACCGTTTTATTGTTGAAGCGCTGCAAACCGGGTGTGTATGGGGGCTTGAAGGGCCGGATGGGTGGGCATTGTGCCCGTCGGAAAAATATACCGAAACCGATATTATGCCGTTTTGGTCGCAGCCAGAGTTTGCGCAACAGCATTGTGTTGATGAATGGTCGGCTTATAAACCTGTACCTGTGGCCACCAGTGAGTTTCTTGAAGAATGGCTGCCAGGCATGCACGAAGACGTATTGTTGGTAGGCGTTAACTGGGATGCTGACATGGAAGGCATTGAAATTGAACCGTTGGACTTGTTGTCGGATATCGAATCTGAACTCTAGTCCGTGGCTTACTGAGCCAAAGCCTCATGTTTTTTTAGCTGGGTGATAATGGCTTCTGTTACCTCTTGAGGCTCTTCGCCCGCTTTACGCATATACAAAATCTCGTGATTGGGAGCTACCAGAAAAACGCCCGGTGTGCCCTTCACGCCATAGCGGTCGGCCACGTTTTCTGCTCCCAGCAGGAGCTTCATCGACAATCCTTTTTCCCGCAGGTAGGCCTCTGGATCAGCATCTTCCCAAAGGTTTAATCCGTAAAAATTCACCGGCTTATTTTTCAGTGTATGCTGCAATTTGGTCATTTCTGGCATCAGCGCTTGGCAGTAGGGGCACCAAGTGGCCCAAAAGAACAATACGCTGTATTGGTTTTCGCTGTTTTGATAGTAAGCGATAGGCCCACCTTCGGCGGCCTCCAGTATCCAGTTTGGTGCTTTGTCACCCACTTGCAGCGCGTTGGCAGTAGGTGCAGCGAGTGTCAGAAAAGTGAGTACGAGGGTAAGCAATGTACGCATATGTCTAACTTCAAGAGATATAGGTGTTGAGTTAGAAGGCGTATGCGGCTGAATGGTTCCCTCTGATGGTGTCTTTTTGCAGGGCCTGTTGGCAGGCTCTAGCCTGAACTTTGCGTGGATTCTGCCTCGTAATTCAGGTAATTGCTCAACAGTTGGATCAGGTGTGATTTGCAGTAAGCCTCAAGGCTGGCAAGGTTGTCGACGTAGGGGGTGAGGGCACTTTGACCGTTGGCATGGTCGAGCAGGACATATTTTTTACCCCAGAGCTTGCCGTCATCTTCGTCGGTTACCAGTAGCTCCATCACTGAAAAATCAAAGTCTTGGCACAGGCGCGATAGTTCTGTGTAACCAGAATTGCGTTTATTCAGTAACTTGATTTCACGGCAACTGAGCACGTTAAACGGAGATGAAGCGTGAGTCATAAACGACCTTTGCAGTGGATGTGGAATTCCTCTTAACCTGGCAATTAAATAGCTCTCCTATCTATTTAATTGTGCGCCTTTAAAATACGGGCGGGAATTTGTGAATTCTCTTGTATTTTAAGGGCTTGCATTGGCCTATCTGCCAGTGGTGGCGCGTTCATGTGCCGCATAAACCTGACCAAAAGCTTGCCGGGTTAATAACCAGTATGGTCTTCCAGGATTTGCAGGCAGGCTGCAGGGTTTTGAGAGTAAATTAAAAGCGCGTCGTTGTCTTGGCTTCAAGCCTGATAACTTGTCGATAAATAAAGAATTTTTGACCGGCTTAACACTCTGTGGCATTGCTTGATGCAACGTTGGGCCAGATAGTGTTCGACAATGATTCCAGGTTGGCAAATACTTAATAAGCGGCACAAAAGCGTAGTGCGTGTATTGTCAATGCGGGTAACAAGATAGATAGCAAAATATCCGTGTTCGTTGCCAGCTTAATAGACAGTTGCTGGCTGAAGGTGTGCCACCTATCTATCCGATAAGAATAATAGCGAGGAGCTTATGAAGCAGCGTTATTTCATCGTCGATGTATTTGCCGAGAAAGCTTTTGCAGGCGCTCAGATTGCCGTCTTTCCAGACGCTGAAGGCTATACAGACCCTATTATGCAGACCTTGGCGGCAGAGTTGTCGGTCACGGAAACCGTGTTTGTTACCGGTTGTGACGATGGCCAGTATCGCATCAGAGTTTTTTCCCCTTTTCAAGAAGTCAATCTTGGCAGCCATACCACGCTGGCTGCAGCTAGAGTCATGGCGTATACAGGCCAGTTGGCTACCGGCAATGGGCAGCGTGCCGCCGTGTTTGGCAACCGCGGGGGGCAGAGAGATGTTTATTTGGGCGGCGCTGATGGCAGCGAGAATTTCGTTCAGTTTAGCCAATGCACTCACCCACAGGTGGAGAATTATGTACCGTCGCTGGCGGAGTGGGGCGATATTCTCGGCTTGTCGCCACGCCAGCTTGATGTCAAAGACTGGCGCCCTCTGCTAGTGGCTAATCAGGGGTTGTATTTGATTGTACCGGCCAGCAGCTTTGTGGCGGTACGTGAGGCACATTTTCAAGTGCAGGCGTGGAATCAGTCCAGTGCGCCGAGTACTACGGCACAACAGATTCTGCTATTCAGCGTTGGCGGGCAAGCAACCGTTACCGACTTTCACTTGCGCTTACTGGGGCCCTCTATTGGTCCGCAAGATGATTTACCGGTGGGTGCCGCAGTGCCCGCGTTTGCGGCCTATCTGTGTGCACATAAGCAGGTGAAGCAGGGCACGCATAGCTTTTTATTGGAGCGAGGATTAGCAGAGCGCCGTCAAAGTCGCCTGCATGTTGAGATGGATCATCGCGCTACCGATAGTTTGACTGTTAGGGTGGGAGGTAATGCCATTGTTGTGGGGGAAGGGGTGATGCGGGCTCTGTAGCTTGGCGGTAATCCCTGTATATCGCCGGGAGAGGAGGCGTCGCTGTGTTGGAATATGATTTTAAAAGTACCTTTAATATGAGTTTCGATCGTGCCGTGCGTAAGGATGTAGACGGATTTTACAACCGTTTTTACGAGCACTTTCTAGCGTTGTCGCCTGCTATTCGTGAGGTATTCCGCCACACCGATATGGTTCGCCAGCGTGAAATGCTGCATGAGTCTGTATTGAGTCTGGTAGCATTCTCGCAGCATTACAAAGCTAGTCGCTATATGTTGAAAGTGGCCAAAGCACACGGGCAGCAAGGCTTGGCACTACCGCACGAATTTTATACCCAGTGGATGGACGCGCTGTTGCAGACCGTAAAAGACAAAGACCCCGAATTCAGCCCGCAAGTGGCTGTAGCCTGGCGCATTGCCATGGCGCCAGGCATCGCCTTCATGGAAAATGTTGATCAGCTATCGAGGGTGTATTGACGTAAAGGCCCCAAATATGGGGCTTTTACGTTCCAATTAAGATCATTCAAATTAGCGTGAACACGCTGCAGGACTATATAGGGCAAGTCATCTCGCCCAGCTTTTTGGTCAGCTTAGTATTTTCGTTGTAGTCGATGGGTATCACTACCAAGCTTGGTCCGGCCTCTGCCAGTGCATTGCGCAGGGTATCTTGTAACTTGGCGGCCTCGGTTACCATATGCCCGTTCCAGCCAAAGGCGCTGGCCAGCTGCATCCAGTTGGGGTTGCTGAAGGCCAGATCGGTGTGGCGGCCAAACTCGTTATCCTGTTTCCAACCAATCAGGCCGTAGCCGCCGTCTTCCCATACCATCACGGTCATATTGCTGTTGAGCCGGCGGGCGGTTTCCATCTCTTGCATATTCATCATAAAACCACCATCGCCGCAGATGGCCAGAATATTTTTATCGGGATGTACCAGGCTGGCAGCAATGGCGCCGGGCAAGGCGAAGCCCATGGAGCAGAAACCATTGGGAATCAGGCATGTATTGGGTTCGTTGCATTGATAATGTCGCGCAATCCACATTTTGTGGGCGCCTACGTCGCTGAGTAAAATATCTTGCGGGTTCATCACCTGGCGAGCATCCCACAGCGCTTTCTGCGGGCGAATGCTGCCCACGGTTTCGTCGTCTTTGTGGGCTTCCAGCTCGCGAGTCATATCGCGGCGCACGGCACGTTGCTGTTCCAGGTCGTGATTAAAGCCGCCATGCGTGGCGACCCTTTCGTTGAGCATCCACAAAGCGTGGGCCAGATCGCCGATGACTTCCACCCGCGGATGGTAGTTTTCATCGATTTCTGCAGGTAAAAAGTCGATGTGTAACACTTCTTTTTCCGGGTTAGTGTTCCACAGTTTGGGGTGGTACTCCACCATGTCGTAGCCAATGGTAATCACTAGGTCTGCCGCGTCAACGGCACACGCGGGTATATCTTTTGCGCCCAGCCCAATGGTATACAGGCAGTACTCGGCATTCATGTCAACGCAACCTTTGGCCATAAAGGTGCTGACTACGCCGATGCCGGTGGCTTCGCAGAACAAGCGCAGTTGTTTGCTGGCGCGACGGCGAATACAACCGTTACCGGCAATAATAATAGGGCGTTTGGCGGCCTTAATACGTTCGTAAGCACGATCCATGATCTTGTCATCGGGTACGGCGCGGCGGAACTTGTTCACTTTTAATGGTTTTTTGTCGACCGGCAGCTTGGCGATGTCTTCCGGCAATTCAATGTGAACGGCCCCGGGTTTTTCGGTGCGCGACACTCGCACTGCTTTACGCACAATTTCCGGTACGTTTTCTGGATGCCAGATAGTGGTTGCCCATTTGGTAACCGGCTCAAACATGTCTACCACATTCATGACTTGGTGAGATTCTTTATGCAGGCGGGTAGAGGCGCCCTGGCCAGTAATGACCAGCATGGGTGCACGGTCCATATTGGAGTCGGCCACCCCGGTAATCAGGTTGGTGGCACCGGGGCCTAATGTGCCGAGACAGCCAGCGGGGTTGCCAGTAAGGCGGCCATAAATTTCGGCCATGAAGGCGGCCCCTTGTTCGTGGCGTGTCAGAATAAAACGAATGCTCTCAGATTGCTCCAGTGACATCATAAAGTCGGCGTTTTCTTCGCCCGGAACACCAAAAATATACTCTATACCTTCTTCTTCAAGGCACTTCACCATCAGGTCAGAAGTTTTCACAATAAATCGTTTCGTCCTTAGTTGTGGGTGTGGGGCAACCACGTGTTTCAGAGGTTTCCCGCATTGACATAACTTTGCTGCGGCGCATCGCTCAGGTTCAGTAGTCTACTGAAAGACATGGGTTTGCCAAAATAAAAGCCTTGTACCGTGTCGCAAGCCAGTGAATGCAGGTACTCCAACTGTTCAACGGTCTCGACACCTTCGGCCACCACGTCCAGTTTCAAGCCTTGTGCCATTGCAATAATCGCGTTGACGATACAGGCTTTGTCTTTATCGTAACGCACAGTTTGCACAAAGCTGCGGTCAATTTTCAGTGTATGTAGTGGGAACTTTTGCAAATAGCTAAGTGTTGAATAGCCGGTGCCAAAGTCGTCAATAGCTATACGTATGCCCGCTTTGGTTAAGATCATTAATTTATCAATAATCCCCTGGTGGTCATTCATTAGCAGGCTTTCCGTAATCTCCAGTTCCAGTAGCTGATGAGGGAAATCGGTTTGCTTGAGAATTTGAATGATTTCTTCACAAAAGCTTTCTTTCTCAAAGTTGCGGGCCGACAGGTTGACCGATAAGCGGATATCTTTGCCCGTTTGATCCTGATATTTTTTGATTTCGGTGCACGCCCTGAATAAAAGCCTTTGGTCCATCTGCACAATTAACCGGCTTTCTTCTGCAATAGGAATAAATTCTGCAGGCGAGATCTCACCCAATGCCGGGTGACTCCAGCGCGCCAGTGCTTCTACGCCGCTAACACTGTTGGTGCGAATATTGAATTGTGGTTGATAAGCAATATCGAAACTGTCATGTTCTAACGCGCTGTACATGTCGTGCTCAAGCATTAAGCGGCGCGATGAGGTTGTATCCATGTCTTGGGCATAAATTTGGTACCCATTTTTACCCGTATTTTTTACCCGGTACATGGCGATATCGGCATTCTTGATCAGCTGATCCATGTGGTTGCCGGAATCAGGGTAAATGGAGATGCCAATACTGGTGCCTACGTGAAACTTGTTGCCAGCAATGTCGAAGGGGGCTTTGATACTTTCAAGAATTTTTTCAGCAATACTGGTAACGTCGTTTTGATCTTTCAGATCAGGCAATAACAGCGTGAATTCGTCACCGCCAAAGCGCGAAAGCGTGTCACCTTTGCGTATGCATTGTTGCAGGCGTTTGCTGACTTCCTGCAGCAAACGGTCACCCATGGTATGGCCAAAAGAATCGTTAATGATTTTGAATCGATCTAAATCGATAAAAAATACGCCTACTTTGGACTGGTTACGCTTTGCCTGCGTGATGGAAATGCTCAAGCGGTCTTTAAACAGGGTGCGGTTTGGCAGGCGAGTGAGCAAATCATGATAAGCCTGAAAGTTAATAAAGTCTTCGGCTTCGAGCCGCTCAGTGATATCTCTGGCGGTGCCATATAGACTGAGCTGGCTGTTTTTTAGATCGTCAAAGTTTTCTGAGGTGGCCGTATTGATAGGCTGCATGGATACTTCGAAAAAGAGTTTTCTGCGTGTATCGCGCTTTGGTCTCATGGCCAGGTCGATCGTATTCATGCCGGTATTGTTGCTAATGCATTGATCAATGAAATAACAGGCTTTTTCCTGACTTTCTGATTCCACGATAGAGGTAAAGTGCTGTCCGAGTAATTCCTGGCGGGTGTAGCCCAATAGGGAATTAATTTTGGAATTTAAAAAGCTAAAACGGCCCTGCTTGTCGAGAATAAAAATAATATCGGGTGAGCTGTTAACAATAAATTTATGCAGAGTTTCTGACTGCTTTAGTTTGTTTTGGATGCGGGTGTTGGACTTGTTAAGCTCGATGCGGCCAACCGCATTGTTAACTGTGGTGACGAGTTCTTCTGGATGATACGGTTTTTTAACGTAGTCCAGCGCGCCTTGCTTAAGCGCCATGCGTGCATCTTCTGCAGAGTTTTCGCCACTGACCACGATAACTGCTACGGGGATTTGACACTTCTGTATGTTGCGCATCACATCGTGCCCGGTAATGTCGGGCATTTTCAAATCGAGCAGCAGTAGATCGTATTCGGCCGACCTGAGTTTGCCAAGTGCAGCCTCTCCTCCCAGCGCCGTATCCACACAAAAGTTGTGCAGCTTTAGCAGCTGTTCGAGGCTGCGCAAAATACCTGGGTCGTCATCGGCCAGCAGAATTTTGGTATTTAATTTGGCATTTGCTTCCAGGGTTTCGACCTGATTCATGGTCTCTGTGCTCAATGTCATGTTTATAGTGTCATTTCGTTATATCCTGTATTCCATTACGGTAATAAAATTTGAAATTGGGTTCCCTGTTGTGCATTGCTGCGGCACAGGATGGTGCCGTTTAGCGCTTCTACTAACCGCTGTGTGATGCGCAAGCCAAGTCCCGAGTGGGTGCCACCTTTAGTGCTTTTGGTTGCACTGAATAATGCTTTCTGAATATCTTCGGGTAATCCCGGACCGTTGTCTTCAATGCTCAGTGCAATAAATTTTTTCTTGCCCATGTTAACGCTGTGATCTGTCCGGACGGTGATTTTTCCATCATCGGGTAGTGCTTCAATGGCATTTTTCAGCAGGTTAGTCAGTATTTGTTTAAGGTGTGTGATATTTAGTTTACGTACACTTATTTTATTGTCCAGCACGCACTCGATAGTAATGTTTTTGGGCTTGGCGAGTGAATCCTGAAACAACCTGACGGTATCGCTTACTACCTTGTTGATATCCACCTGTGTAACGGCGTTATCGTCGGACTGTGGGTCGCGCAGCCGAATCAGGATTTCACCAACGCGCTCTATTTCAGTATTAATCAAATGAATTTCTTCATCGATATTGCCGCTGTCTGACTGGCCGGCTTTGAGGCGCAGTACTTCCAGGTAGTTGCGAATAACACTCAATGGATTGCCCGCCTCGTGCACTGCTTCGCGAATGGCTTTTTGGTATTGGTTCTGTTGGGCTTCCTGTTCTTGATCGTTCTGCAACTGCTTGAACAGAATTTTGCCAAAGTCAGCACAGAGTGTATTGAGCAGCAGCGTTCTGTTGGGTAGGTCGTTGATGATGGTTTCGTCTGCACCCATGGCAATAGCCCCCATGGGTTCGCCATTGAGCAGTAATGGGCAGCTGAGTAAAAAGTCGGTTTTACAGAAGCGCAGCAACTGGCGGTCGACGATAGTCAGTGGTGTACTTTGCTGATCGCTACGGGTCATTACATTGTTGTTGAACGCATTAGCCACCAGGCTGCGCTGCTCGACTACGGGTAGCGAAAACTCACCGTTGTGGCTGATCAGCTGATTTTTGTCGGCATTGTAAATAAACAGAATACTTTTGCTGACTCCCAGCGCAAGATACAGTGAGCGCTGGCAGGTGGTAATAGCTTCGTTGAGGCCGTTAATGTCGCCGTGCGTTGGTAAAATTTGGGCAATCCCGGCCAGTTGACTGAGGCGCTGGGCCAGGGCCTTTTGGGCCACCTGCTGACGATTGTCTTCATCCTCAACGGAAAAGCCCATGCTGTCGGCCAGTTTTTGCACGTCTTTGTGCGACCGGTTACGCAGCTCAAGTGTGAGCTCCTCAGTAAGGCCAAACAGGCCGTAGGCTTTGGTATAGCATTCGTCGCCTACCAAGGGGTGGCTCAACTCAATCGCCAGATTGATAATTTTGACCAGCTGATGAGAATCCTGCACCGACTGATAGGATTCGTGCTGGTACAGCACGGCATCAGACATAAAACTGTCGAGGTGCCAGCTGTCGAGCAATTGAGAGGCAATTTCCGGGTGGGTTGTTGAGTAAGTTTGCAGCTCCTGTTCCATTAGATCTGCTGGAGCAGGAAACTGATTGACTAGATTGGAGTACTCGGCCGGGGCGCGTGAGAACAGCACCAGTTGACCAATATCGGTCAGCAGCCCGCATAGGTAGGCTTCGTCTGGTGAGGTGTAGCTGGTGAGCGAGGCGAGCACTTGTGCCACCTGCGCAGCAATCAGTGAGCGTTGCCAGAATTTGGTAAGGAGTGTGCTTTGTGGTCCAAACCCTTGGTAGAACTGGTTCATTCCGGCAGTAATGACCACCGTTTTTACCGTGTCGATACCCAGCACCATGAGCGCTCGCTCGATGGTGGTCACTTCGTTTGTCTGACGATAAAAACTGGAGTTTGCAATCGTCAGCAAGCGGGTGGTGGTGGCTGAATCCTGCCTAACGATATCGGCAATATGTTTGAAGTCAGCGCTGTGGCTGTGGATAGCATCAAGCAATTGCAGCAATACCTGCGGCAGACTAGGTAGCCGGTCTATTTCGGACTTTGTGAGCACGCCGAACCCTATGGTGTTTGTTTGTTGTCGTTGTCGCCGGAACTGCTATGTTGGCGTCATAGTTGCCTTTGGTGTGATACAGTATCTCGCGCCAAGTATACTGAACTCCGGTATCTATGACTACGTTAGGATATTTGCGGTTGATTTAACCCGATAGCTGGCTTTTTAGCCACTCCAAAATTTGGCGGTTGATGTTAAGATGAGGCCCTAAATGCCAACACTGCGATACGGCAACACAAACTATTACAATGGCATAAAACCTGGGCATCATCAGAGTATTCATGGAGCGGCTGCATAATGGGGGCAGGTAAAGCGTGGGAGGCAATGCCAATCGGCGACACTTCTGATAAACCGCCACTCAGTGGTGGTAAAGGAATTCTGCCGCACGTTATTGCTATTAGCAGTGGCAAGGGCGGTGTGGGCAAGTCGAGCCTCACGGTTAACCTGGGTATCTCACTGGCCAAGGCCGGTGCCAAAGTCTGTGTGTTTGATGCCGACACCGGGCTGGCCAATATTAATATCCTGTTGGGGCTTGCACCCCATGCCCGGTTGGAGCATGTGTTGTCTGGCGATATGCCCATAGAAGACATCATGCTGGATGGTCCATTCGGGTTAAAAGTGATACCCGGTGCTAATGGTATCAGTAGCTGTGTTGACCTTCACCCGCGTCAGCGACTGCGGCTCACGCGGGAACTTGCCCGTATTGAAAATCAGTTTGACTATCTTTTGCTTGATACTGCGGCAGGTATTGCCGATACAACATTAGATTTTGTCTGCGCGGCAACCCATGCCCTGATCGTTATCACGCCAGAGCCTACATCGCTGACCGATGCATTTTCGTTAATCAAGCTATTGAAGAGGCGTAAGTCTGGGAATGACTTCCATGTGGCAGTCAATATGTGCGCCAATGCAGCGCAGGCACGGGAGGTTTATCACCGCTTTTCGGGCGCCGTTAAAAAATACATCAACGTTAATCTGAATTATCTTGGGTTTATTCCCCGAGATGAGAGTATTCGCTCGGCGGTGACCTTGCAGCGCCCCGTATCGCTCTTTGCTGATACCGACCCCAGTTGCCGTAACTTTGTGCGGTTATCCGACTCTCTCGTGTCGGCAATCGAAAAGTCGTCGGTGGTAACAACATCTTTCAGTGCATACTGGCACAGGCTGTCGCGCGAGGCTCAGGAGCCTGTCAACGCCGAAAAAGCGGTGCGCGCCCTGACTGGGCCTAAGGCCGATAAATCCCAGCTCAAACATTTGCGCAATCAATGGCTTGATTTGGTCTCGATCATTCAGCTGCAGGGGCAGTTGCGCGAAAGCCTGGCAGATATCTGCAGCGCATACATTAGTCAGTATCAGGAGCTACCGTTAGATGTGCTGTCGCTGCTCGATATGGCGCTGGCCGATGAAACCTCTGCTGCAGATATCGCACAAGCGGTTTTTGAGCGAATTAAACCTTACCTGCCGGTGACGCCAGAGCCGGGGGCGGTTAAGCCAGCTAAGCGCAAGGCCGCAAAAAAGGCCACTGTTGAAGAGCCCCTGCCCGAGGAAACTCCAGCGCTGGAACTGGCCGAAGCTGCACGGCAGTTGTATGAAGCGCCCGTGGTGGCCGAGCCGACGTTGATGCCTGAGGTGCTATCGGCCTGGCCCAACAATGCCGGTATGCAGTTTCAGGTAACAGAAGATCGCTACAACGTCGGTAAATACGGTAGTCAGGACAGCCTGCTGGCCATTTTGCGCAGTGAAAATAATAAAGACAAACCGCTGCTGGATGTGATTTGTGCGCTGTCTAGCGGTTAGGCGAAAGCCTGCGCCTCGCCGTTTTTCTCGGCTAAATATCTGGTAATCTACACCGTTAGTTCTGGGTAAAAAGGTTTTTCCATGGCGCTGGCTGCATCGTACCTGCGTGCTTTACGTAACGTATTGCTTATTCTCGTACTGCTTATACTGCTGGTAATTTCTCTTATTCCGCTGGCGGTTCGGCACAGTGTCACTTACTGGCTGGGCCAGCAGGGTGTGGATGCAGAATTCTCTTACCTTGAGGTATCTCCTGCGCGTGGACTGATTCGTGTCTATGGGCTGGAGGGAACAAATGCCGCAGGGCGCGGCTTTCGACTGGATGAATTAACACTGGGGTGGCGCTGGTTGCCATTACTTGATCGGCAGGTAGTGCTCACAGCGTTAGCGATTAAGGGGGTGAGGCTGGATGCAGCCATTCAAGGCGCCGATCAACAGCAAGCCTGGGAGGTGGCGGGGCTCTATCTGCCGACTTTGGTAACAGAGCCTGCAAACAGTGATGAGTTGGAAACAAAAGGGGGCGCCACGCCGTCTTGGCAGGTAAGCCTGCCTGAGCTAGCCATTGATGATGTAAAGCTGTGTTTGTATCACCTGAATTTGGGCTCTGCACTTCGTGCGGAATGCATGGCGTTGACGCATCTGGAGCTACAGGGTGAGCAGACAGCACTCTTGCAACCAAATTTAACCCTCGAATTGCCAAACCAATTGCTGCTCAATGAACTGATATTACAAGCGCCTGCTGAAGAGCAGCCTTGGATTAGCGTGGGTCAGCTGCAGGTTGATGGTATTGATTTGCAGCATGCCCTGGCTGGCGGTATTAGTATTGCTGCACTGGCAGTGAATGAGGTGCAGGCACTTGCTCTACCCACCGAGCAACAGTCGGTGTTTGAGGGTGCTCTACAGCGGGTGCCTGAATATCAGCTGCAATGGCAGGCATTTACCGTAGATGGCTTGCAACAGAGTGCAAAGGGCGTAACGGTTGGGCCTGTCGCCGCCACCGGCCTGCAGGCTTATTTGGTGCGTTTGCCAGAGGGGCAATTGCAGCCGCAAGTATCGGTTGCGCAGCGGTTGGATCCGTGGCTAGCTTTGCTGATGGCGCCTGCTACAGGTGAGCAGGCTGAGGTGGCTTCTGCGCCTGCTGGTGCGTCGCTGGCATTGGCGTTGGCTGGTGCTACGCTCGATGGGGGTGAACTTGTCTGGCTCGATCAACAACCCGCTAGCGTGGTGGTCGAGCAAGTGAAACAGCTTCGGGTATCGGTGGGTGCTGCGGACGCCTCTGCGCCTCAAGCGTTAACACCGGTGACGGTGCAAGCAACCCTTGGCGAGTTTGGTGCGTTGATAGCAAATGCCGAGGTGCAGCCGTTTACCAACAAAATCAATGCCCAGGGGGAGGTGACGATTACCGCGCTGGACCTGTTGCCTTTGTCGCCCTATACCGAGCAAGTGATTGGTTATCGGGTGAAACAGGGTCAAGTGAAAAATCAGCTACGTTTCACTATTGAAGACGACCAGATTGATGCAGTAGCCGAGCTGCAATTGCAAAAGTTTTATCTCGACCGGCTCGCCAGCGCAGATCGCACTGGTACTGAGGGCGATAGCAATCTACCCATTGGCACCTCTCTGAACCTGTTGCGTGATGATGACAACAATATTCCGCTTACCTTGCCGATTACTGGCGAGGTTGGCCAGCCCAGCGTATCCCCCGGGCATATCCTGGGGGTGGTTGCACGTAAAACCCTCACCCAGGCGGTTATCAATTATTACAGCCCTTTTGGCTTGGTGACTCTGGCTAAGGCGGCAGTGGGGGTAGCCACCGGGCTGAACTTCGAGCCTTTGTTCTTTGAACCGGCCAGTGCTGAGTTGTCGGCAGACAGCAAAGCCAAGCTGGCCAAGCTGGTAGATCTGCTCAATGAACGTTCGCAATTGGCGTTGGTGTTTTGCGCCAGTGCCAACTATAGCGATTGGCAGCCGGATGCTGACGTAAAGCAGGTGGAGGACGTACCGGAGTTAACCAAAACGCAACGGGAGCCCTTACTGCGATTGGCCAGGGAGCGTAACAAGCGGGTAAAAGAGTGGCTGATATCACAGGGTATTAAGGCCGAGCAGGTAATTACTTGTAATCCCGCCCTGAATTTACGTAGTCTTGGCGCAGCAGAAATGACAATAAGCCTCTAACGATGCACGGAGGGTAGCTCTTGATGTTGCGGAGGTATTTTAAGTGTTGGATAGGGTTTACAAGAGATGATAATTGGTCGGCCCAGCGGCCGCACTACCATAAGTTGAAACAGGAAGATTTATGACCGAGGTGACCATCACCGCGGATGCTGAAGAGCGTATCGCCCTTAAACAGTATGCCGAAAAAGCCTATTTAGATTATTCCATGTATGTGATTCTCGACCGGGCCTTGCCACACATTGGCGATGGCTTAAAGCCGGTACAGCGTCGCATCGTATACGCCATGAGCGAGCTGGGCCTGAAGAGCACAGCCAAGTACAAAAAGTCGGCCCGTACCGTGGGTGACGTGATTGGTAAATACCATCCGCATGGCGATTCCGCCTCTTACGAAGCCATGGTACTGATGGCGCAGCCCTTCTCTTATCGCTATCCGCTGGTGGATGGTCAGGGCAACTGGGGCTCGCCCGATAACCCCAAATCGTTCGCTGCCATGCGTTATACCGAAGCCCGTCTTGCCCGTTACAGTGAGGTGCTGCTGGAAGAACTGGGCCAGGGCACCGTTGACTGGACGCCAAATTTCGACGGCACTATGGACGAGCCCCTGGTGTTGCCGGCACGGGTGCCCAATGTACTGCTCAATGGCACCACGGGTATTGCGGTGGGTATGGCAACAGATATTCCGCCCCATAATTTACGCGAGGTAGTTAATGCCACCGTGCACTTGCTGGAAAATCCGCAAGCCACAGTTGCTCAGTTGTGCGAGCATATCCTCGCCCCGGATATGCCCACCGACGCTGAAATTATTACGCCCAAAGCTGACATTCAAAAGATTTACGAAAGTGGCCGCGGCAGCTTAAAGATGCGGGCAGTATGGCGCAAAGAAGACGGTGATATCGTGATTACCGCGTTACCGTATCAGGTAAGTGGTGAAAAAGTGATTGAACAGATCGCCCAGCAAATGCAGGCAAAGAAATTGCCCATGGTGGTTGATTTGCGCGATGAGTCGGATCACGAAAATCCGACGCGCATCGTGATTATTCCCAAGTCTAACCGCGTTGATCTCGAGCCGGTGATGAATCACTTGTTTGCGACCACAGACCTCGAACGCAGTTATCGTATCAACATGAACATGATCGGGATTAATGGTCGCCCGGCGGTTAAATCCCTCGATAAATTGTTGGGCGAGTGGCTTAGCTTCCGCACGGTGACCGTACGCAGGCGTTTGCAGTATCGTCTCGATAAGGTCGAAAAACGTTTGCACTTATTGGAAGGTTTAATGATTGCCTTCCTTAATATTGACGAAGTCATTCATATTATTCGCACGGAAGATGAGCCAAAGGCCGAATTAATGGCGCGCTTTGGTTTAACCGAGGTGCAAGCTGATTACGTACTGGATACGCGCTTGCGCCAGTTGGCTCGTTTGGAAGAAGTGAAAATACGGGCCGAGCAAGACGAGCTGGAAAAAGAGCGCCAAGAACTGACACAAACTCTGGAATCAGCGCGCCGATTGAAAAATCTGGTGAAAAAAGAGCTGCTAGCGGTTGCTAAAGAATATGGTGACGATCGTCGTTCGCCGCTGCAGGAACGGGGCGAAGCGCAGGCCTTTAGTGAAACCGAATTGCTCGGTAGTGATCCGGTAACCGTGGTGCTGTCAGACAAAGGCTGGATTCGTTCTGCAAAAGGGCACGATATTGATCCGGCCGCACTCAGTTACAAGTCCGGTGATAAATTCAGTGTGGCGGTGCACGGTAAAAGTAATCAGTCGGTGATTCTACTCGATTCAACTGGGCGCAGTTATGCACTGGCTGCACATACATTGCCTTCTGCCCGCAGTCAGGGTGAGCCGGTTACCGGTCGTTTGAGCCCGCCCAGTGGCGCCAGCTTTGTCGGTATGTTGATGGGGCAGGATAATCAACAGGTGCTGATGGCCAGTGATGCAGGTTATGGTTTTATCGCTAAGCTCAGTGATCTCTATACCAAAAATAAAGCCGGTAAGGCAGCGCTGAATTTGCCCAAGGGCGCCCGTGTGTTGCCTGCGCAATTGTTAGAAGACACTGCCGAAAAAATGTTGGTAGCGGTAACCACGGAAGGCCGCATGCTGGTGTTTCCGGTGACCGAACTGCCTGAACTTGCGCGCGGTAAAGGCAATAAAATAATTGGTATCCCTTCGGCGCGAGTACAAAACCGCGAAGAGTACGTGGTGGCTATTGGTGTTGTGGGCGAAGGCCAGAAAATAATAATTCACTCAGGTAAGCGACACACGGCTCTGAAGCTTGCCGACCTTGAACATTATCGTGGTGAGCGGGGCCGCAGGGGGAATAAATTGCCTCGCGGTTTCCAAAAGGTCGATGGTATTTCTATAGAGTAACGACAGCAGGCACTGGAGACAGTGCCTGCTTATTTTCTGGGGGCGAAAATACGAAAGGAGTATCATGAAAGAAAAGCGCAAACATTTACGCACGTCATTCAAGTGCCGGGTTCGTGTAACGCATCCGTCCATTGGCGAGCGTATTGTGTATACCCGTGATATATCAGAAGGGGGGCTTTTTCTGGTTAAAGGTGATGGTGAGCTGCCTGTTATTGGTGAGGTGCTTACCGGACAAGTGATTGACGGCCCGCCAGATGCCCCGGAAGTAAAAATGCAGGTAACTCGGGTTGTTGAAGACGGTATTGGTCTTGAGTTTTTGCTTGAAGATGATTGAGGATAGCCGGCAGGAGGGTTACGTGGGCATATTGTGGCGGTATTGTGACGCGTTATTGTCTTTTTTGTTCGAGCATCCATAAATATTTGCGCCAAACTGACGATAGTATAAAAAACAGGGTTTAGGGTAGGAGTACGAGGGAATGGGTAGAGGGAGAGGTTTGGAAGTGGCTGGCAAAGGAATCTGTAGCGGCATACTGCTGCTGTTAGCCTTTTTTTCACTGAGGTCTCTTGCGGAAGGCCTTGCGCTACCAATGGCGAAAGGCCCGTTTCAGAATAATGGCGCATCGCCCTGGTATGCCGTGGTTGACCTGGGCACGCCGGGGCAGCCGCTGAAGTTTTCTTTTGATACCGGCAGTAACTTTGTCTGGGTTACCTCTACACTCTGTGCCGACAATGGTTGCGAGCATTATGGAGGAGGACAGTTTGCCTGGCAAAACTCGACCACCTTCAGTTGGTTGGGAACGCATCCTGAAACCACGGTTGATTTTGGGCCATGGGGTTCCATGCAGGTTGAGGCGGGTAACGATGCGTTTGCTTTAGGTGGTGTCGCGGTTGATTCCGATGTGTATCTGGCGAAAGCGTATTCAGGCCAGCAATTTGCTGAATTGGACTGGGATGGCGGCATAGGCATGCCCAGCCAGATGTCATTGGATATTGTGGCCGCTGATAACAGTTTATATCGAGGCATGGCCACCGCCGATGCCAATGCATCGTTTCATGTGTTTGCCAGTATGGTGGAGCAGGGTATTGTCAGCCCAGAGGCACCTTATCTTACCTTTTCCACGGATGGAGAAAGCGGGCAGGGCACGGTAGCCTTCGGTACCCTTGATTCATCCTATCAGGATTCTCTCGAATACCTGTTTTTACCCTGGCAGGAATATTCCATACCTTCCGTTGCGTATATCTGGACAACCCCACTGCGCCGTTTTTTTGTGGGTGATACGTTGCTAGCAGAAGACTACTTCTTTAGCCTCGATTCCGGGTCATCGCAGTTTAAAGGTGATCCCAAGCTAATGTTTGAGACTTTTCTCGCCACTACATTTTTTGGCGAAGATGTAACGTTGGAAGTAGGAACGACCGACACTGGCGAAACTGGGCGGCTGGTGATTCCATCGTCGGTGTACAACGTAAAAATTGAAGCAGGCCAGTATCAGGGGCTCTCAATTTCCCAGTTTCAGCCACTCAATGGCCTCAGCGAACTGGTGCTGGTGGGCTCCGTGTTGATGGATTCGTTGTACACCGTGTACGAGTATCAGGTGAATGAAGATGCTGGTGCTGTCAATATCACGCCAGTGGGTATGTGGATATTTAATAAAAAAGACGGCCCCAAAATTATTCAAACTACACAATCCCAGCCTGCAGCTATATTTACACGTAGGCAAAAAATTTCTAACAGTCATTAAACTGGCGCAGACAGGACGTGATAATGGCATTGCAATTGAATGGATCATGGGTGAACAGTTTTGGCTCAAAAATGGATCTTACGGTACTGCCTGGCGGGTTGATCCTGGGTGATTATTCTTCCACCACCGGCGCGTCGGGCACTTACCTCGTGATTGGCAGCTGCTTACCGCAAGACCCCACTGCTGACTCGGGGCAGAATCTGGTGTTGGCTATTTTCTGGCGTCCGGTTGACGCGCAGACCTACAATGCATCGTGGCACTGGATGTCGTCGTACTGCGGCCAATTGCAGGCTGATGGCAGTATGACCGTAGTGAACTCGTTGGTAGCTACCGTAGAGTACGCTGGCGCAATCCCTGGTGATTATATTGGTGAACTGACCTTTACCCGAACCTCGTCGGTAGCAGCCTCTCCGCGGTTTACACTTCCTGACGTGCCCGCTGAGTCGTCGGCTACAACCGAGGCTACGATTAATGGTCAGTGGAATACAGCGGCTGGCGATGTGCGGTTAAATCTGCAGGTTGTCGATGACCAGCTCGGATTGTTGTACGGCTCGTTGAACTGGCAGCAGCAACGTATTTCTCTATGGGGTTTTGTCGATACCTATGTCAGTGATAGCCAGTTACAAAGCGTAGCGGTGTGCGGGTATGCCAGTGCAAGCACTGCGGCAGTGGCCCTCAGTGGCAGTTTGAACCCCCAAAGTAGCCAGCTGAATCTCTCACGTTGGTTGGCCACTTCAACCTCGCCAGCGAATGCTTGGTTGCAAGCCAACGTTGCCAGCTGGCTGTTAAGCAAAACAAATTAAGTATAGGGTCAGCACTTGGTGCACAAATCATGAAGCTAAATGATATCTTTGATGAAATAGAGCATGATCAAACGATAATCGAATGCTTCCGGCAACTCTGGCAGCACTCTGCTGATCTCATGTTTATCATGGCCGTGGAAGACGACGGCGAATTTTCTTTATACGACAATAATCCTGCGTCGAGAAATGTGGTGGGCATTTCTCTGGACGAACCCGTGCATCGCCTGAATTTACGTAACATCTGGGATGACGATATTGTCGAGGGTCTCTACGCTACCTATCGCCGCGCGGTAAATGCGGGTAAACCCATTTCGCAAGAGCAATACGCTGTTCGTCCGGATGGTAGTGAATGTTACGTTGACACCTTGTTCGTGCCCATATTTGATCGCGAGGGCAAGCCTATTTTTGTCTGTGGTGTTAGTCGTGACGTGACCAGTATTCGTGAAGCCGAACGTGTCGCCTCCGATGCCCAGGCCAAGTTGGCAGAATATAACGAAGCGTTGGAAGAAATAAATCAGCGCCTTGACATCAAGGTGCAAGAGCGCACAGAGGAATTGGAAAAAGCGCGCTTGGAAGCAGAAGAAGCGACTGAGGCAAAATCTTTGTTTCTGGCAAAAATGAGTCATGAAATCCGCACACCGATTAACGCCGTACTGGGCCTTAGCCAATTAGCCATGAAGACCCCTATGACTGTAGAGCAGTTGGCTTACCTGAGTAAAATCAAGGCGGCCGGTGATGTTTTGCTAAACATTGTTAATGATGTACTTGATTTTTCCAAGCTTGAGGCGGGTAAATTTCAGCTTGAAAAAACAGCGTTTGATCCGGAAGAAGTTGCTATCAATGCGCTACAGATCTGTCAGCTTAAAGCCTGGGAAAAAGGTTTGCAGATACTGCTAAATGTGCACCCAGCCATGCCTGCCGAATTATCTGCAGATCCGTTACGGTTGCAGCAGATTCTCACCAATCTGATTAGCAACGCCATTAAGTTCACCCCTGCGGGGTGGGTGTCTGTTGAATTGCAATACGATGCGACAAATCAAACGCTCTGCTGTTGGGTGAAAGACTCTGGTATTGGTATTAGTGAAGATAGCTGCAAAACACTATTCGAATCTTTTAGTCAGGCCGACGACAGTATGTCGCGCCGCTATGGTGGAACCGGTTTGGGATTGGCTATTTGTAAGCAGTTAGCCGACGCAATGGATGGAAGTATTGCGGTTACCAGCGAGGTAGGAAAGGGAACCGTATTCACTGTTTGTATTCCAGCTGCGCCACTGAGTACTCCGCTCGTTGAAAATATCGATCACTCTTCGCTTCGCGTAATGATTATCGCTGACAACGAGATGGCTCGAGAAAAATTGGCAGAGAAATTACGGTTTTCAGGCTGTTTGGTGACTGTTGTAAAAGATCCTGTGGCGGCCGAAGGTATTGCGCGAAACGAAAAAAGCAACGGTTTGCCTTTTGACGTAGTTCTTATGGACTGGACAGAGCCTACCATGCTAGCACTGCGCATTGCAGAGATGCTGTACCGCGATGACCTGGCCAAGCGAATTATTATCATGGAGTCGTCGTACGACCATCAAGAGGTTACGTGTGACGACGCAATGGATATTTGCTTTCTTGAAAAGCCGGTGTCTATCAAGGCATTGCTTGCCGCTTTGGATTTAAAACAGCAGGCAAAACCCGTTGGCGAGGTGAAGCCGTGGCTTACGCCAGGCGCAATTAGCGCACCAGACTTCTCGGCCTACCGGGTTTTACTTGCCGAAGACAACCCCATTAATACCGAGGTTGCCTTGGGCTATTTGCAAGAAACCGGGGTAACAGTCGACGCTGTTGAAAACGGGCTGGAAGTACTTGAAAAACTTAAGCACGAGCGTTATGACCTCATACTGATGGATATTCAAATGCCAGAGCTGGATGGGTTGTCGACGGCTCAGCGTATTAGAAAAAATACGGTGTATGAAGATCTTCCCATTGTCGCCATGACGGCTCATGCCATGTTTGGCGCCCAACAAAAAAGTCTTGCAGCGGGTATGAATGAACATATCTCAAAGCCAGTTTCACCGGAAACCCTGTATAAAGTGATGGCCCAGTTTTTAATATCTCGACCAACCTCTTCCCGTCGCAAGTATGGCGTGGTTTCCGGAGGAGACTCTTCGTCTATTCTGCAGGTATTAGGTGGTATTGCTGAACTGGATGTTGCCAAAGCATTACGCAATATGGGTGGCAATACAGATTTGTACGTGGGTTTGATTAAGCGTTTTTATCAGCGCTACAGTCAGGATGTTTCCGTGCTTAAAGCATTGTTTGATGGCGCTGTTGTTGATGGTGAGAAGGCATCTGATGCAATGCACTCTTTAAAATCCAGCGCATCCTATCTTGGCGCATTTCAGCTGAGTGATTATTGCGGTTATCTTGAGCGACAGCTGAGCGAGAATACCCTTCCAGACAAAGGCTTAATTGCAGAAATATTTTCTACATTGGAAACAATTTTATGTCAGTTTGAACAACTGCCATTTGTGCAGAGCCATGTATTAGCTGTTCCGGAGTCAGGTTTTTCTGTTGAAAATTTTCACAGTGCATTAGGTGAATTGTACCCCTTGCTGTGTTCATCGGATCTTCTTGCCGAGGAATATATGCCGCCGCTGTTAAAAATGGTCGCGGGTACTCCCCATTACGAGACGATCATCGAACTTGAATCGTATGTTAACGAAGTTGAGTACGAATTGGCTGCGGAGTTGGTAAAGAAAATGTTGCAGACACTGAGTTTGAAATCGAGTAGTAAAAACGATTATGAATAATAAGCAGCGTGTGCTAGTGGTGGATGATGAAAAAATCAATTTAAAAGTGATCAGTGATATCTTGCGTAGCGAAGTTGAGGTGGTGCTGGCGAAAAATGCGCGTCAAGGTATTCGAAAAGCATTGGATTATAAACCTGATCTTATTTTAATGGATGTAGTGATGTCGGATATGAACGGATTTTCTGCCATGGAAGTGCTGGCAAAAAATCCTTTAACGGCCGATATTCCCGTTATCTTTATTACTGGCCTTAATAATGCTGCAGATGAAGAGCGCGGGCTCTCGCTCGGTGCCAGTGATTACATCTATAAGCCTTTTAATGCGGCTATTGTGCGGGCTCGCGTCAACCTGCATTTGCAGCTGGTAAGGCAGCGAAAAATGCTTGAAGAACTGGCAAATATTGATCCCCTCACGGGGATAGCTAATCGCCGCAAATATCAAGATATGCTAGAGGTAGAATGGCAGGCAGCTGTTCGCAATGGCTCAGTGCTGTCGCTGGCGATTATTGATATCGATAATTTCAAACTCTACAACGATCATCATGGTCACTCAGCAGGCGATGCTGTTTTGCGGCGAGTGGCGGTGGTGCTTGCCGATCAGTTTAAGCGACCGCGTGACCTGGTTGCTCGCTATGGTGGCGAAGAGTTTGTGCTGTTACTGCCAGAAAGTGATTGTGAAGGTGCATTGATGTTGGCAGAAAAATGCCGCGCTGCTATTGCAGATCTGAAATTGCCACACCAGGGTGTGGGTAATGATATGCATGTGGTCACCGTTAGCACTGGTGGAGTAAGCTGTAACCCCTCCCCAGTGTGTAATCCTGACCGCTTTTTTGGGCTTGCCGACGATATGCTTTATGCCGCAAAAAAACAGGGAAAAAACCGAGTCGTATGGCAAAACGAATGCGCTTCTGCCGGTTAAATAAATGTTGCGGCATGGTTAAATGCCAAGATATTGTGTGAACAGGCCCTAACAGTAGGGCCTGTTATTTGAGCGATGTGTTAAGTAATTAACCCTATAGAGAGAGCGCTCGCACCAGTAATGACTACAGGTGTTAACGGGTACCATGAAAAAGATAATAGCGTTTACCTTATTAGCTGTTGGCGTTGTGGTCAGTGCACATGCGGCTGTGATTATTCAATATCACCGCATTGCTGACGAGGGGCCTGCCAGTACGCGTACTTCGGTTGCGCAGTTTCGCGAGCACATGGATGCTATCGATAAGCTGGGTTACCAGGTGATCGACCTGCCTGCGTTAGCTGCACAGCTCCGTCATGGTGAGCCGCTGCCTGATAATACCGTAGTCATCACGTTTGACGACGCCTATAAATCGGTATACGACGAGGCTGCACCTTTACTCCACCGACGCGGTTGGCCTTACACGGTATTCGTATCGCCCAAAGATATTGCCGGGGAAGGTGAAACCTCCAACTTTATGAGTTGGTCTCAGTTAAAAGAGCTGCATAAGCAAGGTGCATTGATCGCCAATCACAGTTTTCGACATAGCCACATGATTCGCCGACTGGACGATGAAAATGAGTCACAGTGGGCTGCGCGTATGCGCGACGATATCACGCAGGCTGAAGCTAAAATTAAACAGGTAATTGGCACTGCACCAAAATATTTTGCTTATCCTTATGGTGAGTACGATCCTGCATTAGAGCAGATTTTACAGCGCCTTGGGTATGTGGCAGTGACTCAGCACTCTGGTGCAGTCTCTCATACGTCTGATCTGCAGGCGTTGCCGCGCTTTCCTTTTGGTGGGCATTACGGTGGCGATGATTTTATTGAAAAGGTCACCACGCTGCCTATTCCGGTTGCATCATCAGTGTTGCTGGATGAAACTGGTAAGCGTCTGCTTGATTGGATATTGCCGGTGCCAACCAAACAGCCATCGCTGCGTTTGCGGGTTGAGGATAAGGTATGGCTCGGTAAAACGGAAAACCAGTTATTGCAGTGTTTTGCATCAGGCCAGGGAGCCGTGAATGTGAAAAAAGTGTCAGACAGCAGCAGCGCTCGTGAGTGGTTAGTTGCCTTAAACAAGGCTGTGCCAGTTGGGCGCTCTCGCATTAACTGCACCATGGCAGCAGAGCAAGGCCGCTTCTATTGGTTTAGTCAGTTGATTATTCGTCGTAACAATGATGGTAGTTGGTATGCAGAGCCCTAAACGTATTTAACGTGTGCTCTGCATTAAGGTATCGCTACATCGCTGCCTGTTCGATGGGGGCGGGTTTTTCCAGCTTATTGATGCGTATCATTTTACGCACTTCTTCAACATATTCTTCACGGCGTTCTGAATAGCGTGTAAGCCCGGCGGCAAGTTTTGAGGCGGTAATGGGCTTGCCAGACATCCGTAGTACCGACCGCAAACTGCGTAGCTCCTGGTAGGCATGATAGGTATTCAGGTTTTGAAAATAACTGTTCACTGAGTCTGCCACGGTATCAAATGTGGCAACCTCGTGATTGGCATCTTCAAGCCGGGCGCTGGGGATGATCCCACAGCCTTTTTTGTAGCACCACTCACCAAAAAAGTTATTTCCCTCTCTGGCAAAGCGCGAGGTTCCCCACGCAGATTCAATGGCAGCTTGTGCCAGTACCAGTCCTTCTGGAATGGTATCTACGCGGCGCAGTAATACTCTTAGGCGTTGATCGGTATTTTCAATTTGCTCTTCGTCTAGGTTGTACTCTTGCGATAGTTTGCGAAGAAATTTCAGCTCTTTTTTGCTGATCTTTTCTTCGTCCTCCCAGCGCTCTTTAATCGCTAACAAATGTGTTCGCTGCTGGCTAAGGTATTCATTATTGGCTTGTATCGCCGGGCGTAAAAAATCAAAAAAAGCTTTCTTGCGAGCTTTTACCTGGTCGATTGAGTTAAAGTCAGGCTTGTCGGTTTGTTCGTGAACAAGCTCTGGCATTTCCCCTATCGACTCATCAGACACTAGCTTGTACTGCCCCAGAAACAGTGCCAATGCCAGCACAGCAACAGTGTAAAGCAGTAGCAAGGCGGCGATTAAACGCCCTTTTCCTACCATGGATTCAATTGGTGTTTGTCCATTATTGGTGGTCATAAATTATCGTCTTATGTTGTGAGTCAGATAAACGGTGAGGCCTGTTGTACAGACCTAAATATCAAGAGACGAACGCAGCGCAGACAGGCGTTTGTGGTTCTCATCTTTGCTCAATGTCTTTTCAGTACGCTCGGGAAGGGCAATCGGTTTAGGTGGTTCCAATGTTTCGCCGGCCAGTACTCGGGCGCAGATGCGCTGGTAACATTGGGCAAACACCGGCAAGGCTTTTTGTTCGGTGTTGCTGGCGAGAAAATACCAGTCAGCTTCTTTGCCTGCATAGTAAACCGCCAGATGGCTCCAGTTGTATTCGGCTTTGGGGCTGCTGGCGTTGCAGGCTTCGATATAGGCGGCATGAGTATCGGGTAATGCGCCTTGGCTGGATACCGATTGGCAGGCCGTAATCATTTTATGAATCGTTGGCAAGTAATCTGATTGTGTGATCACCTTTTTGGCACCACGTAATATGTTGTCTACCGAAAATGGTTTGAGGTTATCCAGCCATAAACGTTTAGCCATGTTCTGATCTTCAACAGTAGGGTAGGCGCTGAAGTACTGGTTGTGGAAATTTACCCGAAACAGCGCAAAGACCTGATTAATGGCGTCAATCAACTCCGGGGTTGAGCCCCGCTGTTTGTCAGACGCATTACCGCGCTCGTTATCAATAGGCCCAGCTTCGGTCGCTGAGCTGCTCGCTGACGGCGCGATCTTTTGTTCGAGTTGATTGATTAACGTTTTGCTGTCCTGCATGCTGATTAGCCTGTGTTAACGACATTTGCAGGCGCTTGGCCCACTGGTGTTTTACATTGCGAATAAAAATATTATCCCAGCTGTGCATGGGTTGGCCCCGGTTGCTCCAGTAGAGTACAAACTCGGGTATCTGCTGGCGAATAAAATCTATCGCCACGCCAGATTGCTGTACCAGTAATTCTACGCAATCCGTCGATGGCTGCCAGTTACTTCTGATAATTTCTGGTTGCGGGTTGCGCGCAATCCCTGCCTGCACAAAGCGCCATTGTTCAATCACATGTTGGGCAAAAATATTGCCCCACTCCGAGTGGTAGGCGTTTTTCTCGATCCATTTATGAATAAATTCTGGCACGCACTCGTCAATAAAGTCGGGGTCTATGCCGTAACTGTTGCGCAAATAATCGAAGGTGTGCTGCTCGGGGCGCCACTGGGCCTGCATGGGCGAGCTTTGGCGCTTGTCGATAAAGGGCGTGTCTTGTTTGTCCCAATCTTCCTTTACCCATGAATAAAAGGTCATATCCCAGGCATTTTTGCTCGAACCTTCCTGTTGGTAATACAGGCGAAAACGGGTGAGTTGGCGTTGAATAAATGCCGTGGGGATGCCGTCGTTGGCCAGTTGTTGCAGGGTTTCGGCTTTGGGGGCCCAGCTGTCCGACATGGTTTGCGCCTTGTCAGCCCGCGCCAGCAGCGTACGGTGTTGCTCCCATTTGCGTTTTATATGGTTAACAAACTTGCTGCCCCAGGTGCGTTGCGGCTGGCCACTTTCACGCCAGTAGGCCACAAACTCGGGCACTTGTTCACGGGCAAAGTGCTCTGGAATGTTCAATTGGCTCAACAGGGTGAGGGTATTTTGATCAGGCTGCCAGTTGGCAGGAATCACTGAGGCCCTGTTAGGTTGCGGTGCTGTTGAGAGCGCCGCCGCAGTGGGCATTGCCGGTGCAGCCGTCTGCGGGGCTAGGGTAGCCTGTTGTTGGCGATCGTTAAAGGCAAACTTAAGGTTGTGTCCCGCCTGCATCAGGGCGCTGGCAAGCAGCAAAATGCCTTTGTCGCGCAGGCTGTTACAGATTCGCTCCAGGTCTGCGGCATTCCAAAACGGTGTCATCGATTGCAGCTGCTCTACCGGTACCTGATACCAGATATAGCCATTGTTGTTCTGGCCCTGCCGATAGTGGGTCATGTCGCCCAGCACAGACAGCAGCGTCGCCTCATCCAGGCCAATGGTGGCCGCCAGCGACGGTGAAATCAGTATGGGCTTTTCAGGTAAAAGGGATGAACTCATGGCGGCACTTTACCATTAATCCTTAGCCGATTGGGGGTCGGATTATACGTCAAATCGTTTTATTAACCCGACGATAATTATTGTCGGGTTAATTAGTGGCGCACGGACGCCTACAGGGATGTAGGTGGTAGAACAACGCAGGAGCAGTTGTCGACGCGCCGCCATTGGCCGCAGGCCAATGTAAGCCTTGGAAGTACAAGGAATTTCGCACAATTTTGCGAGTATTTCCAAGGCGTGCGACAAAATAGATAAGGAGATCTATTTTTTCGCCAGGTTAATAGCTGAGTGGTTTATCGGCAGCCTTTGATGCTGTGTTATGGTATTTTGCGCGCTCTTGGCAGAATCAGACGGCTAGAGGGAGTAAACACTTTGGCAAAGCAAAAAACCGCGTTTGTGTGCAACGACTGTGGTGCGGACTACACCAAGTGGCAAGGGCAATGCACTGAATGTGGTGCGTGGAATACTATGCAGGAGGTGCGCCTCGGCCCAGCGTCCCCGGCCCGCGGTGGTCGCTCGGCGGCGTTGCAGGGCTATGCGGGTAGCGCCGGCGGACAGGTGCAGACACTGGCCGATATTAATCTGGAAGACTTGCCGCGTTTTACCTCGGGTACTGATGAGTTCGACCGCGTACTGGGTGGCGGCTTTGTGCCGGGCTCGGTAGTGTTGCTGGGAGGGCATCCTGGTGCGGGTAAATCGACTCTGCTGCTGCAAACACTGTGTTTTCTGGCATCGCAGCGCGACGTGCTGTATGTGACGGGTGAAGAGTCGTTGCAGCAGGTGGCTATGCGTGCCCACCGCCTGCATTTGCCTACCGATAAAATCAAAATGCTCTCCGAAACCAATGTCAGTGGGGTGGTGGCTGCTGCCCAGCAGCATGCGCCCAAGGTGCTGGTGGTGGATTCCATTCAGGTAATGCATCTGGACGAGATTCAATCGGCACCGGGCAGCGTGTCGCAGGTGCGTGAATGCGCTGCTTATCTCACCCGCTTTGCCAAACAATCGGGCACGGTATTGATTTTGGTGGGGCATGTCACCAAAGACGGTAGCCTGGCGGGCCCTAAAGTACTGGAGCACATGATCGACTGCTCCATTTTGCTAGAGGGCTCTAATGATTCCCGTTTTCGTACCCTCCGAGGCAACAAAAACCGTTTTGGGGCGGTGAATGAATTGGGCGTTTTCGCCATGACCGAGCAGGGTTTGCGTGAAGTGACCAATCCCTCGGCCATTTTTTTACAGCGAGCAGAAGATATTGCCAGTGGTTCCGTGGTGATGGTGGTATGGGAAGGTACGCGGCCATTACTGGTAGAGATTCAAGCCCTGGTAGACGACAGCCATCTCGGCAATCCGCGCCGGGTTGCGGTGGGTTTGGATCAGAACCGACTATCGATGTTGCTCGCGGTATTGCACCGCCACGGCGGCTTACATTTGGGTGATCAGGATGTGTTTGTAAATGTGGTTGGTGGTGTGAAAGTGATGGAAACCAGCTCTGACCTGGCGCTGTTACTGGCGATTGTCTCCAGCTTTCGTGATAGAGCTTTGCCACAAGATCTGATGGTGTTTGGCGAAGTGGGCTTGTCAGGTGAGATTCGTCCGGTACCCAGTGGCCAGGAACGCCTGCGCGAAGCTGCCAAGCACGGTTTTAAACGCGCCATTGTGCCGCACAGCAATGTACCCAGAGAGCCGGTAAAAGGGATGGAGGTGGTGGGAGTGCGTAAACTCAGTGAAGCACTAAACGCGATTTAACCCGTTTAGTCTTCGCCGTACTCGTCAAACATGGTTTGCACGTTGCGGTGCTGTTCTTGCGTGGTGCGCTGGTGCAGGCGCAGCAGTTCGCGCAGGCGCGCTTGCTGGTCAATGCCGTTAGGGCGACATTCAAGGCCGAGCAAGTGCGAGTTGGTATGCGACACATGCCCCTGCATTTTGATTGAAGGGCCGTCGTCTTGTTCTATGTCGAGAATGATCTGATCACCTGATTTCAGCGGGTGGGTTTGTAGCAGGGCGACCAGGGCGCCATTAAAAGACAAGTCCAGCAGGTGCACGTCCCAGCAGGTATTGCTGCCCAACAGCGTGGCATAAGCCCGATAAGCAACCCGCGGAAAGGCCCTGCGTTCGCGGCCGCCATGTTTACTGGTTGATCGTACTGAACTGTTCATAGCTTAAGGTGCCGGTTGCAGAAGTTCGTTAAGTTCACGCTCGCAGGCCTGTGGATTGCCAAGGTTCAGTTCCACTAAGCGTCGCAAATGGCTGATGCTGTCTACATCGATGGACTCGCAAACCAGTGCCCAGGTTTCACTCTCTGTGCGTACAAGCTTCAGCTGCATTTGAATCTGGTCTTGATCCGACAGGGCAATAGTCGCTGAAAGGGGGGCGTCACCGTCGGGTTGCCCGCTACCGTTTTCCAGGGCAACCAATACCCCTTTCAACGAAATATCCACCAGCTGGGCAGACCAGCGTTGGTCACCTTGTTGCAGCACGACAGTGTGCGCAAAGGGTACGCGGGAAAATCGTCTGCGTTCCGTCTGATCCATGCGTCAATGATTACCTTTGTTAACAGGCCCTTTACACCTAATGGTAGCTCAGCTTGGGCTATTCCCGCCATGTTTAACTGACAGGTTGCATAGGTAAATACAAAATGGAGAGGGTCGCCGGTTAACCTAACAGGGGCAAACCGGCGGGTAAAGCGGCGAAATCAGCCTTTTAATGGCTTGTATTTCATGCGCTTGGGCTGAGCATCTTTGCCTTTGCGCTGGATAAAGTCTTCATGGTACTCAGTGTAGTTACCTTCGAAGAATACCACCTCGCTCTCGCCTTCGTAGGCCAGAATGTGGGTGGCAACCCGGTCGAGGAACCAGCGGTCGTGCGAGATAATCAGCGCACAGCCAGGGAAGGTCAGCAGCGCTTCTTCCAGGGCGCGCAGGGTTTCCACGTCCAGGTCGTTCGAGGGTTCGTCGAGCAGCAGTACGTTGGCGCCTTGCTTCAGCGTGTTAGCCAGGTGCAACCGACCGCGTTCACCGCCGGAGAGTTCGCCCACGCGTTTTTGCTGGTCGGTACCCTTGAAGTTGAAACGGCCTACATAGCTGCGTGAACTCACTTCATAGCTGCCAATGCGCAAAATATCGTGGCCGCCAGAGATCTCTTCCCACACCGTTTTGTTGTTGTCCAAGGCGTCGCGGCTCTGCTCCACAAAGGCGATTTTGACGGTTTCGCCAATATCGATATGACCCGCGTCCGGCTGCTCCGTGCCTGCAATCATGCGGAACAGGGTCGATTTACCCGCACCGTTACCGCCCACAATGCCGACAATAGCGCCTTTGGGTACAGTAAAGCTTAAATCGGTGATCAGGGCGCGTTCGCCAAACCCTTTAGACACGTTGTGAAACTCAATCACCTTGTCACCCAGACGCTCGCCGGGTGGAATGTAAATTTCGTTGGTTTCATTGCGGGTTTGGAATTCTTGCGATTGCATTTCGTCAAAGCGCGCCAATCGGGCTTTGTTTTTCGCATGGCGGCCTTTGGGGTTTTGACGTACCCACTCCAATTCGGCTTTCATGGCCTTTATGTGCGAGGCTTCGGCGCGTTTTTCCTGCTCCAAACGGGCTTCTTTCTGCTCCAGCCAGCTGGAGTAATTGCCCTCGTAAGGAATACCGCGGCCCCGGTCGAGTTCTAAAATCCAGCCAGCGGCGTTATCGAGGAAGTAACGATCGTGGGTAATGGCCACCACGGTACCGGGGAAGTTCACCAGAAACTGTTCCAGCCAGAATACCGATTCGGCATCCAGGTGGTTGGTAGGTTCGTCGAGCAGCAGCATGTCGGGGCGCGACAGTAACAGGCGGCACAAGGCTACGCGGCGGCGCTCACCGCCCGACAGTTTGGTTACGTCGGCATCCCACGGTGGCAAGCGCAGGGCGTCGGCTGCGGTTTCAAGCTTGTTTTCCAGGTTGTGGCCATCCCACGCCTGAATAATGTCTTCCAGCTCACCCTGTTTTTTGGCCAGCGCGTCGAAGTCGGCATCGGGCTCGGCATAAGCAGCGTACACTTTTTCCAGGTCGGCCAGTGCATCAACCACCTCACGCAGGCCGTCTTCCACGTTGCCGCGCACATCTTTGTCGGGGTCCAGTTGGGGCTCCTGTTGCAGATAACCCACTTTGATGCCCGGCATGGGCCGTGCTTCGCCGTTATAGTCCTTGTCGATACCCGCCATAATGCGCAGCAGGGTTGATTTACCTGCACCGTTCAAACCCAGTACGCCAATTTTGGCGCCGGGGAAGAAAGACAGAGAGATGTCTTTCAAAATCTCGCGTTTGGGCGGCACAATCTTGCTCACCCGGTTCATGCTGTAAACATACTGTGCCATACGGCAGTCACCTCGTTGGTGTCGTCATCATCAATGGGATATCAGGCCAGATTCTTGTCAGCCAGGCGAGCGCGGTGTGCGTGCGTTGCTGCTTGGGCCTGCTGAGCGCGCAAACTACCCGAAGCGGCGGGCTAATTCAAACAAAACCGCGCTGGATAAAGACTATCGGCGATAAAAATGCCAAAAAACAATTGGTGGAATTTTGTACAGTCGTTTGAAGCCGGTCTATACTGATACTTAGAACCTACTGGTAGACAGATATGCTGGGAAAACTGTGTCTGTTGGCGGTGCCGGTAGCGGGTCTCCATCTTTTTAGGGCTCGGTAGCACTATGAAATCAGATGTTGCTGTACTCAATCAGTGGGTTGAGGGTAAGGACTACGCAGTAACGGCAGACAGGCTGAGCGATGGCTGGGTCGTTTTTGACGAATCCATGCTACCCAGTGCATGCAGCCCGGCCATTGAAACGCTGCTGGGTGTCAACCTCAAGGCCATGCGCAGGTTGTGGCGCTACTGGTTGCGCAACCGCTGTCTACCGGTTCAATACCTGGCTTTCTACAACGAACTTGCCCTAGCTAATCAAGTGTGTCGGCAAGATAGTCAAATCACTTCAGTTTCCTTGGGCGAACTCGCCCTCGACGGCCTTGATTTCAGTGATAGTGGTGCCCCCTCATGCTGGTTGGAATGCGCCGGTTTTGCGCTACACGATGAGCACGGTCGACTTGGCAGTATGCTATGTGTCGCCAGGAATATTACCCATGAAAAAGACTATGCCGTCGCACTTGATGTCGCCGATCATTTGTTCGCAGACAGCCTGGCAGCCTGCTATATCACCGATGCTCAGCACCGTATCGTGAGAGTAAATAAAGCGTTTTGCCGCATGACCGAGTACGGCGAACGCGAGATTGTGGGACAGCCGCCAGAGGTATTGTTTGCCCAGCAGAATCTGCAGGCTAGCACTCCCATTGCCGCTGCGTTGGAGGCATCGGGGCGCTGGCAAGGTGAGATTCTTCACCGAACGCGACGCGGGCATATTTTTCCGGCGCTGATCAATATCGTTGAGCGGCATGATGAGCTGGGGCAGGTTACGCATCGCGTGGTGTCGATGTTGGATATGTCGGATCATTGTAGTGCCGACGACCGCACCCGGCGGCTGGCGTTTTTTGATTCGCTCACCGGCCTGCCCAACCGCAGTTTGTTACTCGACCGGCTAGAACGCGCAGTAACCCGAGCCAACCGCAGTCAGCAGCACGTGGCGGTGCTGTTTGTTGATCTCGACCATTTCAAGCAAGTGAACGACACCTACGGCCATAGCATGGGTGATCAGCTGTTGATTCACGTCGCCCAATGCTTGCGCAGCCGTGTGCGCAGTGAAGATACCGTGGCGCGGTTGTCGGGTGATGAATTTGTCGTGCTGTTAACGGCGTTGCCTTCCAAAGAAGCGGCCGTGCGCATTGCTTCGCGTATGGCCGAGAGCTTTATTGCCTTGCTTTCCCGCTCCGTAACGCTTGAGCAGCATCAACTGCAATGCGCCTGCAGCATTGGTATTGCCCTGTACCCTGAAGATGGCGCCGATGTAAACCAGTTGTTGCGCGCTGCCGACCAGGCTATGTATTACGTAAAGCGCCACGGCAAGCACAGCTTTACCTTCTTTACGCCAGCGCTGAATTCCCAGGCTGCCAGGCAACAGTTTATGGCTGTCGAGTTGGCCGAGGCGGTGCGTGAAAACCAGTTTGTATTGCACTACCAGCCTATTCTTAGCGCCAGCACAGAAACTCTGGCCGCCTTCGAAGTTCTCTTGCGGTGGGAGCACCCCGTGCGTGGTTTGCTGTTGCCCGCCGAGTTCATGTCTCAGTTGGAGCAAAGTGAGGCACTGCTACCCGTAACCCGCTGGATTTTGCAGGCAGCCTGCAAGCAGGCACGCCAGTGGCAGCGTGAAGGCAGGTTTTTCAAGCGGCTAAGTGTAAATGTGTCGCGGCAGCAGTTTCACCGGCTGCCGCTGCTGCGTTTGGTAAAAGAAGCATTGGCAGACGCCGAGTTGGCACCGGAAAGTCTTGAGCTGGAAGTTACCGAAGACACACTGATGCATGATTTGGCTACCAGTTCGCTGGTGTTGGATGCATTGCGGCGCTTGGGGGTGTCGGTTGCCTTAGACAACTTTGGCCAGGGAGCGTCGTCTATTAGTCTACTGAAACAACTGCCCATGAAGCGCCTGAAGCTTGATCGCCGGTTTATTAGTCGGTTGGCAGAGCAGCAGGGTCCAGAGATGGTTACCGCCCTCTTGGGCCTGGGGCACAGCTTCGCGCTCGAGATGGTGGGCGAGGGCGTAGAAACCGCTGCCCAGCTGGCATTCTTGAAACAGCATGGCTGTGAAGAGGTGCAGGGCTTTCACCTTAGTCGGCCCCATGCCAGTGGTGAATTAACCCCGTATTTTCATTAACAGGCCATTGTTCCCCCATATTTGTGCAGCAAGTGCTGGCCCAATGTTGTACAATCCGCGCTCCCAAATTTCCGTCCATTCAATTTGTGCAGGACTTTGCCATGTTTGATCCATCACAAACGTTATCTTCATTTGACCCGGAACTGTGGAGTGCCATTCAGAACGAAGAACGTCGCCAAGAAGAGCATATCGAGCTGATCGCTTCAGAAAACTACACCAGCCCACTGGTGATGATTGCTCAAGGCACCAAACTCACCAACAAGTACGCCGAAGGTTATCCCAGCAAGCGCTACTACGGTGGTTGCGAGTATGTGGATCAGGCCGAGGCACTGGCTATTGACCGCGCCAAAGCGCTGTTTGGTGCAGCCTACGCTAACGTGCAGCCGCACTCAGGTTCACAGGCCAATGCCGCTGTTTATCAAGCGCTGTGCGCACCGGGTGACACCATTTTGGGTTTCAGCCTGGCCCATGGTGGCCACTTAACCCACGGTGCCAAGGTGAATTTCTCCGGCCAGATGTATAACGCCGTGCAATACGGCCTGAACCCTGAAACCGGCGAAGTGGATTACGACGAAGTCGAGCGCCTGGCACTTGAACACAAGCCAAAAATGATTGTGGCGGGCTTCTCGGCTTACTCACAAGTCATGGACTGGCAGCGCTTCCGTGATATCGCCGACAAAGTAGGTGCTTACCTGTTTGTTGATATGGCACACGTAGCGGGTTTAGTGGCAGCGGGTGTTTACCCAAGCCCTATTGATATTGCCGACGTGGTCACCTCAACCACGCACAAAACACTGCGTGGTCCACGTGGCGGCATCATCCTGGCTCGCGCTAATCCAGAGATAGAAAAGAAACTCAACTCAGCCGTATTCCCCGGTGGTCAGGGTGGCCCGTTGATGCACGTGATTGCAGCCAAGGCGGTAAGCTTTAAAGAAGCCATGTCGCCCGAGTTTAAAGCGTATCAAGAGCAAGTGGTGAAAAACGCAAAAGCCATGGCTGGTACGTTTATCGAACGCGGCATCAAAATTGTTTCCGGCGGTACCGAAAACCACCTCATGCTGCTCGACCTCATCGGCAAAGAATACTCGGGTAAAGATGCCGACGAAGCACTGGGTAAAGCCTACATTACCGTGAACAAAAACTCCGTGCCTAACGACCCGCGCTCACCGTTTGTGACCTCGGGTTTGCGTGTAGGTACGCCAGCCATTACTACGCGTGGTTTTAAAGAAGAAGAAACCGTGCAGTTGGCAAACTGGATCTGCGACATTCTCGATGCGCTCGAAGCCGGCAATGCCGATGCAGTCATCGCCGACGTAAAAGCCAAAGTCTTGGATGTGTGCGCGCGCTTCCCTGTGTATGCTCAGTAGTTCCCATGCTTTCTGGCCGTAACAACGGCTGCGTTTAAAACAAACCCCGGCTTTTGCTGGGGTTTGTTTTTTTAGGTTATACCCTTTATTCTGCAGTACACAGCCCTTGCCTGCCGCTTCTGTGCAGCTAATTTATTGGGATAAAACTATCGACAAGGAGAACGTCGATGATCATTCTGTATCTCTTCTTTATTGAACTTCTAAAAGTTATCGCTATTGGTGTGGCAGGTGGCCTGCCAATTTACCTGCTGCTTCGTTATGCAACTCCGCTTACATTTTGGCAGACAAAGAAAACCGCTTTTATCCCGATTTTATTAATTGCCATATGTGCTTTTGTCTGGCCTTTTTATACCTTGCATTTACAGTTTCAAGAATGGGCCGAAGCAGAAAAAAAATTGTGCTCGCATGTGTCAGTGGAAATGCCCAGTGAACTACCGAGAAAACGGGTTGCCTATTACGGTTCAGATAAAACGAAGTATGGCAAAGGTGGTACTGCTTCAATAGGCACTTGGGAGTTTTTGTATCGTTCTAATGTGTATTCCATAGCTCTCTATGAGCCAACTAAACAGGAAGCTTCTTGGAGTCCCAAAATACCTCTGGATGGTATTGAAGGCGAATGGAAGGAGTTGTGGCTTGCTAATGATGGGAACCGGTATTGCGACGCTTATTATAGCTTTAGTAAAGAAAATCCAGCGCTTTTTGAAAGTGCTTTATATAACCAGAAGCGCAACGGCATTGTGGGTAAGTGTGTAGCCATCAGGCCGATAACCGATGAAACCACCATTAATTATCTGGGGCAGGAAACCAAAACAAAGCCAGTCTATAGAAAGGGCTATTTTAGCCTGTCTATAGAAAACTATCGGCTATTTAACGAAGTGACCCAAGAAGACTATGTCCGACTGTCGACCATATGGAGTACGTGGCCTCGATATAGCACCAATTTTAGGTCACTGTTTGTTGCTACAGCCTATGGTTGCCCAAAGGATCAATTTCTCATTAGAAATAGAATGACCCCGCCACTCAATAAAACAGTTTTTATCAAAGAATACAATTACAAGGAGTTAGTCAATGACTTACAGTGATTTTTATTGGCCTTTAGCAATTAAGCGTTCCGCATGGTTTTTCGTAGTTCTGTGTTTACTGTAGCAGGAAAAGTGCACACCTTTCCCTTTGCCAAATACGGCATCGTCGATGCCGAGGTGGTTGATATTACCGCCGATGCTGTTGAAGACGAACAGCAAGGGTTGGTTTACAAAATACGCCTTAAAATGAAAGCCTCAAAACTATGGGTAGACACCAAGTGGGTAAACCTGATGGCAGGCATGCTGGTAAGTGCCGAAGTAAAAACGGGCAAAAGGCGGGTGATCGAATTTATATCATCTCCATTGTTGCGGTATAAAAGTGAAAGTATAAGAGAGCGTTGAGCGTTATTTTGCTAGCAGTATGAGAAAACTAGTTAGTAAAGGATTTTTCAAAGAATTTTTAGGTAAATTTTATGATTGTAATCATTCTATTTTTTTTCGAAGTCGCCAAAGCATTAATGATCGGTATTCCCGTTGGTTTGGGGATCTATGTAGTGCTGCGCCTTTTAACACCGTTTGCTATATGGAAAAAAATTGTGGCAGCGTTTATACCCATAGCTATGGCATCACTAGCAGCATTTATCTGGCCGTTTATCGATTTAAGTATACGGTTCGATGACTGGGCGCAAGCAGAAGAAGAAATTTGTAAGAAGCAGGTGTCGTTTGAGCTAAATCCGAATTTACCCCGTGAGCGTGTGGCTTTGTATGGCAGTAATATAGAAAATTATAGTCAGGGAATAAGCGAAAAAACCTCTAATTTTGATCGTTTAGTATATATGAATATAGATTCCCTGGCAGTATATGATCGACCAGTACCTGAACGACAGGTAAGGGTTGGGTATCCTTTGGATGGTATTGATGGTCGATGGAAGGAATTGTGGCTGGCTGAAAAAGGTGATCCACACTGCCGGAATTTTGAAGAGTGGGGGAGGCAGAATGTTAATCTTTATGAGTCGGTGGTTCGTCTTCAGGAGAAAAATGGGTTGCATAATAAATGTGTTGCTATTGCGGTGATTGAAGATGAATCCACCATTAATTTTATTGCTACAAAAAAAACCAAACGAAAAGTTTATAGTAAGCCAGGATTTTCCACATTTCTGGTTGATGTAGAGGTCTATAACGAGCGAACAGGCGAAGCTCTTGCGCACTTAACAACAATTGAATCAGGCTGGCCGCGCTTTCCGGGTACGTTTCAGACCAAGTTTGTCGGTAAAGCAGGTAAGTGCCAAAAATTAAATGAGTTTCGAGAAAGAGGCATTGACTCAACATTAAGTGCGGATATTTTTAGAAAAGACTTTAAATAAGAGGGAGTTTTAAAATGAGTGATAGCAACCAAAGTGTTGGTCGTTGCTGTGAAACCCTTCAATACTCCCGGTACCACCCTGAGCCTTCCTCTGGTTAACAATGGCTTTGCTATTGAGATCCAGGCTGGCGTTGATGCGGTTTCCCCAGGTGTCGTTGGGGATAACGATCACTATTTGGCCAGTATGAATGCGGTTATTTTTGAGGTGGCGTTTACCCGTAAAGAGTGATCGGCGATGTAAAACAGAATATCCTCCAGGTTGAGTTATAGCACCCTTTGTTGCTCAAAATACCCTGTGTTTAGGCATTGGGAATGCAAAAAGTGCATCATCAGGGCCTTTTTCGTCCATAATGATGCCTGAAAAACGTTAATATTCGGCATTAAAAAGGTAGCGGTATCTATGGCAGGGCTTCTCTCTTCGTTCAAACGCTTGTTGGGCGCAAAAAAAACGCCAAACAACCCCGTCACCACCCCTGTAAGTAAACCTGCTGGCAAATCAGCTAGCCGAGCCAAGGTGAAAGACCCCGGCGCGGTGAGCTATGCCTATTCCGCTAAACAGTTTCACCGTTTGTTGTTGCCTGGTGATCAGTACGAGCATCCAGTCACCGTGCCGCAAAAACTCGTTACTGATGTGATTCGCAACAGCCTGCAAAATGCCGACGAAGTGGCCAAACTGGTGCCGCGCTTGCCCTCGGTTGTACCCAAACTGCTGCGTAGCCTGCGCGATCCGAATGCGTCGAGCAAAGATTTTGTCGACATTATTATGAAAGACCCGGCCATGACCGCGGCGGTATTGAAGCTGGCCAACAGTGTGTACTTTAACCCTATCGCCAAACGTATAAGCGATGTGGAAGTGGCGGTGGTTAAGTTAGGTATTGAGGGTTTGCGTGCTGTGCTGTCGGCGGCAGTGATGCAGCCAGTGCTGGATAAACGCGCGCCGTTTTTTATCGGCTTTGGGCCTTTGGTGTGGAATCATTCATTGCACTGCGCGGTGCTGGCGGAGCACTTTGCGCGCAAGCGCAAGCTTGAGCCGTTTAAAGCCTATTTGCTGGGGCTGGTGCACGATACGGGCAAAATTACGCTGTTTTCGGAGTTGTGCCGGCAGTTACAGAAAAATGCGAATGGCGATAGGCCAGGCATCAGCGTATTTTCGCCCTTGATCAGTGAGCATGGGCTGGCACTGAGTTTTCAAATTGCTAAGGGTTGGAAATTGCCACCAGAGCTGTGTTTGGCATTGAAGCAGCAGGTCAATATTGCGGCGGGCGACGAGGTGTCGCCTTATGCCTTAGTGCTCGCCGAGGCCAACTTGGTAGCCGAGCAATATGCGCTGTGGCAGGCAGGTGAGGCATCTGACGAAACCTGTCGTTTGCTAAGGGCGCGTTTTGGGTTGCCAGAAGATATTTTCAATAAATTGGACAACTTGTCGGTACAAATTTAGGTGCCGATGGAGCGGGCTGCCTATTATCGCTGCCCCGCTATGGCAGCGCGTAAAAGTTATCAATATTCTCTTGGGTAATCACGCCGAGAATACGCTGACTGGGCGACGTTTCGCTGTATAGCTGGCTGGGGTCGGCCTCTACATAGAGCGCCTGCAGATTTTGCTCTTTCATTTTCTCGTAGGCTTCATACAAATTCGCCCTTGGGTTTATTGTACCCAGCTCATAACGTTGGGCTGGAATGGCCAGCAGGTCGATGGCGTCTTCCGTTTCTTCGGTACGTTCATCTCTTTCCAGATAATTCGCCAGACTGGAGGCCCGCAGCAACGTGAGCGCTAGCGAAGGCTCTTGTTCTGCCTCTGTGTGTTGCGGGTTGCCCATAACTACAATCCATTGCGGGTGTGATTGCAGCAGGTTTCGGGCCTGGCTTTCGCTAACCAATGTATCGTGCACGCGAAAGGCGGTTGTCATGGCGCTACGCACGCCAATGCGGTTGAGGGTTTTTCTGGCGGGGTTATTGGTAATGGGCGAGCCAGTAGCCTGGAGTTGCCCCATGAAAATACCTTCGTGATTCATCAGGTAGCGGGCTACCAGGCAAGACACCACGATCACCAGCAGGCTGGGGAACATGGCTGCCGGGTTGTAGGTAAGTTCCATCACGGCCATTAATGCGGCCAGCGGGGCATTGAGTACCGCCCCCATCATGGCAGACATGCCAATCACTACATACAGGCTGATCTGGCTGCTGGCCTCTGGTGCGAGAGTTTGCGCAACCAGGCCCAGTACTCCACCCACGCAAGCCCCGATAACCAGCACAGGGCCGATGAGTCCACCGGGTATCCCCAAGCCCACACTGACCGAGGTCACCAGTAGTTTGGCGGCGATAATACCCAGGAGTAATGTCAGGGGTATGGTGCCATGCATGGCCGCATCGATGGTATCGTAACCCAGCCCCATGACTTGCGGCACGGCTAGCGCGATTAGCCCGGTCACCAGGCCTGCCAAGCTTATGCGCACGAACACATTAACCGACTGAAACTTCACGAAGTTAAGCTGCAGGCGCGAATAAACCGTAGCGATAACGCCAATGAGTAACCCGGAAAACAGCCAGAAAGGGATTTCGAGTAAGCGGTTGGCAGGCAGTGTATGCAAGTTGAAACTTGAGGCAGGCCCAAAAAACCAGTGGCTGAATGCCGTGCCGGTCACGGCAGCCACCATCACGGGTAGGAAGCCGGTAATGGTGTATTCCATCAAAATCACTTCCATCGCAAAAATAACGCCTGCTACCGGGGTGTTAAACGAGGCGGCGATAGCCGCGGCAACACCACAGGCTATTAATGTTTGCATGCTGTTATTGGGCAGGCGTAGCCATTGTCCAATCTGGCTGGCTGCGGTGGCACCAAGCAGTACAGCAGGGCCTTCTCTCCCAACCGATTGGCCACTCCACAGCGCCGTTACGCCACCAATAAATTGCACCCAAAAATTTTGTAATGGCAGATTACCCTGGTGGTTATGTAGCCGCTCCAGCACATGGCTTACGCTGGTGCGGCGCCCGGCGGCGGGAATGAACAAGAGCGCCAGTCCGATCAGTGCTGCGCCGCCTAAGGGTAGCAACAGTCGCCAGATGGCCGGCAGGGCCTCAAAATTATCGCTGTGCAAGGGTAGGGTTTGACTCAGAGGCCACTCAATCGCCAAGCGAAACCCAATCACCACCAATGCCGTGGTAATACCAATCACCAGCCCCAGTAGGCTTAGCTGCGGCAGCGCGTCGATATAGGCCAGTTGATGGCGAAAATTATCGGTAGCGTTTTGCACGCGGCGACGAAACGTGAGTTTGTTTTGTTGAATCATGGTGCCTATAAGTCTGGGTCGTTAGATTGACGTCGACATTAGCGTGAATTAATCGTTGAAACCAGTGCCGTTGTTGGTCGAATTGCACCTGTTTTGGCTTAGTAAGGGATAAACTCTTTTAACAGAGCGGCGCTTGAACCGTATAATGGCTCACTTTGCAATGTTAGGGTTTGGCTCTGGCGACATTAGCTTAAACAGTAAAGGCGGTAATTATTGTGATTCGAGTAGGTATTGTAGGCGGCACCGGCTACACAGGTGTGGAGTTATTGCGCATATTGGCAGGGCACCCCGAAGCAGAGGTGGCTGTGATTACGTCGCGTGCGGAAGCGGGTATTCCTGTTGCCAACCTCTATCCGTCTTTACGTGGCCATTTCGATATTGCTTTTAGCGAGCCGGATGTCGAACAGTTGGGCGAGTGCGATGTGGTGTTTTTTGCAACCCCGCACGGCGTTGCCCAAAGCATGATGCCGGCACTGTTCAGCCGCGGTGTAAAAATTATCGATTTGTCGGCCGACTTCCGAATCCGCGATGCCAAGTTGTGGAGCGAGTGGTATAACCAGCCTCACGGTTGTCCGGAATTGCTTGGTGAGGCTGTTTACGGCTTGCCAGAAGTGAATCGTCGCGCCATTGCCGGTGCGCAGTTGATTGCGTGCCCGGGCTGTTATCCCACGGCAATTCAGTTGGGCTTTATTCCTCTGCTGGAGCAGGGTTTGGTGTCGCCATCCAATCTGATTGCCAGCGCCGCATCGGGTGTGAGTGGTGCGGGGCGTCAGGCCAAAGTCGATAACCTCTTCACCGAGATCAACGACAGCTTTAAAGCGTATGGCGCGGCGGGCCATCGCCATTTGCCAGAGCTCGAGCAGACATTGAACGACGTGCTGGCTGATAGTGAGTCAAAAGTATCGCTAACGTTTGTGCCGCACTTGATCCCGGCCATACGCGGTATTCATGCCACCCTGTATTCCACAGTGAATGCAGCGGGTAGTGAGGCAGATTTACAGGCCATATTCGAAGCGCGTTACGCCGACGAGCCCTTTGTCGACGTGTTGCCCGCCGGCACCTGTCCACAAACTCGCACAGTAAAAAGCTCCAATATGTGCCGTGTTTCCGTGCTACGACCGCAAAACCGAGATACCGTGGTGGTGCTATCTGTTATTGATAATTTAATGAAAGGTGCATCAGGCCAGGCGGTACAAAATATGAACATCATGTTTGGTTTTGCAGAAACAACCGGGCTTGATGCGCCCGCACTGTTGCCCTAAACACGTGGTTGGCACAGGGAGTCGATGTAAATGAACCGGGTTAAAGGCAGCAAGCAATACCGAATGGTTGTAGTGCCCTACCGTCCCTGGCGTAAAGCGCTGTTTTGCTTGCTGGGCACTGCTATAGTCTGTGGATCCGTAGCGGGTGCTTACTTTTTTGGTGCTTGGCATGGTGCGCAGCAGCTCTCGGAATTACAGGCAGCAAAAACCACTCTGCAAAGCCAGCTAAGTGATTTGCAAGCTCAATACGCCGATGTTGAGCAGCAGGTGACCAATCTGCGCATGGGGTCGCAGATTGATCAAAAGGCTAATGAAGAGGTGCGCCAGGAAGTCATAGCGTTGCGCTCGCAAATTGCCGAGCTGGAAGAAGATATCAGCTTCTACCGGGGCTTAATGGCCCCCACGGCCGACAAGCAGGGTTTAAGCATTGGCAACGTAAATATTGTCGCCAATGGCCCAAGGCGCTATCAATTTACCATGATGGTGCAGCAGTTTGCTGCTAATCACTCGCTGATCAAGGGTTACCTGAATGTGACAATTACGGGGTATAAGGCGGGTGTGCCCATGCGCATACCGTTGAAAGATCTGACCGACAGTATCACTGCAGAAGACATTAAACTGCGCTTTAAATACTTTCAAAACATAACCGGTGAATTAGCATTACCTGACGAATTTGAGCCTGAGGGCATTGAGTTAGTGGCGGTGGCTACGGGGCGTAATGCGGCCCGTGTGGAGCAAAAATATGGTTGGCTGGTTCACGAGTCGTAATTGATATGTGGGGTAAAAAGCAAAACATGAAATTTTCTAATGATCACACGCTGATATCACGCGGTACCACTATCAAGGGCGATGTGCACTTTGCGGGTGAGCTGCAGATTGAAGGTACTGTGCAGGGTAATGTGATTGCCGATGACCAAAGTGCTGCACGCATTGTGGTTGCCGAAAAAGGCCAGGTAGTCGGTGAGATTAGGGTGCCGTCCGTGGTGATTAATGGGGCTGTGGAGGGTGACATTTTTGCCGCCAAGCACATTGAGCTGGCGGCAAAAGCCGTTGTAGATGGCAATGTTCATTACCAACTGATTGAAATGGTTAAAGGGGCGCAGGTGAACGGTAATCTGGTGTTTCTTGGCGGGAAGGGTTCTCGCCTGGCGGCAGATGCAGAGAAGCCTGATAGCGATGACGGCGCCCTACTGGAGACGGTTACATCATAATAGTTGACCAAAATAGTCGGGTAAAGAGATAATAGGCCTATTGTTGCCTGCAGGTGTTTGCAGGTACTGTGTTAATACTATTGAGGTTTGTCATGTCTTCTGCAGAAACGTTTACTCCTGTCCCGCTCGTGGTCACTGATAGCGCAGTGAACAAAGTGCGCAGTCTGCTGGAGGAAGAGGGGAACTTCGATTTAAAACTGCGTGTTTTCGTCACCGGTGGCGGCTGCTCCGGCTTTCAGTATGGGTTCACGTTTGATGAACTGGTCGCTGAAGATGATTCCGTGATTGAAAAAGACGGTATCAGCGTGCTGGTTGATGCCATGAGTTACCCTTATCTTATGGGTTCTCAGGTAGACTACGAAGAAGGTTTGGCGGGGTCCAAGTTTGTGGTATCCAATCCCAATGCATCCACTACCTGTGGTTGCGGTTCCTCTTTCTCCATTTAACGCTTAGCAAAGAACGGGCTAATAGTACTGCCGATTCTTTGCCGCAGCTCTCGCGATTAAGCTGTATAAATGCCACCTAAAATAACCGGGTGGCTAGCGCCTGTAACATGCGGATTGTTACCCGGTAATTTTGTCAGGCAGCGCTGCGCCAGCCAGGCAAACGCAACGGCCTCTACCCAGTCAGGGTCGATACCCAGTACCGATGTGGTGCCCACTTTGGCCGGGGCGAGATAATGCTGCAAACGTTCCATAATGAGTGGATTATGGCTCCCGCCACCGCATACATAGACGTCGTAATCGGCGTTTATTGCCGATTTTTTAATGTCGTTGGCAATGGATCTGGCGGTTAATTCAACCAAGGTTGCCTGAACATCTTCCGGTTTGAGGTTGGGGTATGGTTGCAGGTTTTTCAGTAGCCAGGTCAGGTTAAAGTATTCTCTGCCGGTGCTTTTGGGCGCGCTTTGAGTGAAGTAAGTGTCTTTTAGTAAATGCTCAAGCAGCACGGGTTCTACCTTGCCTTGCTTCGCCCATTCGGCATTTTCGTCCACACACTTTTGTTGCTTGTGATAAATCCAGCTATCCAGCAATACGTTGCCCGGCCCCGTATCGTAGCCCGTAGTGGGCTGATTACACCGGAGATGAGTGATATTGCCGATGCCGCCAATATTGACGATAAAGCGCTCTGCCTCCGGGCGGGTAAATGCCGCCTCATGAAATGCGGGGACTAGTGGTGCCCCTTCACCTCCGGCGGCGATATCCCGGCGGCGAAAGTCAGCGATTGTGGTAATGCCGGTAAGCTCCGCGATGGTATTGGGGTCGGCAATTTGTAGGGTGTAAGGGTGGTCCCCTAGAGGGTAATGGCGAATAGTCTGGCCATGACTGCCAATGGCGATGACGTCTTTGGTGGTAACGCCATTGTTGGTGAGTAGCCTATTAGCCGCTGCTGCAAAATGTTGCCCCAGTTCGCGGTCTGCCTGGCCCATACGGTGAATTTCGTCTGGGCTGGTGGCGCAAAGGTTGAGTAGTGTCTCCCGCAAGGTGCTTGGTAGCGGGAATGTCTTCGCGTCGATCAGTGAGCCGGGTGTGGTGCTGAAATCCACCAAGGCTGCATCAATGCCATCCATGCTGGTGCCGGATATCAAGCCAACATACAGCTCCGGGCCTGCCATGTTAGCGGGAGGCCTGATAGTTTGTCTGATTGCTGGCGAGTTGAATTTGGCTCTCGAAGTTGGCCAGTTGAGTCAGCAGGGGCGCAACCTGCTGCTTAAATGCCATTAACTCGTTCTCTGGTATCGACTTGGCTTTGGGCAGCTTGCTCACAATGGTTCTCGGGTTGCGGTGTACACCGTCGAGCAGAAATTCATAGTGCAAATGTGGTGCAGTAGAGTACCCGGTTGTGCCGACTTTACCGATCAATTGTTTCTGCTTAACGCGCTGGCCTTTCTTAACGAGGCGCTTCTGCAAATGCAGGTATTTGGTTTGAATATTGTTGCCGTGCTGAATAACGATGTAGTTGCCGTTGGGTTTGGTGTAGCCAGACGCTATAACGCGACCATTACCGGCTGAGTAAACTGGCGTGCCACGGGGAGCTGCATAGTCGATGCCACGATGAGGGCGAACCGTTTTAAAAATGGGATGCAAACGCTTGGGATTAAAGTTGGAGCTTACCCGGGTAAAATCCAGTGGGGCGCGCAGAAAATCCTTACGCATGGCTGAGCCTTCTGGTGTGTAATATTGCTTATCGCCATGGGAGTCAATATAACGTACGGCTTTGTATGGCTGGCCTTGATTAATAAACGTGGCTGCTAGAATGTCGCCATTGCCCAGCTTCTCTCCATCGAGAAACTTCTCCTCGTACATAATGTAAACCGCATCGCCTTCGCGGATATCCAGTACAAAATCAATATCCCAGCCAAAAATGCCCGCCAGCTCCATGATTAGCCGGTCTGACATGCCAGACTTTTTGCCGTCTAGAAACAGCGAGTTCTCGATAGTTGTGCTGCGGTATGCGTATTGTACATCAGGGTTGCGCACCTGCTCCTGGTAGGTGTAGTCAGTGCCTGCTTTGGTGTAGATCTGGCTTTTGAGTTTGTTGGAGTGGTAGCGCAGCTCTTGCAGTTGGTCTTCGCTATCGATTAAGAACTGCAAACGGTGGCCGGGTAGAATTTTGGTGAGTTGCTTGGCTTCTTGCAGGCTGTTCATCAGTTCGATCAATTGACGATCTGAGAGACCTGCGCGGTGGAAGATTAAGGATAGGTTGTCGCCAGACTTTACGGTCTCTTCGTGCCATTCGGCTGTTGGTTCTCGTGGCTCTGCCATCGTTTCTTTGGCAGCGGCAGCCTGTGGGGCCGCTACACTGGGGTTGTCCTGTTCTTCATCTGCCCATTGATTGTCTGGGTTTAATGCCAGTGAAAGACGCTGCTCCATGCGCGGGGCTTCGCTTTCGCTAGACGGCGAAAACATTAATGTTCCCAGCAAGATAACGCCTAAACCTCCCACCAGGGCAAGGTGTGAAGAAGGGAAGCGAGCTAGCAATAGAGATAGCTTATTTTTCTTCTGTTTTTCAGTGGCTTGAGGCATAAACGTAAACTGTAATTTAAGTAAAACCGATAATTCGTGTGTTTATAACAAATATTGCCGCATTATTCATCACCGGCGGTCGAATCTGTGTTACGAAGCTCTTCTTGTTTTTGGCGATAAATCGGGTATGGTTTGCGCCTTGATTTTGACCCTCAATCTGTACCCGAATAGGAATATGACAATGACTGCTGTAGACCCCTCACTATTAGAGGATCTGGAAAAGCGCGGCCTTATTGCGCAAATGACCGGAGATGAGCAACTTAAAGAGTTTTTGGCTCAGCAGTCTCGCACCCTCTATTGTGGCTTCGATCCAACAGCAGATAGTCTTCATATCGGCAGTTTAGTTCCATTGTTGACCCTAAAACGTTTTCAGGTGGCGGGACACAAGCCTTTGGCGCTGGTGGGTGGGGCTACTGGCCTGATTGGTGATCCCAGTTTTAAAGCTCAGGAGCGAAAGCTGAATACTCCAGAAGTGGTTGCTGGCTGGGTAGAGAAAATTCGTGTGCAGGTGTCACAGTTTATTGAGTTTGATGGCAGTGATAACGCTGCGGAGGTGGTTAATAACCTCGACTGGACTCAGGACATGAATGTGCTGGACTTTCTCCGGGTTGTTGGCAAGCACTTCTCGGTCAATAACATGATCAACAAAGAATCGGTAAAGCAGCGCATTGAGAGGGAAGGCGAAGGCATCTCCTTTACTGAGTTCACCTACATGCTGTTGCAGTCATACGATTTTGCTGAATTGTATCAGCGTAACGATTGTACGCTCCAAATTGGTGGGTCTGACCAGTGGGGTAACATTGTCGGCGGTGTTGACCTTGCGCGAAAGCTGCACGGTGGGCACGTGTTTGGCCTTACTTTGCCATTAGTGACAAAAGCCGATGGCACGAAGTTTGGCAAAACCGAGGCGGGAACGATCTGGCTGGATCCGGTCAAAACGTCGCCGTACGCGTTTTACCAATTCTGGCTTAATACTGCCGACGCGGATGCTTATAAGTTCCTCAAGTATTTTACCTTTCTTACGGTTGAAGAAATTGATGCGCTAGAGGCGGCAGACAAAGCTGCCCAAGGTAGGCCTCAGGCGCAGGGTGTGCTCGCCAAAGAAGTGACCCGGTTGGTTCATGGCGATGACGGGCTCGCGGCTGCGGAGCGAATTACACAAGCCTTGTTTAGCGGCGATACCGCCGAACTGAGTGAGCAAGACCTGCAGCAGATTAAACTCGACGGCCTGCCGTCTTCGGACGTGCGCCGTGCTGACCTGGCGGGGCAGCCATTAACAACGCTGTTGACAGACTGTGGAATGGTAAAGGCTGGGCGAGAAGTGAAGGATGCGCTTGGCCGCAGTGCAGTATTGATTAATGGCGAAGCAAAATCGGCAGAAGATAATATGAAAGCTGAGGAGTGTTTTGCTGTTGATAAGGCCATGTATGGCCGTTACTTTATTGTTAAGCTAGGGAAAAAGAAGTATCACCTGCTGGATGTGCAATAGCAGTATCTTTTCTGTTCTTTTTGGGTGAAAAGGCGCCTGATTTTTGCGGCGCCTTTTTTGTTTATATCGATTTTTCATTTTTTTAAAAAAAGTGCTTGCCGGGGCTGGGTAGCGTACGTATAGTTCGCGCCCTCGCTGCCCAGAACAGCTCGTAAAAAGTGAAGTTCTTGGGGTGCAAGTAGAGCCCAGAGGTAATTTGAAGAATATTTAAAATTAGGGCTTTACAAAGGGTTGAGTCGGTGTAAAATTCGCCTCCCTTCGCAGAGCGAGGTTCCGGCACGGGTTGGTTTTTGAGTGCGGGGAGTAAGCAGTTTTTGATGTGTGAAACGCGTTAAAAAATAACTGTTTACAAGGTTTTAAGGGTGTGTATAATGCGCCT
>JBNKFV010000032.1:0-144216 GCA_050289485.1 Cellvibrionaceae bacterium
TAAAATCGTCGTAATTACCGGGGTAAACCCGCAGTTCGCCGTAGTCGATATCGGCCATGTGTGTACAGACCGAGTTCAGGAAGTGACGGTCGTGCGAAATAATAATCATGGTGCTTTGACGCTGGTTTAATTCACCTTCCAACCAGCGGATAGAATCCATATCCAGGTTGTTGGTCGGTTCGTCCAGCAGTAATACATCTGGGTCGGCAAACAGGCTTTGTGCGAGCAATACGCGCAATTTCCAACCGGGAGCGACCTCGCTCATGGGGCCAAAATGCAAATGTTCTGCGATGCCCGCACCGAGCAAAATTTCCCCTGCACGGCTTTCGGCACTGTAACCGTCCATCTCGGCAAACTGTACTTCCAGTTCTGCCACGCGCATGCCGTCTTCTTCCGACATCTCTGGGTTGGCGTAAATACGTTCGCGTTCCTGTTTGATCTCCCACAGTTCGGCGTGGCCCATGATCACGGTGTCGATTACCGAGAAGGCTTCGAAGGCAAACTGGTCTTGGCTTAATTTACCCAGGCGAATATTCGGCGCTAGCGACACATTACCCGCAGTGGGCTTGAGGCTACCGTCCAGAATTTTCATAAAGGTGGATTTGCCGCAGCCGTTAGCGCCAATCAGACCATAGCGTTTGCCATCGCCAAACTTGACGGAGATATTTTCGAACAACGGCTTAGCGCCAAATTGCATGGTGATATTTGCAGTAGAAATCAAAGGACTATCCTGAAGCGTAAGAAATGGGCGGAACAGCTAAAACGTCATCAACAGCGGGAGCAAAGGAGTTTGACGGAGCGGCTAAAACGACGCGCACTATACGGAGTTACGGGGCTAAAGTCGAGGAAAGTTGGTTATTATTTGGTCAAGCTCTGTGGCTGGAAATGGGGATAGGCGGTAAACAGAGGTCGGCTAATCCTCTTCGTTAGCAGCACGAATGCGGGCTTGTCGCGCTTCCTCTTCCTCTAGCGCGTCTTTAATCGCCAGCAGGATATTGTCTACATCTGCCGCTTCACCGTCGTCTTCAAATTCGCCAGTCAGCACGGTTTCGGGGAACAGCTCGCCCTCTTCATACAAGGCCCACATTTCTTTGGCATAGCGGGTGTTCAGTAGCTCGGGTGCGTACTGCCCGTAGTACTCAGTCATATTACGCACATCACGGGTTAACATGGCTTCAGCATTGTTGTTGGCCGAGGCATCAACGGCTTGTGGTAAATCGATAATGACGGGCCCATAGTCGTCAACCAGTACATTAAATTCAGACAAATCACCGTGAATAATGCCTTCGCACAACATCAGTTTGATGGATTCCATGACCTCGGCATGGTCCTGGCGGGCCAGATCGGCAGACATTGACACATCGTTCAGGCGCGGGGCCACATTGCCCTCGTCGTCGGTGATCAGGTCCATGAGCAGCACGCCATCGAAGCAACCGTAGGGCTGCGGCACGCGCACACCGGCCCTGGCGAGTCGATATAAGGCATCTACTTCGGCATTCTGCCAAACTTCTTCCTGTTGCTTACGCCCGAACTTTGAGCCTTTCTCCATGGCACGGCCACGGCGGCTATTGCGTACTTTACGCCCTTCCTGATATTGGGCTGCCTTTTTAAAACTGCGTTTTACCGCGTCTTTATAGACTTTGGCGCAACGAATTTCTTCGCCGCAACGAACAAGGTAAACAGTCGCTTCCTTACCGCTCATCAGTTGCGAGATTACTTCATCAACCAGCCCATCTTCGACGAGAGGCTCAATGCGTTTCGGGGTTTTCATGGCATATTCTATAAAAGGACGGTAAATAGGCTTATGGGGCTAGCAAAAAGTCTGACAGAAAGGCAGAGCACATAGCGCAAACACGACTCAAGCTGACATATTCTGGGTGCCGCAAGCGGGAATAAGTGCAGTATTCTACAGAAATACCCGTCACTTCACTATTAGCACCCACAGAAGTGTATAAGTACGTTAGTCTGCTAACTGTGATGGGTGTGACAGCGCCCCTCACCCATCACATTAACCGCAATGCGACCAGGCCATTATGCTCAAGCACCACCACATTTTTACCGACGGCAGTGTTAACCCGCAAACTAAAGTCGGCGCAGGTGCCTGCCTGATTACCAATTCACTCACCACGCCATTAGCAACGCTCAGCACGCACCTGTGTACAACGTGCTTTACCGACACCAGCTCCACCCAATTAGAGCTGCTCACCTTGCTGTGGGCCTTTGAACTTGTCACTCAACATCACCCGATGCTGTCTGATAATAAACGTATTCCACATCGGTACACGTTCTACACGGATTCGCAAAATATTGTCGGCCTACGGCAACGGCGCCAGGTATTGGAAAAAAAGCAGTTTTTGAATAAACAGGGGGAACCGCTCAACAACCATTTACTGTATCAACAATTTTTTACATTAACGGCAACGGTTGATTGCGAGTTCGTTAAAGTGAAGGGCCACCAGCGCAGTAGCCAACGCGATGAGATTGAGAAAATTTTCTCGTTGGTCGACAACGCCGCGCGTAAAGCATTACGGAATATAGCTGAATGTAATGCCAAACCCATCAAGGCGCCTACCCATCGTGGATAAACCCTGCTTAACGTTGATGAAACGTTGCCAAGGGTTGCTGACTTTCAATAAGCTGTTGCAACAGTGGCGCTGGTTGCCAGTAGCGGTCGCCGGGAAGCTCGCTGAAGGTCTGGATTTTTTTCAGTACTTTGTCGAGCCCCATTTCGTCGGCATAGCACATAGGGCCGCCACGCCAGCGTGGAAAACCGTAACCATTGAGCCAGATGGCATCAATGGCAGGGGCTGAGGCAATAATACCTTCTTGTAAAATATTACATCCTTCATTCACCAGGGCGAGAATCAAACGTTGTTGAATTTCATCACTGGTAATTTCACGCGGTTGAATACCGCACTCGCTGGCCGTACTTTTGATAAGCGAAATCACTTCGTCATCTTCTACGGCTTTGCCGTTATCGTAGCGATAAAAGCCAGCACCCGCTTTGCGCCCTAACCTGCCCCGCTCTACCAATGTATTGGCTACCAGAAAAAATTGTGGGTCGATAGATGGATTGGGATTTTCTTTACGGGCTTTATAACCAATATCGATGCCGGATAAATCGGCCACGGCCAATGGCCCCATGGCCATGCCCCACTGGGTCATGGCGCTATCGATCTGGCTGGGGGTTGCGCCTTCTAACAATAAGCGATTAGCTTCGCGGCCATAGCAGGTGTACATGCGGTTGCCCACAAAGCCGTAACACACACCAACCGGCACGGGCATTTTTTTCAGTTGTTTGCCTACATGAATTGCCGTGACCATGGTGGCGTCGTCGGTGTGTTCGGCCTTCACAATTTCTACCAGCTTCATGATATGAGCCGGACTAAAAAAATGCATACCTACCACGTGTTGTGGTCGTGCTGTGGCGGCGGCAATTTCGTTGATATCTAAATAAGATGTGTTGGTGGCAAGTATGGCGCCCGGCTTACACACGGCATCGAGCTGCGTAAAAATAGTTTTCTTTATGTCCATAGATTCAAACGCGGCTTCAACCACCAAATCAACCTCAGCCAGTGCGGAATAATCCACGGTAGTGGTTAAGCGTTTTTGCAGCTCGTGCTGTTGTTCTGTACTCATGCGGCCTTTATTGATGGCGTCTTCACATAAACCATTGATAATAGACACACCGCGATCAAGGCCTTGTTGTTGATTGTCGATCATCACCACATGAAAACCGTTGTTTAAAAAACACATGGCGATACCACTGCCCATGGTACCTGCACCGATGACGCCCACCGTATTGACAGCCTGCGCTGCGGCGTCGGCGCTGGCGGTATATTTTGTGGCGGCACGTTCGGCAAAAAAAGCATGGCGCATGGCGCGGCTTTGCGGTGACGCGCGGCGCAATAAAAATAATGTGCGTTCAGCGTTGAGGGCGGCTTCAAAACTGAGAGACAGTGAATTTTTTATGGCTTCTATGGCGGCCATGGGCGCTTCTTGCCCGCGGGATTTTTTACGGGCCAGTTCACGGGCAGCGTCTATGTCTTGTGCTTCATTGCCAGTTAGAGGAATGCTGCGTGCTCGTACGGGCTTGGCTGGCAGGCCTTGGTGAATAATGTCTTCGGCAAAGGCTTGGGCAGCTGTTAACAGCTTGTCATCAACGATTCGGTCAAATGGCGATAAACCGTCTGCAAAGCTTTCAACCTTCATCGGCCTGCCGGTAGCAATCAGATCAAGAGCCGTTTTAATGCCGGTTAAACGCGGTAAGCGCTGGGTGCCACCGGCGCCAGGAATTAAGCCCAGCGTCACTTCCGGCAAACCCACCTTGCTGCCTTTTAAGGCGATACGATAATGGCCGGCCAGAGCTACCTCAAAACCACCACCCAGTGCGGTGCCGTGTAAGGCGATAACCACCGGTTTTTGGCTGTTTTCTATGGTGGCGACTACGTCGGGTAAATGGGGCTCCATAGGTGGCTTGTCGAATTCTGTAATGTCGGCACCGGCAATAAAGGTTTTACCGGCACAAGCGATCACAATCGCTTTACAGTCTTCTTGGTCATTCGCTTCGACAACCGCGTTTTGCAGCTGCTCTCTCACTGCCTGTGACAAGGCGTTCACCGGTGGGTTGTCTACCAGAAGGGTGGCTACACCATTTTGATAACTGAGGGTTACAACGTTTTGAGTCATCATCATTCCACGCGAGTCTTATAGGCATCTGATAAAAATAATAACCAGATGCTTTGGTGATTTTATTAACCCGGCAAGCTTTTATGTCGGGTTAATGCGGCACATGGACGTGCCGCCACTGGCCGCTAGGCCAGGTTAATAAGGCGCGGCGATGATGGTTTAAGGTTTAGGCTAACCCCCCGAATCGCCGCGCGAACCCTGCAACAGGTTCTGCCAGTGGCCCCTGTGCATTTTCCAGTTTGTCTTGTATATACTCTGCCGAGGTACTGGCTAAACCTCGGTACAGGCGTTTGACCAGGTCTTGTGCCTCCAGCCCGACCCAGCCACTGGGCAGCATGGCTTCGGGAAAATCCGGGTCGCGCAGCAGAATGCGGCGGTACTCATGTATTAACAGTGTGCGTAAGGCAAAGCTCAGCTCGCTGTTTAACGTCGACTTTTTGCCACCCGGCTTAGTGAGCGGGCGATAAAAATCCACAAACTCCTGATACATGGTTTTGAGTTCGTCGATGTTCCATTTGGTTTGCGCCATGTCTTTGAGCAGCGCTTGCGACGTTCCATCTTCGGTGGTGGCCGAAAATACCAATACCTTGCCCACCAGATATTGCTCTTGCAGTGTTTCGTGCAGCGATGTGCGATCAGACGATGGGTGCGCATACAACCCACTAAACAAGGTGTTATAGCCTTGCCACATCAGGCTTTTACGAAACAAGTCGAGCTTTTCTTCCGGTACATTAGTAGGTGCTACCAGTGTCCAGGTACCATCCCACTCCGGGTAATTCGCGGCGTAAATACGCCGTGCTGCTTTTTCATACTGCGACTTCGCCATATCGGTGTAGCAGTAATAACTGCGACGGCCGATTTTGCGGGTCTGCAACCACTCCTGTTGCACCAACCGGTAAACCGCCGTACGCACCAGCCGTTCGTTGTAACCGAGTATGCCCAGTGCATCGATCAGGCTTCCCAGCCAGATCCAGCCGCCGTGCTGCGACACTGCATCGCCGAATACGGTCATGGTCATCGACGTACAGCTGTAATTTTTGTCGGTAATGCGTGTGACGATATCATCGAGCTTGATGTGTTTATCGTGCATCAAGTTTCCCCTGCTATTTCAACTATCTGCTATAGGGGCATAATAAAGTACCGACTGACCAATAAAAACACTTGCCTAGACAAACAGCAGATTAATAGCTTTATATATCGTCGAAACTTACGACCACCTTCTCGCTGATCGGGTGCGCCTGACAGGTAAGTATCATGCCTTTTTCAGTTTCCTCCGGGCTGAGAGAATGATTCAAATCCATCTCGACATTCCCTTCCAGCAGGCGAGCCTTACAGGTGGCGCACACGCCGCCTTTACAGGAATAGGGTAAGTCGGCCCCGGCATTCATGGCAGCGTCGAGAATGTTTTCGCCATCGGCTGTGAGTTCAAGGTACGTGGTGCGACCGCTTACCTTCACTTGTACATCGCTGACTTGTCCTGCGTACTCACGAGCTCGGTTATGATGCTTTTCGGTAACGGTCTGGGCATCTTCTGCTGAGGCGTAAAACAATTCGTAATGTATCTGGCTTTCATCGATACCCGATGCGCGCAAACCACGGGATACTTCTGAGATCATCGATTCTGGCCCACAGAGAAAAAATTCGTCAGTAGTGGGTATATCGATCATATGCGCCGCTTGCAGTTCGGCGCCTTTTTTATTGTTCAGGCGACCAAACAATACTTCTGCATCTTGTTCTTCGCGGCTCAGAATATTCAGCCAGTTAAAGCGCTGTAGATAACGGTTTTTCAAAAATCCCAATTCTTCTTTAAACATCACAGTGGATGAGTTGCGGTTGCCATAAAGCAAGGTTACGGTGCTGTTGGGCTCACGGGATAAAATCGATTTTACAATCGAGAGCATGGGTGTAATGCCACTGCCAGCGCAAATACACATATATTTTTTATGTTGGTTGGCTGCCAGTGGGGTATGGAAATTTCCCTGTGGCGGCATGACCTCGATCACGTCGTTGGCGCTGAGTGAATCGTTGACAAAATTAGAGAACACACCACCATCGATTCGTTTTACGGCAACCTGCAATTTGTTGTCGTCTACGCCGGAACAAATTGAGTATGAACGCCGAATGTCTTCACCATTGATGGTGGCTTGCAGAGTAAGGTACTGGCCTTGCGTAAATGCAAACGTGTTTTTTAACTCAGCAGGTACCTTAAAGGTCAGGCAAACAGCACTGTCAGTTTCTGGCCGTACTTCCTGCAATTCCAGCGGATAAAAGTTAGTGTTATTCATAATATTCTCGTTAGATGCACTTGAAGTAATCAAAGGGCTCTTTGCAGTCCTGACACTGGTACAGGGCTTTGCAGGCCGTCGATCCAAATTCACTGATTTTTTTTACGTTTTTCGAGCCACACTGTGGGCAGTTAACCGCGTGTTGGCGCGAAGGCGGTGCAATACCGTATTGCCGCAATCGTTCGCGGCCATCGGCAGTCATCATGTCGGTGGACCAGGCCGGCGACAGTGATGTAATAACCGCTACCGATGTATACCCTGCCTCTTGCAACGATTTACGCACATCTTGCTCAATTTCGCGCATGGCCGGGCACCCGGAATAGGTCGGTGTAATGGTAACGTCGATGTGGCCATTGGCCTGTTGTACTACATTCTGCAAAATGCCCAGGTCCCAAATAGACACGACGGGTATTTCCGGGTCTTTCACCTTTTCAAGAATATCCCACAGGTGTTTGCAGGCAGATTGCTCACGCAACTGCTGTCGTTGCAACAGCAGTTCGTGAGTGACCGGTATCATCGACGCAGCAGCCACGTTACCACTCCAGCCCAGGATAAGCGCGTTGTAAAAATTGCATTTCGGCCAGCATGTGGCCGTGGTGTTCGGTATGAATACCGTCGCGGCCACCGCTTACTTTCCAGGTAGACGCAGGTTGCGCGACAGTGGCTTCCTGTAACACGTTGGCTAACTGTTGCTCGAAGCTGGCTCGCAACAGGCTTTTGTCTACGGCTATACCTTGGTTGGCTAAAGTGGCTTCGTCGGCGGTCATCACAAACAGTTCATCGAGATAACCCCACAAATTGTCAAAGGCAGCTTGTATGCGGTTGTGGCTCTCTTCTGTGCCGTCGCCCAAGCGAATCACCCAATCGCGGCTACGACGCAAGTGATACAAACTTTCTTTGATGCTTTTTTTGGCAATCGCGGCAATGGTGTCATCGCTGGAGTGTGTCAATGCGTTCACGTAGTCCACATTAAACAGGTCAATAATTAATTGCCGAGCCATACTGAAAGCAAAGTCGCCATTGGGCAGTTCAAAAATCAGCAAGTTGCGAAAGTCGCGGGTATCGCGCATAAAGGCGATGTCGTCGGCAGTACGTTTGCCGCCTTCAAGGGTTGCTGCATATTCGTAAAACATTTGTGCGCGGCCAATAAAGTCCAGCGCAACGTTAGAAATGGCCAGATCTTCTTCCAGAAACGGTGCTGACGCGCACCATTGCGACAAACGCTGCCCCAATACCAGGGCGTCGTCGCCCTGAGCAATGGCGTAGTTGATTAATGCTTGATTACTCATGGTAATGTGCCCTCGCCTTACATGTTATTAACAGCATCAGGTAAAACATAATGCGTTGCGTGGCGGTAAGGTTTGTCTTCCATCGGATCGTAAAAGCTGGCAGCGTCTTCTTCCTGTGAGGCGACAATATCTTTTGAGTTTACTACCCAGATGCTCACACCTTCACTGCGGCGTGTGTAGCAGTCGCGAGCGTATTCCAGAGCTTGCTCAGCATCTTCAGCATGCAGGCTGCCGACATGTTTATGGTCGAGCCCGCGTTTTGAGCGCACAAATACTTCAAACAGCGGTAAAAATTTTTCGTTACTCATGGCATTAATCCCCGGTAGTCAGTGAACGGCTCAGGCAGCGGCCTGTTTGCGTTTTTTGCTTTCATAAGCCCGCAGGGCATCGCGCACCCAGCGTCCGTCGTCGTGAGCTTTTTTATGGTGATCTAAACGCTGGCGGTTGCAGGGACCGTCGCCATTAATCACGCGGGTAAATTCATCCCAGTCGATCTCGCCAAAGTCGTAGTGGCCGCGTTCTTCATTCCATTTCAAGTCGGGGTCGGGCACGGTCAGGCCAAGAAACTCGACTTGCGGAATGGTCTGGTCAATAAACGCCTGGCGCAGTTCGTCGTTGCTCTTGCGCTTGATTTTCCACTTCATTGATTGAGCGCTATGGGCCGACTCCGCGTCGTGCGGACCAAACATCATTAGTGATGGCCACCACCAGCGGTTGAGAGCGTCTTGTGCCATTTGTTTCTGTTCGTCACTGCCAAAGGCCATGATCATTAGGGCTTCATAACCCTGGCGCTGGTGAAAGCTTTCTTCTTTACAGATGCGAATCATGGCGCGGGCATAGGGACCATAAGAGGTACGTTGCAGCGAAATCTGGTTAACAATCGCCGCGCCGTCTACCAGCCAGCCAATTGCACCAATATCGGCCCAGGTAAGGCTGGGATAATTAAAGATAGAGGCGTATTTGGCGCGGCCTTCGTGCAGTGCATCGATCAATTCTTCGCGGGTGATGCCCAGGGTTTCGGTGGCGCTGTACAGGTACAGGCCATGGCCGCCTTCGTCTTGCACTTTGGCCAGCAGGATCATTTTGCGGCGCAGCGTGGGCGCGCGAGTAATCCAGTTACCTTCGGGCTGCATGCCTATCACTTCAGAATGGGCATGCTGCGAGATCTGGCGTATCAAGTTCTTGCGATACGCTTCTGGCATCCAGTCTTTGGGTTCGATCTTTTCTTCATTATCAATACGCGCTTGAAACGCTTTTTCCAGATCTTGTTCGTTCAATTTAAACGTGGTCATAGCGGTTGCCTCTCGTCACTGTTAAATATGATACATAATAAAAATAATTATTCAATATATGTATCATATTAAGCGGTGGGTTTACTCCTAAAAATACCCTGGGCGCGTGCTTACACGCGTTCGATAATCATGGCGATACCTTGTCCCACCCCAATACACATGGTGCAGAGGGCATATTTGCCTTGGGTTCTATGCAGTTGATACATAGCGGTAGTCACCAGCCGGGCACCGCTCATCCCCAATGGGTGGCCCAAGGCGATGGCACCGCCATGGGCATTCACGTGGGCCGCGTTGTCGGGCAGGCCCAGGTCGCGCAGTACCGCCAGCCCTTGCGAAGCAAAGGCTTCGTTCAACTCGATTACGTCCATGTCTTCCAGACGTAGGCCGGTTTGTGCCAGTACCTTGCGGGTAGCCGGTGCCGGGCCAAAGCCCATAATGCGGGGCTCCAGCCCGGCAGTGGCCATGCCTGCAATGCGGGCTTTGGGGGTAAGGCCGTGTTGTTTGGCGGCTTCTGCCGACGCCAGTAATAAGGCGCAGGCGCCGTCGTTAACGCCCGATGCATTCCCGGCAGTAACGCTGCCGTTTTCGCGAAACGGCGTACCCAGGCGGGCCAGGGCCTCCAGCGTGGTTTCCGGGCGAATGTGCTCGTCGTCGCTGACGATAAGGTCGTCGCGTTTACGCTGCGGAATACTCACCGCCACAATTTCTTCGGCAAAAATGCCATTGTCGCGGGCAGCGGTGGCACGTTTCTGGCTCTCCACGGCAAAAGCGTCTTGATCTTCGCGGCTGATACCAAATTGTTCGGCCACGTTCTCAGCGGTTTCTGGCATAGAGTCGATGCCGTACTGGTTTTTCATCAGTCTGTTAACAAAACGCCAGCCAATGGTGGTGTCATAAATCTCGGCGTTGCGGCTGAAGGCGCTGTCGGCTTTGGGTAATACCAGTGGCGCACGCGACATGGATTCCACGCCGCCAGCAATCGACAAATGCAGTTCACCGGCTTTGATGCCACGGGCAGCCGTACCTACCGCATCCATACCAGAACCACACAAGCGGTTCAGGGTCGTGCCGGGCACCTCGACAGGCAGGCCTGCCAGCAGGCTGCTCATGCGGGCAACGTTGCGGTTGTCTTCACCGGCCTGATTGGCGCAGCCGTAAAATACATCGTCAACGGCTTGCCAGTTGACTTGAGGGTTACGCTGCATCAGTTCGCGAATGGGTATTGCCCCCAGGTCGTCGGCGCGCACACTGGATAATGCACCGCCATAGCGGCCAATCGGTGTGCGGATGGCATCGCAGATAAATGCGTCGGTCATGGGGTGTCCTCTTGTAATAGCGTTTGATTGAGTCTGGCTGATCGGCCGCGAAAGGTGGCGATCAACTCATCTTGTTGGTTGGTTACGGTAACGTCGTAAATCCCGTTGCGTTTGCCTTGATGCACCACGGTAGCCGTTGCCGTGAGTTGATCACCCAGTTTTGCGGGGCGTACAAAATCTATCGTGCAACCAGATGCAACCGTTACCTGATTTTGGCTGTTACAGGCAAAGGCAAAGGCTGAATCGGCCAAGGTAAAAATTAAACCGCCGTGGCAAATCGCGTGGCCATTCACCATGTTGTGAGTAATCGCCATGGTGAGCGATGCAGTGCCCTCAGCTACGCTGAGAATTTTCATGCCCAGTGATTTCGAGGCGTTATCGGCGGCCCACATTGCCTCGGCGCAGCGCTCTGCCAGCGTTGGATGGCTCATGGCTACTCCCCAGTAAATTGCGGTGCGCGTTTTTCCATGAAGGCCGCAACGCCTTCCTGGTAATCGTCGGAGTAACCCAGCTCGCGCATGGAATATTTTTCCAGTTCCAATTGTTGATGCAGGGGCGTTGTGTGTGATTCGTTAAGCAGTTTTTTCACACGGCCGAGGGCTTTGGTGGGTTGCTTGGCAAGATTTTCTGCCATGGCGATAGCCGTGGGCATTAACTCGTTGTCGTCAACGCATTGCCAAATCATGCCCCATTGTTCAGCTTTTTCGGCAGGTAGTTTTTCGCCCAGCATGGCCAATGCTTTGGCCCGTGGCAGGGTTAACGCGCGTGGCAAATTAAAGGTACTGCCGGTATCGGGTATCAAACCAATCTTGCAAAATAAAAAGGCAAACGCAGCCGATTTAGCGGCAATCACAATATCACCAGCCAGTGCCAGGCTGGCCCCCGCCCCCGCCGCAATACCATTGATGGCACAGATTACGGGCTTTTCCAGCGTCATAATATTGCGCACCATTGGGTTGTAATATTTTTCTACTGATTCACCCAAGTCGGGGCGCTCGCTAGTGACTTTTACGGCGCGATCATTCAGGTCCTGCCCGGCACAAAAGCCGCGGCCTTCACCGGTAATCACCAGGCAGCGAACCGCTTTGTTACTGCGCACATCTTTCATTACCTGTTGTACTTCTTCGTGCATGGCCTGGGTAAAACTATTGAGTTTGTCCGGTCGGTTTAGCGTTAAGATGGCAACGCCATTGTTGATTTCGTATTTGATATTTTCAAAAACCATTTGTAATCTCCGTTGCTATCTCGCACTTTTTCTTGTGCGCTTATGCGTTTTTCTTTTAGCGGCGAAGCCGTGTTTATGAGGAGCAGTTATGCCCTGCTATGCCATCGAACATCTCATTCCTGTGGTTGACCCCACTGCATTTGTGCACCCCACCGCTACCTTAATTGGCGACGTAATTGTGGGCGCACACTGTTATGTAGGTGCCAACGCCGTACTGCGTGGCGATTTTGGTCGCGTTATTCTTGAGCCCGGTAGTAACCTGCAAGACACTTGTGTGATGCATAGTTTTCCCGGTAAAGACTGCATCATCGAAACCGATGGTCACGTTGGGCATGGTGCGGTATTGCACGGTTGCCGTATTGGCCGTAACGCATTGGTAGGCATGAATGCCGTCGTAATGGACGACGCCGACATTGCTGAAGAGTCGTTTGTCGCCGCCACTGCGTTTGTTAAAGCAAAATTTTCTTGTCCGCCGCGAAGCTTATTATTGGGCAATCCTGCCACCGTGAAACGTACCTTGCGCGACGATGAAATTCATTGGAAAACCATGGGCACTCATGAATACCAACAACTGGCGCAGCGGTGTTTAGATTCTCATCGCGAAGTACAACCGCTCACGGCCGTACAGCCTAATCGCCCACGTTTTGATGCCAGTGCTCACAAACCTAAAACGGGCAGTTAACACCACCGAGCATTAAGCCACCTATTAATTTGGCAACATCGTTGCCGAGTTAATAAAGTGGCTTATCAGATTCTTCCTGCGTAAATAGTTATTAACCTTCCTTACGCACCACCAACGTTAAAATATCGTACAGTGCTACCACATCGTTGTGTTGGTTGGTGACTTCAACAGCCCACACCACAACGCCGGTCGCTTGCTCCTCTTCTGGGCGTTTATCTTTGCTGATCTTTTTCTTCACACTGATTCTTGCTTGAATCGTATCGCCGATACCTACCGGCTCGATAAAGCGCAAGTTTTCCAAGCCGTAGTTAGCCAAAACCGGGCCGGGTGAAGGTTCAACAAATAACCCTGCCGCTGCCGAGAGAACAAAATAGCCGTGCGCAACACGCTTGCCGAAGAACGAATCTTTTGCTGCGATTTCATCAAAGTGGGCATAGAAATGATCACCAGACAAGCAGCCAAAATTCACAATGTCGGCTTCGGTTACGGTGCGGCGATGAGTTGTTAAACTCTCGCCAATTTGCAATTCTTCAAAATAACGTCGGAATGGATGTACCACATTGCTGCTGGTTTTTGCGCCGGACATGTATTCGCGGGTAATAGCCATCAACGTGGTTGGTGACCCCTGCACCGAGGTGCGTTGCATATAATGTTTTACCGCCCTTGCACCACCAAGTTCTTCACCGCCACCGGCACGACCCGGGCCACCGTGTACAAGCATGGGCAGGGGTGAACCGTGGCCGGTTGATTCTGCAGCGCAGTCACGGTCAATGACTAACATGCGGCCGTGGTAAGCGGCGGCGCCCAAAATTAATTCGCTGGCTTCGCTTTTGTCGAACGTAAATACCGAGCCTGCCAAGCTGCCCTTACCCATCGCTGCGATAGTTACTGCTTGCTCGATAGAGTCGTAAGGCATGATCGTGCTCACGGGGCCAAAGGCTTCAATCGCGTGAGGGGCTTCAGTATTCAGTGGATCGCGGCACAATAATAAAGTGGGCGAATAAAATGCATCGCTTACTACGTTGTCACCCACAACCGTTACCGATTCTGAGGCGCCGCGAATAATGTCGCAGTGCTCGGCCAGTGCCATTACGTGTTGGTGCACATCATTTTTTTGTGCAGCGCCGACTAACGGACCCATGCGTACACCGTCCGCAGCAGGGTCGCCCATGACAATTTTGTCGAGACTTTGGTTAAGCGCGCTAATGACACCTTCCACTTGATTGGCCGGTACCAGAACACGGCGAATAGCGGTACATTTTTGCCCGGCTTTTACGGTCATCTCGCGGGTAACTTCTTTGATAAATAAATCAAATTCCGGGTCAGCGCGGTTAACAGACTGGCCGAGAATACAGCAGTTCAGAGAGTCGGCTTCCATATTAAACGGCACACTGCGGGCAACAATATTAGGATGCACGCGCAGCTTTTGACCCGTGGTCGCCGAGCCGGTAAAGGTCACCACATCCTGCTCGGTAAGGTGGTCGAGCAGATCACCGGTAGCGCCGCAGATCAGCTGCAAAGAACCTTCTGGCAGCAGGCCAGAATCAATAATGTCTTGCACCATGGCTTCGGTAAGGTAAGCCGTATCGGTTGCCGGTTTCACCACTACAGGCACACCGGCAATCAAGCTGGGGGCGATTTTTTCGAGCATGCCCCAACAGGGAAAGTTAAAGGCATTGATATGTACCGATACACCGCGTTTGGGTACCAGAATATGGCGTGCGGCAAAGGTATTTTCTTTTGACAGGCGCTCGGGCTCGCCTTCGACGATAAAGCGCTCATTGGCAAATTCGCGGCGAGCAATGCTCGATAAACTGAATACGGTGCTAATGCCACCATCAATATCCACAGCACTGTCGCGCTGCGTAGCGCCGGTCGCGGCAGATATCTCGTAGTACCTGGCTTTCAGGCCGGTTAAATGCTTGGCTACACTTTTCAGTAAGTTGGCGCGCTCGTGCAGGGTGAGTGCGCGCAAGGCGGGGCCGCCAGTCTTGCGGGCGTATTGTAAAACCTGGGCAAAGTCGATGCCGGTACTGTCTACCTTGGCAACAGGCTTGCCGGTTACCGCGTTATTAACCGTTTTGCCCGCGCCGGTGCCTGCTAGCCAGCGCCCATAAACATAGCTTTTTGTCGTGATCATCATGTAGGCCGTTTATCGTTGATGCCCCAATTTCGAGACGAATTGAGGGTGTTGTTAATTATTTGATTAATCATAAGTGATACACTATTGATAGTTCAAGATGTTTTTATGTATTATATTTGATAGTATTAATTTAGCTAAAAAACATGGTAACAATAGTATATAAGCGGAATTTATATATTTTTATGTTACTTAAAAAATAAAAATGAATAAAAAGAGTAACGAATATAAGCAGGCTTTATGTAGAAAGCACTGCCATGCTATGTGATAACGACTGGGTAGAAGCCAAAGCACATAACAGCCAAGCGGACTGTCTCTTTAACCTGGGCAGGTGGACGTTGTGTGGTTTTGCTTCTTTAATCTTAAGTAAATAATAAACAGGCCGTACAAAGAGGCTGCAATCATGAAGAAACAGCATAATTTAGCGCCTTTGCACGCCATCGAACGCGCCAGCGTCGATGAATTGCAAGCGCTGCAACTGCAAAGACTCAAAAAAACGTTACACCACGCTTACAACAATACGGCTTTCTACAAAACCAGGTTCGATGAGCACGGCGTGCACCCAGACGATCTGAAGGATTTGTCGGATATCAAGAAATTCCCCTTTACGGTGAAGTCTGACCTGCGTAACCACTACCCGTTCGGCATGTTGGCCACCTCCATGGACGATGTTGTGCGTGTGCACGCCTCCAGCGGTACCACGGGGCAGCCAACGGTGGTCGCTTACACCCAAAATGACATCAACGACTGGGCTGATGTGGTTGCCCGTTCTATACGAGCGGCGGGTGGTGATAAGGGCGACAAGGTGCATGTGGCTTATGGTTACGGCCTGTTTACCGGCGGGCTGGGCGCACATTATGGTGCCGAGCGCCTGGGTTGTGCGGTGATTCCTATGTCGGGCGGGCAAACCCAAAAGCAGGTTCAGCTGATCAAAGACTTTGGGGCCGATATCATCATGGTCACCCCGTCGTATATGTTGAACATTATCGACGAAATGACCCGCCAGGGTGTTGATCCTCAAACCCTCAATTTACGCACGGGCATCTTTGGTGCCGAGCCGTGGACCGATGCCATGCGTCGCGATATCGAGCAGCACGCGGCTATCGATGCCGTGGATATTTACGGGTTGTCTGAGGTAATGGGCCCAGGGGTCGCGCAAGAGTGTATGGAGTCGAAAGACGGTCCAACCATTTGGGAAGATTACTTTTACCCAGAGATTATCAACCCGGAAACCGGTGAGGTCTGTGCCGACGGCGAAGAAGGCGAACTGGTGTTTACCAGCCTTACCAAAGAGGCCCTGCCCATTATTCGCTATCGCACCCGCGACCTCACCCGCCTGTTACCAGGCACCGCGCGCACCATGCGCCGTATGGATAAAATCACCGGTCGCTCAGACGACATGCTGATTATTCGTGGTGTTAATGTGTTTCCGTCGCAGATTGAAGAGCAGATTTTGTCGATACCGGCATTTAGCCCGCACTATCAAATTGAGCTGACCAAAGCCGGCAATCTTGATGCGGTGACGATCAAAATCGAGTTTTGCGATGCCCAGCCACCGGCCGACAGCGATGCCTTGCTGAAAACCCTTCAGGCCAACATCAAAACCATGGTGGGTATTTCATCGACTGTGGTGGTGGTGGCGCAGGGCGAACTGCCCCGTTCTGAAGGCAAAGCCAAGCGCGTGGTCGACAACCGCAAACAATAGCTCTCCCCCTTGCTTGCACGGGCAGGCCCCTCGCTGTTGACTGTTAGCGAGCGTGCCTGCTTTTTTCTGTCGGGTTATAGGCAAAGGAATAAATCATGAATTGACTGTATTGGTACTCGGTTATTTCTCTTCGTGGGTGGAACTGGTGGGACAATATGGTTTATTTGGGTGATTGTGTTTCGCGTTGGCGCAACAGCCGTTGGCTGTGGCGAGCGATCATCAGGTTTTCGTCGGTGGCAATCACATAAACACCGACGCGGCTATCCCGGGTGCTGATACAGTGTTCGCCGCGCTGGTTGGCGGCGGAATCGCAATCTATTCCCAACCACTGTGCCTGAGCGCAGACCGCTGCGCGGATCTGTGGGGAATGTTCACCGATGCCCGCGGTAAATACCAATACATCGATCCCGCCAAGGGCTGCGGCCAGGGAGCCAAGCTCGCGGTTAATACGGTAAACGAACAGGTCCACGGCCTCCTGGGCCTGCGGTGAACGGTCGGCCAATAGTGTGCGCAGATCGCCGCTGCTACCGGAGACCCCGAGCAGGCCCGACTGATGGTAGAGCAGCTGGGTAAGGCTGTCGTAATCCATGCCTTTCTCTTTCATCAAGTACAGCAGTACACCGGGGTCGAGGTTGCCACAGCGTTCGGCCATTGGCAGGCCATCGAGGGCGGTAAAGCCCATGGTGGTGGTCACGCTGTTGCCATTGCGCATGGCGCACAGGCTGGCACCGCTGCCCAGGTGTGCCACCACTACCCGGCCTTGTGCCACATCGCCGGCGTAGCCGGGTAAAACCTCGGCAATATATTCGTAAGACAGACCGTGAAAGCCGTAGCGGCGCACGCCCTCGGCTGTCAGTGCGCGGGGCAGTGCAAACTCGTTCGCCAGGTGGGGAATGCTGTGATGGAACATGGTGTCGAAGCAGCCAATTTGTGGCAGTTCGGGCGCGGTTTCCGCTAACTTGTGGATAGCGGCGAGGTTGTAGGGTTGATGCAGCGGGGCCAACGGGGTGAGCTGTTCGAGCTGCGCAAGAGTCTCGTCATCGAGGATTAATGGCTCGGTAAACGTCGCGCCGCCGTGCACTATCCGGTGGCCGGCGCCGATCAAACGGTAGGCGTGCAGGTTGTCTTGCAGCCAATCGAGGACAAAGTGCAATTGCTGGTTATGGTCGCTGTGGTCGGGCAGTGCTTTTTCCAGCAGTGCGGCGCCCTGGTTATCGTGAATGCTGATCTTTGGTTTTCCGTCACCATCGTCGATCACGCCGGACACCACCACTTGGGGATTATCCTGGTTGGAGGCCAGGGCGTAGAGGGCAAACTTGATGGTTGACGACCCGGTGTTTAGTGTAAGGATGGCATCAGTCACGAGCCGCCCCGCTGTTTATAGTCCTCGATCAACGCGGCGATGGCACTGGAGGCGAGCCGACTTTGCACACTGTCGGAGCGGCTGGTGAGAATAATCGGCACGCGCGCACCGATGACCACGCCGGCCGCTTCGGCACCCGCCAGGTACTCCCACTGCTTGGCGAGCATATTGCCCGCCTCAACATCCGGCACCACCAGAATATCAGCCCGTCCCGCCACGTCAGACTGGATGTTTTTCGCCTTCGCCGCGTCGATAGAAATCGCGTTATCAAAGGCCAGCGGGCCGTCGACAATAGCACCGGTAATCTGTTTGCGGTCAGCCATTTTGCACAGTGCGGCGGCGTCTACGGTGGAGGGAATTTTGGGGGTAACGGTTTCCACGGCGGACAGAATCGCCACTTTTGGCTGTTCAATGCCCAGCGCATGGGCCATATCAATGGCGTTTTGGATAATGTCTCTTTTGTCCAGCAGCTTCGGCAGAACATTCAGGGCGCAGTCCGTCATAAACAGGGGCCGGTCGAAATCCTGCACATCCAGCACAAACACATGGCTCATGCGCCGCCCGGTGCGCAGGCCGAGTTCGGCACGCAGAATCGGGCGAATAAACTCATCGGTGTGCAGACTACCTTTCATCAGTGCCCGCACTTCACTCCTGAGCACCAGTTCCACTGCCTTGGCGGCGGCGGCATCCGAGTGCTCGGTGGCCAACAGCCGGTAGGGTGAAATATCGAGCTTGGCCGCTTCCGCCGCCGCCCGTATTTTGTGTTCAGGGCCTATGAGTACCGGGGTAATCAGTCTCTTCTGGGCGGCAGCCACCGCGCCTCCCAGCGAATTGGCGTCAACCGGGTGCACCACCGCCGTTGGGATGGGGTCGAGTTCTGCGGCTTTGGCGATCAAGCGGCGGAACTTGGCGCCTTTCGACTCGGTTCGCAACGCTACATCGAGCACTTTCATACGTGGGCGGCTGATTTTGCTCTCGGGGGCGAGCACCAGAGCTTCGCCTTCAATGACCTTGTCGCCGTTCTGATTGATACAGCAGCAATCGAAAGTAATGTGGTGGTGTTCTTCATCTTTCTCGCGTGCTGTGACCATGACAGTCACCGAATCGCCAAGGCCAATAGGCTTGAGAAAATGTATCGATTGGTCGAGGTAGATGGTGCCGGGGCCGGGCAGTTCCGTGCCCAGGAGTGTGGAGATTAACGCTCCACCCCACATGCCGTGGGCGATTACCTTGTGAAACTGATCGCTTTGGGCGAAGGCTGGGTCGACATGGGCTGGGTTGACATCGCCCGACATTGCAGCAAACAAGTCGATATCACGCGGGGTTAATTGGCGCGTCAGGCTGGCGCAGTCTCCGACCTTGATTTCATCAAAGGTGCGGTTGGTAATCAGTTCATTGTCGATAGTCATGGTTGTAATCCTGTACCCATAAAATGACAAGAGGATTGCGGTGTTTAAGCTTCTGGCAGCTTTGCTGTGGTGCCCTAACTTGTTATCGAGCAGCCAAAATAGTTAGCGCCGCTAAACACAAATAGTGTTGGCGTTAGTGGAATGTAGCGCAGCAAATGTACTCAGGATTGTAAAACATAGTCTCCCGGTGCGGCGCAGATCGGGCTGTAAGGTGAGTCCGGCAGTCCTGTTTGCGGTGGTGCTGTTTGCCCGCTGCTGTGTTCCGCCAACCACTGCTGCCAGGCGGGCCACCACGAGCCTGGTTGCGGCATTTGTTGCGCGTACCATGTCTCGGGTGATTGATAGGTGTCGCCTTCCTGTTTGGTTGCACTACGGAAGTACCGGTGCGGATGATCGGGTTCACTGATAATGCCGGCATTGTGGCCGCCACTGGTTAACAGGAAGGTGACTGCAGTATCGGACAGCAATTGAATTTTGTAGACCGATTGCCAGGGGGCCACGTGATCTTTCTCTGCACCCACAACAAAAAGTGGCGAATGGATATCGGTCAGCGCGATGGGCTCACCCCTGACCCGGTAATGCCCCTTCGCCAGGTCATTGTTCAGGAACAGGCTGCGCAGATATTCCGAATGCATTTGATACGGCATACGTGTGATGTCGGCATTCCAGGCCATTAGGTCGTTCATTGGGCGGCGCTCGCCCATGAGGTACTCGCGCACCATCCGCGACCATATCAGATCGTTCGACTGTAACAATTGAAAAGTGCCGGCCATTTGTTTGCCGTCGAGATAACCTTGCGTCCACATCAGGTCTTCGAGGTAGGCGACCTGACTTTGATCGATAAACAGACTGATTTCGCCCGCTTCAGTAAAATCAGTTTGCGCGGCAAACAGGGTAATCGATTGCAAGTCATTCTGTTTGCGGCGCGCGAGTTCTGCGGCTGCGATAGACAGCAAGGTGCCACCAATACAGTAGCCGGTAGCGTGCACTTTGCGATCCGGCAGGATCGCCTGAATCGCCTGCACGGCGTCTATCACGCCACGTTCTACATAATCATCCATGCTGAGATCGCGGTCTTCCTCGGTGGGGTTTTTCCATGAAATCATAAACACGGTAAAGCCCTGATCGACCAGATACTTGACTATGGAGTTGTGGGGAGAAAGATCGAGTATGTAGTACTTCATAATCCACGCAGGCACGAACAGTACCGGTTCGGCATAGACTTGTGGCGTCGTTGGTTCGTACTGGATTAACTCGATCAGTGGGTTGCGATAGACCACTTTGCCGGGCGTAATGGCAACTTCTTTGCCGGGGCGGAATTGCTCGGCACCGACTGGCGGTTTTTGTAACACCGCGCGCTCCCAGTCCTGCCAGAAATTTTGTGCTCCTCGCAGTAAATTCATGCCGCTTTCGCTAATGGTTTTAGCGAGTACTTCCGGGTTGGTGAGCAGGTAATTCGAGGGCGAAAAGACATCGAGTATCTGGCGGGTGGTGAAGTCAACGACCTGCTCAGAATGTTTTGATACGCCGGCAATGTCGGTGGTGGCGTTGTACCAGAGCTGCTGATACAACAGAAAACCCTGGTACCACATGGAGTAGGGTTTTTGCTGCCATTCTTTGGCGCTAAAACGCTTGTCCTGGGGCAGTGGATCGATGCAGGGCTCGTCGGCATTGCCACAGGCAGTATGCAGCGCCAGGGCGTTAAATTTGACGCTTTTTCTTAAGGCTTTTTTAACCAGCGTTACCCGCTTGGCGGGTGAGTTGGCGAGATGTACTGCCCAGTCCATGTACGCTCCAAGCAGCGATACGGGTGACAAGCCCAACGTAAAGCGCGCTTCGGTTGCATGCAACACCCGGTCGAGAGGATCGGTTGCTTGGGATTCTGGTGGCGACGTTGCCATAGGGTACCTCCTTGCACTGGGCTGACAGGGATGGGTATATCATCTTAGCTCAATAACCTATAAAGAATCATAATGCAGATCATTAACACACAATAAAGCCTTTCCATGGCACGGCGTAGGTAGCCAACTTGGCCAAACCGAAAGCTCAACGCATTGCCCGCGCTCATTACGCGCTGGAAAAACTGCACTTGTCGGAAAATACCTTAGTGATTTTCTGCCGCGACAATGGCCCCTGGCAGGAAGTCTCCACGTTTGATGCTGGCAGAAACGTCGCTCGGCAGGATCACCTGCCTTTGCGTTTTCTTTGGCTTTTCGACCAGGGATTTTTTTCGCCCTGTACGCGTTTGTCTTCGGTTTTTGGGCCCGGCTTTTTGCGGGTATTTTTAGGTACGTAGTTTAGTATAGATACCGGCACTTCTTTTAGCGGCGCAAAACCTTCAATCTCACGGCGGGCAATAAGTTGGCCAAGTCGGCTTTCAATGTTGCAGAGATTTCTAAAGTCATCTCTGGAGACAAAAGAAATCGCTTCGCCGGTAGCACCCGCGCGCCCTGTGCGCCCAATGCGATGGATATAATCATCTGGCTCGTCCGGCAGGTCGTAGTTAATCACGCGGGCAAGCTGGTTGATATCCAGCCCCCGCGCGGCTATGCCGGTAGCTACTAAAAAACCAAGTTCACCGGCTTTAAAAGCTGTTAATAATTCTGTGCGCACGGTTTGGCTGCGGCCGCTGTGAATAGCTTCGGCTTTTATCCCGCGCTTTTCCAGTTGGCTAACCAGCTTGGCAGCGCCGTGTTTGGTTTGAATAAAAATCAGCGCTTGTTGCCATTGTTGTGTTTGAATTAAATGGCTTAGTAGCGCAGACTTTTTATCTTTGTCCACGGCGATTAGCCACTGTTCAATCTTGGGTTGTTCCCCGCTCTCTGTTGCAACGGAAATCTCAACGGCGTGATGAATTGCGGTTTTCGCCAGTGCCCGAACGTCTGCCGATAAGGTGGCGGAAAACAACAGGTTTTGTCGTTGCGCGGGAAGCCTTGCAATAATTTTATTGATGTCGGCGATAAAACCCATGTCGAGCATTCTATCGGCTTCATCCAATACAACGGTTTCCAGGGCGTCAAAATACAGCGCGCGTTGGTGCAGCATATCCAGTAATCTGCCGGGTGTTGCCACCAGAATATCTACTCCTGTCAGCAGGTGCTGTTTCTGTAGCTCGGAATCTGTACCACCCACCATCGCCAGTGAGGTAATCTCCAGATATTTGCCATAGTGGCGAATATTTTCTTCCACCTGCAGTGCCAGCTCTCGCGTTGGGCTCAAAACAAGCGCGCGAACGCGTTTGCCGCGAACACTGTGTTCGTCACTCAGTCGTTGCAACAGCGGCAACACAAAGCTTGCGGTTTTGCCCGTACCCGTTTGCGCCGTGGCCAGCAGGTCCTTGCCTGCCAAAATGACAGGAATTGCCCGTTGCTGAATGGGGGTTGGTGCAGCATAACCTCGTTCGCTTACCGCTTTTAAAATAGGCTCGCTTAATCCGAGTTGGGAAAATGGCATGAGTAATCTCTAGTGAAGGCTGCTAGGCGGCACTATAGCAGAAAGCCGCACTGTGATTGGTCAGTTATTTCATGGTGAAGAGTGCTAACGCGCTTTTCCTGGACAGCGCCATCTAGGTTGCTGCGTTAGCCAAAACAAAAGCTCGACGCGACTGCACCGCCTAGAGCGGTTTTGTCGTAATACACGCAAGTTGCCGGGTCAGCTTCGGCGGCGCCGGTGACAACCATTAATGGCAGCAGGTGGTCCTCTCGCGGATGGCAGATACGCGCTGCGGGTGCTTTGCTCCATTCGCATAGCAGGGCCGAACGGGCTTCGCCGTCATGTTCCCGCAAGGTGTTTTGTAGCCAATCGTCGAAGGCTTGTGAGGGTGCTCGTGCGCCCATGCCCCGTAATCCCAGGTTGTGATAACTCAAGCCGCTGCCCACGATCAACACGCCTTCCTCACGCAGGGGCGCCAAAGCACGGCCGGCTGCAAGATGCGCCTCCGGGTCAAACGACGACTGCAACGACAGCTGGAAGATTGGCATATCAGCGTTGGGGTACATGATAGACAGCGGTGCGAAAGTGCCGTGGTCGAAACCCTGTTGGTCGTCGGTGTTGACGTTAATACCCGCATTACCGAGAAGCTCTGTAGCCCGCTTGGCATAACCCGGTGCGCCAGGTGCTGGGTAAGTAATCTGGTAGGTGTATTCGGGAAAGCCGTAGTAGTCGTACACCATGGGCGGCCTGGGGTTGGTCATAACAGTAAAGGTACGTTCGTCCCAGTGCCCGGAAATGACCAAAATGGCGCGGGGCTGCGCGGCAAGGCTGGCAACGATATCGACCAGCGATTGCTCCAGCAATGGCATGCTTTTGCGCATCTCTGGTATCCAGGGCCAAGGGCCGCCACCGTGGGAAATATAAAACGTGGGTAAGCGAATCATGTTGCGCTCCAGAACAAGCGGCATCAATCAATTACCGGTTTTGCGGTGATCGCTTTGGGTACGCAGTGCAAACAGGCCTTGCTTGAGTTTGAACAGGTGGTCGTGCAACTTTTCACCACGCCGCTGAGCAACCCCAATGGCCAATACATCAATAATGACCAGATGGGCGATACGCGACGACAGGGGCGTGTAAATTTCGATATCTTCCTCAACATCCACCGTGATGGGGATGGTGGCAGTTTGCGATACCGGTGTGCCGCTGGGGGCAATACCAATGACTATGCCACCCTGCTTTTTCACCATATCCATGGAGTGCAGTAAGGCGCGGGTGCGGCCACTTTGCGAGATGGCTACGACCACATCACCGGGCAGCATCGACATAGCCGACATGTTTTGAATGTGGTGATCGGAGTGAGCAGCAGTAGCCAGCTGCAGACGAAAGAATTTATGTTGCGCATCTGCGGCCACCGCGCCTGAAGCACCAAAGCCAAAGAACTCTACCCGATGGGCACTGCAGATGGCCGATACGGCTTTATCGATAATGGCGGTATCGAGTGCATCGCGTACTTGCAGCAGGGTATCAACCGTGGAGTCGAATACCTTGTGGCTAAAATCTTCTACCGAGTCGTTTTCGGTAACGGCTATCTGGCCAAAACTGGGGCTGGAGGCCAACTGTTGAGCCAAACTGAGCTTAAAATCCTGAAACCCCGTGCAGCCAATAGCCCGGCAAAAGCGCACTACCGTTGGTTCACTCACGTCGGCGGCTGAGGCCAGATCGACGATGCGCATGTGGATAACATCGTTGGGCTTGCGCAATACAAATTCTGCCACCTTGCGCTCAGATTTGCGCATGTTAAGCAGGTTATCACTGATTTTGTGCGTAATTTCAGCGGGTTTCACGACAAATGGCTCGTTTAGTGATCTATTAAATTCGCTTGCTGCAAAGCAGCGCGAACGGTAATTATATGCCCTATTGGCTGAAAAATACGCCTTTTTTGTAGTGGAACTACAAGAAATAGACAAAGGTAGTAAAAAATAGTCTTAGAGGCGATGAGTTAAGGCCACCACTGCTGCGGCCATTGGCCTTTTGCCAATAGCGCAGTGAGATCCATACTCAGGGCTACCCCGGCATGTACCAATACCCCACCCCAGATCGAGCGTGACAGCATTGCCAATAGGCCAAGAAAAAACCCGAATAAAATGGCTCCGGTGGCCTCTGGCCAGAGTTTGGGAAAGTGAATCATTAAGTAGGGTACACACATTACCCAAATGGCGCTGGCGCCCATGGCAGGCCGCAACGCCTGCAGCATAAAACCACGAAAGAAAAATTCGAGAAACACAAACTGGCTGATATACAGCAGCTCCCACAGCAGCAGATCTGCCCAGCTGCGCCCGGCCAGTCGGTAAAAAGGATAGTGGTTTACAAACGCTTCGCCCTGACTGGCGATCAATACAAATACCAGAATCGGTGCCAGTAACAACAGATAGCCCGTTGCATGTAGGTGGGTTTCACCCCAGCGCCAACCAAAATTGCGGATTCGCGCGCGCCACAGGTACCGAATTACCAGAGCAGGAACGAGCACATAGCCGATAAAATGCCAGAAGGTCCACCAGGCGTAAGCCAGCAGTTGGCCCCAGGTGCCTCGCAGCAGGCCTTTTGCTCCTTGCGGATCCCACCACACCAACAGCTGTTGCAGCGCACTGTACATTTTCAGGTAGTGGATCAGCAGCAGACACACACTAACGGTTGCCAGCGTGACAAAGATACGACGCAGGGCTGCTGGCCTGCTCAGCGAGTGGCTGGGGGTGGTTTGGTCAATGGCATCGAGTAGAGTAAGAAGTTGCTGGGGGTGTAACTGCTTGAGCATGAGGCTTCCGTGTGTGTATGAGTGTTAAGAGGCCCTAGATGGCTTTTGGCGGTCTGACAACTACTGTATATTTATTCAGATAAATATTTCAAAAAGCCTTTTTGTGTACGGGTTCTTTGCTACAATCGCGGCCATGGACGTATCCCCTATTCTCAATAATTTAAATGCCGCGCAGCGGGAAGCCGTGTGTGCGTCACCCTGTAATCAATTGATTCTGGCCGGTGCGGGCAGCGGTAAAACCCGTGTGCTGGTGCATCGTATTGCCTGGTTGATTCAAATGGAAGGGGTGTCGCCTTACAGTGTTATGGCGGTTACCTTTACCAATAAGGCGGCTCGCGAAATGCGCGGCCGTATTGAAGAACTTATGCACTTACCCGTGCGGGGCATGTGGGTGGGTACCTTCCATGGGCTGGCTCATCGCTTGCTCAAGGCGCATTGGCAAGAGGCCAATCTGCCTCAGTCGTTTCAGATTCTCGACAGTGACGATCAGCTACGTTTGATCAAGCGTGTATATCAGGCACTTAATATCAATGAAGATCAGTGGCCGGTGAAACAGGCTGCCTGGTTTATCAATGCCCAAAAAGATGAGGGTATTCGCGCCAAGTATATTCGCGGCGCCGAGCACGACCCTTACCTGAAAACCATGAGCATGGTGTATGCCGCCTATGAAGAGGCATGTCAGCGTGCGGGGCTTGTAGACTTCGGTGAACTGCTGTTGCGCGCCCACGAGCTGTGGTTGAACCACCCTAACCTGCTCAGGCATTACCAGGAGCGCTTTCCATTTATTCTGGTAGACGAGTTTCAAGATACCAATACTATACAGTATGCCTGGCTTCGTGTGTTAGCGGGTAATCACTCACTGGTTACAGCTGTGGGTGACGACGACCAGTCGATTTACGGTTGGCGCGGTGCCAAAATCGAAAATATTCAACAGTTTGCCAACGACTTTAGCAATGTGCAGACGGTGCGGTTGGAGCAAAACTACCGCTCTACAGGCAATATTCTTAAAGCTGCCAATGGCGTGATTGAAAACAACCTCGACCGGCTCGGTAAAACCCTGCGCACCGATGGTGACGAAGGTGACCCGATCTCGCTGTATGCGGCGTTTAACGAGCAGGACGAAGCCCGCTTTATTGTTGACCGTATTCAAAGCTGGGTGCGTGAAGGTAACCGGCGCGACAGCATTGCGATTTTGTACCGCTCCAATGCCCAATCGCGGGTGCTGGAAGAGGCGTTGCTGCGCGAAGGGGTGCCCTACCGCATTTACGGTGGGCAGCGCTTCTACGATCGTTTGGAAATTAAAAACGCACTGGCCTATTTGCGGCTAATGGTTAACCGGCTAGACGACGCGGCTTTTGAACGAGTGGTGAATACGCCTACCCGAGGCATTGGTGCAAAAACGGTAGACGGCGTACGGTTGTTTGCCCGTGAGCAAGGTTGTTCACTGTGGCAGGCGGCTGAGCAGATGCTCAACAATAACGCCCTGCCCGCCCGTGCCGCGAACGCGCTGACCGGCTTTTTACAGCTGGTTGAAGAGTTGGATGTGGCCACCAATGCGTTGCCGCTGGATGAACAAGTCGACAAAGTGATTCAGCGCTCGGAGTTAATGGCCTTTCACGAAAAAGAAAAAGGCGAGAAAGGCCAGGCACGGATAGAAAACTTAAAAGAGCTGGTCAACGCCTGTAAGGCGTTTCAGCCTGAAGCCGACGACGAAGACGAGCCGCCACTGGTGACTTTTCTGCACACCGCCGCCCTGGATGCAGGCGATCAGCAAGCCGATGAGTTTGAAGATGCCGTTCAGTTAATGACCCTGCACTCAGCCAAAGGCCTGGAATTTAAGCTGGTGTTTATGGCGGGCGTAGAAGAGAACCTGTTTCCCCATAAAATGTCGTTGGAAGAGCCTGGCCGCCTCGAAGAAGAACGCCGCCTGTGTTACGTGGGTATTACCCGCGCCATGGAAAAGCTCTACATCAGTTATGCAGAAAACCGCAGGCTTTATGGTACTGACAATTACCACAAGGTATCGCGCTTTGTGAAAGAGATTCCCGACGACTGTCTGGAAGAGATTCGTATTAAAAATACCGTGTCGCGGCCAACTCAGTTTGGTCGGGCTGGCGGCTACAATCCACGCTTTGGTACAGGCCCGCGTTTGAGTGATAGTGGTGTTGATACCGGCCTGAAATTGGGGCAGCGAGTGCTACACAGCATTTTTGGTGAAGGGATTGTCGTGCACTTCGAAGGGTCTGGCCCCAGTACCCGTGTGCAAATCAATTTTGACGACGAAGGCAGCAAGTGGCTGGTACTGCAATACGCCAAATTAGAGCCACTGTAGTCTGTGCAACCCTAACCGATAACGACAATAACCATCAAAACTGAGATTCAAAGTATGAGTGGAACACCCTCCCGTAGCGTGATGCCGGTAGTGATTCTAGTGTTGCTGGCTGCGCTGGTTACTGTTTTTTCGCTGTATGTGGTGCAGCTTGCCAAACAGCAGACGGCAAACCCTTCTGAGGTAGCCGCTAATGCAACCGGTAATGGCGCACAGTTTCGCTGGAAGATGGTTACCACCTGGCCAAAAAATTTCCCGGGCTTAGGCCGCGCGCCCGAAGTATTTGCCGAGCGAGTCAGCGCCATGAGCAATGGCCGTTTGCAGATTAAAGTCTATGGTGCGGGTGAACTGGTGCCTGCCTTAGGGGTGTTCGATGCCGTATCCAGTGGCAGTGTGGAGATGGGCCACGGTGCTGCCTATTACTGGAAAGGCAAAATTCCCGCTGCGCAATTTTTTACCGCCGTACCCTTTGGTATGAATGCCCAGGAAATGAACGGCTGGCTCAGCTATGGTGGCGGCCTGCAGTTGTGGCAAGAAGTGTATGAACCTTTCAATCTGGTACCGTTTCCCGCCGGTAATACCGGTGTGCAAATGGCCGGTTGGTTCAACAAAGAAATCAACTCCATCGACGACCTGACCGGTTTGAAAATGCGCATTCCCGGGTTGGGTGGTGAGGTACTCAATCGTGCCGGTGGAACCGCCGTTAACATTCCCGGTGGCGAATTGTATACCGCCCTGCAAACCGGTGTGATTGATGCAACTGAATGGGTGGGGCCCTATAACGACCTGGCTTTCGGGTTTCACCAAGTTGCCAAATACTACTATTACCCCGGCTGGCACGAACCCGGCCCAACGCTGGAGCTGTTGGTGAACAAAAAAGCGTATGCTTCACTGCCAAAAGATCTTCAATCTATAGTGGCGGTGGCAGCGCAGTCGGTGAACCAGGATATGCTCGATGAATACACGGCACGTAACAACGAAGCCATGAAAGAGCTGGTAGAAAAACACGGTGTGGTAGTGAAGCGGTTGCCCGATGATGTGTTAGCAACGCTGAAGCAAAACGCCGATGCACTGTATGCTGAAATGGCTGCTAACGACCCCTTGGTAGATCGGGTTTATAGTGCTTATAAAGCCTTCGCCGATAAAGCTGCTAACTACCACAATTACTCCGAACGGCCGTATTACAATATTCGTCTGCCGCTGGAAAAACCGCCGCATAACTAAAAAAGGGCCCATGCAATGGGCCCTTTTTTTAGCACTTAATCAGTTAGCTAGAAATCTAATAGTTGCTATTTATTGGCGATAGGCCGCGTACGCCCATTATTGTCGATGGCAACATAAACAAACTCGCCTTCGGTTACTTTCATAATTTCGCCAGTTTCGAGTACTTTTTGCCACACCTCTACGCGCGCCTGAATGGACGAGCGGCCGGTATCCAAAATATCAACGTAACAGCTGACGGTGGCGCCTACCGGTACTGGGCGCAAAAAAGCCATGCTGCCAACCGCTACGGTAGTCACTCGGCCGCGCGCCATTTCCTGCGCGACAATAGCGCCGGCAATGTCCATTTGCGCAACCAGCCAGCCTGCAAAAATATCGCCATTGGGGTTGGTGTCGCTCGGCATCGACAAGGTTTGCAAAGCCAGTACCCCGGAAGGGGTTGGGTCTAAATCGTCATCATCTTCTATTTGCATGGTTAAACCTGTGGATATTTATCATTAAAAAAAACACAAGCAGGTCGGCGCCTCCAGTTATCATGGAAGGGCGACATTTATCCCTTAATAATTTTGTGGCAATAGTCCGTTTAATACGAAACAGTAGGCCAGAGAGATGTTGTGAGTAACAACAGTAGCAGCATTGCCGGGTAGCCGCCGTTGGCTACAGTATGAATCTCTTCTTATAGGGCGTTAGGCAGCCAGGTTACTAGCCCGGGCCAGATTGCCAGTGCTGTAAGCAACAGCAATTGGAGCACAATAAACGGCATAACGCCACGATAAATTGCTGCGGTTGATACATTCTCTGGTGCGACACCGCGCAAGTAAAACAGGGCAAAACCGAATGGTGGTGTCAAAAACGATGTTTGCAGGTTAATGGCGATCATAATACCCAGCCATATGGGATCCACACCCATGGTTAGTAGCACCGGCGCCACGATGGGCACTACCACAAACGTAATTTCGATAAAATCGAGAATAAAGCCCAGCAGGAAAATCACCAGCATCACCAAACAGGTGGCAGCAAACACCCCGCCGGGCAGGTTATCGAAAAAGTGCGCGACGGTTTCTTCACCGCCAAAACCTCGAAATACCAATGAGAATAGTGAGGCGCCGAGCAAAATGGTAAATACCATCACGGTGATTTGTGTAGTGCTTTGCAGTACCTCGCGCAAGCGCTGCCACGACAGCTGCTTTTTTGCCAGCGCTAACAACGTAGCACCCAGTGCGCCCACGCCCGCTGCTTCTGTTGGTGTAGCCGCGCCTTTGATGATAGAGCCCAATACCAATGCCATCAGTAACAGTGGCGGCAACAGGCTTCTTATGGTTGCGCCAATGCTCACGGTTGCGTCGTCGTTATTGGCGGGGGACATCTCCGGTTTTACGAGGGCAATAAACAACAGGTAGAGCAGGTATAACGCTACCAAGACCAGGCCGGGCACAATGGCGCCCACAAACATGTCGCCCACCGACACCGGTTCAGGGTTAAAAATACCGCGGCTGAGCTGGCTTTGTTGGTAAGCGGTAGACAAAATATCGCCCAGTAGCACCAACGCAATGGAGGGTGGAATAATCTGGCCCAAGGTGCCTGTGGCACAAATGGTGCCCGTAGCCAGTGACGGTGAATAACCTCGTTTTAGCATGGTTGGTAACGACATCAAGCCCATGGTGACAACGGTTGCGCCCACAATACCGGTGCTTGCGGCCAGTAACATGCCCACAATAACCACCGAGAAACCCATGCCGCCGGGCAGCTTGCCAAACAGGCGCGACATGTTTTGCAGCAGTGATTCGGCAATGCGTGACTTTTCCAGCATCACGCCCATCAGTACAAACAGGGGCACGGCTATCAGAGTGTAGTTGGATACGGTACCGTAAATACGATCGGGTAGTGCCAGCAGCAACTTAGCGTCAAATGCATCGAAAACAATGCCAAAACTCGCGAAAAGCAAGGCAACACCAGCCAAAGAGAACGCAACGGGGTAGCCCAGCATTAACACCAGGCATACCACTAAAAACATGATAAAAGGGATAAATTCCAACATTTACAAGTGATCCGTGGTGTGGGGCTGGTCATCAGCTGTGGGAGGCTCCGCCAAACCCAGTAGCACAGGGATACTCCGCAATATCTCGCAAACTGCCTGCAAGGCCAGCAACCCGGCACCCACAGGAATCAGGGTCTTCAGCAGGTAAATGGCCGGGATACCACCTGCTTCGGGGGACTTTTCGAAAATGCTCCAGCTGCTTTCGACAAAGCCAAAGCTGGTACCGATAATGAGTCCGGCAAACGGCAGCGTAAACAGAAGTGCACCCAGGCTGTTTACCCATGCCTGATGGTATGGGCTGAATGTACGGTAAAAAATATCGACCCGAACCTGTCCGTCGTGCTTGAGTGTATAGGCCATACCCAGTAGAAAGATGGCCCCGTGCAGATAAACGACGGATTCCTGCATGGCGGTAGAGCCTATGTTGAAGCCATAGCGTAAAACCACCACCAGGCAGGTGATCAGCATCATGCCGAAAACCAGCCACGAGGTGATCTTGCCGGTGGCTTCCGCCACGCAGTCCAGAGTGCGAACAAGCTTTGGGCTCGATGGGTTGGGCACGAGAGGTCCTTTTGTTATGTTATACCCGCAGGTTGGAGCGCACCTGCTATGCGAATAATAAAGGGCTGGGCACGATAACAGGATTTCTGTAGTGCCCGCTCAGCGCGGTAGTTTAAGAGAACGGCTAAGCTAATGCCAACTTGTCATATAATTGTCACATTGCGTTCATAGAATTGTCAGCCGTTTGATAGAGATTATTCCTGTTGCGCCAGTGGGCCACCAGGGATAAACCAAGATACTCTGTATTGGGGAGAAACCGCGTGAAAAAGACTTTATTAACTGCGTCGCTGGCAGCTGCTTTGATTTCTACAGCGCAGGTGGCCTCAGCTGCCCGCGACTACATCAGTATTGTTGGGTCGTCTACCGTTTATCCATTTTCTACCGTTGTTGCTGAACGCTTCGGTAAATCTAACCCCAACTTTAAAACACCCAAGGTTGAATCAACCGGTTCCGGTGGTGGTTTGAAATTGTTCTGTCAGGGTGCGGGCGAAAATACGCCTGACATTACGAATGCTTCTCGGCGCATCAAAAAGTCTGAAGTTGAGCTGTGTGCCAGCAACGGCGTGGCAGACATAGTTGAAGTACTGATTGGTTACGATGGTATCGTGATGGCCAACTCTATCAAGTCACCAAAATACGATTTGAGCTTGAAAGACATTTTCCTGGCCCTCGCCAAACAAGTACCAAGCCCAGATGGTTCAGAGAATCTGGTTGATAACCCTTACAAAATGTGGAATCAGGTAAATCCCGCGTTGCCTGCCAAGCCAATCGAAGTATTGGGCCCGCCACCCACCTCAGGGACTCGCGACGCATTCACCGAGCTGGCAATGGAAGGTGGTTGTAAACAGATTCCATGGATCAAGGCGTTGAAGAAAAGCAACAAGAATCAATTCAAGGCAATTTGCCACTCTATTCGCGAAGATGGTGCTTTCATTGAAGCTGGCGAAAACGATAACCTGATTGTACAAAAACTGAATGCAAACCCAGATGCATTAGGTATTTTCGGTTTTAGTTTCCTTGATCAGAACTCAGACAAAGTGCAGGGCTCACACATTAATGGTTCGGCCCCGGAATTTGATACCATTGCCGACGGTTCTTACCCTGTTTCTCGCCCACTCTACTTTTATGTGAAAAAGTCGCACGTTGGCGTAGTACCCGGCATCGAAGGCTTTCTGGCCGAGTTCACCAGCGAAAAAGCCTGGGGCGAGGATGGTTACTTGGCCGAGAAAGGCATGATTCCATTGGGTGATGCAGAGCGTAAGCGCGTAAAAGCCGACGTTAAGGTCATGAACCACTTGAGTCTTTAATCGACGCGAATGGCAGGCGTTTAGGCGTTGTCACTACGTTGTCAAAATAGCCTGGCATCAATATGCCGGGCTATTGTTTTATTTACAGATGCACAACCGGCAGAGCGCTTTACGGCCTGCCGTCACTGAAAGATTGACACAGGGTATCTATGGAAACCTCATCGCTATTGATTGTTTTTATTGCGTTGGCCGTATTGGCATTTTATTTAGGTCAGCAGCGCTCCCTGTCGTTGGTAAAACATTCTGGTGGTCCGCGTAACCTTAACTCGCTACCGTTTTATTACGGCATGTTAACCGCGCTGTGGTGTGCGTTACCGGCATTGGTTGTACTGGCCGTGTGGATGGGCTTTCAGGAAACCATTTTGCGTGAGCTGGTTATTCAAGCATTGCCAGAAGCACAGAAAAACCTACCCAGTCAGGAATTAGGGCTGGTGGTTAACTCAGTGGAAAACGCGGCAGCTGGGGTCAATATTGACGGCGCACCTGAGTACGTACAGCAGGCCGGCGAACATTTAAATCGGTTGCGCGATATTGGTCAGAATGCAGCGACGGTGCTTACATTGTGCATTGCCATGATTTTTGGCGCGTGGTCATGGTTGCGTATCTCACCAGAATTAAAAGCGCGTTTAAAAGTAGAAGGCAGCTTTAAAATTATTTTACTGCTGTGTGCCTGCGTTGCGATAACCACCACGGTGGGCATTGTCCTCTCGGTACTGTTTGAATCGATACGCTTTTTCAAATCGGTACCTATCACTGAATTTTTGTTTGGGCTTGAATGGAGCCCGCAAATTGCTATCCGTGCCGGTCAGGTGGGTGGCTCTGGTGCCTTTGGTGCGGTACCGCTGTTTGCGGGCACCTTGTTAATTTCGGCTATTGCTATGACCGTTGCCGTGCCCGCTGGTTTAATGGCAGCTATTTATTTGTCGGAATATGCAGACCGTCGCGTGCGCGTTTTAGTCAAACCTTTACTGGAAGTGCTCGCCGGTATCCCCACTGTTGTCTATGGCTTCTTTGCCGCATTGACCGTAGCGCCTTTTATTCGTGACAACCTCACGGGTATGGGTGTCGATGTATCATCGGAAAGTGCCCTTGCTGCCGGCTTTGTCATGGGTATTATGATAATTCCTTTTGTGTCGTCACTGTCTGACGATGTGATTACTGCCGTACCGCAGTCGCTGCGTGATGGTTCGCTGGGCCTTGGTGCTACGCAGTCTGAAACCATCAAACAGGTTGTGATTCCAGCTGCGTTGCCCGGTATTGTAGCGGGTGTATTGCTGGCTGTATCGCGGGCGATTGGTGAAACCATGATTGTAGTGATGGCGGCGGGTTTGGCCGCAAACCTTACCGCCAATCCGCTGGAATCGGTGACCACGGTAACCGTTCAAATCGTTACCCTATTGGTGGGCGACCAGGAGTTTGATAGTCCGAAAACGCTGGCCGCTTTTGCCCTGGGTTTGATGCTGTTTGTGGTAACACTGGCCCTGAACTTTTTTGCCCTGCATGTTGTGAAGAAATATCGAGAGCAGTATGACTAACGAAAAACCCAGTACGATTGACCTGGTCAACAAAAATCTTGCGAAACGTTATCGCGCAGAAAAACGTTTTCGCGCCTACGGTATTGCATCGATTGGTTTCGGTTTGTTGGCGTTATTGGTGTTGTTTACCGACATCATCGGTAAAGGGCATAGTGCCTTTATGCAAACCTATTTGCATTTAGACATAGAAATGAACCCTGAGGTTCTTGAGGTTACTGATGCCCGCGACCCAAAACAATTAGCACTGGGTAATTTTCAGGGTGCCGTTCGCGATGCGCTGTTGAAACGTTTTCCTGAAGTCAGTGGTCGCAAAGACAAGCGCAGCCTCTATGCAATGGCGAGTAGCGGTGCTGGTTACGAGTTGCGTAACATGTTGGAGGCTGACCCCAGTTTGCTGGGTAAAACGGTGAAGCTGTGGATACTCGTTGATGACGATGTAGACACCTATGTAAAAAGTCGAAAAGTGGTTAATGGTGAAATCGAAGCCTTTGAAGGTCGCCTTAACGACAAGCAAGCTGGCTGGGTCAATACATTGCTCGACAGCGGTGAAATGGAAAAGCGCTTCAACTGGGTATTTCTGACTGCCAGCGATAGCCGGGAGCCAGAATCGGCAGGTATTCGCGGTGCCTTAATGGGGTCTTTGTATACACTACTGGTGACTTTCGTATTGTCATTTCCGGTAGGCGTTGCTGCGGCCATTTATCTCGAAGAGTATGCGCCGAAAAACAAATGGACCGATTTTATTGAAGTGAACATTAACAACCTGGCGGCAGTACCATCGATTATTTTTGGTCTGCTGGGTTTGGCCATTTTTCTGAACTTCTTTAATTTGCCACGTTCGGTGCCATTAGTGGGTGGTTTGGTGCTCACCTTAATGACCTTACCTACCATTATTATTTCGAGCCGTGCATCCATTAAAGCTGTGCCACCGTCTATTCGTGAAGCGGCGTTGGGTATTGGTGCCTCGAAAATGCAGATGATTATGCACCATCTGCTGCCATTGGCCATGCCGGGCATGCTAACCGGTGCCATTATTGGTATGGCACAAGCGTTGGGTGAAACCGCGCCTTTGTTGATGATTGGTATGGTGGCTTTTATCGTGGATTTACCACAAGGTATTACCGACCCGGCAACGGTGTTGCCTGTGCAAATTTTCTTATGGGCAGATAGCCCCGAGCGAGCCTTCGTAGAAAAAACGTCGGCTGCGATTATGGTGTTATTGGGTTTTCTGATCATCATGAACACCCTGGCAGTATTATTACGTCGTCGCCTTGAGCGGCGCTGGTAAGGTAAGTTGGATACGACTATGGAAACGACAGTTGATACGCAAACGGTTAGTAAAAAAGAGCCAGCCATGAATAAAGATGCGATGATTAATGCTGCGGCTGACGCCCACATCGAAACAGTGGGGTATCCTTTTAGTGATACCAAAAAAATGTCGATGCGCAACGTCAATGTATTTTATGGCGAAAAGCAGGCCATTTTTGATGTAAGCCTTGATATTGGTAAAAACGAAGTCGTGGCCATGATTGGTCCTTCAGGCTGTGGTAAATCGACTTTTTTACGTTGTCTGAATCGAATGAACGATACGATCGATATTTGTCGCGTAGAAGGCTCGTTGTATCTGGAAGATACCAATATTTATGATCCGAAACTGGATGTGGTACCGCTGCGTGCCCGTGTCGGCATGGTGTTTCAAAAGCCCAACCCGTTTCCCAAGTCAATTTATGACAACGTTGCCTACGGCCCACGTATTCATGGCTTGGCTAGCCGGCGTGCTGATCTGGACGAAATTGTGGAAACCAGTTTGCGCCGCGCCAGTTTATGGAATGAAGTCAAAGATCGCCTCGATGCACCGGGTACTGGTTTGTCCGGTGGTCAGCAGCAGCGTTTGTGTATCGCCCGTACTATTGCGGTAAGCCCAGAAGTGATTCTAATGGATGAGCCCTGTTCTGCACTCGATCCTATCGCGACGGCGCGTATCGAAGAATTGATTGCCGAACTCAGCGAAAACTTTACGATTGCGATTGTGACTCACTCGATGCAGCAGGCTGCGCGAGTCTCGCACCGAACGGCGTATTTTCATTTGGGCAAACTGATCGAAGTGAACGACACTGAAAAAGTGTTTACTAACCCCGATCATGAATTGACCGAAGCCTACATTACCGGTCGTTTTGGTTAAGCCGATTTCAGATGAGCCTGTGGTTCACAGGCGCCAGGAGTAGAACATGGATAACTTGCATTTAGATCAGCATATTTCACAACAATACAATGCCGACCTTGAAGAGCTGCGTACCGAAGTATTGGAAATGGGCGGCTTGGTAGAGCAGCAGATTATCGACGCTGTAAGCGCCATTGCCAATGCCGACGGCACTTTGGCCGAGCACGTGATTCAGGTCGAAGAAATCGTTGATAAAAAAGAGGTGGCCCTCGACGAACACTGCACATTGGTGTTGGCGCGTCGCCAGCCTGCGGCGTCGGATCTGCGTATGGTGTTGGCCGTCTCCAAGATTACCCGCGACCTTGAACGCATGGGTGATGAAGCTCACAAGGTAGCGAAAATGGCAATTGCCTTGTCAGAAGAAGGCGATGCACCCCACGGTTATGTTGAGTTGCGTCATATCGGTACCTCGGTGCATAAAATGGTACACAACATGCTCGACGCCTTTGCGCGTTTTGACGTGGGTGTGGCCATGGACGTAGCGCGTGAAGACAAAGTGGTTGACCGCGAGTATAAAAGTGCTGTGCGCGAACTGATTACTTATATGATGGAAGACCCCCGTTCGATCAGCCGCGTGATGAATGTGATGTGGGCACTGCGCTCACTCGAGCGCGTGGGAGATCACGCCCGTAATATTGCCGAGCATATTATTTATCTGGTGAAAGGTTTGGATGTACGTCATACCTCTGTATCTGAAATGGAACGCCAGTTAAAAGACTCTACCCGCGGCAAGCGTTGACGCTTAAACTGTGCCACACGGATTGTTGTGTGGCACAGGATCTTTTCATTCTTTTCTCAATCACGCTAGAATGCCTCGGTTATCATCGCAGGCTATCGAGTCTGTATGTCATGGAACCTTAGATTGAGATAGCACATGCGTTTTGTGTTAAACCCCCTACTGCTTATTTCTGTACTGAGCATTTTGTTAGCGGCTTGTGACAGTAATTCGAAACTGCGCTCTATGTCTGACCATGAACTTGCCGAAAAACACGGTGAGTGCTTGGATAAAAAGCCAACGGCCCCTGGTTATGCCACCGCCTGTGAAAATTTTCGTAAAGAATGTGATCGTCGCCGTAAAGAGCTGGGCAGCTTCGTTTGCCGTAGTTATTAAGCTTTAGTCCATAAAAAACGCCGATAACTATCGGCGTTTTTTATGGGGTGTTACCCCGGCACAACCGATTGCCGGACTAACAGAATGGGTTGGCTGTAAGACCGCCGCGTTAACCGGCAGTTTGCAGCTTTTCCAACCGTGAAGTGGCCTGTTGGCCAAGATCGCCGCCACCACGCTGCGCTTTCTGATAGTAAGTAATGGCTTGCTCCCGAAGGCCTTTCTTAACCATCAGCTCGCCCAGGTAGAAATTGCTGATCTGGGTATCCAGATATTTCTGACTCAATTGCAAATCGCTGACGGCACCATTGGTGTTGTTTTGCTCAACGCGCACCAACCCCCTCAACAGATAAGGCTGAAAGTATTCCGGGTTGAGTCTGATGGCCTTATCGTAGGCCTTGGTGGCCTCGGAGGGTTTTTTCTGTGCCTGCAGCAGGCGACCTCGGGTTTGCCAAAACAGCGCTTCACTGGGCGCAATCTTGATGGCTCTGTCGACTTTGCTCAGGGCGTCATTGAAGTTCTTCTTAGAGGCCGCTTCCAACGCTTTTTGGTGTAGATCATAAGCCGGCTGATCTTTCTTGAGCTTGGCCATCACTCGGTTGAATTTGTCTTTATTGCGAATGTTCCCCGACAAGGTTTTGGCTCTTGCCTGATTGGCTGCCACACGTTTTTGCGATGGTGGGTGGCTGGCAAAAAACTGGTTGATTGGGTCGCTCTGGCGGCCTTTGCTGAGTTTTACAAACAGCTGCTGCAATTCTACCGCGGCTTGTGGGTCGTAGCCGGCGCGCGACATATACTCCATACCGTATTCGTCAGACTGTAACTCCTGCCCTTGCCCATATTGTGCTTGAATCGCGGCTGCCCCCAGCTGTGAGCCGCTGGTAACCCACTCGCCATAGGCGGTATTCTGACTGGCAATCTGCGCGACTTGGGTGCCGAGCCCCAGCAGAATGGCTTGTGTTTGCTGACTGGCTCCGTGGCGTGCAGCGGCATGCACAATTTCATGGCCAAGTACGGCTGCCAGCTGGGCTTCGTCTTTCAGCATCACCAGCAAACCGCGGTTAATCGCAATTTTGCCACCGGGCAGTGCCCAGGCATTGGGTACATCGTTGTTGAGCACAACAAAGTCGTAAGGCAATTGTGGGCGATCGCTTAGCGCGGCCAGCTTCTGCCCTACCTGGCGCACGTATACGTTCACTTCTGGGTCTACCACATAGGCGCCGCCTTGAGATTGCTGGCTGGGCAAATAATTCTGGGCTCCAATCTGTATTTCTTGTTGTGGGGTGATCAAACTCAGTTGTGACTCGCCAGTTACCGGGTTCACGGTACAGCCAGTGGCAGTAACGAGAGAAAGGGAAAGTAGAAATCCTGTCAGTTTTTTCACAGCGTTGCCTCTTTATATATGCAATGTTGGAGAACCTGTATCTGACAGGCTCTGGCGTACAATTTTCCGTATAATGCCCGCTTCGCGTTAATGTCACATGAATTTCCCCTGCTAGAGGGGGCTGTTAACGCCGCTCAGTAGATCTGCAATCGGGCTGCTGCAGGGGCAGAGGTTATTATTATGCAAGCGTTGCAAGTTATCGAGCTATTTGCCGGTATCGATCCATCAGGCCAGCCTATTGTTGAACGGCTACCTGTGCGTATTAACGAAGACGACAACAGTTGCCAGCTGGTCAAGTCGCCTGCGTTTGTGCAGGGGTTAGCCAGTGGCGATGTGATCAAGTTGGTGCCGGGCACACAGGATTTCAACCTGATTAAGCGTAGCGGCAACTTGTGTATACGGGTGTTTTACCGTGGAGAGATGAGTGAGCTGGCCAACAATTTGGGTTCTGCACTGGAAAAGCTCGGTGGTGAGCTGGATATCGAAACGCCCCGTATGTTGGTATTTAGTATCCATGTGTCGTGCGGTTTTCAGGCGATCGAGGCTTGTTTAAACGAATTTGTCGGCAAAGATGAGCAAAGTGCGTGGTTTTACGGCAATGTGTATGACCCTGCCGACGGCACTACCCCACTGTTGTGGTGGAATGACATTCTCAAACCCGAATAGCGCTAACGCGTAAGGAAAATCAATGTTAATGGTGATATCGCCGGCGAAAACGCTGGATTTTGAAACCCCTGCCGTTACCCAGCAGGCAACAGAGCCTGACTTTCTGGCGGATTCGCGCAGGTTGATCAAAGGGCTAAAAGCACTGGCACCGCAAGATATTTCTGCGCTTATGAATATCAGCGACAAGCTCGGTGTGCTCAATTATGACCGTTTTCAAGCGTGGAAAACCCCATTCCCAAAAAAGCAGGCCAAGCAGGCGGTACTGGCATTTAAAGGTGACGTATATACCGGGCTTGAGGCAGAAGCCTTTACTGAGGCCGATTTTGCCTATGCCCAGCAGCACTTACGTATATTGTCTGGCCTGTATGGCTTGCTGCGGCCGCTGGACAACATTTTGCCCTACCGGCTGGAGATGGGTACCAAATTCGCCAATGAGCGCGGTAAAAACCTGTATGAATTCTGGGGTGATCAAATTACCCAGGCCGTTAATACGGCCGTGGCCGACAGTGGTTCACCAGTGCTGTTGAATCTTGCCTCCAATGAATACTTCAAAGCCGTTGCGCCGACGCAGCTTGATGGGCGCGTAGTTACCCCCGTGTTTAAAGACTTGAAAAACGGTACCTACAAAATCATCAGTTTTTACGCCAAGAAAGCGCGGGGTTTGATGGCTGCCTGGGTGATTAAGCACCAGGTTGATGACGTTGAAGCGGTGAAAAACTTCGATATGGCTGGTTATTACTTCGATAAAAAAAGCTCGACCGCAGACGAATGGGTGTTTCTGCGGGATCAGCCGGACTAAGGGCCTGTTAACACTACTTTGAATGGCCTGCTGGAAACCAGTTTGTTGTTCTGCCAGGCATTTTGAGCGTGGTTTGGTTATTCCAAATAAGCGAAAAATAACGCCGCAGAACGGCAAAATGGTTCCAGCCCTTCGGGTTGTGGCTAAAAAACCGCCACTCTGCGTTGCTCGTACCCAAAGCACTCGCGGTGCTCGCGGGGCAGGCTCTCGTTCATTTGGAATAACCAAACCTCTCTCCTCGCGCCTAAATTGGCGGCTTTTTAGCCACAACAGGCTCATTCAAAGTAGTGTTAACACACCCTGACTAACCGCCAGTCCTGCGGATCTGCCGGTTAGTCAGGGTGTGTTTGTCGCCTTATTGCTCAAGGTTTACTTTTTATCCAGAACAATAAGGCGTAACGCCATTTTCGGCAGACAACAAATAGGGTCTTTATGTTTAAACGAGCGAACGGCGGTGGTCATACCAAGCGATTGGATCTCGATGATTTGGAAGCTCTGCTTGGCGCATTGGCGCCTGTCAGTGTGGTGCCCAAGGCAGATATCACCGGGTTTTTCCATAACGACCAGCTGTTTGCTTTTATTAAAAATGACCAACTGTATTTGCGCACCGACACGTTCAGTCGTCGTGATTTTCTGATATACGGCGCACAGGATCCGGTAGCCGCGCCGGGCTGCCCCCATCATCACGAATTTCATGCGGTGCCCGCCGATGTGATCAATAACCGCGTGCGCTTGCAGGTTTGGGCGCGCAATGCCCTGCGGGTTATCTCTCTCGAACTGTGTCCGTCGCAGACCCGCTTGGCGTAGGCATTTGATAGTGCTTTGCAATCCCCCTCAAAAGCCGCAATAATTTTCAGCCGGTCTATGATTGTTATTAACCCGACATAAAAGCTTGCCGGGTTAATAAGAGAATGGATCTGTTTTGCCGTTTGGGGTAACACATAGTGCCAAACGCAGGCCGCATTTGGGATCAACCAATTGGAAACCGATTATGGCATTGAAGATATTGATTGCCGACGACGCAGCCTTTATCCGCGATATGGTAAAGCGCAATTTGCGTCTGGGTCTTAACGGCGTTGAAGTACTTGATGCCAATAACGGCCAACGGGCGCAGTCCCTGCTGAAGTCCAATAACGTCGATATCATATTGTCTGACTGGGAAATGCCGGGGATGACCGGTGAAGAATTGCTCAAATGGGTACGCAGCGACGAGCGCTATAGTGCTACACCATTTATCATGATTACCAGTCGTGGTGATCGCAACTTTGTGATTCAGGCCATACAGGCGGGGGTAAGCGATTATATTTCCAAGCCCTTCAGCCCAGATGAGCTGATAAAGAAAACCCTTAAACAGATAAAAAAAATCGGCAAAGAAGGTGAGCTGAAAGCCAGTCGGCCCAATGCCCCTGGCAGCATCGAGGCCAGTTCGCTCGACCTCTTAACCGGTGGCGCCTCGGCCAGCACAACCGCAAAACCGGCAGCAAGGCCGCCAGCGCCAGACGCCGGCTCGGCTGCCCTGTTAACTGGCAATGCGGCGCCAGCCGCCGCTGAAAGCCCGAAAAAAGCGGCCAACGCCTTGGCCCAGCTGCGCTTTGCCACAGGTAGTACAGCCTGTGTGATTCGCGGATTATCGTTACAGGCTCTCAATGGTGTTATGCAGCGGCCCGAGGTCATCCCAGGGTTGTTTGATCAGGCGGTAGTTGATATCGAGTCTGATTCAGGCGAAAGTATTGTTCGCCTCAATGGTTTTGTTTATGCCTTGCAGGCAGGTGAAGCCAAGTTGGATGCAAAAGCCATTAAAGTGAGCATTCGGTTTGTCGATAATGACCCCGACAAATTCGAATTTTTGTCTAAATTCATCAGCAAACACTTTTAATTATAAGAATGAAGCCCTTCTCCCAAGCCTGTCAGAACAATCGTGAGCCTATTCTTTCGATATTAGAACGTGTTTTTGCCGACCGTCAGCGGCTGCTGGAAATCGGCAGTGGCACTGGGCAGCATGCCGTCTTTTGCGCAAAACATTTACCCCATCTGCAGTGGCAAACCAGTGATCTGGTGGAAAATCACGCCGGTATCAAAATGTGGATTGAGGAGTTTGGCCCTCCCAACGTATTGCCCCCAATCGCGTTGGATGTGAACAGCGTAGACTGGGCCGGGTTGAAGATCGATGCCGTGTTCTCTGCCAATACCCTGCATATCATGTCGTGGGAATCCGTTGAAGACCTCTTCAAAGGGCTGGCTAAATGCCTGCCTCCCGGTGGCATTCTTGCCGTCTATGGCCCGTTTAATTATCAGGGTAAATATACCAGCGACAGCAATGCCCGATTTGATACCTGGTTGAAAGCACAAGATCCCGTGCGCGGTATTCGCGACTTTGCAGCAGTGAATAATCTGGCCGAGGCTGCCGGGTTACAGTTTCAGGAAGACAATGCCATGCCTGCCAATAACCGCTTGTTGGTATGGCATAAACTCTGATGCAAGAATCGATGACTTAATGCAAAATCGCCTCATTATAGGAACCCCCATCTCAGCGTTTGTTCTTTCGCTACTGCTACTGGGGTTTACTGATCTCTCGAACGACATTGTTTTTACCCTGGCAATCACCTTGGTGACGGCCGTGTGGTGGGTCACCGAGGCATTGCCGGTACCGGCTACCTCATTGGTGCCTTTCTTTGCGTTTCCCTTGTTTGGTGTGCTTACCCATAAGCAGGCGGCGGCTTCTCTCGGTTCGCACGTTATTTTGCTGATGATGGGCGGGTTTATGATGGCCAAGGCGCTGGAACACTCTGGCCTACATCGTCGGTTTGCGCTTATGGTACTGCGCGTGGTGGGTAGCCGCAGCGCGGCGCGGGTGCTGTTTGCGTTTATGCTGGTGAGCGCCTTTCTGTCGATGTGGATCAGCAACACCGCTACGTGCCTGATGCTGATGCCAATTGCCTTGGCTGTACTCAATCAATTGGAAGATGACTCTACCTTGGCGGTGCCCCTGATGTTGGGTATTGCTTATGCCTGCTCGCTGGGAGGGATTGCCACTTTGATTGGCACGCCGCCTAACGTGATTTTTGCCGGCATGTACGAGCAGGTTACCGGCGGCTCGTCGTTTGGTTTTCTGCGCTGGCTAACCATTGGCTTGCCGGTAGTCGTGATTGGGTTACCCTTGATGGTGTTTTGGTTAATGCGTCATTGTTACCACCCTATCAGCGTGCGTTTGCCTGAAACAACGCCGTGGCAGCCCAACGAAAAGCGGCTGCTGGCAATTTTTGCACTGGTGATCTTTTTATGGGTTTTCCGTACAGAGCCTTTCGGTGGCTGGTCTGACGCATTGAATATGCCCGATGTCGGTGATTCTACTGTTGCGCTCTTGGGGGCGGGATTGATGTTTCTGGTGGCCGGTCGCCCTGGTGAAAAACTGCTCGACTGGAAAACCGCAGTGGATATTCCCTGGGGTGTTTTACTGCTGTTTGCTTCAGGTATCACCTTGGCCACCGCCTTCACTGAAAGCGGCTTGTCTACGTTGATGGGCGAACACCTCTCAGTGCTTACCTCTGCTGTGCACCCCTTGGTATTTACCCTGATTTTGGCATTGTCGGTGTCGTTTATTACCGAAGTGACATCCAATATCGCTACCACAACCTTGTTGATGCCCGTTTTGGGTGCTACGGCGGTGGCGGGCAACCTGCCACCGGAACAATTAATGATTCCCGCGGCGATCTCGGCATCCTGTGCGTTTATGCTGCCAGTGGCTACTGCGCCCAATGCCATTGTGTATGGCTCGGGCAAGTTACATATTCACCAGATGATGCGTGAAGGTGTTGCGCTAAATATTCTGCTGGCCTTGGTGATTACCGGCGTTTGCTATGTGCAACTGTATTAATTGATCTGTTGTTTGAACGGCAGTAGCGAACAGGCGTCTTGCTGATAGGTGCGTATGTGGGGTGCTTCGCGGCGTAAGAAGTCTGCTACGGCATGGCTAAATTCTGAGTCGGCTAGCCAGTGGTTGGAGTAAGTAAAGATGGGGGTGAAGCCCCGTTGTATTTTGTGCTCGCCCTGGGCGCCGGGATCAAAACACTGCAAACCGTTGGCAATGGCGTACTCTATACCCCGGTAGTAACAGGCCTCAAAATGCAGGGCGTCAAACTCCTGATTACAACCCCAATAGCGTCCGTACAGGTGGGTGCTGCTTTTAAAATACAAGGCGGCGGCAACCCGTTGGCCCTGATAATCAGCGACTATCATCACCAGATTTTCCGGCATAGTACGCCCCAGCGTGGGAAAGAAGGCTGGGTGTAAATAGCCCTGGCGACCACTGCGCTTAAAGTAAGTGAGGTGATAAAACTGATAAAACTCTTCCCAGTCATAGGGGCTGAGTTCACTCCCCTCGATTGCGCGTAAGGTAATACCCTGCTCTACCACGCGGCGTCGTTCGCGATTCACCGTCTTGCGCTTGCGCGACATAAAGGTTGCCAAAAATTGGTCAACGTCGTTGAACTGGTCATTAAACCAATGAAACTGGCAGCCTAGGCGTTGCATCATGCCCAGTTCGTTCAGTTGCTTACTGACCGGTTGAGACGGAAACAAGCAGTGCCACGACGAGGCACCCAGCTGTTGCGCACACTCTGGTAGATATTGCGTGATTCGTTGGGTGTAGTTTGCTTGTTGCGCTTCTGTGAGTGTCGAACTGAAACATAGCCTTGGGCCGGTGGCCGGCGTAAAGGGTATGGCACTCAGCAGCTTCGGATAGTAAGCATAACCATGCTGTTGGTAGGCATCGGCCCATGACCAGTCAAACACATATTCGCCATAAGAATGAGTTTTGACAAATAGAGGCAACAAGGCAATCAAGCGGCCTTCGGCTTCGGCGATCAGGTGGTGCGGCTGCCAGCCTGTTTTAGCCGTGGTGCTGCCACTGGTTTCCAGTGCGGCAAAAAATTCGTGGCGCAGGAAGGGGTAGTCTGTGCCGGTTAGTTGGTTCCAGTCGTTTGCCGAGATATCGAGTACCGAGCCGAGGTGGCGCAGCTGCATAAGCCCTACCTGTGGAGTGAGTAAAACATCGATCAGCGCTTGTTAGCCAACTTGTTACGCTAACACAACGTGATCAGATGATACTGGATTGTGCGCGGAATTCATTAATCCCGGGCGGCTTTGGGTAAGCCATTGTGTTTTTGTAGGAGGCGTTGTGGCGGAAATTCGCAGGTAAAGCAGCTGCCCTTGTGTAGCTTGCTGGTAATCATCAACTGGCCATTGTGGCGCAGCAGTACGTGCTTGACGATAGCGAGCCCCAGGCCGGTACCGCCGGTGTCTTGTGAGCGACTGCTGTCAACGCGGTAAAAGCGCTCGGTAAGCCGGGGAATATGTTTGGAGTCGATACCGGGCCCGTTATCTTCCACGGTAATGTACGCATAGTCGTTCTTTTTGTAGGCGTTAATGGTGATCTTGGCGTTGGCGGGCGAATACTTTACCGCATTGAACACCAGGTTTGAGAACGCGCTTTGCAGCTCCTGCCGGTTTCCCAGCAGCTTAAAGGGTTGGTCGCATTCAATGGTGATTACCTGCTTTTTGTCGCCACTTAACGCGATGGCGTCGTTGCGAATCATGTTCAGCAGGTCAAGCACATCAATTTCGCCCTGATTTTTTTCACTGTCTTCGGTTTCGAGTTTGGTAAGCGTGAGCAGGTCTTGAATCAGCAGGGTCATGCGGTCGGTTTGCTGTTCCATTTGGCCTAGGGCTTTACGCCACATAGGGGGAGCATCGTCGGCGTTATCAATAAAGGTTTCCAGATAGCCGCGTATTACCGTGAGTGGGGTGCGTAGCTCGTGGGATACGTTGGCGACAAAGTCTTTGCGCATTTGTTCGAGTTTGTGCAGGTGAGTAATGTCGCGCACAACAATCAGGTATTCGCCATTGCCGTACACGGTGATCTGGTATTGCAGGCAGCGGCCCTCGCCTAACTGGTTGAAAGTGGTTAGGGGTTGTGAGAAGTCTTCGCCTTCGAAATAACGGATAAACGCCGGATGGCGAATATAGTTAACAATGGCCTGCCCCTGATCCATGGGCAAAAATCCCAGCAGCTTGTGGGCGCTTTGGTTCCACCAGTCGAGGTTACCTCGCGCATCCAGCAAAATAACGGCGTCTTTGAGTGCGGCGGTAGCTTCTTGCACACGAATCACAAACGATTGCAGGCGGCGTTTTTCCTGGCGTTGGCGGCGTTGCAAATGGTAGATGCGGTCGAAAATTTCGCCCCAGATGCCAGCAGCATCCGGCGGCGCTGAGCGTTTGTTGGTATGCAGCCACTTTTCGAGGCGGTATATCTGGTAGAGGGTCCAGGCGATATAAAGAGCACCGCCCAGCACGAAGGTCCAGGCGAGCTGGCCAAGTACGAGTCCGGCCACTAAACATGCCAGTGAAAAGCCAGTTACGCGTCTGACTTCAGAGGAAAAACCGCGTTGCAACCTAGCGCTCCTGTGGTGCTTTTTTACCTGCTTGACTCTGTGGCCGCCGTTTCGACGGGGCGTTAGTGTGACATAGCCCTGTCACAAGTGCACCCATCTAAAAGCCGGTTACCCGTGTTAAGCGCGAGTGGCTATTTTGGTAGAAAACCGGTAACCGGTACCACGTACAGTTTGAATATAGCGCTCGTGGCCATCGATACTCAGGGCTTTGCGCAGGCGGCGAATGTGCACGTCTACGGTGCGCTCTTCCACGTACACATTACCGCCCCATACATGGTCAAGCAGTTGATTGCGGGTATAGACGCGCTCCTGGTGGGTCAGGAAAAATTCCAGCAGGCGGTATTCTGTGGGCCCCATTTCCACCGGCTCATCGTTAATCGAAATGCGATGGCTGATGGGATCAAGGCAAAGGCCTTCAATGTGGATAGGCTGAGTAATGGTGGCTGTGTCGGTGCGTCGCAATACTGCTTTCAGGCGCGCCACCAACTCGCGCGGTGAAAACGGCTTGGTAATATAGTCGTCTGCGCCTACTTCCAGGCCTTGAATCTTATTATCTTCTTCACCTTTGGCGGTGAGCATGATAATCGGCATATCGGCCGTTACTTCGTCGCGCTTAAGTCGGCGTGCCAGTTCAATACCGCTGGTGCCGGGTAGCATCCAGTCGAGCAGTACGAGATCAGGTTTCTGATCGATAATCAGGCTGTGGGCACTTTGCGCATCGGCGGCTTCCAGGCAACGGTAGTCGGCCATTTCCAGGGCCACGCGCAGCATGTCGCGAATCGCGGTTTCGTCGTCAACTATAAGAATCGTTTTATCTGGCATAACAATAACTACACAATTTTATTTCCCAACATAATTGTCGATTAAATAAAGGTTTTGTTGCAGCTATATGACAGTGTATGCAAAAAAGGGGTAAAACGTTGTTATTACGGGCTAATAAGCACATAAAGTAGTGTTTTCGGGGCCTCAGTGGAGCTGGTAGTCGATGGCAATACCGATAAACATGGCCATGCCTACCCAGTTGTTATTGAGAAAAGCCTTGAAACAGGCGTCGCGGTTACGGTCTTTAATCAGCCATTGCTGGTAGATGAATAGGCCGACAACCACGGCCATAGCCAGATAATAGGCCGTGCCCATCTCAAAACGGCTACCAATCATGAAAAAGCCCATCACCACCAGACATTGCAGCATGCCAGTAATGACACGGTCGTTCTCACCGAACAGAATGGCGGTGGATTTTACGCCGATTTTTAAGTCGTCGTCGCGATCGACCATGGCATAAAATGTGTCGTAGGTGACCGTCCACAGCAAATTAGTGGTGTAAATCACCCAAATGACTGGCTCAAGCATGTTTTTCTGTGCTGTATAGGCCATCACGATACCCCACGAAAACGCCGCCCCCAGCACGATTTGTGGCAAGTGCGTGTAGCGCTTGGCAAACGGATAACAGAAGGCCAGGGCCACGCCGATAAACGACATTTGAATGGTCAGGGTATTAGTCATCAGCACCAGTGCAAACGATATGGCACAAAGCACAACAAACACCGTTACCGCTTCCCGCGCTGTGGCGCGCCCGCTGGCCAGTGGCCGACCTTTGGTGCGTTTTACATGGCCATCGACGTTACGATCCGCAAAGTCGTTGATAACGCACCCCGCTGAGCGCATCAAAAAGGTACCCAAGAGAAAAATAATCAGCAGGCCGGTGTCGGGAATACCACCGGCTGCAAACCACATGGCCCATAACGTTGGCCACAGCACAAGATAGGTGCCAATCGGGCGATCTACCCGCGCCAGCTGCATGTAAACGGGTATGCGGTCGAAGAGAAAGTGGCTAGCCTGGGTTTTAAGTCGCAACGACATACGGGTGAATCCTGGTAAATAGCAAACAGCGGCAAGTGTATCCGCCCGAGCGGTCAGGCGAAACCCACAAAGGCTTTGGACTTTACCCCGCCCCTGCGCCTTTGCTTTAATGAGCTGGTCTGACTGTATTGACCTAAACGGAGATGATTTATGCATAAAACAGAACTGGCGGCTGCGGTTGCCGATCTTACTGATCTGCCCAAAGACAAAGCCAATGACGTGGTGTCGGTTATTTGCGAGGAAATTACCAATGCCCTAAGCCGCAACGACACCGTAAACCTGGTGGGCTTTGGTAGTTTTAGCCAACGGCATCGCGCTGCACGTTCGGGTCGTAGCCCAAAAACGGGCGAAACTATTCAGATTCCCGCCAGCACCAGTGTCGGTTTCAAACCTGGCAAGGCACTCAAAGACCAAGTAAATAGTTAGCACTAATCGCCGTATTCAGGCGCCCACAGCGCCTGATCTTCAACAGCGGGCTCCGGTTACGGCCAGCCCAAGCAAAAGGTATCCGGGGCATGAGCCTGACAAATCGCATTCTGCTTGCCATGGGGCTGGGCCTGTTCTTGGGCAGCCTTATTAATTTTGCGGGTCAGCAGGGCTGGCTGGCGGCCACCTTCAATCACTGGATTGACGATGTGGTGCTCAATGGTGTGCTCGACGCCGTTGGGCAGGTGTTTATCGCCTCGCTTAAGCTGCTGGTTGTGCCCTTGGTATTCGTGTCACTGGTATGCGGCTGCGCCTCAATGGGTGACAGCACCCGCGTTGGGCCTATCGCCGGTAAAACCCTTGCGCTTTATCTGATTACCACCGCGGTGGCCATTTCGCTGGCGCTGCTTGCCGGTGTAATTATTCAGCCGGGTGCCGGTATTGATCTTGGCGCGGCGTCAACCTTTGCCGTCAGTGAAGCCCCGCCCCTAAAAGACGTATTTGTAAACATTTTTCCCAGCAACCCGGTCAAAGCCATGGCCGAGGCCAACATGCTGCAAGTGATAGTGTTTTCGCTGCTCATGGGCATTGCCATTGCCAAATCCGGTGAGGCAGGCGCTCGCATCGGTAGTTTTTTCGACGACCTCAATACCGTCATCATGAAGGTGGTTACCTTCCTCATTAACCTCGCCCCTATTGGTGTGTTCTGTCTGCTCACCAAATTGTTTGCCTCGCTGGGGCTGTCGGCGTTTGTTGATCTGGCAAAATATTTTCTCACGGTGTTGGTAGTGTTATTGCTGCACGCGTTTGTCGTGTACGGGCTGTTTTTGCGGGTACTGACTGGCTTGAATGTCAGGCAGTTTTTTGCCAAATGCCGTGCGGTCATGATGTTTGCTTTCAGTACGGCCTCCAGTGGCGCAACCCTGCCGGTTACCCTGAAAACGGCTGAAGAAAAAATGGGGGCCAGCAATCGTGTGGCCGCGTTTACCATACCCTTGGGGGCTACCATCAATATGGATGGCACCGCCATTATGCAAGGGGTCGCTACGGCCTTTATTGCGCAGGCCTACAATATTGATATTGGTTTAACGGGGTATTTGCTGGTGATTTTGACAGCCACGCTGGCGTCTATTGGCACTGCTGCTGTGCCCGGTGTTGGTCTCATTACCCTCTCGATGGTGTTGCAACAAGTTGGCCTGCCGGTTGAAGGTATCGCCCTGATCATTGGCGTAGATCGCCTGCTCGATATGGTGCGCACAGCGGTGAACGTAACCGGCGATTCCATGGTCACTGTGGTAGTCGCTAAATCAGAAGGTGAGCTGGATCTGGATACCTATAACGACCCTGCGGCAGGTATTATCAGCAGCGATGAGATTCGCGCAGAATTGTTGCAACGTGGCAAGTCGGCAAGTGGTTAGGGGTGTAAACTTCCACTTTGCAGAACACCGCACCCGTTCATGGTCGTCGTCTCAATCCCCCGTACGATGTATGCCTGAATATAGAAAGCTCCGTACAGGCCCGCCAGCTAAAAACGCTAAGCCGTTTGGTGAATGGTGCCGGGAATACTTTTATCGGCTTGGATGCTGTGCTCCGTGGCTTTCAGGTGATGGTGCTAAAGGCGCCGGTGGCGACTGGCCTGCGTCGCCTTTGTTCCTAGGGTGGTGGGTGTTATTTGGATTGCTACCTCTTAAGCAGGAGTGGGATCCACTATCTATTATTGCACCGCTGAGGGGTTTACATCAGTCAATGTATTTACAACAAAGCCGCCCTGGGGCGGCTTTGTTGTGTCGGTGATATCGCTAACGCTTAAGCTGCACTCAACTGCTGCACTATGGCATTAAGTTCGTCCGACGATGACAAAATATTGGTAATGGTTTCTTCTGCAGTTTGTGGGTCGAGGTGCAGGGAGTCGTAGATTTCATCGGCGATGGGTTCAGGTGGTGCATCGCCAAAACCGTGCTGGGCCAGCAGGCGTTGGGCTACGTAGAGTACTTTAGCGTACTCGATGCATTCGCCTTCAGTGCTTTGTGGGGCCTGCTGATAGCGCAGCGCCACAACAACCTCTTCTGGCATGTTCCACAAATCCATTAACCAGCTGGCGAGTTGTTCGCGATTGACTTTGATCAAATGTTGCTCAATGGCAGAGCTTGGAATGTGAGTATTTACTTCTTGGTACTGGCAGTATTTCTGGAAGTGTGGCGGAAACACTTCCGACAATATCAGGTAGCCGAAATTGTGTAACAGGCCCGCCAGATAAGCCATACCAAAGCTGGGGCGATATTCTCTGGGAATGGCAGTAACCAGCGCCTCTACGGCAGCGGCGGTAAACACGGCCGATTGCCAGTAGGGGGTAACCCCATTGCGAGGATCTTTCGGCATTGTTAGTGCCCGCCCCAAGGCCAACCCTAATGCCAAGTTCATTACCATGTCGAAACCCAGTACGCGCACGATGGCATCGTGAATGGATTTGATTTTGCCTGGTGCTGAGTAGTAAGGCGAAGAGGCCCAGCTGACCACCTGCGCGGCCAAGCTGGGGTCTGATTCGACGATATTGGATAAGTCGCTGATATCGGCATTCGGGTCGACACGCAGTTGAATAATGCGCTGGGCAGTGTCGGGTAGCGGTGGCAGTTCGAGTGTTTCTTCCAAGCGCTGTTGTATGCGCAGAGTGGTAAAATTTTTCACCGATGAGAAAATAGCATCTTCAGTATTTTCGGCGCAGTTGTCTGCCAGTTCGGCTATAGGTACTGTAAATTTGCCGGTGATAGTGCCTTCGAGCAACTGTGTGAAACTGCTGGTTTCGATAGACAGCAGGCTGCCTTGGTTACCCGAATCGAGGGATATGCTGCCTTCGCCTTTAAGTACGCGCTCGTCGATGATTGAAATCAGCCCATTCACCAGTGGAAACGCCGGAATACTGTCAAGCTGGTGGCGGGTCAAAAACGCATTGAGCTCATCATTACTCACAGCCGTTAGCGTTCGGCCAAGCTGGCGGTTGAGGGAGTCGAGGTCGAGCAGGCAGTTACTGGGGAACAGTACCTGCACCTTGCCCTTGTCGTCTTTGAGCAATACCGATCTTACCGTTGCCTGCTCGCGCATGGTCCCTGCGATCTGGGCCTTGGTAGCGTGCAGGTCTTCAGACAGGTCGTAAGCAATATTGCGGTTATCCAATAACTTTTTAATCGTCGCGGGTACAGGCACCGATCAGGCCTCCTAATAACATCTCACCAGCTAATCTCGCTTTTTTACTCAATTACGTCCTGTTTGCGTAACCTAAGTAACAAAATTCTTAAGTCTATTAACGACTTACAGTAATAACCTATCATCAACTGTGAGGAATAACGACCTGTTTCAACCGGAAACTTAGGGTTATTTCACACATTGGCGTATTTTTCTTTTTGCCCAAGCCATCGCAGGATCAATGCCGCGATCAATTCAGGATGCTCGGCCCAAAGTCGCGCAGCAATCACTTTGACGGTGGGCAGCAAATGCTCGTGGCTGTCCAGCCGTGCAATTTTAAATTGTGCTTCGCCGGTTTGGCGCGTGCCCAGTATTTCGCCGGGGCCGCGCAGGCGTAAATCTTCTTCTGCTATCTCGAATCCGTCGTTAGTTTGCCGCATCACTGCGAGCCGATCCCGACTGTTGTTAGACAGTGGCGGGTTGTATAGCAGCATGCAGTAACTTTGTTGTTCGCCCCGGCCTACCCGGCCACGCAGCTGATGTAATTGGGCCAGACCCAGTCGTTCGGGGTTCTCTATCACCATCAGGCTGGCATTGGGTACATTAACCCCAACCTCAATTACGGTGGTCGCTACCAACAAGTGTAGACGCCCTGCGTAAAAATCGCCCATCACCCTGGCTTTTTCGTCGGCCTTCAGTCGCCCGTGCACCAGGCCAATACGTAAATGTGGTAGGCGGGCTTGCAAGTCGTCGGCGGTGTCTTGGGCGGCCTGTGCTTCCAATGTTTCGGAGGTTTCAATGAGTGTGCACACCCAGTAGGCTTGCCGGCCTTCGGCGCAGGCATTGGCAATGCGCTCGATAATCTGATCGCGGCGGTCGTTACTGATAACCCGCGTTTCTACAGGACTGCGGCCGGGTGGAAGCTCGTCAATCACCGAGGTGTCGAGATCGGCATAGGCGCTCATGGCCAGTGTTCGTGGAATAGGTGTGGCTGTCATAATCAGCTGATGAGGCAGTCGTCCAGCGGCCTTGTGCTGTAATTGCAGCCGTTGATGCACGCCAAAGCGGTGCTGTTCGTCAATCACAATCAGGCCCAGTTGCGCAAAAGTTACGTCTTCTTGAAACAATGCATGGGTGCCGACCACCAACTGTGCGGCACCACTTTCTATCAGGGCCGACTGTTCTCGTCGCGGCGCTGCTTTCATGCGGCCACTGAGAAACGCTACCGTGAGGTTAAGCGGCGCCAGCCATTCGCTCAGTGTTTGAAAATGCTGTTCAGCGAGAATTTCGGTTGGTGCCATGATGGCGGCCTGTAGCCCGTTACTGATGGCCGCCAGCGCCGCCAGCGCGGCAATCACCGTTTTACCGCTGCCTACGTCACCTTGTAGTAAGCGCAGCATTGGGGTGGGTTGGGCTATATCTTGTAGCACTTCTTGGTACACCCGTTGTTGAGCACGGGTGAGCGCAAAGGGCAGGCTTTTGAGTAGCGCAGTGCATAAGTGATTGTCGGTAAGGGGGGCTGCGCCATGGGCTTTAATCGCCTGACGATTACGCAGCAGACTCATGTTGTGGGCGATCAGCTCCTCCATGGCCAGCCGTTCCTGTAGGGGATGGTTGCCCTGTTGCAGGCGCTCCAAATCGGCATCAACCGGTGGCGCATGTAAATAGCGCAGGGCATTCTCAAGGCTCACCGCATGGGCCTTGGGTACCACGTTAGTGGGCAGCAGCTCGCGCAGATTGTGTGGGTTAAGCCGGGCCAGTGCTTGTTCAATCAAGCCGCGTATGCGTTGCTGAGTTAGCCCCTCGGTGGTGGGGTATACCGGGGTCAGTTCTTGTTGCAGCGGTTTGGCTTGTTGCTCGTCGAGCAGCTCGGTTTCCGGGTGGTAAATTTCTAACCCTGATGCGCCGCGTCGGGTTTCGCCATAGGCACGTACTTTGGTGCCCATTTGAAAACGGGCCTTTTGTGCTTGTGTGAAATGATAATAGCGCAAGGTAATGTAGCCAGAGTGATCCTGCAATTTGCAGGTAAGGCTGCGGCGGCGGCCAAAGCTGATATCGCATTGGCGTACCTCACCCTCTACCACCACGTGTTGATTGGGGGCCAGGGCCGCCATGGGTGTGATACGTGTGCGGTCTTCGTAGCGAAACGGTAAATGAAAAACCAGGTCTTGCAGATTGTGGATATTGAGCTTCTGCAGTTTGCCCGCCATTTGTTTGCCCACCCCTTTTAGCTCGGTGAGCGGCAACTGGTGTAACGGCGTAGCGGGCAGTGCTGCACTCATGAATCAGGTGACCTCGGGGCCTGGGGCCTGTCAGGTCCTACTGTGGCGGTTGAATATGGCATTGGCTGATGGCCTGCCGCAATACGTCGATCGCTTTGTGGCGGGGGAAACTGGCGCGCCAGGCCAGTGCAACGGTGCGCAACGGCGGGTTTACAAATGGGCGCGTTACCAGAATGTCGTTGGCGTAGTGTGGGTTCATGGCAGCAGACATAGGCAGAATGGTAATACCTAGACCAGACGCTACCATGTGGCGCAGGGTTTCCAGTGAGCTGCCCTCAGCGGCCGTGTGGATGTGACCATTGTTGGTGTGCTCCAGCGACGGTTGCAGGTTGGGAAACGCCGTGAGTACGTGATCCCGGAAGCAGTGTCCCTCCCCCAGCAAGAGAATGTTGAAATCATCGAGGTCACCCGGCGCAATATTTTTCTTCTCGGTTAATGGGTGGTTTTTGGGCATCAGCACCACAAAGGGCTCGTCGTAAATGGTTTGTGTCACCACATCGGCCTCGGTAAAAGGCAGTGCGACAATAATGGCGTCGAGTTCGCCTTTGCGCAGCCGCTGGCGCAGGGTTCCGGTGTAGCCCTCTTCGACATACAGCGGCATATTCGGCGCCAGGCGCTGCAACTGGGGAATAAAGTGCGGAAATAAGTAGGGCCCAATGGTAAAAATGGCGCCCACTTGCAATGGGCTGCTGAGCTGGTCTTTACCGGCGCTGGCAATGTCTTTAATGGCGGCAGTTTGCTCCAGCACCAGTTGCGCCTGCTTTACAATACGCTCGCCTAATGGTGTGGGCTGCACACGGGTTTTGGAGCGTTCGAACAACGCGATGCCCAGCTCGTCTTCCAGCTTTTTAACCGCGATACTCAGCGTTGGTTGTGAAACGAAGCAACGTTCTGCTGCTCGACCAAAATGCTGCTCTTGTGCCAGAGTGACGATGTACCGCAGTTCTGTGAGGGTCATGGCGTTGTAGTCTTAATACCGTGTTATGAGTTTTGGCGAGTATGCCAGTGTGCAAGGGTTAAGTGTTGCCGTATTTGCACGGAATTGGACACGTTTTACCAGAAGCGAACAAGAGTTTAACAGAAAAATTGTGCAATCAATCTAATAAGCGGCATCTGTTGCACGTTTTATCCTGGTTCAGAGAGGTAGGATGAATAAAGGTAAGCACGTTACATTGCTGGCTTGTGGTGATATCGGCGTAGGAGTATGGCAGGCATTAGCCCCAAAGGGCTACCACTGTGTGGGCGTGCGGCGAAACACGCAGGCCTTACCCGTGGGGTTGGAGGCTGTGGCTGCTGATCTTGATGACCCTACGGCGTTGGCGGCGGCGCTGGAGCACACCGGTGATGTCTTGGTGATTACCCCCGTGCCCGCAGCGCGTAGCGATGAAGGTTATCGCCAGGGGTATCTCGAGCGCCTGAGTCGCGTGGTTGCCACGCTGGTTGCGCTCGATAGGCGCCCGTTTGTGGTGCTGTTGTCCAGTTGTCGGGTGTATGGCAATACTAACGGCGGCTGGGTTGAGGAGCGAACGCCGCCACAGCCCGACGACAACCCCGGCCGTTATCTGCTGGAGATGGAAGCGGTGTTGCGCAGCTCCAGTTTGCCTCACGTGGTGTTGCGGGTAGCAGGCATTTATGGGCCCGAGCGCCTGCGGTTGCTTAACGCCTTGGCCCAAGGGGTACCGCAAACGGCTACCTATAGTAACCGTATACACCGTGATGATGTGGTGAATCTGGTTGCCTGGCTTATTGAGCAATGGCATGCCGGCAGTGCGTTGCCCAGGGTGATTAATGCGGTTGATGATGACCCCGCCCTGCTGCCTGAAGTACAGCAGTGGGTGTTGGCTGAGATTGGTCGCCCCATGATGAGCGTATCAGACGAGGGCTCGGGGAAATCCCATAAGCGTTGCAGCAACCGGTTATTGCGCTCGCTGGGTTTCTCATTGGCATTTCCCAGCTATAAAGAGGGTTATCGGCCGTTATTGAACAACCTAATCGTTGAACATTAGCGGCACAGGGTTGTCTGCAAGGTTATCGGTAAGATGCGATGTAAAACCAATAAAAGAGAGTGACTGTGGTACAGCTAGGAAGTCATTTGTGGATTTTCGCGGGAAGCACGGTTCCGTTTTTTACCCTGCCTTATACAACCCGCATGACCGTTGTGAAATTGGCCGACGGCACATTGTGGGTGCACAGCCCGGTTCAGCTAACGGCCAACATCAAGCAGCAGATCGACGCCTTGGGCTCGGTTAAGTATCTGATAGCCCCCAACGCATTACATCATTTGTTTATGGCCGATTGGGCGGTTGCTTACCCAGATGCGCAGTTATATGGCACTCAACAGGTAATCGACAAACGTAGCGATATTGCGTTTAGTGAAACACTGTCAACAACGTTTGTTGCGCCCTGGGCCAAGGAGATCGATGGTTTTTGTTTACCGGCTCAAAAGTCATGCAGGAATATGTGTTTTTCCATCGCTCGTCAGGCTGTTTGATTCTCACCGATTTGATCGAAAACTTTGCGCCATCCAGCTTCCCTGCGGTTAAACGCTTTGTGGCCAGGTGTGCCGGTATTCTTTCACCAAATGGTAAAACACCGTTGGATTGGCGCCTCACATTTTACCTGAACAAAGCGCATGTGCAGCGACAGGTCGATAAGATACTCGCATGGCAGCCTAAAACCCTTGTTATGGCCCATGGTTTACCGGTGACAGAACAGGTGGAACGATTTATTGAGCGGTCGTTTCGTTGGGCGGGGCGGAGACAATAAGGGGGTTGGCGTGTGTATGCAGTTGCGGGGGGTCCGCAACTGCAAGAGAGCCGGTTTAGATAACCATCACCCCATCGGCTTCAATCAATGCTGCTTTCGGCAGCTGGTTGATGCCAATGGCGGCGCGCGCAGGATAAGGCTGGCTAAAGTATTGCGCCATCACTTCATTTACCAGTGGAAAATTATTCAGGTCGGTCAGGTAAATATTGAGCTTCACAATATGTTGCGTGCTGCCGTTGGCGGCTTCACACACCGCTCTTAGATTTTTAAATACCTGATGGGCCTGCTCGGTAAAGTCCTCGCTAACCATCTCCATGGTTTCCGGCACCAGCGGGATCTGGCCCGATAAATAAACCGTGTTGTTAACTTTAATGGCTTGCGAATAAGTACCGATTGCCGCGGGTGCATTGTCAGTATGAATAGTGGCCTTGTTGGTCATAGAAAATCCTGTATTAACTCTTCGTGTTACAAGCCGTCGCCAAGCCTGTAATACGTTGTGAAGGCTTGGCTGTGACTTTAGTTTTTGCTGCGTACGACTTTATGCACCAGTCGCAAGCTGCGTATACGTTTGATAATTTGTGCCAGATGAATCCGGTTTTGTACACTAATACACAACTTGATAGTACTGTTGTGTTCGTCGCGCTCATCCACCCTCACCTGCTCGATACCTGCCCCCTGCTCAGAGATACGGGTAACCAGGCTGGCGATAATGCCGGGTGCTGACTCTACCACGACATTGATGTCGGCGAGAAATTCACCGCTGACATTGGGCGCCCAGTGTACCGTGCTGATTTTGTCGGGATTGCTGCGCATCAGATCGGCAATGTTCTTGCAGGTTTCCTGATGGATCACCAAACCTTTGCCGGAACTGATATGGCCAATAATAGGGTCACCTGGGATGGGGCGGCAACAACGGGCAAAACTGATCATCAGCCCTTCGGTGGAGTCGATGGTCAGTGGCGACATAATCAGGTTGCCGTCTTCCAGCTCTTCGTGCGTGCTGAGTACCTTCACTACCGACCGCGGTGAACGCTTGCCCATACCCACTTCTTCCAGCAGGGTGTCGAGGTTATCCAGCCCGGTGTGTTTGAGCAGGTCTTCTACTTGATCGGGTTTGAGGTTTTCGATGCTGGTGTTCAGCTGCACCAGAGCCTGGTTCAACATGCGATGGCCCAGGTCGATAGATTGATGGTGACGCTGGTTTTTCAAGAAATGGCGAATGGCACTGCGGGCTTTGCCGGTTACCACAAAGTTGAGCCAGTGTGGATTGGGCTGGGCGTCTTCCGCCGTAATAATGGTCACCCGCTCACCGTTGTGCAAGGGCTGCGACAGGGGCGCCAAACGGTTGTTGATACGGCAGGCGATGCAGGTATTGCCCACGTCGGTATGCACGGCGTAGGCAAAGTCGACTGCCGTAGAGCCCGCTGGCAGTTCGACAATTTTGCCTTTAGGAGTAAAAACATAGACTTCGTCGGGGAACAGATCGATTTTTACGTTTTCGACAAACTCCAGCGAATCGCCGGCCTGCTTGCGCAATTCCAGCAGGCCCTGAATCCATTGTCTTGCTCTACCCTGCCCACCGCGTAAGGATTCTTCGTCAGACTTATACAGCCAGTGGGCGGCAATGCCGTAGTTCGCCATTTTGTCCATTTCCGCAGTGCGTATCTGCACCTCCATGGGATAACCATGGGGCCCCATTACCACGGTGTGGAGTGACTGGTAACCGTTAACCTTGGGAATGGCGATGTAGTCTTTAAACTCGCTCACATTGGGTTTGTACAGATTGTGTATGATTCCGAGGGCGCGGTAGCAGGTGTCTACGTCGTCGACAATCACACGGAAGGCAAAAACGTCGGTAATTTCCTTGAACGCCCGCTTTTTCATCATTTTTTTATAGATGCTGTACAGGTGCTTTTCGCGACCGGCGACTTTTACGTTTTCCAGTCCGGCCTTTTTCATGCGCGCGTCGATAGCAGCGGTGATTTTTTCCACCAGTTCTTTGCGGTTGCCTCGCACCGACTGCAGTGCGGCGCTCAGGCGCTGGCTGCGCAGGGGATACATGGCGGCAAAACCGCGGTTTTCGAATTCCAGGCGAATGTCGTTAATACCCAGGCGATGGGCGATAGGGGCGTAAATTTCGAGGGTTTGTTTGGCGATACGACGTTTTTTGGTAGGCGCCAAGGGCCCTAAGGTGCGCATGTTGTGCAGGCGGTCGGCAAGTTTTACCAGAATAACGCGAATGTCACGGGCCATGGCCATGGCCATTTTCTGAAAGTTTTCCGCTTCTTTTTCGGCTTGTGAATCAAAGTCGATCTGGGTCAGTTTACTGACCCCATCCACCAGCTCGGCCACCACATCACCAAACTGGTCCGCCAGGGCTTTTTTGCTGATACCGGTGTCTTCGATCACATCGTGCAGCATGGCGGCCATCAGGCTTTGATGATCCATGTGCATATCGGCCAGAATGGTGGCCACTTCTAGTGGATGGGTGATATAGGCTTCACCGCTGCGGCGCAGCTGGCCGTCGTGAGCTTGTTCAGCGTAGTAGTAGGCGCGCTTCACCAGGTTAATCTGATGAGGTTCCAAATAGGAGGAAAGGCGATGTGACAGTACGTCTATGGTTGGCAATTACCGCTCCTGTGCCTGTGTTACAGGCTTGCACCAGCGCACTGCTGCAAGCAGCAGTGCGAATTGTTCAGAAAGCGTGTGCGGTAATTATTCTGCGTCCAGGTGCAGGGCAACGGTCAGATCTTCGTCGTGCTCTTCGTCTGGCTGGTTCAGAATGCTGGCGTCAACCAAGCCTTCTTCTATTTCGCGCAGAGCGATTACGGTTGGTTTATCGTTTTCTTCTGGCACCATTGGGTCTTTGCCACCAACAGCAATCTGGCGAGCACGTTTGCTACCAACAATCACCAGTTCAAAACGGTTGTCTACGTGGTCCAGACAATCTTCAACAGTAATGCGAGCCATATAAATATTCCAGATAGGTTGTTTCTACTGATCTGCTGGCAGGTGCTTTCGCAACCCTTCCAGCAATAAATACCGCACACGCAACCCTTTCTCTAAACATAGTATTAACTGTGTTACGAAGCAATGGTTTCAAGGCCCATAGACCCTGAAATAGCGCGGTTTTTAAAAGGTCGGCCAGTGTACGCAAATCGACCAATCAGGACAATAGGCTGGTTAACAAATCTTGGTGCCTGGCTTGCTGTTTTTTAATCGCCACCCGCTGGCTGAGCAATACCGCGCGCAACTCGGTTAACGCAGTATCGAAATCGTCATTAACAATCAGGTAGTCAGACTCCACGTAGTGCGACATCTCGTTGATAGCCTGCGCCATGCGCTCGTTGATGACCTCTTCCGGGTCTTGGCCGCGGCCAGTGAGTCGCTCGCGCAGGGTTTCCTGTGACGGCGGAAGTATGAAAATGGAGACCGTATCTGGCAGTTGCCGACGAATCTGCTGCGCGCCCTGCCAGTCGATTTCAAGAACCACATCGGTACCTGTCGCCAGGGTATCGTTAACCCACAACGACGAGGTGCCATACCAGTTACCGAAGACTTCGGCATGTTCCAGAAACGCGTTTTCTTCCAGCATGCTCTGAAAAGCGGCGTGATCGATAAAATGGTAGTTAACGCCGTCGACCTCCTGCGGCCGTTTCGAGCGTGTGGTATGCGACACCGATACCTGTACGGTGGGGGTTGTGTCAATAAGGGCTTTAACCAAGCTGGTTTTACCGGCACCGGATGGTGCGGAAACGGTGTACAGCGTACCGCGACTGCTCATGGAGTGTTCCTATCTTATTACTACTACGCTTATGACTATTACGCGATTAACGGTAATTCATGGGATGGCAGCTTTAATTGCCGACTGGCGCGCCAGAAACTGCTGTTGATCATAGCAGGCTCGTTAGGGATTCGCACGGCTTGGGCGGTAGGGGAATTTCACAAAAGCCACCACCCGCATGGTACGGGTGGTGGGGGTGATTAAGGTGATTGGCTAGGCAGTAGGGCTTGCACGCTGCGCCAGTCGACCAGTTTAAAATTTTGTGGTTGAGTGGGCATGCGGTTGTGGCCGTCTTGCGCCACCACCAACCCGCTGGGGAACCCGGGCAGTGCGGTGGAAGTAACGGTCAGACCGTCAGTTTCCGATACGCCATCAATACCTTTTTGCAGGTTCATGCCAATACGAAACTGGGTCAGCAAGGGGTAATCATCCCACAAACCGTAAACCACGTAGCTGTCGTTGCCTTGGCTGGAAACTACCAGGTAGCTCTGGTTCTGGTTGTGGTATATGTCTATGCCCTCAACGTCGTCGACTAGTTCCTCTCCTACCTGCTTTATAAGGCGGCCCTGTGTACCACTGGCTGGTTCTGCACCGTACACCCAAATACCTTTATCTTCCTCGCCCACGTAAAGAAGGCCGGTTGTGTCGTCGGCGGCACAACCTTCTGGTTGACTGGGTACTGCGAATTCGCGCACCAGTGTGGCGGCCAGGGGTTGGGTCTGGGTAATTTGATACTGCTGGTAGGTACCGTTTTTGTCGTTAACAAATACGTAGCTGCCGGTGTCTGACTGATATTGGCAAAGGCCGTAAATATCCCCGAGACTGGTGGCGATGTCGCCCACATGACGTACTTGAAGGTTATCCATATCAAACACACTGATGCTGTTGGTGGTGCGATTGCTGGCGGTAATCAGTGTGTGGCTGGCATTGGCGATGGCTGGGTGTTGACGCACGTCGACATTGTTGACCCTGCCCACGGCTAGTGATTGCAAGAGTTCGCCGTTTAACCCGTATACCATCAGCCCTGCCCGCTTGTTGGTACCCAAAATCAGGCTTTGTGCCGGGTGCTGGGTATTAATCCAGATTGCCGGGTCGTCGGCTGCATCACCGTACTGGTCCATTGGCTGCGTCTCAGCGGCAGGTTTGATTTCCACCAGGTTGTGTTGTTTGCCGCGATGAGGTTGATAGGCTGCAGGTAAGCTGGTGGTGACATAGGCATCGAGATTATCATCGTATACCGCCGCTGCTAGCGTATTGTCGGCGTGGACTGCCACTGCTATGCCTTCGGGTGCATCGAGGGTGTTTAATAAAAAGCTGCTGTGCTGGCCATTTAGATAGCGATGCAGGGTCTGGGTTTTGGGTGTTAGTGCCCATACCGAGCCATCGGCGGTAATGTCGAGGCCGCTAATCTCGCCTGCAAGTTTGCCGAATGGTTGCGTCATTGCAACGGCTTTACGAGTCACGTTCTTTTCTGCATTGGCCGGATACTGCCATATACCCACCTCGCCTTCGGCGATAAACAGAGCTTGTTCCCGGTCGTCAACAACGCAACTTTGCGCTTCTGGTACGCCAATAAACTGCCGCAACGGTTGTTCGATAAACTCCTCATTTGCTCCATCGTACACCAGCGTTTCCGTGACCATGCCTTCGGTATCAACCACAAATACGCTGACATGGCCGGTGGTGGGATGTTGGTACAAGCATATAGTTTCCGGTTGTGCCGCAGTGGGCTGCAATGTGCTTACCGGAGTTAGCGTTGGGCGTACAGGATTGAGCGTAAACAGGGCAACGCGGTTGGTGTCGTTATCGCGGGTGGCGATCAGTGTGACGACACTGCCTTGGTAAATAAGGCCGCTGCGGGTGTCGAGGCTTTCATAGTTACCCGAGACGTTACTCGCGACTTGTTGCTCAGGGTTTATCAGCAGCAAGCCTTCGGTTTCGCTGGTTAATAACCAGTGCTGAGGCAAGTCGGCAACCGCACGTACGCTTTTGCCTTTCAAATGGGGATGGCTGTACAACGCCTCTGTGGTTAACGGTTGCGGTTTTTTGATAGGTGATAACGGCTGGCTGGCGCAGGCACTTAATCCAAGTAGTGCGCACAGCGATAAATGCAACGTTTTCATGGTGTATCCTTTACAGCAATTGCGGCGATGAAGTTGGGCATTACGGTTTTATCTGATGCTGGTAGCGAACATTGCCTTCGTCGTTAATCATCTGCACCAGCAGCGTATTGTCGGTAACGGTTACCGCCAAAAAGCCGGCTTGTGATTCGGCATAGCGGGTGAATTTCCGCTGTTGAACGGGACGAATTTCTGAACCTGCGCCTGAGATAAAGTGAGCTACGGTTGTACCTTCCGGCTGGTTGTACTGCAAGTCGTGTTCGTGACCCGCAAAATACGCGTGTACGCCGTGCTCTTCAAAAATGGGCTGTAAAATATCGCGAATACCATTGGGCCTGCCGTAGCGTTTGCCGCTGGTATACAGCGGATGGTGACCAACCACCAGTTTCCATTTGGCGGTTGAACCTGCCAGCTGGGTTTTAATCCATTGCAACTGGGTGGCGGCATCCTGAGCTACAGTGGCACGGTACTTGGTTTCGTTCTGGTATTCCGGTACCAGTGGGCTGGTGTCGATAAACAGCACTAACAGGTCAGTTTTTTGGTCACTGTCTTCGTCAATGGAAAACGTTTTACTGTAATACGGTGAGGGCATGTTCCAGCGCTGACTCACTTGAGTGTAATCAATTTGTGCTTGTGGATTTCCGCGGTAGTCGTGGTTACCTAAAACCACATACCAGGGCGCAAATGAGTTGGGGCCCTGATAGATGGCCTCGTAAGAGCTTTGCCAGTAAGGGTCGTTGACGCTGGCTACACCGTTGGGATAAAAGTTGTCGCCGGTGGAGACAATAAAATCGCCATCCAGATGATGCATGGCAATTTCCATCCAATGGGCCACACTTTGTTGGTGGTAGTGCCCGTTACGTCCCCAGTCACCCACCACTAAAAAATTGAGGCTATCTTGATGGGTTTTTAAGTTTTTAATGGTGGTTTTTGCATATAGTTCGTGGGTATAAACTACCGGATCTGAGGCGTAAACACTGGCTGTACTTACGCACAATAAAAGCATCAAAAAACGAAACACATTCATTACCTTTGTCAAAACAGCTAAACCCAACGTCTGCGTGAGCAGACGCCGGGTAGGGCTAACAATATTGTTGTAACTTATAAAGACCAGGTGAAGCCCAGTTCAAATGTTCGACCATACTCTTCGTATTGAGCATTGCGATCACGGCGGTCGAAGTAGTTGTAAAAGGGTTCGTTGGTAATATTGATCGCATTAAAGTAGACCTGCATATTTTCACGCACAAAAAACTTGCCTGAAAAATCCAACTGCTGGTGGTCGTCTTCCATGCGCAACATATCGCCATCGATTTCTTCGAGATTCTCGCTCTTGTAAGTCATGGTTAAGCGCAGGCTCATAAGGTTGTTTTCGTAACCTACCGTCAGGTTGCCCACCTTATCCGACTGATTGGGTAGCGAAGTTTTGTAGCGTTCGCCATCGAGCAGTGTAATGGCTTCAGAATCTGACAAGGTGGCATTGGCACCCAACAGTAAGCCGTTGTCAAAACTTTTTACCCAGGCCAGCTCAATGCCCTGCAAGGTTGCGCTGTCACCGTTAATGGCTTGAATCACTTCATCGTAACCCGCCCACTTGGGGCTATCAGAAACATCGGCTTCAATAATAAAGTTGTCGATATCTTTATAAAAGTAACCGGCCGAAAGCACGCCTACGCCACCAGGGTAATACTCAATGGAAAGATCAATATTGTTAGCTTCGAAGGGTTCCAGTTCCGGATTGCCTACGGTAGCTTCTCTCTCGGTATCAAAACCGCCTTCATCGTTCTCTTCAACTTTAGTTTCAATCACTTGATAAGCAGCGATTTGTTCAAACTTGGGTCGCGCGATGGTTTCGGTGTAGGCAAACCGTGCAATCAAGTCGTCGCTAAAGGCATAACGAACGTTAAGGTTTGGTAGCAGGTAATCGTAATCCTGGTCAACTTCCCATGGCTCGATATCCACTTCCTCTACATCGGTTTGCTCATTTTCTACCAGTTCTACTCGTTGTCCACGGGTGCTGAAATCGGTATTTTCGTAACGAATACCCGCCACAATGCGCAGCGCGTCAATATCAACCTTACCCATCACGTAGGCTGCAAAAATATTCTCTTCGTTCAGGTAGAATTCGCCGGCAGAATCGAGGTCTGATTCCAGTTCGTTGACATCAAAGAGCGATACATTGGCATTGTAGTGAGCACGCAGTGCACCGCGATTAAGTCCATCACCAAAGTTGCCCAAACCCCAATCAGGGCTTGTGGCTACAAATTGGCCTAAGTCCAGGCCATCAAAATCGCCATCGTAGTAGGTAACATTGGTCGTTTGTTCTTTTTCACGGCTGCGATACTTTGCACCAAATTGAATTTCGCCTGGGTTGTTGGCAATAGTCATGTCGCGCGTAAAGTCGAGTTTGAAACTGTACTCGGTGTCTTCTGCAAGATTATCGTTAAATTCGATTTCGTCCAGCTCGTAGTTGGTGAGCGACATGGCGGCTTGTTCTTGCGTAACAGAAGGAATTTTGCCGTTGAAATCTGTATCGATAGCAAAATCTTCTTTAAAGGTGTAGTACAGCGCATCGGGTTCGTCTTCTGACGATTTGGAATAGCCTGCCTGATAATCAATGGTCCAGGCATCCACTAGATGCTGGCCACCGGCAGTGGTAGAAAATATTTTTTGTTCTTCGTAGCGGTCCTTCGAGCTGCGCTCTATGTCAGAGTCGTCGCCATCGAAAGTAAAGGTATTGGCTTGTCGGTATTCTGTATCAGAAAATTCGCTGTATAGCGTACGCAAATAATATTGGCTATCTGGGTTTGGACGATAGTCCAGATTGACGGCCGCTCCCAAGCGTTCGCGGTTTACTTGATAATGACGCTGCTCAATTTCGTCGTCACCATTGCTTTCAATATTGTCTGAGCCAAAATCGCGATCGAACCATGAGATTGCAGTAGCAACACCCAGAGCATTGGCTTTACCGCCTATATCAAACAGATTGGTATAGCTGCCCGAAAGTTTTGGGCTGGTTTCGCTGCGCAACTGATTGCGGCTTCCTTCTACTGTGATACTGGCGGTTTGGCCAGAGCGGTCAAAGGCACTTAAACTTTTAACTTCGATGCTGCCACCAATGGCATCGGCGTCCATGTCGGCGGTGACCGATTTTGAAACTTCAAGGTTCTCTACCAATTCCGACGGAAACACATCTAATGCAACCGAGCGCACACCCGCTTCCGGTGATGGAATACTGACACCATTTACCGTTACGTTATTCAGGTTGGGGTCAAGGCCACGTACGCCAACAAAACGGCCTTCACCCTGATCTCGCTCAATAGACAGGCCGGGCAAACGTTGCAGCGCTTCGGCAACATTCTGGTCGGGAAATTGGCCAATCGCGTCTGCAGAAACAATCGACTTGATACTGTCAGCGGTACGCTGTTGGTTAAGAGCGCCGGCCTGCCCTGCTCGTTGGCCATAAACCACGAGTGTTTCTAGATCGCCATCCGTATCGGTTAACGCAAATTGTGCGTTAACCGTTTGATCACCTTTTATAGCAATGGTGCGGGTCAGCGGGTCAGCACCCAGATAGTCAATTTCCAGTGTGTAGTTTCCTTCTGGAAGCTGGTTGAAACGGAACGTGCCATCGCTGCGGGTATGCGTTACCAGATTGAGCTCTTTGATACGTATGAGTGCACCTTCAAAATAGATTTTTTGTTCGGCGTCAGTCACTTTACCAATAAAATTGCCGTCGGCAGAAAATGCCGACGTGCTGAACATGGCGGCGATACAGGCCATTGCCAGTTTAGATTTCTTTACATGCATGGTTATATTCCCAGTCGTGTTGTGATGGTACCTGCAGGCAGGCTAATCAAGATGCTGGGCACGTTAGCGCTTGCCAGTGAAGCTTTTGTGACTACTTTTTTAGCGTTGCAGCTTGAGTGTTGATTTTTTTAGAAATTCGGTAGTTTTTTAGCGGTTATGAGCCGATATGACTCCCTGTAGTGTTGGGTAAACGTAACGTTGATATTACGCCATGTGGGTTCCTGGCCCGTTGATAAACTGTTTTGTCATAAAATTGTTATTTAGCTGAGCTAAATTGACCCTTGCGAAAACGCAAACGCTTGCTACCGTGCACCAGAAGGTTCTACTTATAGGTATTGCTCCGGTATTTAATCTCAAGTGAACTCAATGAATTTTTCGTTATTGAAACTGCACCCGCGTATGGTCATCGCGTCGCTGATGGTGCTTAGCCTTGCCGCATTGCTCAGTTTTTCATTAGGGCAATTGAAAAGCTGGGCAGAAATCGACTGGCTTGATGTGGTCGGTGAAGGCGGTATCGTATTGCTTACTATTGTCTGGCAGGTATTTCTGCTAATCAGTCGGCCACCCGGCAGAGTGACCACTCTGCTGACTATCGGCTTATGCTGCTTTATGTTTTCCACTGGGTTGGATGTACTGGATGAATTCATTCACTACACAGAAGATGCCTGGCTGCCTGTTTTTGAATCCATACCGGCACCCATCGGTATGATTCTGATGACCTGGGGTTTTTACCAATGGCATCTGGAGCAATTAACCCTCAATGCCCAATTGCGGCGTCGCGAAGCAGATTTTCGTGAGCACAGTGAGGTTGACCAGGTAACGCGCCTGTATAAAGCCAGCTATATGCGAAACTATATTCAACAGCTGCAAGTACAGGGCAACAATCACTTTTCTATTGCTCTGTTGGATATCGATCGGTTTGACGGTTTCAATCGTTGCTTTGGCCACAGCGAAGGCGACAGGTTATTACGAGAAGTAGCCGATCTTATCGTGATGAATTTGCGTCAGACTGATTTGGCCTGTCGCTATGCCGGCGATCGCTTCATTGTATTTATGCCAGCGCTACCGTTGAAACAGGCACGTCAGCACGTTGAGCAGATTGCCAACGCCGTACGCTACCTGGCTTTTAGAGTGCCGTCGCAAACGGGGGCGATTTTTCATACCTTGACGACAGCAGTGTTAACGCCACAGGCGGATGAATCGGTCGATGCGTTGCTAGTGCGAGCAAATGCGCAGCTGGAACGTCTCAAGCTGAACCCTGAGGGTCGAGGCTGTGAAGCCGTATGCCACGCTTGACGATAAATTTCTAACTGGCCATGGCCTGGTTGCCTGTGTGCTGGATTTGTCGCGTCAGCGTCAGATTAACATCGACAAGCTGCTGCGCGGCACGGGTATATTTCAGGAAGATATTTTCAAGTCGGGTTATCACCTCAGTCTCTCGCAATTGTTGCGCTTGCTGGCACAGTTTCAATGTTTGCAGCCGGGCGATGATGGTGCCTTTCAACTGGGGCATCGCCTGTTCCCCGATGTTAGTGCGGCAGCTAATGCCTTAGTGTTTTGCCGCAATCCGCGGCAGGCATTGCGCTTACTCGATAGCTATCGGTTACAGTTGGCACCGTTACTCTTTGGCTGCCGATACGAGCACAATGACTATTGCCATATTGTATTAAACGACGCGGTAGGTATGCCCGACACCTTATTTCGCTTTGTGGTAGAGGTATATTGTTGTGCTCTGGTTGCTGCTTTCCGATTTTTATTGGGGCAGCGGGTTACCTTATGCTTTGAATTCCCTTATCCACAACCGGCGTATATTGCCGAGTATCAGGAACACCTGGGGCTGCGTTTGGCGTTTAACCGGCCCGCACTGCGCATTTGTATCGAGCAACACTGGTTGTCTCAGCCGTTGCTGCAGTCGAGTGGAACGCGACGGCAGTTGGCATTGTCGCAAGCGCGCACCGAACGGGTACCGTATAAAATGACATTTATCGAAGCCGTCAGCCGTTGTCTATTGGTCAATCGCAACAGTACCTTGACCGATATTGCTGAATATTTCGACATGAGCCCGGCGACTTTCAAGCGCAAATTAAAACAGCACAACGTGCGCTTTCAGCAGTTGCAGGATCAAGTTAATCTGCAACAGGCACTGTATATGTTAACGGTAAAAGGTTGGAGCAACGAAACCGTTGCCAAACAGTTGGCGTTTCACGATATTCCCAATTTTCGTCGTGCCTTCAAACGTTGGACAGGCTTCACACCCAGCGAAGCCAAGCAGTTATTGCCGGTTTAATGAAATTTACAAGCAGCGCTGTTCGACGGTTTATTCGATGTTGTGGATAGGCTCGTACTTCCTGGTGCGCCAGAAGTGATGTTGATCACAACCCAGACGAAACTCCAGCGAAATGTTGTCAACGTCATTTTTGCCCCCAGGGCTCCTTTAGTAACCACCCAATATGCTGCCATCGGTATGGCCCCTACCCGGCGGCAATGGCTGTCGCCGTACAGATTCAGGTGTTTTGTTCGGTTACAGCGTTTTCATTGGGTGTTCTGAGGTTGCGTGCTTTACTTGGCCTAGCTTTGGCTTTGGCTTTGGGTTTGGGTTTGCGCCACCAGAACAACACGCCCGTGATAGAGATGAGCACAACAACCAACCCAATCAGTGACACGGCAATCTGCCAAGGTCGGCCACCGATTGCGGTGACGTGCAATGCGATGAGCCAACTCGTCACCGTGTTGCCTGCTCGCTGGCCGGTGGGAAGCTGCAAACCCAGGAATTGGCCATCAGTGGCGTCGATTGCGATGGTCGCCGCTGTTGCGGGAGAATTGGTTTCGGTGGGATTACCTTGTGCATCCAGCAAATCGCGTGACGTATGCATTGAAAAGAAGTACATCCCGAGGTCACGCCGATATTCGATGGCTGCAGGCTTGCCTAAAGTGAAGTCCTCAGCCTGGGCCTGCTGTTCAAAATAACGTTGCCCAAGCTCTGCTGCCTTGAACCAGTCTATGGGTGGGTTAAGCAGTGGCTGCGCCAGGGGTGGACGCGGAGGGCTCTCCTGAAAATGCTCGTAGTCGGTGAAGATGCGGATGAAATCTGCATAGGGACCACCCAGATTCAGGGCGAAGCCGGTGACCGAGAAAATCAACAGTAGCGGAAATAGCCACAATCCTGATGATCGGTGCAGATCCAGTAACTGCCGATTAGTATTGGCGCCGCGGCTAATCTTCCAAGCTGGCCACCAGCGCTTAATAAAAGGTTTAGTCTTGCGGTTGTTATTCTTCTTTGCCTTTGGCGGCAGTGTCAGATAAAAACCTAAAAGGCACTCTAGGGCCCAGATCAGGCCCAATACGCCGATCAGTAATATACCCAAGCCCAGGGGAAAGATGAGGGCATAGTGTAAATAGTAAAGAAACGAAAAAAAGCCTTCAGACTTGAGTGTCGGTGTTCCAATGATGCGTTGGCCCAGGCGTTCACCGGTATAAGGGTTGGCAAACACTTCGTCATAATCAATGGGGTAAGGCTCTCCCGTTGTGGTATCGATGGCGGGCATCACGCGGGAAAACAGCGATTGGTCTGGCTGTTGGGGAAACTGCAATGAAAAGACGTGTGAATGGGGGTCTTCCGCTTCCAGCTTTTCGCGAATAACAAGGGCATCGCGCAGTGTCCAGCCCCTTGCTTCTGGCTCGACAACTCGCATGCGCGCGTTAAAGGCGTTCTCCAGATCATCGTAAAATGCGATGACACTGCCAGTGGCGCCAATGATGATTAGGAAGAAAGCGAGCGTGAGGCCAATATATTTATGCAGTTTTGATACGGTCTGTCGCGCTGACATTACTTTTTTCTCTTTTCCGCTCGGTGGCCTTACATTTGGACGAGAATGGACCGAGGGCAAAATGGATCAGCCAGCATTTGGCTGGTGGCAATTTTGTCATCGAACTCCATAGGTCGAACTGATCGTTGAGGATAGGCTATGCTACCAACAGCTTGAATTGCATATTCGGACTGAAACTTGTTTTTTTCAGCCATTGCTCAGTACACCTTACGGCAGGAGATTGTCATGACGACTGAAATCGGCAGTGCTTGCCGGCGGAGTATCAATGGGCGTGGGGTCGCAGGCCAGGTTAATAGATAGCTGCAACCAGTTGCAAACCTATTTGGACGGGGAAAACAAAAAAGCCCTGTATTGGTAAAGAAATAACAAGACCTCTTGGGTATTCCTGGATGGGTAACTTTCTACCTAAGAACCTATTCGATATTCTGGATCTGCTCACGCATTTGTTCGATCATCACTTTGATTTCCACCGCCGCTTGGGTGGTTTCGCTCACGATTGATTTGGAAGACAGTGTGTTGGCTTCACGGTTGAGTTCCTGCATTAGAAAGTCCAGCCGGCGGCCAATGGCACCTTTTTGTTTGAGGCTGTGTTTCACTTCTTTAATGTGCGTATCGAGGCGGTCAAGTTCCTCGTCTACATCAGATTTTTGAATCAGATACACCATTTCCTGTTCCAGCCGCTCCGGGTCAACGTCTTGTACCAGGCTGTTGAGTTTGTCCGTTAACTTCTGGCGGTGGTTGGAGATAATTTGGGGCATCAGTTTGCGAACTTCTGCCACTTGCAGGCCAATACCCTCGAGGCGCTGTTCAATATGCTGAGCGACTTCCTGCCCTTCTCGTTCACGGTGGGCAACCAGCTGTTGCAGGGTTTGGTTAATGGTTTGTAGCACTTGCTCTTTCAATGCATCGGTGTCTACTTCTTGTTGTTGCATCACACCAGGCCATTGCAATACCTCGAGGGGGTTCACTGCTGCGGCATCGGTGAGGGCGTCGCGAATTTTCTCGATGGCGGCGCTTATTTCATGCACTCGCTCAGTGTTGATAGTGAGCTGGCTGGCCTCTTTATTAAATTGCAGCTGTATATTCAGTTCCAGCTTGCCGCGAGTAACGTGTTTGCGTACCAGATCACGCAAAGCCGGTTCGAGATCGCGCAGTGTTTCTGGCAAACGAAAATGGTGCTCCAGGTAGCGATGATTGACACTGCGAACTTCGCAGGCGACATGGCCATTGGTAATTGGTGCTTCCAGTCGGGCAAACCCAGTCATACTGCGGGGCATGAAACCTTCCTTTTTTGAATAGTAGTCAGCAATCTGGTGCGACGCACCGCCGTAACGTTGAATACTAACACAGGGGCTGCGGGCCCTCAGCACCCATATCCGCTATACTGCCCCTTTTTTCGGCAGGCCGCTGAAGGCTTGCTGCTGATTTAACCGAACTACAAAGGAATTCCTATGCAACGACCGAGTCAACGTCAGCCCGATGAGATGCGTACCATGCGCTTTACCCGCCATTTTACCAGGCATGCAGAAGGTTCGGTGTTGGTGGAGTTTGGCGATACCCGGGTGATTTGCACGGCCAGTGTTGATGATGGGGTACCCCGTTTTATGCGTGGTGAGGGGCGCGGTTGGATTACCGCTGAGTACGGTATGCTGCCCCGCTCTACCGGCAGTCGTATGGATCGTGAAGCCGCTCGAGGCAAGCAGGGTGGTCGAACAGTGGAGATACAACGCTTGATTGGCCGATCGTTGCGTGCTGCAGTGGACTTGGAGGCCTTGGGTGAGCGTACCGTTGTGCTCGACTGCGATGTTATTCAGGCCGATGGTGGTACCCGTACAGCGTCGATTTCGGGTGCCTGCGTTGCGTTGGCCGATGCGTTTAATGGATTGATTGCCAAGGGGGCGCTGGACAAGAGCCCGCTGACCAACATGGTAGGTGCTGTGTCGGTAGGTATTTATGAAGGGGTGCCGGTGCTCGATCTCGACTATCCGGAAGACAGCGCCGCCGAGGCCGATATGAATATTGTGATGGCCGATAACGGCGGTATCATCGAAATTCAGGGTACGGCGGAGGCTGACCCTTTTTCGGAAGCTCAATTTGCGACCATGTTGGCGCTGGCCAAGAAAGGCATCAACGATATTTACGCGGCGCAGCATGCAGCGCTAGCGGGTGAATAGCACCAAGTGCGATGATGAGATAACGACTACCGTAAGGTAGTCGTTATCGATCAGGTTTCAATATCGTAATCGATGATAACAGGCAGGTGGCTGGAGAATACGTTGTTTTTATTGACCACGGCATACTCAACCCGTGACTTTAATGTGCCCGACACGATTTGCATGTCGGTGCGCCAGCCGCTACCCACACCCACCTCGCCTTCGGGCCACCAAGTGTACTCATCGGAGTCGCTGTTGGCTTGACGAAAGGCGTCGACGTAACCAATCTGCTGAAACACCTGATCCAGCCACTGGCGTTCGTGAGGCAGTGCCCCCGAAGCGTGCTGGTTCTCTTCCCAGTTCTGTACGTCTTTGGGTTTGTGTACCATCGCCCAGTTGCCACAAAAAATAAAATCACGGCGCTTGCGGGTGATCTTTTCCATGTGCGCTTGAAGGTCGTCAAAGAATTTGATTTTAACTTCCTGAGATTCAGTCTCTGCGCTTGCGCTGGGGGCTAGCAACGAGCCGACGCTCAGGCGCTCGAAGTCCACCTGCAAATAGCGGCCTTCCATGTCAACGCCGCTGGCAAAGCCAAGCCCGTAGATTAATGCTTTGGGTATTTCACGTGTATAGATGGCTACGCCGTTGTAATGCTTTACTCCTGAGTCAAAGAAGTAAGTATTGTACCCATCCATTTGGAACGGAGGGTCGTCCAGCTCGTACTCCAGTGCGCGTAAGTCCTGGAGGCAGATGATATCGGCGTCTTGGTCTGAAAGCCATTGATAAAGACCACGCTGCGCAGCTTGATGAATGCCGTCAACGCTAAGACTGATGATTCGCATATTAGCCCCTTGGTTTTGGACTGTGTATGATACCCAGCTTTAAAAACTTTTGTTAGTTTTCCATATTAATATATGGCGCTAACCATAAATAATTTTTCAGGGTTTTGCTATGCAGCAGTATCAGCGTGATTTCATTCGCCTGGCCATTGAACAACAGGTGCTCTGTTTTGGTGAGTTTACGTTAAAGTCAGGGCGTACAAGTCCGTACTTTTTTAATGCAGGGCGTTTCCAAACTGGTGCTGCACTTGCGAAATTGGGGCGTTTTTACGCCGCTGCTATTGAGGAGTCGAAGGTAGAATTCGATGTGGTTTTTGGCCCTGCCTACAAGGGGATTCCCCTGGCGGCAACCACGGCAGTGGCATTGGCTGATCACCACAATCGGGATGTGCCCTATTGCTTCAACCGCAAGGAAGCAAAAGACCATGGCGAAGGTGGAACCCTGGTTGGCGCACCACTGGAAGGCCGTATTCTTATTGTTGATGATGTGATCACCGCGGGTACCGCAGTGCGGGAGGTGATGGACATTATCGCCGCAGCCAGGGCCAGACCAGCTGCGGTGTTAATTGGCCTTAACCGCCAGGAGAGAGGCCAGGGAGCGACTTCTGCGATTGAAGAAGTTGAGATGGAATATGGTATTCCGGTAGTTAGCATTATTAAGCTTGAGCATGTCATTGATTATCTGCGCGAACAGACTAATGATACTGGTTTGCTGGAGCGAATTGAGCAGTATCGCGATACCTATGGTGTGTAAAGTTTGTGACCCGAGTCAGTACGTGTTCAGTTAAGTCCCGTTACAGTGTTGGACACGCTGGTGATTTTGTTTTTTGCCTTTACGGCGTAAGGGCTCTCCACGAGAGTGATGCGATTAAACACTATGGTTAAATCATTTACCTCAGGCAATACGGCGAAGCAGTTTGGTTGTGCACTGGTTTTGTGCACGGGTTTTCTGTTGGCTAATGGGCCGGTTTTTGCGGAAACGGTTTTTTATCGTTATGTGAATGAGCAGGGAGTGAAGGTCATCAATCATTCTATTCCGCCTGAATATGCTCAAAAAGGCTACGAGGTGGTCAATATGTCTGGCCAGGTCGTCAAAGTTGTGCCGCCAGCATTGTCACCGGAGGAAGCTCAGCGACAGGCTAAAGCTAAAGCTGAGCAGAAAAAGCTGGAGGAGTGGGATGCAGACCTGCACCGTCGTTACAGCAGCATCAGTGATATAGAAGCGGCAAAAGCACGTCGGTTGCGTGATCTAGAAACTAACGTGGCTATTTTAAATTCTAATATTTCGAATCTGCAGGCCGAGATTCGTGACGAACAAGCGAATGCCGCACGTATAGAGCGGCAGGGCCGTGAAGTGCCCAACAGCCTGTTGGTAAAAATCAGCAACCTGCAAGCTGAGCTAGAAGACACTCGCGCACAGGTAAAGGTGCGTAAAAAAGATTACGAAGCTGTTGCCCAGAGTTTCGATCGCGATATTGAACGTTTTAAAGTCATCACTGGCAAGTCACCGTAAAACACTTGTCACTGGCGGGGTGTTGTGCACTACACAACGTTTTGGCTGGCCGGTTGCAGGGTTGCACGGAAAAACCCCTGTACCAGTACCGGCCACTGATCTTGCCAGTATTCTGTTGGCGGGCGCTTAAATTCGCTGCGCACAAATTGTGTAATTCGCCCTTCTGCCAAAGACATCAGCATATTGGCTGCTGCATTAATGGGTAAAGTAGGCCGCACCCCTTCTCGCATTTCAGCTTCGCGAATGATTTGTCGCAGCTGGGTTTCTATACGATCAAAAAACTGTACCACGCGGGCACGCAAACGCTCGTTTTCTCCAGCGAGGGCATCGCCGGTGAGGATACGGGTAATGCCAGGGTTGCGTTCGGTGAAGGTGAGAACCAGGAAGAGAATTTTTTCGCAGGTGTCGAGAGATGAGTGGTTGTCGGCAAGTATCAGATTGATACGGGTGAACACCGTCTCTTCAATAAACTCGATCAGCCCCTCAAACATTTTGGATTTACTGGGAAAATGGCGATAAAGCGCTGCTTCCGATACGCCAACCTGCTTTGCCAGTGCCGCTGTGGTAATACGGTTACCGGGGCAGGCTTCCAGCATATGAGCCAGAGATTCCAAAATTTGCTGGCGCCGTGAAATTTTGTTTTTGCTGTTGGTCATGGTGGTTGCGTAGAAGAATTTTGTTTTCGGTGCTTTGTTATGGGTAGCCGTATACCAGCCTGACCCCCTGGTTTGTTCCGACTGTCACAAAAGGCCGCCGGATGACTATCCTAGCGGCATACCGTGAAGGCATCAATCGCCAAGGCCAAAGAAACCGGTAATTCCTGCCAGGCGGTACTGATTTCAGGAATACGCGGTGGTAAAACCCACTGTAGTGGGCTGGCCCGCTAGCTTTTGTGGTTACTGATTAATGTGCCAACACCAGAATCTGTAAAGATTTCCAGCAGTACGGCATGGTTTAGGCGGCCATCAATGATATGGGCGCTGGTAACGCCGCCTTTTACGGCATCCAAGGCACAGGCGATTTTGGGTAGCATGCCGCCGTAAATGGTACCGTCTTCGATCAGTGCGTCTACCTGCTGAGTAGTCAGCCCGGTAAGCACCTTGCCGCTTTTATCCTGTAGGCCAGAGACATTGGTCAATAGCATGAGTTTTTCGGCTTGCAGTACCTCGGCCAGTTTGCCGGCAACCAGGTCGGCATTGATGTTGTATGAGTTGCCTTCATTATCGACGCCAATGGGGGCAATAACCGGAATAAAATCGCTGTTAAGCAGCATGTCGATAACGCTTTTGTTGATCGAGCGTACTTCACCTACGTGACCAATATCGATAATTTCGGTGGCCTGCATACCTGGAGTTTTGCGTGTTGCCGATAATTTCTTGGCGCCAATCAGCTGGCCGTCTTTACCTGTGATACCAATGGCCTGTCCGCCGTTGCGGTTAATCAGGCCAACAATTTGCTTGTTTACGCTGGCGCCCAACACCATTTCTACCACGTCCATGGTCTCGCTGTCGGTGACCCGCATCCCGTCGACAAAGCTGGATTTGATATTGAGCTTTTCCAACAGTTCACCAATTTGAGGGCCGCCGCCGTGAACCACGATAGGGTTCATGCCGACCAGTTTCATTAGCACAATATCGCGCGCAAAACTGTTTTGCAGCGCTTCATCCACCATGGCATTACCGCCAAATTTCACCACGACGGTTTTGTTGGTAAAGCGTTGAATATAAGGCAGCGCTTCGGTCAGTACGTGAGCAATATTCATCGCGCTAGCTTGGTCTAAAGACATAATCAAAAATTCCGTTGATACAAAGTTAATACGTTGGCTGGATAGGCATTTATCCGCTAGTTGACTACCCGGCCAGAGGTGGCCAGGCGCCTTTCGATAGCTTGATAACGGTAGCAGCCTGCAGATGCCGTGGTTGTTAAGCGCCTGACCTCACCGCAGCCACACTGCGTTTGTATGGCGGATGATATCAGGCGAAATCCAGTTGCAGCTCCGGAGCTACTTTTTGCAGCTCTCGCTTGAACAGTTTTTGCAGCTGTTCGATCACTTCTTCCGTTTCGCCTTCAAACCGTAAGGTAAGCGCCGCTGAGGTGTTAGACGCTCGCACCAGGCCCCAGCCCTTGGCAAAGTCGACCCGAACGCCGTCGACACTGGTGATTTTGCCAGACTGAAATTCACCTTGCTCCAGCAGTTGGCGAATGATATCGAATTTGCGTGAATCGGTTACCGGTACAAGTATTTCCGGCGTTACTGGCAGTGCCGGGAAGCTTTCAAAAACGCTGTCGAGATCCTGGTCACGCAGGCTCATGATCTCAATGAGGCGCGCGGCGGCATACATGCCATCGTCAAAACCATACCAGCGATCTTTGATAAAAATGTGTCCGGAGTACTCGCCACCCACCATGGCGCCCGTTTCACGCATTTTTGCCTTCATATGTGCATGGCCGGTGCGGGCCATAATCGGCCGGCCGCCGTAACTGCTGACCAGGCTATTCAGCTGGCGGGTAGATTTTACATCGAATAACACATCGGTGCCGGGGTTGCGCGATACAATATCTTTTGCAAACAGCATGAGCAGACGATCAGGCCAGATAATCTCGCCGTTGGGGGTGACAACACACAGACGGTCACCGTCGCCATCAAAGGCTACCCCCAAGTCGGCGCCGCTATCCTGGACTTTGGCGATCAATGCCTGAAGGTTTTCGGCGCGCGATGGGTCTGGTGAGTGGTTCGGAAAGTTGCCATCTACCTCGCAATACAGTGGTGTGACTTCGCAGCCCAATTCCTCAAACAGCGCTGGTGCCACAACACTGGTGATGCCATTGCCGGCGTCAATCACTATGTGCATATCGCCGGCCAATGCCACGTCGGAAAAAATACGGTCAATATAGTCGGCGATCAGGTTGCGGGTTATTTCATCGCCCTGCCCTACGGCAAAGTCTTGGCGCTGCATCCGCAGTTTTAAATCCTCGATCGCGTCATCGGCCAGAGTAATATCGTTGATAATCATTTTGAAGCCGTTGTACTCGGCCGGGTTATGGCTGCCGGTCACTATTACGCCGCTGCTGCACTCACTGGCTTCCGCAATACCGTAATAGAGTACTGGGGTGGGCACGGCACCCAGATTAATGACATTACAGCCGGTAGACAAAATACCGTCGACCAATGCGTCACAGAGTGACTCACTGTGTAATCGGCCATCACGGGCAACCAGCAGGACCTGCTGATTTTCAGTCAACGCCAGACTGCCCAGCGCCTGCCCCAGCAGTTTGGCAAAGCCTTCGTTAATTTCATCTGGTCCCACAACACCACGAATATCGTATGAACGAAACACGTTTGCCGGTAATAACGTGTCTGCTGTTTCAGGTGATGCTGTTGGTGCGGTCAGTGTCGCGTCGGTAGGTTTCTCGGCATCCAGCCCCACGAGTCTGGCGTCTTCCTGGCTTACTTGAATATTGGCGATGTCGTGTTGCTGCTTCACCGGGTTGTTTAGCGCCTCAGGCGAAATACCCATGGCGCGTGCCCTGTCTGCAGAGCTTGTCTGCTTTTCGAGTTTCTTAGCCTTTTGTTTTTGTACCAGCAGGCCGACACCGTAGCCAGCGCCAGCGCCCAGCAGGGCCAGTACTGCGAAGCCAATCGCGTAAGGAATCGGGTTAACCTGCGCCGAATCAATCGCTTCCGCTGCAGGTTGATAAGTAAGCTGCCAGTGGCCATTGCCAAGATTGTGGGTGTAGGTTTCGCCCTGCCCTTGCCCGCCGGTAGCGAGTACGCTGCTGCTGCGGCCAAAGGTTTGGATAATCTGTATTTTGCCCTGGGTTAAATCAAGCTTTTGCAGTTGTTCCTGTATAGCGGCAGACGATAGACGTATAAACAGGGTGCCAATGGTTCTGCCTTTGGTACCTACGACAGGCGCTGCCAGATTAATGACGTAATCTTTGTTTATTTGGCTGGCTTCCGGGGGCACGTTTTCCTGTTCCTGCGCCCGGTTGATCATATCCAGTTCAGGAAAACGAAGTGGGTTGGTCGCGTCGTCGCGCAGTTGGGCACTGTTCAGCGGAAAGTATTCGCCACTGTAGACGTGGGTAAACTGGGTTTGCAAGCGGTTGGTAAAATTACTCCAGGCCGCTGGGCCTTCTTGTTCCAACGCGGTAACAAGGGTCTGGTTTTGCGAAAATTGGGCTAAGTGTTGATTCCAGCGATTTAACACCAGGTTCATTTGGCTGGCGTAATGCTGGGCTTGGCGTTGCCCGAGAGCGTTCAGTTGTTCTTGACTGCCTGCTACCACGGCTTTGCTGTACAGCCAGTAACCTGCTGCGGCACCAATCATTAAGCCCAGCAAAGCTGCCAGCCATGGCAGGGGTAAGGCAGGCTTCTTTATACGTTGGGTTGTGTTCGTATCTGTTTTGGACTGAACAGTCACAGAGGTTTCCTTTATACGTGTTTCGAACAACCGGCGCCTTTGGCTTGGCGATTGTGGTATCGGTTAAAGACGTTGAGCAACCCGTTGAATAATATCCCGCGCCAGCTGATGTTTGCTGCGCTGCGTAAGAACTTGCTCGCCGCTAGTTTCTACTATTGTGACCGCGTTGTCATCGGCGTCAAAGCCAATACCCTGCTGCGATACATCATTAGCAATCACCATATTTAAGCCTTTGCGCTGCAATTTGTCGTGTGCATATTGCACAACATTATGTGTTTCTGCGGCAAAGCCCACCATAAAGGGCTTGGGAGTTTGCTGGGCAATGGTGGCAATAATGTCTGGGTTTTTCACCAGTGTCAGCGTGATGGTGTCGCTGTCGTCGCGCTTTTTCATTTTCTGGTTGGCGACTTGCTCAGCCCGGTAGTCGCCAACCGCAGCCGCGCCAATAAATACGGTGGCGTGGGGTGCATATTGCTGGGCGGCAGCAAGCATCTCTTGGGCGCTTTCCACATTAACCAGGTGAACCCGGTCGGGTGCTGGCAATGGTACGGGCCCACTGATTAAAAAGACCCTGGCCCCCGCCTCTGCCGCTGCTGTGGCCAGTGCGTAACCCATTTTACCTGAACTGCGATTACTGATGTACCGCACCGGGTCGATGGGTTCTCGGGTTGGGCCAGCGGTGATTACCACAGTTTTACCTGTCAGAAGCCCGGTTTGGAACAGCGCGGCTGCGGCAGCTACCAGTTCGTTAACTTCCAACATGCGCCCGAGACCCATATCACCACAGGCCTGACTACCCGCGGCGGGGCCAAACACGTGTACGCCCCGCTCGCGCAATGTGGTTAGGTTGGCCTGTGTACTGGCATTGCCCCACATGCCTTGGTTCATCGCGGGCGCAACGGCCACCGGCGCCTTGGTGGCAAGGCACAGGGTGCTGAGGAGGTCGTTACCCATGCCTTGCACCATGCGGGCAATAAAGTCTGCCGTGGTTGGGGCAATGAGAATCAGGTCGGCCCAGCGCGCCAGTTGAATATGCCCCATGCCTGCTTCGGCATCAGCGTCGAGCAGTTCGGTATGCACCTTATGGCCAGAGAGTGCCTGCAGGGTAAGTGGTGTAATAAATGCCTGTGCCCCTTCTGTCATGACGACTTGCACCGTTGCGCCCTGATCTTGCAGGCGTCGCACGAGCTCTGCCGATTTGTAGGCCGCAATACCACCGGTAATACCTAAAAGGATGCGCTTGTTGGTCAGTTGCGGGTGTGATTTTGTCATGAAAAACCTGCCAATAAAGGGGACAAGGCTTGCCGAGCCGAAAATTGTGGCTACCATAGCACTGCTATAAATTATTGCCAGTCTGTGCTGAGGGCGGCAGAACAGGGAAGTATGAACGAATCAGGGAGAACCTATCTATGGCAATTATTGATTGGCCTGCGGCAGAGCGCCCGCGGGAAAAACTCTTGGCGCAGGGCTCGGCCAGTCTGTCGGACGCGGAATTGCTGGCTATTTTTTTGCGTACCGGTGTCGCCGGTAAATCGGCGGTGGATCTGGCGCGCGAGCTATTAACCAATTTTAATGGTTTGCGGGGGTTGCTTGAGGCAACGCAAAGCAATTTTTGTCAGGCCAAGGGGCTGGGTACTGCCAAGTATGCCCAATTGCAGGCAGTCCTGGAAATGGGGCGCCGCCACCTGTCAGAAACCATGCGGCGCGGGGACGCCCTCACCAGTAGCCATCTGGTTAAACAGTTTCTCCAGTCCAAGCTGCGGCATTTGCGTTATGAGGTATTTGCCCTGTTGTATCTGGATAACCAGCACCGGGTAATTGCCTATGAAGATTTGTTTCGCGGCACTATTGATGGTGCCAGTGTGTACAGCCGCGAGGTAGTCATACAAGCGTTGCAACACAATGCCGCAGCAGTCATTTTTGCCCATAATCATCCTTCGGGGGTGGCGGAGCCCAGCCAGGCCGACCGCCAGATTACCGATTACCTGATTAAGGCGCTGGACCTGGTCGATGTGAGGGTGCTCGATCACATGGTGATTGGCGATGGGGAGGTGGTGTCGTTTGCTGAGCGTGGCTGGGTCTAGCAGGTTGTTGAAAAACTATCTGCGTGGCGTCTACGGTGTCGCCTAAAGCGCCTACGGTTGGTGTATCCGCTGCCTCGAAAACGTTTTTCAACAGCCTGCGAGTTATTTGCTATGTTGTCGAACAAAAAATCGCCGCAAAGTTGCTATTAGCCAAGGGTTCTGGTATAAATCGCGCCTCTTTTTTTCCGTCGAGGCAAATGGCTTCTTCTTTTATATGGTTTCATATAAAAGGCGGTTGGTGTTCGAGGGCCCGGATTAGGGGGCTTGCCGAAGGTCAGCGCAGCACTCAGTGCAGAAAGCCCGGTATCTTACCGCGCCTCTACTGCTTTACTGCTACTGCGGTAAAGGCAAAAGAATTTTGATTAATTGGCGCCCATGGCGGCTACTTACTTAATGTACGAGGCAAGAAGATGTCTAAGGTCTGTCAGGTTACCGGCAAGCGTCCAGTAACTGGTAACAATGTTTCTCACGCGAAAAACCACACCAAGCGTCGTTTTTTGCCAAACCTGCAATCTCACCGTTTTTGGGTAGAAGCAGAGAAGCGTTTTGTTAAACTGCGTGTATCTGCCAAAGGTATGCGTGTAATTGACAAAAAAGGTATTGATCAAGTTTTGGCAGAGCTTCGTGCTCGCGGTGAAAAGGTTTAATACCTTTTTTATCAGCCTTAACACCGTTGTGCATTGTTAAATTTGCCGGCGGAACGTTAACTCAGGAGATTCTCACATGCGTGAAAAAATTCGTCTGAATTCAAGCGCCGGTACTGGTCACTTCTACACGACCACTAAAAACAAGCGCAACATGCCAGAAAAAATGGAAATCAAAAAGTTTGATCCCGTTGCTCGTAAGCATGTCATGTATAAAGAAGGCAAAATCAAGTAAGGTTTTGTGCTTCGCGAAAACCCGCTGCAGGTAACTGCCGCGGGTTTTTTTGTGCTGGTCGTAATGTCGCCTGGCCGGCTCGCTAATCTTTCTCCAGCAACAAATTGCCATAATCATCCACGCGTGCGTGCCATCCTGCAGCGAGGTAAGTGGTAGAGACTTCTTCACAAATCAGGGCTGGCCCCACCACCACGCTGTGTGGTGCGAGGTGATCGCGCTGATAAACAAGGGCGCTTTCACTACCGGCCAATACCACCAGCTGTGGTTGGGCGTTGGTAGTAATGTGGCATTGGTTGAGCGCAAAATGCTGTTGACGTGCCAGTACCTGCAGTCGCACATTAACCGCCTCAACGGGCGCTTCGAGGGCGTGGCCATAACGCTCTTGGTGAGCATTATGAAAATCGGCTTCGGCCTGCTGTAGATTGCGATAGTCGATACGCAGGGCGTAGCTTTGCCCCCGATAACGCAAGTCGAGGCTGGGTTTTTCTTCGATATGTTCTTGTGTTACCCCTTCGCTCAATAGCTGTGCGATACCTTTCTCGGCCAGCGGTGCCAGTGCGGTTTGAATGATTTTGTCGTCGAGCTCGCTAACGGGTTTTTGCAGTGAGTGCGACAACTGCCGCTCTTGTGGCGCTACCAGCATACCCAGGGCAGAAAGCACACCGCCATAAACCGGCACCAGCCCTTTACGCATATTCAGCGCATCGGCCAGTGCGCAGATATGCAGGCCGCCTGCCCCACCAAAGCAGCACAAGCGGAAGCCCTGCGGGTCATGGCCTCGCTGTACAGAAATAACGCGCAGGGCCCGGGCCATATGCTCGTTGGCGATAGCGATAATGCCAGCGGCGGTGTCCAGCAGGCTTAGCCCCAGTGTACTTGCCAGTTGCCCCACCGCCTGCTCAGCCGCTTCAAGGTCAAGGGTCATGCGTCCACCCAAAAAGTTGTCTGGGCGCAAGCGCCCCAGCACCGCATTGGCGTCTGTTACAGTGGCTTGCACGCCGCCCCGCCCATAGCAGGCTGGGCCCGGTGCAGCGCCTGCTGATTCCGGCCCTACCTGCAACATTCCGCCTTTATCGATATAGGCAATTGAGCCGCCGCCAGCACCAATGGTATGCATGTCTACCATGGGCACGGCGACAGGGTACGGCCCCAGCCTGCCTTCATTGGTGAGTGCAAGCTGGCCATTAATTACTGCCACATCGGTTGAGGTGCCGCCCATATCAAAGGTCATCAGTTTGGGCTGGTCGCTGATTTTGCCAAGGTAATGAGCTGCCGCGAGCCCTCCGGCTGGACCGGAAAGCAGCAGATTGACGGCCCGTAAACTGGCCTGGTCGGCATCAATAGTGCCGCCGCTGGATTGCATGACGCCTACCGGGCAGGGAGCAACGGCAGTTTTTAAGCGCTGCAGGTAGCCCTGTACTTTCGGGCCAAGATACGCGTTGAGCCATGTGGCAATACCGCGCTCGTATTCTTTGTATTCCGGCAGTACAAATGACGAGATGCTGCAAAACAACTCGCTGGGCAAGGCGTTGGCGATGGCTTTTTCATCGTCATTATTTAAAAACGAAAACAGCAGGTTAATGGCTACGGCTTCTGGTTTTAGCTGCTGAATTTTCTCAACCAGTGTGGCCAGTTCATCATGGTTGAGCGGTTTTACTAGGCTGCCATCTGCACCGGTACGGCAGTCAATTTCCAGGCAAAACTCTTCCGGCACCGGCGCTAGAGGTGGTTCTGGTTGCAGGTTATAGAGCTCGGCGCGGGTCTGGCGGCCGATGCTGAGTACATCTTTCAGGCCTTTGTTGGCCACGTAAACCGTTTTTACCCCTTTGCCTTCCAAAGCGGCGTTGGTGGCTACCGTACTGCCATGCAGAATCAGCAGTTCGCCGTTGCTGATAGCCTGCTGCAGGCCAAGCTCTTCAATGCCCTGAAGGATCGCTGCCTCGGGGGCCTGTGGCGTTGAAAGTACCTTATGGATACGAATGGTTTGGTCGCCGTTTGGCTGAATGAGTACAAAGTCGGTAAAGGTGCCGCCGGTATCTACGCCCAATAACTGCATGTCGGGTTTGGCTCCAGATCAAGAAGAAAGGAGGTATTGTAGTGGACATGGCCTGTTCGCCCAACGGTTGAGCTAAAAGCCGTTGCGTACTGAACTTTATCTAATGGCCTCTAGTCCACTAGATAACAAAGGAGGTGCTTTCTATGAAACGTTTATTATCCATCGTTGCCATGACCATTGTGCTGGGTGCCTGTAGTACCGCCCCTACCGAAAAACCAACACCGCAGGCGTTGGCAGAGAGTAAAGGGTATGTATTGGGTGAGAGCGTTGCCGGTATTCAGAATTACGACATTAACGGCTGGCAGTATGTCAGCCCTTACAGTTTGATTATTCCATCACGGCCCGGCAAAAAATATCTGGTGACCTTCGATAACCCCTGCCGCGATTTACAGTCGGTTGAGGTGATTGGTACAACCTCAACGGTGAATCAATTCCGGGCAAAATTTGATTCGGTGTTGGTGCGTGGTGCCGGTGGTATTCGACAGAAATGTCCGGTTGCCGAAATTTATGAAATCAAGAAAAAGCCAAAGCCAAAGCAGCTTAGTACCTGATGGCATGCAGGGGTGATTGCGATGGCGTGGTCTGGCTGCTACCTTAGCGGCCTTCGATCAGCCAGTGTCAGCAGGCCCTAGTTATCCCTATGCCCGAATTACCCGAAGTAGAAACCACCCTGCGCGGTATACAGCCTCATATTGCCAATAAAACCATCAAACAGGTTGTTGTTCGCAATGGCCGACTGCGTTGGCCGGTTCCCGAGGGGTTGCCGAATTTGCTAAGAGGCCAGCCGCTGAGGTTATTACAGCGACGCGGCAAATACATTCTACTTAGCTTTCCTAAAGGCCATGCGATGTTGCATTTGGGCATGTCGGGTAGTTTACGCATTGTGTCTGCTGCTGAACCACCGCGCCTGCACGACCATATCGATATTGCGTTTAGCGATGGTACCGTGTTGCGTTATCACGACCCTCGCCGTTTTGGTTCATTGCTGTGGGTTGAGGGTGATCCGCTGGCTCATGAGCTGCTGGTGGACTTAGGGCCTGAACCTTTAAGTGATGCTTTCTCGGTGGATTACCTCTATACCGCTTCACGCAGACGTAAGCAGGCCGTCAAGCCCTTCATTATGGACAGCAAAATTGTGGTGGGCGTAGGTAATATTTATGCCACCGAAGCGTTATTCTCTTCCGGTATTCGGCCTACCAAGCCCGCTGGGCGGGTATCACGCAAACACTATGAAATGCTGGTGGCTGATATCAAACAGGTGCTGGCCAATGCGATTACTCAGGGCGGCACCACGTTGCGTGATTTTGTGGGTGGTGACGGCAAGCCGGGCTACTTCAAGCAACAACTGCAGGCGTATGGTCGTGGTGGGCAGCCCTGTGTGGTTTGTACCAAGCCGCTGAAAGAAGTGCGGCTTGGGCAACGCAGCACCGTGTATTGCACGGTGTGCCAAACCTAGGGCCTCGACAGTCTTATTTGGCAAACTTTTCTTTCAATGCTTTTTCGATGGTGGGATGTACAAACTTGCTGACATCGCCTCCGAGAGAGGCAATTTCCCGTACCAGCGACGACGACAGGTAAGACAGGTGCTCTGCTGGTGTTAGAAACAGGCTTTCCATCTGTGGTGACAGTGCACGGTTCATGTTGGCCAGCTGAAACTCGTATTCGAAGTCGGATACCGCGCGTAAACCCCGCACCACACCGTAGGCATTATGCTGTTTGACCAGATCGGCCAGCAGTACATCGAAGCCGCATACTTCAAGGTTTTTCAGGTGGCCAAGCACTGATCTGGTCTGCGCTACCCGTTCTTCCATGGTAAACAATGGGTTCTTTTTGGTACTGGCCGCCACGGCAACAATAACGTGGTCGAACAGGCGGCAGGCACGTTCGGCCAAGTCAATGTGTCCATTGGTGATGGGATCGAAGGTTCCGGGGTAAACCACTTTTTTCATAGCAGAGTTTCCCTAAGGCGGCTTTGCTGGTAACAGCGTAAATAAGTTAGTTTGGCGGCGGAATACTCCGGCGCGGCGCGATAGTAAACAATTTTGCTGTATTGCACAAAGTTACGTCAGATAACAACGGTGCTTTATGGCTCTGCTAACTCTGCGGTATTTTCGTTACAGGCGCAATACAGTGCGCAGCGCAGTTGGCTGGTTGTTTTTTCTTTGTAAACTTCCCAGGTTGATGGAATAGCCAGCACCTGCTGCGCAGGGTTTTCAATGTATACCAATGTCTCTGGCCCCAGGCAGCCGCTGCGGGCAAGGGCTTCCATACTGGCGCTCCATAAATTCTGCTGGAAGGGAGGGTCCATAAAAATAATATCGAATGGGTTGCTCACGGGTTGGCTGTTTAGCCAGCCAATCACATCGGTACACAGCACGTTGGCCTGTGGTTGAGCATTTAATACCGATAAATGTGTATTGATCGCATGGGTTGCTGCTGGATTGTTGTCGACAAAGGTAGTGTGGGTGGCCCCCCGGGACAGGGCCTCCAGCCCCAGTGCGCCGGAACCGGCAAACATATCGAGGCAGTGTGCGTCATGAATATCTGCTTGTAGCCAGTTAAACAGCATTTCGCGCAAGCGGTCACCGGTGGGCCGTAACCCTTCTATAGCGGGAAATGTCAGTTTACGGCCCCGCCACTGCCCACCAATAATGCGCAGCTGCCCGCTTGCCGGCATCGCACTGGCGCGTGGCTTACGGTGTTGCTGGCTTCGGTTGTGGGATTTTTTTTGCACGGTGTACTCTGTGTTGGCTGTCTCGGCTACCGGCGCTAGGCGGTTGGTGTTAGGATAGCGCCTTCTCAAAGGGTGGGCGTAAATTGTCCCCTGCCCGTTCCCCAGAATCCAGTAGTTTCGCACACATGTTTTTTAAACGTTTTCGTAAAGATAAATCTGCCGAGCCCGCTACCGAACCTGCGGTTACAGCCGCTGAAGCGCCCGCTGAGCCGGCTGAAACAGAGGTGGCTGCCACGGTAGAAACAGTGAGCAGCGACGTTGAGCAGCAGCCACCGGTTGCCGAGCCGGAACAAGAGCCCGAGAAAAAAGTCGGTTTTTTTGCTCGCATCAAGCAGGGGTTAACCCGCACCAGCAGCCACTTTGCCAGCGGTTTGGGCAATTTGTTGCTGGGCAAAAAAACCATTGACGACGATCTGCTCGAAGAGCTGGAAACTCAGTTGCTCACGGCTGACGTAGGTATTGAGGCCACTACTGAGATTATCGACAAGCTAACCGACCGGGTGAGCCGCAAACAATTGGCCGATGGCGATGCACTTTACGCCGCCTTGAAAGAAGAGCTACTCGGTTTGCTCAGTGGTGTCGAGGCCCCGCTGCAAATCGATATTGCCAAGAAGCCCTATGTGATTCTGGTCGTGGGTGTTAATGGGGTCGGTAAAACCACCACCATTGGCAAACTGGCCAAGCGACTGCAAAATCAGGGGCGTTCGGTGATGCTGGCGGCCGGTGATACCTTCCGTGCGGCGGCTGTTGAGCAGTTGCAAGTGTGGGGCGAGCGTAATCATGTACCGGTAGTTGCCCAGCATACCGGCGCTGACAGTGCCTCGGTGATTTACGATGCGATACAGTCAGCGCAGTCCCGTGGTGTTGATGTAGTCATTGCCGACACAGCAGGCCGCTTGCACAATAAGAGCAATTTAATGGAAGAATTGTCGAAAGTGCGCCGTGTTATGGCCAAGCTCGACGATTCTGCACCTCACGAAGTGTTGCTGGTGCTCGATGCCGGTACCGGACAGAATGCCCTGAGCCAGGCTAGCCAGTTTCAGTCTGCTGTTGGGGTCACCGGCTTGGCACTGACCAAACTCGATGGCACCGCCAAAGGCGGCGTGATTTTCGCCCTGAGTCGCAAGCTGGGAATTCCGGTACGCTACATTGGGGTGGGCGAAAGCATCGACGACTTGCAGCCGTTTGCGGCCAAGTCATTTGTGGATGCGTTGTTTCAATCCTCATTGAATGAGTAATGTTTAACCACGCTAGCAGGTAACGCAGTGATACGCTTCGACAACGTCAGTAAACGCTATCCGGGAGGCCACGAGGCCCTGCAAAACCTGAGTTTTGAGCTGCCCAACCGTTCCATGACCTTCCTTACCGGCCACTCCGGTGCCGGTAAGTCTACCTTGCTCAAACTGCTAATGTTGATGGAGCGCCCCTCGCAGGGGCAGCTATTTGTGAATGGCCAAAACCTTACCCGCATGGCGCGTCGGCAGATTCCCTATCACCGTCGCCAAATTGGCCTGGTGTTTCAGGACCATCAGCTACTCTTTGACCGCTCTGTCTACGACAACGTGGCCTTGCCATTACAGATTTCCGGCTATCCTCAGGCTGAAATTGGTCGCCGAGTGCGAGCCGCACTGGATAAAGTAGGCTTGCTGGCGTTGGAGAAACAAAACCCCATTACGTTGTCTGGCGGGGAACAGCAGCGTGTAGGTATTGCCCGCGCCGTAGTGAACAAACCTGTGCTACTGCTTGCGGATGAGCCTACCGGTAATCTTGACCCCGCCCTGTCGGCAGAAATCATGACCTTGTTTCGTCAATTTAACGAGGTTGGGGTCACCGTATTGATTGCAACTCACGATATCGATCTGGTTAAACGCATGCAGCAGCGTGTGCTCACACTGGCCAATGGCCGTGTTATTCATGATGGGGTGCTGGCGCATGCAGCCAACCCAGCGTAAAGGCCCCCGCACCAGTGGTGCGCGCCGTACTAAGCCTGTTACCTCCGCCCTGACACGGCAAAAAACCGGAGCCAGTCAGAAGCGAGTCGGTATAACATCGCGCTTGCAGGCGTGGCGGTTGCACCATTACGACAGCGCCCGTAACAGCTTGCAGCGCTTGCTGAGTACCCCCCTGCAAACCCTGCTCACTCTGCTGGTGGTCGCGATTGCGTTGGCCTTGCCGGCTTTCTTTTTTGTGGCGTTGGGTAACTTGGAAACGCTGGGTCAAAACTGGCAGGGGCGGCCACAGCTGTCGGTTTACCTCCATAAAGAGGCTCGTTCAGAGGCCATTACCGCGTTTGAGCGCAAAGTAGAAAGTCGCAAAGATGTTGCTGATGTCAGCTACATTTCAGCGGCGCAGGCGCTGGTAGAGTTCGAACGCATGTCGGGTTTGGGTGCGGCATTGCAAACACTGAGTGAAAACCCCCTGCCCCCGGCGTTGATTCTCAGCCCGTCAGACTTATCCCCCGAGGCACTTGATAGCTTACAACATGATCTCAGCAAAGACCCACTGGTGGAAACTGTGCAGTTGGATATGGACTGGGTGTTACGCCTGAATCAACTATTAGAGCTGGCTGGCCGTTTGGTGATGTCGCTGGGGTTATTACTGGGCCTGGGCGTCTTACTGGTGATTGGCAATACCATTCGCTTGGCGATTGAAAACCGCAGGGCCGAAATTATTGTGGTGAAACTGGTGGGTGGTACCGACGGCTTTGTGCGCCGCCCCTTCCTTTATACGGGTATTTGGTATGGCTTGGGTGGCGGTTTACTGGCTTTGATTCTATTGTTATTAACGGTAATTTGGTTGTCTGGCCCGGTTAACACGTTGTCCAGCTTATATGAAAGTGAGTACCAACTTAGCGGGCTGGGTTTCCTGTCGAGCATAGGCCTGTTGTTGATTGCAGGTAGCCTGGGTCTGGCAGGTGCATGGCTGGCCGTAAGGCGCCATCTTAGCGCGATTGAACCTACTTGATCTGGCACAATTTATTGCCAGTTTCAGTTTAATATAAAGGAACTATCAGGGCGTTGGCAGTCTAACGATGAGGTGATACACTCACTGGCCGACCTGAGCTAGCGTTGGTTATGGCAACTCATTTTGAGGATTTAACACATGGGAAAAAGCTTACAGCCTGTTGAGGTTCTTGCGCCCGGTGCAAACCTGAACGCGTACATGCAGGTGGTTAATGGCTTTGCTGTGCTCAGTGCAGAAGAAGAAAAAGCACTGGCAGAGCGTCTTTACTATGATGGCGACCTGGATGCTGCGCGTCGTTTGGTCATGGCGCATTTACGTTTTGTGGTACACATTGCCAAATCCTACAACGGTTATGGTCTGAACCAGGGCGACCTGATTCAGGAAGGCAACGTGGGCCTGATGAAAGCCGTTAAGCGTTTCAATCCCGAACGTGGCGTGCGTTTGGTGTCTTTCGCCGTGCATTGGATCAAAGCTGAAATCCACGAATTTATCCTACGTAACTGGCGCATTGTGAAGGTGGCTACCACCAAGGCTCAGCGTAAATTGTTCTTTAACCTGCGCGGTGCCAAGAAGCGTCTGGCGTGGCTAACAAATGCAGAAGCCGAAGCGGTGGCCAAAGATCTGGATGTTGAAGTTAAGCACGTGCGAGAAATGGAAGGGCGTTTAAGCAGTACCGACATGGCGTTCGACGCAGGTAGCGATGACGACGACGAAAGCGCGTATCTGGCACCGGTAAACTATCTCGAAGACAGGCGTTCCAACCCGGAAACCACGCTGGAAGATGCTGATTGGCAGGAATCGAGCGTAACCAGCCTGGAGCTGGCCCTCGAAGGGCTCGATGAGCGCAGCCGGGATATTCTGCAACAGCGTTGGCTGAACGAAGACAAGGCCACGTTGCATGACTTGGCAGCCCAGTATGGTGTTTCTGCTGAGCGCATTCGCCAGCTTGAGAAAAACGCGATGAAAAAAGTTCGGGTGGCCATGGAAGCCTGAGATCGTCGCATCACCATTATTGCATAAAGCCGCGCTAAGCGCGGCTTTTGTGTTTCTGGGCTCCTTATGTGTTTCGGGGTTTCTTAAATAGGAGAGCGTGATGATTAAACCGTTTTTGATGATTGCTGCGGTTAGTGGCTTTTTGGCGGTTGCCCTTGGAGCATTTGGGGCGCATGGCTTACAGGGTAAAATCACCGAGCGCTTGCTGGCGGCCTACAAAACCGGTGTCGAATACCAGTTTTACCATACCCTGGCGTTGCTGGCGGTGGTCTGGTTAATGCAGTGGCGTTACTCGGTGCTGTGGGCCTGGGGCGGGTATCTGTTTATTGCCGGGATTTTGCTGTTTAGCGGCAGCCTGTATCTAATGGCTTTTGGCGGCCCCAAGTGGTTGGGCCCAATTACGCCACTGGGTGGGGTGTGTTTTATGGCTGGCTGGCTCTGTTTGCTAGCGGGTGCGATCAAGAGTTAATTATCGAGCGTAATGCTCCTTTAAAAAGTGGAAGACAACGTTGGAAGAAGTAGAGTTCAAACCCGAGTATAAGAAAAAGTCCATTCGCAGTTATGTGATTCGGGCCGGGCGCATTACCGACGGTCAACGTCGAGCCTTTGAACGCTGGTGGCCAGTGTATGGGCTGAGTCTGTTTGCCGGCCCCCTCGATCAACAGGCCGTGTTTGGCCGGGTAGCACCTTTGGTGGTGGAAATGGGGTTTGGCATGGGTGACTCGCTGTTGGAAATGGCCCAGACTCACCCCGATCAGGATTTTATCGGTATAGAGGTGCACCCACCGGGTGTGGGACGATTGATTAACGAAGCGGGGCACGCGGACGTGAAGAACCTGCGCGTATACATGGCTGACGCCGTCGATGTACTGGAAGACTGTATTGCCGATGGCAGCATCAGCCGCTTTCAATTGTACTTTCCCGACCCATGGCACAAGAAAAAGCATCACAAGCGACGCATTGTGCAGCCCGAGTTTGCGCAGCGCATACGAGGTAAACTGGTGGCAGGAGATGGCATTTTTCATATGGCCACTGACTGGGCTGGCTATGCTGAGCATATGCTCGAAGTGATGAGCACTGCCGAGGGGTACGAAAACCTCTCGGCAACCGGTGATTATTGCCCGCGCCCGGATTACCGCCCGATTACCAAATTTGAAAAACGCGGCGAGCGTTTGGGGCATGGGGTGTGGGATTTACTCTTCCGGCGTAAAGAGTAATACCCTACACTTTGGACTGGCCAGCGCTGGTTACCCATTGCGGCGTATAACAAGAAACCTTATCGAACAACACAGGAACAACAGTATGCGTTTACTTTTGGCTATTCTGATCCCTTGGCTACAGTTTTTTACCATTGGTCGTCCGTTTGCGGGCATTATCTGCCTGATATTGCAGCTTACGTTGATTGGCTGGATTCCCGCGGCTATTTGGTCGGTTTACGCCTTAAGCCAGTACAGCACCGACCGTAAAATTGCCGATGCGATGAATAAAAAAGCACCTTAACGGGTGCTTTTGCTTTAGGGATAACGAGCCCAGAGGAATATCAATGAATCATTATCAACAACGTTGTGCTTTGTTGTTCGCTGCGCTGTTTAGCGTGGTATTTTTGGCTGGCTGCGAATCGGCGTACTACAACACGATGGAAAAGTTTGGTGTACACAAGCGGGATATCCTTAAAGACCGTATTGCAGAGGCCAGAGACGGGCAGGACGATGCTAAAGAACAGTTCAGCTCTGCCCTGGAGCGTTTTCGTACTGAGCTGGCGTTTGATGGTGGCGATCTTGCCAAGGTTTATGATCACCTCAATGCAGAGTACGAAAAAAGCTATGAGGCGGCCAATGAGGTACACGAGCGTATCGATGCGGTAGAAAATGTTTCTGAGGCGTTGTTTGAAGAGTGGGAGGATGAACTCTCTCAATACACCAATGCCAGTTTGCGCCGCCAGAGCGAATCGCAGTTAAAGTCTACCAAGCGCCATTACACACAAATGTTGGCGGCCATGAAAAAAGCAGAGGCGCGTATGCAGCCTATACTTGATACTTTCAATGATCAGGTATTGTTTTTAAAGCATAACTTGAATGCGCGCGCGATTGATTCCCTTAAAACCCAGTTCAGTGGTTTAGATAAAGACATCAAGCGCTTGATCAGCGATATGGATGCTTCTATTAAAGAAGCGGACCGTTTTATTAAAACGCTAGAAAACTGATACCTGCCGCTGCACGATAGATATCGTTTTGGCTATTCTGCAGAGGCTTAGGGCCTGATTACCCTAATGAGTGTGAACAGGCCTTAGTTAATCGTAAGAATATCGTTGTCTAACTGATCGAGTATTTTCTCTGCGGTATTGCCCAGTACCATGCCATGCAGCCCTTTGCGGGCAATGGTGCCGATAATCAGCAAATCAGCCTCAAGCAATTCAACCTGTTCTGTAATAGCGGTTAGTGTGTCGGCATTACTGAGATGAATATGCGATGGCTCAACGCCATACCTCTCTCCCAGAATTTCGGCATGGCTGCGGGCTTCGTCGTCTTCCATTTCACGTAAAAAATTATCCAGCGAGTCAATGTCTTGCGTCGACATCACCAGGTGCAGATCGGCACCGGTATGTTTTGCCAATCGCTGTGCTTGGGCAATGATTTTACGATTCAAAATATCGTGGGCTTCGGTATCGGGGTCGAGTGCAATGGCAGCAAGTAAACAGTTGCTGTCCCAGGTGTGGGCACTTTTGGCCAGAAGCACCGGACAACTGGCTTTACGCAACAATAATACGTCGGAGGTTTGGCTAAATTTTCGCTGTAGCAGCTTATGGGGTTTAGTGGTTTTAATGATCAGGTCGGCGCCCAGTCGGCTGCTGGCCCGCAAAATGGCACTGTGCCAATCACTATTCCAGTAAGCTTCTGCGCTGACCGGTATGCCAAGATCGTGCAGTGGCTTGGCCAGGAGTGCCAGTCTCTCATTGGTCTCTTTCAGGCAGGCTTGTTTGGCTGCCCTTCGCGACGAAAATTCACCGGTGTCTTCTATATAGTCGCAGCAAAACAAGTGAATGCCGGCGCCGGTTTTTGCCGCCAGGTCAACGGCGCGGTCTAACGCCGGCTGTGCGGTTTCTGTTGGGTCTATCACCACAAAATACATGAATGTTGTCACAGGTGCCCTCCTCCTTGGTTTTCACTCGGGTGTGAAAAAACAGGTGTATGTGAGCTATTGCTAGCCTGGCGACAATGGCCGGGTTAATAAGCGGCGCACGGACGCGCCGCCATTGGCCTAAAGCCAATGTAAGTTAAAGTATAGTGGCCCTGTGCAAAACTTCATCTGTTGTGGATTAAACTCTATTTAAATTCAGCCTGGGCAGTTTCAATGGCTTCTGTCAATTCCAGCCACTGTTCTTCGGCCTCCTGCTGACGACTTTGCCATTCAGACTGTTTGTCCAGCAGCGGTAATAGCTGGTCTTTTTTATCGTCGTTGTACAATGTTGTGTCACTAAGCTGTACTTCGAGTGCGGCCAAGTGCTTCTCCGCCTCTTCCATAGCTTTTTCAGCTTTCTTTAGTGCCTGCGTCAACGGTTTGATCTGCTCCCGCTGGGCAGCAGCTTGTCGACGTTGTTCTTTGCGGTCAATGGTGGGTTCACTGGCGGCTTTATCGGCGGCACTCTGGCTTTTTTGCTCTTGATACAGCCAGCGCTGATAATCTTCCAGAGTGCCGTCAAATGGCTCTACGCAACCGTTGTGTACCAGTAAAAAGTCATCAACGGTATTGCGCAGCAGGTGCCGATCGTGCGAAATCACAATCACTGCGCCGGCGAAGTCTTGCAGGGCCACGGTTAGCGCATGGCGCATCTCCAAATCCAGATGGTTGGTGGGTTCGTCGAGTAACAGCAGGTTGGGTTTTTGCCAGGCGATCAAGGCCAGCGCTAAGCGCGCTTTTTCACCGCCGGAAAAGTGGCTGATAACTTCAAACGCGCGATCACCGTGAAAGCCGAAGCCGCCGAGATAATTGCGGATTTCCTGCTCTCCGGCTTTGGGTGAAATACGTTGGATATGCAACGCCGCCGACGCTTCCAGGTCCAGTGCCTCCAGTTGATGCTGGCTAAAATAACCCAACTGTAAATGTTCACCTTGGGTTCTTTCTCCACTGACCGGTTGTAGCTGCGACGCGAGGGTTTTGATCAAGGTGGATTTACCGGCACCGTTTGCACCCAATAATCCCAGCCGGGTATCGGGCATAATGTTGATATTCACGTTATGCAGGATGATGTTGTCACCATAGCCGAGGTTGGCTTGCTGCATATTGAGCAGGTTGGAAGACACCTTGTCGGCGCAGGGAATACGAAAATGAAACGGCGAATCGATATGGGCCGGCGCAATCTCTTCCATGCGTTGTAGTTCTTTCAGGCGGCTTTGTGCCTGTTTGGCTTTTGAGGCTTTGGCTCTGAAGCGGCGTACAAAACTGTCTATCTCGGCCATGCGCTGTTGTTGTTTCTCGTAGGCGGCCTGTTGCTGCATCAGGCGTTCGGCTTTCTGCCGCTCGTAGGCGGAGTAATTGCCGCGATAGGTGTCGAGTCCGGCATTGTGCAGGTTGAGGATTTGTTCAACCACATTGTCGAGAAAGTCGCGGTCGTGAGAAATAATCAACAAGGTGCCGGGGTAGCGCTTCAGCCACTGCTCCAGCCACAGTGTGGTATCCAGGTCCAGGTGGTTGGTGGGTTCGTCAAGCAGCAACAGGTCTGACGGGCACATCAATGCCTGTGCCAGATTGAGGCGAATACGCCAGCCACCCGAAAACGCCCGCACGGGTTTTTGCTGTTCGGCAGCGCTGAACCCCAGCCCCTGCAGCAACTGTTGGGCACGGTTTGTTGCCTGGTAGCCGTCGATGCGCTCCATTTCTGCATAGAGAACCGCCTGCCGTTCACCACTGGGGTGTTGCGCCAGTTCGTCTTCAATGCGGCGCAGTTCTGTGTCGCCGTCCAATACATAGTCGAGTGCGGTGCGGTCACTGCCACTGACTTCCTGTGCCATGTGGGCAATGCGCCACTGGGTGGGTATCTGACACTCGCCATTGTCTGCCGATAATTCGCCGGTCAGCAATTTGAACAGGCTGGATTTGCCACTGCCATTGGCTCCAATCAGGCCTATTTTCTGGCCGGGGTGGATACGTGCACTGGCGTGTTCCAGTAAAACTTTGGTGCCTCTTTGCAGGCGAATATCCTGAAGGTTAATCATAAAAACATGACTGTTGCGAGAGGGTGAGTGTGGCAATAAAAAAGCCCGGTAAGAACCGGGCTCATAAAACCTAAGTGCTAATTAAGCCTGATCGTCAAACAAACTGCCAGTCACGGGTACATTGGTTTCCGGTTCTGCGGGTTTTTCCGCAGGCGCGGGAGTGTTCTCAACCACCGGTGTGGCAACTGGTTTTACTGGGGTTTGTGCAATCACTGGCATTTCGACTTGCGTCGGCGCAGGTTTTGCGGGCTGTGTGTTGGCCGGTGTTACTGGCGCTTCAGGTGTTGCTTTAACAGCCGTTTTAGCCGCCGCTTTTTTGGTTTTTTTCGGCGCAGGGGTTTTCTTTTCCGCTTTAGGTTTTACTACGGTCGGTTTTTTAGCGGCTTTGGTTGTAGTGGGTGCTTTTTTGGCCGCGGGTTTGGCTTTCGTGGTAGCCTTTTTGGTTGCAGGCTTTGTCGTAGCCTTGGCAGCAGTGCCTGTGTCGTTGGCTTCGCTTGCCTTAGTGGCAACTTTCTTTGCGGCCTTCGGTGCTTTCTTCTTGGTAGCCGGTTTGGTTTTGGTTAAGGCTTTTTCCGCTCGTGCCTGCGCTTTTTCCAGTTGTTTGGCAATCGCGAGCTCTTGTTTCATGGCGTTGACTTCGGCAGTAGCCGTTTTAATGGCTAACTGTGCCTCGGCAATACTGGCAACCAGCTTAGCTTCTGTGGCTTCCGCTGCCTGCAAACGTTTTTGGTTGGCGGCAGTGGCCTTGGTTTTGTTAGCTGCCTTCGCTGTTTTCACTTTGGTTTTGGCTGCCGCGAGTTTTTTCTTGTCGGCAGTCATTGCGGTTTTGGCTTTGCTTAGGGCTTTTGCTGCTGTCTCGGCTTTTTGGGCGCGGGCTTTCTGCAGCGCGGTTTTTACGCTGGCAATTTGTGCCTGTAACTCAGCGATGGGGTCAACAGATTTTTTCTTAGCAGCCATGATTAGCTCCTGAATCGCTATGCTCTGATTGGGTGAATGTTGTTCAAGACGGTATGTTTATATCGGCGCCGGAGGATGCAACTGAACCCTCTTGCAGCCCCGTTGTCTAGGGTGCTGCAGGCGGCGAAAAAATCGCTCGAATTCTACCGTTGTTAGAAGAAAAAATGTACGTTTTAAGTGGCTACAACTGCAAAATTTACACAATTATTCGTTGCCGGCTTTGATGGGCTGGTCGTGGGGTGTTCAGACGTAGCGTTGATGCTTAACAGGTGCAGCGATGTGAGCTAAACCACTGCGTTTGTCGGAATAATCAGGTACCATCGGCCGTCTCGTTGGGTAAACCGGCAAAATTACCAGGCTGCCTGCGTTTGTGGTGGCTCGACGTTGAAGAGAAAGTATGTGATTCATAAAAGGAAATATCCATGAAAATGAAACTGTTAGGAGCGGTGCTGGCGGGTTCGCTGGTATTGGCGGGGTGTCAGAAAGACGAGCCAAAAGAAGCGTCTGAAGCCGCCAAAACCCCTGCGTTAGAAACACTGAATCAAAAAGTCAGTTATATGATAGGTTTGCAGGTTGGTCAGAATACCAAGCGTGATAATCTTGAGTTGGATATTGATGCCTTTGCTCAAGCGTTGCGCGATGTTAAAGAGGGTACTGAGCCCCGCTTGAGTCAGGAGCAAATGCAAGCCGCTATGCAGGAGTTCCAAACCCAGCAAAAGGCGGAGTATGAAAAAGCTCAAAAAGAAGTAGCAGACAAAAACCAGCAGGAAGGCGAAGCCTTTTTGGCTGAAAACGCCAAGAAAGACGGTGTAGTGGCGCTTGAAAATGGCTTGCAATACAAAGTGCTGGTTGAGGGCACCGGGCCTAAGCCCGCCTTATCGAACACGGTGGAAGTGAACTACCGTGGTACGTTGCTCGACGGCACTGAATTCGATAGTTCGTACAAGCGTGGTGAGTCAATCTCTTTCCCATTGACTGGCGTCATTGAAGGTTGGCGAGAAGCACTACAGTTGATGCCAGAAGGTTCCAAGTGGGAGTTGTATATTCCCTCTGACCTCGCTTATGGCCCCGGCGGTACGGGTGGTGTGATTGGCCCTAACGCGACACTGGTATTTGAAGTTGAATTGCTGGATGCCAATGCCGAGGACTAATCACCTTGTGCTTGCGCATACCGTAGCATGTAAAAGGCCCGCAAAAGCGGGCCTTTTGCTTATTAGCTGTGTCGGTGTTTTGATACTAGCGTTTTAGTTGATGCACAAAACCGTTGCTGGCAACGGCAACAAATACGTTGTTTTGCTTACTGAAGGCAACGGCAACCACGGCAGCGCTGGTAGGTTTCCAGGCGTCGCGTTTGGGTAATTCCCAGCTGGCCAATTCCTTAAGTGTGCGGGTGTCCCACAGCTGCACGATCTGGTCGGGTCGCCCGGTAAGCAGCAAGGTGCCGTCGGCATTGAATTTGGCCGCAGTGAAGCGCAGGCCGCGCTTGAGTTTCTCCGCTGCCAGCGGAATATCACCCAAAATTTTGCCAGAACCGGTTTCCCAGATAATGGCTTTATCATATTTGCTGCTCGACATGGCCAGCCTGCCATCGGGGCTGATGGCCACCAGTTGTACATCTTCGTTGTGGCGAATGGTATGGCGGGCTTTGAGCGCCCCGCTGTTTTGTGGCAGGTTGGTGAGGCTCCAGAGTTTGGCGGTGTAGTCTTCTGAGCCAGTGAGCACCAGACTGCCTTCATCGCTTAAATCAACACTGCGAACGCGGCCCTCATGATAAAAACGGCGCTTGATACCACCGCGCTTTACATCAAACAGCACGGCACTGTGATCTGCCAGCCCTAACAACGCATAGTTGCCATTAGTACTGAGAGCAACCGAGAGAATGTCGCCGGGTGCGGTCCAGAAGCGAGCCGCTTCGCCGGTGTCGACTTTCCAGAGCACCAGAGTGCCCGGGTCTGCAGTCAGTGCCCAGTTGCCATCGGGAGAGATGTCGGCGGCAATAATGGAGGTAAACTCGCCCGCCTTGTGATTCCAGTTAAACAGGCGTTGGCTGTCGCGAATGCGCCAGAGGCTGCCGCCCTGATGAACAGCGCCCACCACAACGTCTTCTGCCTGATCACTGATGGCAGCGGCCACAACACCTTTGGAGGCAACTTCGAGGCTGTTGGTGGGGGCTTCGTGCCTGCTGCAGCCGGCCAGCACAAGCACGATACCCAGGCCAACAAGCTGTGGCGATAACCGTTGCCCCCTGACCCGTTTCATGGTGGTTACACCACCATGTTTTTATGGGCGGTATGCAGCACTTGGATCATTTGGTCTTCGGCTTCGAAGCGGGTTTCCAGTTGTTCGCCAAGCAGTGATAAATCATTGGCGAGAGAAGTCAGGTCGTCAGTCGCCTGGTACTTGTCATTGAAATCCAGCAGCTGCTCAGTGGTGCCGTCGATAACCCGGTACAGTTTGCCTGCGGCCTGCAAGCCATTTTCGTTGTTGAAGTCTCGCCCTTCCTTGATCAGCTGATCGTAAATTTCAAAGTGACCTGCTGATACATAGTCCACCATGATCTGGCATAGAGTTTCCAGGGTTTTGCCTTGCTCCTCTGCGCTTACGCCTGCGTCTGACAGAGCACAGAAGGTGACAAGCATTTCTTTACGTTCTTTGAGCCAGCGATCGATAATGTCGTTGACGCCGCCCCAGCGCTCCAGAGCGGATTTGCAGTTCTCTAGCATGGTGGTGTTCCTTCAATACTTCTGTATCACCGCCCGCCGGTTGACGGGAATATAAATCATAGAAGTAGGATATTAACCTAGAGGCATGGCTCCTGCCAGCCAATGCGTGTTAACAGTACTGCTTCGCTACAACATCGCCGAACTAGCGGCGTGATGCCGCACGGATCCATTGCCAGATATTCATCAGTACCAGGCCGATGAAGGCAACTAGTGTCCAGCCGGGAATACTAATGCCGAGGAAAGTCCAGGCGACTTCGGCACAGTTGCCGTCGCCACGCAGCAAAAGCTGGAAGGCTTCTGCCAAAGGGAAGTTTTCTATCATGTATTCCAAGCCCGGACCGCAAGCGGGGGCTTGGTCGGGCGGCAGGCTTTGCAGCCACAACTGGCGAGATGAAAAGCCACCGCCAATGACGGCTGTGAGTATGCCAAGAGAGGCATAGATCCGTAGACCCAGACAGCGAGGGTGATGCAGAAAGGCGAGCAGGGCCAGTAGACCGGTGGCGATAATAAAAATCCGCTGGGTAATGCACAGTGCACAGGGGTGCAAATCCATTTGATATTGCATGTACAGGCCGGTCAAGATTAAACCGACGCAGCCGAGAAACAGTATGAGGTTGGTTAAGCGAATAGTGGGCACGGCGGGTCTCCAGAATTTTTTGCATACCCTAGGGCAATTTTTTTTGCCAGACAATGAAAAGTTGTGAGTGCCGACGATATACTCCTGTTACCACTACCACCGCATCAACGTATTTGAGTGAAAGGGTTTACTATGTGCGCCAAAAGTAAGCAACAGATTAAAGTTTGGATTGCGGCTCGCTTCGCTATGGTTTTGCTGGCCATCACTGCCGTATTATCTCCCGCCGTCAGCGCCCAGGACGAAGGTGAAGCGGAGGTCAGTGGCGAAACGGTAGGTGCCTCAGCCATTTATATTCCCCTTAAGCCTGCGTTTGTGGTGAATTACGGTGGTGTGGGCCGGCTCAAGTACATTAAGGCCGAAATTTCCATTCGTGTATCAGACGCCCAATCGGCTAACGCCATTCGCCATCATATGCCCTATATTCGTAACAACATTGTGTTGCTATTAAGTAGTCAGACGGAAGAAAGCATTGAAACCATGGAGGGTAAAGAGTTGCTGCGTCAGGCCGCACTGGAAGAAGTACACAAGATTCTTGCCGAAGAACAGGCGGCTGACGGCGTAGTCGACCTCTATTTTGACAACTTTATTGTGCAGCGTTAAACAACTCTAGCCGCAGGTGCGTGGCTTCGTGCAATAGTGCCGGAAAATAATCCGCAAAATCCCTTTCCAACTGATCGTAATGGTGGTTGAGTCGCTCACAGCAAGCCCGTAGTAATGCGGGCTTGCGCAGGCGTTGACTCAAATACCCCAGGCTGCGTTCGATGGTTTCCCAGTACTGATAATTTGCCAGCAGGTTATTCTGTTCGGCCCGTTGCAGAAACTGCTGTGCGGGTGTGGGCAGATATTGTCTATGTCGGTACAGCAACTTGTAGGTTTGTTGGCAGTAGGCTTCCAGTGACTGTGCGTGGTAGCGCTGCCACGCGCGACTTAAAAAGTGGTCGATACACATATCCATGGCGATAGGCGCCACACGCTGCACGTCGGCCCCCAGTTGCTGGCGGCTGCGCCGCACCAAGGTACTGTTGTCGGTAAGGCTGTCGACTTGGCGGTGCAGTTGTATACCCAGGCGTATGTCTGCGGGTAAGTGCTGGTTGGGCTGGCTATCAAGTGGGCCTTTGACGAAGTCGCCGAGAAATCCACCCACCCGCCAGGCCGGGTTGTCACCGGACAGCAGCTGGTGGGCGAGAAAGTTCATGCGGTGGAGGATGCGCAGAACTTGTACTGAGCGTAATACTTCGCCAGATACTCGTCAAAGTCTACCTGGGGTGCTGCTTCCATCTTGGCTTGTTCTTGCAGGCTTTTCTTGGTTAATTGCTCAAAGCGCTGACGAGTATGGGCGGGTAATTTCAGGGCGGCAAAGTAATCAGACGTTGCTTTCGAACGCGCCAGTGCAAACGCTTCGTACGACAGCGATTGTTCATGCATGTCGCGCAGTACTTGTGCCGAGGGTGTCAGTGATGGGTCGTCGAACTTTTCTGCCTGCTGGTCTAGTGCCTTGCGATAGCAGCTGGTTTGATAGGCGTTATCAAGCATCTCGGCCACGGGTTTCAATGATTCTATCAGGCAGCTACCCCACTCTTTCACGCTGCGGGGCCGGTCTCGGTCTTGGAGTTGCAATTGTGGATCACGGCCACGGTAGACGATATCGCGTTGGTTGCTCTGAATACGGCCGCACTCTTCTTTGTCAGTTTGTGGGCTGTCGGTCAGCACGCAAAACAATAGAAAGGTGTCGAGAAAGTGCATCTGGCTGGGAGAAATCCCCAAAGGCTCGTAAGGGTTGAGGTCGATGCAGCGCACTTCGACGTATTCTACCCCCCTGTGGTAAAGCGCCGACAAGGCCGTTTCGCCGGAGCGCGCCGTGCGCTTAGGACGCACCGGGCTGTAAAATTCGTTTTCAATCTGCAACAGGCTGGTATTGAGTTGCTGGTACTCGCCGTTGGCCTTGAGCCCGGCTTCTTCATAGGCGGCATAAGGCTGCCGAATGGCACCACATAATGTTTGGAGATATTGCTCCAGGCAGTTATAGCTGACGATCAGTGAGCTTTGCGCATTACTCTGGTAACCCAAGTCACCCATGCGCAACGAGGTGCCCATGGGCGCATACAAGGTTTGTGCGTCGAGCGTTTCGAGCTTGTGGGGGCGATTTTGTACAAAGCTTGAGCAAACGGCGGGTGAGGCGCCAAACAGGTAAATCAGCAGCCAGTAATAACGACGAAAGTTTCGAATGAGGTCGAAGTAGCGCTCGGTGCGAAAGGTTTGTAAGTCTTTCAGGCTGTTTTCGCGTTGATGCAGCCAGGCCCAGAATGCCGATGGCAGCGAAAAATTATAATGAATGCCGCTGATAGTTTGCATCAGACGACCGTAGCGGTGCCCCAGCCCCCGCCGGTAAATGGTTTTCATACGACCCGGATTCGACGTGCCGTACAGGGCAACCGGTACTTCGGCGTCATTCTTAATGTCGCAAGGCATACTCGATACCCACAGGTATTCGTCTTGCAGGTGGTCGTAGGTAAATTTGTGAATGTTCTGTAGTTCGTTGATCAGGGCGTCAACCCGATGCGACGGCTGGGTGATAAATTCCAGCAAGGCTTCGCTGTAGTCGGTGGTAATCAGGCTATGGGTGAGTGTTGAGCCACAGCTTTCAGGGTGCAATTTTTGGGAAATATGGCCCTGCTGATCAACGCGCAGGCTTTCTTTCTCAATGCCGCGCAAAATGCCGGTCAACAATGGGTTGTTTGCAGGCGCGGAAAGATCCTGCAGCAAAGGGTTTATATCGACTGGCAAGGTAAGATCCTCAGTGAGTAGAGCGAAAACGTCAGACGCTGTGGGGTTGCCATGTGGCACCGGTGCTAGCCGTGTCGCTGGTGTCTTCAACCGCAGAGCGTGTTGATTCCGGCGAGGCTGCGTCCAGTGTCAGTATGTCGATTTCCGGCTCTGACGGTTCCTGTGTACTGTCGGGCAGTGGTGGCGGCAATTCAACGTTGACCAGTTCAGGAAGGCCCTTATCGTTCAGCGTACATTCGCGCAGCTGTATACGTTGGGTATAGTCTTTTGCTGTAATTTCAACACTTTGATTTACCGCTTCGTCTTTATGCGGTGTGCGAAACAGCACTTTGGCGTCGCGTCCGTCTACCCAGTCGCCCTGTTTGCTGAAAAAATAGTGTTCCTGATTTTGCAGAATAAATACTTGGCTCATTACGTCTGTTCGTGTTCAGTGACAAAAATATGGCCACCTAAAAACGGCGGCTCTGATTCATAGCGAGGCACAGTTTAACGGCAATGAGCCAGCAGAAACAGGGTCTTGAAAACAAAGGTAATTTACCGCTGTAAAGCCTGCAATAGGTTTGGCGGAATGGCGCCGGAAACGTCATGTTTCTGTAATAAAGTCTGGCTAGAGTGAGCCGTTTTGCGGGTAGTGTCGGACTTTTTTCATCAGTTTTGCCTTACTTTTGTTTAAAAATGTGATCAGACATAGCTATTATCAGTTAAAAAGTTTATAAAGTAAGGTTCGTAAGTCTGTGATGTATAGAGAAAAATCAAGATGGATCTGCAGCGCTCAACTATCTGAGGCTGAGGCAGGTAACCATCAGAAAATTTACGAATCGCTGGTTACATCAGGGTCTGTTAACAGTCCTGGCCTGCACACAAACTCAACTATGATGATTATCCACACTTGCAATATGTTCCCACGGTGGTGGTGCTTGCGTAATGAGGCCTCCGAATGAACGATACGCTGGCAGCAACGTCGTCTGGCGCTGAAGGTGCTTCCTTGACTGAGCGCTTGCAGGGCCGTTTTGGCGGCGACAAGCTCCTGCGCGGCTGCCGTATCGCACTGCTGCTTTTGCTGGCACTTTGGGTGTGTTTCAGTATCGCTAAGCTGATTTTGCTGTTGTTGCCCGAGCCTGATTTGCCGCGCCTGCCACCTGTGTCAGTCGCCGGTTCAACGGCGGGTGACGAGGGCAACCCCACCACCGGTGTGCAGCTTGATCAGTTACAGGCGCTTAACCTTTTCGGCGAAGTGGGTGCGGTCGTCACCACTTCTGCGCCGGCGCAAACTCTGGCAATGCCGGAAGTGAATGCGGAAGATACCAAGTTGAATTTGCAGCTACGCGGCGTGGTCATGAGCCCGGAGCAGGCTTCCGCACGGGCTATTATTGCCAATGGCAGCAAACAGGATCTCTACGCCGTGGGTGATGTACTGCCCGTGGGTCGCAATGTGAAATTGTCGCGGGTGATGGCCGAGCGGGTAATTCTCGACAACAATGGTAACGCGGAATCCCTCTGGCTATACGATGAATCCAATAAGTCGGCCAGCCGCAGTGCTGCAGCCCCACGCTATCGCGCCGAACCTGTGCGTAGTGGTGACCAGACTCAACGCGGCTTTATACCCAATAATGACCAGGCCCAACACCGCTTTATGTCCAATGATGACCCGGATGGTACCGACGTAACTGACGCCTTGGCACAGGCGACGGGCAGTAAATCGCTGACCGACGTGGTCAAACTGTCGGTAGCCCGTCGCGAAGGCCAGGTGATAGGTTACAGCGTTCGTCCCGGTCGCGACGCCGACCTGTTTCGTGACCTGGGGCTTGAAGCCGGTGATATTGTGACCTCAATCAACGGCATTTACCTGGATAGCTCCAGCAAAGTCATGCAGGTTTATCGCGAGCTGAAAGACCAGAACACCGCGACGTTGACGCTGTTGCGCGGCGACGAAGAATTAACCATGGATATCTCATTATGACCACCGCAGTAACCTTCTCCCGTTATATTCGTTGGGCGCTGGCAACAGGCTTGGCACTGTTATTATGCGCCGGGCCACTGCAGGCAGACGAGCCAAAATGGACGGTGAACTTTAACGACTCCGATATCACCGAAGTGATCAAATTTGTCGCCGATGCAACCGGCAAAACCATGGTGATCGATCCTAGGGTAAAAGGTAAGGTGCAGGTGATTTCGGCGAAGAGCCTGAATGCACAAGAACTGTATGACCTGTTTTTGTCGGTACTGGAGATTCACGGTTTTGCGGCTTACGAACAGGGCAAGGTGGTACGCGTAGTACCCAATAAAGAAGTGCGCTCGGTGGCCATCCCTACACAGACCGGCGCCACCTCCAACGAAGAATATATGACGCAGGTCATTCAGCTGAAAAACATCTCAGCAGCTAAAATTCTGCCAGCGATTCGCCCACTGGTGCCTCAGCATGCCCACGTGGCCGCTTACGACCCCAGTAATGCGATTGTGATCACTGACAATAAAGCCAACATCGAGCGCATGAAAAAAGTCATCGCCTTGATTGATGACGCGGCCGTTGCCAGCACTGAAGTACTGCAATTGAAATATGCCAGTGCCTCGCAAATTGTGGATATGATCAATCAGCTCTACCAAAGCGGCGATGCCATGGGCGGCAACCTGAGACTGGTGCCTGATGACCGTACCAACACCATTATCGTGGGCGGCGACGACCTTCAGCGCGAGCGGGTGAAAGCCCTGCTGGCACGGCTTGATCGGCCGCAGGCGCAAAGTGGCAATGTGCGCGTGGTGTATCTCGAATATGCCAAAGCTGAACAGGTGGCCAGCGTATTGAGCAAGCTGCTGCAAAATATGGCTAAGGCTGGCAAAACAGAAAACAGTAAGGCTGCCGCTGCCACTGTAGAGGCCGACGAAGACACCAATGCGCTGCTGATTACCGCCGAAGGCGATGTGCTGGATTCTTTGCTGGCCGTGGTTGACCGCCTCGACATACGTCGCGCGCAAGTACTGGTTGAAGCCATTATTGTTGAGATGATCGATGATGTCGGTAAAGAGCTGGGCGTGCAGTGGCTGTTCCAGAACGACACCGGTGGGTTTGGTAGCTCCAGCCAGGGTAATGGCTCGTTGGGTACCGTGGCGGCTGCCGCTTTGAACGACGACGACGGCGCGCTGAGCGATTTGGCGTCGGCGCTTTCCAGCTTGTCAGGTCAGGCTCTCAGTTTTGGTGACACCGAAGGCAACAACAAATTTGTTGGCCTGATTACCGCGTTAAACGCCACGGCAGGCACTAATGTACTTTCTACTCCCAGCCTGTTAACCCTCGACAACAACGAAGCGTCTATTTCTGTGGGCAGCGAAGTGCCGTTTGTCACGGGCTCTTACACCACCAGCAACGGCGACGCGAGCAACCCGTTTCAAACCATCGAACGCCAGAACGTGGGGATTGTGTTGAATGTGACCCCCCACGTGAACGAAGGTAATAAAATTATTCTCGATATCGAGCAGGAAATTTCCAGCGTGAGTGAAGACGCTCGCGCCGCCGATATCGTGACTAACGAGCGTAAAATCAAAACCCAGGTGCTCTCCCACGACGGTCAGATCGTGGTACTGGGTGGTTTGATCAAAGACGACGCACAGGTGAACGAGCAGCGGGTGCCGGTGCTGGGCAGTATTCCTCTGTTGGGGCGCCTGTTCCGTAGCGAAAGCAATTCCATAGAAAAAACCCATTTGCTGGTATTTATTCGCGCCACGGTGATTCGTGATGACGAAACCCTGACCGGCGCAACGGCGGAAAAATACCAGTTTATTCGCGAGCAGCAGTTAAAGCAGCGCGATAAAAAGGCGCTGATGTTGGATGAAAAACTGCTGCCGTTGCTGCCCGAATTTAACACCTACGACAAGCCTGACGCGTCGGGCGCCATTGAAGAATCAACCAGCGACAAGGCAGGAGAATAACCCATGCTGGGAGATCGCCTGCCTTTCAGCTTTGCCAGTCAATACGGTATTCTGCGTGACGGCAACTGCCTGTACCACAAGCCGGGGGTAGGTTTAACGACCTTACTGGAGGTACGCCGTGCCATCGGGCCTGGTTGCGACGTAAACCAGGTAGACGAAGCGACTTTTCAAAAACATCTCAAAGAACTGTATCAAAGTGCCGGCGGTATGGCCCAGCAGGCAGCCAGCGTGGTTGACGACCTCAGTGGCGATGTGGACTTAACGTCGCTGGCCGACGAGCTCACCCACGATCAGGAGCTGCTATCGGGCGATGACGACGCGCCGGTGATTCGCCTAATTAACGCGATTTTGTCCCAAGCCGTGCGCGAGCGGGTATCAGACATTCACATCGAACCCTATGAACACCGTGTCGCGATTCGCTTTCGTTCCGATGGTGTGTTGAAAGAAGTGTTGTCGCCCGAAGCGGTACTGGCGCCCTTGCTGGTGTCGCGCCTCAAGGTGATGGCGCGCCTCGACATTGCTGAAAAACGTTTACCCCAGGATGGCCGTATTACCGTAAAACTAGCTGGCCATGGTGTGGATATTCGTTTATCGACCATTCCCTCTGCCCATGGCGAGCGCGTGGTGTTGCGTTTGCTCGACCAGACCGCAGGCCAGCTAAGCCTGCCGCAATTAGCCATGCCCGCGGCGATGGAAGAACGCTACAGCGAAGCCTTAAATCGCCCCCATGGCATTATTCTGGTCACCGGCCCTACCGGTTCCGGTAAAACCACCACCCTGTATGCCGGGTTAACCCACATCAATGATCGCAGCCGCAATATTTTGACCATTGAAGACCCCGTGGAATACCTGCTGCCCGGTGTTGGGCAAACGCAGGTGAACAGCAAAATCGATATGACCTTCGCCCGCGGCCTGCGCGCCATTTTGCGACAAGACCCCGACGTGGTGATGATTGGTGAAATTCGCGATAGCGAAACGGCCACTATTGCTGTGCAGGCCAGTTTGACGGGCCACCTGGTATTGTCCACCCTGCATACCAACACCGCCATTGGTGCGGTGCTGCGTTTACAGGATATGGGCGTAGAACCGTTTTTGTTGTCGTCCAGCTTAACGGCCGTGATGGCCCAGCGGCTAGTGCGTCATTTGTGCCCGGACTGCAAAAAGCCCGACAGCCCGACGCCGAAGGAATGTGAGCACCTGCACTTGAACGATACCGACACGGTGTATCGTGCGGTTGGTTGTGCCAGCTGTCGCGACATGGGGTATCAGGGGCGTTTGGCGTTGTATGAATGGATCGATATCGACGGCAGCATGCGCCAATTGATTCATGAGCAGGCAGGCGAGCAGGCACTGATTGCTGAAGCGCGTAAGCAATCGGAATCCATTTACGAACATGGCCGCCAGCGAGTGCTGGCAGGCGAAACAACTATTGAGGAAGTGCTGCGGGTAACCGCGGCCAGTTAATTGTGGGCGCCTATACGTACACGGCATTAAACAGCGCCGGTAAAACCGTGCGTGGCATGATCGAGGGCGATACCGAACGACATGTGCGCAATCAGCTGCGTGCGCGTAACCTCAAACCCTTGGATGTCAAAAATACCCGTCAGAGCAAAGTAACCGAAGCTGCTGAAGGCCCTTCTCTGACATCACTGTTGCGGCGCCAGCCACGCCTTAACAGCAAAGAACTCAGTTTGCTAACGCGGCAGTTAGCCTCGCTGGTATTGTCGGGCCTCCCTCTCGACGAAGCCTTACACACCGCTGCGCAACAAAGCACCCGTGCCAACGCCAAGTCGATTCTGTTGCAGGTACGCAGCAAAGTGCTCGAAGGGCATTCGCTGCACCAGGCGCTGAGTGAACATCCGCGCAGCTTCGACCACATGTATCGGGCCATGGTGCGTGCCGGTGAAAGCGCCGGTTACCTCGGCCAAGTGATGGCCCAACTGGCGGAATACATCGAGCGTAGCCAGTTCACCCAGCAGAAAGTGAAAATGGCCATGATTTACCCACTGGTGCTGGTGGGCGTGAGCTTTATTGTGATTGGTGTGCTGATGGCATTTGTGGTGCCCAACCTGGTCGGTATGTTTGAGCACAGCAGCCACGAGCTGCCCCTGCTTACCCGTGCCCTTATTGCCAGCAGTGATGCAATCACCAGTTATGGGCTCTATGCTTTGGTGGTAATGGCAGTGGCGTTTTATGGCTTGCGCCGCTGGCTGCAAGAACCCAATCGCCGCCGTCGCTGGCATCGTATCAAGTTGAAACTACCGGTGTTTGGTGAGGTTTTATTGCAAGCCGACAGCGCCCGCTTTGCGGGTACGCTGAGTTTGTTAACCTCTAGCGGGGTGCCTTTGCTGCAAGCGTTGCAGATTGCCACCCAGGTATTGAGCAATCAGGTACTGCAAGAGGCCAGTAAAGCGGTTACCCAAGCCGTGCAGGAAGGTGGCAGTTTTAGCAAGGCGTTGCGCCAGAGTGGCTGGTTTCCGCCGTTGCTGGTACAGATGGCAGCTAGTGGCGAGGCCAATGGTACCTTGTCAGAACAGTTGCAGCATTGCGCGAAAAATCAGGAGCGCGAACTGGAAATGATGATTGGTACTACCATGGGATTATTAGAACCGATCATGATCCTTTTTATGGGGGGCATGGTCACACTGATTGTACTGGCCATTTTACTGCCGATCTTCCAAATGAATTCCTTCGTTGGTTAGGTGTTAGTGCCTGGGTATTAGTGCCACCAACGAAGCAGCGATAACGAAAGGTGTATGTCATGCAAAAGGCAAAGGTGAGACAGATGTTGAAAGCGCAGAAGGGTTTCTCGCTGATTGAAATTATGGTGGTGGTGCTGATTATTGGTTTGCTAGCCAGTATCGCCGCCCCGCTGGTATTGGATAAAGCCGATGAGGCACGAGTACAAAAAGCCCGCGCTGATTTCAAAAATATCCAAACGGCGCTAAAGATGTACCGACTGGATAACTTCGTGTACCCCACCAGCGAGCAAGGGCTGGAGGCACTGGTGACCAAACCAACCCTTGACCCTGTGCCACCCAAGTGGAAAAAGTCGGGTTATCTGGAAGAGCTGCCCACCGATCCATGGGGTCGCCGCTATCTGTATCTCAGCCCCGGTGAAAGCGGCGACTACGATTTGTACACCTTGGGTGCCGATGGCGTACCCGGTGGCGAGGACCAGAATGCCGACCTGAGCTACCGCACTGCCCCAGAACAGTAACGTGAACAACGGCGCTCGTCGTTTGATAAGGCCTGCTCGCGGCTTCACGTTGATGGAGCTACTGGTAGTCATGCTGGTAATCGGCTTTGCTTTGGGGGTGGCGACCTTGTCGCTGATCGAAACCGAAGATGAAGACGAAATACGCAGCAGTGCCGACGACTTGGTGATGGCCGGGCGTTGGGCGGCCGATCAGGCTTGGAGCAGTGGCGAGCCGATCGGGTTGTTTCTGCGCCCAGTTGACGATGGTTTAGCGCAAACCCAGTGGCAGTATCAATGGTTTCGCTATCGTGATCGCGACTGGTTGCCATTGGATATTGCTCAGGGTGCTTTGGCGGAAGGCTTGTCGATAGCCATTGAAAACGCCGAAGGCGACTGGCTCGACCTGCAAAAACTGGCTAGCGCAGAAAAACCTTCGCCCGCGCTGGTCTTTTACCCCGGTGGTGAAGCCACCCCCGCGCAGGTGGTGCTGGAAGATCTCAGCGATGCGACATTGCGCATTGTGATATGGGTAGATGCGGCCGGGCGCATAGAAACACAGGCCGAACGCGACGCGCGGCTGGAGAGTACTGAGCAGAATGAAGATCAGACAAGGTGGCTGTAGCGCCAGGGGTTTTACCCTGATTGAAGTGATGGTTGCCCTGGTAGTGGTGGGTCTGGCGCTGCCTGCGTTGCTCACACTCACTGGCACTTTGCTTGATAACAGCGGCTATGTGCGCGATAAAACCTACGCCCAGTGGGTGGCACAGAACCAATTAGAGAAGCAGTACCTGCGCCAGCAGCTTAAAGGCCAAGCACTGTCGGGTACCGCCACCGGCGAAGAAGAACAGGCAGGCCGCAAGTGGTACTGGCGCATTCAGGCCATGAGCACCAGTGTGCCGGGCATGCGCCAACTACAGATTGAGGTAGGCACCGAGCGCGATAGCACCGATGCCTCCTTGCTGGGGTTTATCTATGTGCCTGAATAGCCGGCGTGCAGAGAAGTGGCAAAGCGGTTTCACCCTGATTGAGGTGTTGATCGCCATTGCCATTACCGGGCTGATTGCGGTGATTTCATACAGCGCGTTTCAGTCGTCGGCCGACAGCAACCAGCAGGCGCAAGAGGTGTTAACCGAGCTGGATACCCTCGACCGGGCCTGGCAGCGAATGGCGGCTGATTTTCGCAATCTGGTGATTGCTAGAGGCACTCGCGATGCCGACGGTGAGGAAGTAATGCCATTGAGTACCGAAGTGAAAGGCGAATACACCTTGCGTTTGTTGCGGGCCGGGCGCCCTAACTTACAGTATTTGCCACGCACCAGTGTGCAACGGGTTGGCTATCGGCTGGTGGATGGCGTGTTGTGGCGCGACTCTCTGGAGCAGGGCTTGTCCACTGACGATGTGGCACCGGTACAGGTAGATCTGCTGCACAATATCGACAGTGTTCGCTGGCGCTTTCTGCCCTTGGGCGCGGCCACGGTGGACGATAGCGGTTGGGTAGACGAGTGGCCACGTAATGCTGAAGACGAAGGTACTCTACCCCTGGGGGTTGAAATTATTATCGAAGGTAAAGCCTTTGGTGAATTGCGCCGGGTGTACAGCCTGCTGCCGGGTACCAGCGGATGAAACAGGTCTGCTTAAACCGGCAACGGGGTGTGGCATTGATTCAGGCGTTGCTGATTGTGGCGCTGGTAACCGGCCTGTCGGTAAGCTTTGCAGCGCGATTTGAGCGCAGTGTTAGCCAGGCCGAAAGCCGTTGGTTGGGCGACCAGGCCCGCGCTTACCTTATCGGTGCCGAGGCGCTGGGCAAGTTTGCTCTGCACCAGGATGCCGAACAGGATGGTGACGATATGGTTGACCACCTGGAAGAAGACTGGGCCTTTGCCCAGCCGCCATTTACGTTTGACGGTGGCTGGCTGGAGGCAGGACTATCTGATGCCCAAGGGCGTTTTAATATTAATTCGCTGGCAGAAAAAGTTAGCGATAGTGGCAGTGTCACGAACGAGGCAGAACGGTTTACGGAAAACCAACGGCGCTTTATTCGCCTGTTGCAAACGTTTGAAGAATTGCCGTTGGATCAGGCGCAGGCCATCGAGATTACCGAGGCGGTCATCGACTGGATCGACAGTGATGACGAGCCGACAGGTTACGGTGGCGCCGAATCGCTGTATTACAGTGGACTAGAGGTGCCCTACGTTGCCCCCAACCGTTTGCTGGTGAGTGTGCAAGAGCTATTGCGGGTAAAAAACATGACACCGGTGTTATTTCGGTTGTTGGAGCCGCACATTATTGCGTTAACGACAGCCTCCGAGATGAACATCAATACCATGAATGTTACTTTGTTGCGCACCCTCAATATGGCTACCAGCCTCGAGCCGCTGTCGCTCATAGACGCTGAAAACCTATTGCAGGAACGGCAGCTGGGGTATTTCGACACCATGGAAGCCTTCAACGAGAATGGCGTGGTAGCTGGCTTGGGTACCAGCAGTACCCCGTTAGTGACCGATGGCTTAGGTGTTGCCAGTCAGTATTTTATATTGACGGCGCGGGCTCAGGTGGGCGAGCAACAGCGCCAGGCACGGAGCTTATTGTACCGTGACAGCGAAAACGACAATCAGGTAACGGTGTTACGCCGTAGTGATTTTGGCCTATAGCGCCTGATCCTATAGCGCCTTACCATGGGCAAACCAACATAACAGAGACAACATGGATAAGCTAATTGTGCTGGCAACCTACTGCCAGACAGACGACAGTGATACCGACCTCGCGTTGGCTATGCCGGACGAGGGGCTCATCGACGACGGTACCCTCGCCGCCGTGGAGCCAATGGCAGAAGAACCGCCGTTGCCTGCATCTGACTGGCAGTTCAGTTGGCGTCGCTATCGTGCCGACGATCAGCATTGGTACGGCGCACCCATGGTGGGTGATCTCGATACGCTGGCGCAGACCCTCGATGAAGAGCCAGCCAGTGTCTGGCTGTTACTGCCCAGCGACCTGTTTGTCACCCGTCGCTTGAATTTCACCAAAGCCGAGCGCAAACACCTGCGCAAATTGCTGCCCTACCAGTTGGAAGACCAATTGGTAGACGACATCCATCGAATTTTTGTTGGGCTTGGTCAGATTGAAGACGGTCAAGTAAGCATCGCCTATGGCGATAAACTCGCGATTACGAATCTGTTCAACGGCCTGATGGCTGCGCATATTGATGTGGAAGAGTGTTTGCCACTAGGGCTGGCCATGGGATGGCAGCCGGAACAGTGGAGCGTGGCGCTGATTGACGATGAACATGAGCAGGCGGTGGTACGCTGGGCCAATGACCAGGCCTTTGGCGTAGATCTGGCATTGCTGGCACCAGCCCTTGAGGCACTGGTAGCGGAACAGGGCTGGCCACAGCAAATCAATATTATTGCCGAAACCGAAACCGGCCTCGATTGCCTGCGTGCTTTGATTCCCGAAGGTTTTAGTGGCGAATTTCAGTCGCAGCAGCGCAATGTATGGCAAGCGCTGGATACAGAAGCACAGCCCAGCATTAATCTACGCCAGGGCACCTTTGCCCGCCGCTTGCCAATTCAGAAGTGGTGGCGTGAATGGCGCACCATTGCTTACACTGCCGCCGCCTCGCTGGTGGTGTATCTGGGTACCAGCTTGGCAGCTTATGTGAACTACCACGGGCAATTTAATGAAGCCCGCACGCAGATCGAGCAGGCTTATCGCGCGGCGGTGCCCAATGGCGCATTGGTTGATGCCGAGCGTCAGCTCAATCAACAACTCTCCAAATATGAAACCGTCGCTACAGAGAGCAATGTGAGTGTATTGACCATGTTGCAGGATATTGGCCCGGTACTGGGCGACAAGCCAGATATTCAACTGCGCAACCTCAGCTTTGTCATGGGTGATATGCGTCTTAACCTCGAAGCCAAAACCTTCCAGCAGTTGGAACAGGTACGCAGCGATTTGACCTCCAAGTCATTGCAGGCAGAACTGTTGAATGTAAGCCGTACCGGTGAGGGCCAGCAGGCACGCCTGCGGGTTCGCAGCCTGTAACTGGGGTATCAAGGTAAACCTATGAAAGCATTTTGGGATAATTTAAACCGCCGCGATCAGCTTGCCTTGTTGATTCTGGGGAGCGTATTGGCCGTGTATTTGTTATGGCTGCTGCTGATTCGCCCAGTGGGTAATGCGGTTGAGCAAGAGCGCCTGCGCGCCGTGGCCGCACAAGAATCGCTCGGCCGTGTACAGGTAATGGCTGCCAAATTAAAAGCTTATCGCACCGGCGCGCAGGAGAGTCAGGCCCCGACCACTACGCTGGCCGACGTGGTAAACCGTTCGTTGCAGGCAAACCAGTTATCCATGAGCGGTTTTACTCCCAGTCGCGACGCCGAAGCGCGCCTGCGGTTGGAGAACGTATCGTTTAACCAGTTGCTCGCGTGGCTTTATCAGTTGGAAACCGAATACCGGATTAATGTGATGGAATTAACCGTTAACCCCAGCCGCGACCCCGGTATCGTGAGTGTGAATGTGCGTTTGCGCAAAGGCTAATAAAGGCTAATAAGGCAAAGGTAAAGAGCAAAAGATGGCATTTGTGCAAACAAAATTAGAGGAGGCGCCCAGCAAAGGCGGCTTCAAGTGGCGCCTGCTGGCAATACTGGTAGGAATACTGTTGGTATTGGGCCTGGTGTTAGCACGCTTGCCTGCCAGCTGGTTCGCCTATGGCCTCACCCAAGCGATGCCCGGTTTATATCTAAGCGGTATCACCGGCACGCTTTGGCGAGGTGAAGCATCCGCTGGCACCATGGTGATCGACGGCCAAGGCTTGGCACTGGGTAAAGTGCAGTGGCAACTCTCGCCTGCCAGCCTGTTAACCCTATCGCCTTGTGCGGCATTGCAGGCCAACGCCAGCAATTTCAGCTTTGCCTCCAATGTGTGTGGTGGGTTATCTGGCAGCGCGACGCTTAACGACACCGAACTGAGCATGCCTGCTTCACTGCTGGGTTTTTGGTTGCCAGTAAAGCTACGGGGCGAATTGTCGCTACTGTTGGAATCGGCCACCTTAAAACAGCAGCAACTCGGTGCCTTAGCCGGTAGCTTGAGCTGGCGCGACGGCGCCTACTTCAATGGCAACCAGTGGCTGCCATTGGGTAGCTATGGCGCACGGCTAACAGACGACGGTAACGCCGGTGTCGATGCCGCAGTCACCGACCTGGGTGGCCCGTTTACCGCCAACCTACAACTAAATGTAAACCCCAAACTGCGGCCCAACAGTTTCACCGCATTAGCGATTAAGGGTGAGCTTACCCCCCGTGACACGGTGCACCCCGAGCTGCTGCGCTTTTTGTCTTTACTGCCGCAAATGGGTGCCGCGCAAGTGGTTGATAACACCTATCAGATCGACTGGGTCGATGGCTAAGCCCAGTTTTTTCGTCTGGTTGTTGGTTGGGCTGTTAAGCGGCTCGGCCTCCGCCGATACGGTTCACCCCGCCTACGGCGCCTGGCACCACGAAGAAGCCGCCATTATGGGCACCCGCGTGAGTGCCACCTTCTGGTGTGAGCTGGGCTTTGCGCCCTGCGAACAGTTGCTGGCAAACGTACTCGACGAATTCCGCCGCCTCGACCAGCTACTCAGCCCCTATATCCCCAACAGTGAACTCAGCCAGGTTAACCAACAGGCCGCACAGGCCCCGGTAAAGCTGAGTGACGAAATGTACCTGCTCATCGATAAATCCCTGCAGGTTGGCGAACTCAGCCAAGGCGCGTTTGATATCACTTTCGCCTCACTCGGCCAATTTTACGACTACCGCGAAGGGCAACAGCCCACCGATGCCCAGCGGCAGGAAAACCTCGAAGCCATTGACTACCACTGGCTTGCGCTCGATAAAGTCCACCACACCCTCGCCTTTCGCAACGCGCGGGTGAAGATCGATTTAGGCGGTATTGCCAAAGGCTATGCCGTTGATCGCGCAACAACCATGTTGCTAGCCGCCGGCATCAAGCATGCCAGCATTAGCGCCGGGGGCGACAGCCGGGTACTGGGTGACCGCCGTGGCCAGCCCTGGCATGTGGGCATTAAAAAACCCCGCGCCGACGACGGCCAACCCGCACTAATGCTGCCCATGCTAAATGAAGCCATCTCAACCTCTGGCGATTACGAGCGCTTTTTCGTGAGTCCCACTGGTGAGCGTGTACACCATATTCTCAACCCCAAAACCGGCACCTCAGCCAGCGGCGTGGTGAGTGTGAGCGTACTCGCCCCCACCAGTTTTATGGCCGACCCACTTTCTACCACAGTATTTGTGATGGGCGCCGAAAAAGGCCTGGCGTTAATCGAAAGCCTGCCGGGTATTGAAGCCGTAATTATCGATGCCCACGGCAAGGTTATTTTCAGTTCTGGTTTGGTTGAACCACCCTCTCAATAGTGGGTTAATCCACATGCTTCTGGGGGCGCTAATATACGTCATGACGAGTTAGTGAATTACGCCTAAACTGATCAAAGTTGTAATTTATTAACATCAGTAATATTTTTGAATGCCCAACGTAGTGGCGGTATAGAAGTGCGTCACGTTAATGTAATTAAATATGGCACAATGACGTATACATAGCTGTTATGCCGTATCAGAAATATGCTTACTTATTCAGACTTAACGAAACGAATCATTAAAGACTTTGAATCATTTTTTTTGAGAAAGAAAATGGTTAATTTTGGCTATCAGTTTGAAAGTGTCCAGCAAGCTAAAACAAGAGGGAAGGTAATATTGATTCCTTCATTTCTTGAAAATATGGAAGTTGAGGATGATGTAAAAGCAATTTTTCATTTGCTGGTTGTCTGTCATGAAATTGCTCATGTAATGCATGAGCACACCCAGTACAAAGATACAGATTATATTGACTCAATTGGTATCGAGTTGTGGGCTGATTACTATGCGATGAGAGCTGCGATGTCTGTGTTAAATTTCCGAAAGCGATTTCGGGATTCACTTACCGATAAGTACGACGGGGATACATTAATTATAACCATAGGAAAAGCGATTGTTTTACTTAGTCAGACTTATTATGTGAGCTCTAGTAAGAGTTATCCATCACTCGAACTTAGAGCAAGGACCTCGATGACGGGAATAACGTCATTTTTAACTAGATTAGATGGTGCGATTAATCTTGGTAGATTTGTCAACGTAACTAAGTTGGTTTTTACCGAGGCTGGGTTGTCCAATTACTTTGGCGCTGCTGACGTTGGTGAATATGAGTCAAAGGTAATCTCTAGAATAAGAGAAGTACATCTTAAAATACTGGGAAGTCGGTATTCAATTACGAGCGGTATACAGCCAAAGTATCAAAAATTTCTGGGCACGGAGTTTGTGTAAAATAGCATAACAAACGGCTGCACGCAGACGCTGCAGGTTGGGTCTCACCTTATCGCTTTAATAACAGGAAAGGAAATCGGGTTATTTTCATCATACAAGTTGTTCAAACCGCTCGCTTCACTCACTGGGACGGGCTAAAGCCCGGCCCTTAACCAAAGTTATAGGTCAAAAAGAATGGTTAATATGGAAATAAACTACGTACACTTTGTAAGCGACGCTAGGAACCTACCACAAGTGTTATACAAGTACAGGGAATTTGGTGGTTATGCTCTTGAGGGGCTTATCAACTCGTCACTCTATTTTTCTGACCCACATTCATTTAATGACCCATTCGAGCCCGTAAAGGCGTTAGATCAGTCCCCCTTTCAAACGCGTATGTATCACCAGCTTAGAAATTCAGGGATCCTATGCCTCAGTGATTCACCTACGTCATTGCCGATGTGGTCCTACTATGGCGGTGCCCTTAAAGGATTTTGTGCTGGGTACTCGTCAAGAAAACTCCTAGAAACTACTGAACCACAATCTTGGAAGCACGTTTATAAGATTGATTACAGAGAGGTACCGCATAGCTCAATCGACTCGGAGAAGCTCGTAAGCGAAGAATACGCTGATAAAGATCCTGAATTAGTCAAAATATTCGCCACCAAGCACATTGCTTTTGAAAAAGAAAATGAGTACCGATTAGTAATAGAACCAAAAGTCTCTAAAGAGCTTGGCGAGCCAGCTGTGGGCCTCTATTCTCACTCCCCAGACGCATTAGAAGAAATTATTTTTGGAGCACTAACACCAGAAAATCAAATTACGGCGCTTCGGGCCATTTTCGAGAATAGAAAACATGTCCCAAAATTTAAGAAAATTAAATTCGGAGCGACGAGCTATGAGCTCCATACCGTTGACCTATAACAATCACAGGCATGAATAAATGGGTTCTGACTCCACTTATTGCTGATTTTTTCACCTGTGAGATCAGCGTTGTGAGATACATACGATGCGAACCTTACTCATATTTATAGTGTTAATTTCAGCAAAGTCATATGCTTGCTCGTGTAAGTATGAGCACGGCATAGATGAAATAGAAAAAAAGTACACACACATATTTGTTGGAACCGTAATTTCAATTGACGAGTACAAGAATAATTTAGAAAAAATGAGTTATTCTTTCTACAAGGTGGTTTTTACAGTAACTACGAATATTAAAGGTGCTCCAAGTGATAGGTTTACTGTATACACATCTGCTTCAATTGGAGCATGCGGAATGAAATTTGAAGAGGGAGTCGAGTACGCTGTATTTGCATATTATACTGGGCCTGAATTGGCAAGGCAGGGTTACAGCGTTGACTCGAAGCCTTTGGTAACGGCTTGCTCTCCGAGTTGTAAATTACGTGGAGAATCTGCGAGGTCAGTAGAGGTAGAAAGGTTGCTAATCGAATTAAAAGCGAGGTCTAATTCATAACAAGGTATTCCTGTTTAAATGTTTTCTGTTGCTCCTTTTTTTTAAAATATTCTATCCGAAATTGGATAGCCAAGGAGTTGGCCATATTATGAGTAAATCTATCTTACTGTTCCTTGTTTTCTTTAGTTCCTTTTCTCATGGAGAGGAAGGTGGGTGTATTGATTTTATCAATTTTTCTCCAATATACAGCTCGCTATGGGTAGAGCAATACTGTAAGAGTGGAGTTTTTAGCGGCATAGTAGAAGAAGAAAAACTTATAGGCTTACAAAAAAATTGGGCATCAAGAATGGAGCCTTTAAAGAAAGATTTAAAAAACCTGATAAGTGTAGGCCCACCCGAATCTGGAAATGACGAAGAGAATAAGGAGTATCTTGCTCGTTTCTTTGAATTAAACGATATGATACGTGCTTTAAATTCTGAGCCTCCTTATTATTTTAAGAACATGAAAACAACGGAAGAATTGCTTATCGCCAAATATATGCTAGAAGCTAATGAATCTCTGACAAAAGAGTTGAAGGCGTCTGGGAGATGCTTGAACAGGGAGGTATATCTCAACGTTCTTGTTGATCGAGCAAAAAATAAATTTCAAGATCTTGCTGAAAAGTCAATGCAGTCGATTACTAACGAGTTGGCTAATTAAGACCCTAAAACTACTATGAAAAAGTGTTGTAATAAATATTTAACACCTAAAATTATATACAGGGCTAGTATCATTGACTCCGTAGGTCTCACAATACTACTTAGCTTCTTTTTGGGTATTGCTTTCCTTATTGCTTGGTTTGGTGCGGGATCTCTAGTTTCATCGGTAGAAGACGGGTCTATTGGAGAGAGAGGGGTTTTAGGTCAGCGTACTATTCCGGGTGGCTTAATAGTGTTTGCCTTTTTGTACTACTTTCTCCCTAAGTTTATACATGCCTGCAGTTACCTCGTTAACTACAAGCTCAACATTAGCTCAGTGTGTAAGTCTTGTGGAAAACAGCATGAACTGGCTGATTATCCAAAATCAGATGACCCGTTTTAATAAGGCTATAAAAATCGTTCTGGCCACAAGAAGCTTGGCCTCCATGGTATTGCCTGCACGTTACTTCAATAGTCGTTTTCGGCGGCGTTAAATGAAATGATAAAACTACTAATAATTTGTACATTTATTTTTTATTCGTTATATGGTTACGCAAGGCCTGATCTCAATAAAATGACGAACGAGGACCTGTGGCTTAATTCTCCTTTTATAGGAATAATTACCGTTACCGATGGTAAGTACATTCAAAATAAAGGTTATGAATTAGGAGCAGAGGTCAATACCGTACTAAAAGGCCGTGTTAATGAATATATAAAATTTAAAAACATGTTCCCTTCTATGAATACTACTAATGTGTTGGGTGCTACTTATCTTGTTTATCTATTTGAAAATAGCGATAAATCATACTTTGTTCCTTCTGAAAATTTTTCTGTGATTGAAGTCATTGAGCGTAGCGTAGAAGATAGAGATATGCTTGAAGATATAGCTAAAAACAAAGGAGTGCAGTATGCCCATGCATATGAATATGAGGGGAAGCTTTGGCATATTCAATGTTGGGGGGCAATCAGAATCTTTTTGTAATGAACTAGCGCAGTCAGCTAGCGTTGCATTTAACAAAGCAAAACAGCGAGGGCCTATGGCCGGTGCGCGCTAACGCGCACCCCTGTTTGCGGCGATAGCCCAGTGTTGCCCACGAACCGTAGACACCTAATCCCCACCGTTTGTAATAAAGGCGAAAAGACATAGCACTGACCGTTACTGCCGTGATTATCAAGATTCACGGCGATGTCTTGATCAGTTCTGGCCTGGCTGACCCTTTCCGGGCGGAGCGAAAATCCCTCCACCCATACGATCGTATGGCAGACACCAGCGCGTAGTTCAGGTAGAGTTTGGGGTGTTTAACGATCAATTACCGCTTATTGATCGCTGGCCCATTACTCAGTGAACGTTGGATTATGTCTAGCAGTGCGTCTTCCACCCTGATCAAAACCAAATTGTTTGCCCCGGTATTGCGCGCGGGTGCGGTGAGCCGTGCTAAGTTGCTGCCGGTGCTTGAGCAGGCACTGCAACGCAAGCTCACGCTGGTAACGGCAGCAGCGGGTTTTGGCAAAACCACCCTGATGGGCCAATGGTATGCGGTATTAAAAGAGCGCCAGTATGCGCTCTGCTGGTTATCGCTCGATCGGCAAGACAACGACCCCAAAACCTTTATGCGGTATTTTATTGGGGCTTTGCAACAGATCGATGCCAATTTGGGCAGAGAGGCGCTGCAGTATCTTGATAACGCCCCCGCGCCAGATTTCACCAAGCCTTTGGCCTCATTGATCAACGAGTTGGTACAGTTGGGTGAAGAGACGTTCTTCTTTCTCGACGATGTGCATTTTATTGATGCCGACGATATCAAAGATTTCCTCGAATTATTTCTAAACCTGTCGCCACCAAATTTTCATTTGGTAATGGCCGGGCGAACCATTCCAGCATTGCCGTTGGCACATATGCGCGTAAGCAATGACCTTGTGCAATTAACTGCAGATAAGCTGCGTTTTGATGTGCAAGAGTCTGCCGCGTTTATGCGCGATGCCAACCAGCTTGAACTCTCGGCTGAACAATTAGCCAAGCTTAACAATCACTGCGAAGGCTGGGCTGCCGGTTTGCAGTTGGCATCGCTGTCGCTGCGCGATGCGGCTAGTAAAGATGCGATGATAGAACGCTTCGCCGGTGATATTACAGATGTGGCCGACTATCTGGCCACGGCCGTGTTTAATCAACAGCCCGAAGCCGTGCGTGAATTTCTTTTACACTGCGCTTACTTAGATAGATTTAACAGCGAGCTGTGCGATTTTGTGTTGCAGCGTGATGACTCCTGGGCCACGTTGCGTAAACTCGATAGCGAAAACCTGTTTGTGATCCCGCTGGATGATGAAAACAACTGGTACCGTTTTCATCACTTGTTCCAAGAGTTTTTACAAACCCGTTTGCGAAAAATTGGTAAAGAAACCCACGAAATATTGTGCAGCCGTGCTTGCGAATGGTTTCAGCAACACGGCTACGCACGCGAGGCGGTAGATTACGCATTGCGTGCCAACGACATGAATCTGGCGGCGAATCTGATTGAGCAACGTGCGGTCGAGGAATTTATGCTCGGTCGAATGCCCAGGGTAACCAGCTGGATTGGGCAGATACCTGAAGATGTGATGCATGAGCATCCGAATCTTTTATTTTTATATGGTACAGCCCTTTATCACATGAATCAGTCGCAGCAGGCTCGGCGGGTTTGTGAGCAGCTGCGCGAAGCCGTGAACGACCAGGCGTTGATGGCCCGCTTGTCAGACGATGAACAACAAGTCATGAATGATAATCTCGCGCTCTTAAAAGCGGGCGTGAATATGGCAGTCGATAATGTCGAAGACGTTATTCGCCTGACGCCAAAAAATATCGAGCTACACCAGCCTTTTATGCAAGGCGTTATCAACAATATGAAAGGCTATGGTTATTTTGTATTGGGTGATTTTCAAAAAGCCAAAGACCATATTGCAACGGCTTACCAACAACATCGAAAAATTCATTCTGACTTTGGTATTGTCTATTCCGGTTGCTTTCTCGCACAGATTGAATTTATTCAAGGTAATTTGCGTACGGCGCAGGAAATTGTGTTGCAATATCAGCAAGAGTTGAATCGCCAGCATCGTGAAGAAATTTATGTATCGCCGGTACTCAATGTGCTCAATGGCTGTATTTTTTATGAGAATAATCGCATCGATGAGGCCATCGATATTTTGCGGCCCAACTTAAAAATTATTGAAGAAGTCGGGCATATGAGCCTGTTGCAAATGGGCTACACCGCCTTGGCGAAAAGTTATGCCGCCCGTGACAATATACCTGCAGCCCTAAAGTTAATTGATTATTTACACGAAGTGATTCCCTTTGAGCGCAGTAATCGTTATCACCAAGTGTTTGTGGGTTATCAGCGTATTAAATTGTTGCTTCGCAGCGGCAAGCATTTGGATGCCTTGCAGACGGCATCGCTGTTGAATATTCCCGATCTCGATGGCACCGACAACCAGCCGATTGCCGAATGGAGTCGGACTGCTTATCAGGTGCAATTGATTCGAGCACGTTTGCTATTTGCGGGTGGGCAACTTGATGCGGTGATTCAGTTGTGTGATTGCTTACATCGACAAGCATTGGAGGTAGGCATCGGTTACCGAGCCGTGGAAGCCATGATTATTTTGTCATTGGCGCATTTCAAATTAGGTCATACCGCCCAGGCCGTTGATGTGATTTTGCCCGCATTAATTCGCGCTGGCAGCAATAATATGTTGCGGGTGTTTATCGATGAAGGCAGTAGTTTGTTGCCGGTCCTTAATGCCGTGCGCGATACGGTTAGCCCCATGCCTGCCAGTGCAAGTTACCTGGTCGAAGCGTTGCTGCAGGCATTGCAAGTAAACACCAAACCGAATGACGGCGACCATATGGCCCAAGCCATGAGCGGCTTGCTTGATCAACTTAGCCAGCGTGAACTGGATGTATTGCGACTGATGGCCGAAGGCCGGGCCAACCAGCATATTGCTGATACCTTACACATCAGCGAAAACACGGTGAAATGGCACAGCCGCAATATTTTCAGCAAGCTGGGGGTAAAAAATCGTACGGCTGCCGTGATTACCGCGCAAGAGTTGGGCTTAGTCAATCCGTAACCTGCTGCACCTTATCTTTTCTCGCTTTTTCGTCTTTTTCTCTTTCTCCTTTGGCTTCATGCGCTGTTTCTAGCGGCACCTACCCAAAAGTATGGGTAGTAGGGTTTGCAACAAACTATGCCTAGGCATGGCGTGTTTGATATCAACACGGCGTAGTCTCGAGATCACAAATAAAAAACACAACATTCGCATCACAATATATATCGAGAGAGAGGCCTTTGCGCATGAACATCAACCCATTACACCCTGGTTATCGAAATCGTCTTAGTACCGTGATTGCGGTTGCGGCCAATACCCTGTTTTGTCTGCCCTTCGCCGGCCAAGTAGCGGCACAGGAAACTTTCATGTTGGAAGAGGTAGTGGTAACTGCCCGTAAGCGTGAGGAGACCTTGCAGGATGTACCGATTGCCGTGTCGGCGTTTGGCGAAAACCAACTCGAGGCTATGGGGGCTAACGAAACCACCGAATTGGTAAACCGCGTACCCAACCTGGCATATGACGGTGGCGGTAACGCGCTGTCGGGCATGGGTATTCGTGGCATTGTTACCACTACCCGTAACATTGGCTTTGAAAGTGGTATGGGTGTGTATGTTGATCAGGTGTACCAAGGCCGCCCTATCGCCTTTAACCAAACATTGGTAGACGTTGCGCAGGTTGAAGTGCTGCGCGGCCCGCAAGGTACCTTGTTTGGCCGTAATACCATTGCTGGTGCGATCAATATCTCGACTAAAAAACCCAATCACGAGGCGTTTGAAGGTAAAGCCAAACTCAGCTTGGGTAATCACAACACGGTGAATGGTTCGTTGTATTTAACGGGTCCGTTGAGCGATACCCTGGCAGGCAAAATCAGTGTGTTTTCACAAACGCGCGATGGTTATGCCGTTAACCATTTCAATGGCGAAAAAGTGAATGACGACGATAAAAAAGGCGTGCGTGTTGGCTTGAACTGGCTTGCCAGTGACGATGTTGAGGTGTCATTCAATGCCGATTACATGAAGCAAGATATGGATCGGTTTTTCTCGGAGTTGACCGCTGCGCCGACCTTTCCATTTGCCCCACCACCGTTTACCAGCGACGCGGGTGCCGCGCTGCTGGATCCGTATGCAGGTAATGATTATCCCAATGAAAGTGCGCAAGATGGTTCTACCTACGAAAATCGTGAGCTGGGCGGTGCCTCGGTACACGTGACGTGGGGGCTAGACAATGGTATGTCGGTTACCTCTATTACCGCTTATCGTATTGCCGACTTTGACCTGGGTGCCGACGACGACTCGCGCCCCGCGCCGCTCTCAGATTCGCAGTTTACCGATACCTCCGACTCTTTTACTCAAGAGCTGCGCTTAGAGTCGAGTACCGGGGAGCAGTTTAATTGGATGCTAGGCCTGTATGTTCTCGACCAAACTGCCGATGCAAGCCGTGCCACCACCATCAGTTCTGGCCCGCAGGTAGGCACTACCAATATTAACGGTTATGTATTGCAACCCTTCGGTGCCATTGCCAGCGAAAGCAGTATCGATACACAGGCGGCGGCCATTTTCTTTAATAGTACGTACGACTTCTCCGATGCTTTGTCGTTGAGTGTGGGCTTGCGTTATACAAAAGAAAGTAAAGACCTCGACTTTATGCAGCAAAACCAGTCGTTTACCACACACCCCGATATCACCACATCACTCTCGCTCGACGACAATGCCATGTCGGGTAACGTTGCGTTGAATTATAACCTCAGCGAAGACAGCAGTGTGTATGTGTCGGTAGCCCGCGGCTTTAAGAGTGGCGGTTTTAACCCCGACATTGTGCCTTCTAACGATATCGCGTTCGACAGCGAAACGGTGTTGTCTTACGAAGCCGGTTATAAGGCCGACTTGGCCGATGGCCGCGTACGCGTAAACGGCGCGGTGTTCTTTACCGACTACAGCGATTTACAGGTACAGCGCCTGGCGATTACCAATGTGGGAACCGGGTTCGCCATCAGTAACGCGAATTCGGCAGAAATCAAAGGGTTTGAAGGCGAAATCATTGCACTGGTCACCGAAGGGCTGCAATTAGAAGCCAGTGTGGGCTATGCCGACAGTGAATACACCGACTTCGATAACTGCGGCGGTACGGCAGATGCCATTAGTAACTTCAACAGCAATATCTTTGGCGGTACGAACTTGCCGATTGAGCTCGAAAGCTGCAATGGCAACCAGCTGGTATTGGCGCCGAAGGTGACCGGTAGCGCCGCTGCCCAATATAGCCACAGCCTGGGTGATGGAGAAATGACCTACCGCCTTGAATGGGGCTACAAAGGCGAAACCTATGCTGAGCCCAATAACTTCGACCGCACCCATGTGGCTTCGCACGATGTAACCAATGTGCGTATAGGCTATGTGTCGGCAGATGATTCCTGGTCAATGGCGGCCTGGGGTAAAAACATCACCGACGACGAGTACGAAGAATTCACCTGGCTCATCCCCTCTTTCAATAACGTGTTTTCCACTTACAACATTGGCGCCACTTACGGTGTAGATGTGGTTTACAACTTCTAAGCAATCGACAGAAGCCCGCTGTATCGGCGCAGCGGGCCGTTTTTATGATCACAACACGAGGTAGTGCAACGTGACGCTTTCAAATTCAAAGGCTAATACAGGCTTTATTTATCACGAACTGTATATGTGGCATAACACGGGCAATTACGCTGGAGTCGTGCCCTATGGTAATCCGGTACAACCGGGTGAGCACGTAGAAAGCGCCGAAAGCAAGCGGCGCTTTCGTAACCTGCTGGAAGTGAGCGGTCTACTCAAGCAACTGGCGTGTATCGAGCCAGTACCGGCACAGGACGCTGACATTCTGCGGTTTCATACCCCCAGGCATCTGGCGAATGTAAAAAAACTTAGTGCCGAGTTTGGTGGCGACGCGGGCTATTTCTCGCCGGTAGGCATGGGTTCTTACGAGATTGCCATGCTCTCTGCTGGTGGTGTAATGAAAGCGGTAGACGCCGTGCTCAACGGCGACATTAAAAATGCCTACGCGCTGGTGCGGCCGCCCGGCCACCATGCCGTGGCCGATTCCGGCATGGGTTTTTGCATGTTTGCCAACGCGGTGATTGCCGGTATGCATGCGCTGGAAACCCGTGGCCTCAAGCGTATTGCCTACGTGGATTGGGACGTACACCACGGCAACGGTACCCAGGCCGGGTTCTGGCAAGACCCTCGTGCGCTCACTATCTCTATTCACCAAGACGATTGCTTTCCACCCGATTCGGGCCATATCACTGAAAAAGGCGAAGGCGCGGGTGAAGGATTCAATATTAATATTCCGTTACCGGCTGGTAGTGGTGTAGGCGCTTATGAAAAAGCGTTTGACGAAATCGTGGTCCCAGCATTGCGGGCCTACAAGCCCGAGCTGCTTTTTATCCCCAGCGGTTTTGATGCTGGTGCCCACGACCCATTAGGCCGCATGATGATGCATAGCGATGGCTATCGCAGCCTTACCCGTAAATTGATGGCGGTGGCTGATGAAGTGTGCGGCGGCAAGCTGGTGATGTGTCACGAAGGTGGCTACAACCCCAACACCGTGCCCTTCTTTGGTTTGGCGGTAATGGAAACACTGTCGGGTATTCATACCGGTGTGGAAGACCCGTTTCTCGGCATGATGGCCGCCTTAGGCGGGCAAGGCCTACAGCCTGCGCAGGCCGACGCTATTCAAGCAGCGCTCAATGCGGTGAATATGGATATTCTCGCCACCCAGACGGCGGGGTAAGTTGATGTCGCACTCGGTCGCGCCCCAGGTTGATCGGCCTGTAACCATTGCGGTTTTGGTGGTAATGGGTGCATTGGTGTCTTTTGTACTGATTATTGCGCCGGGATTAGTCGGCGCGTTTATCACGACCATGGACTTCAGCCCACAGCAGGCCGGATATCTTATTTCGGTTGAGTTGGCTGGCCTCGGACTGGCTGCCCTGCCGGGCATGTATTGGCTCAATCGTGTTAGTTGGCTGCAAGTTTGTCGGATTTGCCTGCCATTGCTTGCCATTTGTCACTTGCTGTCGGCACAGGTCAGCGACTTTCAGTGGTTGCTGCTCTTACGTTTGGTATCGGGTTTGTTGGGTGGTTCGGCCATGTGTATTTGTCTGGCCGCGCTGGGCATGTCTCGTCACACAGAGCGCAACCTGGGCCTGTGGGTGGTGGCACAGCTGGTATTAGGCGCAGCGGGGCTGGCAGCGCTACCCCATATGGTAGACCTCTGGGGTGTGCCCAGCATTTTTATCACAGCCAGTGCGGCCGTGGCTTTGTTGTCATTGTTTATTCGGCATGTGCCGCCAGGGCGCTCCCAGCCAGCCCAGCCGAAACACGTTACCCACCAGCAAACGCATCTTATGCACGTGTTGATAGGTTTGGTGGGGCTGCTGGCGTTCTATTTGTCGCTCAGTGGTACCTGGGCTTATCTCGAACGCATTGGCCAGGCACTGCAATTATCTGCCAGTGACATTGGCTATTATTTATCGGTGGCATCTGTGATGGGTATTGCCGGTGCAGTCAGTGCCACGTTATTGAGTAATCGGCTGGGGCGCTTGATGCCCGGTACCGGCGGTTTACTGATGATGTTATTGGCGATTGCCCTGTTGCTTACGGACCCCCGTGCAGCGGGTTACCTGCTGGCAGCCTGTGTTTTTAAATACGCCTGGACCTTTGTATTGCCCTACCTGTTAGCCGCTATCAATAATGCCGACAGCAGTGGGCGTGCCATTGTGGTGGCTAATGTTGTGATTGGTACAGGGCTAGCGGGTGGGCCTGCGCTGGCAGCGGCCATGCTGGGGGAAGATGGTTACGACAACATACTGTGGACGGGAGTAGCCATGATGACCTTAGCGCTATTGCTATTTGTACCGGTGTTTCTGTTTGCCGACCGCCGCGATGCGCAGCGGTCTGCTTATGATGTGGTCGATGCCGCCTAAACGGCACAGGGAAGTGCCGTCGCAGGCTTTTTAAGCCTGCGCGAGCCCCTAAAAATCAACGAATTTCGCAAATTCCGCCGATTTTTAGGGGCGACAATCAAATAGTGAAGGATTCATCTATTTGATTACTAGGTTAATGGTACTCGGCGTTGTGATACACGTTTTGCACATCGTCGAGGTCATTGAGCATGTCGAGAAACTTCTCGAACATGGCTACATCGTCGCCGCTGATCTCGGTGGTGGTTTGTGGAATAAACTGAATCGCGTCTACTTCAAATTCCAGCTCGCCGTTGTCGCCAAAACTATCAATCAGGGTCTGCTTGGTTTTGTTGTATTCGGTGCTAGGGGCAAACACGGTAATTTTGCCGTCTTCGCTCTCGACATCGGTCACGTCAACGTCGGCCATCATTAATGCTTCGAGTACGGCGTCTTCGTCGTCACCTTTTAATACAAAAATAGCGCAGTGGTCGAACATGTGGCTTACCGTGCCCTGGGTGCCGATTTTGGCTTTACACTTGGTAAAGCATACGCGCACGTCGCCAAAAGTACGGTTTGAGTTATCGGTAAGGCAGTCGACAATCACCATGCTGTTGCCGGGGCCAAAGCCTTCGTAGCGGGCCACAAAGTAGTCTTCACCAGCACCACCCTTGGCTTTGTCGAGGGCCTTGTCAATGACGTGCGAAGGTACCTGATCTTTCTTGGCGCGGTCGATCAGGTTGCGCAGGGCCAAGTTGCCATCGGGCTCAACACCGCCAGATTTGGCACAAACATAAATTTCTCGACCATATTTGCTGTAAACCTTGGCCTTCTGATCAGAGGTTTTGGCCATGGATTCTTTACGGTTTTGATACGCTCTTCCCACGAGTTGTCCCAACCATTAACTGTTAAGTGATCACACTTGTTGCTGTACGGCCGTGCCCTGCAAAAGCATGTAGGCAGGCCCCGAAATCAGGCGGAATCATAGTGTAATCATGGGGCGAAAGAAATAGCCATAACCGGCCTGTGGTATTGTTGGCTGGGGAAAATACGTGGCAATTTGGGCGACTGCTTGCGATGAGGTTCACGAATACTGAAAATTACGCTGATTTTTGTGCCAACTTGTGGGAACTTACCGCCTAATTTGGGCAAACTCCCGTTACACTTGCCCTACTTCGCCGGGCGATCTTCCGGTTTGGGTGGCTAACACAGGACACGTTATGAAAAAGCATTTGGGCTGGGCGGTAGTTGGGTTGCTATTGGCCACGTTACACACGGCAGTCAGGGCAGAAGACGACAACACCACGGCCTTGGCCACCGATGTCGAAAACCTCAAGCAGTCGGTGATTGAGCTCAATCGCGACTTGCTGATTCTGGAAGAAGAGCTGCTCTACCCGGCCAGCACCCAGATTGCCCTGTTTGTATCGATGGATGTGGGCGAGTTTTTCCAGCTCGACAGCGTTAAAGTGAACGTTGACGACCAGTTGGTGGCCAGCCACCTTTATACAGAGCATCAAACCAACGCCCTGTTTCGCGGGGGTATTCAGCGCCTGTATGTGGGCAATATCAAAACCGGCGCCCATGAAGTCACCGCGGTGTTCACCGGCAAAGGCCCGGAAGGTCGCGACTACAAGCGTGCCGCCACACTCACCATCGAAAAAACCTTACAGCCCACATTGCTTGAGCTGCGCATCGTTGACAGTACGCGCAAGCTACAGCCGGAGTTCGACATCAAGGAATGGAATCTGTAGATGATCTGGCAATGCCGTGTGTTAACCGCTGCTCTCGTGCTGGGTTTTGCCAGCCATGTGGGTGCCGCAGAAAAGAGCCAGCCACCCTCGTCGGCAGCTGATCTGCGCTACGGCGTTACCCTTTATCACTACTTTCAGTCCGACTACTTTGCTGCACTCAGCGAATTGCAGATGGCCAAAGTCCGTGGCGGGATCAAAGGCCACGGTGATAACCCCGATATTATAGAAGGCGGCATCAGCCTGGCCTTCGATATGCCTCACAAAGCTGAAAGCCTGTTTACCCGATTACTCGACGACTCCCATCCGCTGGCGGTGCGCAATGCGGCTTGGTTCTATTTGGGTAAGCTCTATTACCTGCGCGGCGAGTGGGCGCAAGCTAGTGCCAGTCTGCAACACATTACCAGCGAGATTGAGCCCGTACTGGCCGGCGAGCTGGCTGCCTTGCGGGCGCATCTGGCCATTCAGCAAAACGACCTCGATGGTGCCGTACCGCTGTTGAACCACTTGGCCGACGACAGCCCCTGGGCGCCCTATGTCAATTTTAATTTGGGCACCGCCTTAAGTCGCAGCAAAGAGTTTGAATTGGCGATACCGTACTTGGAAACCGCCGGGCAGCTTACTTACATTACCAATCCCGATACCCAGCAAGACCTGTTGGCCCTGCGCGACAAAGCTGAAACAGCTGCCGGTTATGCCAACCTGTTTCTGGGTAAGTACGGCGAAGCCATTGCGGCATTTCAGCAGGTGCGATTGAACACGCCGTTTAGTCGCCAGGCCCTGTTGGGTTATGGTTGGGCGGCACAGCAACAGGAAAACTACCCCCTGGCACTTAAACCATGGAAAGCCCTGGCCAGCGAACCGGCCATTTTTCCCGAAGCCCAAGAGGCGCGCCTGGCTCTGCCCTTTGCCTACGAACAGCTAGGGGCAAATGGCCATGCACTGCTGGCGCTACAAACCGCTGAAGACACCTTCAGTAACGAACTGCAACGCCTCGACCAGGTGTTGCAAGGCGTGGATGAGTTACAAGTACGGCAGGCCCTGCTGCGCTGGAATGCGGGTGAACGGCCGTTGCAAGACTGGCTCGCCCTCGATAACGAACCCGGTGTGGTGCCGCCAGAGCCGTACATGGCCCTGTTATTCAGCGACGACCAGTTTCAGTTGCAGGTACAAAGCCTGCGCGAACTGCTGCAACTGCAACAGCGTTTGCAGCAATGGCAGGGCAAGCTGGCCCTGTACGACGATTTGCTCAACCAGCGCCAAATTCAGCGCGACCAGCGGGTGCAGGCCATCGAAGCGGCCGATTACCCGGCGAAAATTCAAACCTTGTCGCAGCAACTACAACACCAAACCGAAACCCTCGACACCATCATGGCCACCACCGATGTGATGGCGTTTGTTACTGGGCGCGCCCAAGACCAGTGGCAGCGGGTTCAGCGTGGTGAGGCCACTCTCAAACGCATGCAGGCAGCCGGTCGTAATACCGATGAAGAAGCTGCGGCCCTGCGTCGTTATCGCGGCTTGCTGTTGTGGCAGGCCAGCCAGCAATATCATGACCAGGTATGGCGCCACCAGCAGGCCATCGCCGCGGTTGCCAGCGAATTGCAGCAACTGCATGAACAATACCACCGGCTGCAAACCGCCGTGGTTGAGGCGCCCGATGTGGTGCCGTTCAAAGCTCGCATTAGTGAGGGTGAAACCCGCTTGGCCCAGCAGCTGACTGCCGTTGATAACCAAATTACGGCCCTCGAAACCCATATTCGTGCGCGGTTGCGCCAAGAGCTGCTCACCCAGCGTGAACGCCTGCAGTATTATCAGGCGGAGGCGCGCCTTGCCATTGCCCGCCTCTACGACGGCGCCATGCAGCCAGGCACCAATGAAAACAAAACCCTGCCCGACAACGACCAGAGCGACGACCAAAGCAATGAGGAGGCACCATGAGTGTATTGCCTTATCGTCGCCGGTTACTGTCGCTTGCGCTGGCTGCCAGCTTGGGCCTGAGTGGGTGTGCAGGCACGGGGTTGCTGGGTGATAAAACAGTAGATATCGGCCCCACCCTGGCTGATCTGCAACCGGTGGATTTACCTGATCCAACCCTCGATGTACCACCCATCAGTATGGATGGTATCGAGCGTTTGTATCAGCGCGCTTTGGAAGTTGCCGACAACCCCGATGTACGCCGCAAAATTCTGATTCGCTTAGCTGGCTTACAAATGGTGCGCAGCGAAAATCAGCAGCTGGCCAGCAGCCAGCCGGGTGAATTTTTTGGGCAGGCCATCAGCATGTATCAAGAGCTGATTGACTTGCAGCGTGACTATCAAAAGGATCATGGGTTAAGCGAAAGCGGTAATAACCTCGACCAGCTGCAATACCAGTTGGCCAAGGCCTATTCGCTGGATGGCAAAACTGCCCAGGCGGATGAAGCCCTGCAACAGCTGGCACAGCAGAATCCGCAATCGGTGTATCTGGCCGAGGCCAACTTCCGCCGTGCTGAAAAAGCGTTTAGCGATGGCGATTACCCCCGTGCCGAGCGGCTCTACACGCTGGTGCGCAACGCTGGACCAACGCCTTTCTACAGCAATGCGGTATACATGCTTGGCTGGTCTTACTTCAAACAAAACAATTACCGCCAGGCGCTGCGCCCGTTTACCGAAGTACTGGATATTTTTCTCGTTAACGAAGAGCGCTACGACCACCTGCCCAAGGCCGATAAAAATCTGGTACAAGACACCCTGCGGGTAATGAGCTTGGCGTTTTCCTATCTTGAAAGTGCCGACACCATTGCGGGCTTGCTCGGCAGTATTGGCGAGCGCCCCTATGTGCATTTGCTGTACGAGAGCCTGGCCGATTTTTACGTAGAGAAAAAGCGCTTTCAAGACGGCGCCGATACGCTCGAACACTACATTCAGCGCTATCCACTGGCCGACTACGCGCCACTGTTCAGTGCCCGCCGTATCCAAATTTATGAAGATGCGGGGTTCCCCGACCTGATTATTCCGGCGAAAAAAGAATTTGTGCAGAACTACGGCATATACAGTGCCTATTGGCTGCAAAAAGGCGACAAAATTCATAAAAACTTTTTGCCACACCTGCATACCTATCTGGAAGAATTGGCTACCTACGAACACGCCAATGCGCAAGCTATGGAAAAGCAATTGGCTGAAGGTGGCAAAGCCCGTGGCAATGATAAGCCTTTGCCCACCCTGGCCGAAGTACAGCAACGCTTTTTGGCGGCTGCTGGCTGGTATCAGCAGTTTATCGATACCTTCCCCCATGACGAAAAAACACCTGAGATGGCCTATCTATGGGCCGAATCACTGTTTGATGGGGGTGATTACGGGCAAGCCTTTGTGCGCTATGAACAAGTGGCTTATCTCTACAAAGACACCGAGCGCGGTGCCGAAGCTGGCTACGCGGCACTGATTGCTGCCGACAAGGTGATGGCAGCACTGAGTGCCCACGGTGATACGGTTGATAAGCTGGCACTGGCCGACTGGCGCCGCAAAAAAATTACCAGTGCGCTGGCCTTTGCTGATCACTACGCCAGCGATTCACGGGCCGTGGCCGTGCTCACACAAGCCGCAAAAGATTTGCTGGAAACCGGCCAGTTGTTACAGGCAGCCGAAGCCGCTGACCGGGTAACTCAGTGGCAACCTAAGCCAGAGCCTGCCCTGTTGCAAACAGCCTGGCTGGTACTGGCGCAGGCAGAATTCGATTTGCAAAATTACGAATCTGCCGAGCAGGCCTATGTGGCCATTCTTGCGCTGCTGCCGAAAAAAGACCCACAAATACCCAGCTTGCGTGACCGGTTGGCGGCCAGTATTTATCAACAGGCCGATATGCATTTAAGCCGTGGCGAGAAAGCAGAGGCAGTCGATGACCTGTTGCGTATCGAGCGTGCCGCACCGGGTTCCGACATCGCCCGCACTGGTATGTACGATGCCGCTAACTTGCTTATTGACTTGCAAGACTGGCCGCAGGCCCAGCAAGTGGTTCTGGCTTATCGCCAGCGTTACCCCAACGATGCACTCATTGCCACCCTACCCGCCAAGCTGGTGGTGATTTACCAGGCACAAGAAAACTGGCAGGCCGCCGCGCAAGAGTTGCTGGGCATTGCCAAAACCGATACAGATCCTGCCGTGCAGCGCGAGTCTTATTGGCTGGTAGCCGAAATGTACGAAAAGGCCGACAATCTCGACAAAGCCATTGAGCACTACCGTTATTATGCCCACAACTATCCACAGCCGTTGGCAGATAACCTCGAAGCACAAGTGAAAATGGCTGGGTTTTACATCAAAACCAACGAGCCAGACAAACGCAACTTCTGGCTGCGCAAGATCATTAAAACCCACCAGCAGGCCAATGAGCATACCCCGCGCGGTTTGTATCTGGCCGCTTGGGCCAGTGCCGATTTAGCCGAGCAGCAGTACCAAAAGTTTGCAGCCATTAAGCTAACCTTGCCCCTGAAAACCAGTTTGAAGAAAAAGAAAAAAGCACTGGATAAAACCCTGCGTGCCTACGAACAAACGCTGGACTTGGGCGTGCAGGAATTTGCTACGCAGGCGACCTTCCGCATTGGCGAAATTTATGCACAGCTCTCGCGTGATTTGATGAAGTCGCAGCGCCCCAAGGGCCTCAGCGAATTGGAATTGGAGCAATACGATATTCTGCTGGAAGAGCAGGCCTACCCGTTTGAAGAAAAAGCTATCGAAATTCATACCGGCAACAGTGAACGCAGCTGGGCAGGTATTTACGATACCTGGGTGCAAGACAGTTTCGACAGCCTGGCGCGCATGCTACCAGGCCGTTACAACAAACCCGAAGCCGGCGGTGAGGTGAGCGATGTTATCTACTAATAGGCTTCTCGGTATCATATTGCTGGCTTGCCTGCTGCTAGGCGTAGGTGGTTGTGCGGTTAACCTGCCAGACTCTCAAGGTGAAGAAAACACTGCGGCTACACCGGAAGCCACCGCGCCAGACGATACCGGCGAGCCTGCTGCACCTCTGCGTGGCCCCACTACGCCAAACCCTTATCTGCAAAACCCTGCTGTGGTGTCGGCCAGTGCGCGGCGTGCGTTTGGCCAAGCCGTGAGCGCGTTGCGACAAAAAAATTACGCCAAGGCAGAAGTGTTATTGCAAGAGCTCACCGTTAGTGACAGCCAGTTATCGGGCCCGTTTTACAATTTGGGCTTGCTGTATCAGCAAACCGACAAACCAGAGCAAGCCAACACTGCCTACCAAAATGCTATCAAAGCCAACCCCAACAACCTGATGGCCTACAATCAGCTGGGCATATTGGCGCGGCAACAAGGTGAGTTTGAGAAAGCCGAAGCATATTACCAGCAGGCTTTAAACGTGTGGCCAGAGCATGCGCCGTCGCACCGCAATCTGGCGATTCTGTACGACCTTTACATGGGCAAGCTTGAGCCCGCGCTGGAGCATTACCAGCGCTACCAACAACTACTCCCCAGTGACGACCGCCAAGTCACCGGCTGGATTGTTGATTTACAACGGCGTTTAAACTCATCCAATACAGGAGCAGCCCCATGAACAACCTTAAGCTGCTATTCGTTCGGCGTGGCCATGCGCCATTGATTAACCCGGAAATGATTCGTTTGGGGTTAATCGGTATCTTATTCGGCGTGCTTGCCCAGGCAGCGCAAGCCGAGGAAAAGCCCGTGGTTAATTTAAAATCCACCGTTACCGGTAATCAGGAACAGCCCAAGGTGCTTTATATTGTGCCGTGGAAAGCCAACGTGGGGCCGGAAGCGTTGTATCAAAATTTCAACAGCAAGGTGATGAATCAAGTCTTTGGCCATGTTGAAAAACAGGAGCTACAGCGCGAGGTGTATTTCTCGCAGCAAAGTGAAGCAGCAAAAAAACCGCAAAAATAGGCATGGTTCACAACAGTGTTGTTAAAAAACGCTGTCAGTATCACAGTTGCCCGTGTTAAAAAGCGGCATAGTAACGGCTGTATCGCGCAGGCCGTGCCGCTAAATAAACAGATTTGTGCAAAACCCATTGAGATCACAACAAGGTTACGACTATGGACTTTTTAACCACTTTGGTTCGCTTTTTTCAAAATGGTGGCCCGTTTATGTACCCCATCGCCATTGTCTTGGTGGTAGGTTTGGCCGTTGTGATCGAACGCTGGATTTTTCTTACCCACGCCAAAAGCGCCAACCGCAAAGCGTTCAATCAACTACTGCCGCTGGTCAAAAAGAAAGATTACGGCACCATTATTAAAATGGGCCAAAATGGCGGCGCGCCCGTCAGTCGCATTATTGCTGCGGGTGTTGCCCGGTTGGATCAATCCCAGCGCCGTGACGATATTGAACTGGCCATGGAAGAAGGTGTGCTGGAAGCCGTGCCCCGCCTGGAAAAGCGCACCGCTTATTTGGCTACCCTGGCCAACATTGCCACCCTGCTCGGCCTGTTGGGTACCATTATTGGTTTGATCGCCGCGTTTACTGCGGTGGCCAATGCCGACCCTACAGAGAAAGCATCGCTGTTGTCGCAAAGTATTTCAGTGGCTATGAACACCACTGCCTTTGGGTTGATCTCGGCAATTCCTCTGTTGCTATTCCATGCCATGCTGCAAACCAAAACCACCGAAATTGTCGATAGCCTGGAAATGGCCGGGGTGAAATGCCTCAATATTATGTCGGCCAACCGTACTGTTGCGGTAAATACGCGTGCCAGTGATCCCAACGCCAAGTAATTACCTGTCGTAACCCGCACGCAACAGACGAAGGAGCCAGCCAATGCGACATCGGCGATTACGCCCGCAAGCGCCAGACTTGGATATCACATCATTCATGAATTTGATGATTATCCTTGTGCCGGTGCTGCTGATGAGCATGGTGTTTTCTCACATCACCGTTCTTGATTTAAAACTGCCTGACTTGTCTGACAGCAGCCCATCTGACGAGCTGCCGCCAAAACAACTGGAGCTGGTGATTCGCGAAGACTATATGGATGTGAATTACCCAGCCGGTACCCGGCTTAAACGTATTGAAAATATTCCAGCGGTTGTCAAAGAGGCTGAATCTACTCAAGTTGACATAGCCAGCGGGCAACCGCAGTTAGTACACGACTTTAAAATGCTCTCGCTGGTACTGCAGGAGGTTAAACGCCAACTGCGTGAAGCCGCCATTCGGGACGCAAAAAAAGCCGCAGAAGACGGTGGCAACGCATTAGCGATTGACGAAAATGCTGCCGACTTGGGCACAGACCAGATTCAATTAAAACGCGATATTCTGATTCTCTCCGAACCCGATACCGACTACCAAACACTGGTATCTGCCATGGATACCGTGCGCTCATTTAAAACTGTTGTCGCAGCCAGTGTGGTTGATGCAGAACTGTTTCCGGTCATTTCATTGGGCGATGCGCCAGTGGTTGATGAAGCTGACAACGGAGGTGCGCAATGAAGCAGTCGCTACGTGCACGCCGTATGGCCAAACACCATAAACGCCAGCAACAATCAGCCAAGCTGAACCTGGTATCACTGATGGATATTTTCACCATTCTGGTGTTCTTCCTGCTGGTGAATTCTTCTGACGTGGAAATTCTGCAAACCAATAAAAGCATCACCCTGCCAGAATCGGTGTCGGAACAACGGCCAGACACCACCTTGGTGGTAACCGTTAACCAGACCAGCATTGTGGTAGGTGGTCGCCCGGTGGCCAATACGCAAGACATATTAGCCAGTGAGAGTGACAATATCGACCTGCTCGCCAAAGAATTGCAATACCAGGCAGAGCGTGCCGGGCCCTTACCCGAAGAGCTGCAAGATAAAGGCCGGGCTATTACCATTATGGGTGATCAAAGTATTCCCTACACTTTGTTAAAACGCATAATGGCCACGTGTGCCGAAGAAGGTTACATCGATATTGCGCTGGCTGTGTCTAAGGTGCCCCCAGCTGAGCTGCCCGAAGAAACGCCCGCACCACCTGCTATTTCACAGGTAGGGGGTTAAGCATGGGTGTTACGCACGTGGGCCGTTTTCCCATTAATTTGCAATTACCCTGGCAAGCCAGTGATGCGGAAGACGCTGCGTTTTCGCGCATTCTAAAAATTACCTTAGGTGTGTTCCTGTTGTTGGCCGTAGTGGTTACGTGGGTAGATGTACCCGAGCCTACTCGCGAAGAAATGGAAACGCTGCCGCCAGAACTGGCGAAAGTGATTCTTGAGAAAAAAGAATTACCAAAACCCGAGCCCAAACCAGAACCCAAGCCGATTGAAAAGAAAGAGCCACCTAAACCCAAAGAACCTGAAAAAAAACCTAAACCAGAACCCAAGCCCGAGGTCGTCAAAAAGCCTGCACCTGCTACCGTAGAAAAAGCACGAGAAAAAGCCGCTACCAGTGGCCTATTACAATTTAAAGACGACCTCATGGACATGCGTGACAGTTTGCAAACGCAAAAGCTGAACAACGCTAATCTCACTCAGGGTGACGCCCAAGCGAGAAAAGTCGATCGCGCTGTGATTACCAGTAAGGCCAAAGTGGCCAGCGGTGGAATTAACACGGCAGCACTTAGCCGCGATACCGGTGGTGTTGCCCTCTCTGGTAAAGAAGATACGGTTGTCGATAGCAAAATGAAACTGGGTAATGGCAATAAAGCGATAGAAGACACCAGCCGCGAGGTGGCTGCACGCAGCCAAGCAGAAATTCGCCGTGTGATGGACCAGAATAAAAGCGCAATTTTTGCCATTTATAATCGTGAGCTACGTAAAAATCCGGCCTTGCAAGGTAAAGTAACCGTAAGCTTGGTTATCGAACCTAACGGCTCTGTGTCATCCATTAAACTGGTAGACAGTGAGCTTAATGCACCGAATTTGGAGCGCAAGCTGCTGGCCCGTATTCGGCTGATTAATTTTGGTGCCAAGCCCGTAGTGGCAACCACGCTTAATTATGCCTTTGATTTTTTGCCGTATTAGGCCCTTTTCTCAGTTTTTGCGCTAGAATAGTCACGGCTAAGGCTATAAGTCACTCAGTGGGCTGCGTACTGCGTGCCCACCACGGTTAATGACATGCGTATAAATTTCTGTGGTGCGAATGTCACTATGGCCCAACTGCTCTTGTATGGTGCGAATATCTGCACCTCTCTCCAGTAAGTGAGTGGCAAACGAATGCCGTAAAGAATGGCAGGATGCGGGTTTGTAGATACCGGCTCCCCGGATCGCCTTTTTGACAGCACGTTGAAGTGATTGCTCACCCAAATGGTGCTTGCGCCATTTTCCTGAACGAGGGTCGATACTATAGTCTGCGGCAGGAAATAAATATTGCCAGCCCAGCTCAAAAGGTGCCTTTGGATACTTACGCTCAAGCGCGTATGGCAGATAAACGCCATCCCATTCAGGGTTGTTCTTGTCCAGTTCATACAAGGTTTCAATATGAGCCAGCAGTAGCTTTATAGGCGGAACAAGCTCGCCAGCCAAGGTAGTAATTCGCGATTTTTTACCCTTGCCTTCGCGTATCAATACACTAAGCCGGTTTAAATCAACATCCTGTACGCGTAGCCTGACCGTCTCCATTAGCCGCAGGCCAGAACCATACATTAATGCTGCACATAGCTTATGAGAGCCAGACAACTTAGCCAGTACCCGAGAGACTTCCTGTCGGGTAAGTACGGTGGGTAGCTTTTTGGGAGCTTTGGCTTTATAGAAATCACCGAGTTCCATCGGCGGTGCATTGAGCACGTGCCGATACGTGAAAATCAACGCATTCAGTGCAGTTTTTTGGGTACTTGCGGATACATTCTTCTCTAGTGCAAGATGATTTAAAAAGGCCCTGATTTCAGCTTCGCCCAGATCTTTGGGATGCCTGAGCTTATGGTGGCGGATAAAGGCCGTTATCCAGTACAGGTAGGTGTGTTCAGTTTTGATACTGTAATGCTTGGTTCGAATTGCATCCCTGACCTTCTGTAAAAAAGGTGATTTCATTGCGTATATCCATTACTGTTTTTTTATACAGTATTGCCTAAAGCCCTTAATCTGTCAAAATTTTGCAGATAGGTCTAATCAACTGGGCGCAAATACGCGATATGGACGTTGAAATAAAGGGCTAAAAGGGAGTTTTTATACTTTTACCCCCCTCTTTCGTGGATACACGTCACCTCGACGCAATTAATCACGTCTATAACGCTGCTATTAATGTAACTTATTGAAAATTAAGAAGTTTTTTGGTTTTTTGCCAAGAGGGTTTGTGAAAATGCGTCACACTGACGTAATTGAAACACGTCACCGTGACGTATACTAAGCTGTTATGCATCACTATGACTAAGGAAGAGTATTTAAGCTTCGTTAGCTCCTTAGAAGGGGAAAGCTTAATTTCGGTTGAGTACTTCGAAATTAACTACGAGGGGTATCAGGCAGAATTTACTGAAAACTCAGATTATGACTGTTTAGATTACGGTGTTAATTTGAAAATGAAATCTGGGAAGGTATTTGGTTTCATCTGGGGCGGCGAGTTCACGCAATATGGCGTGTCAGTCTTGGCGGCACCTCTTCAATCTGAAGTGTCAGAGTGCAGAGAGATTGATGTCACCAAATCATCAAATTGGCGTCAGTTGATTGGTGAAGAGATTGACACTACTCAAGTAGTTTGGCACTGGGTAAAAGAAGTAGGCCTATTTAAAAAGAAAACCTATTACCCTCAAAGTGTCGTACTGACATTCAAATCTGGTAGGGTAGTTATCATTTCAACCCTAGAAATATCGGATAATTCCCATTGGGGTATGGCTGACAATATTGTTGTGTTTTTTAACCAAGCAACAGCACGAAACTACGGAGTCCTAGATGCATAACAAAGCAAGTCAATCTGACAGCTTACACTCCGTTTGTTTTTGTGCGGTAAAATGCTCGCACAAAAACAAACTCCATTACAGCTGCAGTTGCTTGCGGCGTTAGCTTTCAATCCTCACTCTGAATAAATAAAAAGGAATATCTATGGCTACAACTATTTCAGTATTTAATAACAAAGGGGGAGTTGGAAAAACCTCCATAATATGGAATTTAGCCGTGTCTCTTGCGGATAAAGGTAAAAGCGTACTGCTAATTGATTTTGATCCCCAGTGTAACTTGTCAATTGCCTGTTTGGGCGATGAAGAATTTTCAGAGCTTCTTGAATCTTCGGATGATCATCCATTTGGCTCAACAATAAAGGCTTTTGCTTTACCTTACATACAACAAAATAAGATGGGCGAAGTCTATACATTCCCACCAAAGACTCCGACTCAGAATGGCACACTTCATATCGCTCCTGGTGATTTTTGGTTAAACACGTTTTCTGATATTTTAAATGTTGGTACGGATGTAATTAGCGGCTCCGGTTTGTATAGATTTATCCTTCCAGAGTTGATCGCTCAGAAAGCTGGGGAAAAAAATGGTATCGAGTATGATTATGTTCTAATCGATTTACCTCCGTCATTCAATACGTTGGTGCGCTCTGCTCTCTACTGCTCAGATTACTTTTTAGTTCCGTGCACTCCAGATCTATTTTCGGCGTATTGCGTTGGGCTTATAGGTGAAATGCTGCCTTCATTTATTAGAGATTGGGAGCAAGGTAAAGAAAGGTATCTAGAAGGAAATCCACGTGATAGTACTATCGGTTTGAAGGGCATCCCTAAGTTTGGTGGTTGGATTTTCAATGGATTTGATACGAGAAAAAGGGGGGGAGTTAAACATGAGGTGGGTGCGGATGCTGTACATCACCAATCAATTAGTCAGTCGATCAATGATGCGCTTATTCCACAGCTTAGGAAAATATCTGCATATAATTCAGTTCCAGATTTTGTTGGGATAGAGCCTGTAGCAGGAATTGAAGACTTAAACGTGATGGCACCCGACAGTATTATCCAAAATGTACCAATTAGATACTTGTCAGGGTTTCGCCCCACAAACGCACTACGTGGTAGGGGGCAATGGGCTCAAAATCAAGTTGATTTAATGAACGAGATGGCTGCTGAATATGACAAACTGGCAGAGCATATCGTAAACAATTTCTAAGCTAACAAGTTTGTCAACCGGAACCAAATTACTACGCGGTTTTCGTGTTCGCTACGCTTATAACACAAAAACCGCTCCGCAATTCGGTCCGGTTACAAAAGCGTTAAAACTCAAGGAGAGTGATGAAAACTATTCTGGCAACACTAATAATTTCATTAATTTTGTTGGGTTGTGGTGAGTCAGAATCACCACTTCCAAAGCAAAGTGTTGAGCCAATTTCAGGTAAGGACTCAGTAAAAATATTGAGCGCTTCGCCAGCAGTTACAGAAACGCTAAAGGCTGGCTCTAGCGTAAAAATTAGGTATGAGGTTCAATATAATCTGGCAAGCGCAGATACTGGTTCTTTGACCTTAGTGGTTCAAGGCGCATCAAATGAAACTCTTGGCAATGAATTTTATGTGGTCTACAAAGGTGCTGGCACAGAAATCTTAGAGGCAGAAATCGTTGTCCCTGAATCACGGGCAGTTCAAGTATTTACGCCTCTCAGTCCACAAGGTACATCAAGCACTACTATCGTAGAATCTAGATTTTATAAAGTTGAGCAGTAATAAAGTTTTAACAAGGCCAAGCACAATCGTGCAATGCAAAAAGCGCATTGCACTGGACCTCGCTACGCTCGGCCGCTGTTGGCGGCGTTA
>JBNKFV010000033.1:0-39485 GCA_050289485.1 Cellvibrionaceae bacterium
TTCCCTGATATGCCAAAACCCACTGCTGATCGCCGGTTCATGTGCATGCCGGCCTATTTGGGCGGAAGTTTTCGCACCGCGGGTATGAAGTGGTACGGATCCAATATTGAAAACCGCAATAGCGGGCTGCCACGCTCGATACTGATGTTTATTCTCAACGATGTCGACACCGGCGCACCATTGGCAGTGATGTCTGCCAATCTTCTGTCCGCTTATCGAACCGGTGCCGTGCCCGGTGTTGGGGCACGGCACTTGGCCCGCAAGGATTCAAAAGTTGTAGGCATACTCGGCCCAGGCGTGATGGCGAAAACCTCGCTGTCGGCTTTTATGGCAGCATGCCCTGAAATCAACACAGTAAAAATTAAAGGCCGTGGCCAAAAAAATATTGATGCGTTTCTCGCCTGGATCGATGAAACGTTTCCACAAATCACCACCGTCACGGTGGTAGAAACCGACGAAGAAGTGGTGCGCAATTCTGACATCGTGACCTTCTGTGCCTCCGTCGCTACGGGTGACCCATCTATTTATCCCACAGTAAAACGAGAGTGGGTAAGCCCAGGCACCTTTCTGTCAATGCCCGCACCATGCAACATCGACGCTGGCATGGAGGCACCCGAAATTCGTAAAGTGCTCGACTTCACGGGTATTTATGAAGCCTATCAGGCGGAACATGAAAAACCGGTCCATAACATTATTCCTGCCGTCGGCGTGCGCTACTTTGACTTGATTGATGAAGGGCGAATCACCCGTGAGCAAATGGAAGATCTTGGTGCAATCGTCGCTGGCGACAGCCCCGGACGCCGCAACGATGACGAAATTATTATTTTGTCAGTCGGCGGTATGGCCGTCGAAGATGTTGCGTGGGGCACGATGGTTTATCGCAACGCCGTCAAACAAGGTATCGGTGTCAAACTCAACCTGTGGGAAGAACCCGTTTTGCGTTAATGCGCTCTCGGCGGAGTACGCCATATTCAGCAGCTTGTCGCTGCAACGTAGAAAACAGTTTCGATATAGACAAATCAAGGTTAATGAAAATGACTGATATTATTAAAGTTAAAACTGGCAATAAATTTGAAGAGCACGGTAGCTATTCGCGCTTGGTGGCCGTCGACAATCTTATCTTCGTATCCAACACCGCTGGCCGCAATCCGCAAACCAAACTGATTCCGGAAGATCTGACCGAACAAACCCATCAGGTTCTCAACAATATTGAAACCGCACTGAAATCAGTTGATGCCGTACTCGCAGACGTTGTAGCCGCACGCGTATTTGTTCAATTTCCAGAAGATGTTGAAACAATTATGACGGCCTATGGCGAAAGAATGCGCGGCATTAATCCCACACTGACCATGACCTGTCCACCGTTGGGATCAACGCAATACAAAGTTGAAATCGATGTAACTGCGTATCGTGGCGCATCCAAGGCCAATGTCACCGAGTTAAAGATAACGCTTTAATCACGTGCTAGACCTACCATCCGGTGTTTTCGCAACGAAACACCGGCTTTCGATTTACTTTTTGTACGGAATATCATAACCATGGCTCCCGAAATTGTGCCTGTTCAAACTTCATCTTCGCTACCCGACAAAACAACTGTTGTGATCATTGGCGCAGGCATTGTCGGCCTTTGTGCTGCACTTACACTCGCTGAGCGAGGTGTGCCAGTTGTCGTACTGGAGAAAGGCCGTTTGGCGGGTGAACAATCTTCGCGTAACCTCGGCTGGGTTCGGAAAATGTCTCGCTCAACACCCGATCTCCCCATGGCGCTTGAGACAGATCGACTGTGGGCCGAGATGCCAGAGCGAATTGGCGCTGACGTGGGTTATCGTCAGGCCGGCATTTTGTATGTTGCCCGCAACGAAAAACAAATGGCGGTGCATGAAAGCTGGCTTGCCTCGGTAAAAGACCAGAATCTTGATTCCCGCCTGCTAACACCAAAAGAAATTGACGACATCGCGCCCGGTAGCGGTGAAGATTGGGTCGGCGGAATTTATACTGGCTCCGATGGCAGAGCCGAGCCAACACTCGCATGCAGTGCCATTGCCAAAGCCGCGATGGCCAAAGGCGCAATCATCGTTGAAAACTGTGCGGTTCGCACCCTGACGATGACAGCGGGTGCAGTAAGCGGTGTGGTCACCGAACGTGGTGAAATTAACTGCGAGCAAGTACTGCTGGCAGGTGGTGTATGGTCGCGTCGTTTTCTGGGCAACTATGGGGTGTCGTTGCTGACGCTACCCCTTGTGGCATCAGTTCTACGCACAGAGCCCATGGACGGTCCAACTGATACCGCTACCGGGGGACCAGACTTCTCGTTTCGAAAACGCCATGATGGTGGTTATACCATTACTCAGCGCGCGGCCCTTTTTGCGCCATTAATACTTGACCATTTACTGATTGGTCTTCGTTATACGCCAACACTGCTTGAGCAATGGAGAAATCTGCGAATTTCCCTCGGCAAAGATTTTCTAAACGATCTTAAATTGTCACGCCGTTGGGGAGCAGATGCGGTATCACCCTTCGAGAATATTCGCACAATTGATCCACCCGTCAATCAAGGCCTTATCGACGAAGCGATGCACAACCTCACCAAAGCTTGGCCAATATTTAAAAAAGCTGCCATAGCACAGACCTGGGCCGGCATGATTGACGTAACCCCAGACTCTCTTCCAGTCATAGATAGGATAGGAAAAATTCCTGGCCTAACCCTGGCCTCTGGATTTTCTGGTCACGGTTTTGGTACTGGGCCTGCCGCCGGTCAACTGGCTGCTGACTTGATCATGGGTACCACGCCGTTGATTGATCCGGCACCGTACCGACTAGACCGGTTTTAATACTATTAACCCAGCAAACATTATTGTCGGGTTAATAAGCGGCATACGGATGCGCCACCATGAATCGTAGGCCAATGTCTGTCTTGGAAATACAAGGGATTTCGTAACATTCCGCGGGTATTTCCAAGGCGTGCGACAAATATAGATAAGGAGATCTATTTTGTCGCCGGGCTAATAGGTGTAAATAAATAGGCCCGACACTGATTACTGTTGGGTTCTATAGTAGCGAGACACCTTTACGTTACGAGAGAGTGACACTCGCTGCAACAGACTGTAGAGGTGTATATGTCACTAAGTGGTCACTCAACCACCAAACAAGAGCCACTGGTTCTCATTGCTGAAGACGACACAGAGATTGCCGAAATTCTGGAGGCCTATCTTCATCGTAGCGGAATGAGAACCGTACACGCGCTAGACGGACGCGACGCGTTGGCGAAACACCTTACCCTCAAGCCAGATCTTGTACTGTTGGATATACAAATGCCACTGATGGACGGCTGGCAGGTGCTCAGCGAAATTCGCCACCAAAGTAACACCCCTGTGATTATGCTCACCGCACTCGACCAAGACATCGACAAACTGACGGGACTACGTATTGGCGCGGATGATTATGTTGTCAAACCATTCAATCCAGCTGAAGTTACGGCCCGCGTCATGGCTGTGCTGCGACGAGCGAAAACCAGTACCGCCGTCGAAACGCCGCTGTTAAAGGTTGGTGCTATCCAGGTTGATCTAGACAGCCACGAAGCCTATGCATCCATCGACGGCCGTACTCACTTGCTTGATCTGACGCTGACAGAATTCAATATCTTGACCTATCTTATGCGATCACCCAGGCGCGTGTTTAGCCGTGCAGAGCTGCTCGATGCATGCCTCCCAGAAGGGGACACGCTGGAGCGCACCGTCGACAGCCATGTTAGCAAACTGCGCAAAAAGCTGGATTGCCTATCCATCCACGGAATACCAACCTGCGTCCGTGGTGTAGGTTATCGCTTTGGGAGCGACGAGTGAGCGGCGCCTCAAGCCTGCGTAGACTGGTGCTGCTGTACTTAAGCGCGCTAGTCTTGGGGATTGTCTTGTTATCGCTAGTGGGTACGTATGTTTTCTATGGGTTTATCTCAACCTATCTACCCGGCAGCATCTCTACAACCCTGGTGCCATCGCGCGTTGAAGTGGCCTGGATTATCGCCGTATCGTTCATATCCCTTAGCGTAGCGGTCGCCATCACCATGAAGCTATCGAACCGAATACTCATACCCTTGAACTCGGTAGCCAGCAGCCTGCGCGAGGTCGCACAAGGCAATCTGCAAGCCCGCGCCACAGCGGGAGACCGGGCCTTAGGCGAAACCACGCAATTAGTACGCGACTTCAACACCATGGCCGAACGATTGCAAAACGTGACTAACGAGCAAGCATTTTGGAATGCTGCTGTTGCTCATGAACTGCGCACACCGGTAACCATTCTGCGCGGCCGACTGCAAGGTCTGGCAGACGGCGTGTTTCCCCCGAATACTGAGTTATTCAACGGGCTGCTGCGCCAAGTTGAAGGGTTGAACCGTCTGATAGAAGATCTTCGAGTGCTCAGCCTCAATGACAGTGGACATTTGGAACTAAACCTCGCACCGGCTGATCTTGCGCAACAGGTTGCTGTTGTTAAGCAAGCGTTTGCAAGCCGACTGCAGGCTGGAGGATTTACTCTTCATACTGAATTAGTGACCCCAGCACCGGTGTTATGCGATGCAGTGCGCATCCGCCAAGCGCTGATGGCATTATTAGAGAATGCACTCAAACACGCGAAGCCTGGTGCCTTGTGGATGCGCGCAAAAATGACAGCAGGTACCTGTTACTTGAGTCTCGAAGACGATGGGCCAGGTATACCACCCGACGTAGCTGCCCATATATTTGAGGCGTTTCGCCGTGGCGAGCCGTCTCGATCTCGAGACAGCGGTGGCAGTGGACTCGGACTGGCAGTGGTCAAGAGTATTGCCGTGGCACATGGTGGCGACGCCACCTGCAGGCCGTCTGGTAAGTGCGGCACAACCTTTTGCATTCAATGGCCTTTGGATGCTGTTAAACCACAGAATTAGTTCGCGGTGTTAGCGCAGTCATAACGACGTCAAATTTGAATGGGTCAGAAATTAACGCGGCCAACATCGCTGACTCAGAAAGCAGAGGTATGTGACTGCACAGGGGCGGGACTGATACGCATTAATACGCTGTCATCTTCGTCGGTTAAGGCATACAACAAACCATCAGGGCCTTGGCGCACGTCTCGTATTCGCTGATGCAGACTTTCCAGCAACGATTCTTGTCTAACTTCTTGCAGGTTGTCATTCACAACGATTCGCAGCAGTGCCCCCGTGCGATCGATTTGACCACGTCGTGCGCTCGCCACAAACAGATTGTGCTTCCAGGCTGGAATTTTGTCTGCGTCGTAAAAGGTGATGCCACTCGGCGCTATTGTTGGTGCCCATATCATAAGAGGGGATTCAATCCCTGGTCCCACCGGGGTTTTCAATAGCGGAGCCCCCTCATAATCTGTGCCGTATGTGTAGTTTGGCCATCCGTAATTTCGGCCCGACAAAATACGATTTATCTCATCCCCACCTTGAGGACCGTGCTCGGAGACAATCAGGCTACCGGATCGAGGATCAATAGCGACACCCAGTGCATCGCGATGCCCTAGCGAATAGATTTCCCCGCGCGCACCCGGTACCTTAATGAAAGGATTGTCTTTAGGGATACCGCCATCATCCCTAACCCGCAATACTTTTCCATAAATAGTGTCTGTTCGCTGAGCACCCTCATTGTCACTGTGGGTGGTATTGCCAACACTAACGTAGATAAGGTTCCCCTTGCCAAAAGCAATACGCGAACCGCCGGTCTCCGGCACCGGTTTACCCACAATCAGATCCTGAGCGTCGACGAGCTGCATCCCTTCGAGCCGAGCACGCACCAGAACGGCAGAAGCGTACAAATGCTTGCTCGTAGGGTCGAAGCGAACAGGCCGGTTGAAAGTATAGTAAACCAAGTGATTTTTAGAAAAGTCTGGATGTACCGCCACATCCTGTATACCAAGCAGATCATCCGGCGTGGCATTTTCGTAATGAGACACATCCGGAATACCTGCTACCGACTGCTCGACAAGCTCAGGCTGCGCCTGAGTGATATTGCGAATTAAACGTAATCGGGCACCGCGTTCCACAAGCAAGGCATCCGCATTCGGCAGGAAGGCAAGACTATAGGTATGCAACAAACCACGGGCAAGGATGTCCACGCGAATATCGTGCTGTTCTGCCGTATCGAAATAATAGGGTCCCGCTCCTACAGAGACTGGCGCGATTCCTATTTCATCGTCCTGCGCACGCGCAGGAAGCACTGTAACCAGGATGGCAACAACAGAAAAAGACATCACGCTTCGCACAAACCCAGTCTTAGTCACGCTACTAACAAAACTCACACAATACTCCAATCAATATCCATCGCTGCCCAATAATAGCTCAGCCATTAACGCCGAGAGCTTTTACAAGATCGTGATCGTGCCTAGCAGCAAAACCAACACATTTTTTCGATTGTATTAAGGATTACGTCGTTCAGGTATCTCGGTGATTTCCTGCCCGGTAACAGGGTCTAACCGCTCGGTATCGTTGTCTTCACAAAGATACTCCACGATCGCCTCTCCCGGCTGACGGCGATAGGTCAATGTGTAGTTCCACGGTTCAACCAAGGCTTTAGGATCTTCCACAGTTCCCTTTATCTGTAAGAGGTCTTTATCAATAAGACGCATTCGCTGCACGATACGCATGTCTTCACTGTGTCCTAACCCTGCTTCACTGCGGCCCTGTCCAAACAGCAATGTGTCAGTGCGTATTTGCTCAGTTTCAACCACAAGCGTATCGCCTTCCCACGTCCCAATCGTATGCCCTGTGAGCGTCGGCACTACTTCCTCAGGGTTTGGGTGTGGCCTACCATCTAAATAAATACGCCACGTCTCACCTGGAAATTCCTGAAACCAATTGATCTGGTTTTCATTCTGTAAAATCTCATTGGCATAGACCCCGGCAATCAGCGTGGGCATGCCACCCGGTTTGCATGTTACCTTGAACGCTCGTCCTGCTAATTCATTAGCTTTTTTGCGGTCTTGGTAGTCTTGTAGATATTTACCTTTTAATTCAGGCCGAGTATCAAACCCCCAGTCTTCAGCAAGATCTTCTTCCTCGTCCACCACATCAGCTTCTACACTGCCCTCGCTCGATACGCTTAGAGGACTGCTAGCCAGCAACCAAATACCATTAAAATCAGGCCGGCTCGATTGTTCATTGTTCGCAAGCCCGCTATCGTTCTCACAGGCAGTTAATGCGACGCAAGCCACAGTAAAAAACAGTGCACTAAAGCCTGCCCGTCGGCTTAATCCCCTATACTGCTTAAACCTGCCTATCAGGGTGGGCAGAACCTTTTTCCACAAATTCATTAATAATCTCCCCAAGATACCGTTCAATCTATTAACCACGAATTTCCGTACCATCTTCCAGAATGAACATCACCAGACTCCCGCCTTTTTTGCTGGTATCGTGCATGGGGTGAATCACTGCTTCGATTTTGTCGCCTGCTTTGATCGTATTTCTCTTCCAGCCCATACGCATGAGAATGTTTGGCCCACCGGACTGAACAGCCCACGTTACTGTTTTGCCATTCTCGTCGGTCACATCAATAAAAACCCACGCATGGGGATTGGTATACTGCACTTCAACGACGGTACCGCTGAATCGAATCTCCTTCTGCATGTCATAGGCTGCAAACGAGTGATGCGCAAACGCATTACCCACACTCAATAATCCCAAGACACAACTCATGACTAACACTCGCATAAACAACATACAAGAACCTCATTACTTCGCTAATTACTGTTACGTTACTGATGATTTTTGACATGACTGGAGTAAGCAGCGTTGCCAGCAAGCTTGAACACAGAGTTTTAAACCATTGTCTCTGCGTTCAATGATCTGCCGGCTTCCGCTGCCACCTTTTACTCGCTCTGAGTCAATGAATGACCTCAGAACTCCATATTGACCTGAACGCCAATTTGCCGTGGACGACTCACCGCCACTTGCGGGGAACGCGCTCCATCTACATAGGGATCAGTAGCTGTTGCAAAGAGGTCGCCGTAGTTCAGCCGCTTGTCGAGTATATTCCGCGCATAGAGCCTGATTTCAGTGTCACCAAAGCGAACGCCCACGTTACCGTTCACCATGTTGAAGGGTTGTCGGGTCAAAAAACCACCCTCGCCATCCACCGCTTTCACTGAACCCGTGTAGCTATAGTCAGCTGCCATAAACAACGTAGCGTTGTCGGAGATTGGCGTTTCATAATAGCCAGACAAGGTTGACGTCCAATTGGGAATTTGTACCAGCCCGGTGTTAGGTTCCTGCTGAATAAAAGCCGGATCGATCAAGACACCGTCTTCATAACCCACACCGAAATGAATGGTCAGTGGCACATCGGCAAATGGCTGCCCAGCCACTTCCATCTCAGCACCCCGAACCCGCGCTTTACCCGCATTGGCGATAAAGTTGAATCCGCAGCTTTCTGGCAGCACTACCTGCTGTTGGATTTGGCTCCAATCAACCTGGAAAGCAGCGCCAGAAACTGACAGGCGTCCATCGGCGAAATTGTTTTTCGCACCTATTTCATAGCTCCATAGATCATCCGATTCATAAGTGCGAATGCCCTCTGGGGTATACCCCAGATCGTTCAGAGCGCCATCACAAATGCTAGGAAGGCTCGCCTGACCACCGCCTACGCGAAAACCTTGCGAGGCTGACGCATAAACAGTGCCGCGATCGCCAATGCCGTAAGAAAGTACCACTTTGGGCACCACATCGGACTGCTTGTTATTCAGTGCTGGATTAATACTCGGTCCCTCGAAGAGAAATCCGTCGTTCTGTTCTTCACCCAGCTCCTGCTCAATCCAGTACTTGCGCAAGCCTAGGGTAAGTGTCAGGTCAGGAATGATTTCGTAATAGACCTCGCCGAATATCGCTGTTTGGGTATCGTGTCTACCCTGATTGAAGCTCGCCAGAAAGCCATCGTCAAAGAGGCCCGATGCAGCCAGTTCTGGAACAAAGACTGCTGGGCCAACAGAATGCGTTGCCTTGCGCTGATAAAACACGCCGACGACACCGGATAGCTTCGGTGCAAAGAGACCTTCATCGAACGCTACGCGCGCTTCCTGCGTGAAGTGCCAGTCGTGATTGACTGTTGGGATCACCCATGCAGGCCCGCCAAGATCTACCTCGAAAACTTCCTCAAAGAGCTGATTCGTGGCCTCAGTACCATCACTCAGTTCCTCCAGTCTGCGCGTAAAGTAGCTCGTTGAAGAGATGACGGTGAAACCATCACCACCATAGTTCAACACCAATGAGCTTAGCGTCCATTTATCTTTATTAAATTCTTGAACATCCTTGGCACGATCGAATGTGTAAGAATCAGCATCGACCGAATACTCAGGCAAGACAACAAAAGTTGCAGGTAATCCATCAAGCTCCGTACTCTGACCCAGGATACTCACAGTCGCATCCAACCGGTCAGTCAACGCAGCACGAAGTGACAACGACGCACTCCAGGTATCAGTCTGACCCTGATCATCTTTGGAGGTGAAACCACCTGAGCCATCGGGGAAGCGTCGTGTTAGAAAACCGGACTCACGCGTGTAGCCCGCCGCTGCTTGCAGCGCCAGCTTATCCTCAATCAATACAAGATTTCCGCCACCATTCACATCTGCGTCGGTACCGCCATTTTTGGTGGTGCCACCACCAAACTGGGTGCTCATACTGTTTTCATTTAACGAAGGCTGGCGGGTAATAAAACGGAGGTTTCCGCCCATGGAACTGGCACCGAACAGGGTTCCCTGTGGCCCCTTTAACACCTCGATCCTATCCAGGTTAAGCGTTTGCGGCGATACCGCCGATGGGACGGGCGTGTCATTGATATAAAAGGACGTGGTATTTGCACCTGAAATACCACGAATAGAAACTTGACGACTTTCGGTAAACCCGGTCTGACCACCACCGCCATACTGGAAGGTAAGGTTAGGCACCTTGGTAGCATAATCGGTAAATGACTTAATATTCTGTTTTTGCATAAAATCAGATGAATAGGCTGTGATAGAGACCGGAACCTGCGTCTGTACCTCAGCGCGGCGACGCGCGGTGACAACCACTTCCTCTAACAACAAGTTGTCGGCCGACGGATTTTGATAGCCTTTCTGTGCATGACTCAACGATGGCAACAGCAGCACGGCTGGAATAAGGCCGCAGGCCCCCAAAAAGTAATTTTTTTTCATTGTAGTCTCTCTCCTCTATTATGTTTTTAGTCGCTAGATAACACCTGAAAGGAACTTCTGGCCGCCTACTATGGATACGGCTTAATGAAGTCGGGGGCAGATTAACAATCAAGCATTGCGCTTTATTCGACATTTCATGGAGAAACGATGGAGATAGTAGAAAAAATATGGATACTGATGTGCCACTACCAAAGACAAGCTATCTCTGTGCAACATTGACCAACGCACTCATGCACAAAGAAAAATCTTACTGTTGACACACAAACGATACGCTTAGCGCGCTATGAAAACTTTTTGCCACACAAAAAGATCGAGGGACGGCGATGCCGTCCCGTGGGGGGAGCAAAATCAAAAACCTGCATTTTTCGGATCAAGACGCATACACACCGCTTTAGTTTCGGTGTAGGCATGAATCGCCTCGCTACCAAATTCACGACCAAGGCCCGACATTTTATTACCACCAAACGGCATCGTAAGATCGAGCACGTTGTGAGTATTTAACCACACAGTACCCGCATCAATGCGGTCGGCCAGTAAGTGTGCGCGATCAAGATTACGGGTCCAGATACTGGCGCCAAGACCGTAACGTGTATCATTGGCAAGTTTCACTATATCGGCCATGTCATCAACCCGCAGCGCACAGACCACTGGGCCAAAAATTTCTTCGTGCATCACGCCCATCTGCTGAGAAACCCCGCCAAGCACGGTGGGTTTGTAGAACCAGCCGTCACCACCAGATGCCTCGCCACCGGCAAGTACGGTGGCACCTTCCTTAATACCGTGATCAACAATACTGCTGACTCTTTCACGTTGAGTAGACGAAATCAAAGGCCCAATTTCCGTAGTGGGATCAAACGCATGACCAAGCTTTAACTTACTTGCAATATCGCACACGCCCTCGATAACCTGATCATAAACCGACGGAGCTATTAGCAAGCGCGAACCTGCCGTACATATCTGGCCTGAGTTAGCAAAAATAGCCCCAGCAGCACCAGGAATTGCTTTATCAAGATCGGCATCGGCAAGAATAATAGTGGGCGACTTGCCGCCCAGTTCCAGCGTTACTCGCTTCATGCTTGCAGCCGACGCGGCGAGAATACGCTGCCCTGTTGCCGTTGAGCCGGTAAAGGTGATCTTACGCACCAACGGATGGTCCACCAATGCTGCACCGGCTTCAGTGCCATAGCCGGTCACAATATTGACCGCACCAGCAGGAAAGCCAGCCTCCATAATCAGCTCGCCCAGGCGCAACGTTGTCAACGAGGTTTCTTCTGACGGTTTCAGTACTACCGTACAACCAAACGCTATCGCTGGCGCAAGTTTTTGAATCGCCTGCCCCAACGGAAAGTTCCATGGTGTTATGCCAGCCACAACACCTACGGGGCGACGTTCAGTGTAAGCGCGATAAACAGCATCTTCTTTCACTAGGGGAGAATGCGCTACATATTCACCGGCGATTTTCGAACTCCAGCCAGCAAAATAACGTAAGCCGTCGATAGTAAAGCGCAAATCTATCGCCTTTGTAACGCCGAGCAGTTTGCCACTGTCGAGCGACTCTAACGCCGCCAGTTCATCCGCGTGTTCTTCTACTAACAAAGCCAAACGCTCTAACAAGCGACCACGATCAAGAGGCCGCATGGTTTGCCATTCACGGCTTTCAAAACAACGGTGGGCAGCAGTAACCGCTCGCTCCACATCGTCTTTACCACAAGCAGGAATATCAGTGATTTTACCCCCGTTTGCGGGATTGATCACATCAATCACGCGATCAGGTTGCAAGGGTGCAACAAGATCACCATCAATCAGTAACAGGCCGCTAGGTAGGCGTATAGGCACTGGCGCATCTTCAGCATTCTTTGGTGAAAAGGCATTATCGTTCGCAGTTTTCATAAATCACTCCGAATAAAGTATTTTGACTAATTCAATCGTTCGCAGCCGCGCCCACATAAGTTTTATATGTGTTCGATAACTATTAACCGACTGTCGGTTCATAAGGCGCAATTACGCTTTTGCTTCTGTACCAACACCATCGATATCCTGCACTGGCGGTTTTTCTTCAACATGGGTCGATCCCACTCGTGCATAAGCTGCTGGCTTGCGCTTCCTCAGATAAAAACCATGCGTTAAACCCAGTATGATGATGGGAATAAACAAAAACGGCAGATTATTAACTAACGCTAGATCGGTGCCTGTAAGCGCCGAGTAATTGGATAACGACAAATAGGTAATGGCGGCAATCAGCCCCCCCCCTATCAACGGGGCTACCGTTTTCCCCAACGAGTACTCACCACGTCGAGCAAAAAAGATAGGTATCGATAATGACGTTGAAGCCAATAACAGCATTAATCCCACTGCCCCCATTGACGACAAACTGGTAGCAAGATTAAGTAGTGGATCAAGTCCAGCCAGCGCAAACAGGGCTGTGACTACAAAAAGAATAGCCGCCAGCAAGATACAAGCACGATAAGGCGAGCCATTTACTGGGTGTACCTCGCCCAACGGTGCAGCAATCAAGCCGTCGCGAGACAACGCATAAAAGTAACGGGTAATGTTATTGAAAAAACCAAGGGTTGCCGCAAACAGGCTGGTAATAATCAGCAAATTAAAAATATTACGACCAGCCACGCCCAGATATTGTTCGGCGATACCAATCACCAGCCGCCCTGGATCTTCGGCGGCAACAGACTGCACTTGATTCGCCCCAATACTCTGTACCAGGCACCAGGTTGAAAAAACATAAAACGTTGCCAGCACCAGAATTGCACCATAGGTGGCGCGCGGCACCGTCACTTTACGATCTCTTGCTTCTTCCTGGTAAATGGCAGTTGCTTCGAAGCCGATGCAGCCGTTGATGGCATAGATCAGTGAAATACCAAACCCCGGTGCTAAAATAGCAGAGGGCGTAAAGCTGGAAAATTCGATACCAGACAGTCCCACTTCCCACAGTATCAATATATTGATCACAACGATGACACCAATCTCGAGTAAAAGCGCCACCATTAACACTTTCGCGGCCATGGTAATTTTGTGATAGCCAAGATAAAAGATCGTCGCCAGACTGACGACCGCCCAGATTTCCCAACGGGTTTCTAAACCAAACATGTTGTGAATAAATTCTGAGGTAAAAAAACTCATAGCACCGAGAGTGGATGTAGCACTGCAGATATAGGCCACCACGGCCGTGTAGGCCGCAGCGATACCCGCTTCCTTGTTCAAACTGGCGGCAATGTAAGCGTAAAATGCACCCGCATTGCGCACATGCGGCATAATACGCACATAGCCGATGGCAAATAGCAGCAGTACACCACAAACACCCAATAGTGTTCCGGGCATCCCGGCCCCGTTACCAAACCCCAACGCCAGGGGGAAGAGTCCTGCCAAAACGCCCATAGGGGCGGCGCAGGCAAGGATCATAAAAATAATATCGCTCGTGCCAAGCATCCCGGAAAAGAGGCCTTGACGAGATGCTGCAGTACTCGAATCAGTCATAGTTATTTTGCCGTGCAGAATTATTGTGTAATGTCGATAGGAATTGCGAAAACGAATCTGGCAAGCTGGTAAGGAGCACCCCCTTTTTCAGTCACTCAAAAAAAGTGCCAACCTCCGAAAATCCGCGATGAAGAAATCCTCTCTTGAAACGACGCCAACCTGCCGAAAAACCCCTAACCAGAATGGCGCTTAATTTGTCCCTTAATGCAAACTATCTGGCCGACACTGCCATCACCTCGCATCGAAGCGAACGGTAGTATTGGCATAAGGACAAAACTGGCGAGGGAGACGAGAGTGAGAAAAACTGGCCAGGCCACCTCAAGTGCCAATACCGCGAGTACATCTGATACAGTCGCAATCCACACTTGAATCAATGCGGCCTCGCGTACAAAAACAGTGAATATTGGAAAGAGGATTACGATGATATTTCGCCATATAATGCGGTTTTTAGGTTTGCACACAACCGGTGCATGGTTACCAGGCATGTCGATAATGCTGGCGACAGCTCTTGCCTTTCAGGCCCACGCCGCCGAACCCAAGGAAGTCGGCCTGCCCCCAGTAGTCTTGAAAGAAGGCCCCTACTACTACAATACGGCTGAAGAAGACCATATTCGTGTTGATATACTGGCCCGCGGGTTGGCCCACGGCTACAGCTTTACCTTTCTTCCAAATGGCAATGCACTGATTGTTGAACGCGGATTACGCTTACGTTTGCTGCGTAATGCCACCAGTGCAAAACCGGAACTTGTCGCAACCCCAATAGCGGGTGCCCCCAACTTCAACGACAACGAACACATCCACCCGTACGACGTACTCGGCATTCAAGATGTCGTACTGCATCCAGAATTTTCGCAAAACCAGCTGGTTTACTACACCTATAACCGCCCAGCGAGCTATGACGAAAAAGCTAAACGTCTGAACGTAGAAGCGGTTCTGGCCAGAGCCAAATTAGACAAATTGGAACTGACGGAGACACAGGACTTACTGGTAGGCGAACCTGCCATCGGTGTTGGTGGCTCACGCATATTGTTTGTCGGTGACAATGAGATATTTGTGTCCGTTGGTGGTTTGAGCACCGGCGATATCGAGTCTTCACAGCGTACTGACAATATTTACGGCAAGGTATTGCGGATTCGAGCTGATGGCTCCGCACCCAGCGACAATCCCTTTGTCAAAACCAAAAACGCCAGGCCAGAAATTTATACGCTTGGGCATCGCGATCCCCTGGGTTTAGCGTTCGAGAAATCCTCTGGCAGCCTTATCGCCTCGGAACACGGCCCTCAGGGCGGCGACGAACTTAACCGTATCCTCAAAGGACGTAACTACGGCTGGCCACAGTACACCTATGGAGTTGAATACGGCGGATCGTCACTACCTAAAGTCCCCGTTGGCCCGGGCACTGAGGCACCTATCATGGTGTGGATGCCAGCCATCGCGCCATCGGGCATTGCCTTGTACGATGGCGACGCGCTGCCGGGCTGGAAAGGCAATTTGTTTATCACCAGCGCCCGCCGCGGCGAAATTAATGGCACTGGTGCACTGATTCGAGTGGTATTCAACGAAGATCTTCAAGAGATGCGACAAGAATCTTTATTGCAAAACCTACATCAGCGCTTCAAGGATGTGCGTCAAGGGCCCGATGGATTGTTGTATGCATTAACCGACGAAGACAACAGTGTACTGCTGCGCATCAGCCCTGCGTCACGCTCAGCTCAGTAAACTTATCCCCTTGGAGACCAATACACGATGGTCTTAGCCACCTTGGAAGCAAGGTGGCTCTATTTTTATCTCATCCGGTTTTTATTTAGCGGGCTCACACAAACCCATCGCTTCGACAATAGCACTACGCTGTGCGTCAGTGTCGATAGGTGTTTGTTTGTCGACCGCAATCAACACTGCATTCTCTGAAACATCGAGGTGACTAAACACATTAACCTGTCTATCGCCAGGGATCGCCACAGCGCTATCGACACTTTTTCCGCCGTTGGCCATACCAAAAGTAGCCAATGCCAGGTGTGCAAAAACCACAACACCACAATCCAGGCGCACGCTGGCCACAGGCCATGGCGACGCTTCGATACGCTGTTTAAAGTACTCTGCAAGGCTATGGTGCAGGTCGAGCCGACTCAGCAATCTGCCCCTGGTTGCGGTTTCCTGCCACACGAGGCCATCTTTAAGGCAATGGCGACAGACAGCCCGTGGCGGGTACTGCACAGTATGGCAATGGGGACAGTGCTGCAACGCCAATGCCACTGGCGCATTGGCGGCGGTAAATGCTGTACCCAAAGGCGTGCGAAAAGCAGGCGGAACTGCAACGCGGCTGCCATTCTGATTTTCTGGGTTTATGCTCATCGCTTACTCCTTGCCAAAATGGTAGCCGCAGAACACAGACCGCGATCGTAATTGATCATACCAAACCCACTTACCATCGCGTGGCGGGCATTTGACACCTGATTAGAACCAGCCTCACCGATGAGCTGGCGAATACTTTCCACTACACCCATAAAACCAGCGGCTGCACCAGCCTGCCCTACCGACAACTGACCACCGGAGGTATTGTGAGCCAGCTTGCGTTTCTCACTGCCACTACCGTCAAAGCGCAGATCGGTCTCCCGTACCCAGCCGGGTGCCTCACCCTTGGCACAAAACCCCAAGTCTTCCATCTGCAACATACTGATAACCGGGTAGTCATCGTAGGTTTGCAAAATATCCATGTCGGCGGGAGCAAGGTTTGCATCATGGTAGAGAGCATCAGCGTACTCCGTCCAGCCACCGCGAAACTGTACGTCGTCATCTCGATGCGCGTTATGCAATTCTCCTGCCGACAACACTGTACAGTACGACAGATTTAATGCCTTTGCTCTTTCCTCACTCATGAGTAGAAAGCCTTCACCACCGGCACAGGGCATTACGCAATCAAACAAATGCAGAGGCCCGGCAATGGGCCGCGCTGCCAAATACTGTTCCATGGTCAAGGTTTTATGGCCGAGTAAAGATGCCGGGTAATGATTAGCGTTGTAACGCTGGGCCAGTGCGACGCGGCCAAAGTCTTCGCGAGTTGCACCGAAGCGATCCATGTAATACTGGGTAATCAAACCAAAGGCGCTATTGGGTCCACCTGCGCCGTAGGGATACGACGCATCTATAGTAAAGCTACTAAAGCGAGAAGCGATATCACCAAATTCACCTTCTGCGGCACCGTCACCACCAATACAGGCAACAATGTCTGCGTCTCCCGCCTGTACGGCACGCGCCGCGCGCCGTAATGCCAAAATGCCTGCGGCGCCCCCATAGGGCAGTTGTTCAATCCAACGCGGGCTAAGATCAAAATGCTGCGTTAAGGCAATGGTAGAATCCGGCCCCAGAGAAAAACTCGACAACGCCAAGCCATCGATCTCCTCTTTACGAATACCTGCCTGAGCAATCATCAGCTGCAGAGTACGGCCGATAAACCAGGCTGCACCGTTATCACTCTGGCGGGTATAGCCGAAACTGACAGGGGCAGTAAGAACAACGCCGGAGTAATCTCTCATTTCGCACCCTGCCGTTTTTTCTGGCCTCGCGTATCAATGCAGTCGTCTGCCGCCACCCGCTCGCGCGCCAGCGTTTTAACGTCACCGCGGCGGGGCTTGTTAGACGCCGTCACCGGAAGGCTATCGCAAAACACCACATAGCCTGGCGCCTTATAGTAAGCGAGTTGTTCCAAACAATAGCTGACAATATTTTGTGCCAGGGCTTCGTCTGCAATCACGTCTGCGACCACCACACAGGCCGCGACTTCGTCGCCACGCAATTCGTCAGGCACAGCAGTAACAACAACACTCTCAACATGGGGATGGGATATCAGCGCTGCCTCTACTTCCAGCGCCGAAATGTTTTCACCGGAACGGCGAATCACATTTTTACGGCGATCCACAAAGTAGAGACTCCCATCTTCACCTTCGCGTACTACATCACCTGTATTCAGCCAGCCATCGCGCCAAATTTCCGCAGTGGCCTCGGGATTATTCAAATAACCGGAAAAAAATCCTCGCTGCGGATCAGCACCAGCAGCACGAACACGCAGTTCACCGTCTTGCCCTTTGGCCACAGGCTGCTTATTTTCATCCACTAACTGGTATTCAATCACGTCAGGCGGCACACCAAAGCAACATGTACCCACATGGCGAGGTTCGTGATTAGCCACCACACTACCACTGGCGCCGGACTCAGTCATCGCCCAAGCCTCCAGCAACGGAAAGCCAAACCGCTTTTCGAAGCGAGCATGATGCTTGGGATTAACGCCCGCACCAAACCCAAAACGTACCTGATCGCTAAAATCGTCGTCAGGGCTTTCCGGCAATTCCAGCAAAATGGCGGGTAGTACCCCAAGGTAATGCAAAATGGTCGCGCCACTGTCACGAACAGACTGCCACCAACTACGCGGGTGAAAGCGATCGAGCTGTATAATGCAACCTGCACTCATGATCATGGCCATGGTAGAAACCGCCATCGCGTTCATGTGAGTAAGAGGCAAGGGCGTCAGTAACCGTTCCTTACCGTGGCGAACTTCTGCCAAGTCGCCCATATTGATGTAAGAAGCGCCAGCCAACGTGAAGTACTCGTTACTGAGGATACAAGCTTTTGGCTTACCCGTGCTACCCGAAGTAAACAGCAATGCACACTCGGTGGTGCCATCCAGTATCCCCGCTGCCGGCACATTGGGTGCCAAAGGCAACTGTTCTTCAAAACGGGTGCAGTCCACAACCGGCACCGGCTGCTCCAGTCGCGGCTGCACGGTCTCCAAAACACTGAGAGCTTCCGGAATGCTTACTACCAAACAAGCTTCGCCCTGTGTCAGAAAGTAAGCGATTTCTTCCGGCTGCATTTCCCGGCTCACCGGAATAACGCTACAACCCAGGCTGTTTAACGCCAGCCAGTGAAGAAAAAATTCAGCGCGATTTTCCAGCACCAGCGCCACCCGCAAGGGGGTTCTATAACCCTGCTCACGATAACAATCTGCCAAATTCTCTACGCGCGCTAAGGCTTCACCATAGGTGAGATCAATCGCATGGTTCGCATAAGCACGGGCCGAACTGGCAGGAATATGAAGAAAAGGATTCGCAGCCGCATTAGCGGCCGTTGCTACAAATGTTTGATAAACGGTCGACACACAAACCTCGTTCGTTGTTGTCCAAGTATTGGGAAAACGCCAGCAAAGCGTGAGTAACGTGATTCTCGCGTAAGCGCAGACCAGCAGATCAGGGAAATATTCCCAGCGGCCCTGGAAACCATCGGCATCACTCGTCGGTTAGCCACGAGCACCCGTTGCGTAAGCAGTAACGCCCTTACGGGCACTCAGCCCTTTAGTCGGCGAAAAAATGCATGCTATATCGCTACGACGTCATTGTAGCGAAAAACCCCCAACTCACGCCTAGCGCAGCAGACTCACTCAGAGTCCACGAAAATAGTTTTTCAACAACTTATAAATTAGCGTTAATAAATACTATCAACAGAGCAAATGATTGCTTATTGCAGAAGCGGATATTCTTTTTGCAATTTGACCATGGGGTACATTGACACTGAAAACCAAAAACAGTGTTGAAATAATGCACCTATCTTCAGTACCCACCACGTAACAGATGCCATATATCCAGCAGATTCCATCAGTTTACGGTGTCCCTGAAAAAACTATTGCATGGCCATACTGCCATTGCACATTGTCAACAGACCCTAGCTTCTCGACAGGCTTTACATCACCAACGTATCATCACCAACGATAAGTACTTTCTGCATCACATCATTATAAAAAGGGCAAAGAGTTATGAATAATGTATCAATGTTACCTCCAACGTCTCGCCAGCCACGCTTAACAAGCGACAGAAGTTACAGACTAGCTATAAGCGGCGTGCTCCTTACCGCACTGGTGTACTTATCAGGCTGTGCCAGTACAGAGCACGCTGCACAGGCGTTTAAACGTATCGCACCTGAGGGCCTCGCAGACAGCCAAAATTTATGGAATTACAGCCAGGTTATTACAGTGAAACCCGGCACACGGTTAATCGAGGTAGCAGGCTCTACCGGCGACGACGAAAACGGCAATATGGTTGCACCCAACGACTTTGCCAAACAAGTTGAGCGTACTTTCGCCAACGTTGAAACTAGCCTGCGTGCTGCTGGTGCCACCGGCGCAGATGTGGTACGAGTACGAATGTATGTTGTCGGTTTGGATGGTGAAGCGCACTGGCCTGTCATTAATACAGCAATGCGTAAACTGTTTGGTGAGAAGGGCCCAACCGCAACGTTGGTTGGTGTACAAGCACTGGCTATGCCTGACATCCTGTTTGAAATGGATGCTAGCGCCGTCGTCGCTCACCCCGCGAAATAACAATACCACAGCAATCTGAGACGATGTAATGAAATCCATTGAAACTGAGCGCTTGATTCTTCGGCATTTTCGTCAGCAAGATGCCGAAGACTTACTCAAGTACTGGCAAAACCCTAGCGTAAATTGCTTTCTCGACTGCAAACTGGAAAATATCAATGCAGCAAACCATTACATTGAAAGCAAGCGTGCAAGTGACAACAACATCGCTGTTTGCATTAAAGCCACAGGGCAATTGATTGGCGATTTATTCTGTATGAAGGATACCATCGACATCAATACCTACAATGTTGGCTGGAGCTTTAACACAGACTATCAAGGCGAAGGGTATGCAACCGAAGCCGCCATAGCGTTTTTCTCCTATCTTTTTAAAGAGCAAAACGCTCGCCGACTTTGTGCCCATGTGGAAGATTACAACACCCCCTCACAGAGGTTGTGCGAACGACTCGGCATGAGACAAGAAGCATTGTTCAAAGAGTACGTAACGTTTGTCAACGATGAAGACGACAACCCCATCTACGAAAACACTCTGCTTTATGCGCTGTTAACAAAGGAGTGGCAGTCATTACAGGCTGTTGCACCTACAACCTGACGACAAAATGGATTTCCCTCTCTACTTTGTCGTCAGGTATCAAGACGCCGAACGAGAGGCGTCGTCGATAATATAACGCCAACCGCCATCGGCCTGTTTTTGCAATATTTCCAAACCGCTACCGTTGAGTTCCTGCGTTGTACCGTCTGGATTGGTAATCTTCAACCGCGAGTGATTGGTGGTAAAAACAATGTCGCGATAAACGATATGTTGGCGGTCATAAATATCAATGGTCGGATTCAACGCGATCAAGCCTGCCAAGTCTTCTCGCACGGCATCTCGCCCAACCATTCTCTTGCCATCCGGGTTTACATAAACCACATCTAGTGCATAAAGGTCTGCCAGAGCCTCAATATCACCACTGTTCAGGCGCGACTGCCAAGCATCGTAAATCCCGTCTACCTCGGTCACGGGCTCAATATCGCTACGACCAGTTGCCCAGGCACATCCGGTAACAGCACTGGTGCCTGTTACGACTGCGCCCGCGGCCATCGCCCGTAGAAACTCTGATCGCGTCAAACCTTGCTGTTGTTCTGCAACTGACTCAATGGTCATATCGCCTTTATGCCAACCCGAGTGTCGCAACATCCTGGAAATTGTTGTAATCATAAATGTCACCTAACCAATAAAACGAAAAATAACGGTGCAACCTACTCACTTTAACCAATACAGCTCCAGCTTCGTATCGATGTAATCGCTTCACTGTCTCCAATCACTACTCGTGTAAAAAAATTGACGACATCCTTGTCATCACAGGAGAGCTGACCCAAATCGTTTGAGTAGAGAGAAAAAGTTTATTATCTGTTCCACTAGCGTACTACAGAGCTTGCACCTCTCGATCCAACGCCATGCCTTCGTCATCAGCAAGCGCTGCGATTTGCATACGTGCCAGCACCGCAGCACCATCAGTACGCTCCACAAGCTTTTCCAAATGCTCAAGTAACACAGAAAAATTTTTCCAGCCACGTTCGTGGGTATCGCCATAGCCTTTTACTAACCGTTGTGCGCGTGCCAGCTCAACGGCAAGAGCATAGTTGGTTTCCGCTAGTTGCTTTATACGATGCAGCCAGTCTTCGATACGTGTATTTTCTTCGTGATAACGCAGCGTTCCCAAGCGCCACCGTTTCATACCTGCCAGGCTGTACAGTAGTAGAAATCCACTAATAGTGCGCGTACGTACTTGTTTGCCCTTAGTCCAGCGGCCCAGCATGCGACACACACCTGATGACTTAAGCACCCAGTTACCTAAGCCTTTAGGAAGCGTTCCAGCAATTTCAGTAACACGGGGCTTCATAAATTCTGTAATGCCAAACAGTTGATCAGGCGTTGCACGAATTTCATCCCGTACACGAGCAAAGCGAGACGATCGGGTTTTAAGATCTGCTACCCGTATCGTGTCTTCGAAAGTCATCCAGAGCGCCAGACTGCGAGCGGTTGCTTCTGTCAGCGCCCATTGACCACCTGGGTTTACTTTGGCATCCAGCGCTGCAATGGCTTCCATACGCGATAAATAGAGATCCACATATTTTATATCTTGATAATCCAGTACTTTACGCGCGCCCTCAAACACCAGGCTTTGCACCACTGGCGCAAATTGGCGTATGCGAACCAATGCTGGCTGCAGTGCAGGGCTGCCCGCCTGCGCGGGAACCTCTTGTAACGACGATTTTTCAGCTGCTGCCGACTCAACCACTTCATTCAGTTGCGCGCGCTCGCATGAAGCACCAAAGGCAGCCAGATTGGTCTCTACGGCAATACCACTGCGCTTAATAACAGTTTCGAATGACTCCCGGCTAAACGGCAACACACCACTGCCACAAATAGCACCGAGCAATGCCGAACTGATTACGCTTTTATGCTGCTGGGCCATGTCATCCATATCGAACATAATCATGCGCTTCGCCTGGCCCTGCAGCTGTTGCATAATTTTTTCAGCATCGGTGACACCATTGCCCATCGCACTTTTTTCCGCGATGGTGTAAGTGCGGTGCGATGACGCAATCAGCGTTGTACGATCGGGGGTAACAAAACCCCGCTGCAGTGCCCTGCCTGCTTCCAAAAGCTCCGAGGCCACTACACAATCCACATCGCCAGATGCTGGCATCATTGCCATAACCGGCTCGCGCTTCGCTTGTTCAGCCAGTGCACGGGGAAAAAATTCCAGATAATAAATCGTTGCACCAGTGCGCTGTGCAACACCCGGAACCGACGTCGACTGGGCTAGATAATTTTCTTCTTCGGCCACCTGTACAAGCCAGGTAGCCAACACACCACCGCCCTGCCCGCCGAGTGCGGCGATGGTCATTTTAATAGAACGTTCTGTATTCACTGCGTGCTCGCTCACTTCTTAGTCTGTCATTTAAAATACATACCGCAAACGCGTGCGCTCACGGCGGCGCTGCAACGCACCAATCACAACATTGCGGAACCGATTTACAAAACGATCCCAACCTGAGGGGTTGTATACCAGCTCGGCCCGATAAAAAGACGGGCACAGCACTGCCGCATGGGAAACTTCACCACACACACCACACCCCACACAGCTGTTGTCGACGTGGGCGACGGGATCGGTACGTAATGGGTCAGGGTTTTCTTTGATAGTCAGCGATGGACACCCCGACAAACGAATACAGGAGTGATCACCGGTGCACGTATCTGGATCAACACCAAAGCGCTCACGCACAGTGCGCTTACCTTCTTTGATAGCCTTGTTCATCAACGGCTTAACACGCCGCTGGCGATTCAGCTGGCACTCACCCTCGGCGAGAATCACCTTGGGCCCAGATTCAGGCGTTGTTAGCGCCTCGCGCAACGCACCCATGGTGCCTTGCAGATCGTAGGTGCGCACGCGTTTAATCCACTTAACGCCAACCCCTTTAACGGCATTAAAAATCGGGTTATCGCCCTGCCGGTGCTTGTTGGCAGCAGTTGATGAAGGAATATCCTGCCCACCAGTGGCTGCTGAGTAGCCGTTATCGATAATCAACGTAACATCGTCGTGGCGATTGAAAACGCCGTTACAAATCCCCGTCGTAATACCGTTGTGCCAGAAACCGCCGTCCCCCATAATGGACACGGCACGCTTGCCTTTCACGGCCGCCAATGCCGAACCACTTGCGGCGCCCAATCCGTACCCCATAATGGTGTTACCCAAATTAAACGGTGGCAACGTGGCAAAGGAATGGCAGCCAATATCAGCGTTAACGTGTAGCGATCCCACTTCTCGCTGCACCAGCTTAAGTGCAGTAAATAATGGCCTCTCCGGACAACCCGTACACAAACCAGCAGGGCGCGGCGGCACAAGCTCCGATACATCGGCTGCTGGGATCAGCTGAGGTGGAGAGATCTTCACGATGGCGTCTGCGTTTATTTTAGTTTCCTTGTCAGTACCTAGCAGTGATGGTGCCCACTCAGAGAGAAACTTTTCAAAACCTTCGCGCAATACATTAACCGAGTATTCGCCTTGCTCTGGCAGCGCGCCTTTACCAAGGAGTTTTACGCGCACACCCTGTTGGTAAAGAATCTGACTGGCAGCCTGCTCAATAAAGTTAGGCTGCCCTTCTTCCGCAACCAGCACGGCCTTTTTACCACGGCAGAATTTTTCCCACTCTTCCGGTACCAGTGGGTAATTAACATTAAGCACATACAAAGGCACTTTGCTGTTGCCAAATGCATCGGCACAGCCGAGCAACTCAAGTGCTCGCAAGGCACTGTTGTAGGTACCACCCTGTATGACAATACCAATATCATCAACGTCGCCCGGTTGTGTTTCGTTAAGTTTATTCTCAACAATATAACGGACTGCCGCCGGTAAACGCTCTTCAATTTTTTCGCGCTCGTGGTCGAATGTTGAAGGTGGCAAAATAATTCGACTGTGATCACGCACAGGCGCTTTCAACGCATCAGTTGCTGAAAATGCAGGCCGCTTGTTGTCTTCGGTGATAAACCGGCCGTAAACATGACACGAGCGAATTCGCAGCATTAACATTACTGGCGTATTACTCGCTTCAGACAACTCGAAGGCCTGCTGAACGGCGCGCACAATATCGGGCAATCGCGGCTTTGGATCGAGCAGCCACATTTGTGACTTCATCGCAAATGCGTGCGTGCGCTCCTGCATGATACTGGCGCCTTCACCGTAGTCTTCACCGACGATAATGAGGGCCCCGCCTTTCACCCCAGCAGAAGCCAGGTTGGCCAGCGCATCCGAGGCCACGTTGGTGCCCACAGTTGACTTCCAGGTTACTGCACCACGCAGTGGATAATTGATCGATGCGGCAAGCATTGCAGCAGCCGTTGCTTCTGACGAGCTCGCTTCAAAATGCACCCCCAGATCGTTAAGAATATCTTCGGCATCGGCGAGTACATCCATAAGGTGTGATACTGGCGCCCCCTGATAACCACCCACATAGGAAACCCCAGACTGCAATAACGCCTTGGTTACCGCGAGTATGCCTTCGCCACGAAATTCTTCGCCAGCACCGAGGCGCAGCGACTGTACTTCTTTACTAAACGAACGTTCTGCCATGATTACTCCCTATGGCTAGTTAAGCTGGAACCAATGCCAGGACCCGCAACGGACTGCCGGAGCCATTCACAATTTTCAAAGGCGGCGCAATGACAACGGCACCGGTGGGCGGCAATTCATGAAGATTAGTGAGACTAGCCAGACCGAAGCGATTTGATCCATGCATAATAGCGTGGCAAGGCATGGCAGGTTCCAATTCGCTGGCTTGACCAGCATCGGTCCCTACTGTTTCTGCACCAACACCAAGAATATCGCGCTCATCGGCGAGAAACTGCACACACTCCGGATGCGGCCCCGGCGTATGCGGACCATCTTCTTTAATGTTGAGAAATGCTTCAGCCGTGTCGTGTTTAGACCAGTCTGTACGCAATAGAACCCACGCTCCCTTGGGAATCCGGCCGTGTATTTCTTCCCAGGCTTCGATCACTTCCCGCGTCACCAAAAAATCACTGTCTTCTGCCGCTTGAGGTGACACATCAATCACACAAGCTGGGCCGATGAAACGCTCTACGGGAATGTTATGCGTGGCATTGTTGGGATAGTCTTTACCTGTTATCCAGTGAATCGGCGCGTCGAAGTGAGTGCCCGTGTGCTCACTACAAGAAAAATTATTCCAGTACCAAGCCGGGCCTCGCGAGTCGTAGCGCGAGATCTCTTCAATTGAAAAAGGGTTGGCTGCGGCAAACTCTGGTGGCAATTGAATAACCGGCGTGGCGGGTTCGAGTGGCACCGTAAGGTCAACGACCCGAATACTGCCAGACAAGATATTATTGGCGAGGTTTGCCAGTATATCAGCTGAGCCATTATTCGTTGTGCTTGAAGGTGTTGTCATATCTGTTTTCACTCCGATATAAAAAGTGCTAATCCAGTAATGCCATTAGCCCTTCAACCCACATTGCAAGGCATTAAAAACAGCAGAGCCTCGCCTACTCTACGTAGCATCACAAAGACTAGCCGCCGGCATTATCTGGAATCTCAATCGAGATACTGTGAGCTACGACTGTTGAGCGGGCGAAAACCCCTAAACAGGATGCAGAAATAGCACTGCAATGGCATCAAAGACCTAAGAGAGTGGTAGGTCTTGAATATATGAGGTTATGGTTACGAACCAACCTGAAGATGTGCGGCCTCACACGAGGCCACACAAACAAGCAACATTATCGCGGCGAAACATCCAATACTGACCCGCCATCCTCGTCTAATTCATAGCGATTGTTGTCGCAGATATATTCCATAATGCGGTAGTCGTTATTGCGTCGATAACCGAACGTAAACTGGTAGGGCTCAGCCATTACCTCAGGGTCATGAATAGTAATTTTATTTTCGAGCAAATCAGGCCCAGTCAGCCGTATTCTCTCAGTGATCTCCATACTTTCTGTACGTGGAATACCATGGAACTTAACATCTTCACGAACCCCAATGGTTTTTACCACCAGCGTGTCACCCTCCCAATGCCCCACAGAATAGCCAATGTAGCTAGGCGAAATATCATCAAACTCTGGCATTTCTTCATTCAAATAGATACGACGCGTTTGAGTAAGAAATTCAGCCAGCACAACAATTTGATGAGGCTGCTGAAGTATTTCAATTGGGTTAACTGCCGCCATAATGGTGGGCATGCCTTCTGGCAAACACTGCGTACTGGGTGTTGCCAAGGGCTTACCCGCTTTGAAGGCTTCATCTTTACGCTTCAAAAACGCTTGGTATTTTTCGGCATATTGCTTCTTAAGTGTAGGGCCACCATCCGGTGCAGGTGGATCCTCTGGAAAGCGTGAATTAGGATCATATGGATCCGGGTACCGCTCCCAAGTACCTGAAAAATCAGGCAGCACCTCTGCTGTCCCAGCCATCGCCACATGGGCGGTTAACAATAGCGCTACTGCAAATATGCAACGCAAGGATTGTCGACCCATAAACCGTACAGCCGAATACATTTTCTCGGCGCTACCACGTACAGTGCTACGGCTTTTTCGCAATTCCGTCACCCTATCAACCATCATTCAGACTACCCTCTATACCATCTATCAATCGTTTTTTGCTTATTTGCCTTGCATGGAAAATGAGCATCTACAAAAACGACGACGCAGAAAAAGGAAAACCCCCCTAACGCAATTGTATAAATGATCGCCTCGAGCTATACCCCTAGCCACGACATTGATAACGATAAGCGATATAGAAGGGTAGAAGAGAGACAGAGAGAGGGGAAAAAGCGACTATTGGATATTCCTGAACATAGCATGCCATGCAATGTAATCAATCACACCCAAGTATTCGCCGTCCCTGATAATACAACAGGCCTGCATTGGCAGGCCTGTTGAAGAAAAACATTGAGAGTAAATGCAGCTAAAACAACACTTAAATCATGCGTGACAACACATCATTCTCTTTGTTTTTATCGAGAAAACGATGCTTGAGCGCCCCAAGAATATGCACCACAATCACCGAGAGCAGCGTATAGGCAAGCCACTTGTGAAGCCATCCGAACACTGGGAACCAATCGTCGTTTTTGGGCAGTATGTCGGGCATTGGGATACCAAAGAAGGTGACGCCATCACTCCCCGTAAAAACGCTGGACATGCAATAACCCATCAACGGCACAACAATCATCAGTATGTATAATGCAGCGTGCCCAGCCTTGGCAGCCTTAACTTCCCATGAAGCGAATCCCGAGGGCAATTCAGGCAGCGTGGCGCGCGAACGCATTAAGAGCCTCACGACGAACAGCATTATCACGAGTAAACCAAAGGATTTGTGCCAGAAATAAAGAAAGTCAAACGGGCCAGGTACATAAGGTTCTTCATAACTTTCTGGCACCATCACCCAGCCAGACCAGATCATACCAAAAATGATCACAGCCATGAGCCAGTGCATCATTCGTATTGAAATAGGGTATTTCATAAAATCACCTCGAGTCAGAGCGGTGATACTTCGACGGCTAGGCCGAAATATTCAGTTATCGTTATTGCGTGAGCTACCACAGCCATTGAAAGAATTCGACACCACACCCCCTCGCCCCCTTCATGGCGAATGGCAGCAAACGCTTCGCAAGATAAAACAGCTAACTCAAGAGATCCAGTAAATAACACATTTGAATCACTAAATATTTTATAAATATAAAATAGCGTTTCGAAAACAAAACCAGTGTTTTCAGTATTTGCAACAAACGCATTTGTAGTGTGTTTATTGCCACGTTAATAGTGAAATAAAGCAACATAATGATAAAGGCCGTTCGCTATTGTTGAGAAGGGCTTTTTACTCTGACAAATACTGCAACACAAATTCAATACCATGCCTCGCTTTTACGCCATTCAAATTCTTTAGGTGATTAATAAGGCGTAGAAAAATCCGCTGCCTCCATATGGCCCATCCAGCACGTTGGTCTCTTGTATATATCCAATACAGTCAATGTGCTTACTTCGCTTAGTGGCAAATCTGCATCTTGTGACGAGTAGGCAACAACTAAAAACAACCGTGTTGTAACGCGCGGAACCTCCAGTACTAAAGGCATGGTAAACAAGGGCTACACGCGTTAATTAACGTTTATCAACGGTTTTGTAACCGTTTTTAACGTTGTTCTTCATGGGTGAAATACTAGGATCCAACCACTTTGGAACTTACAGATCACCGGGAACACCTATGCACACAATCAATAACATACCCTTCAATCGTCAAAAACTTCATATCAGTTTGAGCCTCTCTCTGCTGACCGTACCAGTACTAAGCAACGCGCAAACCCTTGAGGAAGTGTTTGTCACCGGGCAATACATCGAAGAGACCCTGCCACAGCAATTGGCTGATAGTGGGCACCACCTTGAGATGATTACAGCCGATACCCTAGAGCTCGGTGCCTATCTCGATATGAGCCAGACACTGCAAATGGAGGTGCCGGGGCTGTACATAGCCCCTAAAAGCGGTGCCTTCGATTACATGAACTGCTCTCTACAGGGTTCGCGCTGTGCTGATATTCTCTGGTTGGTAGACGGCGTACGCATCAATAACCGGCTCTATGCCAATACGTCACCGCTGGATACCATTCCCGCACATATGGTTGAGCGTGTGGAAGTACTCTACGGCGGCCAAGGTATTTTTTATGGTACACAGGCGGTAGCCGGGGTGGTCAATATTGTCACCAAGCCATACAGTCAAAGCACCCGCGGCTCTGTGAGTGTAGGTGGGCACAGTAATGATGGCACCTCGATGAATGGTGATATTGGCTTTGCCTTTGGTCGAAATCAGGTTGTGCTCTATGGCTCCAAGGATAAAGCCGACGGGTTTAAAGCTATTAGAGATGAAGAACGCCAACCCAGCCAGACACATGTCGACCGTGGCTACGATGTTGAAACCCTCGGCATCAAATACGCAGTAGACATCAGCGATCGCAACAGGCTCTCCCTACACTACCACCACACCGATGCTTACCTTGAAAACATGCGAGCCTATCGCAATGCTATCGCCTTCAACGAGCGCGACGAAGACCTCATCACCCTGAAATGGGATTATGCCGTCAATGATTCTGCCGCGTTTTTTCTTAAAGGCTATTACCATACTTGGGATACCGTATGGAGCCGTATCGAAAACGTGCTCGATAGCAACGGTAATGTAACCGGCGCACTAAACCCCGTTTTTGTGGATACCTATTGGGGCTACGAAGATAAAGGCATCAATCTGGGCGCGCGTATTGAAACGGATCTGGGTCTGACTTATACGGTAGGCTACGATCATCAACGATACTCCGCGTCTGATGAAGTCTGGTTGATCGAAAATAAAACCGAGGCTGTCAACGCCATCTTCGCACAGGTCAGTACTTCCGATCGATTGTTTGAAGATACCACACTTGCGCTGGGGCTTCGCTACAACCGCCTGGGCGGCACCAACGACACCATCTGGAATTTCAGTGGACAACACCAAGTAACCGACACCGTGTTTCTGCGCGGCTCAGTCGGCACCACCTTTCGCCTACCCGATGCCGAAGAGCTGTATCTGAAAGACTGTTGTGAAGTGGGTAACCCCGATCTGGAACCGGAAGAAAGCCTAAATGTTAACCTGGGTATTGGCGGCCATCAGGCATTGACCAGCAACAGCGTTTGGAACTGGCAGGTGGATGCATTCCATCGAACCATCGACAACCTGATCGAGGTGGACAGTAATCAGCCCGGCTACCCCGATGGCATTTTTATGAACATGGACGATCAAGTCACAGCCAAAGGATTCCAGATCACTACATCGCTGAACTTCAACAGCGGCGTTAACCTGAACCTCGATTACACCCACACCGATGCCCAAGCCGACAGCAGCTCGGAACAACTGCAAGACATTCCTGAAGACACACTAAAAGCAGCGGTTACCTATCAGCCCGACATCCTGCCAATGGAGCTGCGGCTCAGCCTGCTGCAAGTAGGCAAGGTTTACGACGACGTTAGCCGTGTTGGCCGCCGTAAACATGGCAACTATACCGTGGCCGATATCAGTGGTGCCTGGTACCTGGGAATCGAACGCCAGCATCGAATTGGCTTTAGGCTGGAGAATGCTTTTGACAAAGCCTATTCCACACAACTGAATCGTGGGCTACGGGATGTCGATGACTCACCCTATGCCTATGGGTTTGCCGGTACGCCGCGCACGCTCCATGTCACCTATACCTACAACTTTTAATCGACAAACGGTGTGAGTCATTGTGTTTAAAACCGCTAAACGCTATCTGTTCCTGTTCCATCGCTGGCTGGGGGTAGGGCTCTGCGCCCTCTTCGGGCTCTGGTTCGCCTCTGGCTTCGTGATGATGTATATAGGCTACCCCACGCTAACGGAGGAAGAACATTTTTCCGGTCTGCCACCGTTAGCCTTGGCCGATATTCGTGTCACTCCGGCGCAGGCCCTTGCCTCTGTCGATGTGACGACATCTATCGAACGGTTGCTGCTAACCACGGTGCTGAGTCGTCCGGCTTACCGTATTCTCGACAACAACAACCAATGGTCCACCGTTTTTGCTGATAACGGCGAGCACTTCCAAGGCTTAAGTAAAATCACGGCCATACAGATCGCCGAAAATTATACGCGCGGGGAACCGATTGAGTATGTCTCGCCCATCGATGTTGACCAATGGACGCTGTCTTCGTCGCTCAATCCTCTGCGCCCCTTCCACAAAGTACGCGTCAACAATGCGAGCCGTACCGAACTGTATATTTCAGATGTCACCGGTCTGGTGGCGAGAGACACCAACGCCTGCGAACGCGGCTGGAATTGGCTGGGCAGTACCATCCATTGGATTTATCCCCTGCCTTTACGAAAGCATGGCAAACTCTGGCAAAACCTCGTCATTTATCTATCACTGGCCGGCACTTTGGTAACGATCACCGGTATCGTCATTGGTATCATGCGCTTGCGCCTGCGCAAACGTTACTCTCGCAACCGCATTACGCCGTATTCCAACGTACAAAGATTACATCACCTGTTAGGCATGATTATTGGTGGCTTTGTACTCATGTTTATCTTCAGCGGCATGATGTCGATGAATCCCTGGGGTATCTTTGATGCCTCGACCTCACTGCAAATACAGGTACGCAATTACCGGGCAGCCGCTTTATCCGCAGATAATGCCCATTCAATAACAACGCAAGTGCAGCAGAGCATCCCCCCTTCGTTTAAAGCCAAACAGGTTGAATGGCGTATGATTGGCGGTGAACAATTTCTCGTATTCACACAGTCAGCCCACCAACGTCTTGCCATAGCCACAAATCATTTAGGGGGTAACACTATTGAAAGAGCCGCACGCAACGCCGCTCCACTGCTAGTAGACAATGCGAGCACAATGACAACAAAAATCTTAAACACTCATGATATGTGGTATTACTCACACCACGATTCTTATCGCCCATTGCCTGTGTTACGCGTGAAATTTAATGACCCTGAACAAACCTGGTTTCATATCGATTTAACCAGCGGCAATGTAATCAATCGCATGACGACAGCCGGTCGTGTTGAGCGCTGGCTCTACAATGGCATGCACAGCCTGGATTTTCCCTTTCTTATCAACCACCGCCCTTTATGGGATATTGTGCTACTACTGCTTTGTTTGGTCGGCATGGTGCTTTGCATCACCTCGGTGGTCATTGGCTGGCACAGATTGGTAGGAGCAAACCGAACAAAAAGAATTAAAGGCACGAATCAGACTAGCCGACAATACACCCTCTCCATTTGAGAACAACCCTATAATTAATGGAGAACCAAAACCAACAATGATTCAGCAATATTTTCGGCAATCTCTCGCCAATGGTAGGCTAAGCGCAGGTTTACTGTGGTCAGCGATTCTAAACGTTGCGTATTGTCTGCCGTCAACGTGCAGAGCCCGAGATAACGTGCCCGAGCACTAAACTCCCAGCTGTCGTGTGACGCGGAAATACCAATTTGCGCCGAAACCAGTAAGCAAAATACATCCTGCCTGCGGTTACCGCGCTGGATTATGTGATGCGGATATCCCGGTAGCATAACTCTTGTTACACTTGCTATTTGTTTATACAAACATAATTAAGTATTGTGTCTCCTAGAGCTTCTCCCTGTACAGCCAACCGATTTCCAAAATACCAATAATGACGTGGAGAACGCGATGAATAGAGTTATACACCGTCTGGTTATTCTGCTCGGTCTTTGTTCACTGGCCGCCCAGGCTGATATCACCCTGACCGCGCCTGCCGAGATGCCTGTCGGTGCAAAGGCCAAGCGGCAACGTCGGTGATCGGGACTTTGTGACCATCGTCGGGATGGGCGCGCCGGAAGATACGGGCCAATATGAGGTCCGCTATCTGGATGCCAACGTCTATCACATTTAAACCTGGGTTGAGTAAGTATTATTAAAATATAGATGAACTAGAACAATGAAAGTCATTCCACGCTCCCTGCTTAACCTGAGCAATAACCTGGCCGGATTGGTTGAAGGTAAACTCTGGTTACAAGTCTTACTTGCCATGTTCCTGGGAGTCGGTTTTGGTATTGTTATCGGACCAACCGCAGGCATTGTGCCGCAAAAAACGGCTGAATTAATTGCTGCCTGGGCGGCCCTGCCAGGGAAACTTTTTTTACTCGGTATCCAGTTCATTATTATTCCACTTATCATCGCGTCAGTCATACGAGGTATCGCCGCGGGAGAGGCCACGGAAAATATTGGGAAACTGGGACTGGCAGCGATTATCTTCTTTTTGATATCAACAATTATCGCCGTCAGCGTTGGTATCGGTGCCGCCTTACTCATCAAACCGGGTCTTTATATCGACAGCAGTATTCTGGAAACCATTGTCACGGGTTCTGCAAGCATTGACAAAATGGCAGGCAGTGAATTACCGACACTGAAAGAATTACCGGACGTGTTCATCGGTTTGTTTCCGCGTGATCCACTGGCAACATTTGTCAGTGGTAATATGCTACAAACTGTTATCAGCGCGGCCATAATTGGCATCGCGCTGGTCGCTATGCCGACAGATCAACGTAAACCATTGCTCGATTTATTGGGCTCCATACAGTCTGTCTGCATGGTGATCGTTGGCTGGGTATTAAAGTTCGTTCCCATTGCCGTATTTGGACTGCTTGCCAACATCAGTGCCCGAGTCGGTGTGTCAACATTATTGGCCACGGCTGTTTACGTATTAACAGTACTGGCCGGTCTGGCCATTCTGATGCTGGTATATGTATCGGTTATTGCTATTGTGGGCAAAATCAACCCCTTGAGTTTTTTGAAAAGCGCCCGAGAAGTTTTACTGCTAGCATTATCGACCTCAAGTTCCGCCGCAGTCATGCCCTTAACATTAAACACCACTGAAAATGCATTCGGAGTCCGTTCCGGTATTTCCCGATTTGTCATTCCATTAGGCACTACGATAAACATGGCAGGAACAGCACTTTATCAGGGCGTTGCTACCTTGTTCCTGGCCCAGGTATTTCAGGTTGATATAGGTATATCCGGCATGATTCTGGTGGTAGTCATGGCAACAGGAGCTTCCATCGGTTCACCGGGTACTCCCGGCGTCGGCATTGTTATTCTGGCAACTATTCTTGAAAGCGTTGGTATCCCGGCATCAGGTATTGCACTGATTATGGGTGTTGACCGAATACTGGACATGTGCCGTACCTCGGTCAATGTTGCCGGAGACATGGCTGCTAGTATCACCTTGAATTGCTTATTGCCGGAAGAAAAATCTTGATTTAACCATAACATAGGTTATAAACCATCCTTCCCTCTTATGATTCAATCATGCGAGAATAGAATTAATTACTGAGCAGCTAATTAATGTTGTATTTCAACAATAACAGTACCAAAGGCCTTTTTGACGAGTTGCTAACTCTGCAGCGAACAGTCACGCGGAAAAGGGCATTTATTCACCCTATACTCGGTTTAACTATACTCGTTTCAAATAGTTACTGTCGGGGCAAAACTCAATCATGACCTCTGTACCTTGTCCTGGCTCACTGTCTATAACCAGCATCCAACCAAAACGATCACAAATCCGTTTAACCAGGTTTAACCCCATACCGATACCACTCGCCTTGGTGGAGTAACTTCGATCGTAAATATGTGGGAGATGCTCACGAGGAATACCCTCTCCCGTATCGCGTAAGACCAACTTCGAGCCACTAAGCGTTACGGATATTTCTCCACCTTGAGTATGTTCAATTGCATTGCGTAGCAAGTTGTTAAGGGCTATTTTAATAATGCTATCGGGTACGTCTAATTGTAGCGCTGATGTTAAGGTAAGCTTTATATCAATGTTTGATTCAATTATTGCTGGACTGTTGTCTTCCACGATATCCTTTATTACATCAGCTAGGGGTAGCTGAGTAATAGTTTGAATACTTTTATTATCTTCACGAGATAAAAATAAAGTTGCTTCAACAAAGGCTGTCATTTCTGCACAAGCACGCCTTACTCTGGCCAGGGCTCGTTCACCAGTAGCATTCAATGGGATGGTCTCTAGGATATCTATAGCGCCTAGCATTACCGATAACGGCGTTCTTAATTCATGACTAGCCGCTGCAGTAAAGGAACGTTCACGCTCAACAAATTGATCAAGCCTGGCAGCGTATTGGTCAAATGCCAAGGCGATAAGTCCTATTTCGGTCCCGGTAAAATCTTCGCCTATACGCAGATTGCGTTCATCTGGGGATATGCACCCTAAACGATTGGTCAGCGCCTGCACGGGCGCCAAAATAACATTGGCCACCCGTTGCCCTATAAAAATCGCTGCGATAAGCACGGCCAGAATGCCGTAAAAAAGCACTTCTAATAAAAAGTGTTCTTGCTCTTCCCAGCGAGTAATGTTGTATAGTAAGTAAATCCGCCCCTCTTCTGTTTGGGCAATATTTAAATGATAGATATGGTCATTGATTGCCACAGAATGATGGGAGCCTTCTGGCATCTGCTGAATTGACATAGGCAGCTGACGTGCTTCACTTCCCCGGTATATAAGCCATTCATCAAACAAAGCCCCTTGTAGCGAAGCAGTGGAGTCGGGGTGCGTCATCACTGTTTCCATATGTTTTCGCACCATTTCACCAAAGGTTGCCTCTTCTAACCGTTGCTTTAGCATCAACAAACCCGTTGAGAATAAGGTGCTCACAACAGTTACCATAACGACCATATGCAAGATTAAGTTATGTTTTAAGCTCTTGTTAGGTTTCACAAGTCAGTCCTGTACCAATCGATAGCCAACGCTTCGAACAGTTTGTAGTAATTTGTGGGAAAAGGGCTTGTCTATGATTGCCCGCAGACTGTATATGTGGGTACGCAAAATATCATTGTCTGGGGGGATATCGCCCCAGACAGCACTTTCCAGTTGTTCACGACTGACAACGTTTGGGCTTTGGCGCATTAATAGCTCGAGGATTTTGCGCTGGGTTGGGTTTAAGTCTAATGGGATACCCTGACGTGTAACCTGCAGAGTGTTAAGGTCGAATTGTAAATCGGCCACACACAATTGTTTACTGTCGCCAAACTTGTGTAAACGTTTTACTAGCGCTTGCAAGCGTGCCTCAAGCTCTTTGAGCGAGAACGGTTTAACTAAGTAGTCATCTGCACCAACACTGAAACCCGCCAACTTGTCATCCAGTTGATCGCGTGCCGTTAACATCAATACCGGTGTCGCGTTGCCTTCGCTGCGTAAGCGTTGACACAATGAAATACCATCTAGTCGCGGCAGCATAATATCCAGCACTATCACATCGAAGGTGTGCTCCAGTGCAAGCGCCAGACCTAATTCGCCATCACTGGCAAAATCCAGGACGTGACCCAGTGGCTCAAGAAAATCAGCAATATTTTCGGCAATATCCCGGTTATCTTCGACGATAAGTAGTTTCATCTGTTTATGCCCCTACCTCTATCTACTGGGAAAAGTGCGTATCTCCTTTATAAGGAAACGCTAGGCTTGCACTGGTGAATTGTACTTATGAATTGTACTTATCAATTGTCCCATAACAAATGCCAAAATAATGTGAATACCAAGTGCTATTTCTTGTTAGTTATCGATGCGCTAACAAACTGAAATTTCGACAAAGTTTTGACAAAGTACACATTACCATGTGGCCCACATTCCATTATTTGGGCTCTGTTACTGTGAACAAAAAAATCGCTCTGTTGATATTATGTCTGCTTCCCATTCCTGGCATTGCCGAGATAGCCGATGATCATGGCTATCATCACGAGGAAGAGCAGCATCATCAAGACCTTCATCCTGCCCTCAAGTTTAGTGATCAACTAACGCTGCTCGACATAGTGATTGCTGCTGAAAAGCAAGCTCCTGAAACGCGGCTTAACTCGGCCTTTCAAGACAGGGCAGATGCTCAAAAAGCTTATAGCAGCCAATTCACAACCGGTCAATCGCGGCTATACCTCAATTATTTAGATGATAGCCATGATCAGGGTTCTCAGGAGCTTGAAGCGGGTATTGGTTTTAATCTTTGGCACCTTGGACAGAAACGTACGGCTAGAACTCTCGCCAAACATTTGCAGATGGCAAGCGACCACTGGAAAACATATTTACAGTGGCAGTTAACCGGGAAGGTACGACAAAGTTTGCATGCGTTAGCTAGCGCTGACTTGGCCATTGATCAGGCCTCTCAGGCGCTGGCAGATGCGCGCCAGTTGTTGGCCATTAGCCAACAGCGGGTTAACGTTGGCGACGCCCCAAAAAGCCTGCTGATGCAAGGTGAGGCATTAGTTATTGAAGCTCGCCAACAGCTTATCGCAGCAGAGGCTGTTGCAGTAGATGCAGCCCGAGGCTACCAGCAAATCACGGGGCTCGATCAACGACCCGCTCAGCCATTCTTTGAAAAAGAACCCGTGGCAAGCACTATTCCAAACAACCACCCTTGGTTGCTTTATCTAGAAGCTGAACTTGATAGTTTGCAAACTCAAACCACCGCTGCCCGGCAGGCTGCTGCGGAAAATGTAAGCATTAACTTTGGTGTGCGACGAGATCGCAGCGACTCACTGAATACCAGCAACGATAATTTAAGCGTTGGTATTAGTATTCCCTTTGGCGGTAGTCGCTCTATAAATGCCCAAACCAGCGCCGCTCGCGTGAACCAAACAGAAGCTGAGGTGAATTTATATAAGGCCCGCCAGACTCTTAACCAGCAGCTACATGACGTGAAGCACGCACTTTATATCAGTTCTCAACAACTTGAGTTAAGTGCAAAAACACTGGCACTACACAAACAGCACTGGCAAATGCAAAAAAAAGCATTTGCTCTGGGTGAATCAGATATTTTTCCCACCATACAATCCTTGCGACAGTATCACCAGAGCCAAAAGCAGCAACAGCAGGCAGCATTAGCACACCAAGCTTTAATTTCTGAACTCAACCAGACTTTAGGATTACTACCATGATTAATTCACTTGCACCTTTCGTCACAGGTAATGTGCGTAGCAGTATGCTGTTTTTATTATTGATAGGTAGTTTTAGCATTAACCTCCATGCTGAGGATGAAACCTCACTGGAAACATTAAGTAGTGACGACTTTGATCGCCTTGGCTTGATGTTCGAAAATGTTCGTTCAGTAACCGCAGAAAATGGTTCGCAAGTGCCTGCACTGACGATTAATTCTCCAGAGAGCAACACGTCAGTAGTGTCGTCGTTTACCGGCATTCTACAAGAATGGCTCGCCAATAGCGGTGCCGATATCACCGCAGATGAACCTCTCGCAACCTTATTCAGTGCCGATCTAATGTCAGCGCAGAAATCCTGGATTGCGGCTTATAATGCCCTCGATCGAGCACAGTATGAATTAGATAAAGATGAACAACTTTATCGCGATGGCATTATTGCTCAGCAACGCTTGAATCAATCAAAACGCAACGTTCGACATGCCCAGTTCAGTTTGCGGGGCGAACAGCAGCAACTGGAACAAGCAGGCTTTACAAAACAGGAATTAAATGCGCTCCGCACTGGCACTCTAACACCAGGAATAATTGTACTTAAGTCTCCTGTAAGTGGAATCTTGAGCCGCCGACTTTTTGATGCTGGAGAGGTAGTATCGGCACGTAAAGTAGTAGCCGAAGTGAGTGGAACCAATCAACTCTGGGTAAAAAGCTATTTACCGATAGCACTTGCCCAGCACTTGCGCGTTGGCGATACCCTACTACTTGCGCCAGGCAGTACGTTAAACAGTGACACCAATAATGCCGCTGACAATACCAACATCACGTTGACACTAAAAAATAAAGACGCCGAAGTAAACAGCACTACCCAGTTACTTGCTATCAGCGCTGCCTTTAATGAACCCTGCAACTGCATAGCAGGTCAGCAAGTTACGCTGATCCTCCCCCCTATGACAGAAGGTGTTTTTGTGCCTGCCAGTGCGGTTACGCACAATGGTTCTCATACGCAAGTCTACGTGAAAGCCGAAAATAGTATCAGGCCACAAGGTGTGCAATTGATACCACTGGGTAGTCATTATATTGCAACTGAAGGCTTGAATTCAGGTGACCAGATTGTGATTAGCGGAGCTGCCATACTCAAGGGCATTGAGCTGGGACTGGGAGGTGGCGAATAATGTTGAGCCAGTTAATTCAGTTTGCCCTTAGCCAGCGTTTGCTCATAGGCTTGCTCACAGTATTGCTGATTGGCTTTGGCGGAAAGGCAATGATCAATCTTCCCATTGATGCCTTCCCTGATATTTCGCCGACGCAAGTCAAAATCATTATTAAATCCCCCGGCATGACGCCAGAAGAAGTCGAAACCCTAATTACACAACCCATTGAGGTTGAGTTATTGGGCATTCCGAAACAGACCATACTTCGATCAATATCAAAGTATGCCCTCAGCGCCATCACCTTAGATTTTAATGAAGGTACCGAT